>NZ_CP199583.1:2005000-3808993 GCF_052567495.1 Sphingomonas sp. Tas61C01
CTCGATCCGGTCGATCCGGTATTTGACGATGTCGCCGATCGAGACGAAGCCGACCACCCGCTCGCCTTCCACCACCGGCAGATGCCGGATCCGCCGGCGGGTCATCAGCGACAGCGCGCCGATCGCGGGATCGCGCGGGCCGACGCTCTCGACCGGGCTGGTCATCACCTCCGCCACCTTGCGGGTCAGCGCCGCGGCGCCGCCCTCGGCCAGCGCATGGATGACGTCGCGTTCGGAAAAGATCCCAACCACCGCGGACGCCGCCATCACCGGCACCGCGCCGATGCCGTGCTGCGCGAGCAGCGCGACCGCATCCGCGACGCTCGCCTCCGGATCGATCGATATCACCGCGTCGCCCTTGCCGCGCAGGATGGCCGCGATCGTCATGTCAGACTCTCCTCGTCTATGTTCTTGGCGGCTTGAGAAGATCATGTTTGCGCGCCTAAGGCAAAGCATGTCCGAGTCCCCGCAAGGCCTGACCGATCCCGTCTACGCCGCGTTCGCGTGGGGGCGGTTCCGCGCGATCATGGCGTGGATGACGCTGGCAGCGGCGATCTGCGTGGCGGTGGTGATCGTGATCCTCGGCCAGGTCTACGGCCGGCTGCACCTGGTGACCATGCTCGCGGTGATCGGCGGGGTCGGCGGATCGGTGATGCTGGCGGGGCTGCTGATGGGACTGATCTTCCTCAGCTCGGGCAGCGGCCATGACGAGGACGTCGAGCGGATCGACTGACACGGAAAAAGGGCCGGCCCCGCAAGACCGACCCTTCTTCATCGTCACTAAGCCTTGCGGCCGGCGCTCACTCCGCGGCGCTGGGCACGTCGCGCGTGCGCGGTGCGGTGCGGCGGCGGCGCGGCTTGGGCGCATCGCCATCCGCATCGTTGGCCGCGGCCGAGATGCCGAGCGAGGGCGGCAGGCGATCGGCGCCAAAGCCGGTGTCGCTCGTATCGGGCTGCGGCGCGACGTCGGCGACCGGCTCGCGACGCGGACGACCACGGCGGCGGGGCGCCTCGGCGTCCTGCTCCGGCGCGGCCTGATCGGCGGGCGCGAAGGCGTCGAGCTGTTGCGGCTGCTCCGCCTCGCGGCGCGGCGCGGTGTCGGCCTGCTGCTCGCGCTCGGGGCGCGCACGCCGGGGTTGCTGGTCGCGATCGGCGCGCGGCTCCCAATTGCGCGGTGGGCGCGACTGATCGGTTTCGCTGCGATCGCCACCGGCATTGCCGCCCCGATCCTGGCCACTCCGATCTTGGCCGCGATCCTGGCTGCGATCCTGAACGTTACGTTCCTGACCGTTACGTTCCTGACCGTTACGCTCCTGGCGATCGCCGCCGTTCGCGCCACGATCCTGACGCTCGGGACGTTCGCGGCGGTAATTGCCCTGGCGGTCGCCCTGCCCGTCGTCGTTCTGATACTGCTGCGACGGCTGCGCCTGCTGTGGCTGCTGCTGCTCGCCGGCGCGCACCGGCTCGCCCTCGTCGCCATAGAAGTCGTCGCCATCGCCGTCGAAGTCGTCGCGCTGCTGCCGGCGCGGCTGGTTCTCTTCGACGCGGCCGCGCTGGTCGGCGAGCACACGGAAGTAATGATCCGCGAACTGCAGGTAATATTCGGTGTTCACCCGGTCGCCCTGGCGCTGCGAATCACTCGCCAGATTCTTGTACTTCTCGTACAATTGGCTGGCGTTGCCGCGCGCGCGATTATCGATGCGATTGCCGTTGTCCGATCGGCCCTGACCGCCGCCGCCCTGACGCGGGGCGTTGCCGCCACCGGGATTGTTACCGCCACGACCGCGGCGACGGCCGTTCTGCTGCCGATTGTTGATCAATCTTCTGTCCTTGTACTCAAAACCAAAACTGGCCTTGCTCCCGGTCACACGGTGCAACCCTTCGGGCATCGCACCGTGCGCCGGGCGCAACGATGGAGCCTGCCACGGCCGCCGGACTGCAGCGGTTTCATGACGAAGGGTGCGAGCCACCGCCCGATTCAACAAATTCCGTCGAAGATGACTGTCTGTGGAAAATGCGTGCCCCGGCCTGCCAATAGCGGGCGGACCGCCTGTACCACAAGCGAAATATTGGATCGGCGCTGTTCCGATTCAAGCCGTGGCGACGAGGCAACGATCGCGCCCGCCGAGATCGCGAACCGTGGTCGCGCGCAGCCCAGCGCCGGCCAGCAGCGCGGTCACCGCCGCCGCCTGATCCGCACCGATCTCGATCACCGCGGCACCGCCCGGCGCGATCAGCCCGGCGAGCTGCGGCGCCAGCCGGCGATAGTCGTCCAGCCCGTCCGCGCCCGCGAACAAGGCCGCTGCGGGTTCGTGATCGCGGACCTCCGCCGGCAGGTCGTCCCCGGTCGCGACATAGGGCGGATTGGCGAGCACCAGATCGAAGCGCTCGGCGATACCGGCACCCCAATTGCCGAGCGCGAAGGCGGCGCGCGCCTCCATCGCCAACGCCGCCGCGTTGCGCCGGGCATAGCCGAGCGCGTCGGGCGAGGCATCGACGCCGAGCCCCGTCGCCGCGGGCCATTCCGCCAGCGCCGCCAGAAGCAACGTCCCCGGCCCGGTGCCGAGATCGAGGATTCGGCCGGGCGGTCGCCCCGCGAACTGCGCGACCGCCGCCTCGATCAGCGTCTCGCTGTCGGCACGCGGCACCAGTACGCCTGGGCCGACCGCGAGATCGATGCTCCAGAAGCCGCGGGTGCCGGTGATGTAGGCGATCGGCTCCTGCGCGGCACGGCGCTCGACGAGCGCGGCGAAGCCCGGCGACACGGCGCGATCGGAGTCGAGCAGCAACGCGGTGCGATCAATCATCAGCGCATGCGCCATCAGCAGCTCGGCATCGAGGCGCGGCGTCGCGGAGAACGCGAACCGCGCCGCAGCGGCGGCAAGGGCGGCGGGGATGGAGAGCGTCATCGAGCGGGGTTCGCGACCGGCACCGCCGTCGCACATCGCGACACCCCCCATTCCGTCATCCCGGCGAAAGCCGAGACCCATGGAAGCGCGCGGTGGGGGGAGCGGACCAACGCCAGCGACACCGTTTCCGTGGGTCCCGGCGTTCGCCGAGACGACGGCAGAAGGGGTGCACGGTATTCCATTCAACCCGCAGCCCACTCACCCATCCAGCGTCGCCAGGCGCTCCGCTTCGTCCTGCGCGATCAGCGCGCCGATCAGGTCGTCCATCTCGCCGACCAGTATCTCGGGCAGCCGGTGGAGCGTCAGGTTGATCCGGTGGTCGGTCACGCGTCCCTGCGGGAAATTATACGTCCGGATCCGCTCGGATCGGTCTCCCGATCCGACCATCGACTTCCGCGCGCCCGCCCGTTCCGCGTGGAGCCGCTCGCGCTCGGCTTCGTAGAGCCGGGTGCGCAGGACCTTCATCGCCTTGGCCTTGTTCTTGTGCTGCGACTTCTCGTCCTGCTGGATCACCACCAGCCCGCTCGGGATGTGGACGATGCGCACCGCCGAATCGGTGGTGTTGACCGATTGGCCGCCCGGGCCCGACGACCGGTAGATGTCGATGCGCAGGTCCTTGTCGTCGATCTTTACGTCGACATCCTCCGCCTCGGGCAGCACCGCGACGGTCGCCGCCGAGGTGTGGATCCGCCCGCCCGCCTCGGTCACCGGCACGCGCTGGACGCGGTGGACCCCGCTCTCGAATTTCAGCTTCGCGAACACCCCCTGCCCGGTGACGCTGGCGACGACTTCCTTGAAGCCGCCCGCATCGGACGCCGAAGACGAGATCATCTCGACCCGCCAGCCCTGCGCCTCGGCATAGCGCTGGTACATCCGGAACAGGTCACCCGCGAACAGCGCCGCCTCGTCGCCGCCGGTGCCCGCGCGCACCTCGAGCATCGCCGAGCGCTCGTCCGCGGCGTCGCGCGGCAGCAGCGCGAGCGCGAGCTTGCGGTCGGCGGTCTCCAGCGCGGCCTTGTTCTCGCGCAGTTCCTCCTCCGCCATCGCGCGAAGTTCGTCGTCGGCGTCGCCCGCCATATAGGCGAGGCTGTCCGCCTCCGCGCGTAACCGCCTGACCAGCCCCGCGGCCTGCGCGACGGGTTCGAGCTCTGCATATTCCTTCGACACCGCGACGAAGCGATCGGACGGCAGATCGCCGGTCGCCATCTGCGCCTGCAACTCGTCCCGCCGCGCCTCGATCTGCGCGATCCGATCGGGGGAAATGGTGGTCATGCAGCTTGTACGATCGCGTTGATAATGGGAGTCACGCGATCCATCTCCTCTTTATCAGCGCCGTACCCTCGCTGGGAGAAGCCAATTACCTGCTCATCCTTTTTCAAAGAGACGATCTGACGCGGGCTGAGCTTTAGCGCACGATCGAAACGCTTTCGTACGCTCCCACTAGCAATCGTGTCGGACCTAACTCCCGCGCGTCGAAGAGCAGCTGTTGTTGCCATTGCTATCGGCACCAGTGAATCATCCTCAACGACGACAGCGACCTCAAGCCGCTCCGCCGCCGGCTCCGCCAGCAACATCGCCAGCCGCTCGACGCCCGCCGCCCAGCCCACGCCGGCGGTCGGCGCACCGCCCAGCGACTCGACCAGCCCGTCGTAGCGCCCGCCCGCCAGCACCGTGCCCTGCGCGCCGAGCCGGTCGGTGACGAACTCGAACGCGGTGTGCCGGTAATAGTCCAGTCCGCGCACCAGGCGCGCGTTGCGGGTCCACGCCACGCCCGCGGCGTCGAGCCCGCCGGTCACCGCGTCGAAGAACGCGCGCGCCTCGTCGGTCAGGTACGCGTCGATATCCGGCGCCGCGTCCGCGATCGGTCGGTCGCGCGGGTCCTTGGAGTCGAGGATGCGCATCGGGTTCTTGTCGAGCCGGATCAGGCTGTCCTCCGACAGATCGCCGCGATGCGCCTCGAAATGCGCGACCAGCCCGGCCCGCCACGCCTCGCGGGTCGCCGCATCGCCCAGCGTGTTGAGCTGCAGCGTCACCCCGTCGGCGATGCCGAGCTCGTTCAGCAGCTGATCCGCCAGCACCAGCAGCTCGACGTCCGCCGCCGGCTCGGGCGCACCCAGGATCTCGGCGTCGATCTGGTGGAACTGGCGATAGCGCCCCTTCTGCGGGCGTTCGTAGCGGAACACCGCGCCGCTGGTCGCGAGCTTCAGCGGCACATATTGCTGCCAACCCTCGGTCAGGAAGGCGCGGGCGATGCCGGCGGTGAACTCCGGACGCAACGTGATCGAATCGCCGCCGCGATCGTCGAACGTGTACATCTCCTTCGATACCACGTCGGTGGTCTCGCCGATCGATCGGGCGAACACCTCGGTCGCCTCGAACACCGGCAGGTCGACGCGCTGGAAGCAATAGAGCCGCCGCACGCGGTCGAACGTGTCCAGCACGTGCGCGAAGCGGCGTTGGTCTTCGCCGAAGATGTCCTGGGTGCCGCGCACCCGGCGCGGCGTTTCGATACGGGCCATATGGGGGGCGTATCTAGGCGAGGCGCGCGACAAGCGCTAGCACCCGACGATGACCAGCCAGCGACGCTATTGGGGGATCGGCAAGCGCATCGCGCCGCCGCGTTTCGCGCTGTTCGCGCTGCTGTTCGTGATCGGGCTGGTGGTGCTGATCCCCGCCGCCGGCGCCGGACGCGGCACGATGATGGCGTTCGACATCGCCGCGACCGCATTCCTGCTGTCGCTGATCGGCCTGTTCCGCAACGGCGACGTCGATCACATGCGCCGCGCCGCGCGCGACAACGATGCCAATCGCGCGCTGCTGCTGGCGATCACCGCGACGACGATGATCGCGATCCTCACCGCGGTGGCGGGCGAGCTGAAGGGCCGCAACGACACCTACGCGATCATGCTGGTGATCGCGACGCTGGCGCTCGCCTGGCTGTTCACCAACATGATCTACGCGCTCCATTATGCGCACCTGTTCTATATCGAGAACGACGGCGGCGACGATGCCGGCGGCATGGAATTCCCGTCCTGCGACGAGCCCGACTATTGGGACTTCCTCTATTTCAGCGCCACGCTCGGCATGACCTTCCAGACCTCCGACGTGTCGATCACCTCGCGCCGGATCCGCCGGGTGGTGCTCGGTCATTCGCTCGCGGCGTTCGTGTTCAACCTCGGCGTGGTCGCGTTCACGATCAACGTGCTGGGCGGCGGCTGACGCGGCACATGGCGGTGGACGCGATCGGGCAAGGCACTGGACGCGCGGCGTTTCCGCTGGTTACACCCGCCGCAACATTCCCTGCCGAAGGCTTCCCATGATCCGCACCCTCGCCGTCGCTTCGCTGCTGCTGTCCGTCGCCGCTCCCGCCCTGGCGCAGGTTCCCGCGGGCAATTCGGCGCCGCAGCCGGTTCCGTTCGTCGATACGATCCCTGCGGCTCAGGACACCGCCTATCCCGGCACGCTCCAGCTCGACATCGACGCCACCGACACCGAACGCGGCATCTTCCGGGTGAAGGAGACGATCCCCGTCGCCAAGCCCGGGCCGATGGCGCTGCTCTATCCGAAATGGATCCCCGGCAGCCATTCGCCGAGCGGCCAGATCGAAAAGGTCGCCGGGCTGGTCATCCGGGGCAATGGTCGCGTGCTGCCGTGGACGCGCGATCCGATCGACGTCACCGCCTTCCACATCGACGTGCCCGCCGGCGTGAAGCGGCTCGACGTCGAGTTCCAGTTCCTGTCGGCGACCAAGGCCGACCAGGGCCGGATCATGATGACGCCCGCGCTGATCAGCCTCCAGCCGATCTCGATGAGCCTCTATCCCGCAGGCTATTTCGTCCGCCGCATCCCCATCCAGATGACCGCGACCTTCCCCGCGGGCTGGACCGCGGCTGGGGCGCTGCCCGCGAAGGTCACCAACGCCGCGGCGGGCACGATCTATCGCTACGACGCCAGCAATTACGAGATCCTGATGGACTCGCCGGTGCTGGCGGGCCGCTACGGCAAGGTCTGGCCGCTGAGCCCGCGGGTCGTCCTCAACGTCTTCGCCGACACGCCCGACCTGCTCGCCGCGACCCCGGCGCAGATCGACGCGCACAAGCGGCTGGTCGATCAGGCGGTGAAGACCTTCGGCGCGCAGCATTACGATCATTACGAATTCCTGCTGTCGCTCACCGACCAGCTCGGCGGGATCGGGCTGGAACATCATCGCAGCTCGGAAAACGGATCACGACCCGGCTATTTTACCGAATGGGATCAGAATGCGGCGGCGCGCAACCTGCTGCCGCACGAATTCACGCATAGCTGGGACGGCAAGTTCCGTCGCGGCGCCGATCTGTGGACTCCCGATTACCGTACCCCGATGCGCGATTCGCTGCTCTGGGTGTACGAGGGCCAGACCCAGTTCTGGGGCTATGTGCTGCAGGCGCGGTCGGGGCTGGTGTCGAAGCAGGACACGCTCGACGGCTATGCCGCGATCCTCGGCCTCTACGACACCGCGCCGGCGCGGCAGTGGCGCAACCTGATCGACACCACCAACGATCCGACGATCTCGCAGCGCCGGCCGAAGGGCTGGACCAGCTGGCAGCGCAGCGAGGATTACTACAACGAGGGCCTGATGGTCTGGATGGAGGTCGACGCGATGCTCCGCCAGAAATCGGGCGGCACCAAGTCGATCGACGATTTTGCGCGCGCCTTCTTCGGGGTGCGCGACGGCGACTATGGCGAGCTGACCTACACCTTCGCCGACGTCGCCGCGACGCTGAACGGCATCGTCCCCTATGACTGGGCGAGCTTCCTGACCAGTCGCCTGACCGAAACCGGCCGGCCCGCGCCGATCCAGGGCTTCGCGATGAACGGCTACAAGCTCGTCTACGGCCCCGATCAGAGCGCCTATGCGAAGACCCAGGAAAAGACCCGCGGCACCGATGTCAGCTTCTCGATCGGACTGGTGATCAACAAGGATGCCGAGGTCACCGCCTCGATCTGGGAGTCGCCCGCGTTCAAGGCGGGGATCGACGTCGGCACGCAGATCCAGGCGGTCGACGGGCAAGCCTTCACCCCCGAACGGCTGAAGGCATCGATCCTCGCGGCGAAGGATAGCAAGGAACCGATCCGCTTGCTGGTCAAGAACGGTACGCGTTTCCGCGATCTCGCCATCGACTATCACGGCGGGCCCCGCTATCCGCGCCTCGAAAAGACGGGTGCCGGAGAGGGTGGCCTGGACCAACTGCTGATGCCGCGGTGACCGTGGCACGCACTCGACTGTAAGGACGGCTGGCTTCATGCGTATCGATCTCATCCCGACCGGCAAGAACCCGCCGGAAGACCTCAACGTCATCATCGAGGTGCCGACCGGTGGCGAACCGGTGAAGTACGAATTCGACAAGGCGTCGGGCGCGCTGTTCGTCGATCGCATCCTCCACACGCCGATGCGCTACCCGGCGAACTACGGCTTCGTTCCGCACACGCTTTCCCCCGACGGCGACCCGCTCGACGCGCTGGTGATCGCGCGCTCGCCGTTCATCCCCGGCTGCGTCGTCCGCGCGCGTCCGATCGCGGTGCTGAACCTGGAAGACGAGGCCGGTGGCGACGAGAAGCTCGTCTGCGTACCGGTCAACGAGGTGTTCCCCTATTACAGCAACGTCGACAGCCGCGCCGACGTGCCGGAGATCGTGTTCGAACAGATCGAACATTTCTTCACCCACTATAAGGACCTGGAAAAGAAGAAGTGGGTCCGCGTCGGCGTATGGGGCGACGCCGACGAAGCGCGGCGCATCACCATCGAGGCGATCGAGCGCTACAACACCGCGAAGGAACAGGGCGAAGAACCCCACGACCACGACGTCGCGGGTCGTTGAAGGACTTCTAAACCTCTCCCCTCTCCTTCAGGGGAGGGGTCGGGGGTGGGGCCTCGCCGCAAACGCGGCGCTTGTGGAGAGCCCTCACCCCAACCCCTCCCCTGAAGGGGAGGGGCCTGAAGGTTGCTACTGGCCCCCCGCCAGCTTCACCAGCGCCTCGCCGCTGACGCGCTGCACCGTCCACTCGTCCTGCCCGACCGCGCCCATCGCGCGGTAGAAGCGGATCGCGGGTTCGTTCCAGTCGAGCACCGACCATTCGAACCGCGCGCACCCGCGCGCCACCGCGATTCCCGCGAGATGCCGCAACAACGCGGTGCCGACCCCGCATCCCCGCGCCGCCGGGGTGACGTACAGATCCTCCAGGTACAGCCCCCGCCTTCCCGTCCATGTCGAAAAATTGTGGAAGAAGATCGCGAAGCCGAGCGGTTCGCCGTCCTCGGCGATCACCGCCTCGGCCGCCGGCTCGGCACCGAACAGCGCCGCGGTCAGCGTCTCCTCGGTCGCCTCGACCGCGTCGGGCTCGCGCTCGAACGCGGCGAGATCGCGGATGAAGCCGAGGATGGTGCCGACATCGGCGGGCGTGGCGGGGCGGATCCAAGTCATGACGCTGCCGGTAGCGGCGGCGCGACGGTTCCGCCACGCCGCGCGGCATAAAAGCAGGCGCTGACGATGACCGCCGCGCCGATCAGCGTGAACGCCGACACTCGCTCCCCGAACACCGCCCAGCCGAGCGCCGCGGCATAGAGAAACGAGGTATATTCGGTCGTCGCAAGGTAGCCGGTCTCACCGTGCGCATAGGCCCAGCCGAGCAGCCACAGCGAACTCGTCCCCAGCACCGCGGCAATCACGATCTGCGGCCAGTGCGCCGCCGCCGGTACCGCCGCCAGCCACGGCGCCGCGCAGGCGAGCAGGACCACCACCGTGCCCGACTGGAAGAACGCGATCTCGCCCGGCCGCGCCGCCTGCGACTGCACCCGCGCGATCACCAGGTTGATCGCATACAGCACCGCCGAAGCGAGGATCGCCAGCGCGCCGTCGAACGCCCCCGGCATCGGCGCGGCGCGCGCCTGCCCCGCGAGGATCACGAACACGCCGACGAAGGCGAGGATCGACGCAAGGATCACCCGCCGCCCGACCCGCTCGCCGAGCGCCACCGCGGCGAACAGCAGCGCCAGGATCGGCGCGATGTAGGCGAGCGTGATCGCCTGCGCCATCGGCACGCGCGCCAGCCCCCAGAAGAACAGCAGCGCCATCGCCGCGGTGACCGTCCCGCGCAGCAGATGGATCCTGAGCGTACGCCGGGTCGGCAACCCGTCATGCCCCGCCCGCCAGGCGATCGCACCGAGCCCCGCCGATACCGTCACCCGCCAGAACAGCGCATTGTAGACGCCGATCGCCAGCACCAGCGACTTCATGAACGCGTCCATGATCGAGAACAGCCCGATCCCGAGCGCGGCTACCGCGAAGGCGAGAGCGGGGGACGGGCTGCGCATCGACGGTCTTCTAGGGAGAGTGGTGGGTGAGGTGAAGCGAGCGATTGGACACGGTGCAACATCGACAGGTCAACGCTGGTTGTGCTCCCGCGAAGGCGAAACCTCTGCGAGAGTCGCAGTGGCCCGATCCATCTTCGTCACCCCGGACCTGATCCGGGGTCCCGCTATGCAGTGAGTACAACGACTACTGCTTCTGAGGCTTAGCGGGACCCCGGATCGAGTCCGGGGTGACACCGATGTTCATGCTCCAGCGGAGGGCGGACTTGCTACGCCGCCGCCACCTTCGCCGCCTCGTCCGCCGCCTCGATCTCGCGGGCCTTCGCTTCGACCAGCGACACGATGTGATCGACCATCCCGGAATCCTGAACATGGTGGTCGGTGACGCCCGACAGATAGACCATGTGCTTGCCGTTGCCGCCGCCGGTGATGCCGATGTCGGTCTCGCGCGCTTCGCCGGGGCCGTTGACCACGCAACCGAGGACGCTGAGCGACATTGGGGTGCGGATGTGCTGGAGCCGTTCCTCCAGCGCCTGCACGGTGCGGATCACGTCGAAGCCCTGCCGCGCGCAGCTCGGGCAGGAAACCACGCGGACCCCGCGGTTGCGGATGCCGAGCGCCTTCAGGATCTCGAACCCGACGCGGACCTCCTCCTCCGGTTCGGCGGAGAGCGACACGCGGATGGTGTCGCCGATCCCGTACCAGAGCAGGCTGCCCATTCCGATCGCGGACTTGACGGTGCCGCCGACGAAGCCACCCGCCTCGGTGATGCCGAGATGCAGCGGGCAATCGACCACTTCGGCCAGCTGCTGGTACGCCGCCACCGCCAGGAACAGGTCGGACGCCTTCACCGCGACCTTGAATTCGTGGAAGTCGTGGTCCTGCAGCAGCTTGATGTGATCCAGCGCGGATTCGACCAGCGCCTCCGGGCAGGGCTCGCCATATTTCTCGAGCAGATGGCGTTCGAGGCTGCCCCCGTTGACGCCGATCCGGATCGCGCAGCCGTTCGCCTTGGCCGCATTGACGACTTCGCGGACGCGATCGGACGAGCCGATATTGCCGGGGTTGATCCGCAGGCACGCCGCGCCCGCGTCGGCCGCCTCCAGCGCGCGCTTGTAGTGGAAATGGATGTCGGCGACGATCGGCACCCGCGCCGCGCGGACGATCTGGCCGAGCGCGGCGGTGGAGTCGGTGTCGGGGCACGATACCCGGATGATGTCGACCCCGGCGTCCTCGCAGCGGCGGATCTGGTCGATCGTCGCGCGCGGATCGGAGGTCGGCGTGTTGGTCATCGTCTGCACGGTGACCGGCGCATCGCCGCCGACGGGAACGTTGCCGACCATGATCTGGCGGCTGTGACGACGCGTGATGTCGCGCCACGGACGAATGGACATGGCCGCGCCTATACTCCCCTGCCCGCCGCCGCGCCAGCACCCGGCGCACATCGCTGGCGCCGGCGCCCTTCTGCCGGTAGGGCGCGGGAATGACGCGGCATTACGGGATGGACTGGTTGCGGATCGGCGCCTTCGCGCTGCTGATCTTCTACCATATCGGCATGGTGTTCGTGCCGTGGAACTTCCACGTCAAATCCACCCATGTCGCGACCTGGGCGACGCTGCCGATGCTCGCGACCAACGCCTGGCGGCTGACGCTGCTGTTCGTGGTGTCGGGCTATGCGAGTCGCGCACTGCTGCGGCGATCGAGCGGGGTGGGCGGGTTCATCGGCAACCGCACCTTCCGGCTGCTGGTGCCGCTGCTGTTCGGCATGGCGGTGATCGTCCCGCCGCAGCCCTGGGTCGAGCTGGTTACCAAGCACGCCTATTCGGGCGGCTACGCGACCTTCTGGCTGCACGATTACTTCCGCTTCGCCACGCTGGCGGGGCTGTCGCTGCCGACCTGGAACCATCTGTGGTTCGTCGTCTACCTGTGGGTCTACACGCTCGCGCTCGGCCTGGTGCTGCTGGTGGCGCGGTCGCCTGCGCCGCAGCGCGTGTTCGACAAGGTGTTCGCCGGCGTCGGAGTGCTGATCGTGCCGCTCGCCTGGCTGATCGCGGTGCATGGCTGGATCTTCCCGATGGCCGCCGAAAGCCACGCGCTGTTCGGCGACTGGATCGCGCACGCGACCTTCCTGCCCGCCTTCCTGTTCGGCTTCGGGCTGGCGGGGTCGGAGCCGGCGATGGCCGCGATCGGGCGCTGGTGGCGGGTCGGCGCGGTGCTGGCGGTGGTCGGCTATGCCTTTATCATCGGGGTCGAGCGGACCTGGCCCGGCGACACCCCGGCACCGCGCTGGATCTATCCCTTCTACGGTGCCGCGCATGCGGTGCAGCAATGGGCCGCGATCGTCGCGCTGATCGGCATCGCCGAACGCTACCTCAACCGCGATCTGCCGATCCGGCCAATGCTGACCGAGGCGGTGTTCCCCTTCTATCTGGTCCACCAGACGATCATCGTCGTCGCGATGTGGGCGATCCTGCCCGCCGGGCTGCCGGGCTGGGCCGAATTCGCCATTCTCGTCGTGGCGACGATCGGAGGCTGCTGGCTGTTCTACGTCGTCGGGCGCGCGATCCCGCCGCTGCGGCCGCTGATCGGCCTGCGTAGCGGCCGGCCGGCGGCGCTTCCCCGGCGTACCGCGGCGGCGGCACTGTGATGGCATGGGCGCTGATGATCCATGGCGGCTGCGGGATCTTCGACCGGCAGACCATCTCGGCCGAAACCGACGCCGGCGTCCGCGCGGCGCTACACCGCGCACTCGATGCCGGCACCGCGGCACTGGCGGCGGAGCGCAGCGCGGTCGATGCGGTCGAGGCCGCGATCCGCGTGCTGGAAGACGATCCCCATTTCAACGCCGGGCGCGGCGCGGCGCTTACCTATGACGGCATCGCCGAGCTGGACGCCGCGATCGTCGACGGCACCACGCGCGCGGCGGGCGCGGTCGCGGGCACCACGCGGACCCGCAATCCGGTCACCCTCGCCCGCACGGTGATGGCGCGCAGCCCGCACGTGTTCCTCGCCGGCGTCGGCGCGGACGAGTTCGGCGCCGCAGAGGGTGTCGAGCCGGTGACGCAGGACTGGCTGATCACTCCCGAACGGCGCGACCAGCTCGCCGCGCTGAAGGCCCGTGGCGGCGACGCGTTCGACGTCGACATGAAATACGGCACGGTCGGTGCGGTCGCGGTCGATGCGCGGGGCCATGTCGCCGCCGCGACCTCGACCGGGGGCGTCACCGGCAAGCGCTGGGGCCGGATCGGCGATTCGCCGATCCTCGGCGCGGGCACATGGGCCGACGATCGCGCCTGCGCGGTGTCGTGCACCGGCGCCGGCGAGTTCTTCATCCGCACCGGCTTCGCGCACGAGATCGCGGCGCGGGTCCGCTTCGCCGGCGCGTCGCTCGCCGATGCGGTCGATGCCGCGATCGGCGAGGTGGTCGCGCTCGGCGGCACCGGCGGCACCATCGTCGTCGCGCCGACCGGCGAGGCGGTGTGGCGCTTCTCCACCCCCGGCATGTTCCGCGGCCGCGCCGACGCGTCGGGCGAGCGCGTCGTCGCGATCTATGGCGACGAGGCGTGATGCGCGCGGTTGGAAAGACCATCGGCTGCGCCTAAGGCGCGGTAATGATCAGTATTCGTACGGTAATTGCCGGCACGGCGATGCTCGGGGCTGCCGCCCCCACCCAGGCCTATTGGGAATATGGCCACCAGACCATCGCGCAGATCGCCGAGGCGAACGTCACGCCGCGGACCCGCGCCGCGATCCACCGCCTCCTCGCCCGCTCCGCGCTGCTCGACACCCCAAGCTGCCCCGCGCGGACGTTCGAGGACGCGAGCGTCTGGGCGGATTGCGTCAAGCCGCTAAAGGGCGCCGACGGCAAGCGCCGGTTCGATTACGCGTACAACTGGCATTTCCAGAACGTCGACGTCTGCGCACCGTTCAGCCTCATGCCAGCATGCAAGGACGGCGACTGCGTCAGCGCGCAGATCGACCGCGACGTCGGCATCCTGAAGAACCGCCGCTCGACGCCGAAGCAACGGGTCGAGGCACTCGTCTTCCTGATCCACTTCGTCGGCGACCTGCACCAGCCGCTCCACGCCGGTGACCGTGCGGACAAGGGCGGCAACGAGGTCGCGGCGCGCTACGGCATCTACGCGCCGAAGCGCTTCAACCTGCATTCGATCTGGGACGGGCCGCTCGCCGAGCGCGCGATCACCAGCGGGCCGTCGCTGGTCCGCCGATTTCCCGCAGCCGAACGCCGGCGGATCGCCACGGGCACGGTCACCGACTGGAGCCGCGAAGCCTGGGAGGTGTCGCGCCGCTACGTCTATGCGAGCGCCGCGGGCGGCGACGCCTGCGCCGCCCCGATCAAAAGCACGACGCTCGACGACGCCACGATCGCGCGGCTGGTGCCGATCGCCCGCCTCGAGGTCGAACGCGGCGGGCTGCGCCTCGCCAAGCTGCTCGACGCCGCGCTGGGATAGCCGAAACTGGACCTGAGCATCAGGACACCGGCCCAGCCTTCCCGTTCGTCCCGAGTAGCGGTCGAGTAGCCCGTAGGGCGTATCGAGACGGCGTATCGAGGGATGGTTGGTGCGTGGCACCTGTACCTCGATACGAGCTCTCGATACGCTCCTTGCAGGAGCTACTCGATCTCTACTCGGCACGAACGGGTCATCATGCGCTAGTTCAGGACCACCGTCACCGCACGGCGGTTCTGCGCGTAGCTGTCGTCGTCCGATCCGGTCGCGAGCGGGCGTTCCTTGCCGTAGCTGATCGTGGTCAGCCGCGATGGATCGACCCCGCGCGCGACGAGGTAGTTCTTCGCCGAGTTGGCGCGGCGATCGCCGAGCGCGAGGTTGTATTCGCGGGTGCCGCGCTCGTCACAATGCCCCTCGATCGTCGCACGGACCTGCGGGAATTTGGCGAGCCACGCTGCCTGGCTGTCGAGGATCGCGCGTGCGGCCGGATCGATGTCGAACACGTCGACGCCGAAATTGACGGTGTTCGACGACACCGAGCGTCGGAAATCGGCGTCCGATCCTGGCACGATCGCGCCGTTGGTGTCGCCGGTGCCGGTGCCGGCCTGCGACGTCGCGGTATCGGACGGCGCCGGCGGCAGCACTTCGGGCCGCTTCTTTGCGCAGCCCGCGACCGCGACGAGCGCGGTGCCCGCAATCAGGATCGTCGTGAGCTTGTTCATATCGTATCTCCCAAATTGTTCGTTTCGCCCCCGAAACTCGGATGACAACGTTTCTACGGCCGCAGCGGTCCCCAGGCCGGGTCAGATCCGTCGAGCGGGGTCGGGATACGGCGTTCGACCGAGCCGGTCAGGTCGACTGCCCAGAGATCGGCCTTCCCCGCCCCGCCGCGGCCCGATCGGAAGAAAGTGATGACCCGGCCGTTGGGCGACCAGCTCGGCCCCTCGTCCTGCCAGGCGTTGGTCAGCAGCTTCTCGTTGCCGCCCGACGGCGACATCGTGCCGATGCGGAACGCGCCCGCGATCTTGGTGAACGCGATCAGGTCGCCGCGCGGGCTCCAGACCGGGGTGGCGTAGCGCCCGCCGCCGAAGCTGATCCGCTGCTGGTTCGATCCGTCGGCGTTCATCACGTAGAGCTGCTGGCCGCCCGATCGATCGCTTTCGAACACGATCTTCGATCCGTCGGGCGAATAGCTGCCGCCGGTATCGATCCCGGGCGAGGTGGTCAGCCGCTGCGGCGTCCCCCCCGCGCTCGGCACGCGGTAAACGTCGGTGTTGCCACCCTGCGCCATCGAAAACAGGATGAAGCGGCCGTCGGGCGAGAAGCGCGGCGCGAACGTCAGGCTGACGTTGCGAACCACCAGCCGTTGCCGCCCCGATCCGATGTCGTAGACGTAGATCGACGGTCGATCGCCCAGATAGCTCATATAGACGATCGACTGCTGGTTCGGCGCGAAGCGCGGGGTCAGCACGATCGACTGGCCGTTGGTCAGGAAGCGGTGGTTGGCACCGTCCTGGTCCATGATCGCGAGCCGCTTGATGCGCTTGCCCTTGGGCCCGGTTTCCGCGACGTAGACGACGCGGCTGTCGAAATACGGGCCCTCGCCGGTCAGCCGCGCATAGACCATGTCGGCGCATTTATGCCCCGCCCGCCGCCAGTCCGCCGGCGGCACCACGAAGCCCTGGCGGGTCAGCTCGATCTTCGAGAACACGTCGTAGAGGTAGCAGCCGACCGTTAGCGTGCCGTCGCCATTGGCGCGGACATAACCCTGGACCAGCGCCTGCGCGCCGGTGCCGCCCCAATAATCGAACGCGGGCGCGGTTACCTCGGCGAAGCCAACCTGCCGCAGCCGGCCGGGCGACAGCGGCGTGAACAGCCCCGAATTGCGCAGGTCGTCGGCGACGATCCCCGCCAGCTTGCTGCCGACCTCCGCGGTCGTCCCGGCACTGGTCTGCACCACCGCCGCGGTCGGCATCGGCGGGATCGCGATCGGCATCGGCGCGGACACGCCGCCCGTCACCGACACCTCGAGCGGCGCCGGACCATGCGCCGCCGCCTGATCCTGCGGCACGGACGCCTGCTGCGCCGCGGCCGGCAAGACAACGGCGACGCTGAGCGCGACAAGCAACGACCGGATCATACGCATCCTCTCAAACCTTTTTCGCAGCTTACCACAGACATCGTACCAAGCTCCATGTGCTCCCGCGAAGGCGGAAGCCCAGTACTGGGTCTCCGCCTTCGCGGGGACACGCGCCGTGGTGCTGGCCGAACGAGCCAATCACTGCAGCTTCCACTGAAAATTGATGTTGTTCCACCCGCCCGATGGCGTGGAGTAATATTCCGCAGGCAGCTTTAACGGCGAACAGCCCTTGAAGGCTGCGATGCCGAGATCGACCACGCGCTGCGCGTAGCGGTCGTTCTCGCCGTCGACGCCCGACTGGCGTACCATCCGCGGGGTGGCGGCGAGCGTGCCGTCCTCGTTGAGGCGGAGGTTGAGCGTGGTCACGATCGCGTTCGCGCCCGGTCCGGGATTTACCTGCCGGTCGGCACAGGGCTGGATCTGGCGCGCGATCGCCTGGACGATCCCCGCCATCGCGCGCGCATCGATCTTGGCCGCTCGCGGCGCGGTGGAGGTGCTGGTCGACGGCTTGTCGGTCAACCCTTCGAGGAAGTTGGCGCCGAGCCGTGAGCCGCGCGGACGCGCGTTGGTGGCGGTCGCCTTCGTCCCCGCCCCGGTTGCAGCGGCGGGTTTCGGCTTGGCCGCCGCGCTGGCGCTCGCCTTCTTCGCAGGTGCGGGCTGCGCCGCGGCCTTTTCGGGCGCAGCGGGCTGTGGCTTGGCCTTTGCAGGCGTCAGTGCGGGCTTGGAGGCGGGTGCGGGTTTAGGCTGACGCACCGGTTCGGGCGGCGCGGGTTTCCGCTGCGGCTGCGGCGGCGCGGGATCTGGTTCGGGCGCGGGCGCGGCCTCCTGCGGCGGCGGCGGCGCAGCATCTTCGGGCGTGCCCTTGTCGGGCGCGACCGACTGCGCCGGCGGCGCGACGTTCTGCGGCGCCGCCGCCTCCAGCCCGACATCATTCACTAGGCTGACCTCGACCGGCTGCTGCATCAGCTTGGCCGGGTTCGGCGTCGCCAGGAAGCCGACCGACAGCAGGCCGAAGAGCACGACGTGCCCGACGACGGCAACGCCGAGGCCGATCTTCTCCGCGCGATCCATCAGCGCTGCGGCCCCTCCACCGTCACCAGCGCGACGCGGTTCAGCCCGGCGCGGTTGAGTTCGCCCATTACCCGCATCACACGGCCGTAATCGAGCGCGCGATCGGCGCGAAGAAACACCTGGGGCGGCTCGCCCCCGGCCTGCAGTGCGGCGATCCGTTCGAGCTCGCCGGGCAGCGCCGCCTCGCCGATCTCCTTATCATCGACGAACAGCTTGCCCGCCTCGTCGAGCGAGATCTGCACCGGCTTCTGATCCTGGTCGAGCGCCTTCGCGCGGCTGTCGGGCAGGTTCACCGGCACGCCCGCGGTAAGCAGCGGCGCGGTGACCATGAAGATGATCAGCAGCACCAGCATGACGTCGACCAGCGGCGTGACATTGATGTCCGCCATCGGCGCCCGCCGTCCACGCCCACGCTGCGACGGAAGGTTCATCGACATGCACTCCTCCCCGGCACGGGGAGGGGGACCGCGCGAAGCGTGGTGGAGGGGGCGTGCCCAGCAGCGTCACGCGGGAGGATGCCCCCCTCCGTCACGCCTTCGGCGCGCCACCTCCCCGTACCGGGGAGGAGTTTAGCGCCGCCCTTCACCGCGCGGCGTCCAGCTGGCGCGACAGCGTCGCATGGAAGCCGTCGGCAAAACGGTTCAGCTGTGCCTCGATCCGGTTCACGCCGTGGCTGAAGCGGTTGTACGCGATCACCGCGGGAATCGCCGCGAACAGCCCGATCGCGGTCGCGAACAGCGCCTCCGCGATCCCCGGCGCAACCACCGCGAGGCTCGAATTCTGTGCCGACGCGATCCCGGTGAACGCGCGCATGATCCCCCACACCGTTCCGAAAAGTCCGACGAACGGCGCCACCGACCCGATCGTCGCGAGGATGTTGAGCCGGTCCGACAACTTGTCGATCTCGTTGGCGACCGCCGCGCCCATCGCAGTGGCGAGGCGCTCGCGCGTGCCCGCCTTGTCGATCCCGCCGCCGACGGTGGATTCGCGCCATTCCTTCACCCCGGCGACGAACACCCGCGCCGATGGCAGGTCGCGGCCGCTTTCCGCCTTGTAGAAGACGTCGATGTCCTCGGCCTGCCAGAAGGCACGATCGAACCGCGTCATCTCCCGCCGAGTGGTGCCGAGCCGCCGCCAGAAGGCGACGATCAGCGCCCAGGTCCAGATGCTTGCGATCAGCAACCCGCCCATGACGATCTTCACGACGAAATCCGCCTGGATGAAGAGCGCCACCGGCGACATCGTCGCAGCGTCCATGTTGAAGACCGGATTCATGCGTCCCCCTGCCAAATGAGGCGTTCGTAGATGTCGAGCCAGGCGCGTGGTTGTCGCTTCGCACGGCCGGAGGCGGCGACCAGCGCAACGGTCACCTCCGCCGACACCAGCAGAACCGCTCCGCGCCTGACTGTTTGATGAATGACCACGCTCGCCGCGCGGACCTGGTGAATGCGGCTGGCCACCAGCAGCGCATCATCGAGCCGCGCCGGGGCGGCGTAGCGGATGGCCATTGCCGCGACCGCATAGGCGCCCTCGCCCGCCTCGAACACCGCGCGCTGATCGATCCCGGCGACGCGCAGCATGTCAGACCGCGCGCGTTCCATGTAGCGCAGGTAATTGGCGTGGTAGACGACGCCCGAGAGATCGGTGTCCTCGAAATACACCCGCAGCGCGAAGCGATGCTCGGACCCGTCGAAATATCCTTCGAGCGGAAGATCTGCGCGCGTCGCCGTCATCGGGGGGCGTTAACCGAAGCGTGCGAACGAAGGAACCCTTGGCCTGCCGCGATTTAAGCCGCTGCGCGCAACTCCAGCGCCGCCGACGCCTCGGCAACGAGCGTGCCGATGATGTCGGCGATCGGCTCTTCCTTGGTCACCATGCCGACCGACTGGCCCGCCATCACGCTGCCATGCTCGACGTCGCCGTCGATCACCGCGCGGCGCAGAGCGCCCGCCCAGTAATGCTCGATCTGCAACTGCGCCTCGAGCATCTCGACCTGCTTGCCGTCGAGCAGCTGCGCGACCTCGCGCTGTTTCGCGCTGAACAGCTCGCCCGCCGCGTTCTTCAGCGCGCGGACCGGGATCACCGGCAGCCGCGGGTCGAGCTGGATGCTGGCGACCGCGTCGCGCGCGGAGGCGCGAATGAACGCCTTCTTGAAATTGGCGTGCGCGATGCTCTCGGTCGCGCACACGAACCGCGTGCCGAGCTGCACCCCGGCGGCACCCATGTCGAGATAGCCCGCGATCGCCTCGCCACGGCCGATCCCGCCGGCGACGAACACCGGCACCGCCGACGCGATCTCGGGCAGCATCTCCTGCGCCAGCACGCTGGTCGATACCGGGCCGATATGCCCGCCCGCTTCCATGCCTTCGATCACCAGCGCGTCGACGCCCGACCGGATCAGCTTCTTGGCGAGCGCCAGCGTCGGTGCGAAGCAGACGACCTTGGCGCCGCTTTCCTTGATCGCCTCGAGCGACCCCTTTGGCGGCAGGCCACCCGCGAGCACGACGTGGCCAACCTTGTGTCTGGCGCAGACCGCGATCAAATCGAACAGCCCCGGATGCATCGTGATCAGGTTCACCCCGAACGGCTTCTCGGTCAGCGCCCCGGTGCCCGCAATCTCCGCGTCGAGCAGCTCGGGGGTCATCGCGCCGCACGCGATCACCCCGAAGCCGCCCGCGTTCGACATCGCCGAGACGAGGTTGCGCTCGCTGACCCACGACATCGCGCCCGCCATGATCGCCACCTCGGCACCGAGGAAGTCGGCGCCGCGCGCCATCCGCCGCGCGAGGCGATCCTGCCCGACGGTCACGCCGCCACGTCCACGGCATCGAGCCCGTAGGCGGTGTGGAGCAGCCGCACCGCGAGCTCGGTCTCGTCCTCGTTGATCAGCACCGATACCTTGATTTCGCTGGTCGAGATCGCGAGGATGTTGATCCCGCGGCCACCCAGCGTCGTGAACATCGTGCTGGCGACGCCGGCGTGGCTGCGCATCCCCACGCCAACCACGGAAATCTTGGCGACGCGGGTATCGTGGACCAGCTCGCCGAACCCGATCGCATCGCGCGCCTGGTTGAGCGCTTCCAGGCTGCGCGGCAGATCCGACGACGGCACCGTGAAGGTGACGTCGGTCGATCCGTGATCGTGCGCGATGTTCTGGATGATCATGTCGACGTTGATGTTCGCCGCCGCCAGCGGCTCGAAGATCGCCGCCACCGTGCCCGGGGTATCGGGAACCGTCGTCAACGTGATCTTCGCCTCGTTCTTGTCGTGCGCGATCCCGGTGATCAGCTGGCGTTCCACGTCGTCATTCTCCTCTTCCCCCACGATCATCGTGCCGGGCAGTGTATCCGCCATCGGTGCGTCGGGCCCCGTCAGCGACGACAGCACCTGGACGCGGACGCGTTCCTTCATCGCCAGCCCCACCGATCGCGTCTGGAGCACCTTCGCCCCGACGCTGGCGAGCTCCAGCATTTCCTCGTACGTCACCTTGGCGAGCTTGCGCGCGCGCGGCACGATCCGCGGATCGGTGGTGTAGACGCCGTCGACATCTGTATAGATGTCGCAGCGGTCCGCCTTCATCGCCGCCGCCACCGCGACCGCCGAGGTATCGGAACCGCCGCGGCCGAGCGTCGTGATCCGGTCGTTCTCGGCGACGCCCTGGAAGCCGGGGATCACCGCCACCTCGCCCGCCGCCAGACTGGCGTCGAGCGCGGCGGTGTCGATGATGCCGATCCGCGCCTTGGCGAAGGCGTCGTCGGTGTGGATCGGCAATTGCCAGCCCATCCACGACCGCGCGTTCACCCCTGCCGCCTGCAGCGAGATCGCGAGCAGCCCGCTGGTGATCTGTTCGCCCGCCGACACCACCACGTCGTATTCGCGCGGATCGTAGAGCGGCGACGCTTCCCGGCAGAACCCGACCAGCCGGTCGGTCTCCCCGGCCATCGCCGAGACCACCACCGCGACCTGGTTGCCCGCGTCGACCTCGCGCTTCACCCGCGCCGCGACGTTGCGGATGCGCTCGATCCCGGCCATCGACGTGCCGCCGAACTTCATCACGATGCGCGCCATGCGGGGGCCCAAACTCCTTGGGATGGAAGGTAGGTGCTGATAGGTAGCGGCCATGAATAGCGCAAGCAGCACGATGGGCAGCACGATCGACCCCAGCGAGGCGGCGCATTTTGGCCGGATGGCGGCGGATTGGTGGAACCCGGCGGGATCGTCGGCGATGCTGCACAAGCTCAACCCGCCGCGGCTGCGCTACATCCGCAGCCGGATCGACGCGCATTGGGGCAGCGACCCGGCGAGCTACGCGCCGCTGGCGGACAAGACCGCGCTCGACGTCGGCTGCGGCGCGGGGCTGCTGTGCGAACCGCTCGCGCGGCTCGGCGCTACCGTCACCGGGATCGATCCGGCACCCGAGAATGTCGAGGCGGCGGCGGTCCATGCCGCTCGGTCGGGGCTGGCGATCGGCTACCGTGCCGCGGGAATCGAGGAGGTGACCGGCCGCTACGACCTTGTCACCAGCCTGGAGGTGATCGAGCACGTCGCCGAGCCCGCCGCGTTCGTCGACGGCCTGGCCGGCGCGGTCGCGGACGGCGGGCTGCTGATCCTGTCGACCCCCAACCGCACGCCCCTGTCTCGCCTCGCGCTGATCACGCTGGCAGAGGGCACCCGCCGCATCCCCCACGGGACCCACGATTGGGAGAAGTTCCTCACCCCCGACGAATTGCGCGCGCTGGTTGAGGATGCGGGGCTGACGGTGATGGACGTCCAGGGCCTCGCCTTCTCCCCCGCCCGCGGCTTCGAGCTGAGCGAGTCGACCGCGCTGGACTATTTCATGACGGCGGTGCGCGGCTAATCCAGCTAGGTCAACCACGTCCTCATTGTGTCCCCGCGAAGGCGGGGACCCAGTACTGGGCTCCCGCCTTCGCGGGAGCACAACTGCCGTTATTGCCGCTCGACTTTTCTCACCTAAACCATCACGTTCCGCCCCCGCATCACCGTCGCCCGATGGCCGATCGTCACGCCCAGGTTTCGCTGCTTGATCGTGTCCAGCATGATCCAGTCGTTGGTCACCCGATCGGCCGCGATCGTCAGCGCCATGTAGCCACGGCGCGAAGTGTCGCACCATTTGAGCTCCGCATTCGCGCGGACCAGCGACGCGGCGACGGTCTTCGGATCGGCGCTGACCCCCGCCTCGTAACCGGGCGAGGTGACGCCCTGCCCCGCAAATTCGACCGCGGCGGGCTTGCCGTCCTGAGCCAGGTCATAAGCCCAGGCATTGTGGCTGTCGCCGGAGATCACGACCGTGCTGCCGCCGACCGCCTGCGCCGATCGCAGGAACCGCGCCCGCGCGGCGGGGTAGCCGCCCCAATTGTCGTAGGCGAACGGCAGTCCGACCTTCGCCGCCGCGATCCCGCTCTCGATATAGTCGCGCGCACGGTCGCTCGATCCGCCGAGCCACGTCGCCGCATCGGCAGGCATCTTCGTGTCGCCCATGATCGTGCCGAAGCCGATCACCTGCCACGCGCGCCCACCCTTCACCGACGCCCGCATCGTCTGGGCAAGCCACGCCTCCTGCTGCGTCCCCATCATCGTCGCGCTCGGATCCATCCAGGCGCCGTCGTGGAACGCCTTCAGCGCCGCGGCGGGATCGGCCTGCTTGAACAGCGGCGCGATGTCGGGTTGCCGGGTACGGCCGAGCAGACGAGTCTCGGTGCGGAACAGCGTCGCGAGCCGGCCGATGTCGTAGGCCTTCCACGGTTCGTCGGAGACCGGCATCCATTCGCGATACGCCTGCATAGCCGCATCGCGCCGCGCATTCCACGATCCTTCGGTCGCCGGATCATGGTTCTCGGCGCCGCCTTCCCAGGAATCGTTGGCACTCTCGTGATCGTCCCACTGCACGATCATCGGCAGCCGGCGATGCAGCGCCTGCAGGTCGGGATCGGCGCGGTAGCTGGCATAACGCAGCCGGTAGTCGGCGAGCGCGACGATCTCGTGCGCCGGCAGCGGCTCGCGGGCCGCCATCGCGTCCTTGGCGAGCGGATATTTGCCCGGACCATATTCGTAAAGATAATCGCCGAGGTGGATCGCGCAGTCGAAATCGTCGCGCGCCGCGGCATGCGCATAGGCGTTGAACATCCCGAAGCCGAGATTGGAGCAGGAGAAGACCGCCGCCCGCCATGCCTTGGCGTCGTCGGGCAGCGTCCGGGTACGCCCGACCGGCGAGAAGCTGCCATCGGGGGCGACGAAGCGATAGTGATAGTCCCGCCCCCCGCGCAGCCCGCCGACGGTCACCTTGGCGGTGTGATCGCGCCACGGCCCGGTCTGCTGCACGCCGCCGCCTGCGATCCGCGCGAAGTCCGCGGTCTCGGACAGCTCGACCCGCAGCGTCGCCTCGCCACCGCCCGCCGGCACGTAGCGCGTCCACAACAGCACCGAATCTGACCCCGGCTCCCCGCTCGCCACCGAATGCGTGAAGCCGCGCAGATCGGAAACGATCGCGGCGCTCGCAAACCCGGGGATCGAGAAGGCGCCATAGCCGAGAACGCCGGTGGCGACGAACGAGCGACGGTCGATGATCATGGTCGGGCTCCTGGAGGTCGACGCATGCTTGGGCGCGGATTGTTATCTATCCGTGACAATCGCAACCATATCGCCTCACTCGCCAGCCGTTTATAAGTCGCGCCTATGCAAACGTCGAACAATAGCGGCTGGAGACGGCTGGGCGTTCTTATCCTCGTCGCCATCTTGGCGCGCGGTCTGACGATCGGCAATCCGATCGTGCATGTCGATGAAGAGTTCTACCTCGTGGTCGCGCGGGCGATGTCGCATGGCGCCTTGCCGTTCGTAGACATCTGGGATCGCAAGCCGATAGGCTTGTTCCTGATCTACTTGCCAGCGGCAGCACTGCCGCTGCCATGGGCGATCTATGGCTATCAGGCGATCGCCTTTGCAAGCGCTGTAGGCACTGCTTGGATCATCGCGCGACTGGCGGACCGAGCCGGTTGGCGCGTTGGCGGCACCGCAGGGGCCACATCCTACCTTTTGTGGCTGAGCACATTGGGAGGCGTCGGCGGACAGGCTCCCGTGTTCTTCAACTTGGCTATGGCCGCCGCTGGCTTGCTGATCATTGACGCTGATGGACGACGTCGCCGGCTCCGCGGTGTGGCAGCAATGATGCTCGTCGGGGTCGCGCTGCAGATCAAATACTCGGTCGTATTCGAAGGGTTATACTTCGGGCTTTGGCTGCTCGCGATGGACTGGCGGCTGGCGAGATCGACGTTGGCGCTGGTTGCATACGGCGCGGCGATGGTGGCGGTGGCATTGATCCCGACCGCAGCGGCTTGGGCCTTCTATGCGTCAGCCGGGCAATCCGACGCGTTCATCTTTGCCAACTTTACCTCGATCCTCGCACGCAATCCCGATCCGCTGACGGAAACGCTTGGCAATGCCGCCACCTTGATGCTCATTCTTTCGCCCCTGATCGCCATGGCGGCCGGTAGTCGCGGACGATCTTGCGGCGGCGATCGTTTCGCGCGCCTGTTCCTGGGCCTTTGGCTCGGGGCCGCGTTGGCTGGACTTGCAGTGTTCGGATCCTACTTCGATCATTACGGGCTGCCGGTGCTGGTGCCAGGCTGCGCGTGTGCCGCAGGATTTCTCGGCACGCCCCAGCTGCGCCGACAGTCGCTGGCGATTTTGACGACCATCGCGGTTGCAGGGCTGATCACGACGCTCATCAACCGAGCGAATCGCGGCACCCCGCGTCAATTCGCCGCACTTGCCGGGGCGATCGGCCGCGGGTCGGGATGCCTCTACGTCTATTCAGGCTCGACGATGCTCTACGCCGCGACGGGACGATGCATGCTGTCGCACTATGTGTTCCCCAGTCATCTTGGACGGCAGCGCGAAAATGGGGCGATCGGCGTCGATCAAGCCGGCGAAGTGAGGCGCATCCTCGCGGCCGGACCTGCTATCGTGGTGATGCGGCCCCCATATCGGGGCGAACGCACCGACATACGCGCGCTTGTTATGAGCGAGATCACCCAACATTTCAGGACGCGCGCAAGGGTGAGGCTCGGTAACGAGACCATCTCCGTGTACGCCCGCCGATAGCTACAGCCGCTCAGCCCGACCTTTTTCTCGCGCGCTCTTCGCCGCGATAACACCTGCATAATGACTCACCAGCAGCGCCGCATGATCGACGTCGCTGCGAACCTTCCCCGCCGCCTCCACCGCCGCCCGGCGCACGCACGCCCGGTCGCGCGCGAACAGGCGCAGGATCGCTTCGGCGCAGTCGTGCGCGTCGCCGCCGCCATAAGTCTCGGAATAGTCGGCGCCCGCCAGCGCCGCCATGCCGCCTGCGTCGGGCACGATCAGCGGCGCGCCGCACGCCAGCGCTTCGTAACCGACCAGCCCGAACGTCTCGGTATCGTTGCCGTGGATGAAGGCATCGACGCTCGCCATGATCTCGGCAAGCCGCTCGCGATCGTACACCGGGCGGAACAGCCGGATATGCGGACTGTCGGCGATGCGGCGCTCGAGCGACTTGCTGTCCATGCCCTGTCCCAGGATGACCAGCCCGACCGGCAGCGTCGTGCCTGCGCGCAGTACCGCGTCGATCACCAGCGGCCAGCGCTTCTCGGCATGGTGGCGCCCGATGCCGAGCAGCAGATGGCCTGACGGCGGCAACCCGCATTGCTCCAGCAGCGCAATCCGCAGCGCTTCGTTGCGCAGGGTCGGCGAGAAATAGCGCCGCTCGATCCCCAGCGTCATCGTCGCGTCGACCCGCACCCCGCGTGCCAGCATCCGCGCCGTGGTCGCCGGACCGTTCGTCACCACGGTGTCGTAGCGGCGCAGGAAGCGATCGGTGTAGCGATCGTACCACGCGAACGCATGCTCGATCCGCTCGGCCGAGGCGAAGCGCCCCAGCCAGCGCTTCGGATACGCCTCCATGTTATCGTTGTGCATGAAGAAGGATCGGATCGCGCGCCCGCGCCAGCCGAGCACGAACCACGCTGCGCGCCACGGCGAGCAGTTCTCGATCACGTCGGGATCGTAGCGGTCGAGCACCGCGTGGATCGCGGCCTCGTCCCAGAACACGCCGTAATTGGCATCGAACGGCATCTTCGGTGAGCGGACATAGACGACGCTGCCGCCGCCGGCGCGTTCCTCGACGCGGTTTTCGGTGCCCGGCGCGACGACGATCAGCTCGTGGCCCATCTCCGCCAGGATCGCCATCTTGCGATCGCAATAGGTGCGGACGCCGCCGCCGGTGGGAGAGTAGAATTCATTGACGTCGACGATCCGCACCGCGGCGGATCAGTTCTTCAACGGACCGAAGCCGCTGATCCCGCGGAGATATTGCAGCCGGATCGCGGTGCTGACGACACCGGGCCCGACGTCGATCAACGCCTGTGCCAGTTTGGGACGGCTCATGCCCAGCTTGGCGTTGCTCGGGAAGCCGGCGCCGTCGCTGAAGAAGTTGAACTTGTTCTTGCCGTCGCGATCATGGACCGCGAGCAGCGCGTAGCGGCCGGGCCGCGGCACCCGCATGCAGATCTCGATCGGGCCCGAGGCGGGAATCTGCAAACGAATGCGGCGGAACACCTTGCCCGCCGCGATCAGCTTGGTGTCGTCGGCGAGGAAATCCGCGTCGTTGGCGGGATACAGCTCGAGCTTCAGCGTGCCGTTGCGGTCCTTCAACCCGCCGAGGTTCGCCAGGATCGCGGGGCCACCACCCGCCGCGCAGGCACCGGCGTCGCCGCCGATCGTCTGTGCATGCGCTGGCATCGCCACGGCGAAGGCGATCGGTGCGACGGCGATGACGAAGCGCTTCATTTTTTGTCCCTGATCAGCAGCCCTTGCAGGCCGAAGGCGACGATGAAGGCGGCGTGGACCAGCAGCACGGCGGCGGCGGTAAACGCGATCAACCCCGACAGCGCCTGATCCTGGCCGATGAACAGGATCGCAAAATTGGCGAAAAGTAGGTCCTTGTTGGGCAGCATCGGCAAACGCGAGAACAGCAACCGCCCCGCGGTCAGGAACATCCACAGTCCGATCGACACCCCCGGCAGCGCGAAATGCCACGCCAGCGCGAGCAGCAGCGCGCCTGCGACGATGCGCAGGCACTGCATCGAAAACACCCACCACAAGGTCTCGCGGGCGAGGGAGAAGACGCGTTTGGAAAACACGAAGAACGGCAGCGAGGTCGCCACGATCACCAGCAGCGATCCGTAGACATAGCGCATCATTTCCGCCGGGATCAGCCCGCGGACGACTGGGAGCGCGATGGCGATCATCGCCAGCGTGATCGTATTGCCCGCGATCGCCGAGAGGATCGAGACGTCCTTCACCGCGCCGAACGGCGCTGCGACGAGGTGCGCGCGGGCGCGCGCCCAGGCGTAGAAATAAGTCTCGCCAGAATAGCCCATCACCACGTCGTTCGCGATGCGCTTCTTGATCAGCGCGACGAACCCCGCCAGCGGGATGTTCCACAGCCGCCGGAAGATGACGTAGTCGACCAGCGGCGGGGTGATGTAGAGCGCCGCGAAGGCGACATAGAAGGCCGGGTTGCGCGGCACCGCCCGCCCGAGCCCCGCCAGCCCCGCGCCGAACAGGTCGCGCCCGAGCCCGACGAGCATCGCGATCGTGACAATGGCGCCGATGATCGCAGGCCAGCGGCTGCGGATCGTCTTCAGCGGTTCGAGCCCCGCAAGCTCCGGAGCGGGCTGCAGGATCTCGACGACCGGACGCTGATTGATGTGGTCGATCTGCACCCGGACGCCCGAACGAGGAATGCGCGCTTCTTAGCGCTTCGCGCCCGCCCGTGCGAGCCCGTATCGACGCAGCGGCTATCACCTTTGTTCCCGCCGTGCCAAGGCCGCGGCACGATGCCGGCCGGCCATATCCTGACCTATGCGCAATCGCTCGCGGACGGCGGCGGGGTGGAACGCGCGATGTTGCGGCTGGCATCGGGCTGGATCAAGGCCGGCCGCCGGGTGACCCTGGTGCTCGGTGACCGCGGGGCGGGGGCGCCGCCGCTCCCCGACGGGCTGGCGACGATCGAACTCGGAAGCGCCGCGTATCGCGCGCTGACGAAGCTTCCGGCGATCGTTCGCGCCGAACGCCCCGACGTCGTCTTCTGCCCCGGCAACCATTATACCCTTGTCGCTGCCTGGATTGGGCTTCGGCTCGGCCGCGCCGCGCCGCCGATCGTCGCCAAGATGTCGAATGCCCCCGATCGCGCCGATCTCGGGGCGGCGGGCGCCTATGCCAACCGGCTGTGGCTCGCCCGGCATCACCGCTTCCTCGATCACCTCGTCGCGATGACGCCGGCAACCGCGGCGGCGGCGGCGCGCGCGATGGGGATGATCGGGCGGACGAGCGTGATCGCCAACCCGCCGGTCGCGACGCTGGCCGCGATGGCCGGTGCTCCGCTAGTCGAGGGCAGGTGGGTCCTCGGCGTGGGGCGGCTCGTCCCGCAGAAGCGCTGGGACCGGTTGATCGCGGCGATGCCGTCGCTGCCCGCCGACGTGTCGCTCGCGATCTTCGGCGAGGGCGATCTGCGTCCGGTGCTCGAACGGCAGATCGCTACATCGGGGATGGTTGGCAGGGTCATCCTGCCCGGTCACGCCGCCAATCCCCTGCCCGCGATGAGGCAGGCGGCGGTCGTTGCGCTGACCTCCGATTATGAAGGCGTGCCGGGCGTGTTGCGCGAGGCGCTGTCGGTCGGCACGCCGGTGGTCGCCACGGACTCGAGCGTCTCGATCTCGGAGATCGTCGCCGCACCCACGCTCGGCAGCATCGTGCCTCGCGACGATCCGCAGGCGCTGGCGGCAGCGCTGCTACACTGGCTCGATGCGCCGCGCCCCGCCCCGGTGCCGCCACCGGGCGCCGATGCCGCCGCGCGCTACCTAGACCTGTTCGACCGGCTCGTCTGAGCCGTCGTCCTTGCGCTTGGCCTCGCGTTCGGAACTGCGTTCAAGCGCCACCTTGATCAGCGCGGTCATCGGGTCGGCGAGCGCCAGGCCCATGATCCCGAACAGCGCGCTCGCCAGGATCTGCGCACCGAGCGTCAGCGCCGGTGGCAGATCGACGGTGCGCTTGGCGACCATCGGGATGACGACATAGCCGTCGAAGGTCTGCACCACCACATAGGTGGCGAGCGCCGCGAGCCCGGTATCGACTCCGGCGCTGAACCCGACCGCGGTCATCAGTACGCCGGTGACGAACGCGCCGACATTGGGGATGAAGGCGAGGATCGCAGCGATGATCCCGAGCACCAGCGCCATCGGCACCCCGAACACTTCGAGGATGATGAAGGTCAGCACGCCCTCGAACGCCATCCCCAGCAGCCGCCCCGCGAGCAGCCGGCGCAGCGTCTGCCCCATGCGATCGAGCACCAGCGCGAATTCGCGGCGGTTGGCGGTCGGCACCATCCATTCGAGCCCGCGCCCGTAGAGCCGCGGCTCCATCGCCACGAACAGCCCGATCACCAGGATCATGAACAGGCTGGTCAGCGCGCCTATCGCGGTCCCCACCCAGGAGGTGAGCCGCCCGACCGATCCCAGCGCCTGGCGCAGGATGCCGTTGACGTCGGACTGGCCGGGCATCACGCCCTTCGACGACAGCCAGTCGGTAAAGGTGTTGAACTGCGCGACCAGCGTCGATTGCAGCTGGGTGAACTGCGCGACCAGCTGGACGCCGGTGAGGTAGAAGGTCCCGACCAGGAACAGCACCACCAGCAACACGACGATCAGCAGCCGCCACCCGCGCCCGATCGGCAGCACCTTGCCGAGCAGGCGTACGCCGCCGTCGAGCATCGACGCGAATACCAGCCCCGCGAAGATGATCAGCAACGGCTGGACCAGCAGCACCGCCAGCGCGATCGCGCAGGCAAGCCCCAGCCACACCGACGCGCGCTTCAGTTCGGTCCGGACCAGTGGATCGCGTAGTTCGTTCGGGCTCGGTTCCTGCACCGTCTGCACGCCGTCGCTCATCTCAGTGTCCTCCCGCCGGATGCAGCGACGTGCCCGCGCGTCCCGACCGCAGCGACGGCCACCACGTCAGCGGATTGAGCGTCGCGTCGCCGTCGAGCGAGAAGGTCACGAACTCGGCCCGTCCGCCGAGATTCTCGTACGGCACCGGGCCGCCGAGACCGAGCTGATCGAGCCGGAAGCGGCTGTCGGCCGAGCGGTCGCGATTGTCGCCCATCAGGAACACGTGGTCGGCCGGGATCACCCGCTCGGGATAATTGTCACCCTCGCTGTCCGGCTCCAGGTCGATCGTGTCGTAATGCCGCCCGTTCGGCAGCGTTTCGGTGATCGTCGGCAGATGGCATATCTCGGACCCGTCACGCTGCGGCAGGCGGGCGCCGGGATATTCGATCGTCGAGCACGGGCTGTTCGCGTCGACCGGGATGTCGGTGTAGTGGAGCGGCCCGCGCTTCACCGCGACGCCGTTCAAATACACCACCCCGCCCTTCACCGCGAGCCGATCGCCCGGCAGCCCGATCACGCGCTTGATATAATCGTTGCGGGTCCCCGGCGGGGTAACGATGACGACATCGCCGCGGGTCGGTAGGCTGCCCAGTAGCCTCCCTTTGATGAACGGCAAACCGACGCTCCAGCTCTCGGTCGGCTTGCGCAGCACCGCTCCCTCGAAGATCGCGACGGGATTGGGGATCGTCGGCGATACGAACGACCACCCATAGGCGAACTTCGACACCACCAGCCGATCGCCGATGCGCAGGCCGGGCAGCATCGATTCGGACGGGATGTAGAACGGCTTGGCGATGAAGCTGTGGAAACCGAGCACGATCAGGACCAGCCAGAAGATGCCCTTGATCTCGCCCCACCAGTCGGTGCCGCTCCGCTTCGCCTCGGGCGCTGCCGTACCCGCCTGTTGATCGGGCGTCTGATTGCCGTCCAAGACCGCTTCCTTCATTCGTTCGCACCCGTTGCGAGAGGAACCGCCTCGATGATCACGAAAGCCTGCGCCCAGGGATGATCGTCGGTCATGGTCAGATGCACGCGGGCGCCGTGGCCTTGCGGTATCAGCGCGTCAAGCCTTGCCTTTGCGCCGCCGGTCAGCGCCAGTGTCGGGGCGCCGCTGGCGGCGTTGACGACGCCGATGTCCTTCATGAACACGCCGGCGCGAAACCCGGTTCCGACCGCCTTGGAAAAGGCCTCCTTGGCGGCGAAGCGCTTGGCGAGCGTGCCGGCCTTGGTGAACGGCCGCCGCGCCGCCTTGGCGCGCTCGACATCGGTAAAGACGCGCGCCTCGAACCGCCCGCCGAACCGCGCGAGCGACCGCTCGATCCGCTCGATGTTGCACAGATCCGACCCAAGCCCGACGATCACCCGCTCCTCCTCGGCACGGGGAGGAGAACCGCCGCGTAGCGGTGGTGGAGGAAGCGTGCCTCTACGGGTGACGCCAGAAGAAGAAGATTGATTCGCGCGGAGGCGCGGAGACGCGGAGAAGAAGGAGGAATGTGGTTGCCATCGGCGCCGACCGAAGCCCGCGCGCAGCGCATCATCCTTCTTTCATTTTCTTCTCCGCGTCTCCGCGTCTCCGCGTGAACAAACCTTCTGTCGACGGTAGCGATCGCAGCCGCTCTCCCTCCACCACCGCTACGCGGCGGTCCCCCTCCCCGTACCGGGGAGGAATAACGGGCTTCACCCACGCGCGGCATCCATCGCGTCGCGCATCTGGCGGACCGCGCCGTCGAAGCCGACGAACAGCGCCTCCCCCACCAAAAAATGCCCGATGTTGAGTTCGCGTACCTGCGGGATCGCCGCGATCGGCCCGACATTGTCGTAGGTCAGCCCATGCCCGGCATGCACCTCGATGCCGTTCTTCGCCGCCAGCGCCGCGGCATCGGCCAGCCGGCGCAACTCGTCGGCGCGCGGCGCGCCGTCCAGCTCGGCATAGCGCCCGGTATGGAGCTCGACCACCGGGGCGCCGAGGCGGATCGCCGCCTCGATCTGCCGCGCATCGGGTTCGATGAACAGCGAGACGCGGATGTGTGCCGCCTTCAGCTCGCCGACCAGCGGCGCCAGGCGGTTGTGCAGCCCCGCTGCGTCGAGCCCGCCTTCGGTGGTGATCTCCTCGCGCTTTTCGGGAACGATGCACGCCGCGTGCGGACGATGACGGAGCGCGATCGCCAGCATCTCGTCGGTCGCCGCCATCTCCAGGTTGAGCGGGACGGTCAGCTCGGCCGACAGCCGCGCGATATCGTCGTCGGTAATGTGCCGCCGGTCCTCGCGCAGATGCGCGGTGATGCCGTCCGCGCCCGCCGCCGCCGCGACCAGCGCCGCGCGGACCGGGTCGGGATAGCCGGCGCCGCGCGCGTTGCGGACGGTCGCCACGTGATCGATATTGACGCCTAGCCGCAGGTGATCGGTCACGCCCGACTGCCCGGCTTGATCGCGGGGATCGCCGCGAGTTCGGGCGGCAGCGCCTCGGGGGCGTAGGTCGGTACGTCGAGCCGCACCAGCGGGAAGAACGGTACGCCTAGGTCCGCGGTGCCGTTGGATCGATCGACCAGCGCCGCCGCGGCGACCGTGACCCCGCCCGCCACCGCGATCGCGGCGATCGCCTCGCGCGACGACAGCCCGGTGGTGACGACGTCCTCCATCATCAGCACGCGCTGCCCGGGCTCGAGCCGGAACCCGCGACGCAGGCCGAACACACCGTCGGGGCGTTCGAGGAACATCGCCTCGACTCCGAGCGCGCGGGCCATCTCGTGCCCCGCGATGACGCCACCCATCGCCGGCGACACCACCGCCGACACCACCGACTTTACCTCGGCGGGCAGCTGCGCCACCAGCGCCTGCGCCAGCCGCGCGCCCCGCGCCGGATCCATCAGGACGCGGGCGCATTGAAGGTAGCGCGAGCTGCGCAGCCCCGACGACAGCACGAAGTGACCTTCGAGCAGCGCATCGGCGGCGCGGAACTCGGCAAGCACGTCGTCGTCGGTCATGCGAACCTCTTCGCCAGCGGGGAGCCGCCTGATAGGAGAAGCGTCCGGCGGCGCCAAGCAGCGGTTGCGAAATTCATCCAGACAAATTCATCCAGACAGGCGCTTGAGACCGTGGAAAGCCAAGCGTATAGGCCATGGGCAAAAGGGGCGCTGCACGCGCCACGATGGGCCTATCGAACGATAGGTACGCACATCTGAACTGGGGTCACGACACGCATGCGCATGATTAGGTCGAAGAGCGCGGTTAAGGGTATCGCGATGGCCGCCGGCCTCGCGCTTGCCGGCCTTGGCAGCGTCGCCGGCAATGCCCAGACCGCGCCGGTGCAGAACAGCGCGGCCGCGGCCGCCGATCCCGCCTCCGCGCCCGGCACCGCGAATGCGTCGGTCCCGGCCAAGGCGGTCAACGACGCGCCGACTGCTCCGATCGCCAGCATCGGCCAGCCGACCGACGGCCAATACGGCATTCAGCCGCAGGTGACCCGCAACGGCGAATTCGCGCAGTGGATGCACGATATCGTGCTGGTGCCGCTGATCACGCTGATCTGCCTGCTCGTCCTCGGCCTGCTGATCTACGTCGCGCTGCGGTTCCGCCGCTCGGCCAATCCGGTGCCGTCGAAGACCAGCCACAACACCGTGATCGAAGTGATCTGGACGCTCGCGCCGGTCGTCATCCTGGTGCTGATCGCGATCCCCTCGATCGGTTTGCTCCAAGCGCAGTTCAAGCCCGCTCCCGCCGGCGCCGTCACGCTGAAGGCGATCGGCAACCAATGGTATTGGTCGTATCAATATCCCGACAATGGCGGGATCGAGATCACCGCCAACATGCTGAAGGAACAGGGCGATGTCGGACGCGGCGAACGCTACCGCACCGATGCCGACGGCCCCCGCCTGCTCGCCGCCGACAACCGCATCGTGCTGCCGGTCGGCGTGCCGATCCGCCTGATCACCACCGCGCAAGACGTGATCCACAGCTGGGCGGTCCCTGCCTTCTGGATCAAGCTCGACGCGGTCCCCGGCCGGTTGAACGAGACCAGCTTCACGATCGACAAGCCGGGCGTGTATTTCGGCCAGTGTTCGGAACTGTGCGGCACCCGCCACGCCTTTATGCCGATCGCGGTCGAGGCGGTTCCCCCGGCGCAGTTCGCCGCGTGGATCAAGTCCAAGGGCGGCACCATGCCGACCCCGGGCAAGGCGTCGCCCAACGTCATCCCGCAGCCGGGCGCCGACGGCTCCGCCGCCAAGCAGGACGCGGCGAAGGAAGCTTCCGCCGCGACCGGCGCGACCGAGAACGCGACGGTCGCCGCCCCCACCATCACGCAAGGTGCAACCGGTAACCCCGGCGGCACCGGCAACGCCGGACAGTAAGCCATGACCGATACCGCCCTCCATCCGTCCGCGTTCCAGGCGCATGCCGACCACGCGCATCACGACGCCGATCACAAGCCCGGCTTCTTCGCGCGTTGGTTCATGTCGACCAACCACAAGGACATCGGCACGCTCTACCTGATCTTCGCCATCGTGGCGGGAATAATAGGCGGTGCGATCTCGGGCCTGATGCGCGCCGAACTCGCGCATCCCGGCATCCAGTATCTGCAGGGCTGGGCGGCGTTCATGCACGGCGGCGAGGCGAGCCTCGATCAGTCGCTGCATCTGTGGAACGTGCTCATCACCGCACACGGCCTGATCATGGTGTTCTTCATGGTCATGCCGGCGATGATCGGCGGCTTCGGCAACTGGTTCGTGCCCATCATGATCGGTGCGCCCGACATGGCGTTCCCGCGGATGAACAATGTCAGCTTCTGGCTGCTGGTTCCCGCCTTCACCCTGCTGCTCGCCTCGCCCTTCTTCGGCGGCGCCGGCAATGGCTGGACGCTCTACGCACCGCTCTCTACCTATGGCGAGCCGGGGCCGTCGACCGACATGGCGATCCTGTCGCTCCATCTGGCGGGCGCCTCGTCGATCCTCGGCGCGATCAACTTCATCACCACCATCTTCAACATGCGCGCGCCGGGCATGACGCTGCACAAGATGCCGCTGTTCGTCTGGTCGGTGCTGGTCACCGCGTTCCTGCTGCTGCTGGCGCTCCCCGTGCTCGCCGCGGCGATCACCATGCTGCTCACCGACCGTAATTTCGGGACGACCTTCTTCGATCCCGCGGGCGGTGGCGATCCGATCCTCTACCAGCATCTGTTCTGGTTCTTCGGCCATCCCGAAGTCTACATCATGATCCTGCCGGGCTTCGGCATCGTCAGCCAGATCATCGCGACGTTCAGCCGCAAGCCCGTGTTCGGCTATCTCGGCATGGCCTATGCCATGGTCGCGATCGGCGTCGTCGGCTTCGTGGTGTGGGCGCACCACATGTTCGCCACCGGCCTCAGCGTGAACGTGAAGATGTACTTCACCGCCGCAACGATGGTGATCGCGGTGCCGACCGGCATCAAGATCTTCTCCTGGATCGCGACGATGTGGGGCGGCTCGCTGTCGTTCCGCACGCCGATGGTATGGGCGATCGGGTTCATCTTCATGTTCACGGTCGGCGGCGTGACCGGCGTGGTGCTCGCCAATGGCGGCATCGACGACTACATGCACGACACCTACTACGTGGTGGCGCATTTCCACTACGTTCTGTCGCTCGGCGCGGTGTTCTCGCTGTTCGCCGGCTTCTACTATTGGTTCCCGAAGATGTCGGGCAAGATGTACAACGAGCTGCTCGGCCAGATACATTTCTGGACCTTCTTCGTCGGCGTGAACATCCTGTTCTTCCCGATGCACTTCCTGGGCCTGCAGGGCATGCCGCGGCGTTACCCCGACTATCCCGACGCCTTCGCGCACTGGAATGCGCTGGCGAGCCATGGCTACGAGATCATGGCGGCGAGCATGGTGGTGTTCTTCGTGAACGTCATCTGGTCGCTGGCAGCGGGCAAGCCGGCAGGCGACAACCCCTATGGCGAAGGCGCGACGACGCTCGAATGGACGCTGTCGAGCCCCCCGCCCTACCACCAGTTCGAGACGCTGCCGAAGATCGACTGAGGCAGGTCACCGACGCCAACCACGAAACGCCTCGACGAAAGTCGGGGCGTTTTTGGTTCGGGTGTGATTGTAATGCCGTGTTCCTGCGCAAGCAGGAACCCAGAGCCAAGATCGATGACGCCGATAACCCTGGCTCCTGCGTGCGCAGGAGCCCGCGCACCTCAATCGTCGACGAGCGCGTCGATCGCCTCGGCCATCTCGATGTCGCGCGGCGACAGGCCACCGGCGTCGTGCGTCGTCAGCAGGATGTCGACGCGGTTATAGACGTTCTTCCACTCGGGGTGGTGATCCGCCTTCTCGGCCATCAACGCGACCTGGGTCATGAAGCCGAACGCCTCGACGAAGTCGGCGAACACCAGCGCGCGGGTGATCGCGTCACGCGCCTCGTCATAGTCCCAATCCGGCAGGCCATCGAGCGCCTCGGCGCGTTCGGTCTCGTTCAGCGCCTCGATCATGCGTGCCGCTCCTTGCCGCGTGTGTCCGCGACCGACTATGGCTCAGGCCATGGACGGGCAAGGGGCAATCGGAACCGCGCCGGACGCGGCGGCGATCGAGGCGATCGCGCGCGCGACGATCGCGGCGCTGCCCGAACCCTTCGCCTCGCACCTCACCGATATCGTGCTGATCATTGAGGAGGTCGCCGAGGATCATGTCCTCGCCAATCTCGGCATCGAACACCCGCTCGACCTTACCGGCCTCTACCACGGCAATCCGGTGGGGCAGAAATCCTCGACCGAATCGGGCAGCCTACCCGATCGCATCCACCTCTACCGGCGTGCGATCCTCGACGAATGGATCGAAACCGACGTCCGGCTCGACGATCTCGTCGCGCACGTCACGATCCACGAGATCGGCCATCATTTCGGCCTGAGCGACGACGACATGCACGCCCTCGAGGATCTGGTGACCGACGCGTGACCGCGGTCCTGGCGTTCGACCGGGTGTCGGCGATCCGCCGCGACGCGCTGCTGTTCGAGGACCTGTCCTTCACGCTCGCCCCGGGTGACGCGGCGCTGGTGACCGGCGCCAACGGTGCGGGCAAGTCGACGCTGATCCGCCTCGCCGCAGGGCTGCTGCGCCCGGCGGCAGGCGTGGTGACGCGGAGCGGCGCACCCGCGCTGCTCGGCGAGGTCGCCGCGCTCGACGCAGACCTCACCCTGGCGGCAGCGCTGCGGTTCTGGGTACGACTGGACCGAGACGACGCCGCCCAGGCAAGCGTGGCGCTTGCAGCGATGGACCTCGCAGCCCTTGCCGAGGTGCCCGTCCGGCTGCTCTCGACCGGCCAGCGCCGCCGCGCCGGGATCGCACGGGTGATCGCGTCGGGCGCCAAGCTGTGGCTGCTCGACGAACCCGCCAACGGCCTCGACGCGCAGGCGGTCGACGCGCTCGGCAGAATCGTCGCCGATCACCGCGCGCGCGGCGGCACCGTGCTGATCGCGACCCACCTGCCGATCGACCTACCCGACGCGCTGCCGATCCGACTGGGCGCGGCATGAGCCTCGTCGCCAGCCTCGTCGCCCGCGACCTGCGCCGGGCCTGGCGCAGCGGCGGCCTGTGGTGGCCGATCGCGTTCTTCCTGCTGGTCGCGACGCTGTTCCCCTTCGCGGTCGGCCCCGACCTCGCGCTGCTCGCGCGGATCGGCGGCGGCGTGATCTGGGCGGCGGCGCTACTCGCGGCGCTACTGCCCGTCGAGCGGTTGATCGCGCCCGATCTCGAGGCCGGCGTGCTCGATCAACTCGCGGTGCGCGGCGCGTCGATGGCGCTCGTCGCCGCGGCGAAGATTCTCGCGCACTGGCTCGCCTTCTCCCCGCCGCTGATGCTCGCGGCGGTGGTGGTGGGGGGGCTGTTCGACCTGTCCTCGGCGACGCTCGCGATCGTCGAACTGGGGCTGCTGCTCGGCACGCCCGGCCTTGCCGCGCTGGCGGTCACGACCGCGGCGCTGACCGCCGGCCTGCGCGGTGCGGGCGCGGTGGCGGGGCTGGTGATGCTACCCCTCGCGCTGCCGCTGCTGATCTTCGGCGCCGGATCGATCGACAGCGGCGCGGGCGCCTTGAAGCTGCTCGCGGCAGTGTCCCTGCTGCTCACCGCGGGCGCACCGTTCGTGGCTGCCGCCGCGATCCGCGCCGGCATGGACTAGCGGCTCCAGCGCGCCCAGATCGCTGTCGGCAGCACCAACCCCCTCGCCTCTTCACGCACGCCGAGTTCTCCCGCCTCGACGGTCCCGGGCAGGTCCGCGAACAGCTGGCGCAGCAATTCGCCGATCGCCAGCGCCGACATTCGCACCGCGTAGACGGTGAGGAACAGGAAGCGCGACTCGGCATCCAGCAGCTTGCGGCAGTCGGCAACCAATTGCGGCAGATCCTCCTCGAGCCGCCACACCTCGCCCTCCGGCCCCCGTCCGTATTTGGGCGGATCGAGCAGGATCCCGTCATAGCGTCGGCCGCGGCGAACCTCGCGCGCGACGAACTTGGCGGCGTCGTCGACGATCCAGCGCACCGGCGCCGCGCCCATCCCCGACAGCACGGCATTGGCACGAGCCGCCTCGACGGACTTCTTCGATGCATCGACATGCACCATCTTCGCGCCGCGGCTCGCCAGGGCCAGCGTGCCGACCCCGGTATAGCCGAACAGGTTCATGCAGTCGGGGGTGTTTAGCCCGTGGAGCCGTTCGCGCATCCAGGTCCAGACCGGTGCCATGTCGGGGAAGAAGCCGAGATGGCGGAACGGTGTCGTCTGCGCACCGAACCGGACCTCGTTCCATTCGAGCGGCCAGCCGTCGCGCGGCACCGGTTCGGCGAAGCGCCACTGCCCGCCGCCATCCTCGTCCGAGCCGGGCACGAATTCCCCCTGCGCCCGCCAGTCGTCACGGTGCGGCGCCCACATCGCCTGCGGCTCGGGGCGGATGAAGCGGAAGCGGCCATAGCGCTCCAGCTTGCGGCCATGGCCGCTATCGACCAGCCCGTAATCGGCCCAGGGCTCGCCGATCATCGTGACCAGCGTCATGTCCGTACCGCATGCCCGTCGAGATAGGCGGCGATCGCGGCCTTGGTCGCGGGCAGCGTCACGTAGCGCTCGGTGCGGTCGAACAGGTCACCGACGCGGGCGGGCAGCTCGGGGCGGACCCCGGTCGCGCGCTCGACCGCGTCGCGGAACTTGGCGGGGTGCGCGGTGGCGAGGGTGACGACCGGCACGTCGAGCCCGGCGCGCTGCGCCGCCGCCAGCCCGATCGCAGTGTGGGGATCGATGATCTGCCCCGCCTTCTCCGACGCCCAACGCATCGCCATCGACATCGAATCGACATCGACGCGCTCGCTGGACAGCAAGGCCGCGGCGCCCTGCGACTGGGCGTTGGTCAGGCGCATGGCACCCGCGGATTCGAAGCCCGCCATCTGCGCCGACAGCGCGATCCCGTCGCGACCGCCGAGATCGAACAACAGGCGTTCGAAGTTCGAACTGACCTGGATGTCCATCGACGGCGTCGGGGTCTGCTGGACTAAACCCTTCGAATAGTCTCCCACGGTCAGCGCGCGGTGGAGGATGTCGTTGACATTGGTCGCGACGATCAGCCGCGCGACCGGCAGGCCCATCTGTGCCGCGACGTAACCCGCGAAGATGTCGCCGAAATTACCGGTCGGCACCGAGAACGCCACCGGCCGATCGGGCGCGCCGAGCCGGACCGCGGCGTAGAAATAATAGACGATCTGCGCCATCAGCCGCGCCCAGTTGATCGAATTGACCGCGGACAGATCGTAGCGGGCGGAAAGGTCGGGATCGTTGAACACCGCCTTCACCAGCGCCTGCGCGGTGTCGAAATCGCCGTCGATCGCGATGTTGTGGACGTTGGGCGCGAGCACCGTGGTCATCTGGCGGCGCTGGACGTCGGACACCCGCCCGACCGGGTGGAGCATGAAGATGTCGACGCCGGTTCGCCCCGCGACCGCGTCGATCGCCGCCGACCCGGTATCGCCCGAGGTCGCGCCGATCACGGTCAGATGCTGGTCGGTGCCGGCTAGAAATCGTTCGAACAACAGCCCGAGCAACTGCAGCGCGACGTCCTTGAACGCGAGCGTCGGGCCATGGAACAGCTCGAGCAGCCATTGGCCCTCGTCGATCTGCACCAGCGGCGTCACGGCGGCGTGTGAGAAGCGGCCATAGGCGGTGTCGCACAGCGCCTTCAGCTCGGCGCGGGTAAGCGTGTCGCCGACGAAGGGCAGCATGATCTCGACCGCGGTATCGGCGTAGGAAAGCCCCGCGAGGCCGGCGATCGCCTCGCGCGACAGCGTGGGCCACGCTTCGGGCAGGTACAGGCCCCCATCGGCGGCGAGCCCGTTGAGTGTCGCGCCGCGGAAGTCGAGGATGGGGGCCGCGCCCCGCGTGCTGATGTACCGCATGGCCGCGCGGCTTAGCGGCGCGGGCCGGACGCGGCAACCTGTGGGGTGGGTGCGCGAAGCCAACCTGCCCAGTCGCTCCGTCATCCTCGCGAACGCGGGGATCCATACTGGCGAGCGTCAGTGATCGAAGCGAGAGGCCTGCCGGTCTGGATCCCCGCCTGCGCGGGGATGACGGAGCGTTAGGATCCCTTCCGCCGCCTGAGCGCCAGCACGTATATCACGCTCGCGATCGCGGCGAAGAAGAACCACTGCCCGGCATAGGCCAGGTGGCTGTTGGGGATCGCCGACAGATCGGGCGGGCGGTTCGGGGCGAGGCCGGCGGGGGGCGCGGCGGCGATCAGCATCATCTCCTGCGGGCGATGATCGAACAGCGTCGCGATCAGAGCGCGGGAATCGGGAGCGTGGCTGATATAGCCGTCGACCTGCCCGCCGGACCACGCGACCGTCGCCTTCGGGTCGCGCGTGGTGCCGAGCTGCACCGGCACGCCATCCGCACAGCGCACGATCACGCGGTAGCCCGCACCGCCCGCCCCGGCGAGCTGCTGGTCGCGCGGGTCGCGGCAATCGACGAAGGAGCGGCGGAACAGCAGCCGGTCGTCCGGCGACATCGGAAAGGCGACCGCGGGCTTGACGGGATTGCCCGCCAGCTGCGCGAGGAACGCCTCCTTCTTGGGCAGGCGATCGAGCAGCTGCCATAGCCCGAGCGCGATCATCGCCGCGACCACGAGCGCGACCACGATCGTCGGGATCACGGGCACGCGACGGACGGTCATGGACGGGTGTCGATCTTGCCCTCGCGCGCGGCGTTGCGGAATTCCGCGGCGAGCAGCGCGCCCTTGGTCAGGCGCAGCGTGCCGATCGTCCCCGCCAGCGTCACCGGGATCCAGATCAGCATGTGCAGCCACAAGGGCGGACTGAACATCAGCTCCACCGTGATCGCCATGATCACGACGATCGTGCCGAGGATCAGAGTCAAGAACGCGGCCGGGCCGTCACCGACGTTGAAGGAGGAGATGTCGAGCCCACAGGCGCTGCATCTGTCGGCGAAGCGGAGCATGCCGGCGAACAGGGTCGGTTCGCCGCAGCGCGGGCAGAGGCCCTTCAATCCGGCCTGGACGATGGTCGGCCGGCGGTCGCGTTCGCCGCGATCGGGCGCAGGAAGATCGTCCACGATGATCCTGCGCCCCGATGCGATCAGCCGCCGTGGACCGGTGCGCCCCAGCCGCCCCAGACATAGACCGTCACGAACAGGAACAGCCACACCACGTCGACGAAATGCCAGTACCAGGCAGCGGCCTCGAAGCCGAAATGCTGGCGCGGGGTGAAGTCGCCCTTGTACGCGCGGACCAGGCAGACGATCAGGAAGATCGTGCCGATGAGCACGTGGAAACCGTGGAACCCGGTCGCCATGAAGAACGCCGCGCCATAGTTGATCCCCTTGAACGGGAACGGGGCGTGGGCGTATTCATAGGCCTGGATCGAGGTGAACAGCGCGCCGAGGATGACGGTGAGCCAAAGCCCCTTCAGCACACCGTCGCGGTTGCCGACGCCGATCATGCCCCACAGCCCGGTCTTCTCGCCGCCCCGCTCGTTGTGGATCAACGCGTGGTGGGCCCAAGTGACGGTGGTGCCGCTGGTCAGCAGGATCAACGTGTTGAGCAGCGGCAGTTCGAAGGCATTGATCACCTCCAGCCCCTTGGGCGGCCAGGTCGCGGCGATCGCCGCGGCACCTTCGGCCGCACGCTCGACCTGCCCGTCGACGATGCTCATCGCGGTCGGGAACAGCGAGAAATCGAAAAACGCCCAGAACCAGCCGACGAAGAACATCACTTCGGAGGCGATGAACAGGATCATGCCGTAGCGGAAGTGCAGCTGGACGACCGGGGTGTGATCGCCGTGATGCGCCTCGTCGATCACCTTGGCCCACCACGAGTACATCGTGAACAGCACCGCGGCGAGGCCGATGAAGAAGATCCAGCCGCCACCATTGCCCTTGTCGGGGCCGAGGTGACCGCCATGCATCCACATGATGCCGCCGACCGCCATGGTCAGCGCCGAGAACGCGCCCATGATCGGGACGATGTCGGGCGGAAGGATATGGTAATCGTGGTTCTTGGCGCCGGTCATTCGTCGCTTCCCTGTTCGTCTGGTGCCCCTTGCCGGAGCGATTATGCCTTCACCCTAGCCCGCAGCCTTGGCGGAATCCACCTCGTAAAACGTATAGCTGAGCGTGATCGTGTCGATGTCCGCGGCGTCGGGATCCTTCAGGATCTTGGGGTCGACGTAGAAGATCACCGGCATCCGCGCGGTCTCGCCGGGCTTCAGCGTCTGTTCGGTGAAGCAGAAGCACTGGATCTTGGTAAAATACTTGCCGGCGGTGGCGGGGGTGACGTTGAACGTCGCGGTGCCGGTGATCGGCTTGTCGCTGACGTTGGTCGCGGTGAAGAACGCCATGTCGCGCGCGCCGATATCGACCACGTCGGACGGGCTTTCGGGGCGGAACCGCCACGGCATCTTCTTGGCGACATTGGCGTCGAAATCGACCGTGATCCGGCGATTGATCGCGCCGGGGGCGGTGAGCCCGCGGTTGGTGGTGCCGTTGAAGCCGGTCGCTTCGCAGAACATCCGGTAGAGTGGCACGCTGGCGAAGGCGAGCCCGCCCATAAAGCCGATGGCGAGCACCGCGAGCAGCGCGGTCCGCGATTGACGGTTCATTGCATCGACCCCCGGATCCTGACCAGCGTGATGAAGAAGATCAGCACCACCAGCCCCCCGAGCAACAGCGCCAGCACCAGCGCGCGGCTCTTCTGCCGGCGGCGGATCAGGTCTTGGTCGTGATCATGGTCGGGGGGGGTCATGACAGCATCCAGCGATCGGCGACCAGCGCGCCGAAGATGACGAAGAGGTAGAGGATCGAATATTTGAACAGCCGCTTCTCGGGCGTCATCAGATCATCGGTCGCGGTGGTGCGGGTCGCGACGACCAGCGCCAGCGCGGCGAAGATCGCGGTGGTCGCGACCGCTACGGCGCCGTAGACATAGCCGGTCAGGCCGAGCGGCCAGGGCGCGATCGCGACCGCCGACATCGGGATCGTGTACAAGCCGATCTGCCGCCGCGTGACCCGCTCGCCCGCCACCACCGGCAGCATCGGCACCCCGGCATTGGCGTAATCGGTCTTCACGAACAGCGCGAGCGCCCAGAAATGCGGCGGGGTCCACAGGAACACGAGCAGGAACAGCAGCACCGGCAGCGTCGCGACGTCGTTGGTCGCCGCCGCCCAGCCGATCAGCGGCGGAAACGCGCCCGCGGCCCCACCGATGACGATGTTCTGCGGGGTGCGGCGCTTCAACCAGACGGTGTAGACGAACACATAGAACAGGATCGACACGGTCAGGATCGCCGCCGCGGCGAGATTGACCGCCAGCCCCATCAGCAGCACCGAAAACGCGCTCAGCCCAACCCCGAAATGCAGCGCCGACTGGCGGTCCATCCGGCCGGCGGGCAGCGGCCGCTTCTGGGTGCGCCGCATCACCGCATCGATATCGGCCTCGTACCACTGGTTGAGCGCACCCGCCGCGCCCGCGCCGAGTGCGATGCACAGGATCGCGGTGAAGCCGAGCACCGGGTGGATCGAGGTGGGCGCCGCGAGCATCCCGCAAAGCCCGGTGAACACCACGAGCGTCATCACCCGCGGCTTGGTCAGCGCGAGGAAGTCCCGCCAGTCGGCAGGCGGCAGCAGGGGAGTCGCGGTGGTCATGCGTGGGCGGGGCTATAGGCCGTTGGACGGACGAGGAAAAGCGATGGTTCGCTTGGGCGGTCAGGCGCGCCGCATCCGCTTGCGCAGGCCCTTGGGGGTCCAGCGCGCCGCGAATGCCAGACGGTGCGCGGTCTTGCCGACATAGGTGTGGACCTTGTCGCCGTGCACCGCGGCCCACGCGGCCTCGGCGACGGTGTCGGCCGAGGTCAATTCCATCCCCGCAGCGGTCACCGCCTCGCGGATGGTGCGGTTGCTGTTGCCGGGCAGCGCGTCGAGCAACGGGGTCTCGATGAAGCCGGGGATCAGGTCGCGCACCTTGATCCCCGCGCCGTGCCATTCGCCGTCCAGCGCCTCGGTCAGCGCGCGGACCGCGAACTTGGTCGCCGAATAGGTCGCGAGCCCCGACGTGCCGTAGATCGCCGACGCCGAGGCGGTGTTCAGCAGGCACGAACCCGGGGTGCGCGCGAGATAGTCGTAGCCGATCCGCGCGCCGTTCAGCACCCCGACGAAGTTGACCGCGACGACGCGGTCGATCTCCTCGAACGTCGCTTGCGCCAGCGGCCCGCCCGATCCGATCCCGGCATTGTTGAACAGCACATCGAGCCGCCCGCCGCTCGCTGTGGCGAAGGCGTCGAGGCTGGCGCGCCAGGCGTCGCGATCACGGACGTCCATGATGTAGCTGCTCGCCATCCCGCCGATCATGCCACGGGTCTCGGCAAGCCCCGCCTCGTTCACGTCGGCGAGGCCGACCCGCCAGCCGCGGTTGGCGAACAGCCGCGCGGTGGCGCGGCCAATGCCCGATCCGCCCCCGGTGATGAAGATCGCCCGAACTTCGCTCATGAACCCTCGCCTATTCGTCGTCGCTGGCCGTTTGACCTTGAAAGGCCTTTCCCGCATCGTACGCAGCAATGCCAGCAGTATCGCTTCGGTTCGAAGGCGTCAGCCGCCGCTTCGGCGCCACGCTGGCGGTCGACGACGTCTCGCTGGAGATCGCCGGCGGCAGCTTCGTCGCGCTGGTCGGCACCTCGGGATCGGGCAAGTCGACGCTGCTCAAGATGGTCAACCGGCTGGTCGAACCCAGCGCCGGCCGGGTCCTGATCGACGGGACCGACATCACCGACGCGCCAGCGCCGGTGGTGCGCCGCGGGATCGGCTATGTCTTTCAGGAGGTCGGCCTGTTCCCGCACATGACGGTCGCGGAGAACGTCGCGATCGGCGCGCGGATCGCGGGCAAGCCGGCGGACGTCGGCGCGCTGCTCGATCTCGTGTCGTTGCCGCGCGAGGTCGCCGACCGGATGCCCGACGCGCTGTCCGGCGGCCAGCGCCAGCGGGTCGGCATCGCCCGCGCGCTGGCGCCTGGCGCGCGGCTGCTGCTGCTCGACGAGGCGATGGGCGCGCTCGATCCGGTGACCCGCGATGCGCTCGGCGGCGAGATCCGCCGGCTCCACGACCGGCTCGATTTGACCACCATCCTCGTCACCCACGACATGGCCGAGGCGCTGTTGCTCGCCGATCGGGTGCTGGTCATGACCGCGGGTCGCATCGTCGCCGACGCCACCCCGGCGGCTCTGCTAGCCGGGGGCGGCGGCGAGGCCGCGCAGGCGCTCGTCGCGGTGCCGCGCGACCAGGCCGAGCGGCTGCGGGCGATCACCGGGTGAGCGCGTTCGTCGAGGCACTCGGTCGCGTCCCGCCGCTGTTGGCGCAGCACGTCCTCCTGGCGGCGGCGGCGCTGCTGATCGGCATCGCGATCAGCCTGCCGCTCGCGATCTGGTCGGCGCGCTCGCCGTCGGTGGCGCGGGTGGCGCTGGGCTTCGCCAGCCTGGTGCAGACGATCCCGTCGCTGGCGCTGCTGGCGCTGTTCTATCCGTTGCTGCTGTGGCTGTCGGGGCTGGTCGGGGGCGGCATCCCGGCGCTCGGTTTCCTGCCGTCGCTGATCGCGCTGACGCTCTATGCCCTGCTGCCGATCCTGCGCAACGGCGTGGCGGGGCTGCACGGAATCGACCGCGCGGTGCTGCAGGCCGCCGATGCGGTCGGCATGACTCCGGGGCAGAAGCTGCGCCTGGTGGAAGCGCCGCTGGTCGCGCCGGTGCTGGTCGCGGGCATTCGCACCGCCGCGGTGTGGACGATCGGCGCGGCGACGCTGTCGACCACGGTCGGGCAGCCGAGCCTGGGCGACCTGATTTTCGCGGGGCTGCAGACCCAGAATTGGGCGCTGGTGCTCGCCGGCTGTGTTGCGGCGGCGGGGCTGGCACTCGCGGTCGATGCGTTGATCGGCGCGATCGAGCGGGGCTTGCGCACCCGGCGGCGGGGCATCTGGATGATCGCGACGGCGGTGCTGCTCGTCGGCCTCGCCGCCGCGACCACGCCGCTGTGGGCGCGGCACGACGACCGCCGCGTCGTGGTCGGCGCCAAGAACTTCTCCGAACAATATATCCTGGCGCGGCTGATCGGCGCACGGCTGTCGGCCGCCGGCTACCATGTCGACTATCGCGACGGGCTCGGCTCGGCGGTGGTGTTCGGCGCGGTCGCTGGGGGCGATGTCGACGTCTATGTGGACTATGCCGGCACGATCTGGACCGGCGCGATGCAGCGCAAGGACGTGCCCGCACCCGCCAAGATGATCGCCGCGATCGGCGACTGGGCGAAGCGGACCAGCGGCGTCGGCGTGGTCGGCGCGCTGGGGTTCGAGAACGCCTATGCATTTGCGATGAAGGCCGATGTCGCGAAGAGATTGGGGGTCGCCACGCTCGACGATCTGGCGCCGCGGTCGTCCGATCTGACGCTCGGCAGTGACCTCGAATTCCTCGAACGTCCCGAATGGGCGGCGGTGAAGCGCGCCTATCCGCTGCGCTTCGCCGCAACCAAGCCGTACAGTCCGACCTTCATGTACCGCGCACTGGCGAGCGGCGACGCCGACGTGATCTCCGCCTTCTCCTCCGACGGCCGGATCGCTGCCGACCGGCTGGTGGTCCTAGCCGACCCGCGGCATGCGATCCCGAGCTACGACGCGATCCTGCTGGTGGCACCCGCGCGGGCGCGCGACGCGGCGTTCCTCGCGGCGATCAAGCCGCTGGTAGGACGCATCCCGGTCGCCGCGATGCGCGCCGCCAATTATCAGGTCGATCGCGACACCGCCAAGCGCACGCCCGAACAGGCCGCCGCCTGGCTCGCACAGCGCATCGCGCCCTAGAAGAACAGCTTCCGCAAGCTGATCCGAACCGACCGCCCCAACGGATCCAGATAATCCGGCTGGAAGCTGATCGGCGTCGCTCCCGTTGCATCGGTCACCTGCTGCCGCGTGTTGAACAGATTGTCGATCGAGAAGGTCACCCGCGTCCCGCGAATCCACGGATGCGCCTTAACCAGCCCGAGCTGCTGCCCGAGATCCGCGAAGATCCGCAGGTTGGCGGTCGCGAGCCCACCGAAAGCGAGCGCCTCAGGATTGGCCGCGGTGCCGCCGTTGACCCGCGTGCCGGTCGCGTAATTGGCGGACAGGCGCACGCCGATGCCGTTGTTCGAATAGCCCGCCTGCCCCTCGAATTCATGGCGCGGCTGCCCGCCCGAGGTGCCGATCGCGTCGCCCCGCAGCAGATCGAGGTTGGGGCCACCGTCCGCGACCAGCACGCGTTCGGTGAGATGCCAGGTATGGTAGAGCGCGAACTGGACGCGGCCACCGCCCTGCCCGCGACCGCCGCCGCCGAAGCCGCCACCACCGCCGCGAAATCCGCCGCCGCCGCCGCCCGCACCGCCCGGTCCGCCGGCACCACCCGGTCCACCCGGACCCCCTTCACCGCCACGGCGACCGCCTGGCGGCTGGAGCCCCGCGAACGGGTTCGGCCCGGTGCCGGCGCGGAAAGCCTCTAGCTCCTTCTGGATCTTCGACTTGATCGGCTTGGAAAAATTGATTCCCCAGCGGATCTCCGAGCTTTCCGATCGCGCGAAGTTGATCGGCCGCGCATCGATCCGGGTCAGCGCCCCGCTCGCATCGCGGGTGAAGCGGTCGGGGAACGCCGCCTCGATCGCGGCGGTCGGCGACGGGAAGGAGACGATCGGGTTGTCGATCCGCGTATCGGTGAAGTTCGCGGTAAGCGTCAGGTCCTTCGCGCTCCACGGTTTCAGCGTCAGGCCGAGCCGCTGGACCCGGCGATCGTCCGCGCGCAGCAACGGATTGCCGCCGGTCAGCGTCGTCACCGTCACGGTCTGGCCCTGCACGTAATCGAACACCCGCGAATTGGGCGTGGTGATCACCGGGTTGCCGAGCTGGTTGGCGGTCGGTGCGCCTTGCTGATTGTTGATCGATCCGATGATCCGCACCGCCTCCACCGGCGACCAGTTGGCGCCATAGCCATAGGAGGTCAGTGTCCCGAAGTCCGACAGCTGGTTGACCGCGGCGTTGGCGCTGAGCGAGAAGTTGCCGATCGCGCCGAGCACGTCGCGTGATCGGCTGGCGATCGGCAGGTCGACGTTGATCCGGCCGTTGACGCCGTCGCGCGACACATCGCCGGTCTGGACGAGCCCCGACCGGTACGATCGGCTGGAGAAATCGCTGGTGGTGCCGCCGATGCGGATCGCGGTCGAGACCTTGCCCGCGGGCAGCTCGAACAGGGAACCGTTGATCAGCGCATCGACCACTCCGACGCTGGACGTCGATTCGCCGCGATTGCTCGGCAGCGCGCCGAAATCGCGCACCGTGAAGGTCGACAGCGGATCGGCGGTCGGATCGTTGGCGTTCAGCCGCGCCTGGAACCCGGCTGTGTCGACCCCGACATCGGTGATCGTCTCGCTCTCGATGCGGTCGTAGCTGCCGGTCAGCGACCAGTTCCAGCTGCTGACCATGCCCGTCAGCGTGGTGCCGAGATGGCTGGTGATCGCGGCGTTGCGCTGCTTCAGCGGGCTATAATCGCCGCCGTCGAGCACCCGCGTCACCGCGCTCGCGGTGCCATCGGTCGCGAACGGCGACCCCGCGGGAACGCTCAGCTGGACGGTCGGCAGGCCGAAGCGGCCGACGCTGTCGGTCGCCTCGATCTGGGCGTTGATCGTCGCCGATACCGACCCGATCGGCCGCGCGTAGATCGTGTTGATCGACAGGTCGCGGCTGAAGTTCTGCAACGTGCGATAGGGCCGCTGGTCGAACGAATTGCTGCCCGCATTCTCGGTCGGTGCGGCCAGGATCGACCGTTCCGATTCGAACAGCGGCGACTGTTCCTGGTATTTGGCGTGAACGTTGAAGCGACCGCCGTTGCGGATCTGGAGCAGGTCGAGATCGCCCTGCGGATTGTTCCGCCCGCCTTCGGTCGCGGCGCGATCCGCGGCCTCCACGGTGGTCGCGCGGAAACGACGGCGGAGCACGAAATTGATCACGCGCTGGTCGGCGGAATAGCCGTATTTGAGCGCGACCTCCTCGGGCAGGATGTCGACCCGCGCGATCGCCTCGGTCGGGATGTCGCGGATTTCCTGGAAGCCCGCGATACGGTGCCCGTCGAGCAGCACCACCGGCGCGCCGCCCGCCCCGCTGCGGGTTTGCGGCGCGAGTTCGGTAAGCAGGTCCGACACCGAACTGACGCCGTAGCTGCGGATGTCGGCGGGGCCGAGCTGCTGGTCCGGCGGAATGTCGCCGACCACGGAGCCCGGCAGGTTGCGCTGCCCGGTGACGATGATGTCGGGTTCGTTCGACATTTCGCCCTCCGGCTCCTGCTCGGCGGCCGTCGCGGGCAGCTGTGCCGGCGCCGGGGTCGCCGTCGGAGCAGGGGCCGGCACGGCAGGCGCGGGGGCCTGTTGTGCGGTCGCGGTGGCGGTACAGCTCGCCGCCGTCAGAAGAACCATCAGATACCGCATCGACCCATCACCCAACAATCGTGAGCGAAGCGCCTAGCGCGCAATTGTCGCAAGAATGTGCCCGTCGTCAGGCGGCGAGCGAATATCCTCTAATCGGGACCAGCGCGGCCAGGAACTGCCGCGCGCTCGCGGGCCAGCTGAAGCGGCCGGCATAGGCGGCGCAGGCGATGCGCTCGCGGGTCAGCGCCGCTGCGATCGCCACGTCGAGGTCCGCGTCCATCGCCGCGACGCGGTCGTCGAGCACGTCGATCGGGCCGGTGACCGGATAGGCCGCGACCGGCGTACCGCAGGCGAGCGCTTCGATCATGACCAGCCCGAAGGTGTCGGTGCGGCTCGGGAAGACGAGCACGTCGGCGGCGCGATAGGCGGCCGCGAGCGCGGTGCCCGACCGGGTGCCGAGGAAATGCGCGTCGGGAAAGCGGCGTTCGAGCGCGGCGCGCGCGGGCCCCTCGCCGATCACCACCTTCGATCCCGGATGCGCTGCGCCGAGGAAGGCCTCGAGGTTCTTCTCCACCGCGATCCGCCCGACGTAGAGCTGCACCGGGCCGGGCAGCGCGGCGATGTCGGGATCGCGCGCGCCGGCCATGCCGAATAGCGAGAAATCGACCCCGCGGCCCCAGGCGCGGACCTGCCCCAAACCCTGCCGATCGAGCGTCCGCGCGATCGAGGGGGTGGCGGCGAGGATCGCCTGCGCGGGCGCGTGGAACCAGCGGATGTAGCGCCAGATCCAGTCGGGATTGGCGCCCGTCCGCGCCGCGACGTAATCGGGGAACTGGGTGTGATAGGCGGTGGTGAAGGGCAGCGCGGTCGCCAGGCAATGCTTGCGCGCGGCGAGGCAGACCGGACCCTCGGTCGCCAGGTGGATCGCGTCGGGAGCGAAACCGTCGATCAGCCGGGCCACCGCCGCGGTGCTGGCGAGCGCCAGGCGGATCTCGGGATAGGTCGGGCACGGCACCGATCTGAAGCGGTCGGGGGCGATGACCAGCACCTCGTGCCCGATCGCCTCCAGTTCGCGGGTGACCGCCTGCAGGGTGCGGACGACGCCGTTGATCTGCGGGGTCCAGGCGTCGGTGACGATGACGATGCGCATCGGCTATTCTCCTCAGGCGGCGAGCGGGACGACGGTGGCGGTGGCGGTGGCGGCGGGACGGCGCGCGATCTCGTCGGCCCAGTGGAGCAGTTCGATGCGGCCGTCGTGATGCTCGACCAGCGCGGTGCAGCCTTCGACCCAGTCGCCGTCGTTGTAATAGGCGACCCCGCCGATCTCGCGGATCTCGGCGGTGTGGATGTGGCCGCAGACCACCCCGTCGACCCCGCGGACGCCGGCCGCATGCGCGACGACCTCCTCGAAGTGCGAGATGAAGGCGACCGCGTTCTTGACCTTGGCCTTGGCGTGCTTCGACAACGACCAATAGGGCATGCCGAGCCGGCGGCGCGCGGCGTTGACCCAGCGGTTCACCACCATCAGCGCGGTGTAGGCGCCGTCGCCGACATGTGCGAGCCAGCGGTGCGCGAGCGTGATGGCGTCGAATTCGTCGCCGTGCAGCACCAGCAGCCGGCGGCCGTCCGCAGTCTCGTGGATCGCCTTGCGCATGATCTGGATGCCGCCGAAATCGAGCCCGGTGAACTGGCGGAACACCTCGTCGTGATTGCCGGGAATATAGATCACGCGGGTGCCGCGCCGCGCACGCTTCAGCAGGCGCCACACCACGTCGTTGTGCGCGGCGGGCCAGTAGAAGCGCTTCTTCAGACGCCAGCCGTCGATCATGTCGCCGACCAGATAGAGCTGCTCGCTGTCGACATGATCGAGAAAGTCGATCAGCAGATCGGCGTTGCAGCCGCGGGTGCCGAGATGGACGTCGCTGATCCAGATCGTCCGGTACTGCCGGCGCTCGACGATCCGTTCGGGGATCGCGGGCGCCGAATGGACGAAATCGGCGATGTCGGTGACGTTGTCGAATGGCGGCATGGGTTCCCCCCGGAGCTGTCGCCCCCAGCCTATGCCCGCCTAATATGTCACCCGCGTCTCGTGGCGGTTACAGTTTCGGGTCTGTGCGGCCGCACCGTGCTCCTGCGAACGCAGGAGCCCAGAGCCAGAAGCGATGCAGCCAGTTACCCTGGGCTCCTGCGTGCGCAGGAGCACCGGACTCAGTGGTCGCCTGCGCCATCCGCCTTCTTCATTGCACGAAATCGGTGGAGCAGCGGTTCGGTATAGCCGTTGGGTTGCTCCAGCCCGTCGAACACCAGCGCGCGCGCTGCCTGGAAGGCGAGGCTGGTCCGCTCCCGCCCGGCCATCGGTTCGTACAGCGGGTCGCCCGCATTCTGCGCATCGACCTTGGCGGCCATCCGGACCAGCGCGCCATCCGCCTCGTCCGGCGTCGCGACGCCGTGGCGCAACCAGTTCGCCATGTGCTGCGAACTGATCCGCAGCGTCGCGCGGTCCTCCATCAGGCCGATGTCGTGGATGTCCGGCACCTTGGAACAGCCGACGCCCTGATCGACCCACCGCACGACATAGCCGAGGATCCCCTGCGCGTTGTTGTCGAGTTCCTCGCGCACCTCCTCCGGCGTCCAGTTGCGGCCGATCGCGACCGGCACGTCGAGCAGCGCGTCGAGCGGCGCGACCGGCTCGGCGGCGCGTTCCTCGCGGCGCGCGAACACGTCGACGCGGTGGTAATGGGTGGCGTGGAGCGTCGCCGCGGTCGGGCTCGGCACCCAGGCGGTATTCGCGCCGGTCATGGGATGCGCGAGCTTCTGGTCGAGCATATCGGCCATCCGGTCGGGCGCCGCCCACATCCCCTTGCCGATCTGCGCCCGCCCCGACAGCCCGCAGGCGAGCCCGATCTGGACGTTGCGGTCCTCGTACGCCTTGATCCAGGCGGCGTTCTTCATCTCGCCCTTGCGGATCATCGGGCCCGCCAGCATCGAACTGTGCATCTCGTCGCCGGTGCGATCGAGGAAGCCGGTGTTGATGAAGACGATGCGGTCCTTCACCGCGTGGATGCACGCCGCGAGATTGGCGGAGGTGCGGCGCTCCTCGTCCATCACCCCGACCTTCACGGTATGGCGCGCCAGCCCGAGCAGGTCCTCGACCGCGTCGAACAGCCGATCGGTGAATGCGGCTTCGTCGGGGCCGTGCATCTTCGGCTTGACGATATAGACCGATCCGCTGCGGCTGTTGCGGAACGCGCCGCCCCCACGCAGGTCGTGGACCGCGATCAGGCTGGTGACGATCGCGTCGAGAATGCCCTCGGGCGCCTCGCTGCCGTCGGCGAGACGGATCGCGGGCGTGGTCATCAGATGCCCGACGTTGCGCACGAACAACAGGCTGCGGCCGGGCAGGACGATCTCGCCGCCGTCGGTTGCGACGTAGCGCCGGTCGGGATCGAGCGTGCGGGTTTGGGGGCGGCCGTTCTTGTCGAAGCTGGCTTCGAGATCGCCCTTCATCAGCCCCAGCCAATTGGCATAGGCGGCGACCTTGTCCTCGGCGTCGACCGCCGCGATCGAGTCCTCGAGATCGACGATCGCGGTCAGCGCCGATTCGAGCACCACGTCCGCCAGGCCGGCCGGATCGTCGCGTCCGATCGGGTGATCGCGGTCGATCACCAGTTCGATGTGCAGGCCGTGGTGGCGGAGCAGCAGATTCGCACCGGCACGGGCGACCAGCTGCGCCGGATCGGCGAGCACCGGATCGCCGCCGTTCCAGTCGCGCCAACTGCCGGTCGCGAGCGGGACGGCTTCGTCGAGGAACGCCTTCGCCCACGCGATCACCCGACCGCCGCGCACCGGATCATAGCCCTTTCCTTCGGCGGTGCCGGGGATCGCGTCGGTGCCGTAGAGCGCATCGTAGAGGCTCCCCCAGCGCGCGTTCGCGGCGTTGAGCACGAACCGCGCGTTGAGCACCGGCACCACGAGCTGCGGCCCGGCGAGGCTCGCGATCTCGTCATCGACGCCGGTGGTGGCGATGGCGAACGGCGCGGGTTCGGAGACGAGATAGCCGATCTCGTGCAGGAACGCCTGATAGGCGCGCTGGTCGATCGGCCGGCCGGCGCGGGCGCTATGCCAGTCGTCGATCTCGCGCTGCAGCCGGTCGCGGGTCCGCAACAGTGCCGTATTCTCGGGCGCGAACCGCGCGAAGATCGCTGCAGCGCCTGCCCAGAACGCGTCCGGCGCGATCCCGGTGCCGGGCAGCGCGGCGTCGTCGATGAAGCGCGCCAGCGATTCGGCGACGTGAAGGCCCGACCGGTCGACCATGGGTTCGGCTGTCATCACGCGCACTCCTTCCACCACCGCAGGCGCGGCTCGTTATCGTGACACCCTGGGGAAGGACGGTCGGCTTGGCCTGAAAATGTCGGTAAGCGCAAGAGGTGAAGCTAGGGCGCACCCGCCAACTCCGTCCTCACCCATCCAGCGACAGCGTGATCGCCTCGATCCGGCGCAGCATCGCGGTGAAGGTCGCGACCTCCTCGCGATCGAACTTGGAGAAGATCCGTCGTTCGAGCTCCAGCGCCTTGGGGGCGATCACCGCGTACAGGTCGCGGCCCGCCTCGGTGAGTTCGAGCAGGTGCGAGCGGCGATCGTCGACATTGGCGCTGCGGCGGAGCAGCCCGCGTTCGACCAGGGCGATCGCGGCGCGGCTGACGGTCACCTTGTCCATCCGCGTTTGCAGCCCGATCGACTGCTGCGTCACCCCGGATCGCTCCGCGACGAACGCGATCAGCCGCCATTGCGGAATGCTGAGCCCGTACAGCGATTCATAGGTGCGCGCGATCGTGTCGCTGACCAGGTTGGACGTCACCGACAGCCGGTACGGGATGAAATCGTCGAGCACGAGCCGCTTCATGGCCGAACCGTATCAGTTGACAACCGAATGGCAAACGCCCAGAAATGGTAACACAAGATACCACTTCGAAGGATTCGGCACGATGGACCATTTCGACGTCAACGCGATGGGGCTCGATGGCTTCGAATTCGCCGAATTCACCTCGCCCGATCCCGATGCGCTGGCGCGACAGTTCGAAATGCTCGGCTTCGTGCCCGCCTCCACCCATCCGACGAAGGCGGTGACGCGCTACAAGCAGGGCCGGATCAACCTGCTGCTCAACCGCGAGCCGAACGGCCAGGCTGCCGCGTTCCACGCGGCGCATGGCCCCTCCGCGAACGGCATGGCGTTCCGGGTCGCCGACGCCGCCAAGGCGCATGCCGCGGCGATCGAGCGCGGCGCGAAGGCGGCGGATGCCTCGCACGGCGCGCTCGGCGAGGGGTCGTGGGTTCTCGAGGGCATTGGCGGCTCGCTGCTGTACTTGGTCGACCGTCACGGCGCGAACGGGAGCCTGTACGACGAATGGGACGCGGTGCCCGGCGCCGCCCAGGCGGAGGCGGAAAACAATGTCGGGCTCGACCTGCTCGATCACCTCACGCACAATGTGCGCCGTGGCGAGATGCGGACCTGGTCGTCCTTCTACGGCCGCATCTTCGGCTTCGAAGAGCAGAAGTATTTCGACATCAAGGGCAAGGCGACCGGGCTGTTCAGCCAGGCGATGATCGCCCCCGACAAGGCGATCCGCATTCCGCTGAACGAAAGCCAGGACGAGCATAGCCAGATCGAGGAATTTATCCGCGACTATAAGGGCGAAGGCATCCAGCATCTCGCGCTGACCACCGACGATATCTACGGCACCGTCGAGAAACTGCGCGGCCGCGGCGTGCGGCTGCAGGACACGATCGAGACCTATTACGAACTGGTCGACAAGCGCGTGCCCGGGCATGGCGAGGACCTCGAACGCCTTCGCCGCAACCGCATCCTGATCGACGGCGACGTCGAGAACGAGGGGCTGCTGCTGCAGATCTTCACCGAGCCGATGGTCGGGCCGATCTTTTTCGAGATCATCCAGCGCAAGGGGAACGAGGGGTTCGGCAACGGCAACTTCCAGGCGCTGTACGAGTCGATCGAGCTGGACCAGATCCGGCGGGGGGTCATCACCGTCGACGCTTGAGGCTCGTTCACGCGAAGGCGCGAAGAAGGTCGGTTTGCGCGGAGGCGCGGAGGCGCGTGGTGCTCGCAAGGTCACGGGCTGCAACGCCCTTGCTGTTTTCCCCCGAAAGCGGGAATCCAGAGTCCAGCAAACTACGGTCGTTAGTTCTGCTTGGTCCTGGGCTCCCGCCTTCGCGGGAGCACGAGAAGAGGGACGAAGGCTTGCCCTCCTTCTTACCACCCCGGCAGAGGCCGGGGCCCAGGGGGGAAGGCGGATGTGGTGAAGTGCGATCGGGTTACGATCGTTTCTCAACTGCGCCCCGGCCTCCGCCGGGGTGGTTGTAGGGGGAAAAACGATTGCCCGGCGCACGACTTCTTCGCGCCTTTGCGTGAACGATCGAGCGCCCGACGGGAGAGGATGACATGAGCGACTATATGCCTGGCTTCGGCAACCACGTCTCGACCGAGGCGGTTCCCGGCGCGCTGCCGATCGGGCGCAATTCGCCACAGCGGCCGGCGTTCGGGCTCTATGCCGAGCAGCTCTCCGGCACCGCCTTCACCGCGCCCCGCCACGAGAACCGGCGCAGCTGGCTCTATCGGATGCGGCCGACCGCGGAGCACCCGCCCTATCGCCGCTACGAGGGCGCGCCGCGGCTTGCGCCTGGCACCACCGACGCGCCGCTCGCGCCCAACCGGCTGCGCTGGGATCCCGCGCCGATGCCAGAGGCACCGACCGACCTGATCGACGGCATGACGACGATGCTTGCCAACCGCGATCCCGCGGACCTCGAGGGCGTCGCGCTCCACGTCTACGCCGCCAACCGCGACATGACCGGGCGGGTGTTCACCGATGCGGACGGCGAACTGCTGTTCATCCCGCAGCAGGGCCGGCTGACGCTGTATACCGAGCTTGGACGGGTCGAGGTCTCACCGGGGCAGATCGCGCTGGTGCCACGCGGCGTACGGTTCCGCGCCGACCTGCCCGACGGCAGCGCCAGCGGCTATGTCGCGGAAAATCACGGCAGCCTGTTCCGGCTGCCCGATCTCGGCCCGATCGGTGCCAACGGCCTTGCCAACCCGCGCGATTTCGAGACGCCTGTCGCCTGGTTCGAGGATCGCGACGACGCGACCGAGGTGGTGCAGAAGTTCATGGGCACGCTGTGGACCACGACGCTCGATCACTCGCCGCTCGACGTGGTCGCGTGGCACGGCAATCTCGCGCCGTGGCGCTACGATCTCGCCCGGTTCAACACCATCAACACCGTCAGCTTCGACCATCCCGATCCGTCGATCTTCACGCTGCTGACCTCGCCCAGCGACGTGCCCGGCCGCGCCAATGCCGATTTCGTGATCTTCCCGCCGCGCTGGATGGTGGCGGAGGGCACGTTCCGCCCGCCCTGGTTTCACCGCAACGTGATGTCGGAGGCGATGGGGCTGATCACCGGCGCCTATGACGCGAAGGCCGAGGGGTTTGCGCCCGGCGGCGTGTCGCTCCACAATTTGATGGCCGGGCACGGTCCCGATCTGGCGAGCTGGCAGGGCGCGTCCGCCGCGGAGCTCAAGCCGCACAAGATCGAGGGCACGATGGCCTTCATGTTGGAGAGCTGCTGGCCGTACAAGCCGACCGCCCATGCGCTCGATCACGCGCAGCTCGATTACGACGCGGTGTGGAGCGACTTTCCGAAGGCTCGGCTACCGCGATGATCCTCCACGGCTACTGGCGGTCGAGCGCCGCCTATCGCGTGCGGATCGCGCTCGCGCTGAAAGGGGTGACGTACGGACAGGCGACGCACGACCTGCGTACCGGTGAACAGGGCGCCGCCGCATATCGCGCGCTCAATCCGCGAGGGCTCGTGCCCGCGCTTGAGACAGGCGACGGTGTGATCGTGCAGAGTCCCGCGATCCTCGAATGGATCGAGGAGCGCTTCCCCACACCGGCGCTGCTTCCCGCAGGCGCCGACGATCGCGCCGCCGTGCGGGCGATGATCGCGATCGTCGCGTGCGACATCCACCCGCTCAACAATCTGCGGGTGCAGACGATGCTCCGCCGCGATCTCGGCGCGGATGATGCGGCGGTATCGGCCTGGATCGCGCGGTGGATCGGCGACGGCTTCGCGGCGCTGGAGACGCTGATCGCGCGGCACGGGAGCGGCTTCGCGTTCGGAGACGCGCCGGGGCTCGCCGATTGCGTGCTGGTGCCGCAGGTCTATTCGGCGGAGCGCTTCGCGGTCGATCTCGCGCCCTATCCCGCGTTGATGGCGGCGGCCGATCGCGCCCGGGGGCTCGACGCCTTCCAGCAGGCGCATCCCGATCGCCAGCCCGACGCGCCATGACCGAGAAGCTGCTCGCGACCCCCCCTGGTGTCACCCTCGCACGGCTGGACGAGGTGGCGGACGGCGCCGCACGCAACTTCGTGCTGCAGATGAAGGCGGGGCGGTTCCACGGCTTCGTGGTTCGCCGCGGCGCATCGGTGACCGGCTATGTCGACCGTTGCCCGCATATGGGCGTACCGCTCGCGCAGACGCTCGACGACTATCTGGCGCCGGACGGGGCGCTGATCGCGTGCAGCTGGCACGGTGCGCTGTTCGAGATCGACGATGGCCGCTGCGTCGGCGGCCCCTGCGTCGGCGCGCGGCTGACCGCGTGGCCGGTCGCGGTGGTCGACGGCGCGATCGTCACCGCCTGATCAGATCGCGATGTCCGCCTCGCCGGTATCGACCACGGCGTTGGCGTAGCGGCGGGCGATGAAGGCGCAGGCGATGAGCTGGATCTGGTGGAACAGCATGACGGGCAACAGCACGATCCCGACCTGCGCGGCGGGAAACAGCACGCCCGCCATCGGCACGCCCGAGGCGAGGCTCTTCTTCGAGCCGCAGAACAGCAGCACGATCGCATCGCCGCGCTCCAGCTTCATCAGCCGCCCGAGCAGCGTCGCGAACAGCATGACGATGCCGAGCAGCACGGTACATAACAGCGCGATGAGCGCGAGATCGGCGGCCGAGACGCGGTGCCACAGTCCCTCCACCACCGCGGCGCCGAAGGCGGTGTAGACGACGAGCAGGATCGAGCCGCGATCGACGAACGTCAGCGCCGACTTGTGCCGCGTCACCAGCGGCCCGATCCACGGCCGCAGCAGATGGCCGACGACGAACGGTACCAGCAGCTGGAGCACGATCGCCTCGACCGCCGCGATCGAGATGCCTCTGCCCGCCCCGCCGACGCCGCCGATCGTCAGCGCCACCAGCGCTGGGGTCAGCGCGATGCCGATCAGGTTCGAAAAGGACGCGCTGCACACCGCCGCAGCGACGTTGCCGCGCGCGATCGCGGTGAAGGCGATGCTCGACTGCACCGTCGAGGGCAGCAGCGTCAGGAACAGCAGGCCCTGCAACACCAGCGGCGACAACAGGCGAACATTGCCGATCGCCAGCCCCAGCAGCGGGAAAATCACGAAGGTGGTGGCGAGCACCGCGAGATGCAGCCGCCAGTTGCGCGCGCCGTCGACGATCGCCTCGCGCGACAGCTTCGCGCCGTGGAGGAAGAACAGCAGCACGATACCGATGTCCGCCGTCACGCTCGCCACCGTCGCCCACCCGCCGCGCGCGGGCAGCAGCGTCGCCAGCAGCACCGTGCCGAGCAGCAGCAGGATGAACGGCTCGACCAGCGCGAGGACGCGGCGGATCATGCGCCCAGATGGACCGAATACATGTAGGGCGAGACGAGCAGCGGGACGTGATGGTGCGTCTCCTCGTCAGCGACACCGAATTCGACCGGCACCACGTCGAGGAAAGGCGGATCGGCGAGCGTCACGTCCTTGCCGGCGAAATAGGCCGCGACCCCGAACTCCAGCCGGTAGCGCCCGGGTCGCAGCGGCGCATCGAGCAGCAGCGCCTCGCACCGGCCATCGCGATCGGTGACGCAGGCCGACAGCAGGTCGCCGTCGATGAACAGCCGCACCGCCATCCCTGCGGCGGGGCAGCCGTGCATGGTGTCGAAGACGTGGGTGGTGAGGCCGGTCATGCGATCGCGGCCGGATCATGGGTCAGGGGAGCGTCCTCGCAGGGTTCGCGCCGTCAATTGCCCACCAAACGACGCGATACAAGCGGAACGCGCGACTAGCCGTTGCCAATCGGTGCTCGTGAGCAGGCAGCATCCGAACTTGTGCTCCCGCGAAGGCGGGAGCACAGTACTGTGTCCCCGCCTTCGCGGGGACACGGGGTGCGGGCGAGACCCGCAGCGACTACACTTACCCTTACGCCGCGAACTGGTTCATCGTGTTGTGTGCGCCGCCGGCCTTCAGCGCGGCTTCCCCGGCGAAATACTCCTTGTGGTCGTCGCCGAGGTCGCTGCCCGACATGTTCTGGTGCTTCACGCAGGCGATGCCCTCGCGAATCTCCTTGCGCTGCACGCCCTTCACGTAACCCAGCATCCCCGCCTCGCCGAAATACTCCTTGGCGAGATTGTCGGTGCTGAGCGCCGCGGTGTGATAGGTCGGCAGCGTGATCAGATGGTGGAAGATGCCCGCCCGCGCTGCCGCATCCTTCTGGAAGGTGCGGATGCGTTCGTCGGCCTCGGCGCCGAGATCGGTGTCGTCATACTGGACCGACATCAGCCGCGTCCGGTCGTAGCCGGACACGTCGCGCCCCGCCTCCACCCAGGCATCGTAGACCTGCTGGCGGAAGTTCAGCGTCCAGTTGAACGACGGCGAGTTGTTGTAGACCAGCTTGGCGTTGGGCACGACTTCGCGGATGCGGTCGACCATCGACGCGATCTGTTCGATGTGCGGCTTCTCGGTCTCGATCCACAGCAGGTCGGCGCCGTGTTGCAGCGACGCGATGCAATCCATCACGCAGCGGTCGGCGCCGGTGCCTTCGCGGAACTGGAACAGGTTCGACGGCAACCGCTTCGGGCGCATCAGCTTGCCGTCACGGTTGAGGATGACGTCGCCGTTGCGCCCAATCACTGCATTCGGGCTGGCGGGGTCGATCTCCTCGCAGTCGAGATAGCCGTTATACTGGTCGCCGAGGTCGCCCGGCTCCTTGCTGACCGCGATCTGCTTGGTGAGGCCGGCACCCAGCGAGTCGGTGCGCGTGACGATGATGCCGTCGTCGACCCCGAGTTCGAGGAAGGCGTAGCGGCAGGCTCGCACCTTCGCGAGAAAGTCCTCGTGCGGCACGGTGACCTTGCCGTCCTGGTGGCCGCACTGCTTCTCGTCGCTGACCTGGTTCTCGATCTGCAGCGCGCAGGCACCCGCCTCGATCATCTTCTTGGCGAGCAGATAGGTCGCCTCGGCATTGCCGAAGCCCGCATCGATGTCGGCGATGATCGGCACGACATGGGTCTGGTAGTTCTCGACCGCGTTCAGCAGCCGCTTCTCCTCCAGCTCGTTGCCGGCGTCGCGCGCCGCATCGATGTCGCGGAACATCATCCCCAGTTCGCGCGCGTCGGCCTGGCGCAGGAAGGTGTAGAGTTCCTCGATCAGCGCCGGGACACTCGTCTTCTCGTGCATCGACTGATCGGGCAGCGGCCCGAATTCGCTGCGCAGCGCTGCGACCATCCAGCCGGACAGGTAGAGATAGCGACGCTCGGTCGAGCCGAAATGCTTCTTGATGCTGATCATCTTCTGCTGACCGATGAAGCCATGCCAGCAACCCAGGGATTGCGTGTAGGCCGCGGGATCGGCGTCGTACGCAGCCATGTCGCGGCGCATGATCGCGGCGGTGTAGCGCGCGATCTCGATCCCGGTCTGGAACCGGTTCTGGAGCTTCATCCGCGCCACCGCCTCGGCATCGATCCCGTCCCAACTGCCCTTGTAGCTGCGGATCAGCTGGTCGGTTTGGGCGATGCTGTCTTGATAGGTCATGGCGGAAGGTCCCCTTGCGAGTCGTCGTTGCAAAGGTACGTACATGATGATGCAGCTTGGATTAGCCGTTAACCGTGAGTTTTCGCGTACGGCTGGTCACTGCCGGCGTTCACATCTAGTCATGCTGTAAAGATCACACAAATCCTCACGCCGGTGCGAGCGCCGCCACGCTGGCGGCAAGATCCGCCTGCCGGAACGGCTTGGCGAGGCGCGGAACGTCCGGAGCCATCTCGGCGACCTCGGCATAGCCCGAGACGATCAGGATCGGCAGGTCCGGCCGGATATCGCGCAGGATGCGAGCGAGTTCCGCTCCGGAGATCCCCGCCATCAGATGATCGGTGACGAGCAGGTCGATGCGCCTGCCGCCCTGGATGATCGTCAGCGCGTCTTCGGCTGACGGCGCCTCGATGACGTCGTAGCCGAGCTGGACGAGCATGTCCGCGGTGCTGGTGCGGACCAGTTCCTCGTCGTCGACCAGCAGCGCGATCCCCCGGGTGCGGATCAGCGGCAGCGTTTCCACCGGGCGGGCACTGCGCGGCGCGGGCTGCGCGCTGGCCGGCAGCCACAGGTCGACACGGGTGCCCTCGTCGGGCGCAGAGTCGATCGCCATTGCTCCCCCGAGCTGCGCGACCAGCCCGTGGACCATCGACAATCCGAGCCCGGTGCCCTTGCCGATCCCCTTGGTCGAATAGAACGGCTCGACCGCGCGGGTCCGCACCTCCGCGCTCATGCCCGCACCGGTATCCGCCACCCGCAGACGCAGATAGACGCCCGGCGCCAACCCCGCGAAGTGCCGTGCCGTGACCGTCTCGAGATGCGCGGAGATCGTCAGCACGCCGCCGTCCGGCATCGCATCGCCCGCGTTCACCCCGAGATTGAGGATCGCCATCTCGAGCTGATGGGCGTCGGCCTGCGCCGCCGGGGTATCCGCCGGCACCTCGACATTGACCGCGATCTTGGGGCCGAGCGTGCTCGCCATCAGCCCCGCCATGCTGCCGACCAGCGCCGACAGATCCACTGCGGTCGAACGCAGCGGCTGGCGCCGCGCGAAGGCGAGCAGCCGCTGGACCAGCGTCTTCGCGCGATCCGCAGCCTGCATCGCTCCGTCGATCAGCCGGTGCTCGCGGTCGCCACCGACGCCGCGCCGCTGCAGCATGTCGAGCGCGCCGATGATCGGGGTGAGCAGGTTGTTGAAATCATGCGCGACGCCGCCGGTGAGCTGGCCCATCGCCTCGAGCTTCTGCGACTGCCGCAGCGCTTCTTCGGCAATGCGACGGCGAGTCGTCTCGATCGCTTCTGCGACGATGGTAACGACATTGCCCGCCTGATCGGTGATCGGGCGCATCGCGAAGTCGTACCAGCGCCAGCCGCCGACCGGCAGGTCGACATGGATCGACCGGCGAAAGATGTCGCCGCCGGCGGCGGACTTCACCCCGGCCTGTACCGCGTCGCTCATCCCCGGAGTCGCGGCGAACCACGGCGTGTTCCAGAAGCGCCGCCCGACCACCTCGTCGAGCGACGCGTCGATCGTCGCCAGCGAGGTCGCGTTGGCGTCGAGCAAGACACCGTCGGCGTCCATCAGGGCCTGGAACCCGAAGCTCGTCTCGAAGATCGAGCGCAATCGGTCCTGGCTGGCGCGAAGCTGCGCGGTGCGCGTCGCGATCTCGCCTTCCAGCGTGTCGCGGGCGCGGGCGAGTTCGTCCTCCAGGCCGCGACGCTCGGTGACGTCGAATGCGACCGCGAGGATAGAATCGAGCTGCCCGTCGGGCCCGCGGATCGCCGACACCCCGTTGCGGATCCACACCTCGCTGCCGTCGGGACGGCGGAAGCGACGTTCGCTTTCGAACGATGGACCGCCCTCGACCAGCGCCGCGATGTCGGCGACGTCGCGGCCGACGTCCGTCACGCTCGTCAGGTCCTGGATGCGCAGCCGCAACAGTTCCTCCCGCGGCCGCCCGAGCATCTCGCAATAGCGATCGTTGACGAAGGTGAAGTTGCCGACCGCGTCGAGATTGGCGATCCCGGCTGCGGCTTGGGCGACGACCGCCTCCATCCGCTGCGAAGCGCGCAGCACGTTGCGGGTCTCGGCCAACGCGGCCTCGGCCCGGAGCCGGGCGCTGATGTCCTGCGCGTGATGGAAGGCGCCGATGATCGCCCCGTCCGCCTCGCGCAGCGGCGCGTAGTGAATCTCCCAATAAGGCCGTGCCATGTCTGGATCGCCGAATTCCTCGACCACGCTGAAGATCTCGCCCGCCAGCGCGCGCGCCATGAAGCCGCGGATGATCGGGGCCTGGTCGGGCAGGAACAGATCGGGGAAGACGTCGCCGATCTTCACGCGATAGGCGTAGATGCGGAAGAACTCGTCGCTATGGGCCTGGTTGAAGGCGATCAGCCGAAAGTCGTGGTCGAATGCGCAGATCGGACCGCGTCCGGATTGGACGATGATCTCCGACAGATTGGCAGGTCCGCTCGTCAACCGCTAGCCTCCCCTACGCTATTGAAACACCTACCGTAAATCGGTGAGCCCCAGCGTTTCGGCATCCGGCTTAGGACAGTAATCCTGCGAATGAAAGCCGCTTCCGCACCGCCCCTTGCCGTGGTGCGATCATGAAAAGCACGGGCGGGGGATATCGTGACGCCGAGAAATGTTTAAGGGGCTGGCACGATCGCCCGCGGAGCAGCGGGCCGCGACGAACGACACAAGGACGACGAGAATGGCGGGGTTCAAGCTTCCCGATTACAACGACCGGATGGGCGCGTCCGCGCTCGCCAAGCAGAAGGCGCTGGAACAGCTGAAGGCGAAACCGCCGGTCGACGAAGCAGTCGTCGCAGCGAAGGCCGCCGCGCGCGAGGCGCGCGAGGCTGCCGAGGCGGAGAAGCGGATCGCCAAGCGCGCGGCCGAAGAGGAAGCGAAGCGGTTGAAGCGCGAGAAGGCTGAAGCAGCCGCCGCGGTGCCGGCTCCCGTGGCAGCGCCGGAGTTGAGCGATGCGGATCGCAAGGCGATCCGCGACGCGAAATACGCCGCGCGGAAGAGCCGCACGCGGTCGCGCTGATCTAGGTAGCGCCTAACGAAGGGGCCCCCTCCTCCGCTTCGCGAGGGAGGAATTTAAAGATCCTCCTCCGCCAAGCGGAGGTGGCGCGGCGACGCCGTGGCGGAGCGGGAGGTAACTCCGGGAGCTTCGCCCCTACGCCGAGACCACCGCCTTCGATCGCGCCGCGAACGACTTGCGCAGCTTCTGCAGCTTGGGCGGGATCACCGCCATGCAATAGGGATTGCTGCGGCCCGAGGTTTCCCAATAATCCTGGTGGTATATTTCCGCAGGATACCAAACGCTCTTCGGCTCCACCGTCGTGACGATCGGCTTGTCCTGATCGGCTTGCGCGCGCTGGATGCCGGCCAGCGCTTCGCGCTCCTGCGCCTCGTTCTCCGGGAAGATCGCCGAGCGATATTGCGTGCCGACATCGCCACCCTGGCGGTTGAGCTGGGTGGGATCGTGCGTCGCGAAGAAGATGTCCAGCAGGTCGCCATAGTGCAGCTGTTCGGGATCGTAGCCGACCCGGATCGCCTCGGCATGGCCGGTGTCGCCGCCGCAGACCTGCTTGTACGTCGGATCCGGCACATCGCCGCCAATATAACCGCTCTCGACGCTCTCGACGCCGATCACGTCCTTGAACACGGCTTCGGTGCACCAGAAGCAACCGCCCGCTAATGTGGCATAGTCGGTCATCACGATCTCCTTTCCGCCAAGATAGGAAGCCGCTACGGCGCGCGCAAAGTGGGAGGCCGGAAATGACGCGATTGCAGGGCAAGGTGATGGTGACTGGCGGGGCCGGCTATATCGGCAGCCACGCGGTGCTGGCGCTGCTCGACGCCGGTTACGACGTCGTCGTGCTCGACAATCTGGTCACCGGCTTCGACTGGGCGGTCGATCCGCGCGCGGCGCTGGTGGTGGCGGACGTTGCCGACGATGCCAGGGTCCGCGCTGCGCTCCGCGAACACGGTGTTCGCGCGATCATGCATTTTGCCGGATCGGTGGTGGTGCCCGAATCGGTGAGCGATCCGCTCAAATATTATCGCAACAACACCGCCGCCTCGCGCGCACTGATCGAGAGCGCGGTGGCCGAGGGCGTGCCGCACTTCATCTTCTCCTCGACTGCGGCGACGTATGGCACGCCCGCCAAGGTGCCCGTCGCGGAGGGCGATCCGACCGTCCCGATCAACCCCTATGGCATGTCGAAGCTGATGACCGAGGCGATGCTGCGCGACGTCGCGGCGGCGCATCCGCTCAACTATGCGGCGCTGCGCTATTTCAACGTCGCCGGCGCCGACCCGCAGGCGCGCAGCGGCCAGTCGACGGTCGGCGCGACGCACCTGATCAAGATCGCGGTCGAAGCGGCGACCGGCAAGCGCGATGCGGTGGGCATCTACGGCACCGATTTCGACACCCCCGACGGCACCGGCGTGCGCGACTATATCCACGTCAGCGACCTCGCCGCCGCGCATGTCGCCGCGCTGGCGCTCCTGATCGGCGAGCCGACCCGCTCGCATACCCTCAACGCCGGCTATGGCCGCGGCTTCTCGGTGCTCGAGGTGCTCGACGCGGTCGACCGGGTGACCAACCACGTCATCGAGCGCCGGCTGGAGGGCCGCCGCGCGGGCGACCCCGCCGAACTCGTGGCCGACAATGCCGCGATCCTGCGCACGCTCGACTGGCGCCCCGAGCGCGACGATCTCGACGGCATCGTCCGCGACGCCCTGGCCTGGGAGCGCAAGCTCGCGGAGATGGGGCGCTAGCGCTCGCCGCCGATCGCGACGCGGGTGCGGGCGGTGGCGATCCACCAGCCGAGCGCCCACAGCGTGCCGAAGCTCCAGCCGACGAGCACGTCGCTCGGCCAATGCACGCCAAGATAGACGCGGCTGCTGCCGATCATCCCGACGAGCAGGATCGCGCAGCAGAGCAGGTAGCGGCGGATCGCGCGATCGGGAGTGACTTGCCCCGCAATCGCGGCAATCGTCAGATAGACCACCGCGCTGCTGGCGGCATGGCCGCTTGGAAAGCTGTACCCCGATACCGGGACGAGGTGCGGCACCAGATCGGGGCGCGCGCGGAGGACATGGTTCTTGATCAGGTCGACCGCGATCCCGCCGGTCGTGCTGGCGAGCAGGACCGAGGCGGCGGTCAGCCAGAGACGTTGCACCGCGAGCAGCCCGGCCACCGCGATCACCACGATCGTCAGCACGGTGCCGCCGCCGAGCGCGGTGACGTCGCCCGCCGCATGCGCCAGCCAGCGCGGTCCGCCCCAGTGCCGCAACCCCGTCACGATCGGGCCGTCGAACGGGAACGGCCAGCGACCGATCGCGACGCCGGCGAGCAGGACGAGGACGACGCCTGCCGAGATCACTCCCGCACCCGCGAGCACGCGCGGCATGCGCCGCGTGCCGATCGTCGGGCGGGTCGCGTCGGCAGCGCCGATGTCAGATCTCGATCGGGAAGGTCGGTGCGCGGCGCAGGGCACGGATCTCGGACCAGGCGATCGGCTTCTTCGCGCCGACGCAGTCGATCGAGAGCAGCTGCCCTTCATCCTCGTCGACATCGGCGGCGAGCTTCACCATCTCTTCGAGCGGGCCGTGCGCGATCTCGAGCCGATCGCTGGCATGGCCACCGTCGACGGCCGCGTCGCGGCTGCGCCACAATCGGGCGGGCATCTTCCACATCGTGTTGAACAAGAATCGAACTCCAGCCCCCCGGCGTCGGTCAGCCAATGCCGGGGCGACCCTGCGGCGTCTACCGATGCCCGCCGCGATTGCGACAGCCGCCCCGTCCGATACGGTGAGTTGCAATGCCGTCGATCGACGCGCGGCCCCCTGTATCATCGTGGGACGTATTGCGCAGGGTTAATGGTTCGCAGGCGGAATAAGTTTGCGAATCGCCGGGTGATCCGACATCCTTAACGAAGGGTGCAACCAGACGGTTTGCAAGATCGACGATCAGGCACGGAGGGTTCGTCATGAAGACCATATTGGCTGCGGCGCTGCTCGCCGCGACGATCTCGCCGGCTTACGCAGCGACCGTGGTAATTTCCGGCAACACCACCGGTGGCCCGACGTTCAACCGGCCGGTGACGCCGACCATCAAGTCCTTGGTCGGAACTGCAGTCGCGTTCCAGATCACGGAATTCGTCGTCGATGTGAGCGGGACCTACACGCTGACGCTGGTTACGCAGACGCGCGCCTACGATCCATTCCTGGCGCTCTACAATGGCGCGTTCGATCCGGCCAAACCGCTCGTCGACCTGATCGCGCTGGACGACGACATCGTCCTAGGCAACTTCACCACGTCGCAGGTCATCGTCGATCTGGAACTCGGCCAAGGGTATCAGGCGGTCGTCACCGGCTTCAACAACATCGATTTCGGTGCCTATACGCTAACCTTTGATGGTCCGGGAACCACGTTCGCCGACAATGGGACTGCGGTGCCCGAACCCGCCACCTGGGGCCTGATGCTCGTCGGGTTCGGCATGCTCGGCGCGTCGATGCGCTACCGCCGTCGCCGCTCGGTCGTCACCTACACCTGATCAGATTTCGCGGGGGCGAAAAGACGACTGGCGGCGCCACGGGGCGCCGCCAGTCAAAGTCGCCATGCTGAAGCGATGCCAGTGTACGCCCCTGGACGCCGGCAGGTTCCCGATCTTTCGGTAAACTGCGCCGGCGCTTCCATCAGGCGTTACTTGGCAGCCTCCAGCGCCGCGCGCAGCTTCGGGGTCTGGGCGAGCGGCTGACCCGCATATTCGCGCATGCCCCATGAGCCTGACTGCCCAAGCGGCCCGGTCGCCGAATAGAGCGTCATCACATCGCCCATCTGCGCCTTCCAGTCGGCGATGTAGCGCTTGTACATGTCGTACATCAGCGTGCTGCGCTGCAACGCGGCATCGAGCGGCGCCTTCGCGGTCGGTGCGATGACGTGCTGCCCCGCCTCGTAAGTGATGTAGCGCTTGCCGTATTTGTCCGCGACCGCCTTGTTCTCGCGGGCCTTGGCCAGTGCGTTGACGCGCGTCGCCTCGAGTGCGGTGAACAGCTTCGACAGATCGGTGACGTTGGCGTTGGCGCCAGTGTAGAAGCTGTGCCCGAAGTACGGCGCGGTCGCCAGCGCATCGACCCAGTTCGCGGTATCGCGGAACGACATGATCGTGCGCGCGGTGAAGCTGTTGTCGTTCTGCGCGCTGACCACGCGCACCAGCCGCGACGGATTGTCCGCGAACGCCTGGGTCAGCAGCTTGTGCATCCAGATCGACTTCTCGGCATAGCGCATCAGCCCGTTGCTGTACTTGTCGGTCGACAGCTTCTCGGCAATGCCTTCGTTGAGCGCCTGGGTCGCAACCGGGAAGGCGAAGTTCCATACTTCGTTCGAAAGCTCGAAATACGCCCGGCGGCCCGGCGCCATCCGATCGTGGACCAGCTTGGCGATGTTACGGACGTAGGTCTCGTCGGCATTGTAGGCGATCGTGAACCAGGGGTCCGATCCCGTCGCATTGGCCAGATCGATCTGGCTTTCGATCGCGGTCCCGTCGACGCCGCTCTTGTCGAGCGTCGAGCGATTGGTCCAGGTAACGCTTGCCGGGTTGCCGTTGGTGTTCGACCAGTCGAGATATCGCAGCACGCCGAACGGCTTCATGTCGTCGACATACCGCTGGTCGAACTGGCCCGTCACCGCGAGGCCGGGTTCGCGGCAGTCGAGACCGCGGAACGGCGCCGACGCCGTGGCGCCGGTGACATAGACCAGGATGTTGGGTCGCGTCTTGCCCTTGGAGCCGAGCCAGGTGAACGACACGCGGTTGTTGGCACCGCTCGCCCGTGCATCGCCGTCGATCCGCACCGACCCGCTGCCGAGCCAGGTGCAGGTGACCGCGACGTCCTTGCCCGACCAGACCGGCTGGGGAACGTTGAGCGCCAGCACGCCGCCGGTGATCGGGTAACCAGAGGCGTTGAGCTTGTTGGCCGCCATGATGCCCCAGCCCGCATTGGGATCCTTCCAGCCGCCCGATGCCTGGGCGAGGTTCGCGAACACCCGCTCCGTATTGTAATAGATGCTCGGCGCCACGTTGACGCCCAGGCGGTTCGACCGGCCGGCCGTCGTGGTCGGCGTTGCGGTGGGGGTCGGGGTCGGGGTGGCGACGGGTGTCGGCGTCGGCGTGGCACCCGGAACGATGATCACCGGAAGCTCCTCGCCATACGGCTCTTTAAGTTCCGCATAGGCGGCCGTGGCGACGACGCAGACGACAGCGGTCGACAGGAGGCGGCGCTTGGTGATGATCTTCTTCGGCTGGTACGGAATGAGGTGCATGGAGGGCCCGTTCTGGCGTTTGGGCAGCCGCGCGCGAACAGCGCGACGCCGTGTGTAGCGATGATGGAGGTCAGGCGGGGAGAGATCGTTGCCTCCCGCCTGCATCTTCCACAAAGCGCGGCCACATGCTTGATACAAGGCGATTTTTGCGGTGCAGCGACCGCCGGTGCATGGCGTGAGACGAACCCCCCAAATAGGGGGAACCGTTCGTACCTATTGCGCCTGATCAGTGCGTCAGCGCTCCCGCGTGGCGGCGAACCGAACCTTCGAATACCGGTCGGCGATGTACCCGACCTCCCACGCACTCTTCGCCAGGAATACCGGGTTGCCGTCGCGGTCCTTTGCCATCGCGGAGCGGTTGATGTCGGTGAACGCCTTCAGGTCTGCCACGTCGTCGGCCGAAACCCAGCGCGCGGTGTCGAACGGCGCGGGTTCAAGCCCGGCGGCGACCTTGTACTCGGCGTCGAGGCGGCTGAGCAGCACCTCGAGCTGGAGCTGCCCGACCACGCCGATGATCCAGTTCGATCCGATCTCGGGATAGAAGACCTGGGTGACGCCCTCCTCGGCCATATCGTCGAGCGCTTTCCGCAACTGCTTGGTCTTCGTTGGGTCCTTCAGCACCACCCGGCGCAGGATCTCGGGTGCGAAGTTCGGCAGCCCGGTGAAGCGGATCGCGGCGCGTTCCGACAGCGTGTCGCCGACCCGCAGTGTGCCGTGGTTGGGGATGCCGATGATGTCGCCCGGGAACGCCTCGTCCGCTAGCTCGCGATTCTGCGCGAAGAACAGGATCGGCGAATGCACCGCGATCGGCTTGCCATGTCCGGTCGGTGTCAGCTTCATGCCGCGCTTGAACACGCCCGAACACAGCCGCATGAACGCAATCCGGTCACGGTGGTTGGGGTCCATGTTCGCCTGGACCTTGAAGATGAAGCCGGTGACCTCCTTTTCGTCGGGCAGGATCGGCTCCGGCTCGGCGGGCTGCGGCCGCGGGCTGGGCGCGAACTCGGCGAGCGCCGCGATCAGCTCGGCGACCCCGAAATCCTTCAGGGCCGACCCGAAATAGACCGGCGTCAGATCGCCGTTGCGATACGCTTCGGCGTCGAACGAGGGATAGCCCATCTGCGCAAGCTCGATCTCCTCGGCGAAGCGCTCGGGCAGCGTCACGTCGGTGTCGATCTTGCCCAGGAATGCGCGGCTGTCGCCCTCGGGTCGGCTGACCTTGCCGGTCGCCAGCTCCTGCACGCCCTCGAACTCGCCGCCCATGCCGATCGGCCAGCTCATCGGGCAGACGTCGAGTGCCAACATGTCGGCAATCTCGTCGAGCAGCTCGAACACCGGCCGGCCTTCGCGGTCGACCTTGTTGACGAAGGTGATGATCGGCACGCTGCGCAGCCGGCAGACTTCGAACAGCTTGCGCGTCTGCGGCTCGATGCCCTTCGCCGCGTCGATGACCATCACCGCGGAGTCGACCGCGGTCAGCGTGCGGTAGGTGTCCTCGCTGAAATCCTCGTGCCCCGGGGTGTCGAGCAGGTTGAAGGTGATCCCCTCGCGTTCGAAGGTCATCACCGACGAGGTGACCGATATGCCGCGCTGCTGCTCGATCTTCATCCAGTCGGATCGCGCGCGGCGGTTCTGCCCGCGTGCCTTCACCTCGCCCGCGAGATGGATCGCGCCGCCAAAATAGAGCAGCTTTTCGGTCAGGGTCGTCTTGCCGGCGTCGGGATGCGAGATGATCGCGAAGGTGCGGCGGGGGGATTGGGTCATGATCGGCTCTTCGTCATGCCGGCCTCGATCCGGCATCCACCGCGCCGCAGGTCGCGGCCGGTGCGTCGATGGGTGGATGCCGGCGCGGGGCGCGGCATGACGCACGCTCGCTACGGCACCAGCGTCACGCTCATCCCGATCCGCTTCTCGCCGCCGACGGGAACGACGAAAACCCCCGGCTTGTCGCGATACTCGCCGGTATAGCCCTCGGGGTCGGCGATGCCGTGCCAGGGTTCGACGCAGACATAGGCGGAACCGGGCTTGGTCCAGATGCCGAGCATCGGCGTGTCGGGAAAGCGGATCTCGAGCCGCGGACCCGCGGTCGCGCCGTAGATGACCTTGTCCGACCGCACCCGATCCCACACCAGCGCGTCGGTCGCGAAGACCGCGTCGGACAGATGCAGAACGCGGCCGTCCAGCGGCGTGTCCCGCGTCGCCTCGGCGATCGTGCCGTCGGCGGCGATTCTCTTCAGCGCGTCTGGCTCGTCGGCGGAAAATACGATGTGGTGAGCGCCACGATCCTGGCCATAGGGCAGCGGCCAGGCGAAGGCGGGGTGGAAGCCGAAGCTCGCCGGCATCTCGGCTGGCCCACGGTTGATCACCGCTACCTCGATCGACAGCGTCGGCCCGTCGATGCGGAACGTGACCGACAGCTCGAACGCGAACGGGTAGATCGCGCGGGTCTCGTCGCTGTCGGTGAGGACGAGTCGCGCCTGTTCGGCCCCGACCTCCGCGACCGCGAAGCGCGAATGACGCGCGAAGCCGTGCTTCTTCATCGGATATTCGGTGCCGTCGACGCGGATCGTCTCGCGGTACGGCATTCCGACCACCGGAAAGAGCAGCGGCGCGCGCCCGGTCCAGAACGCCGGATCGGCGTTGGTCATCAGCTCCCGCCCTTCGACGTCGCGCAGGCTCGACAGCTCCGCACCCATCGGGTCGATCGCGGCGCTCAGCAAGTCGGAGGCGATGCGGATCGGTTCAGCCACGCAGCGATGCTCCTAATTTTCCAGCAGCCGCGACGACCTTGTCGGCGATCGCCTTCAGTTCGGCCTCGGTAAAGCTTTTCTCGCCGGGCTGCAGCACGATCTCGACCGCCACCGACTTCTCCCCGTCGCGTTCGAACACGTCGAAGATCCGCGCCGCGACGATCGCCGCCTTGTCGGCGCCACGGATCGCGCGGACCAGCGCGTCCGCCGCAAGATCGGCGGGCACCAGGAAGGCGAAGTCGCGCCGGACCGGCTGCAACGCCGGCGGCGCATAGGCCGGGCGCATGAAGCCGGCCGCGCGCTTCAGCGGCACCGCATCGAGGTACAGCTCGACCGCCGCCACCGCGCCGTCGAGATCGAACGCCTTCAGCAGCCGCGGGTGAAGCATGCCGAACGCCGCGAGCACCGTCTTCGGCCCGAGCCGCAGCGTCGCCGACTGGCCGGGATGCCAGGCATGCCCCGCTTCCTTCATGACCTGCAGATTCTCGATCGGTGCGCCCGCCGCGGCGAGCAGCGCGATCGCCTCCGCCTTGGCATCGAAGGCGTCGAAGCTCGCCGCCTTGCCGTCGCGCCAGCCACGCGGACGGCGCTCGCCCGCCAGGATGACGCCGATCGTCGGGTGCTCGCCGGTCGCCAGATAGCGGCGGCCGAGCTCGAACAGCCGCACGCCGGTAGCGCCGCGACGCAGGTTGCGCGTGGTCGCGGACAGCAGCCCCGGCAGCAGCGACGGGCGCATCACCTTCAGATCCTCGCTGATCGGATTGGCGAGCGACCAGGTGCCGCCGCCGAACGGCGCGGCTTCGGCCTCCGACAGGAAGCTCCACGTCACCGCCTCGTCGAGCCCGCGCGCCGCGGCGGCGCGACGGACGCGGCGTTCGCGCTTCTGTTCGGGGGTCGCGGTCGGCCGCGCCACGCCGGGGACGCGCGGCAGCGGGGTCGACGGCACCTTGTCGATCCCCTCGATCCGGACGATCTCCTCGACCAGATCGGCCGGTCCGTCGACGTCGCGGCGCCAGCTCGGCACGCTGACCGGCCAGGCCGAGCCGATCGTCGCGAACAGCGCATCTGAGAAAGCATCGGGCCGCTGGATCGCGCCGACCGAGAAGCCGAGCGACAGCAGGATTCGTGCCTGCCGCTCGGGTGCGACATGCAGTCCCGCAAGCTCGCTGCACAGCCGCGGATCGTAGCTGACGGTGCGCGGTTCCACCGGCGCCGCGCCGGCCCGGGTGACCCCGCTCGCGGTGCCGCCGCACAGCTCGACCACCAGCCGCGTCGCGATCGCCAGCCCGTCGTCGAGGAACGCCGGATCGACTCCGCGTTCGAATCGCGTGCGTGCGTCGGACGTGAGGAGCAGCTTCTGCCCGGTCCGCGCGATCGCGTCGGGATCGAAATAGGCGCATTCGATCAGCACGTCGGTCGTCGTCGCCGACACGCCCGAATGCTCGCCGCCCATGATCCCGCCGATGTCGTGGACCTGCACATCGTCCGCGATCACGGTCATACCCGCGTCGAGCGCGTAGGTCTTGCCGTTGAGCGCGACCACTTCCTCCCCCGCTCGCGCCGTCCGCGCGACCAGCCCGCCGGAAAGCGTCGCGCGGTCGTAGACGTGGAGCGGCCGACCGAGATCGATCATCACGTAATTGGTGATGTCGACCAACGTCGAGATCGGCTTCTGCCCGATCGCGATCAACCGGCGGCGCATCCAGTCGGGCGACTCGCCGTTCGCCACCCCGGTCACCGACTGCGCATGGAAGGCGGGGCAGCCCACCGCGTCCTCGGTGCGGACGTCGGGCCCTTCGCCCTCGCCGACGACACCCTCGACCGCGAGCGGCTTCAAATTGCCGAGCCCCGCCGCGGCGAGATCGCGCGCGATGCCGCGCACGCCCATGCAATCCTGCCGGTTGGGCGTGATCGCGACATCGATCACCGGATCGGCGAGCCCGGCATAATCGGGGTAGGACATGCCGACCGGCGCATCCGCGGGCAGCTCGATGATGCCGTCGTGATCGTCGCCGAGTTCCAGCTCGCGCGTCGAACACATCATGCCGTTCGATTCGACGCCGCGGATGCTCGCGACCTTCAGCGTCACGTCGAGCCCGGGCACATAGGCGCCCGGCGCGCCGAACACCCCGACCATCCCGGCACGCGCATTCGGCGCGCCGCAGACCACCTGCAGCGGCCCGTCGCCCGCATCAACCGACAGCACCTGCAGCTTATCGGCCTGCGGATGACGTTCGGCCGACAGCACGCGCGCGACGCGAAACGCCGCCAGCTTCGCCGCGGGATCCTCGACTCCCTCGACCTCCAGCCCGATGCGGGTCAGCGCCTCGACCACGTCGTCGAGCGTCGCGGCGCCGTCCAGATGCTCGCGAAGCCAGCCCAGGGTGAACTTCATGCGCCGACTCCCCCCGACAGCGTGGGCACGTCGAGGCTCGAGAAACCGTAATGTTTCAGCCAGCGGACATCGCCGTCGAAGAACGCGCGCAGATCGTCCATGCCGTATTTCAGCATCGCCAGCCGATCGATCCCGCAGCCGAATGCGAAGCCTTGCCACACATCGGGATCATAGCCGCCCGCCTCCAGCACGGTGCGGTGGACCATACCGCTGCCGAGCACCTCCATCCAGCCATCGGCGCCGCCGATCACGCGCTTGCCCTTCACTACCGAATAACCGACGTCGATCTCGGCGCTGGGCTCGGTAAACGGGAAATAGCTCGGTCGCAGCCGCAGGACGATGTCGTCGCGCTCGAAATACGCCTTCAGGAACGTCTCGAGCGTCCACTTCAGATGGCCGAGCGTGATCCCCTTGTCGATCACCAGCCCCTCGACCTGATGGAACATCGGGGTGTGGGTCGCATCGCTGTCGGATCGATAGGTGCGGCCGGGCGCGATGATCCGGATCGGCGTGTTGCCGCCCGCCGCCTGCATCGCCCGGATCTGCACCGGCGAGGTGTGGGTGCGGAGCACGGTCCGCTTGGTCACCGCGCCGGTGCCGGGATCGACCTCGTCCGGAAAATAGAAGGTGTCGTGCATCGCCCGCGCCGGGTGGGTCTCCGGTATGTTGAGCGCGGTGAAATTGTACCAGTCGTCCTCGATCTCGGGCCCGGTCGCGACCGCGAAGCCGAGATCGGCGAAGATCTCCGCGAGTTCGTCCATCACCTGGCTGACCGGGTGGATCGTGCCGGCGAGCGGCGCGTCCGCCGGCAGCGTCAGGTCGATCGTCTCCGACGCAAGCCGCATGTCGAGCGCGACCGTCTCCAGCACCGCCTTGCGCGACGCGATCGCGGTGGCCACCGCCTCGCGCAACCCGTTGATCCGCGGCCCCTGTTCCTGGCGCTCCTCTGCGGTCATCCCGCCGAGCGTCTTCAGCAACTGCGTCACCCGCCCTTGCTTGCCGAGCGCCTCGATCCGCACCGCATCGAGCGCCTCGAGCCCCGCCGCCGCGTCGATCGCGGTGAGCATATGGTCGCGCATCTGATCGAGGTCTTCGGTCACGTAGTGCTCACTTTCGATGATGCCGGCGCGAGGCGAGGCAGTCCCAATGCGATGCCGAGATCGGCCCAGTCTTCGTTGTGCGCTTCGATCAGATCGATCTTCCACGCCCGCCGCCATTCCTTCAGTCGCTTCTCGCGAAGAATGGCGGCCTCCATCGTGTCGTGCACCTCGTACCAGACAAGGCGCTTGACGCCGTACTGCCTCGTGAAGCCGGGGATCAACCCCTCGCGGTGCTGCACCGTTCGCGCGAGCAGGTTGGAGGTGACCCCGATGTAGAGCGTGCCATGGCGACGGCTGGCGAGAAGATAGACGCAAGGCTGGAAGTCGTCGCGCACGTGCCTGATCCTTCCGTCATCCCGGCGAACGCCGGGACCCATGGTAGCGGTGCCGCCGATGGTAGCACGTGACCGTCGACACCTCGCACCACCTGGCACGTCATTCGGGCGAACGCCGGGACCCAAGGGAGCGGTTTGGCTGATGGTGGCACGTCCTCGTTGCCTCCCTGGTCTATGGGTCCCGGCGTTCGCCGGGATGACGAATGAGGAGAGGCGAACGCATACCGCACCAAAGAAAAAGGGCGCCGGTGTTGCCACCGACGCCCCTTGTCTCATCCTCGCGACAGGCGCTTCAGGCGGCCTGGGGCAAGGCTGCCTTGGCCTGCGCGACGATCGCGCTGAACGCCGCTTCCTCGTGCATCGCGATGTCGGCCAGGACCTTCCGGTCGAGTTCGATGCCCGCCAGCTTGCAGCCGTGCATGAACTGCGAATAGGTCAGGCCCTCGGCGCGGACGCCGGCGTTGATGCGCTGGATCCACAGGCCGCGGAAGGTGCGCTTCTTAACCTTGCGGTCGCGATACGCGTACTGGCCGGCCTTCTCGACGGCCTGCCGCGCGATGCGGATGGTGTTCTTGCGGCGGCCGTAATAGCCTTTCGCCTGCTCAAGGATATTCTTGTGCTTGGCGCGGGTGGTTACACCCCGTTTGACGCGTGCCATTGTCTAATTCCTTCCGCTCAACCGAGGCCGTAAGGCGCCCAGGCCTTCACTGCTGCGGTGTCGGCCTTGGCCAACACCTTGGTGCCGCGATTCTGGCGGATGTACTTGCCGTTGTGATGCAGCAGACGGTGGCGCTTGCCGGCGACGCCGTGCTTCAACAGGCCGGTGGCGGTGAGCTTGAAGCGTTTCTTGACGCCGCTCTTCGTCTTGAGCTTGGGCATTTTCGTCCTTTCGATAACGATCTTCGCTAAAAACCGCCGCGGCAGCCCACACTGGCCGGGCAATCTGTTCCACGCGAAGTTCGAGGAAGCGGGGCCGTTAGCCGAACCCCGCGCGAAACGCAATCGCCGTCACGCGTGCGGGACGGCGTGCAGCGCCTCCAGTACGTCGTCGGTGCGGGCGGGATCGCCGATCGCGAGGACATGGCCCTCGCTGGCGGCGGTCAGCGGATCGCCGTTCCAGTCGCACATCCGCCCGCCCGCGCCCTCCACCACCGGGACCAAGGCCGCGAAGTCGTAAAGCTGCAGCCCCGATTCGCAGACGATGTCGAGATGCCCGCTCGCGAGCAGTCCGTAATTGTAGCAGTCGCCGCCATAGACCGGCCCCTGCCGCGCGTTCCCGCCCGAGACCGCCGCGACCAGCGCCATATAATACGGCACGTCGCCCTCACCGAACAGATGCGGGCTGGTGGTCGCGGTGATGGCGCCCTCCAGTATCGCGCAGGCACGGGTGGCGGCGGGGACGCCGTTGAACAGCGTCGGGCGCCCGGCGACGCCGATCCAGCGCTCGCGCTGCACCGGCTGGTCGATTACTCCGAGCACCGGCCAGCCATCCTCGACCAGCGCGATCAGCGTGCCGAAAATTGCCCGCCCGACGGTGAAGCTGCGGGTGCCGTCGATCGGGTCGAGCACCCACTGCCGCCCGGTCACGCCCGGCTTGGTGCCGAATTCCTCGCCGACGATCCCGTCGCCCGATCGCTCGGCATCGATCAGCCGGCGCATCGCGGTCTCCGCGGCACGATCCGCGAGCGTCACCGGGGAGCGGTCCTCCTTCAGCTCGACGCCGTGGTCGCGGCGGAAATAAGGACGGATGGCAGCGCCGGCAGCGTCGGCGAGACGGTGGGCGAGATCGATATCGGCTTGGCTGACGGGCATCGTCGCAGCGGTATCGCCAATGGACGCAGGCGGCAACGGCGCCTAGCGTATCGCAATCATCCAGGAGTTTCCGCCATGCGCTATCTCGTCGCCGCCGCCCTGCTTCTCGCCTCGCCTGCCACCGCTGCGCTCGCGCCCGGCGCCAAGGCGCCCGACTTCGCGACGCGCGGCGCGATCGCGGGCAAGGTCTTCAACCTGAAACTCTCGGACGCGCTGAAGAAGGGCCCGGTCGTGCTCTACTTCTTCCCCGCGGCGTTCACCGGCGGCTGCAATGCCGAGGCGCGCGCCTTTGCCGAAGCGATCCCCGATTTCAGCAAGGCTGGCGCGACCGTGATCGGCATGTCCGCTGATACCGTCGACACGCTCGCGAAGTTCTCGGCGGAGAAGTGCGCCGGCAAGTTCGCGGTGGCGAGCGCGGGGCCGAAGGTGATCGCGGAATACGACGTCGCGCTGCCGCAGAAGATGCAGGGCCGCGCGATCACCAACCGCACCAGCTACGTGATCGGCCGCGACGGCCGCGTGCTGTTCGTCCATAGCGACATGAACGCGAGCGAGCATGTCGCCAAGACGCTGGCGGCGGTGCGCGGCGCCGCGCGCGGCTAACCGATCCGCCCGAACCCGATCCATCGTCAACGCTACCCTAACCATTCCCGTGTATCGCTGTGGCGGCATGGGATGATGAATGAGCGCATCGGGGCACGCACGTCAGGTCGATGAGGAAGCAGCGGACGATCTCTACGATCGGATCGGCCGCTTCCTCATCGACCACGGGCTGAGCCCCGATCCGGCGCATTACAGCTTCGCCTACCAGATCCTCACCGACCCCGGCGGCTCGATCGCGCAAGCCGTCGATCGGCTGAGCGACGGACGCGTCCGGGTGACCCCGCGCGACATCGAGAAGCTCGGCACGAGCGTCGCCACCGGCGAGCCGACTCGCGCGATGCGCGGCAACGACGATGCCGCCGCCGGCGCCGATAAGCTGGTTGCGCAGACCCAGGCGCAGGTCGAGGGCTTCGCGCTGATGGTGCGTGCGATGCACGACGAGACCCGCGGCTTCGGCCGCGATCTCGAACAGAGCGCGGCCGCGATCGTCCACCGGCCGGGGATCGAGGGAATCGACGAGATCGCGCGAGTGACCGGCGCGATGATCGCGCGCATCCACGACGCCGAGAAACGCCTCGCCCGCGCCACCGACGAGACCGACGACCTGCGCGAGAAGCTGGCGGAGGCCCATCTCGCCGCACGCCGCGATCCGCTGACCGGGCTGCCCAACCGTCGCGCGTTCGAGGAGGCGTTCGCCGCGCGGGACCTGTCGCACGGCGTCTGGTGCCTCGCGGTGTGCGATATCGACCGGTTCAAGCGCGTGAACGACGAACACGGCCACGCGGTCGGCGATCGGGTGCTCAGCGTCGTCGGGCAGACCATTGCGGATGCCTGCGGCGAACATCTGGTGGTGCGTCACGGCGGCGAGGAGTTCGCGGTCCTGATCGGCCCGACCTCGCTGGCCCAGGCTGCGGCGCTGATCGACGTCGCGCGCGCCACGGTGGCCGCCAAGCGCTTCCGCAATCGCGAGACCGATCGCTCGCTCGGCGCGGTGACGATGTCGGTGGGGATCACCACGGTCCGTGCCGGCGAGACCGGCGAGCAGGCGTTCGTCCGCGCCGACCAGCTATTGTACAAGGCGAAGACCGCCGGCCGGAACCGGGTGCTGGCAGAATAGCGGCGCCTTCCGCGACCGGCGCCGAGCTTTGGCGAAATTCACCGCGGGATGTGGCGTATCGCACCAACTCGGGATGAACCGGAGATCCCGATCCAGCCGGATCAACGACTTACAATGTTTGGCACGGTGGTTGCAGAGTCCTTTGCATCGGCAGCGGACGGTCCGCTCCGACTTAGACAAGGAGTTCCACCATGACCTACCGCTTCCAGAACGCCCAGCGCGTCGCTCTCTCGCTCGCCAGCGCCCTGTTCTTCGCCGCCGTCGCCATCAGCGCCGCGGTCCCCGTCGTTCCGGTCGCGTGATCGTGACGGCCTGGACCAGGACGCAGCCGATGCTTCGCAGCTTCATCATCGCCGCGGCGGCCTTCGTAGCGACCGCGCTGATGATCGTCGGCCAGGGCGGCACGACGATCGGCTGAACCGCGCAGGCCACCCCCTGCGCGGCCGCCCAATTTCTCAAATCGATCAAGCCGGCGCCACCATCCCGACCGGACCGACCGGCGCCTCCTCACCGCGGCTATAGGTGCCGATCAGCAGGCCCGCCGCGAGGACATTACCGCTCATCGCCTCGATCATCGCGGTCCGGCCCGGCGTCGGACCGGGATCGCGGACCGCAGCCGACAGCGCGAACAGCTGGAACGCATAGCGATGCTCGCCATGCCCGGTCGGTGGATCGGGCGGCAGCCAGCCTTCGCGACGGAAGGAATTGCGACCGACATCGCCCGCAGCGTCACCGGCGCCGTCCGGCGCGATCGCGCCCTCGGTCAGGCGACCCGCATCGGCCGCGAGGCCCCAAATCGCCGCATGAACCAGCGGCTGCGGCGCCGGCGCGTCCGCATCCTCGACCAGCAACGCCAGACATACAGTCCCCGCCGGCGGATCGCCCCAAACCAGTGGCGGCGAGCTGCCCTCGCCATCCGCGGTGAAGCGCTCGGGGAGCCTCGCGCCATCGGCGAAGGCCGGGCTCGACAGCGATAGCGCGGGATAGGTGCCGCCGAGTTCGGTGCGGGCGATCGCGAGCTTGTCGGCACCGGCGCGCAGTCCCGAGAGCGCCTTGCCCAGCCAGGAGGGGAGATGTTCGAGCATCAGGCGCTCGGACAATCGCCGGGGCGGACCACCGGCTTGTCGCCCGAATACCAGCGGCTGTTGCCGCCGTCGGATGCGAGATGATGGCAGGCAACGCCGCCAGTGCCGTTGGCGCGAACCATGAAGGTCCAGTTGTTGTCGCTGCAATTATGCGGTTCGCAGCCATGCGCGCCGATCCGCCCGCCGCGTGCGAAGATCGGCGTCGCGGTGACGTCGCGGCTGGTGATGGTGCGGCGGAAGCGCGCGTCGGGCACCGCCTCGATCAAGGCGGAGGCGACTTCGGTCCGGTCGAAGAAGCCGACGCCGTCGACCGCCTCTCCGGGGTATCTGCCGACATAGGCGGTGAGCGGGTTGGACTGCGCCTGTCCGGGCAGCGGGGTCGGCGCCTGCACCGGCGGCGGCACGAAGCCGGCAGCAGCGTTCGTCGGCGGCGGCGGATCGCCACCACCCCCACAGCCGGCCAGCAAGACCAATGCCGTCAATCCGATGCTCGCCCGCATGCCGTGTTCCCCGTCGTTACGGGATCAGAACGCATCGCTGGGGCGACGGTTGCGGTCGGCAAGGCCGACGCCCAGATGAAGCGGATGGATAATCTGGACCGCTTCTTCTGCGCGCAGCAGGATGCTTATGCTCAGGCGCTCGCGGAGCTTCGGTGCGGGCGCAAGACCAGCCACTGGATGTGGTTCATATTTCCGCAGATCGCCGGGCTGGGGCGGAGCGAGACCGCGCGGTTCTACGCGATCGCGTCGATGGAGGAGGCGCGGTCGTATCTGTCGCATCCGGTTCTTGGTTCGCGACTGATCGAGGCGACGGAAGCTGCGACTACGGCGAGCGGCACCGCGGAGGCGATCTTCGGCGGCATCGATGCAGTCAAGCTGCGCTCGTCGATGACATTGTTCGAGGCGGTGGCAGCAGATGCTGCACCGTTCGCGGCGGCGATCGAGCGGTTCTTTGCCGGTGAGCGGGATGCGGCAACGTTGCGGTTGTTAGGCTGACGGCAACGAACCCGCTCAGAAATCCACGTTGTCGTAGTGCGCGGGCGGGTTGATCATCTCCATCCGTTCCGACAGCAACGGCCGGAATGCCGGCCGGCTCTTCAGGCCGCGATACCAGCGCGCGGTCTGTTCGTGGCCCTTCCAGTCGATCCCGCCGAGATAATCGGTGACCGAGATCTGCGCCGCGGCGGCGAGATCGGCGAGGCTCATCGTCGCGCCCGCGAGCCAGTTCCGGTGATCGAGCAGGTAATCGATATAGTCGAGATGCCCGACCGCGCCCTTCATCGCATCGCGCAGGCCCCGCGCGTCGGGTGCGGCGCGCTGCGCGATGCGCTTGACGACACGCTCGTGGAGCAGCAGCCCGGTGACGTCACGATAGAATTGCGTGTCGAACCACGTCACCAGCCGGCGGATCTCGGCGCGGTTCGCGGCAGTGCCGTTGATCATCGCCGCCTTGTCGACGGTCTCCTCGACATATTCACAGATCGCGACCGAATCGATCAGCGGCGCCGACGCGCGGGCGACGTCGACCATCACCGGGGTCTGGCCGGCGGGGTTCATGTCGATGAACTCGTCGCGGCGTTCCCAGGGATATTCCTTCACCAGCTCGTAGCCGACCCCCTTCTCACCCAGCAACAGCCGGACCTTGCGGGAAAAGGGGCACAGGGGGAATTGATAAAGCTGCCACATCATCTCGCTGTAGCGGCGGCGAAGGCGCGCCTGCAAGGGGCGCGGGGTGGGTAGGCCGAGCCCGGCGACCTGTCGCAGAACGTGTCAGCCGACTTCGTTATTCCCGCCTGCGCGGGGACGACGGGTGTGAGCGGCGCGCTCGCGTCTACCCGCTCCAAACTTCCCTATTCCGCCGCGACCGCCTCGTCCTCGTCGACCAGCGGGTGCGGCAGGCGGGTGAGCATCTCCTTCGGCACCACTTGCCAGAAATCGCCGATCACCCGCGGCCAATCCTCGATCAGGCCCTTCGACCATTTGCTGTCGGTCGATTTCGCGTGGTCGGCGACCAGGTCGTACAGCGTATTTTCCCAAAATTCCGACGCGACGCGCTGCCAGACGATGCTGTCGGGGTTGGCGCGTCGTTCGAAGCTGCCGTCGGCGTCGTAGACGAACGCCATCCCGCCGGTCATTCCCGCGCCGAAATTCTGGCCGACCTTGCCGAGGAGCACCGCGACGCCGCCGGTCATGTACTCGCAGCCGTTCGCGCCGCAGCCCTCGACCACCACCATCGCGCCCGAATTGCGGACCGCGAAGCGCTCGCCCGCCTGGCCCGCCGCGAGCAATTTGCCCGAGGTCGCGCCATACAGCACGGTGTTGCCGAGAATCGTATTGTCCTGGCTGGCAAGCGGCGAGCTGACCGCAGGGCGCAGGATGATGATCCCGCCCGACAGCCCCTTGCCGACATAATCATTGGCATCGCCGAACACCTCGAGCGTGATGCCCTTGCACAGGAACGCGCCGAGGCTCTGCCCCGCCGATCCGCGCAAGCGGATGGTGACATGACCGTCGGCGAGCTTCGACATGCCGAAGGTGCGCGTTACCTCGCTGGACAGCCGGGTGCCGACTGCGCGGTGGGTATTGCGCACCGAATAGGTGAGCTGCATCTTCTCGCCGCGGCTGAACACCGCCGCGCTGTCCTTGATGATCTGCGCGTCGAGACTGTCGGGAACCTCGTTGCGGAAGGTCGCGAGGCTGAAGCGGCGCTCGGCATCGGTCGCGTCGACCTTGGCCAGGATCGGGTTGAGATCGAGATCGTCGAGATGCTCAGCACCGCGGCTGACCTGGCGGAGCAGCTCGGTGCGGCCGATCACCTCGTCGAGGCTCTTGACGCCCAGTCGCGCCAGAATGTCGCGCACTTCTTCGGCGATGAAGGTCATCAGGTTGATGACCTTTTCGGGCGTGCCGACGAACTTGTCACGCAGCCGCGCATCCTGGGTGCAGATCCCGACCGGGCAGGTGTTGGAATGGCATTGCCGGACCATGATGCAGCCCATCGCGACCAGCGACAGCGTGCCGATCCCGAATTCCTCTGCGCCGAGGATCGCGGCGATGACGATGTCGCGCCCGGTCTTCAGCCCGCCATCGGTGCGCAGCCGCACCCGGCCGCGCAGGCCGTTGAGCGTCAGCACCTGGTTGACCTCGCTCAGCCCCATCTCCCACGGCGTCCCCGCATATTTGATCGAAGTCTGCGGGCTCGCGCCGGTGCCGCCGACATGGCCGGCGACCAGGATCACATCGGCATGCGCCTTGGCGACGCCGGCGGCGACGGTGCCGATCCCGGCGGACGACACCAGCTTGACGCAGACCCGCGCGCGCGGGTTGATCTGCTTGCAGTCGTAGATGAGCTGCGCGAGATCCTCGATCGAATAGATGTCGTGGTGCGGCGGCGGGCTGATCAGCGTCACCCCCGGCGTCGCATGGCGCAGCTGCGCGATGAATTCGGTGACCTTGAAGCCGGGCAGCTGCCCGCCCTCGCCGGGCTTGGCACCCTGCGCCACCTTGATCTCGATCTCGTCGCAGGCGTTGAGATATTCCGCGGTCACGCCGAACCGCCCGCTGGCGATCTGCTTGATCGTCGAATTGGCGTTATCGCCGTTCGGATAGGGCGTGTAGCGCGCCTTGTCCTCGCCGCCTTCGCCCGACACCGCCTTGGCGCCGATCCGGTTCATTGCGATCGCCATCGTCTCGTGGGCTTCGGGGCTGAGCGCGCCGAGCGACATGCCCGGCGTCACGAAGCGCTTGCGGATCTCGGTGATCGCCTCGACCTGGTCGACGGGAACGCCTTCGGCCGGGAAGTTGAACTGCAGCAGATCGCGCAGATACACCGGCGGCAGGTCAGAGACCCCGCGCGAGAATTGCAGGTAGCTGGTGTAGCTGTCGGTCGCGACCGCAGTCTGCAACAGATGCATCAGCTGCGCCGAATAGGCATGCGTTTCGCCGGTGTGGCGCTGGCGGTAGAAGCCGCCGATCGGCAGCGTCGCCACCGCATCGTCGAACGCCGCGTCGTGGCGCACCGTCGCGCTGTGGTGGAGCGAGGCATAGCCCTCGCCCGAGATCTTCGCGGGCATGCCGGGAAAGAGATCGTTGACCAGCGCACGGCTCAGGCCGACCGCCTCGAAATTATAGCCGCCGCGATAGGAGGAGATCACCGCGATCCCCATCTTCGACATGATCTTGAGCAGCCCCTCCTCGATCGCGACGCGGTGGCGGCGCAGGCATTCCTCGAGGGCAAGATCGCCGAACAAGCCACGCGCCTGGCGATCGACGATCGCAGCCTCGGCCAGATAGGCGTTCACCGTGGTCGCGCCGACGCCGATCAGCACCGCGTAATAATGGGTGTCGAGGCATTCGGCGGTACGGACGTTGATCGACGCGAACGACCGCAGCCCGCGCCGGACGAGATGGGTGTGGACCGCCGCCGCGGCGAGCACGCCCGCAATCGCGACCCGTTCCTCCGAGACGTGCTGGTCGGTCAGGAACAGCTCGCTCTTGCCCTCGCGCACCGCCTGCTCGGCCTGGTTGCGGATCCGCTGAATCGCGGCGCGCAACTTTTCCGGGCCGCCGCCGGCATCGAAGGTGCAGTCGATCTCGATCGCGCTGGTGCCGAAATGCGCCTTCAGCCGTGCCCAATGCTCGCCGGTCAGGACCGGCGAATCGAGCACCAGCACGCGCTCGCGCTGGTCGCGCAGGTCGAGAATGTTGGCGAGATTGCCGAACCGCGTCTTCAGCGACATCACATGGCGTTCGCGCAGCGAATCGATCGGCGGATTGGTCACCTGGCTGAAATTCTGCCGGAAGAACTGGCTGATAAGCCGCGGCTTGTCGCTGATCACCGCGAGCGGGGTGTCGTCGCCCATCGATCCGATCGCTTCCTTGGCGCCGTCGACCATCGGCGACAGGATCAGCTCCATGTCCTCCAGCGTCTGCCCAGCCGCGACCTGGCGCCGCGCGAGTTCCGCACGATCGTAGCGGACGATCATGCCGCCCTCGACCACGGGCAGGTCCTTCAGCGTGTGGAACTCGCCGATCATCCCGGCATAATCCTGCTCGCCGGCGATCCGGTCCTTCACCTCGAGATCCTCGAGCACCCGGCCTTCCTCGAGATCGACCGCGATCATCTGCCCGGGGCCGAGCCGCCCCTTGGCGACCACGGTGCTCTCCGGCACCACCACCATGCCGCTTTCGGACCCGACGATCAGCAGGCCGTCGGCGGTGCGGGTGTAGCGCAGCGGGCGGAGCGCGTTGCGGTCCATCCCCGCCACCGCCCAGCGGCCGTCGGTCATCGCCAGCGCGGCGGGGCCGTCCCACGGCTCCATCACCGACGACAGATACGAATACATCGCGGCATGATCGTCGGGCACGTCGCCGCGCTTCTGCCACGCCTCGGGCACCAGCATCAGCTTGGCGGTCGGCGCGTCACGGCCCGAGCGGCAGATCGCCTCGAACACCGCGTCGAGCGCCGCGGTGTCGGACGCCCCCGCCGGGATCACCGGCTTGATGTCCTCCGAATTGTCGCCGAACGCGAGGCTCGCCATCCGGATCTCGTGACTGAGCATCCAGTTCTTGTTGCCGCGGATCGTGTTGATCTCACCATTGTGCGCGAGGCAGCGGAACGGCTGCGCCAGCCACCATTGCGGGAAGGTGTTGGTCGAATAGCGCTGATGGAAGATCGCGACGCGCGATTCGAAACGCTGATCCTGCAGATCGGGATAGAAGACCGACAGGCTCTCGGCGAGGAACAGCCCCTTGTAGACGATCGAGCGGCACGACAGCGAACAGATGTAGAAACCCTGGATCTGCGCGGCGATGACGCGCTTCTCGATCCGGCGGCGGACCAGATACAGGTTCTTCTCGAATTCGTCGGCGCTGACCTCTTCCGGCAGCGGGCCCGCGATCATGATCTGCTCGATCTCCGGCCGGGTCGCCTGCGCCTTCATCCCGATCACCGAGACGTCGACCGGCACCTGTCGCCAGCCATAGATGGTGTAGCCCGCCTCGATGATCGCGCTCTCGACGATCGTACGGCAGCTCTCCGACGCGCCGAGATCGGTGCGCGGCAGGAAGATCATGCCGACCGCCAGCCGGTTCGGCAGCACCTTGTGCCCCGATGCGACCACCGCATCGTCGAAGAAGCGGTGCGGCAGATCGATGTGCAGCCCGGCGCCGTCGCCGGTCTTGCCGTCGGCATCGACCGCACCACGGTGCCACACCGCCTTCAGCGCATCGACCGCCGACTGGACGACGCGACGCGACGCCTTGCCATCGGTCGCGGCAACCATGCCGACGCCACAGGCGTCGCCCTCGAATTCGGGGCGGTACATGCCGTGTTCGGCGAGACGGAGACGTTCGGCTTCAGTGGTCACTTCTTCTCACCCTGCTTGATGGCGGTGATTTCTTTCACGAACTGGGCGGTGTCCTGCTGCACATGGCTCATCGCGTCGTTCATCATCGTGCGCTGCCAGGCAGCGACGTCGGGATCGGCCATGATCGTCATCGACGCCTGCATGTACGCACGACCGGTCGGCGTCTTGAAGAAGCGCTCGATCTCCTCGAGCTGCGCGACGTCGAAGCGACGGGCATAGGCACGGCTCATCGCGGTCGCCATCTGCGGCAACGAGGCACCGATCATCTCGATCGATCGCGCCTGCTGACGCTGCATGTACCGCTCGAACGCCGCTGCGACCTTCGGATCGTCGCCCATCATCTTGGCGAAGTCCGGGTTCTGGTTCATGCCCTGCCGGATATTGGCCATCATCGGCGTGAGCATCGCGCTCATCATCTGTTCGCGGGTCGCCGGCGGCATGATCGTGTCGATCACCCGCCGCGCCACGGTGAGGCGAGCAGGATCGACCGCCGCCGTGTCGGCCGCGGGCGCTACGGCCTGTGCCGCGGCAACGGTCGGCAACGTTGCGAGCGCAAGGGCGATGATTGCCCGCCTCACGCCGCGACCCGTTCGTTCTTGGCCTTGTTCTTCAACCACTTGTGCATCGCCGAAGCGACGTCGCGGCCGTCGCGGATCGCCCAGACCACCAGGCTGGCGCCGCGGACGATGTCGCCCGCCGCGAACACGCCGTCGAGGCTGGTCATCAGCGTCTTGCCGTCGACCAGCACGGTGCCCCAGCGGCTGACGCCGAGCTCGGGTGCGCCGAACAGCGTCGGCAGGTCCTCGGCGTCGAAGCCGAGCGCCTTGATCACCAGGTCGGCGTGGAGCGTGAAATCGCCCGCCGGATCGGGCTCGGGCGCACGGCGGCCGCTGGCGTCGGCGGCGCCCAGACGCATCCGCCGCGCACGGACGACGCCGCCCGCCTCGAACGCTGCGGGAGCCGATAGCCAGATGAATTCGACGCCCTCTTCCTCGGCATTGCCGACCTCGCGCTGCGACCCCGGCATGTTGGCGCGGTCGCGGCGATAGAGGCACTTTACCGATCGTGCGCCCTGGCGGATCGCGGTGCGCACGCAATCCATTGCGGTATCCCCGCCGCCGATCACGACCACGTCCTTGCCGGCGGCATCGAGCGTGCCGTCGTCGAACGCGGGCACCGCATCGCCGAAGCCCTTGCGGTTGGACGCGATCAGGAAATCGAGCGCGGCGATAGCCTTACCCTTGCCGTCGGCATCGCCGTCGGCGCCCGGCAGATCGAGCGCGCGGGCGCGGTAGACCCCGGTCGCGATCAGGACCGCGTCGTGGCGGCGGCGAAGGTCGTCGAGCGACGCGTCGTCGCCGACCGCGAAGCCTTCATGGAAGACGATGCCGCCCGCCTTCAGCCGATCGACGCGGCGCATTACGACCGGCTTTTCCAGCTTGAAGCCGGGGATGCCATAGGTCAGCAGCCCGCCCGCGCGATCGTGGCGATCGTAGACATGGACGTCGTAGCCGTTGCCGCGCAGATATTCTGCCGCGGTCAGCCCCGCGGGGCCCGCGCCGATCACCGCGACCGACGCGCCCCGCGCCGATCCCGGCACCAGCGGCTCGACCCAACCCTGTTCCCACGCGGTATCGGTGATGAACTTTTCGACCGACCCGATGGTCACCGCGCCGTGGCCGGAGAACTCGATCACGCAATTGCCCTCGCAAAGCCGGTCCTGCGGGCAGATCCGGCCGCAAATCTCGGGCATCGTCGAGGTCGCGTTGCTGAGTTCGTACGCTTCGCGAAGCCGCCCCTCGGCGGTCAGGCGCAGCCAGTCGGGAATATGGTTGTGGAGCGGGCAGTGCACCGAGCAATATGGGACGCCGCATTGCGAGCATCGCCCCGCCTGATCCTCCGCCGTGACGACGGCATAGCGATCCGCGATCTCGCGGAAATCGTCCGCCCGATCCTCGGCCGCTCGCTTGGCCGGATAAGCCTGCTCACGATCGACAAACTTCAGCAGGGATTCGTTCGCCATGTCAGCCTCCGTCGTCGCCCCTAAGCGATCGAACGGGGCTCGTCACGAACATTATGGCCGATACGACAGCATTGCATCCCTAATTTCTATGTTGATGATGCTGCGAGGTTCATCTTGAGCATCATCTTACCTGATATTAGGTCCGTTTTGTTCCTATAGCTGGTGCAGCAGGACGAGGGCGAGCGCGCCGGCGACGATCCGATACCAGGCGAACGGCACGAAGCCGTGCTTGGTTACGATCCCGATGAACCAGCGGACCACCAGCAGCGCGACGACGAACGAGACCGCGAAGCCGACCGCGATCGCACCCAGCCCGACGCCCTGCCCGCTCATCAGCGCATCGCGGTTCTTGACCAGCTCCAGCGCGCTGGCGCCGAGCATCGTCGGGATCGCGAGGAAGAAGCTGAACTCCGCCGCGGTCCGCCGTTCGACCCCGAGCGCCAGTGCCCCGAGGATCGTCGCGCCCGACCGGCTCACCCCGGGCACCATCGCGAGACACTGCAGGAAGCCGATGCCGATCACGCGCGGCAACGGGATATCCGCGACGCCGACGATATCCCCGCGCGGCGCGAACCGCTCCACCGCAATGATCGCGAATCCACCGACGATCAGCGCGATCGACACGATCTGGGCATTGCCGAGCATCGCCTCGATCTGCTTGTGGATCGCCAGCCCGATCGCCGCCGCGGGAATGAACGCCACCAGCAGGTTGCGCACGAAGCGCACCGCGATCGGATCGAACCGCAGCAGCCCCATGCCGACCGCCCAGAAGGTCCGCCAGTACAGCACGACGATCGCCAGGATCGCACCGAGCTGGATAACGACGTTGAACACCTCCCAGCGGCCCGCATCATAGCCCAGCAGCCGCGTCGCGAGGATCAGGTGGCCGGTCGAGGAGACGGGCAGGAATTCGGTGATCCCCTCGACGATGCCGAGGAGAATGACGGTGAGGAGTTCCATGGCTGCGGCCGATCAGGCGGCGAGATCGGCGTTGCGACGCCCGAACCGACCCTGGCGGCGGAAGCGCACCAGCCATTCGGGCGCCACCGCAGCGAGCGGCGTCGGCGTCACGCCGAGCGCGGCGAGCCCTTCGCTGCCGGGTGCGACGACATTGTCGCGCTGGAGCATCAGCCACTGATCGTAGGTGATCGGCGCACCCGGCAGGAACCCCGCGCGGGCGATCAGCGACCCGGCGATGTCGGGCAGCTCGACGATCGACGGCGTCCGCCCGATCGCGGCGGCGATCCAGCGGATGATCGCGCCCATCGTCATCACATCGGGGCCACCGAGCTCGTAGGTTTTCCCCGCCGCCTCGCCCGGCCGATCGACGATCGCCGCGATCGCGTCGGCGACGTCGGCCGCGAACACCGGCTGGAACTTCGTCCCCGCGCGCAGCACCGGCACCACCGGCGCCTTGGCGATCATCCCGGCGAAGCGGTTGATGAACGCATCCTCGCGCCCGAACACGATCGAGGGCCGCACGATCGTCGCCCCCGGAAACGCCGCGCGCACCGCGGCCTCGCCCTCGCCCTTCGACCGCCCATAGGCGGACGGCGATTCGGGATCGGCACCGATCGCGGAGACATGCACCAACGCCGAAGCGCCCGCCTTCGCCGCCGCCTCCGCGACGGTGCGTGCGCCCGCGACGTGATAGCGCTGGAAATCGCCCGCGAGCACCCCGACCAGGTTGATGACCACATCGGCGCCGGCGACCGCCTGCGCGATGCTGTCCGCCCGCGTCACGTCGGCGGCGACGATCTGGGTTTGGCCGAGCGCACCGAGCGGCTTCAGGAAATACGCCGCGCGCGGATCCCGCTGCGCGATCCGCACCCGGACGCCCGTCTTGAACAAGGCTTGTGCGACATAGCGGCCGACGAAGCCGCCGCCGCCGATCATCGTCACCAATCCGTCTTTCATCGCCCGACCTTTTCCCGTGGCATTCGCCCGAGCCCCTTGCCCCAGCCCGAGCCCGGTTGACAAGCGCCGCGCCGCTCCCCTAGAGGCGCCGGCCTACCCCGTGCCCAGATGGCGGAATTGGTAGACGCACCAGCTTCAGGTGCTGGCGATCGCAAGGTCGTGGAGGTTCGAGTCCTCTTCTGGGCACCATTTCCGCCGCGGCAGCGGCGATCGCTCGCAGGCATGGCCGCTGAGCGCGGCGTTCCGATGCCATCGTTTGCAATGTTGGATTTTGTTGCCCAGATGTTCTCGTCGCACAGGCGGGTGAGGCTACATGATCGAGACATCGAACAACAAGCGAGCACGCGATTTCTCGAATTGGTTGCGGACCGGCAGATTGCCGCTGGTCATCGATCCTGGCGGGCTCGAGCTCAAATATGATCACTGGCATGACCCGGACGACGGGCGTTTTACGTTCGCCCAATCGGGTCGCTTCTTTGGCGCGGGGGGATCCGGATAGGCGGGCGGTGCTGGGCAGGTCGAACGCCAGGGCGGTCGAATGGGCGGCGGTGCCGCAGCGCGGGTAGAATATCGGGAAGATCCGAAGAAGCCTCCGATCCGGACGATACCGGAAGCCGATGCCTGGCGGGCCAAGTTGCTGGCGCGCTACGGCGATCGACCGGCGTACCGCGAAGCCATCGAAGCGCGCTATCGTCGTTACAAGTCGACCTTGGACGCCCGACCGGATCCGGTGACCGAGTTCGCCAGCGGTGTCGGACAAGGCATTGCGGAGGTCGGCAAACAAGCCGGCAAGGCGATCTACTCCGCGGTAACGACAAACCCGGTATCGACCGCTCGCGAGACGATCGGCGGCGTCGCCGACATGATCGACGCCGCGATCGCGGCGGAGGCTACACCGGCGCGTGTGCAGATTGCGCGCGCAGCCGATAAGGTTGCGAACGCGTCTGCACGCGATATCGGCAAAGCGGTGGGAACGGTGGCCGGCAACGCCGCGCTTGTTGCAGCCCCCGGGCGCCGGTGTTGCCAGGGTGTCGGCCTTGCGTCGCCTGCGGATGGCAAGGCCCAGGCCAAGGCCCTTCCCGTCGCCGAAGATCGAATGGGTCAAGGAGAACCTCGGCAAGAGCAATGCGGCTACACGCTACAACGATGCCGCGACGGGGGCACGCGCCGGTCAAGCGCCAGTGTTGAAACGCACGATGCCGGACGGATCGAAGCGACCCGTCAAATTCGACGGCGTGCAGGGTGAGACCCTCATCGATCGCAAGACGAATGTAGTTGACCGACCGAACGCACGAGATCAGCTATTGCGTCAATCGCAAGTATTGCGTGAACACGGTCTCGTCGGAGTCTGGGAAGTACCTTCGCCCAAGCTGATGCGCAAGGCCCAGATCATGTTCAAGAAGTACAACGTTACCAACATCAGGGTGAGACTAGTCAAGCTATGATTGCTATACAGATTGCACGCATGATCACGAACTTCGTCATGTTTCTCGAAGGTGCTGACGAAGAGATCCTTGATCCAGACGCTGCGGTAGAGATGCTGGAGACGCTGGGGTATGATCTCGATCAGCTCGACAGGGCATTCCTTCGTGAGTTGATCGACGCGTTCGCGGTCGTTGCCTTGGAGCACGACGAGGAAACCGCAAAATCAGTCCGCAGCATCCCATCGGGCTTCTATCTGGAGGAACTGCTCGCGGAAGATGATCCGGTCGCGATGGCCAAGCTCGACGCCATCCGAGCTGCCGCTGACTGATCACTGAAGATGCCTTTGCTGGCAGCAGGGCACGTCCTAGGAGACGTGGTTGGGTCTGTCTCGCGGGGTAGGCATGCCACTCCGTCGGCTCAGTTTCTGGCTCATATCGCCCCAGCCGCAGCCATCGCCGCTATTTCCTCCGCCGCGAACCCGGCTTCGGATAAGATCGCGCGCGTATGCTCGCCCGCTTGCGGTGCGCGCTGCATCGGATCGCGGGGCGATTCGCTCATCCGAATCGGCGCGCCGATCACCGGCGCTGCTGCGGACGTGCCCGGATAATCCATCGGTTCGAGCAGGCCCGACGCGATCACCTGGGGGTGCGTGGCGACCTGTGACGGGGCCAGCACCGGTCCGGCGGGGACGCGGGCGCCAGCGAGGGCGTCGAGGGCCTGCTCCGTAGTGCGTGAGACGCACCAGTCGGCCATCTTCGCGCTCAGCGCGTCGCCATTGTCGCCCCTCGCCATATCGTCGCCATATCGGGGGTCGGCGATCATCTCGGGTGCGCCGACCAGCATCGCCCAGCGCGCGAAGATCGCGTTGCTGACGACCTGCGTCACGATCCACCCGTCGCTGGTGCGGAACAGGTCGGTTGGGCCCGATCCGTAACTGCGGTTGCCGATCGGACGCCGCTCGATGCCGTTGAGGGCGTGATCGATCGCCAGACCGTTGGTCATCGCCACCGCGGTGCCGAGCAGCGAGCCCGACACCTGCTGCCCCTGCCCCGTCCGGTCACGTTCGCGGAGCGCGACCATCGCGCCGAACGCGCAGTGGAGCGCGGTGCCGAAATCGACGTAGTTGACCTGCGCCCGGTGCGGCCGATCGGGCGTGCCGGTGAGATGCACCGCGCCCGACATCGCCTGCCCGACCGCGTCGAAACCGACCCGCCCCGCCATCGGCCCGTCGTCGCCGAAGGCGGAGGCGGTGACGAGGATGATGTCGGGCTTGATCGTCCGCAGCGTGGCGAGATCGAGCCCCGCCTTCGCCAGCGCATCCGCGGGCATGTTGGCGATGACGATGTCGGCGGTCGCGACCAGCCGGCGGACGATCGCGCGACCCGCTTCGCTGCCGAGCGAGAGCGCCAGCGAACGCTTGTTGCGATTGAGCTGGAGGAACGCCGCGCCGGATCCATCGTCGGCGACCGGCACCGTGAAGCGATCCTCGTTGCCGCCGATCCGTTCGATGCGGATCACGTCGGCGCCGTAATCGGCGAGCAGCGCCGCGCAATAGGGACCCGCAATGTAGCGCCCGAAGTCGAGCACGCGGATCCCGTTCAACGGCAGCACGCCGCCACGCCCGATCAGTAGACCCGCTTCTTCGGCTTGATGTAGTCGACGTCGTCGGTGAGCGTGTATTCGTGGACCGGCCGGTAATCGATCGCGGTCTTACCACCTTCCCCGCCCCAGCCGTCGAAGGTGGTGATGGTGTGCTTCATCCAGCCGGCGTCGTCGCGATCGGGATGATCCTCGTTGACGTGCGCGCCGCGCGATTCCTTGCGGTTGGCAGCGGAATCGACGGTCACCACCGCCTGGCCGATCAGATTGTCGAGCTCCAGCGTCTCGATCAGGTCGGTGTTCCAGATCAGACTGCGGTCGGCGATGCCGATGTCGGTCATCCGCTTGTAGATGCCCGTGATCTTCTCCTGACCCTCGGTCAGCAGCGCATTGTCGCGGAACACCGCGCAGTGCTTCTGCATGGTCCGCTGCATGTCGAGCCGGATCTCGGCGGTCGACGATCCGCCGCTCGAATGGCGGAACTTGTCGAGCCGCCCCAGCGCCAGTTCTTCCGAGCCGTTCGGCAGCGGGGCGTGCGCGGTGTCGGTCCTGGTGATGTCGGCGATGCGCTTGCCGGTCGCGCGGCCGAACACCACGAGATCGATCAGGCTGTTCGAGCCGAGCCGGTTGGCGCCGTGCACCGAGACGCACGCCGCCTCGCCGACCGCGAACAGGCCGGGCACGACGGTGTCGGGATTGCCGTCGACCAGGTTAACGACCTCGCCGTGGAAATTGGTCGGGATGCCGCCCATGTTGTAATGTACGGTCGGGGTCACCGGCAGCGGCTGGCGTGTCAGGTCGACGCCGGCGAAGATCTTGCCGGTCTCGGTGATGCCCGGAAGCCGCTCGTGCAGCACCTTCGGATCGATATGGTCGAGGTGCAGGAAGATATGGTCGCCGTTCTTGCCGACGCCGCGGCCCTCGCGCATCTCCATCGCCATCGACCGCGACACCACGTCGCGCGACGCGAGGTCCTTCGCCGAGGGGGCATAGCGCTCCATGAAGCGCTCGCCTTCGGAGTTGGTGAGGTAGCCGCCCTCGCCGCGCGCGCCCTCGGTGATCAGCACGCCCGCGCCGTAGATGCCGGTCGGGTGGAACTGGACGAACTCCATGTCCTGCAGCGGCAGGCCGGCGCGCAGCACCATCGCGTTGCCGTCGCCGGTGCAAGTGTGCGCGGAGGTCGCGGAGAAATAGCAGCGGCCGTAACCGCCGGTCGCGAGCACCGTCTGGTGGCTGCGGAACCGGTGGATCGAGCCATCCTCCATGCACAGCGCGATCACGCCACGGCAGACGCCGTTTTCCATGATCAGGTCGAGCGCGAAATATTCGACGTAGAAGTCGGTGCTGTACTTCAGGCTCTGCTGGTACAGCGCGTGCAGCATCGCATGGCCGGTGCGGTCCGCGGCGGCGCAGGTGCGCTGGGCGGGCGGGCCCTCACCCATGTTCTGCATCATGCCCCCGAACGGGCGCTGGTAGATCTTGCCCTCGTCGGTGCGGCTGAACGGCAGCCCGGCATGTTCGAGCTCGTACACTGCGGCAGGGGCTTCGCGGACCATATATTCGATCGCGTCCTGGTCGCCGAGCCAGTCCGACCCCTTCACGGTGTCGTACATGTGCCAGGTCCAGTGATCCGGGCCCATGTTGCCGAGCGACGCGGCGATGCCGCCTTGCGCGGCGACCGTGTGGCTGCGGGTCGGGAACACCTTGGTGATGCAGGCGGTCTTCAGCCCGCTTTCGGCGATGCCCATGGTGGCGCGCAGGCCGGCACCGCCGGCGCCGACGACGACGGCGTCATAGGTGTGGTCGATGATCTTGTAGGCGGCGGGAACGGATGCGGACATCAGGCGGGGGCTCCGAATGCGACCTTCAGGATCGCGAAGATGGCGGTCGCGGCGGTCGCGACGGTGAACAGGTTCAGCAGGATCATCGCGGCCACCCGCGCCTGGTCATGCTGATAGTCCTCGATCACCACCTGAAGCCCCAGACGGAAGTGATAGAAGACCGACGCGATCAACAGGATCATCGGCACCGCGACCCAGGTCGATCGCAGCCAGGTATAGACGGTCGCGTGATCGTAGCCAGTCAACCGCGCGATCGAGATGAAGAACCACAGCATCAGCAGCAGGTTCGATCCCGCGGTCAGCCGCTGGCGCCACCAGTGATGCGCGCCTTCCTTGGCGCTGCCGAGCCCGCGGACGCGGCCGATGCTGGTGCCGTTACCCATCAGTTCATCCCCACGTAGAGCCAGAACGCCACCGTCAGCAGCACGCCGCTGGCCATCGCGGCGAGCGCGGACATGCGGTTGCGGCGCAGTTCGAAATTGGCGCCCGCATCCATGAACAGATGGCGGATGCCGTTGCTCATATGCGTGAAGAACGACAGCGTCAGGCCGACCCCGACGATCCAGCCGAGGATGTTGAGATTGCCGGTGTTCGTCGTGAACACGTCGACGAATTCGGCATAGGCTTCCGCCCCCGCCGCGATCGCAGCGAGCCACCACACCAGCAACAGCGTGCCGACCGTCGCCATGCCGCTGCCCGTCGCGCGGTGCAGGATCGAGACCAGCATGTGCGGCCCCCAGCGATAGTTCAGGCGCATGAAGCCCGCGAAGAGATGCGGGCTGCGCGGACGGGCCGGGGTGCGGGATGCCATGTGTATCCTCAGGGTAGCGACGCCCGAACGGGCGATGCTGCCCATTTAGGCCGCGAGCGGAGGGATGCAAGCCGCGTGCGGCGCGGGGAACGGCGGGCGTGGTGCCTAACCGGGCGTTAACTCTTCCGGCCTAGGCAGGACGCTCAACCGATTTCCGGCCGATGGAGCACACCGCCTTGACCGCCCTCACCGACGACGATCTTCCCGTTCCCGGCAGCATCGCCGCCCATATCGATCTCGGCGCACGGATCGCGGCATTCGATCCGGAAGGCACGCTGGAATCGTCCGGGTGCGAGCTATGGGCGATCCTGGAGCCGGAGGCGGACAAGATCGTCGATGCCTATTGGAGCCAGTGGCTGAGCCAGAATCCTGGTCAGGCGCATTGGATCCAGCACAGCCGCGATCGCCGGATCGAACTCGGACTGGTGTATCTGCGCAACCGCTTCTGCAAGGTCGCCGACCGCGCCTGGGTCGAATCGATGGAGCGCGCGGTCGCCGCCGGCTACAAGGCCGGGGTCAAGACGATGTCGCTCCTGTCGATGACCTGCGCCAGCGATCGGGCGGCGCTGGACCTGTTGATGCGGCTGGTGCCGTTCGACGATCCGCGGATGACGCGCTTCGTCGACACGCTGATGCGGCTGTTCGGCATGGAAGCCGAGCTGACCGTCGAACTCTATTCGGGCTTCCTGGCGCATACAGAACGGCTCGACCGCGATCGGCTGGCGGGCGACTTCAACGTCAGCATCGGCCGTACCGTCGAATCGGCGTCGGACGACAGCAACGCACTGCGTCGACAGAGCGACCAGGCGTCGCATGTCGCGCGCGGGATGCTCGGCAAGGCAAGCGAAGTCGCCGCCGCCGCCGAACAATCCGCGGTCGCGATGCGCGAGGCGGCACAAACCGCCGCCGGGCTGATCCGCGCGATCGAGGATGCGCGTACCGAGGTCGAGGCCGCCGCCGACATCGCGACCCGCGCCTCCGCGCAGGCGAGCGAGGCGGTCGGCATGAGCGAGGCGCTGAGCGATCACGCCAAGTCGATCGAATCGATCCTCGGCCTGATCCGCGACATCGCCGGGCAGACCAACCTGCTCGCGCTTAACGCCACCATCGAGGCCGCGCGTGCCGGCGATGCCGGCCGCGGCTTCGCGGTCGTCGCGCAGGAGGTGAAGAGCCTCGCCAACCAAACCGCGCGCGCTACCGACGACATTGCCGCCAAGATCGCCGCGATCCAGTCCGCGACCAAGGGCACGGTCGACACCAATGCCAGCATCAAGGCGACCGTCGCCGAGGTGCAGGAAAGCGCGAACCGCATCCGCTACGCGATGGAAGCGCAGGCGCAGACCGTCACCGCGATCACCGCGGCGGTCGACGAAACCGCACTCGCCGCCGATTCGATGTCGTCGACGATCGCCGCGATCCGCGAGGATACCGAGACGGTCGCCTCCGAGATCGACGGCGTCGGCCGTGGGTTCGACATGCTCGACGGGCGGCTCAGCAGCCTGAAGAGCAGCGCCGGCGAATTCGTCGCGAAGGTCGCCGCATGACCTGCCGGGGGAGCGCGACATGGCCGACGCGATCGCACTAGGCAGCTGGGGCGGTGCCGTGCGCACCGTCGCCCAGCATCTCGGCGATTATGATTGGGACGACAGTATCGCTGGTTCGTGCCGCGATATCTGCTCGCTGCTTGCCGACGACGATTATCGCACGATCGCCGCAGGCTTCTGGCATTATTATCTGTCGCTCGATGCCACCCAGTCGGTTCGCAGCTATTTCACCCCCGCCCGGCTCGAACGCCGCATCGCGCGCAGCACCGCCTATGCCGTGTCCAAATACGGCGCGCCGTTCGGCGAGGAATGGAAGCTGATCGCGATCGCGCATGCGGAGGAATCGCGGGCCGCGGGCATCCCCTTGTCGACCTTGCAGGCGGCGCTATCGGTATCGCACAGCCGGACGCTGGCGCTGATCGAGCAACGCATCCCCGGCGACACCAAGCGGTTGCTGCGATTGTGCGACGCGGTCCAGCGCGTCACGCTCGTCGAGTCCGACCTGATGAGCGGTCACCTCGCCGCCGCCGATGCCGCGCAGGCGCTCGGCGAGCGACAGGCGCGCTCGATCGATTTCCGCAGCAGCATCGCGCAATCGATCGAAGGCGCCGCCCAGCTCGGCAACCGCATCCGCATCCAGGCCGACGGTGCGTCCGATTCGACCCGTCAGGTGCTGGGCAAGGCCAACGAGGTCGCCGCCGCCGCCGAACAATCCGCGGTCGCGATGCGCGAGGCGGCGGGCACCGCGGCGGGGCTGATCCGTGCGATCGAGGATGCGCGCAGCGAGGTCGAAGCCGCCGCCGACATCGCGACCCGCGCATCGGTGCAGACCGGCGAGGCGGTGCGCATGAGCGAGGTGCTGACCGAGCACGCCCGCTCGATCGAATCGATCCTCGGCCTGATCCGCGATATCGCCGGGCAGACCAACTTGCTCGCGCTAAACGCCACCATCGAGGCCGCGCGTGCCGGCGATGCCGGCCGCGGCTTCGCGGTCGTCGCGCAGGAGGTGAAGAGCCTCGCCAACCAGACCGCGCGCGCTACCGACGACATCGCCGCCAAGATCGCCGCGATCCAGTCCGCGACCCGCAGCGCGGTGGAGACCAACTCCAGCATCCGATCCACCGTCGCCGACGTCCTCTCGGGTGCGCAGCGGATCCGTGCCGCGATGGAAGCGCAGGCGCACACCGTCACCGCGATCACCGCCGCGGTCGACGAAACCGCGCTCGCCGCCGATTCCATGTCGTCCAACGTCGCGCTGATCCGCGGCGACGCGCAGATCGTCGCGCAGGAGATCGAGGCGCTCGGCAAGGGCTTCGGCGCGGTCGGCGACCAGCTCGCGCTGCTGAAGCAGGCCGCGGAAACCTTCTCGTCCGAGGTTGCCTGACGGGGTGACGGGCGCCCATCGCTGCGGCTAGAGCGCAGCCATGACCCACATCCTCCTCACCGGATCGAGCCGCGGTATCGGCGCCGCCACCGCCGTCGCGCTCGCCGACGCCGGCGCGAGCGTGATCGGCCACGGCACCGCCAGCGGCATTCCCGCGGACTTCGCCGATCCCGGCGCCCCCGCCGCGCTCTGGGCCGCGGCGCTCGACCGGGCCGGCGGTGCGATCGACGTGCTCATCAACAATGCCGGAGTGTTCGAGGCCAATCCGATCGACGCGGAAGATGCCGCCTGGCTCGCCGGCTGGGAACGCACGATGCGGATCAATCTCACCGCCTCGGCCGAGCTCTGCCGCCTCGCCATCCTGCACTGGCAGTCGCGCGGATGCGGCGGGCGGATCGTCAACATCGCCAGTCGCGCCGCCTATCGCGGCGACAGCCCCGCGCACTGGCATTATGCCGCGTCGAAGGCGGGAATGGTGGCGATGACCAAGTCGATCGCGCGCGGCTATGCGGGCCAGGGCATCCTCGCCTTCGCGATCTGCCCGGGCTTCACGATGACCGGAATGGCGGACGACTATCTCGCCAGCCGCGGCGGCGACAAGCTGCTCGCCGACATCCCCCTCGGCCGCGTCGCCGATCCGCATGAGGTCGCGGTCGCGGCACGCTTCCTCGCGCTGGAGGCGCCGGCGTCGATGACCGGCGCGGTGATCGACGTCAACGGGGCGAGCTATGTCCGCTGAGAGCTGGAAGCTGACCCTGCCCTGCACCCGTGCCGAGGCCGAGGCGATCGACATCGCCGAGCCTTGGGGCGAACCTTGGGCGGATAACGCCGAGATCGATCCGATGCCGGTGCTGATGACCACCGAGGATGTGATCGACGATGCCGAACGCTGGCACCTCGACGCCTATTTCGAGCGGGAACCCAATTCCGCGACGATCGCGCTGGTCCGCGCGCTGGTGCCGAGCGCGGGCGACACCGCGCCGACCGTGGAGCGGCTGACGAGCGAGGATTGGGTGACGCTGAGCCAGGCGGGGCTCGAGCCGGTGCGCGCGGGCCGTTTCGTGGTCCACACCGCCGCCTACCCCGCCGACGCGCCGCCGGGAGGGCGCGCGTTCCGCATCGAGGCGAGTCAGGCGTTCGGCACCGGCCATCACGAGACCACCGCGGGCTGCCTGGAGATGCTCGACCGGCTGGCGAGCGCGGGCGAACGCTTCGCCGACATCGTCGACCTCGGCACCGGCACCGGGCTGCTGGCGTTCGCGGCGCTCGAACTCTGGCCCGACGCAGCGGTGATGGCGACCGACATCGACGCGATCGCGATCGCGGTGACCCGCGAGAACGCCGCGATCAACGCGGTCGCCGCCGACGCAGTGGCGCTGGTGGTCGCAGACGGCATCCATGACGCCGCGATCGCGGCTCGCGCGCCGTTCGACCTGGTGATCGCCAACATCCTCGCCGGCCCGCTGGTCGACATGGCCCCCGACATCGCGACCATCGCCGTGCCCGGCGCCACGGTGGTGCTGGCGGGGCTGCTCGGGACGCAGGCGGACGGGGTGGTGGCGGCGTACGAGGCGCAAGGCGCGACTTGCGTGGAACGACTGGCGCGCGGCGACTGGACGATCCTGCGCCTTCAAGCCGCGGGATAGCCGTTCCCCCGTCGTACCCCGGCGAAGGCCGGGGCCCAGTCACGCAGGCCCAAGTGACGACGGGCGGTGCTTCGTTACCTCCTATTCCCTACTGGGCCCCGGCCTACGCCGGGGTGGACGTGCGAACAGGCCCCACCCCTCACCGCTTCGCCACCTGCGGCTTCACCCCGGCGGGCGTCACGTAGCTCGGCCGTGGCGCCTGCCGCCTCGCCAGCGCCATCGTCAGCGCCGCGGCGGCTTTCGGGGTCATCGCCGCGAGGATCATCGCGGTGGATCGCTCGCGCATCCGCTGCGCGACGCGCATCTGCACGTCGAGGTCGAGCTGTTCGAGCACCAGCGCCGCCGCCGCCGGCTTCATCGCCTGGTAGATCTTGGCGAGATCGTCGAACTGGTCGGGCGAAGCCGCGCCGTCGCCGCCCGCCACCACGCCCGGCGCTGCCGATCCGGCGGGCGCGGCGCGGGTTTCCAGATCCGCCTTCAGCCGTGCCTCCGCCGCGCGGATCGCCTGTTCGCGCAGGTCGAGCGAGCGGCCGCGCCGCACCGCGGTCTTGTCGCGCGCGTCGACATCGTCGGCGATCGCGACGCCGAGCCGGGTCTGCGGCACCGCAGGATCGGGCGACGCCACCCCGACCGCATTGGCGATCGAGGCGAGCGCGGTCGCCGCCGCGGTCATCAGCAGCAGCGATGGCCGGCCGATCACGTGTAGCTCCCCTGCGCGCGATCCTCGGCATGCTGGCGCCGGGCGGCGTGCGCCGCATCCGCCATCCGGTCCGCCGAGGCGTTGGCGATCCCGACCATCACGGTCAGCTCGTCGGCGATCGCCTTGCCGTCGGCCAGTGCCCGCGCCGCGCCCGCGCAGTCGCCCAGCGCGGTCTTCAGTTCGGACAGCACCATCCGCGCCTCCGCAGTCGACCGGTCGAGCAGCGTCACGACCTCGACGATCGCACCGCCGCGCACCGCCTTCAGCGACCGCATCATGCGCACGCTCTGCACCAGCACCGCGGCGCACAGGATCATCGTGCCGAGATTAGCGACGGTCGCGAAATTCATGACAGCGGTCCCTTGTCGATGTCGGTGGAGAGGCGGACGGCGATGTTGTTGCAGCGTTGGCCGATCTGCGCGCGCGCCAGCGCCACGCCGCCGACATGGAGTTCGACGGGCTCGTCGGGGCGCTTGCCGAGCGGAATGATCCCGCCGACCGCGAGCGACTGCACGTCGCCCAGCGTCAGCGACGCCTCGCCGAGCACGACGTCGACCGAGACTTCGGTGCGGCGGATCTCGCTCGCCATGTGCGATCCCCAGATATTGTCGGGGCCGAGCGTCTCGCCCATGAACCGCTGGCTGAGCGTGTAGCGGACCGGCTCGATCGTCGCGTACGGCAGCAGCACGTTGATGCAGCCGCCGCGCCCGTCCATGTCGACCCGGAGCGTCGCGATCGTGCAGATGTTGGTCGCCCCCGCGATCGAAGCGAAGCGCGGGCTGGTCTCGACCCGTTCCAGCGCCATCGTCGCGGTGGTGATCGGCTGCATCGCCGCGCTGAGATCCGATAATGCGAGGTTGAGCATCCGCGCCACCAGACCGGTTTCGATCCCGGTGAAGCCGCGGCCGTCGATCACCGTCGGCCCGCCGCCCTTGCGCCCGCCGAGCAGCGCGTCGACCACCGAATAGATCAGCGTCGATTCGACCGTGATCAGCCCGTAGTTGCGCCATTCCTCGACCCGGAACACCCCGATCATCGCGGGCAGCGCGATGCGGTTGATGAAGTCGCCGAAGCGGATCGAGCTGACTTCCTCGATGCTGACGTCGATCGCGTCGGAGGTCAGGTTGCGCATCGACGTGGAGAAGGCGCGGACCATGCGGTCGTACACCACCTCCAGCATCGGCAGGCGTTCGTAGCTGATGACGTCCGATTCGATGACCGCCTTCAGCCCGCTGCGAGGCTTTTGCGGTCCGCCGACGTCGCCGAACAGCGCGTCGATGCCGGCCTGGTCGAGCGCGCCCATCGGGAAGTCGCCCCCAGCGGGCGGCTCGGGCAGCGCGAAATCGTCGAAATCGTCGAGGGCGTCGCTCATTGCTGGATCAGGTCCTGTACGAGCACGTCCTTCACATGGCCGTCGCCCAGCGTCTCGCGGGCGCGGACCAGCAATTGCTCCTTGATCCGGAATACCGCGGCGGAGCCCGCCAGATCCTCGGGCCGCAGCTCGCGCAGAAACGGCTGATAGGCATCGAGCAGCACCGGCACCTCCTTCTTCAGCGCTTCGCTGCTGCTCCTGGGGCCGGGGACCAGCATCACGTGGACCTTCAGGAAATGCGGCGCATTGTCGGGCGAGCGCAGGTTGACCAGCAGCGGCGGCACGTCGACCGGCTGGTTGAGCACGTCGTCGTCGCCGCCTTCGTGCGACGCGACCTCAGTCTCGGCCTTGTCCCCGCCGCCCATCAGCAGCGCCGCGCCGGTGCCCCCGCCGACCAGCACCAGCGCCGCGGCGGCGCCGATCACGACCAGCTTCTTGCGGCGCGGCCGGGGGGCGACGGCGGTGCCGTCGCCGACCAGCACCTCCTCGCCGTCGGCGCCGTTTTCGTCGCTCGCGTCCTTGCCGCCCGTGTTCTTGCCGATCTCGTCGCTCGCCACGTGCGCTGCCCCTTCGAGTTTGTGCCCCGCGGCCGACCGGCGCGACGCATTCCCGACTATTATAGGACGGGTGGCAGGCAGATTTTGCCTAGCCGCCGACAAAACGAACTTTTCGAAGGTCGCATCCGATGGACGTCTCCTCCTATGTGTTGCTGAGCCGCGAGCAGGCGCTGCGCCGCCAGCTCGACGTCGCCGCGAACAACATGGCGAACATGACCACGGTGGGTTTCAAGCGCGAGCGCCCGGTGTTCCGCGAATATGTCGAACGCAGTGCCGAGAACGCGGTGGACGCGGCGAAATCGACCTCGTTCGTGCTCGATTACGGCGCGCTCCACGATACCAAGGCGGGCGCGTTCCAGGCGACCGGCAATCCGCTCGACGTGATGATCGACGGCCCCGGCTATTTCGCGGTCGAGGCGCCGGGCGGGGGCACGGCCTATACCCGTGCGGGCTTCGTGAAGACCAACGACACCGGGGAATTGATCGGCGCCGACGGTCAGAAGCTGCTCGGCGAGGGCGGCAAGCCGATCGCGGTGCCGATCGAACAGCTCGCCACCCTGTCGATCGCGGGCGACGGCACGGTATCGACGCGCGAAGGCGTGCTCAGCCGGCTGACGGTCACGGTGTTCGGCGACGAGCGCGCGCTGACCCCGCGCGGCGACGGGATGATGGCGGGCGGCGGTGGCCGCGAACTCCCTGCCACCGAGACCCGGCTGCGCAGCGGCGGCGTCGAAGGCTCCAACGTCGAGCCGATCGTCGAGACCACCGCGATGGTCGACATCCTCCGTGCCTACCAGACGACGATGCGGATCGCGCAGGACATGGACGAACTGCGCAAGCGGGCGATCGGCTCGCTCAGCCGCATCGGCTGACCCCACCCCCCCAGTAGAAAGGCCCCGCCATGCGTTCGCTCTCCATCGCCAGCACCGGGATGCTCGCCCAGCAGACCAACGTCGACGTCATTTCGAACAATATCGCCAACATGAACACCACCGCCTTCAAGCGCCAGCGCGCGGCGTTCCAGGACCTGCTCTACCAGCAGGAGATCCGGCCCGGTTCCGCGGCGGCGGGGGACAGCGGCAACAAGGTGCCCGCGGGCATCCAGATCGGCTCGGGCGTCAAGACCGGCGGGATCTACCGGATCATCGAACAGGGATCGGCGAGCCAGACCGGCAACCGCTACGACCTGTCGATCGAGGGTCGCGGCTATTTCCAGGTCACGATGCCGAGCGGCGAGATCGGCTATACCCGCGACGGCGCGTTCCAGCTGTCCGACCAGGGCGAGCTGGTGACCTCCGACGGCTACCCGATCGAACCCGGCATCATCGTGCCGCCCGAGGCGGTCGACGTCGCGATCAGCAAGACCGGCGAGGTCCAGGTGAAGCTCGCCGGCGCCAACGAGATGCAGACCGTCGGCCAGCTCCAGCTGGCGACCTTCGTGAACGAAGCGGGGCTGGAGGCGCAGGGCGGCAACATGTTCATGCCGACCGGATCGTCGGGCCTGCCCACCGTCGCCACCCCCGGCCAACCCGGCTTCGGCACGACGCTGCAAGGCTTCATCGAGAGCTCCAACGTCAACCCGGTGTCGGAGATCACCTCGCTGATCACCGCCCAGCGCGCCTACGAGATGAACAGCCGGGTGGTGAAGACCGCCGACGAGATGCTCGCGACGTCGAGCCAGCTGCGATGATCGCGTTGCTCGCGCTGCTGCTCGCCGCCGATGCGCCGCCCGCGGTGGCGGAGGTCGCGGTGCTGGTCCGCCCGGTCGAGCGCGGCGAGACGCTGGCGGTGTCGGACTTCGAGACGACGCCGCGCGCGCCCGGCCTCGCGATCGGCGCGGTGAGTGCGACGCGCGCCGCGGGACGCGAGCTGGTCCGCGCACTGCCCGCCGGCGCGGTGGTACGCGCGAGCGACACGATCACGCCGCGGCTGGTGCGGCGCGGCGAACCGGTCGTCATCAACCTGCGCGCCCGCGGCCTGCTGATCGCCACCGCCGGCCGCGCGCTCAATGCCGGCGCGATGGGCGATCTCGTCCGCGTCGTCGCGACCGCCACCAACCGCACCTTCGACGCGGTGGTCGAGGGCAGCGGCGCGGTCCGGCTCGGCACGCCCTGACCATTCGGAGACGATCATGGTGAAGACATCGACTTGGCTCGCGGTCGGCGCGGGGGCGGTGCTGCTGTCGGGCTGCGGCACGGTCGGCCGGCTGAAACAGATCGGCAAGGCGCCGCCGCTGACCCAGGCGGACGCGGTGCTTTCCCCCGAGATCGAGGATTCGATCGGCCAGGCGAGCGGCACCCAGCGCCGCCGCGCGGTGACGCCGCAGGCCGCGGAGCCCAGCGCCTCGCTGTTCCGCGCCGGCGCCGGCGCGTTCCTGGGCGATCAGCGCGCGTCGCGGACCGGCGACATCGTCACGGTACGCATCAACGTCGCCGACAAGGCGGACATCGGCAACACCACCGCCCGCACCCGCGGCGGCAACGAGAGCGCGGGCGTGACCGCGCTGCTCGGGCTCGAAAAGGTCCTGCCCGGCGATCCGGGCAAGCTCGCCGCCACGAACTCGGCGTCGCAATATACCGGCAGCGGCACGATCAGCCGCAGCGAGACGATCAACATGACGATGTCCGCGATCGTCACCGACGTGCTGCCCAACGGCAACCTCGCGATCCGCGGCCGGTAGGAGATCCGCGTCAACTACGAGCTGCGCGAACTGATCGTCAGCGGCATCATCCGCCCGCAGGACATCGCCCGCGACAACAGCATCCGCCACAGCCAGATCGCCGAAGCCCGGATCAGCTATGGCGGCCGCGGGCAACTCACCCAGGCGCAACAGGCGCGCTGGGGCCAGCAGATCTACGACGCGCTGTTTCCGTTCTGAGGGGCAGCGCCCGGGGGGAGGGCTCCTTCCACGCACCCAAAGCCCCTAACCTCCTGTTCACCATCAAAATAATCGTCTCCGCGACCGCCGCTCCGCTTTCCTTCCCAGAATGAGGGACGCGTCGGATGTTCCGGCGGGTCGGGTGGGTCCCCGGATGGGCCCACGGCCGCAGAAGCGGCTGCGCTTACTTGAAGGAACGATCACCATGGCATTGTCCGTCAACACCAACATCGGCGCCGCCGCTGCCCTCCAGTCGCTCAATGCGACCAATCGCCAGCTCGAAACCGTGCAGAGCCGCATCAACACCGGCCTGAACGTGTCTTCGTCGAAGGACGATTCGGCGGCGTTCGCCATCGCCCAGAACCTGCGCGGCGATCTCGGCGGCCTGAAGGCCGTTACGTCGTCGCTCGGTCGCGCCAAGAGCGTTACCGATGTCGCCGTCGCCGGCGTCGAGCAGATCTCGGATGTCGTCAACCAGATGAAGACGCTCGCCAAGCAGGCCGCGGACACGGGTATCGTCAGCACCGAAACCCGCGAGGCCTACAACAACGAGTTCAAGAATCTGCGCGATCAGATCTCGACGATCATCAACTCGTCGGAGTTCAACGGCACCAACCTGTTGAAGACGTCCGGCGGCAGCGTCAGCGCGATCCAGTCGCTGGCGAACATGAAGGCAGCTACTGCCGACACCTATGTCGCGGATACCCTGACCGTCGACAATCTGGCGCTCGATCTGCCGGCCACCGAAACCCAGGCGACCACGGCAACGGACGGCCTGCTGGGCAAGGATTCGGAGATCGCCGACGCCGCGGATGCGGCGAAGATGGTCGATACGCTCAACGTGTTGTCCGGTAAGCTTGGCACCAAGATGAGCACGCTCGGTGCGGCATCGCGCAAGATCGACGCTCAGCTGGTCTTCACCAGCAAGCTGTCGGACACCATCGAAAGCGGCATCGGCAATCTCGTCGATGCGGATCTGGCCAAGGAATCGGCCCGGTTGCAGGCACTGCAGGTCAAGCAGCAGCTCGGCGTGCAGGCACTGTCGATCGCCAACCAGGCGCCGCAGACGATCATCTCGCTCTTCCGTTAAGGGCTCGCCGGCTCCGCCGGCACCCCCCAGACGTCGGCGGGACGGGGAGAACCGGGGTGAGCGATGCTCATCCCGGTTCTTTTTTCTAATTTACATCAATCGTTTGCACGATTTACAACATTGGTAACGTGATCGCGGTTGCAAATGATTTCATGAAGCCACATTACTATCACTAGTAAATAATAAAGTTCACCTGTAAATACATCCAATTCGGTTTGAAGAGGCGACAGCCCACGACAATCCAGCAATGGCAGGTATTTACCTTGGGAGAGATCATCGTGGAGACCCGCTATCGGCTGACCCTTTCGCTGGCGATCACAGACCCGTCCGCCCTGTGGGCAGCGGCCGCCGCGCTGGCCATGAACTCTCCCTACATGACGATGGACGACGTGATCGAGACGATCGGCCCGATCGACGCGCCGCAGATCGACGATTGCCTGGCGCTGCTGATGCAGCCCGAGCGGTTCGGCGGGTGCGACATCCACGGGCTGGACATCGCGATCGTCCAGGATCCGGCGCCGTCCGCCCATGACGATCTGCCGCCGAGCACGCGGCACGACGTCGAGGCCCGGCGCGAGGAGGCCCGGCGCGAGCGCTTCGCGTTCGAGACCAACCAGGCGATCGCCCCGTCCCGCGTCCACGACATCGAACCGCAGGGCAAGCCGCCGATGCGCGGCATGCCCGCCGCGACCGGGACGATGCTCGACCTTCGCTGAATCTGCCGCTCGGAGTCCGTTCGGAAATGCGCCGAGGAGCGCATTTCGGCGACTTTCAGGCGCGGACCGCCGCGACCTCGACCAGCAGCACTGCGCTGATCGTCGCGTCGCGCCCACGTAGCGCCTCGGTCATGTCGCGCGCCAGCAACCGCGCATTCACCGGCGCGAACGGCGTCGCATAGAGCCGCGCGAACTCGCTCGCGGTCGCCAGCGTCGTCTCCCGCAACGCCGGCAGCGCGCCGCGCAGCCGCTCGAGATCGGCGGCGTCGGCCGCGCGCAGCACCAGCTTCAGCCGCAATCGACCGTCCGATCGGTCGCCCTCGACGATCGGCACGTCGAGCGGCGCCATCGGCAACAGGAACACCGGTGCGGCCTCGGCCTCGCCACCCTCGGCGCCGACCGCGCCGCCGCCCTGCGACGCGACGACCGCGGCGATGGCGAGATAGAGGGGCGGGCGCATGCAACTACTCCGATCGACGCGAAACCGGCCGCCCCCGACGGGCGGCGTCGCTCCCTCCTATAATAGGCGGGCAGAGGGAGACGCGGAGCGCGATGAGCCACGATCAGAAACCACCCCGTGTCCGGGTCGTGCAGAATGCGGGCACCCCCAGCCGGCGTCGCCGCCGCGATGGCGGCTCCCCCGCGGTCGCGGTGATCGACGGCAACCCCCCGGTCGATGCCACCACCACCGGCGGCGCCGCCGATATCGCCGACGCGCGCGCGGGCATGACGCTCGCGCTCGGCGCGCTCTTCCTGCTGGCCGCGGGCGGCGGCGGCATCCTCGTCGCGCTGCTGACTCGATCATGATCCGCGCCGCCGCCGCGCTGGCACTGGCGGCAGTGGCGCCATCCGCGGCGGTGTCGCTTCCGCCGCCGCCCTCGCCTGCCGCGGCAATCACGCGTGCGCGCATGCCCGGCTTCGCCGCGGTGTTGATCGACCGACCGCTGGCGATCGGCACATCGGCCTGGCCGCGGATCGCCGAAGCCGCCGCGTGGCGCGCCAACCTCGTCGGTGGCGCCGCCGCACGCCAATCCTCCCGCTGGACCTACGCGCTGAGCCTGATCGGCGCACGACGCGGCAGCGACGCGCTCGGCGCAATCGAGGTGATGGCGACCGACGACCCCGATCTCACGCTGGTGCCCGCCTGGCGGCGCGCGCGCGGCGCCGCGCTGACGCTGCTGCGGCGCCCCGACGACGCAATCGCGGCACTCGCCGACGACCGGCTGATCGGCGATCCGGAGGCGTGCCTTTGGCGGATGCGTGCGCTGGCCGAGGCCGGGCTCGGCGCCGCTGCACTGGCACATCTGCGCTGCGCGATGCCCGCCTTGTACGCGCGCGCCCCCGCGGATCGCCACCCGTTCCTGCTCGCGGCCGGCAGCGCGGCGGTCGCGGCGGGACGCTATTGCCCCGCGCTGGCGTGGCTGAACGCGCTCCCGCCCGGCGATGTCGCGGCCAATCTGCTGCGCGGGGTCGCGACGACCGCGCTCGGTGATCGCCAGGGCGGGCGGATGTTGCTCGACCGCGTGGTGCTGCGCGGCGACCCCGAACAGCGCGCCGCCGCGCGGCTCGCGCTGATCGAGGGCGCGGTCGCGGCCAATGCGATCGCTCCCGCCGCGGCGCTGCAGCAGCTCGACTCGCTGCGCTTCGGCTGGCGCGGCGGCGAGGTCGAGCGTCGTGCGCTGTGGCTGTCGATGCGCCTCGCCGACCGGATCGGCGATGCTCCTGCGGCACTGGCCGCGGGCGGCGTGCTGTTCCGCTATTACCAGAACGGCACCGAGACCGGGAATCTCACCGCCATGCTGCAATTCCAGCTCAACAGGGCGCTATCGCCCGGCACCTCGGTGTCGCTGGCGCAGGGCGCGGGGCTGTTCTGGGCCTATCGCGACCTGATGCCGAGCGGCGTCGAAGGCGATCGCCTCGTCGAGATGCTCGCCTCGCGCCTCCAGGCGGTCGGGCTCTACGGCCGCGCCGCCGACCTGCTCCAATACCGCATGACCGCGCGCGCCGAGGACATCGAGCAAGGTCCGCTGTCGATCCGCGTCGCCAGCCTCTTCATCCTCGCGGGCAAGCCCGACAAGGCGATCGACGCGCTGCGCCGTACGGACGCGCCAGCCTATCCGCCCGCGATGCGCGCCGATCGGCGGCGGATCGAGGCCGTGGCGCTCGACCTGCTCGGCAAGCCAGACGAAGCGCTCGCGACGATCCAGGACGTCGCGGGCAGCGATGCGCTGCGGGCCGAGATCCGCTGGCGCGCCCGCGACTGGGCAGGCTATGCCGCCACCGCGCCCGCGCTGCCGCGGGGCGACACGCTCGACGAGGTCGCGCAAGCGGTGATCCTGCGTCATGCGATCGCGCTGGCGATGCTCGGCCGGGAGGACGCCCTGGCGCAGCTCAACGTCCGCTACGCCCGCTCGTTCGCGACGCTGCCGAGCGCGGCGACCTTCGCGATGCTGACCGATCGGATCGGCGCGATCGATCCCGCGGCGCTCGGCGACGCGCTGGCATCGCTGCCGTCGGCGAGCCCCGCGGGCGAGATCGGCGACCTGATCGCGGCGGGCGATGCCGCGCAGGAACGCAAGCCCGGCTGACGATATGTGAAGGCTCGACTTCCGCGCGCACCCGGACGACAGTCCGCACCCCTGCCCCGCCCGCGAGACCGTCCATGCCCCATTATGGCGATTACCAGACCAGCATCTACGGCGCCGGGCTGAGCGGCGTAGTCCCCAAGGTGCCGGTGGATTTCGCCACGCTAGAACGCCAGGGCAGCGCCGCGCTGCCCACCTCGGTGCTGACCTATGTCCAGGGCGGGTGCGGCGACGAACATACCCAACGCCACAATGCCGAGGCGTTCCGCCACTGGGGCATGGTCCCCCGGATGATGATCGATTGCGCACGCCGGGACCTGTCGATCGAGCTGTTCGGGATGACGCTGCCCAGCCCGATCTTCATGAGCCCGATCGGGGTGACGGGGATGTGCACGCAGGACGCGCACGGCGACATCGCCGCGGCGCGCGCGTCGGCGGCGACCGGGGTGCCGCTGGTGGCGTCGACGCTATCGAACGATCCGCTCGAGGATGTCGCACGCGCCTGTGGCGACACGCCGGCGCTGTTCCAGCTCTACACCCCCAAGAACCTCGACCTCGCCGCCAGCCTGGTCTCACGCGCGGAGGCGGCAGGGTACAAGGCCATCGTCGTCACACTCGATACCTGGGTGACGGGATGGCGGCCACGCGATCTCAACACCGCCAATTTCCCGCAGCTGCGCGGCCATGTGCTGCAGAACTACTTCGTCGATCCGGTCTTCCGGAGCCTGCTCGCCACGCCGCCCGAGGAGGATCCCCGCGCCGCGATCGGCACCTGGGCGGCGACCTTCGGGAAGGTACTGACCTGGGACGACATGGCGTGGCTGCGCTCACTGACCAAGCTGCCGATCGTCCTGAAGGGCATCTGCCATCCCGACGACGCGCGCCGCGCGGTCGATAGCGGCGCCGACGCGATCTATTGTTCGAACCATGGCGGGCGCCAGGCCAATGGCGGGATCGCCGCGATCGACCTGCTCGCCGATGTGGTCGCGGCATCGGGCGACGTCCCGGTGCTGTTCGATTCGGGCGTGCGTAGCGGCACCGACGCGGTGAAGGCGCTCGCGATGGGCGCCACGGCGGTCGGCGTCGGGCGGCCCTATCTGTACGGGCTCGCGCTGGACGGCGCCGAGGGCTGCGCCCACGTGCTGCGCTGCATCTTGGCGGAGGCGGACCTGCTGATGGCGGTCAACGGATATCCCGATCTGGCCGCGGTCCGCGCGGCGGGGGTAATGCGGCAGTAGGGCTTTTCAAGCTCGTCCCGCGCCTCCGATTGTGCTCCCGCGAAGGCGGGAGCCCAGTACTGGGTCCCCGCCTTCGCGGGGACACAAAAACGCTTGTGCGTCTGCGCCACGGTCGCTTCTAGCAGCAACGCCACTCCTACCGCCGCACGTCCAGCCCCCCCGCCAGATACGCATCGATATCCGCCTGCCGAAACAGGCTCGCATCCCCCGGCAGCGAATGCTTCAGTGCCGCCAGCGCCAGCCCGGTCCGTGCCGCGGCCTCGCTGTCGCCGCCACTGCGCAGTGCATGGAGCACTCCCGCCGCGAACGCGTCCCCGCCGCCGATCCGGTCGACGATCCCCGCGAGCACGACCTCGCCGGTCTGCACCGCGCCCGTCCGCGTATCGATCCGTGCCGACAGCCGGTGCAGGTCGACATGCTCCACCGTCCGCGCGGTCGACGCGATGGTCTGCAGGCGCGGGAAGGCGGCGAAGGCGGCTTCGGCGGCCTCGCGCCGACGATCCTCCGCCTCGCCCGAAAAGTCCCGGCCGAGCAGCAGCGCGATGTCGCGGTGGTTGCCGAACATCAGGTCGGCGTGCGAGACGATCCCGGTCAGGATAGTCTGCGGGTCCGAATCCCACCGCTCCCACAATTTGCCGCGCCAGTTGCCGTCGAACGACACCGCGACGCCGTGCGCGGTCGCGGCCTCGACCGCCGCGAGCGCACTCGCCGCCGGCACCGGGCCGAGCGCGGGGGTGATGCCCGACAGATGCAGCCGATCGACGCCCGCCAGCAGCGCCGGCCAGTCCCACGCGTCGGCCGGCGCCTCGGCGAAGGACGACCAGGCGCGGTCGTAGATCACCTCGGTCGCGCGCAGCCCCGCGCCGCTGGTGACGAAATACAGCCCCATCCGCTCGCCCGAGGTCCGGATGCCGCGGACGTCGACGCCGTGGCCGCGCAGCGTCGTGATCGCGGCCCGGCCGAGATCGTTGTCGGGCACCGCGCTCGCAAACGCGACCTCCTGGCCGAGCCGCGCCAGCTGCGTCGCGACGTTGGCCTCGGCACCGGCGACCCACACGTCGAACCGCGGCGATTGCAGCAACAGCTCGCGCCCGGGGGGCGAGAGCCGCAACATGATCTCGCCGAAGGCGAGCAGCTGTTTCGGCATGGTCATGCGGCCTGGGCGGCGCCGACCGGCTCGTCGATCCGATAGGCGCGCCGGACCAGCCCGCTGGTCAGCTCGTGCGCCAGCTCGACCGCCTCCCAATTCTCGATCCGGTGCTCGGCGACCAGCCGCGCGAGGAACCCGCAATCGATCCGCCGCGCGACGTCGTGGCGCGCCGGGATCGACAGGAAGGCGCGGGTATCGTCGTTGAACCCGACCGTGTTGTAGAAGCCCGCGGTCTCGGTCGTCGTCTCGCGGAACCGGCGCATGCCCTCGGGACTGTCGTGGAACCACCAGGCGGGCCCCAGCTTCAGGCATGGATAATGGCCCGCCAGTGGCGCCAGCTCGCGCGAATACACGCTTTCGTCGAGCGTGAAGAGGATGATCGACAGATCGGTGCTGGTCCCGAACCGGTCGAGCAGCGGCTTCAGCGCGTCGACATAGTCGGTGCGGCCGGGGATGTCCGCGCCCTTGTCGCGGCCATGCGATGCATAGAGGCCGGCATTGTGGTTGCGACGGCTGCCGGGGTGGATCTGCATGACCATGCCGTCCTCGACCGACATCGCCGCCATCTCGGTCAGCATCTGCGCGCGGAACAGCTCCGCATCCGCCGGCGTCCAGTCGCCGCGGGTGACCTTCGCGAACAGCGCCTCGGCCTCGACCGGCGACAGGTTCGCGGTGGCGGCGGTCGCATGGCCGTGGTCGGTCGCAGTGGCGCCCGCAGCGCGGAAGTCGGCGCGGCGCTTGCGGTGCGCGGCGAGATAGCCGCGCCAGTCATAGACGTCCTCGCCGGTCAGCGCCGCGAACTTGGCCATCGCCGGCGTGAACAGCTCGTGCTCGACATCGATCACGCCGTCGGGGCGATAGGTGGTGACCACCCGCCCCGGCCAGCCCGACTGGCGGATCCGGTGATGCGCGGTGAGGTCGTCGTGCGCGCCTTCGGTAGTCGCGAGGAAGTCGATCCGGAAGCGGTCGAACAACGCCCGCGGCCGGAACGCCGGGGTCGCCAGCGCCGCGTTGATCGTGTCGTAATAATGGTCCGCGCTCGCCGTGTCCAAGGCCACGTCGATGCCGAACACCTCGGCGAAGACGTGATCGAGCCACAGCCGCGACGGCGTGCCGCGGAACAGCGCATAGTGATCCGCGAACAACCGCCACGCCGCACGCGGATCGGTCGCCGGCGTGCCGTCGCGCCGCGGAATCGCGAGCGCGTCCAGATCGACGCCCTGGCTGTAGAGCATGCGATAGATGTAGTGATCGGGCGCGAGCAGCAGGCTGGTCGCGTCCTGCCAATTGGCGTTGTCGGCGAACCAGGTCGGATCGACATGGCCATGCGGGCTGATGATCGGCAGCGCGCCGACCTCCGCATACAGCGCGCGAGCGATCGACCGGGTGGTCGGGTCGGCGGGGAACAGCCGATCGGGGTGCAGCGACAGCGGCCTCATCGAATCCTCTTCCAGTTTCCGCCCCGCCATACCGACGCGAATCGCCGACGACCAGCCCGCGGGGCTTGCGCTCCGCCCTCTACATCGCGCATGCAGCGCCAACGTGCCAGCGCTGGCGCGGATGGGAGAGCTTTCTTGGTGATGGCGGTGCAGGTCGATCCCGGTGACAGCGTCGCCACGCTGCTCGACGATGCGCGGGCGGGCGACCGGATCGAGGTCGGCGGACAGGCGGTGACGCTCACCGCCGACATCGGGCGCGGCCACAAGGTCGCGCTGGTGCCGGTCGCGGCGGGTGAGGCGGTGGTCAAATACGGCTTTCCGATCGGCGTCGCGCGGCAGCCGATCGCAATCGGCGAGCACGTTCATTCGCACAACGTCGCCACCGGCCTCGGCGGCACACTCGACTATCGCTACGAACCCGTCGCCACCGCACCCTGGATCACTGCTCGCGATCCCGCGACCTTTGGCGGGTATGTCCGAGGCGACGGCCGGGTCGGCACCCGCAACGAGATCTGGGTTCTACCGACCGTCGGTTGCGTCGCGCGCACCGCCGAACGGATCGCCGTGCGATCGGCGGAGGCGGTCGCCGGGCAGGTCGACGGCGTCCACGCCTTCGCACATCCGCATGGCTGTTCGCAGCTCGGCAACGATCTCGGCGGCACCCGTTCGATCCTGGCGTCGCTCGCCTGCCATCCCAATGCCGGCGGCGTGCTGATCATCGGGCTCGGCTGCGAGGAGAACCAGCTCGCCGCACTGATGGCGGAGATCCCCGCCTGGCGCCACGGCGCGATCCGCACGCTGGTGGCGCAGACCAGCGTCGACGAAGTCGCCGAGGGCTGCGCGCTGGTCGCCGAACTGGCCGAGCGGGCGGCGACGCCGCGCACCACCGTCGCGCTCGACAAGCTGGTGCTCGGGGTCAAGTGCGGCGGGTCGGACGGCCTGTCGGGGCTGACCGCCAACCCGCTGGTCGGCCGGATCGCGGACCGCATCGCGTCCGCAGGCGGGCGCGTCGTCGCCACCGAGATCCCCGAGATGTTCGGCGCCGAACGCACGCTGATGAACCGCGCCGCCGATGCCGACGTGTTCGACGCGATCGTCGGCGTGGTGAACGGCTTCAAGCAATATTTCATCGACCATGGCGAGCCGATCTCGGAGAACCCCTCCCCCGGCAATGTCGAGGGCGGCATCACCACGCTCGAGGAGAAGTCGCTCGGCGCGGTGCAGAAGGCGGGGCGGTCGCCGGTCGCCGACGTGATCGGCTATGGCCGCCGCGTGACGCAGGACGGGCTGACCATCCTCGAGGCGCCCGGCAACGACGCGGTGTCGTCGACCGCGCTCGCCGCGGCGGGCGCGACCGCGATCCTGTTCACCACCGGGCGCGGCACGCCGATGGGCTTCCCGGTGCCGACCGTGAAGATCGCGTCGAACAGCGATCTCGCCGCGCGCAAGCCCGGCTGGATCGATTTCGACGCCGGCGCGGTGCTGGTGGATGGTTTCGACAGGACCACCGATGCATTGCTCGCCCGGATTTGCGCGGTAGCGTCGGGCGAGGAGACCGCGGCAGAGCGCAACGGCGAGCGCGAGATCGCGATCTGGAAACGAGGAGTGACGTTGTGAAGCGATTGTCGGTCGATACGCTGGCGGACCTGCCCGCACCCATCGTCCGCGACCGGCCGGCGTCCGACGCGGTGGGGATCGTGCATTTCGGCCCCGGCGCGTTCCACCGCGCGCACCAGGCCGACTATATCGATCGCGTGCTCGCGCACGACCCGCGCTGGGGCATCGCCGCGGTGTCGCTGCGCACCCGCGGCACGATCGACGCGCTGGCCGCGCAGGACGGGCTCTACACGCTGGCGATCCGCGATGCGGTGTCGTCGATGCGGATCATCGCCGCGCACCGCCGCTTCCTGGGGCCGGAAGACGCCGCCGAGACCCACCGGCTGCTCGCGCATCCCGCGGTTCTGCTGGTGACCACGACGGTCACCGAAAAGGGATATTGCCTCGCCCCCGACGGCAGCCTCGATCTCGCCCATCCCGACATCGTCCACGATCTGGCGGATGCCGACGTGCCGCGCAGCGTCATCGGCTGGATCGTCGCCGGCCTCGCCGCGCGTCTTGACGCGGGCATCGCGCCGTTCGTGCCGATGCCGTGCGACAACCTCGCCAATAACGGCGTCAAGCTCCACGCCGCGCTGATCGCCTTCGCCGCCGCGCGCGACCAGGCGCTGGCCGACTGGATCGCCGCCGAGGTGCGGGTGCCCTCGACGATGGTCGATTCGATCACCCCCGCCTCCGACGACGGGCTCTACGCCGACGTCGCGGCGACGCTCGGCGTCGAGGATCGCGCCGCGGTCCAGCGCGAGACCTTCGCGCAATGGGTGATCGAGGATATCGGCCGTCCGCTCGGCCCCGATCTCGCCGCCGCGGGCGCCATCGTCACCGACGACGTCGCCGGCTATGAAAAGGCCAAGCTCCGCATTCTCAACGGCGCACATTCGACGCTCGCCTATGCCGGGCTGCTGCGCGGCCATGCGAGCGTCGCAGCGGCGATGCGCGACGCCGCGCTGGCGGGCTTCGTCGACGCGATGATCCGCCGCGACATCATCCCGATGCTGCCCGCCACCCGCGGGCTCGATCTCGACCTTTATCGCGCCGCGGTGCTCGATCGGTTCCGTAACCCAGCGATCGTCCACCGGCTCGATCAGATCGCGCAGGACGGATCGCAGAAGCTGCCCTACCGGCTCGGCGACACGCTGCTCGCCAATCGGGCGGTCGGGCGCATCCCCGGCCATGTCGTCGCCGCGCTCGGCTGTTGGGTCGCGTTCATCATGCGCCAGTCGCGGGCGGGCACCCCGATCGTCGATCCCGCACACGACTTGGCAACGCTTGCGGGCGACGGCAGCGCGGCGGACGTGGTCGACCGGCTGGTCGCCGCCGATATCGGCATGCCGCGCGCAGTCGCGGACGACCCGGCGCTGCTCGCCGCGGTCAAGACCGCTGCCGCCGCCGCCGAACGCGGCGACTGGAACATCCTGCTGATCGGCTGACCGATCGCGGCCCACCCGGCCGCCGAGACGAACGACGCCCGATCATGGGCGCGACATGGAGAGGGTCCGATGGCGACGAGGGAGGTGCCGGCGGTTGCCGGCGCGGCGGAACGGGTCGGGCGCTATCGCTGGGCGATCTGCGCGCTGCTGTTCGTGGCCACCGCGATCAACTATGTCGATCGGCAGATGATCGGCGTGCTCAAGCCGACCATCTCCGCCGAACTCGGCTGGGACGACCTGACCTATGCCGACGTCATCTTCTGGTTTCAGGCCGCCTATGCGATCGGTTATCTGAGCTTCGGCAAGCTCGTCGACATGCTCGGCGCCCGGATCGGCTATTCGATCGCCTTCGTGATCTGGACGCTCGGCCACACGCTGTGTGGCTTCGCCGGCAGCGCGTTCCAATTTTCGGCGGCACGCTTCGTCCTCGGCGTCGGCGAGGCGGGCAACTTCCCCGCTGGGTTGAAGGCGGTCTCCGACTGGTTCCCGGCCCGCGAGCGTGCCTTCGCCACGGGCGTGTTCAACGCCGGCGCCAATATCGGCGCGATCGTCACCCCGCTGATCGTTCCGATCATCACCCTCGCCTTCGGCTGGCGGATGGCGTTCGTGATCACCGGCGCGGTCAGCCTGATCTGGCTGGTGGCGTGGATCGCGATCTACCGCCGCCCGCGCGAACAGCCGCGGCTCGGCGCCGCCGAACTCGCCTTCATCGAAAGCGACCCCGCCGATCCGGTGGGGAAGATCGGCTGGCTGACGTTGCTCGGCTATCGCGAGACCTGGGCCTATGCGCTCGGCAAGTTCCTGATCGACCCGATCTGGTGGCTCTTCCTGTTCTGGACCCCCGATTTCCTCGCCAAGACCTACGGCCTCGACCTCAAGAGCTTCGGTCCGCCGCTCGTCGTCATCTACCTGATCTCCGATGTCGGCAGCGTCGCCGGCGGCTGGTCATCGTCGCGACTGATGAAGCGCGGCTATTCCGCCAATGTCGCGCGCAAGGTGACGATGCTCGCCTGCGCGATCCTGGTCATGCCGATCTTCTTCGCGCAATATGTCGACCATCTCTGGCTCGCGGTGCTGATCGTCGGGCTCGCGGGGGCGGCGCACCAAGGCTTCTCCGCCAATCTCTACACGATCCCGTCGGACATGTTCCCGCGCGCCGCGATCGGATCGGTGGTCGGCATCGGCGGCACGCTCGGCGCGATCGGCGGCATGGTAATGGCGAAGTTCACCGGCTACGTGCTGCAGACCACCGGCAGCTACACGCTGATCTTCGCGGTGGCCGGCAGCGTGTACCTGATCGCGGTGGCGGTGGTGCACCTGCTGAGCCCGCGACTGGCGAGAGTGGATGCTTGATCTGGACAACGCCTGCGAAGGCGGAGGTGACGCCAGAAGCGTTCGCCTTATCCCCCAAGCAACGTGATCACCCGCGCCCGCAACGATCGCACCGGTGGCGCGACCGCCACCGGAACGGGGACCGTCGCCTTGGCGCACGGCTCGTATGGAACCCGCGACAGGTTGATCATCAGCGCGGTCACCTCCGCGCTCAGCGTTTCGTGATTGTCGGCATCGTAGGTGGATCGCAGCACCCGGCCGACAGGAAAGAGCGCGTCGCTCTGCCGTCGCTTCAGTCGCTCGTCGTCAGCATCGTACGGGTCGTTCATAACCACCTGCCTCGCCCGTTCAACGAACAGCGGCGCGGCGGGTTCATCGCCATATCGATTTATGTGGGATATTCGGTGGTTGTCGACAGCGCCGCGACCGCAGCTGCCCAGGCCGCGACCTCGTCGTCCGCGCGCTCGTCGATCGTCAGGTCGGTCGCGACCGCGGAGTCGAGATCGACCGTTACCGCGCCGCGCCACTCGACCGTCGCATTGCCCATCAGCGTCACCATCCCGTCCGCCGACGCGCTCGCTCGGACCAGGCCGCCGCGGTTGAACACCATCGTGTCGCGGCCGAACGGCACCCGACCGGTGATCCCGGCGGCGTAGATCGACGCGCCCATCGCGCTGCCGCAACTGTCCGTCAGCCCGACCCCGCGCTCGAAGGTGCGCACGAACAGATCGTCGCCACGCCGTTCGACGAAGCTGACATTGGCACGGTTCGGCAGCCAGTCGGGCGCCGCCTCGCACACCGCCCCGACCGCGCCCAATTCGGCATCGTCGATCGCGTCGACGAAGCACACCAGATGCGGGTTCGGCATCGCTACCGCGGTGTACCGCCGAACGCCGGGCAGCGCCGCGATCGGCGCATCGACGATCCTCGTAGTTGCCCCGTGAAGCGGCCAGGCGGCGGCATCGAGCGAGGCCGGTCCCGCGGTCTCGCGTACCGTGTAGACCGCCGGCGCGAGATCGCCGACATGCTCGACCGTCGCGACCGAGGTCTTCAACGCGACGTCGCCGCGCTCCACCCCGAGTGCCGCGAACCCCAGCCGCGCCACGCAGCGCAGGCCATTGAGGCAGGTTTCCGCCTCCGACCCATCCGAATTGAACATCCGCATCGCGAACGCGGTGCCCTCGCGGCCCTCACCCAGCAGCAGCAGGCCATCGCCGCCGATCGGCCCCGCCCGATCCGCCAGCGCGCGCGCCACCGCCGCCCATGCCGTATCGTCGAGTACGATCGCGCGTGCGTCGATCATCGGGAAATCATTGCCCGATCCGTGGCACTTGACGACATCGAAGCGCATCGTCGACGCCGCTTGCCGCGCGCTCATCTGAAATCCTTGGTCATGCGCGCGCGGCCTACACCGTCTCACCGCGCAAGGCGATAATGGTCCGCGAGCCGATCGAGCGCGAGCGTCAGCACCAGCCGGCCGCTGCGGGACGGCCAGCCCAGCGCCTTCTCCGCCACCGGCAGCGCCTCGCCCGCACAAACCACCCGCCACAGGATGTCGCCCAGCCCCGCGCCCGCCGTCGCGATCGCGGCATCGAAGCGGCGCTTCGCCGCGATCCGCGCCAACCCCGCATCCGCCGCATCGCCCCCACCACCGCCGTCGACCCGCGCCTCCCACCGCATCGTCACCGCAGCGCCGAGCGCGGCGCGCTCGTGATCGCGGCGCAGCGCCTCGCCCGCATCGAACTGCCGCGCATCGACCAGCCCGCGCGCGCGCAGCCAGCCGAGCGGCGACTCAGCCAGGTTCACCGTGACCCGGCGCCCGCAACTCATCGTCCGCTCGACCAATTCCTGCATCGTCGCCTCCCGCTCGGTTCCGCGCGAAGGCTTGCCACAGCGTCACCATTGTAGGACAGCGTGCAAACCCATTTGGTTGGAGCCTCCACCATGATCACCGCCATCCGCGATGTCCGCCGCAGCCGTGGCCTCACCCTCGACGAGGTCGCGCGCCGCTGCGATCCGCCGACGACCGCGCAGACGATCGGCCGGCTCGAGACCGGCACCCGCACCGTCTCGGTCGGCTGGCTCAACCGCATCGCCGCCGCGCTGGAGGTGGATGCCGCGGATCTGGTGACCTTGCCCGATCGCGCGGTGCTGCCGGTCGCCGCGCAGCTCGACGCCAGCGGCGCCCACGCGCTCCGCCGCCCTGCAACCGTGCTGCCCCCCTCGGTCGGCAGCGGTCAGGTCGCGGTCACCGTCACCGCGGGGGTCGGCGACTATCGCACCGGCGACGAGATCTGGTGCCAGCCCTTGACCCCCGACGCATTCGGCACCGCGTTGAACCGCGACGTGCTGGTGCCGCGCCCCGCCGGCCGCTTCCTGTTCGGCCGGCTGATCGGGCGCGAACCCGGCGGCAAGCTCCACCTGCTGCCGCTGCAACCCGGCAGCCGCCAGCAGGTCGTCACCTCGCCTCCCTGGATCGCGCAGGCGATCCGGCTGGTGCGGAGCTTGTGAGAAGGCGGGAGGATGGTGGGCGCTGACGGGTTCGAACCGCCGACCTACTCGGTGTAAACGAGCCGCTCTACCAGCTGAGCTAAGCGCCCGGGATCGTCCGGTGACGACGGCGATGCCAAAATGGACGCCGGCCCGCAAGCCCTTGGTCGGCGCTCAATCCGATCAGGCAATCGCCAGCTGCGCGCGCCGGGCCGCCGCGACGTAGCTGCGCATCGCCTGGCTCGCGCGCGGCGACAGCGCCATGAACGCGCGGCGGCGGTCCTGCGGATCGGGCTGGCGCACGAACAGCTCCGCCTCGGTCATCTTGCTGATCCACCTCAGCGCGGTCGTCGGCGCCACCGCGGCAGCGATGCACAGGCTCGACACCGACACCCGGCCATGTTCGAGCTCCGCCGCGAACAGATCGAGCAGCATGTCCCAAGCGGGATCCTCGAACAGCCCCCCGCCGAAGAACTGCTCGCGCAGGCGCCGCGCCCGAATCGCGCGGCGAATCTCCTGCGCGTCGATCGGCTCGTCGGGCGTGGGGACGGTGACCGCGGGGCCGGCATCGTAGCTGCGGCGGCGGTCCTCCACCTCGGGCGGCTCGTCGCGGGTCAGCCGCGCGAGGATCTCGGCGATCCGCGCCACTTCCTGATTGAGCCGCTGCAGCCGCGCCGCCTCGCTCTCGCGCCACGAATCCTCCAGCCGCGGCGCGCTCGACAGCTTCGCCGCCACCGCGATCGCGGCGACCCGCTCGGCCATCGTCGGCGCGCAGAGCAATTGCACCTGCCGGCCGAGCAGATGCGCCGCGACCATGTCGATTTGGTGATCCGAGAACGCGACGATAACCGGCAGGTCGAGCGCCGAGGCATAGGCATCGATCCGCGGCAGCGCGGTATCGAGCACCACATCGTCGATCCCCTCGGCCTCGACCACGATGATCCCCGCGGTCGCGCCGCCGCCGGCCAGCGCCTCCGCCATCGACGCCCAGTCGATCTGCGCGACGACCCGGCCGCCGATCATCTCGATCGCCGCCGATGCCTCCCCGCACAGCGCGGGCCTGCCGATCACGATCGCGGTGCAGCGATCGATCCGCGCATAATCCGCGGCGTCCCCCTCGCCCTCACCCATGTCCAATCTTCCCCATTATCGGGCGCACGATACGCGTGGCCATGACCCGGCCACGGCCATTCACCTCCGAAACCGCGCTTTCACCCGGCGATGGTGAAGCACGCCGCGGGAGATTGGTCCATAACGGAGAAGATCGCGCTCAGCCGAGCGCCTTGACGATGTCTTCGACCATCTTCTTGGCGTCGGCGAGCAGCATCATCGTGTTGTCCATGTAGAACACGTCGTTGTCGACGCCGGCATAGCCGACCCCGCCCATCGATCGCTTGATGAACAGCACGGTCTTCGCCTTCTCGACGTCGAGGATCGGCATGCCGTAGATCGGCGAGGTCTTGTCGGTCTTCGCCGCCGGATTGGTGACGTCGTTGGCGCCGATCACGAAGGCGACATCGGTCTGCGCGAATTCGGAGTTGATGTCCTCCAGCTCAAACACCTCGTCATAGGGCACGTTGGCCTCGGCGAGCAGAACGTTCATGTGCCCGGGCATCCGTCCCGCCACGGGGTGGATCGCATATCTGACGCGCACGCCCTCGGCCTTCAGCTTGTCGCCCATCTCGCGGAGCACGTGCTGCGCCTGCGCCACCGCCATGCCGTAGCCTGGGACGATCACCACCTGCTCGGCCTGGCTCATCAGGAACGCCGCGTCCTCGGCCGATCCGCGCTTCCACGGCCGCTGCTCCTTGGCGTCGCCGCCCCCGCTGCTCGCCTCGGCGCCGAAGCCGCCCGCGATCACGCTGATGAAGCTGCGGTTCATTGCGCGGCACATAATGTAGGACAGGATCGCGCCCGACGATCCGACCAGCGCGCCGGTGATGATCATCGCGCTGTTGTGCAGCGTGAACCCCATCGCCGCCGCCGCCCAGCCCGAATAGCTGTTCAGCATCGACACCACGACCGGCATGTCTGCGCCGCCGATCGGGATGATCAGCAGGAAGCCGATCGCGAAGCTGAGGCCGAGGATCGTCCAGAACACCACCGGCGCCTGATCCTGCGTGAAATAGCCGATCAGCCCCAGGATGCCGGCGAGCACTGCCAGGTTGATGACGTGCCGCCCCGGCAGCATGATCGGCTTGCCGCCCATGTTGCCGTTGAGCTTCAGGAACGCGATGATCGATCCGGAAAAGGTGATCGCACCGATCGCGACGCCGAGCCCAAGCTCGATCCGGCTCGCGGGGTGGATGATCGCGACCGGCTGGCCGATCATCGGCACCATCAGCGTCGCGATCCCGAACGCCTCGGGATTGAGGTACGCCGCGCACCCGACCAGCACCGCCGCCAGCCCGACCAGGCTGTGGAAGCCCGCGACCAGCTGCGGCATGTCGGTCATCGCTATCTTGCGCGCGATCACGAAGCCGATCGCGCCGCCGATCGCGATCGCGGCGACGATCTCGGGCAGGCTCGCGATCTCGTGGGTGATCAGCGTCGTGACCACCGCGATGGTCATGCCGATCATGCCGAAGCGGTTGCCGCGCTGGCTCGACACCGGGCTCGAAAGCCCACGCAGCGCCAGAATGAAGCACACCCCCGCGACGAGGTAGGCCAGCGCCACCCACGGGCTCGCGGCTATGCTGCCGACCGCGTTGTGCGCCGTCTCGTCCATCTCAGCGCACCTTCTTCTTGTACATCGCCAGCATCCGCGCGGTCACCGCGAAGCCCCCGAAGATGTTGACGCTCGCCAGCACCACCGCGAGCAGCCCCAGCCACTTCGCGACCGGCGATCCCGCCGCCGCCGACGCGATCAACGCACCGACGATGATCACACTGGAGATCGCGTTGGTCACCGCCATCAACGGCGTGTGCAACGCCGGGGTGACCGACCACACCACGAAATAACCGACGAAACACGCCAGCACGAAGATCGACAGGATCGCGATGAAGTCCATGGTTGCTCCTCAGGCCGCGGCGCGGCGGGGTTGCGGTACGGCTCGGCCCATCTCCTGCGCCGCCTCGATCCAGCAGGCGATCGCGTCGTAGATGTTGTCCAGCGCTTCCTGTGGCGTCTCGCCATCCGACCGGCAGCCCGGCAGTTCGGGTGCGACCGCGCTGAACCCGCCGCCGTCCTCCGGCGACAGGGGTAGGATGTCGACTTCGAAATCTTGCGGGTTCAAGGCGTTCCTCCGTTCGCGCGATCGATGAACTGCACCAGAGCTCGGATGTACACAGGTTTGATCGGGCGATGGGCTGGTATCGTCAGTATCTCGATCAGATCCGGATGCTTCACCTTGTAGTGTGAGCCAGCGCGCGGCGGGGTGCAAGCCACGCCCGCCGCCTCGCACGCTGCCACGACGTCGGCGATCCGCCAGTCGCGAGGATTGGCGCGCATCCGCTCGAGAAGCTTTTCGGCGCGCGACACCCTGTGCGATCAAGCCGTCGGTATCGTCACGACAGCAGCCTCGCGTTTACCACCTTGCCGCCTTGGGTCAGGCGCACGCCCTGGACGATCTCGTCGTCGTCCGGGAAGACCGGCTTGCCCGCCTCCTTGTCCCAGAACGCGTTGAGGAAATTGTACAGGTTGCGCGAAAACAGCGCCGACGCGTCTGCGGCCAGCCGGCTCGGCACGTTGCGGTGACCGACGATCTTCACCCCGTGCACCGTCGCGACCTCGCCCGCTACCGCGCCCTCGACATTGCCGCCCTGTTCGACCGCGAGGTCGACGATCACGCTGCCGGGTTTCATCGTCGCGATCTGCGCGGCGCTGATCAGCCGCGGCGCTGGCCGGCCGGGGATCAGCGCGGTGGTGATGACGATGTCCTGCTTGGCGATGTGCGCGGACACCAGCTCCGCCTGCGCAGCCTGGTATTCGGGGCTCATCTCGCCCGCATATCCGCCCGATCCCTCGCCCTCGATCCCCGCCACGTTCTCCACGAAGATCGGCTTGGCGCCCAGCGACTGGATCTGTTCGCGGGTCGCGCTGCGCACGTCGGTAGCCGATACCTGCGCACCGAGCCGCCGCGCGGTCGCGATCGCCTGCAGGCCCGCGACGCCGACGCCCATCACGAACACCTTGGCCGCGCTGACGGTGCCCGCCGCGGTCATCATCATCGGAAACGCCCGGCCATATTCCGCGGCAGCATCGAGCACCGCCTTGTAGCCCGCGAGGTTCGACTGCGACGACAGGATGTCCATCGACTGCGCACGCGTGATCCGCGGCATCAGCTCCATCGCCAGCGCCTCGAACCCCGCCGCGGCATAAACGTCGACCCGCGCACGCTCCCCGAACGGGTTGAGCCCCGCCACGATCCACGCACCCGGCGCACTGCCGCCGAGCGATTGCGGATCGGGGCCCTGCACCCCGAGAATCAGCGCCGCCCCCGCCAGCGTCCCGGCGCGGTCGCCGATCTCGGCGCCCGCCTCGGCATAGGCGGCGTCGGCTATGGACGCGCCATCACCCGCCCCCGCCTCCAGCGCCACCGTCGCCCCCAGGGCGACGAACTTGCGGACGGTTTCGGGCGTCGCGGCCACCCGCCGCTCGCCGTCGATCTGCTCCCTCAGGACGGCGATCTTCACCGCGCGGTTACGAGATGAGCCAGATGACGAAGAACGCGATCAGGACGCAGGCGAGCGTGCCCCACTTCATCATCCCCATGACACTGCCATAGGTCGCCTCGTGCGCATTCATGTTGCCGTCACCAGCCATCGTCATACCCTCGTCCATTCGCCGTTCGCCCGAAGCATATCGGTGCGGATCGGCTCCCTCAAGCCCGCTCGACCCCGTTCGCTAGCGTTCGCCACCCTTAAGGCCGCTTTTACCCACGCTCGGTATGGATGCCTCCACGGAATTGGATTGGAACACAGATGACGCGCAACGGCCAGCGCCTTCTCCTGCTGATCGACGAAGAGCCGGCCCAGCGCCGACTCGTGGCGGCGCTTGCGGCGCGCGGCGGCTGGCGGTCGATCTTCGCCGCGGATGCCGAGATGGCGATCGCGACGCTCGGCACGCAGGACGGCATGCAGCTCGATGCGATCCTGCTCGATCATTCGTCGCCGGATACCGATGCGGTGCCGCTGATCGCCGAACTGCGCGCGCGCCGCCCGGCGCTGCCGATCCTGATGTTCACCGCCAATGGCTCGGTCGCGCACGCGGTGTCGGCGATGCGCGCCGGCGCCACCGATTTCCTGGTCAAGCCGCTCGCCCCCGAACGCCTGCTGGCGTCGCTGGAGGCGGTGATCGCGGGCACTGCGGCGGGCGAGCTCCGCCCCTTGACTGAGAAGATCCCCGCACTGCTCGCATTCGACGAGATCGTCGGCTCCTCGCCCGATTTCCGCGCCGCGCTGGCGATCGCGGCGAAGGCGGCGCGTGCTCGCGTCCCCGTGCTGCTCGAAGGCGAGAGCGGCGTCGGCAAGGAAGTCGTCGCGGAGGCGGTGCACGCCGCCAGCCCGCGCGGCAAGAAGCCGATGGTCACGCTCAATTGCGGCGCGATCCCCGCCAACCTCGTCGAAAGCGAGCTGTTCGGGCACGAAAAGGGCGCCTTCACCGGCGCGTTCGAACGCAAGATCGGCAAGTTCCAGGAAGCCGACGGCAGCACCATCTTCCTCGACGAGATCGGCGAGATGCCGCTCGAGGCGCAGGTCAAATTGCTCCGCGTCCTGCAAAGCGGCGAGATCCAGCCGATCGGCGCGCGGCACGCCCGCGAAGTCGATGTCCGCGTCATCGCCGCGACCAACAAGCGGCTGCTCGACGAGGTCGAGGCCGGGCGCTTCCGCGAGGACCTCTATTATCGCCTCAACGTCGTCCAGGTCACGATCCCGCCGTTGCGCGAACGTACCGGAGACGTCCCCGCGCTCGCCCGCCACCTGCTAGCGCGGATCGCGCAGCAGCCGGGGCTCCGCCCGCTCGGGATCACCGACGACGCGCTCGCGCTGCTCGTCGAATACGACTGGCCCGGCAATGTCCGCCAGCTCCAGAACGCGCTCTTCCGCGCCGCAGTGCTGTGCGAAGGCGCGGCGCTGACCCGCGCCGATTTCCCGCAGATCGCCGCGCTCGGCCATCGTCGCCAGGGCAATGCCGCCAGCACCAATGGCGGCGGGGTCACCCTCTTCCGTCCCGACGGCAACCTGCGCCCGCTGGAAGACATCGAAGCCGACGTCATCCGCCTCGCGATCGGCCATTACCGCGGCCGCATGACCGAAGTCGCCCGCCGACTCGGCATCGGTCGCTCGACGCTCTACCGCAAGCTCGGCGAGCTGGGGATCGACAACGCGGCGTGAGCTGCCGCCGCTTGTGCTCCCGCGAAGGCGGGAGCCCAGTACTGGGTCCCCGCCTTCGCGGGGACACAAGGAGGGGAAGACCGCGCCGACTGCTCCCGCTCCAACATAACCCTGCTACCACAACACGCCGCGCTCCGGCGTCACCGGCGGCGGCGCGGGATCGCCCAGCGCCTGGAGCAGGTCGATCTCGATCGTCCGGCACATCGCGGTCAACGGCACGTCGTGCACCGTGTTCGCGAACGGATCGACCAAATCCTCGCCGATCGCCAGCACCGCCAGGAACATCAGCCCCGCCACCGTGGAGCCGAGCGGTGTGGCGAACCCTAGCGTCTCGACGAGACCGATCGGCAGCAGCACGCAGAACATGTGCGTGAACAAGGTGGGGAAGAAGCGATACTGGTTCGGCAGCGGGGTGTTCTTCAGCCGCTCCATCCCGCCTTGCGCATTGGTGATGTCGACCAGCGTCTGCTCGATCGACGCCTGCTGGATGGTGTCGATCCAGCTTTGCGCGCGGGCGTGGTCGACCCGCCGCCCGGTGCCGTCGAGAATGCCGTTGGCGACGTTGGTCCGCGCCAGCGCCGGCGCCGCCTCGTCGGGCGACAGGAAGCGGTTGACCTCGTCGGTGGTATCCTGCCGTCGCAACTGGCAGCGCAAAACGTTCACGTAGGTGATCTGGCGAAGGATGATCGCGCGCTGCAGGTCGCGCGCGGCCTCGTCGGGCAGATAGCTTCGTGTCGCCCGCGCCAGGCTGCGCGACGCATTGATCATCGCCCCCCACAGCACGCGGCCTTCCCACCAGCGCTGATACGCCGACGTCGCGCGAAAGCCGAGGAACAGCGCGAGCGCCGAGCCGAACAGCGTCAGCGGCAGCGTCGGCGCCTTGAACGGCAGGACGTAATAAGTGATCGTCACCACGACGTCCCAGACGAACAGCGCGGTCAACGGTCGCCACACCTCGGCGGCGATCCGCCGGTAGCGTGGCACGGCATCGACGATCATGCGTCGGCTCTCCTCCTCATCGCCCGACCAACGCCTGATCGCGCAGGCCGCGCCAGACACGCACCGCCTGGACGGTCTGCGCAACGTCGTGAACGCGAAGCAGTTGCACGCCCGCTTCGACGCCCTTCAGCGCCAGCGCGATCGATCCGCCGAGCCGCTCGCTGGCCTTCGCCTCGTTCGACAAGGCGCCGATCATCCGCTTGCGGCTCGCGCCCAGCATGATCGGACAGCCGAGCCCGTGGAACAGCGCCAGCCCGTTCAGCAACGCGAGATTGTCCGCCAGCGACTTGCCGAAGCCGATCCCCGGATCCACGACGATCCGCGCCCGATCGATCCCCGCGGCGACGACCGCCTCGATCCGTCGCTCCAGCCAGTCGAACACGTCGGTCAGCACGTTCCCGTAGCGTGCCTCGCCATGCGGCCCCTTCGCCGGATCGGGCGAGTGCATCAGCACCACCGGGCAGCCGGCACCCGCCACCACCCCCAGCGCGCGATCGTCCCACAGCAACGCCGACACGTCGTTGACGATGGCCGCGCCTGCCGCCAGCGCCGCTTCCATCACCGCGGACTTACGCGTGTCGATCGACACCAGCGCGCCCGCCGCCGCGAGCCGTGCGATCACCGGCTCGACCCGCTTGATCTCGTCTCCCTCCCAGACCAGCGCCGCGCCCGGCCGCGTCGATTCGCCGCCGACATCGATCAGCGTCGCGCCCGCCGCTGCCAGGTCGATCCCCGCCGCCGCCCCCGCCGCGGCATCGCCCATCAGCGCGCCGCCGTCCGAGAAACTGTCGGGCGTCAGGTTGAGGATACCCGCTACTGCCGGCTGATCGAACCGCAGCACCCGCTCGCCGAGCGTCCAGGGCGCGCGCGGTGCGGTGATCGCCGCATGCAGCCGCATCGCACGTGCTTCGTGCGCGAACTCGTCCATGAATTCGCTCACCGCCACCGTAGACCGCCGCCCCGGTTCGATCACCTCATAGGCCGCGAACCACAGCATCCCCCCGGCCAGCCGCGCGACCTCACCGTCGCGGTCGACCGGCGAATCGACGAACTGGACGGGGCGGAGATGGAGATCGCTCATCCAATGCTCGTAGCCGCGGGCGGCGCCTCCGGTCCACCGCCGGCGAGGCTCGCCCGCAACGCCACCGCCCGCGCGAACACCGCGTCGAACATCTCGGGAGTCAGCCGGCCGGTATTCTGGTTGAGCCGCGAACAATGATAGCTGTCGATCAGGATCCGCCCGTCGGGCACGCGGTGCTCCGCCAGGTGCGCGAACCGCGCCTTGGGCAACCGCCCACCAAGAATTTTGACGCACGACTGGTGCGCGACCTGGCCGAGGGCGACGAAGATCCGCGCGCGCGGCAGCATCGCCGCCTGACCCGCGAGGAACGGCCGGCAGGTCCGCACTTCCTCCGGGGTCGGCTTGTTCTGCGGCGGCAGGCATTTGACCGCGTTGAGGATGATCGCGCCGTGCAGCGCCAGGTCGTCGTCGAGCGTGCCGCTGTCCGTGCCGGTACACAGCCCATGCCGGGCGAGCGCCTCGAACAGCATCGCCCCGGCCGCATCGCCGGTGAAGGCTCGGCCGGTGCGGTTCGCGCCGTGCTTGCCCGGCGCCAGCCCTACGATCGCGAGCCATGCATCCGGATCGCCGAACGCCGGTACCGGCGCATTCCACCAGTCGGGATGCTCGTTTCGGCAGGCCTCCCGCAACGCGACGAGTCGCGGGCAGCGCGGGCAATCGTGCGGCGGTTCGCCATGCGGGATCGGACCGGGTGCGTTCGCCATCGCGCTGCGGTAAGCCGCGGCGATGGCGGCGACAACCTATGCGATCGCGATCGGATCGAACCGGTACGGGCGGCATGGCCCACCCGCGCGCACTGTCGCCGCGGCGATCGCGGTGCTGCCCGGCGTGATCGCGGTCGCACCGACCATCGCCAGCGCGCCGCTCGGCCCATCGACTCGCCGCTTCGCCAACACCGTCGTGCTGCTCCGGGTGACCGACGATCCGCCGATGCTGCTCCGGCGCCTGAAGGCGATCGAGCGACGCTTCGGCCGCCGCGCCACCCGTACCTGGGGGGCGCGAATCCTCGACCTCGACATCGTCCTCTGGTCGGCCGGTCAATGGCGCAGCCGCACGCTGACGATCCCGCACCGCTCGTTCCGCGATCGCGCGTTCGTGCTCGGTCCGCTGGCCGCGATCGCCGGCGACTGGCGCGACCCGTCGACCGGATTGCGCGTTCGTCATCTGGCACATCAGGTTGACCGCCCCCGCCCCCGCCCCTAGGTGCCGCGTGCCGGTGTGAGGGTCCGTAGCTCAGTTGGTAGAGCAAGCGACTTTTAATCGAGAGGTCCCGGGTTCGAGCCCCGGCGGACCCACCACCGGCTCCTCTCGATGCAGTTCAGAACACCTCAACAAGCCTCAGAACCTCAGCTTTTTCGCGGGGTAGAGCTTATCGCGGCTTCTCATGCTGCGGCACCCCAGCGCGTTTGACGAGGGGGCACGAACGGGGGCATCGTTTCTGCGATTGGGGGCATTGATGCCGTTGACCGATACGCAGGCGCGCAAGGCTTTGCCGGGTGACAAGGATTACAAGCTCGCCGATTCGAGCGGGCTGTACCTCTACGTGACCAAGAAGGGCTTCAAATCGTGGCGCTATAAGTATCGCTTCGATGGCAAGGAGAAGCGGCTGATCATCGGCCCCTACCCCGAGGTCAGCCTCGCCAAAGCGCGTGACGCGCGCGACGCCGCCCGTCAGCAGCTGCGCGACCACAAGGATCCAGGCACCGAGAAGCGCAAAGGTCGGATGGCAGCGCACGCCGCTGCGGGCGCTACGTTCGAGGTCATCGCTCTCAGATGGCATGAGGCGCAGAAGCCGCGCTGGTCGCCAGTGCAGATCAAGAAGGTTGAGCAGGCGCTGCACCGGGACGTATTCCCGACTTTGGCAAGCTCCCGCTGATCGATGTGGACGGCCCGACGATCCTGGCGATGCTCGGCAAGGTCGAGGCGCGCGGCGCAATCGACACCGCCAAGCGCATCCGGCAGCACGTCTCTGCGATCTTCGGCTACGGCATCGCTGAGGGGATCGTCGGTGCCGATCCTGCAGCGACGATCGGGAAGGCCCTGAAGCCGACGCCCAGGGGCGGCAAGCAGCCTGCCCTGAAAGATCTGGGGGCCGCTAGGCAGCTGCTGCGTGACATGGACGCATCCACGTCCAGTCCGCTGGTCAAGCTGGCTTCCTGGCTGTTGGCCTACACCGTTGTGCGTCCAGGTATAGTCCGTGCTGCTCGTTGGGAGGAGTTCGAGCCACTTGGGAGAAGAAGGGCACCGAACTCATATCCTCAAAAAATGTTCGTAAATATGCCGGGGTAAGAAACGGCGTTTCTCGCATGCTAAACGAGCTGTATAAATCAGGCGGACAGATCATCTACTAAGGTCGTGAGAAATATCAGACACCCTCTGATAGTAATTCGAATGGCCTGTGCACAACGGTGCTAGCGCATACAATTCGGGCCACCGACTCTTACTGCGTAAATAAACGATCTAATTTTATGATGATATTAGATCAGCATCAGGAAAGGCTAAGGTTGCTTGCCACTGCCAGCAAGACCATGTTTGGCGTAAACCCGGCGAGAGCCTTGATTGAACCTCCTTTTGAGGTGGAAAGCCATTTTTTACCAAACAGTGCAGGCCGCTGACTGGATTGCGACTCTGATTGGACGTTGGGCAGCGTGGAGCGTCTCTCCTCAAGAGTATGGAGAATGGGAGTGGGTCGATCGCCTGTACGGCACTAAGCTGAGAACCTTGAGTACGCACTCGACGCTGATACGCAGACCGCGGAAACAGAAACCGTTGCCTCTTGTGGGTGGTCACTCGTGAAAGCTAGATCAATCTCCAGAGCGGCAGCTACTCTCGCCCAAACCCGATTTCGAGCGACATCGGCTATCACGCAAAGATCAACGTGGCGAACGTGCTGGTGCCGTTCGCCGGCATCAACGGTAACTTCAACATCGACACCGACATCGGCTACACGCTGGCGCCTTACAATGGCGCGTCGTCTAACGGCATCACTGTAACGTCAACCAACGCGTCGACCGGCCTCGACACCGCGACGATCACGCGCGACAACAACCGCGATCTTGGCGAGTCCGACGCGCGAGGCTTCGCCGTCAACGGCGGTGATCGTACGCTCACCAAGTTCAAGATGAAGGATCCGAGCGTCACCGGCGATACGTGGCCGGGCTGGCTTTCCGACTCTGCCTTTGGTCGGCGTATGCGCGATCTCGATCTCTGCAATGCCAACTCAACGCCGCTTCAGGGCTATTACGATATTGATTTTTACGACCTTGTGACGGTGCCATTGCGCGGCTTCCGCGACAAGCACGCGATCGATCCCAACTTCAAGATCTATCACCACGTCTTCATGCTGACCGCGACGGACGCGTACGTCACGCGCGAGGCGCAGATCTTCCGCGACAATTTCCCGGACAACAACGTCGCGAAGGCCATCTTAGAGTTGAGCAACGAGGTATGGAGCGACGGCTTCCCGGCACGGTGGCGGACGTTTATCGAGGGCGCCAAGCAGGGCTTCGTTGATGGAACGCCGGCTGCTCCCGGAATCAAGTATCCGGTCGTGAAGGTGCCTACGACCTCGAACAATTTGGGCGGCTCGCCAGCGCTCAACGCTGGCGATTGTGTGCTGGGTAATTTCCAAGGCGGCAATCCAGGGCTCGGCTCGTACAACTTGGTGCGCGCCCTCAAGCCGATTGCCGCCGGCACGGACATTAAGTTGGGCACCGGCGACTTCGAGTTGATCGCGGGCCTCGCGCCGTTGCTAAATGCCGGGCTTCTCTACGAAGGCTACCGGCACAACCAGATCATCGAGATCTTCCGCTCTGTGCTCGGCAATGAGCGGTACGAGCGCCAGTTCCTGCCCGCGATCTACACCCAAGTCGGAAACAAGATCGCGCCGCGTGAGATCATCCGACTGGATGGCACCCCTGGCTATCGCCAGAAGGTCAAGATCCTCGGCTCGTCGACGTATCTGCATCACCCGGGTACGCTCTATAAGGCTGAAAGCGGGCTCACCCCGCAGATCCTGGCGGACGGTTTCCTCGCACGGATCCCGATCGCTCGTCAGGCCATCATCGATCACATCGCAGAAATGCGTACCTTGGGCCCGTTCCAATTCGGCTTCTACGAAGGCGGAATGCACCCGATGTACTACAAACCGGGGTGCACCGAGCATTACAAGCAAGTGCAGGATCAGTTGGAACGGTCGACGCTAATGCGAGCAGTCGAATACGACTTCCAGATGATGATCCAGGAGGTCGCGTCGGGGTACGGGTTCTACTACACGGGCGTCATGTTCCAGTGGGGCCTCAAGCGTTACGGCAAGGCGCCCACCCAGTCCCGCTACGAAGGTCACATGGCCGCGCGGAACAACCAAGCTCGGCCGGCATACGCCTGAGCGGCAGGAGGAATGAGCGATGGGTAAGAAAGCACCGAAGCCGGCTGACATTGTCCGCCTCACTGATCTCGAAGCCGCACGTGACCAGATGAACGCCGTGGCCTACGCCAACTTCCGCGGGCTACCGCAGGAGTTGGTGCAGGATGAAGGGGCTCACGAGGTGGCGCTTGCTACAGCGGAAGAGCATCTTGCGGCACGCCTCGACGAGCATAACGCGGCGATGGATAAGGCATCTACGCCGCAGTAGTGCCGCGCGGCGCGGCGTGTGTTGCAAACTCGGCTAACGTCCGTTGACTCTCTTCCTTATCGTAGGCCAACGCCCTCACCGCGATCATGAGTCGCGAAGAGGGAGAACATCATGAGTCGAGCCTGGAAGGTCGCGGTCACCGCGGCTGCTTTGGCGTGCAGCGGTTCCGCGAGCGCCACTTTCTTCACCTATACGATCGACATCGCAGGATCTGGCGTCCTCGAGAGTGGCTCTGCGGGAACTCCCGCGTTCCGGCGTGATAACGTTCAAAGCGCGCAGCTGCTGCTCAGATTCAACGCCGACAGCACTACCGACCCGATCTCAGCCAGCAACACCTTCACGACCGACTTCAGATTGACGCCGACGACGACAGGCTTCGACATCAAGATCACGCCCGTCGACGGGCAGTTCTTTCAGCAGCTGCAGGCTCGGGCAGCGCATGCTTTGCCGGTGGTGGGCTTCCGACTGCGAGCGTATCTACTGACACGTCTTGCAGCCCATTCTTGATCGATGCGGTCGCCCCCCGCGACAATGAGCGCCTCTCGTTTTCGGGTCGCATCACCCGAGTGACGGTGACTACTCAAGCCACGCCGGGCCGAGAAGACATAAGCTTCATCGGCTACGTCCCCGAGCCCTCCACCTGGGCGCTCATGCTCGCCGGCTTCGGTATGATGGCGTATGCTCTACGCGGTCGCTCAAAGGTCGCGTACACCGCCTGATTTGCGCCGCCCGATCGGATTGAGCTGGTCGGGCAGCCGTTCCATCGGATGCGACTCATCCTCGCCCCACCTACCCCGCCAAATGACGCGCGTGCGTGATCTGTTCACGGTCTATTTGGCCACCGGCGGCATCCGGCAACGGCGCGCGGGGCATTCGCGAGATTGCGGGGCAGCCGATCAGCTAGACGCCCAAGAGGCGTGCTCTGCTTAAGACCATCGCCCAAACTTGGACTCCCGCGCAATGATCGACCAATTGATCTAACTTGGGACAGAAGGGCGTGTGCCGGAGACTTGAAGCTGCCTACGATGTCCATGACACTCGTCCTTAACTAGAAAAGGGGAGGACAGCTTGTACATCTCGCAGATCGCGGCAGCTTTGCACCTGACGCCCGCTTCAGGAACATACTCCGTTGTGTTGCCCGACAGGCCGCTTCCTGCCCAACCAAGATACCGGCTCGAGAAGCGCCTTTTCAGCCGCAGCTTCAACGTCGTCGATGTCCGATCAGATCAAGTCATGCGGGTAATCCCGGCGACCGAGGCTGCGGAATGGCGTAAGCGACATGGCTATACCTGAGCAGCACAATTGGCGAGAAGCCCGAGCGCAGCGGCTTGGCGAAGGTACTCGCCGGTGCGAAGACACGGAAGATGCTCGGCTTCAAACCGCTCTGGAACGGCGTACGTCACCCGCGCGCGCGCTGCACCAGCCGCTTGCGTATACGCTCGTCAGCCTTATCCCACTCGGACTGATCGACGCCCCGTGGTGCAAGGCTGGCAACCGGCTTAGGCGGCAACGCAGCAGGCTCGGTGGGCGGCCAAGCAATTGCTTGGATGTTGGCGCCACGATGCCCGCAACCTTTACCGGTGCCCGGCGCACCTTCGCACCGCATCCGAGCCGCCAGCCGATCTAGCCGCGTTGCCCCTGAGATCACGCCGAAGAACCCGGCTGCCGCGAAGATGCTACGGCGTCCGCAGCCACGGCACGTCACCTCCAGGAAAAGCCCGGCGCGAAGCGCGTCGTCGAGGGTATGAAGCCGCCGGTAGCTCACTTACCTGTGAGAACACAGCGGGAACGATTTGGCTAGCGGCGCTCACGAAGAAGCCGCCAACCTCTCGGCCAGCGGCTTCGTCCGTTCGCGAGACAGTTCAGATCAGGCGAACGAAACTGCGATGCTCTTGCGACGATAACGCATCGAAGCGCCCATCATGCCAAAACCGATCAGCACCATAGCCCACGTGGTAGGCTCAGGAACAAGCGAAATGGCAGGATTGCTATTCATCAGATTGCGAATGCCGACATTCGAACTGCCGAGAGACACGAACCGTAACTCAGCCCTATCGAGGATGTAGTTGCCCCCATACTCCACAAACGGCCTAAACGTGCGAGCGATATTGGTCCCGCTAGCCGTGAACAGGGCGGAATCGGTGTTGATGAAAGTATCGCATCCAATCGGCCCCCCGTCGCAATACCGCTGATCTGGGTACACGCCATAGCTCAACTCGACACGGTAGAGGCTCGACGCAGTCGACGTTTCGTCCCACGTGAACGTAGTGCCATCGAAAATGCCGCGATCTGCGATTACTTGAAGAGCATACGTCGCGCCTGGCTCTAGCGTGAAGTCTGCGGCAGAAGCTGGTACTGAGAAGCAGGACACGGCGGACGCAATGCCCATGCCTAACACGCGAAAATTCATGATTGTCTCCCTGTTAACGGATCGTTGTCGGCGGTGCAGGGCCATCGGTCACCTAGCGCAAAGCTGTCAACGTGATTGTAGTTGACGCCGTTTAGGAATGGGTACTTGCTTCCGACAACTACCGAAAAGGGACCTCTCGAGCGGCTTAGTTCACGAAAATGACATCTCGCGTTGGGGATACGGGACTACGAACCGTCATGAGGCCTGCCGTATATGGTCGCTGAAGGGCTACGACATCGTCATAGCTACACGTCAGCCATTTATCCCAATCCTCCTCAGCCAGGATCGTGATCATCGCCTTGGGGTGAATCGGTGCGACCAACTCGTTCGGGTCGCAGGTCACCATCGTGAAGCCGCGGTGATCGCCGACCTGCTTCCAGAACCCGGCGACTGCGAACACGGGCTGGTCCGGCACGTCGAACCACATCTCGCCTTTGATCGGCTTACCCTCGCTGACCTGATGCTTATCAGGCGTCCACTCGGCGAACTCCGTCAGCGGCACCAGGCAGCGCTGCTCGGGATGCTCGGCCAAGCGCTTCCACTGCGGCAACGCGAGGTTGCGGACGTTGGTCATTGGCCAGGGCCCGATGCCACCGAGCACGTCCCAGCCCATCACGTCGACGCCGCGCTGGGAGCCTTCCTGCCGGACGACATACGCGCGGTTCTTCGGGTATAGCTCGACCGGGTTGAAGCGGTTGTCTCGGGGCTTCTCGGTTAGCCAGCTGGCGTTGAACCGCTCGAACATTGTCTCAGGTTCGGCACGGAGGCGAGCACGGTTGCGCATTCGCTAGGAGGCAAAGCTGCCGAGATCGTCGATCGTGAGCGCGTCACCGGGCTCCGGTGTGCTCGTCCAATCTGCCGCTGCAAGGATCGTGGTGAGGTCAGCTGCGGTGAGACCGCTTTGCTCGTCAATCTCGGCATCCGCATCCCAAGTCGAGCGGAACGCGCGGAGGCGTTCGAGAGCAGTGAGCAGGTCAGCCATATGCTCAGCCTACGCTCTGAGATGCAGCAATCAACCGGGATTGAACGCAGGCGCCCTTTTGCACCTGATCGGGCAAGCCAAGTGTTGAAAGCTGTCTAGCGACCGAGGAGCATCAATGTCTGTTCTACTATTCCTGGCTGCTGCGATCGCCCTGAGATCGGATGCTCCGCAACTGACGCTCGCACAGGCAAAAGCGATGACACCCGCCGAACTGAGCGACGCCTTGCTTGCCCCCGGCCACCCCTTGATCGTCGACGCCCGCGTCGGCCTCCAAGGCATGGTACCTCCCCCGCCACCAGGCCAACCTTTTCAATCGCCAATCGAGCTTACCGTGGCCGGCAGCGATAGTAGTCAGTCAGGCTTCTGTGAGAGGACGATCGTCAAGATCCTGCTGGCGCCCGTCATCTACGTTGGCCACGAGGCGCCCGCAGCAGCGCCAGTCAAGCTCGACACCACTCAGACGTATAGCTGGATGTACAACTCGGGTGAACGGGCAGGCTGCCGAGCTCCCCACAAGCAGTACTTCTCTATAGAACAGGACGAGCGTCGCACGTTCGATCTGATACGCTCTTTGGCCGCGATCCAGGCACGCGCAAGATCGGGTAAGCACATCGACGTGGTGGCGAGTATCGACGATCTGGAAGCCCGACAATGGCGGGAATGGGCAAAGACGAACGACTATTTTCGTGGTCGGGTACGAGCTGGAAAATTGCCTGAGATCACCAGCGCCAAAGCCGCTCTGGCGCAATTCCCGTTGGGCGACATCAGCTATGTAGCAGAAGGTCAGCGGTCTTGGCGCAACCTGCTGAGCGAGACCGACCTAGTCGCAACAAACGGCAAAAAGCGTGAGGTCGTCACTTTGTTCGCCGGGGGGAGCTGGAGTGCAGAGATGGCGCTTGAGCACGGCACGATCAAAGTGATTCGAATCAGCCGGGAGATCCCGCCACCCTTTTGAGCCGGTAACGTGACATGGATGGGGGCATTTCTGGAGGCGTTCTCGTTCGAGGACTTCTGTAGACTTACGGTCTTCTGCCGATTTTCATAAGCGGTGTGGTAGGCGGCGGACCCACCACCGGCTCCTCTCGATGGTCCTGAAACCGCGGCATCCGCCGTTCCGGCGAACCGCTCTGTTCATAGACTAATCATGGTTATGGAAATTCGCGCAGATCGGGCGTATGCGTACCGCTACCGTCGATAAAGGCGGGCAGGTCGCATCCCTTCTGGCCGCTTCGGCGGAGTGGAGATCGGTGCCGTGGAAAATGCGCTGTGGAGAATGCCTGCTCGATTGCTGTTGCGGCGAGCGCGCGACGGGCCGCGGCCGGCGGAGCAGACCGAAATCGCGCATGGCTCGCTCCAGGAGATGGTGCAGCTCGCGACCGCATGGGGCACCGACGACGCGCTGCCGGTCTGCATCGATTGCCGCGGCGCGCCCGCGCCGCTGGTCTGGGCGGACATCGTCGCGCTGCGACGCGAACCGACCTTTCCGATCGACATCTGACGTGCGGCGCTCGCCGCGAACCGTAGGGAGAAACGCCCTGCGCACCGTAGTGACACACATACGCAGGGCGCCTTGCAATCGATATCCGCTATCGATCGCGCGCCGTCTTAGCGGCTAAATCCGTAGAAATCCTTCGTGAAATGGCTCGGCTCGCCGCATCCTTATCGGCGATGCGCGGTCCATCACCAGCCGCGGCGCCCAGCGAAAAGACCCCGCTCCACGGTTCGCTTACGCGAGCGGTCACCCTCCTCCGCTACAGTGCCGGAGCAATTAGATCCTCTCCCGCCATGGCAGGGCTATCGCATATGGAATTTGGCTGCCCGGCTCGACTGGTTGTCGCCAGACTTCCCCCCTAATCGTCGTCACCCCGGGCCCTTCGACTTCGCTCAGGAGAGCCTTGTTCCGGGGTCCACCGTTCCGCAAAATCAACGGCTTATGGCCGTGCGGAACAGTGGATCCCGGAACTGGTCCGGGATGACGGAGGAAGATGAAGGAGCCGCACTTCATATGCGATAGCCCTTTCCGCCAAGGGGAGGTGGCGCGCCGAAGGCGTGACGGAGTTGGCGATTAGCGCAAGCCCTCGACTAGACCCCGTCCTCCACCAACGCCGCAGCCAGCAGATCGCGGATCGCCCGCAACGCATCGGTCGGGTCGCTCGGCGGTACGACGGCAGCGACCGGCTCGTCCTTGACCCCACCGCGCGCCAGCAGCTGCTGCACCCCGCGGACGGTATAGCCCTCGCGGTTCAGCAACGCATCGATCCGGCTGACCAGCGCGACATCCTGTGGCCGATAGTAACGGCGATTGCCTGCGCGGGTCAGCGGGCGCAGTTGCGGGAACCGCGTCTCCCAATAGCGCAGGATATGCGGGGCGAGGCCGGTTTCGCTGGAGAGTTCGCCGATCGTCCTGAACGCCCCGCTAGCCTTCGGGGTGTTCTCGGCCACCCCTTCAGCCAGCGCTGACGATGCGTTCGCGCATCATGTGGCTGGCACGGAAGGTGAGCACCCGCCGCGGTGCGATCGGCACTTCGATCCCGGTCTTGGGATTGCGCCCGACCCGCTCGCCCTTGTCGCGGAGCACGAAGGTGCCGAAGCCCGAGATCTTGACGTTTTCCCCCCGCGACAAGGCCCCGCACATCTCGGCAAGGATCTGCTCGACGATCTTCGCCGAATCCGCGCGCGACAGTCCTATCTCCCGATGGAGCGACTCGGCCAGATCGGCCCTCGTCAGCGTCCCGGTCGTGCTCATCAACACGATTGCCACTCCTATGCCCAATTCCCCGTGCGGAGAGTACAATAGCTTAGCAGTGATCGGAAGGGAAAATGTGTCGCTGCCTAGAAGCGCAGCACCGCGGCGCCCCAGGTGAAGCCGCCGCCCATCGCTTCGAGCACGACGATGTGCCCCTTCTTGATGCGCCCGTCGCGCACCGCGACGTCGAGCGCAAGCGGCACCGAGGCGGCCGAGGTGTTGGCGTGCTGGTCGACGGTCACCACCACCTTGTCGGGCGACAGGCCGAGCTTGCGCGCGGTCGCGTCGAGGATTCGTGCATTGGCCTGGTGCGGGACCAGCCAGTCGATGTCGGCCGAGGTCATGCCGACCAGCGCGAGCGATTCGTCCATGACGCTCGCCAGGTTGACGACCGCGTGGCGGAACACCTCGCGCCCCTTCATCCTGAGCTTGCCAACGGTGCCCGTGGTCGAGGGCCCGCCATCGACATAGAGCAGGTCGTTGTGGCGCCCGTCGGCGTGAAGCTTGGTGACGAGGATGCCGCGCCCGCTGTCGGCGTCGCTTTCCTGCGCTTCCAGCACCACCGCGCCCGCGCCGTCGCCGAACAAGACGCAGGTGCCGCGATCTTCCCAGTCGAGGATGCGGCTGAAGGTCTCCGACCCGATCACCAGCGCGCGCCGGTGCACCCCGGTGCGCAGCATGCTGTCGGCGACCTGCACCGCGTAGAGGAAGCCCGAACAAACCGCGTTGACGTCGAACGCGACGCAATCGTCGATGCCGAGCAGTGCCTGCACCTTGGTGGCGGAGGCGGGGAAGGTCTGGTCGGGCGTCGCGGTGGCGAGCACGATCAGATCGATGTCGGTCGCCTCGACGCCCGCGGCGGCTATCGCCGCACGTGCGGCATCGGCGCCCAGCGTCGCGGTGGTCTCGCCCGGCGCCGCGATATGGCGGAAGCGGATGCCGGTGCGCTCGACGATCCATTCGTCGCTGGTGTCGACCTGCTCCGCGAGTTCGGCATTCGCCACCCGGCGGGCAGGCAGCGCGGAACCGGTGCCGGTGAGAACCGAACGGATCATGCCTGCCCCATATCCACTTTGGCGTCGAAATTGCCGAGATCTTCCGCGATCCGGTGGGTGAGATCGGCGCGGACCATCTTCGCCGCATTGCCGATCGCGGTCGCGACGCCGAGCTCGTTGGCGCTGCCGTGGCTCTTCACCACGATCCCGCCGAGGCCCAGGAAGACCGCGCCGTTGTGATTGTTGGGATCGAGGTGATCGCGCAGCAGCTCGGTCGCGGGGCGCGAGATCAGGAAGCCGATCTTGGAGCGCACCGACGAGGAAAAGGCCCGCTTCAGCAGGTCGCCGACGAATCGCGCGGTGCCCTCGACGCTCTTCAACGCGATGTTGCCCGCGAAGCCGTCGCACACGATCACGTCGTGATCGCCGCGCGCGAGCTTGTCGCCCTCGACGAAGCCGGTGAAAGCAAGCGGAAGATGCGTCTGCGCGCGCAACACCGCGGCGGCGTCGCGAATCTCGTCAGTGCCCTTCTGGTCCTCGCTGCCGATGTTCAGCAGCGCAACCCGCGGGCTTTCGAGGTCGAGAATGACGCGCGCATAAGCCGCGCCCATCACCGCGAACTGGATCAGGTTCTGCGCGTCGCATTCGGTGTTGGCACCGAGATCGAGCATCACGACGTCGTTGCTGCCGAGCGTCGGCAGCGGCGCCGCCAGCGCCGGCCGGTCGATCCCCGGCAGCGTCCGCAGCGCAAGCTTCGCCATCGCCATCAGCGCGCCGGTATTGCCCGCGGACACCGCCGCACCGGCGCGGCCCTGCTTCACCAGCGCGATCGCGACGCCCATCGACGTCGTCTTCGCGCGGCGCATCGCCTGGCTCGGCTTGTCGCTGGCGCCGACGATCTCCGGCGCGTGGACGATCTCCGCATGGGTCGCCAGCGCCGGATGATTCTTCAACTCATCCGCGATCCTGTCCTGGTCGCCGACCAGCAGGAACCGCATGCCCTGATGCCGCCCCTGCGCCCGCGCAACGCCGGCGAGCATGACCGCCAAACCACCGTCGCCGCCCATCGCATCGACGGCGATCGTTGAAGTGTCGGGCATGATAAGACGCGTTCCGGGAGTTGAGGCTTAGCCTTCGGCCGAGATAATCTCGCGGCCGTTATAATGGCCACACGACCCGCACAGGTTGTGCGGGCGCTTCAGTTCGCCGCAGTTCGGGCACTCCTGGAATGCCGCGACGCTGAGCGAGTCGTGGCCACGGCGCATGCCGCGCTTGGAGGGCGAAGTCTTTCTTTTTGGGACGGCCATTGCGGCACCTTGTTCTTTGATCGATCGGGTTTCCGATAGACCCGGCCCGGCGCCACGGCAACCGACTCGAGAGCCGGCCGCGCGGGACGCACCTGAATGGCCGGACGCATCGCGAAGCGCGGGCCTATAGCGATTTAACCGCGGGTTGCAAGCATTGGGCCTTGCCGTCGGCGCGTGCGACGTCGGCAAATGAAGCATGTGCTCCCTCGAAGGCGGGAGCCCAGTACTGGGTTCCCGCCTTCGCGGGGACACAAGGAACGGACAGAGCCTGGCCGGGCTCTCAAGCCGCCAGTGCGGCGTCGCTGACGAACATGTTGGTCCGCCGCTCATGCGCGAAATTGCTCGCGGCACCGTGGCCGGGGATGAACGCGGTATCGTCGCCCAGCGGCCACAGCTTTTCCACCACGGAGCGAATCAGTTGCTGGTGATTGCCGCCCGGCATGTCCGACCGGCCGACCGATCCCTGGAACAGCACGTCGCCGACCAGCGCCAGCCTCGACGGCGCATGGTGGAAGATCACGTGCCCCAGCGTGTGCCCCGGCGTCTCGTAGACATCGAGCACGAGATCGCCGACCGTCACGGTGTCGCCATCGACCAACCAGCGGTCGGGTTCGAACGGCACGCCGTCGATGCCATAGGTCTTGCCGTCCTCGGCGAGCCGTTCCAGCCAGAAACGATCCGCCTCGTGCGGCCCCTCGATCGCGACGCCCAGCGCATCGGCAAGCGGCTTCGCTTCTCCCGCATGATCGATATGACCGTGTGTCAGCAGGATCTTCTCCACCGTCACGCCCGCTTGTGCGATCGCGGCGTGGATGCGCGGCAGATCGCCGCCGGGATCGACCACCGCGGCCTTCATCGTCGCGGTGCACCAGATGACGGTGCAATTCTGCTGGATCGGCGTGACCGGGACGATCGTGGCGCGGAGCGGTGGGGTCATGATGCGGTTCCGGACGGGGCGGGGACGGGCCTGCGGAAATAGGATCGCTGGTCCCGCCAGTCCACAAGATCCGAGCCTCATGACAGCGCGATGTGTACCCGCCCAGTCTTGCCCTGCAGGAACGCCCGGTGCATCTCACGAAGGATGCTGCCGGCTCCTCCCTTCGTGCTGCTCGACGATGCACGTGACGGTGGCGCGCCCGCGCGGCTATACCGCGATCCGCGCCGCATCGTCACCGCCGTCACCGCGAGTGAGGTCCGCGGCGCGCTAGCCGAGATCCGCGCGGCGGTGGGCGAAGGGCTGCAGGCCGCGGGCTATCTCGCCTATGAGGCGGGGGCGGCACTCGTCGCGCGGGCGCCGTCGGTCGCGGATGCGCCGCTGCTCTGGTTCGGCCTGTTCGACGGCCACGAATCGCTTTCTGCCGCAGCGATCGACGCGCTGCTCCCCGATCCTGCCGGCGCCTGGGCGGGCGCGCCGGTCCCGACGATCACCCAGGCCGATTACGACGCCGCGATGGCCCGCGTGCTCGGCTATATCGGTGCCGGCGACATCTATCAGGCCAACCTGACCTTCCGTGCCGAGGTCCCGTTCCTCGGCGATCCGCTGGCGCTCTACGCCCGGCTGCGGCGCAACGCGCGAGCCGGGCACGGCGGCGTGGTCGCGACCGGATCGACGACCTTGCTGTCGCTGTCGCCCGAGCTGTTCTTCACCGCCGAGGGCGATGCGCTCACCTGCCGGCCGATGAAGGGCACCGCGACCCGCGCGGCGATCCCCGCCGACGATCGCGCGCGCGCCGCCGCGCTCGCGGCCGATACCAAGCAGCGCGCCGAGAACCTGATGATCGTCGATCTGATGCGCAACGATCTGTCGCGGGTGGCGGTGCCCGGCAGCGTCGCGGTGCCCGCGCTGTTCACGGTCGAGACCTATCCGACGATCCACCAGATGACCTCGACCGTCACCGCGACGCTCGCGCCCAGCAAGGACGCGATCGACGTGGTCGAGGCGCTGTTCCCGTGCGGATCGATCACCGGCGCGCCCAAACAGCGCGCGATGGAGATCGTCGCCGAGCTCGAGCCCGGCCCGCGCGGCCCCTATACCGGAGCGATCGGGCGGATCGACCCGGCCGGCGCCACCTTCAACGTCGCGATCCGGACGCTGGTGGTGCCTGCAGGCGCCGCGTGCGCGACGCTGGGGCTGGGATCGGGCATCGTTGCCGACAGCCGCGCCGACGAGGAATGGGCGGAGTGCCTGGCGAAAGGCGCGTTCGTTACCGCGGGGCAGCGCCCGATCGACCTGATCGAGACGATGGGATTCGATCCCGAGATCGGCTTGTTGCGGCTCGAGACCCATCTCGCCCGGCTGAAGGCGAGTGCCGAGGCGCTGGGCTTCGCCTTCGATCGCCATGCCGCGCGCAACGAACTCCAGGCCGCGACCTTCCGGCTGCGCGGCGCCAAGCGAATCCGGCTGTTGCTGGCGGCGAGCGGATCGATCGCGATCGAGGTGTCGGACGTGCCGCCGCCGCCAGCCGGCCCGGTCGAGGTCGCGATCCTGCCGCTGCCGGTCGACGCTGCCGACTTCAGGCTGCGCCACAAGACCAGCGACCGCGATTTCTACGACGAGACGCGCCGATCGTCGGGCGTCTTCGAGGTGGTGTTCGACCATGACGGCCTGATCACCGAGGGCAGCTTCACCTCGGTCTTCGTCGAGCGCGACGGCGTGCTCGTCACCCCGCGCGCCCCCGGCCTGCTGCCCGGCGTGCTCCGTGCCGACCTGATCGCGGACGGCCGCGCGATCGAGGGCGACGTGACCCGCGACGATCTGGCGGGGGGCTTCTTCGTCGGCAACGCGCTTCGCGGACTGATGCCCGCAATCGTTGCGGTTGCGAAAGAGCCGCACGCTTCGCTATAGGCCCGCGCGCCTATCCTGCGCAAAGGCTGCTCCCATGACCCCTTCGATCGCCCTCGGCCGCATCACTCCTTCGCCCACGCTCGCGATCACCAGCCGGGTGATCGAGCTCAAGCGCGCCGGGGTCGACGTGATCGGCCTGGGTGCCGGCGAGCCCGATTTCGACACACCCGATTTCGTGAAGGAAGCCGCGATCCAGGCGATCCGCGACGGCAAGACCAAATACACCAACGTTGATGGCACGATCGAGCTGAAGCAGGCGATCGTCGCCAAATTCGCGCGCGACAACCGGCTCACCTACACCCCCGATCAGGTAACGGTGAACGTCGGTGGCAAGCACACGCTGTTCAACGCGATCGTCGCGACCGTGAACCCCGGCGACGAGGTCGTGATCCCGGCGCCCTATTGGGTCAGCTATCCCGATGTCGTGCAGTTCGCGGGCGGCACCCCGGTGATCGCGCCCGCCGGCCCCGACCAGGGCTACAAGCTGTCACCCGAGGCGCTGGAGGCGGCGATCACCCCGCGCACCAAATGGGTGATCCTCAACTCGCCGTCGAATCCGACCGGCGCGGGCTATACCGCCGACGAGTTGAAGGCGCTCGGCGCGGTGCTGGCGCGCTATCCCGACGTGTGGATCTTCGCCGACGATATGTACGAGCACATCGTCTATGACGGCTTCCGCTTCGCGACGATCGCGCAAGTCTGCCCCGAGCTCTACGACCGCACGCTGACCGTCAACGGCTGTTCCAAGGCCTATGCGATGACCGGGTGGCGGATCGGCTATGCCGGCGGCGCATCCTGGCTGATCAAGGCGATCTCCAAGCTCCAGTCGCAATCGACCTCCAACCCCTGCTCGATCGCGCAGGCGGCGGCGACCGCGGCGCTCAACGGCCCACAGGAGTTCCTCGCCGAACGCAATGCCGCGTTCCAGGTGCGCCGCGACATGGTGGTGTCGATGCTCAACGACATCGACGGCATGCGCTGCCCGCTGCCCGAAGGTGCGTTCTACGTTTACCCGACCTTCCCTGATCTGATCGGCAAGACCTCGCCGTCGGGCCGGGTGATCGACACCGACGAGGCGTTCGTCGGCTATCTGCTCGACGACGCAAAGGTCGCCGCGGTGCAGGGCGCGGCGTTCGGCCTCTCCCCGGCGATGCGGATCAGCTACGCGACCTCGGACGCGCTGCTGCGCGACGCGTGCACCCGCATCCAGACCGCGTGCGCCGCGCTGCGCTGACCCCAACTCCCCGATGAACGGGTCTGCCAGCCCGCGTTAACGCAGCGTTTCATAGATGGTGCATTGCGGAAACCGCGTCGGTGCACGATCTGGCGGGTAGGGAATGCGGCACGCCGCCTTCCGAATGACAAAGGCAAGGGCTTATGCGCAGCGTTCTCAAATCCAGCTTCCTGTGGCAGTTTGCCGGCGGCTTCGTGCTCGGCACGCTGGGGTTGGTCGCGCTGCAGCCAGCCGACGCGCGCCAGAGCTTCATCCACCATCTCGATCCGGTCGCACACTTCCAGCGCTGATCTTGGTGCGCACGCGGCGCATCCCTATATTCGGGTCATGACCAAGACCCTCCTCGCCGCCGCAGCCGCCTCGCTGCTCGCGATCGTCGCCGCCCAGTCGAGTGCCCAGGCCGAGCGCGCGGTGGTGATCCCCGCTGCCAAGGTCGACGCCACCCCGCGCACCGGCTTGCAGACCGCGGTTCTCGCCGGCGGCTGCTTCTGGGGCATGGAGGCGGTGTTCGAACGCGTGAAGGGCGTTCGCTCGGTCGAGGCGGGCTATGCCGGCGGCACCGCGGGCAGCGCGAACTACGACACCGTCTCGACCGAGACGACGCGCCATGCCGAGGCGATCAAGATCGTCTACGACCCGCGCCAGGTGAGCTACGCCACGCTGTTGCGCGTCTATTTTTCGATCGCGCACGATCCGACCCAGCTCAACCGCCAGGGCCCCGACACCGGGCTCAGCTACCGCTCGGCGATCTTCCCGCAATCGCCGCAACAGGCCGCCGCCGCCAAGGCGTACATCGCGCAGTTGACCGCCGCGCACAGCTTTTCCGCGCCGATCGTCACCAAACTGGAACAGGGCGGCTTCTACCCGGCCGAGGCGTACCACCAGAATTTCTACGATCGGAACCCGCGCCACCCGTACATCGTCAACATCGACAAGCCGAAGGTCGCCGCGTTCAAGGCCGCCTTCCCGACCCTGGCGCTGGCGCGCTGACCTTCAAGAAGGCCTGCCAACATCTTCCGTCACCCCGGACTTGATCCGGGTGACGAGCGAGCGGGTGGCAGCTCCTGCCTACAGAGCTTCGCGTTTCCTCAGACCGTCGTTGCCAGCAGGTACGTCTGTCGCACCGCGTCGATCGGCGTCAGCACGCCCTCCAGCTCCAGATGCCAGAACGACCACCCGTTGCACGCCGGCTGCCCCTGCAGCGTCGCGCCGAGCTTGTGGATCGATCCCACCGCCCCGCAGCCGCTGAGCAGCGATCCGTCGGCGCGCACCGTCGCGCTCCAGCGCCGCTTGGCGTCGGTCAGCATCGCGCCCGGCACGATCAGCGCATTCTCCACCAGCACCCCGAACGCCACCTTGGGCTGGTTCTTGGGGCTCTGCATCGTCGCCAGCGCCGATTCGTCGAGCGGCAGCGCCGCCTCGATCCGGTCGATCGCCGCCGCGCAATAGTCGACCTCGCGCTCGATCCCGATCCAGTGCCGGCCGAGCCGCTTCGCCACCGCGCCGGTGGTGCCGGTGCCGAAAAACGGGTCGAGCACGACGTCGCCGGGCTTGGTGCACGCCAGCAGGATGCGATACAGCAGCGCCTCGGGCTTCTGGGTCGGGTGGACCTTCACGCCGCCTTTCTTCAGCCGCTCCTGCCCGCCGCAGATCGGGAATTCCCAATCGCTGCGCATCTGCAGTTCGTCGTTTAGCGTCTTCATGCTGCGATAGTTGAAGGTGTATTTCGCCTTCTCGCCCTTCGACGCCCAGATCAGCGTCTCATGCGCGTTGGTGAAGCGGGTGCCGCGGAAATTGGGCATTGGGTTGGCCTTGCGCCAGACGATGTCGTTGAGGATCCAATAGCCCAGATCCTGCACCGCGGCGCCGACCCGGAAGATATTGTGATAGCTGCCGATTACCCAGATCGTGCCGTCGTCCTTCAGGATTCGGTGCGCCTCCGCCAGCCACGCGCGGGTGAACGCGTCGTACTGGGCGAGCGAATCGAACTTGTCCCAATCGTCGGTGACCGCATCGACATGGGTTCCGTCGGGCCGGAACAGCTCGCCGCCCAGCTGCAGGTTATAGGGCGGGTCGGCGAATACCATGTCGACCGATTTGGCGGGCATCGCGCGCATCGCGGCGATGCAGTCGCCGATCACGATTCGATCGAGCGGGATCAGCGCGTCGCGCTCGGCCGTCAGCGGCCGCACCTTGTCGATAACCCCCATCACGTCCCCCTCAGGTCGCCATTCGCGCGAAATCCGACGACTCCGTCAAGCGCGCATTGGTTAACGACCCGGGTTACCAAATCGTAAATCGGGGAGAACATTTCGGCGACCCGGCTACATCTTGAGTCGCCCCGCCCGGCGCCACTCAACCCCTAGCGGTGTGGCGCGAAAGACTCACCGGGCGAGATATGCCTGCGCGACCGGGGCGAAGCTGCGCCGATGCAGCGGCGAGGGGCCGTGTTCGCGCAGCGCCCGCAGATGCGCGGGGCAGCCATAGCCCTTGTTCGAATGCCAGCCATAATGTGGATGGGCCTCGGCATGCGCGAGCATGATCGTGTCGCGGGTATGCTTGGCGACGATCGACGCCGCCGCGATCGACAGGCTCTTGGCATCGCCGCCGACCAGCGCGGTGGCGGCGTGCGACCAGCGCGGCAGGCGGTTGCCGTCGACCAGCACGTGCGCGGGCTGTTCGGTCAGTGCGCCGACCGCGAGCGTCATCGCCTTCATCGTCGCCCAGTATATGTTGAGCGAATCGATCTCGTCCGCCTCGACGATCCCCACCCCGACGATCGCGCATCCGTACAGCCGTCCGCACAGCCGCTCGCGTTCGCCGGCGCTGAGCTTCTTCGAATCGTCGATTCCCCGCGGCACGCCCCTGGCGGGCAGGATCACCGCCGCGGCGACGACCGGCCCGGCGAGCGGCCCGCGCCCGGCTTCGTCGACGCCCGCGACCGGCGCGAGGCAGAGTTTCTCGTGGCGAAGATGCGGTCTGGTCATCGAAAGCCGGTCACGAATTGCTGTCCCATCGGGCCATGTCCTTGCCCCAGATCGGGGGCGGCGATCAACGCCTGCCGCACGAACGCGACCGCGCGTTCGAACGCGTCGCCGATCGCCAGCCCCTGGCCGAGCCCGGTCGCGAGCGCGGTGGCGAAGGTGCAGCCGGTGCCGTGGGTGCTGCCGGTGTGGATCCGCTCGCCCCGAGTCTCGCGCACCACGCCCGCGCCCGACCACAGCCGATCGACCACGGTCTCGCCCTCGGCATGACCGCCCTTTTCCGCCAGGTGACAACCGAATCCCAGCACCGCCTCCCGCCCGCCGAGTGCGGCGAGTTCGGGCAGGTTCGGAGTCACCACCGTCGCGAGCGCCATCAGTCGCGCGAACGCAGCGATCGTCGCCGCGTCAGCCAGCACCGATCCGCTGGTCGCGATCATCACCGGATCGAACACGATCGGCACGTCCAGGCCCGCCAGCCGGTCAGCGACCGCCTGCGCGGTATCCGCCGACCCGATCATCCCGATCTTCACCGCGTCCGCGCCGATATCGCCCAGCACCGATTCGATCTGCGCTAGCACCATGTCGACCGGCACGCCGTGCACCGCCTGCACCCCCATCGTGTTCTGCGCGGTGATCGCGGTGATCGCGGTGGTCGCGTGGCCGCCGAGCATCGTCACCGTCTTGATGTCCGCCTGGATCCCCGCGCCACCGCCCGAATCAGACCCGGCGATGATGAGCACGCGGGGGATCGTTCCAATCATCGCAGCGCGATGCCATCTTCATGAAGAGAAAAGAAGGTGGTTCGCGCGGAGCCGCGGAGAACGCAGAGGAAATCTGGCTGGCGTGCGACGGCCATTCCGCGTCCGCCTCGAGGATCATCGTTCGAGAAGGACGAGCTACCGCTCGATCATCCCCTCTGCGTCCTCCGCGTCTCTGCGCGAACGATCCTTCTTCAAGCCCGATGGCGGCGCACCGTCGAGGCGGGATGGTCCGTCAGAGCCCGATCGACCCGCGCCGGGCGATCGAGCAGTTCGCCACGGCAGGTCGGGCAGCGATCGTCGAGCGCCTCCGCGCAATCGGCGCAGAACGTGCATTCGAACGAGCAGATGAACGCGCCGCCCTCGTCCGCGGGCAGATCGATGCCGCAGCGCTCGCAGTCGGGCCGCATCTCCAGCATCAGGCTGCTGCCTGCCGCACCGCGTCGCAGATCCGGTCGACCACGCGCTCGACCTGGCCGGCGTCGTCGCCCTCCGCCATCACCCGGATCACCGGCTCGGTTCCCGACGGGCGGATGACGAGCCGTCCGGTGCCGACGAGTTCGGCCTCGGCGGTCGCGATCACCGCCTTCACCGATTCGGCCTCCAGCGGCTTGCCGCCTGCGAAGCGGACGTTCTTCAGCAACTGCGGCAGCGGTTCGAAGCGGTGCAGCACCTCGCTCGCCGGCGCGCCCGACCGCTTCAGCTCGGCCAGCACCTGTAGCGCTGCGACCAGTCCGTCGCCGGTGGTGCCGTAATCCGCCAGGATGATGTGCCCCGATTGCTCGCCGCCGACATTGTAGCCCGACGACCGCATCTTCTCGAGCACGTAGCGATCGCCCACCGCGGTGCGGACCAGGCCCAGTCCCTGCGCCTTCAAATGGCGTTCGAGCCCCAGATTGGACATCACCGTCGCGACCAGCCCGCCGCCCGCCAGCCGTCCGGCACGCGCCCAGCCCGCGGCGATCGTCGCCATCAGCTGGTCGCCGTCGACCACCTTGCCGCGTTCGTCGACCACGATCAGCCGGTCGGCATCGCCGTCCAGCGCGATGCCGAGATCGGCGCCCGACGCCACCACCGTTTCCGAGAGCGCCTGCGGCGCGGTCGATCCGACGCCGTCGTTGATGTTGACGCCGTCGGGGGTGACGCCGATCGCGACGACGTCGGCGCCCAGCTCCCACAACGCCATCGGCGCGACCTTGTACGCCGCACCGTTGGCGCAATCGATCACCACGCGCAGCCCGTCCAGCCGCAGGTTTTCGGGGAACGTCGCCTTGGCGAAATGGATGTAGCGGCCCTGCGCGTCGTCGATGCGGCGGGCGCGGCCGATCTGCGCCGACGCAATCAGCGGCACGTCGCTGTCGATCAGCTGCTCGATGCTCTGCTCCGCCTCGTCCGACAATTTATAGCCGTCGGGACCGAACAGCTTGATGCCGTTGTCCGCGAACGGATTGTGGCTGGCGGAGATCATCACCCCGATGTCGGCGCGCATCGACTGGGTCAGCATCGCCACCGCCGGGGTCGGCAGCGGGCCGACCATCACCACGTCCATGCCGACGCTGGTGAACCCCGCGACCAGCGCCGATTCGAGCATATAGCCCGACAGCCGCGTGTCCTTGCCGATCAGCACGCGGTGCTTGTGGTCGCCGCGCTGGAAATAGGCACCCGCGGCCATGCCGACCTTCATCGCCATCGCCGCGGTCATCGCGCCCGCATTGGTCGCGCCGCGGATTCCGTCTGTGCCGAAATATTTTCTTGCCATCGTCGCTGTCCGGTCCGGATTAAGGGAGCAATCTGCGTCGCCTCGTAGCGCCGCGTTCGACAAAGGGCGAGCATGTCGCAACCTACCAGAATACTTCTCGCCCTGATCGTCGGGCTGGTCGGCGGCATCCTGCTCGCGACCGTCAGCCCGACCGCCGCGGAGGCGCTGATCCCGATCGCGCAACCGATCGGCACCGCCTGGCTCAACGGGCTGCAGATGACGATCGTGCCACTGGTGGTGTCGCTGCTGATCACCGGCGTCGCCGCGACCGCGGAGGCCGCGCGCGCCGGGCGACTGGCGGGTCGCGCGATCCTGCTGTTCGTCGGCGTGCTGTTCTGCACCGCGACGATGTCCGCGATCCTCAGCCCGCTGATCGTGCGCACCTTCCCGCTGCCCACCGATGCCGCGGCATCGCTGCGCGCGGCGCTGACCGATGCCGGGCCGGTCGCGCCGACCCCGCCGATCGCGGACCTGCTCGCCGCGGTGGTGCCGACCAACATCATCGCCGCGGCGGGGGCGAATGCTTTCCTGTCCATCATCATCTTCACGCTGGTGTTCGCCTTCGCCATCCTCAGGATCGAACCAGACGGCCGGGATCGGCTGACCGGCTTCTTCGTCGCGGTGCGCGACGTGATGCTGGTGGTGGTCGGCTGGGTGCTGGTGCTGGCGCCGATCGGCGTCTTCGCGCTCGCCTTCGTGGTCGGCGGCCGCGCCGGGGTCGCCGCGTTCGGCGCGCTGCTCCACTATATCCTCGCGGTCTCCGCGATCGGCGTGGTCGTGTATTTCGGCTCGTTCGTGCTTGCGAGCATCGGCGGCGGGGTCGGCCCGTTGCGCTTCCTGCGCGCCTCGTTTCCGGCGCAGGCGGTCGCGATCAGCACGCAATCCTCGCTGGCGACGCTGCCGGCGATGCTGAAGGTCGCGCGCGGGCTCGGCATCCCGGTCGCGACATCGGGGGTGGTGCTGCCGCTCGCGGTCGCGATCTTCCGCGGCACCCAGCCGGCGATGAACCTCGCGGTGTCGATCTACATCGCGGCGTGGCTCGGCATCCCGCTGACGCCGGGGCTGCTCGTCGCGGCGGTCGTGGTCGCGGCGCTGACGTCGCTCGGCTCGGCCAGCCTGCCGAGCCAGATCACCTTCGTTAGCGCGATCGCGCCGATCGCCGGCGTGCTCGGCGTACCGCTCGCCCCGCTGGGCTTGCTGATCGCGGTCGAGACGATCCCCGACATCTTCCGCACCGTCGGCAACGTCATGATGGACCTGGCCGCCACCGCCACCGTCTCCCGCCGCAACAAGGACGCGTGGGACGACGGCATGGATGTGGAGGGCAATTCCTCCCCGGCACGGGGAGGTGGCGCGCCGCAGGCGTGACGGAGGGGGACTTCCCCAAGCGGCACATCAGTGACGGGTCCAAGTGAGGGCATCGCTTGCGGCGAGCCCCCTCCACCACCGCTGCGCGGCGGTCCCCCTCCCCGTACCGGGGAGGATTGAGATTACCGAGGCACCTGCTCGCCGCGCGTATCCAGCCCGGCCGCGCCCGGTTCCGCCGCCGCGTCCTGCCCGGCCAGCGCGTGGTCGACCGGCTCGGCCAGCGTATCGAGGTGCATCAGCTTGCTGACGAACGGCGCCAGCACGAGCACGCCGACGCCGAGCCCCATCGAGACCCAGCCGATCCGCCCATAGACGTCGAGCACCTGCGCGGTCCCCGCACCCTCTCCGCCGGTTGCCTGCGCGATCAGCCCGGCCAGGAAATTGCCTCCCGCGGTCGCCAGGAACCAGGTGCCCATCATCAGCCCGGTCATCTGCGCGACCGACAGCCGCGTCATCGACGACAGCCCGACCGGCGAGAAGCACAGCTCCCCGGCCGAATGGAAGATGTACAGCAGCGCCACGAAGATGGCCGGCGTCAGCCCCTCCGCCGGCGCGCCCAGGATCAGCGCGAAGAACCCCGCGCCGACCAGGATCAGCCCTATCCCGAACTTGAACGGTGCGCTCGGTTCGCGGCCGACCCGCGCCAGCTTCACCCACAATGCCCCGAACACCGGCGCCAGCACGATGATGAAGAATGGGTTGATCGACTGGAACACCGACGCCGGGATCGTCCAGCCAAGGAAGGTCCGGTCGACCGCCTGGTCGGTATAGACGTTCAGCGACGACCCGGTCTGTTCGAACAGCGCCCAGAATACCGGCGACAGCGCCACCAGGAACAACGCGGCGAAGATCCGGTCGCGGTCCTCGCGCGGCAGCTTGAACACCGCGGTCCACAGGATGAAGCCGATCGTGACGACCGACGACACCACCAGCAGCGTGCCGACCACGCCCTGGCTACGCACCAGCCACCACGACACCAGCACCGCGGCGACCGCGCCGAGATAGATCGGGACCTCTTTCGCCTGCCCCGCGACCGGCGGCTCGCCGACCCCGTGCAGCTCGCGCCGGAACAGCACGAAGACGATCAGCCCCAGCGCCATGCCAATCCCCGCGGCGCCGAAGCCGTAGGACCAGCCGACCGTCTCGCCCAGGATGCCGACGATAATCGGGCCGATGAACGCGCCGGTGTTGATCCCCATGTAGAAGATCGAGAACGCGCCGTCGCGCCGCAGGTCGTCGCGCGGGTAGAGCTTGCCGACCAGCACCGATATGTTGGCCTTCAGGAACCCGGTGCCGACGATGATCAGCGCCAGCCCCAGGTAGAAGCCTTCCAGCGCGGTGCCCTGCACGCCCTTCGGCCCTTCGACCAGCGCGATCATCAGATGGCCGAGCGTGATGAAGATGCCCCCCGCGAGCACCGATTTGCGCGCGCCGAGATACCGGTCGGACAGATAGCCGCCGATGATCGGGGTGATGTAGATCAGCGTCGTGTAGGCGCCGTACACCGCATAGGCGGGCTGTTCGCCGAACAGAAAATGCTTGGTGAGATAGAACACCAGGATGGCGCGCATCCCGTAATAGGAAAAACGCTCCCACATCTCGGCGAAGAACAGCATGAACAGCCCGCGCGGGTGCCCCAGGAACGTCTTGGCATGGGCGGGAACGCCGCCGCCGGTCGGATACGCACTCGCCATGTCGTCGAACAGCTCCCCATCCCGCGTTGCGCGGGGTCGTCTCATCCCGCGTCGCGCGGGCTCGTCCCATCCCGCGTCGCGCGGGCTCGTCGTCGCGGTTGAGACTAGCGGCAAAGCGCCGGGTGTAAACACGCGCCGGCGCGGGCTATGGCGCGACGCATGCTCAACGATCCCACCACCCCGCTGTCGCTGCTCGCGACCCGCCGCTCCGGCAAGCCGCGCGATCTGGTCGCGCCCGGCCCCGACGCGGCGCAACTGGAGACGATGCTGGCGATCGCGGCGCGGGTACCCGATCACGGCAAGCTGGCACCGTGGCGCTTCGTGGTGGTCGGCGACGACCAGCGCGCGCGGCTGTCGGCGCTGATCACCGACGCCTATCGCCGCGATCGCCCGCAGGCCGCCGCTACCGAGATCGCCTCGCTCGATCAGTTCGCGCACCAGGCACCGACCCTCGTCGTCGCGCTGTTCTCGCCGCGCACCGACAGCCACATTCCGCTCTGGGAGCAGCAGATGTCGGCGGGCGCGGCGTGCATGAACCTCCTCCACGCCGCGCATGCTTCCGGCTTCGCAGGCGGCTGGCTGACCGGCTGGCCGACCTATTCCGACGCGGTGCGCGACGCCTTCGGCAGCGATCCCGAACGGATCGTCGGCTTCATCTTCATCGGCACGCCGTCACGCCCCCTCGACGAACGCCCGCGCCCCGACATGAGCCGCATCGTCTCGCACTGGACCGCGTGAAGGACTCGACGCGCAGGTCATTTGCTGTATTATCCCAGCATGACAGCGCTAAGCAACGAGGACAGCCCGGTCTATATACGGCTGCGCGGCACCATCGCCGCGGGGATCCTGCGCGGCGACTATCAGGCCGGCGACCAGCTTCCCTCGGTCCGCGCCTTCGCTGCCGAACACGGCGCCAATCCGCTGACCGTGGCCAAGGCGTATCAGAGCTTCCAGGACGACGGCTATGTCGAGGTCCGACGTGGCGTCGGCATGTTCGTCCTGCCGGGTGCGGTGGAACGGCTGCGCATCGCCGAACGCGACAGCTTCATGACGAGCCACTGGCCACGCATCCGCAGCCACATCGACCTGCTCGGCCTCGACGCCGCCGACCTGCTGGATCGGGAGCGGGTCTAAGGGTCCGCCAGCCGGTCGGATCCGCCGCCTACCACGCGGATGATCGCGCGCGACTGCTCAGAACAACCCCAACGCCGCGATTTCCTCGACCGACAGGTCGATCCCGAACATCAGGCTCAGCCGCATCCGGTACACCCGCGGATCGTCGATCGGACCGCCGGTCTCCGCGTCGCCTGCCTTGCGCTTGTACTCGCGGTCCATCAGGCTCGCGAAGCCGTGCGGCAGGACGATGCTGGCGATCCGCAGCATGCGGAATCGGCTCTCGGGCCAGGCCGAGGTCCAGTGATTGCCCATCGCCAGATCGGCCTCGAACACCTCGGCGGTCGTGAAGCTGTACTGCGGCATGTACCCCGCGCCGGTCCCGCGCCCGTCGGTGGTGGTGCCGTCGCCGTCGCGCAGCAGCATCCAGCCATGCGTGGGATCGACTGCCAGCCGGAACGTCGCGCCGTCGGGCGCGCTCGCCTCCGCGCCGTCGACCAGCGGCATCGGCGGCGCATAGCTGCCGCCGAACCCGGGGTCCGCGATCCATTCCTGCCCGGCGATCGTGACGAGACTGAGCGTATGGGTCAGCGGCGGCACCGCCGTCCCGCCGAGCCAAACCCGCGCCAGCAGCGGCCGCGCGACGAAGCCGATCGCCGCCAGCGCATCGAGGAACAGCCGGTTCTGTTCGAAGCAATAGCCCCCGCGCCGCGCGGTTACGAGCTTCGCGAACACCGCGTCGCTGTCGATCGCGATCCCGCGCCCGAGGACCACGTCGAGATTCTCGAACGGGATCGCCAGCCGGTGCGCGCGTTGCAGCCGTGCCAGTCCGGCATCGTCCAGCGTCGGGCGCGCCGGCATGCCGATGCGGTGGAGATAGGCGTCGAGATCGAACACCGGCGTCAGGCCGCGAACGCCTCGGCGGGGATCGCATAGAGCGCCGCCGCGCTCGCGGTCGCCGCCGCCCTCAATCCCATCGCCTCGGGCACCACCTGGTCGAGGTAGAACGCCACCGTCGCGCGCTTGCCCGCCGCGAACGCCGCGTCGCCCGTCGCCGCGCGGCCCTGCCGCTCCATCAGCCAGCCGCAGGTCGCGACCGACAGCATCGTCAGGAACGGATAGCTCGCCGCCAGCCGATCGTCGGCATCCGCGCTCGCCAGCTGCCGCCCGATCGCATCGCACGCATCGACCAGCGCCGCGAGTTCCGGATGCCGGACCTCGGCGCGCATGTCCGCGATCAGCGCCGCGAAGGCGCCGCCGTTCGCCAGCCCCAGCTTGCGCCCGACCAGATCGGCCGCCTGGATGCCGTTGGTGCCCTCGTAGATCGGGGTGATCCGCGCATCGCGGAAATACTGCGCCGCGCCGGTTTCCTCGACATAGCCCATGCCGCCATGGATCTGGATGCCGAGGCTAGCGACCTCGTTGCCGAGATCGGTACCGTGCGCCTTGGCGAGCGGCGTCACCATCTCCAGCCGGTCCTTGGCTGCGGCATCGCCCAGCGTCGTGCGATCGACCTGCCCCGCGGCGTAATAGACCAGGGCGCGCGCCGCCTGGGTCTGCGCGCGCATTCGCATCAGCATCCGTCGCACGTCGGGATGATCGACGATCCGCACCGGATCGCGGCTCGCCCCGCCGGCCCGCGCCGACTGCACCCGCTCCAGCGCATAATCGACCGCCTTCTGGGTCGCGCCCTCGGCGATCTGGACGCCCTGCAGGCCGACGTTCAGCCGCGCGTTGTTCATCATCGTGAACATCGCACGCATCCCGCCATGTTCGGGGCCGATCAGCTCGCCGATGCAATCGTCGTTGTCGCCGAAGCTCAGCACGCAGGTCGGCGAGGCATGCAGCCCCATCTTGTGTTCGATCGATACGACATGGACGTCGTTGGCGGCACCCGGCCGGCCGTCGGCGTCGAGCCGGAACTTCGGCACCAGGAACAGCGAGATGCCGCGCGTCCCCGCAGGCGCCCCGGGGGTCCGCGCCAGCACCAGATGGACGATGTTCTCGGCCAGGTCGTGATCGCCGAACGAAATGTAGATCTTGGTGCCCTTGACCGACCACGTCCCGTCGCCGCGCGGGATCGCCTGGCTGCGCAGCGCGCCGACGTCGGATCCGGCCTGCGGTTCGGTGAGGTTCATCGTGCCGGTCCACGCCCCGGTCGCGAGGTGCGGCAGGTACAGCGCCTGCTGCTCGGGCGAGCCGTGATGCGCCAGCGCCTCGATCGCACCGACCGTCAGTGTCGGGCACAGCGCGAAGCCCATGTTCGCCGATCCCAGCGTGTCGAGCACCGCGGTCTGGATCGCGAACGGCAGCCCCTGCCCGCCGAATGCCTCGGGCACCCCGATCGTCCCCCAGCCGCCCTCGACATAGTCGCGATACGCCGCGGCGAACCCCTCGGGCATCTTCACGCCCTCCGGGGTCCATTGCGCGCCGACCATGTCGCCGACCCGGTTGAGCGGTGCCCATTCTCCCGCCGCCAGCGCGCCGACGCCTTCCAGCACCGCGTCGACGACATCGTCGCTGGCCGCGGCGAAGCGGTCGCTCTGCGCCAGCTCGTCGATCCGCACCACATGATCGAGCACGAAGCGCTGCTCGGCGACCGCGGGGGTGAAGGCCATCGTTTCTCTCCTGGATTCGAGCGCGCTATAGCGCCCGTCGATGGCTGCTCCAAACCCGCGCATTTTACCCTACGGCACCGTGGCGATCGCCGCCGCCGCCGCGGAGATCGCGCGCGGCGGGATCGTCGGAATCGCGACCGAGACGGTCTACGGCCTCGCCGCCGACGCCACGGACGCGCAGGCGGTGGCGCGGATCTACGCCGCCAAGGGCCGGCCGAGCTTCAACCCGCTGATCGTCCACGTCGCCGATCTCGCCGCGGCCGAATCGATCGCGCTATTTGACGATGATGCCCGCGCGCTCGCCGCGGCGTTCTGGCCCGGCGCGCTCACCCTGGTGCTGCCGCTCAGCCCCGGCGCCCCGATCGCGGCGCTGGTCGTCGCCGGGCTCTCAACCGTCGCGATCCGGGTGCCGGCGCATCGCGCCATGCAGGCGCTGCTCGCCGCGACCGGCAAGCCGCTCGCCGCGCCCTCCGCCAACGCCAGCGGCGGGATCAGCCCGACCTGCGCCGAACACGTCGCCGCCAGCCTCGGCGCCGCGGTGCCGATCATCGTCGACGACGGCGCGACCCAGCGGGGATTGGAATCGACGATCGTGGCCGGCCGGACGATCCTGCGCCCCGGCCCGATCACCGCTGATTTGCTCGCCCAGTTCATTCCCGGCGTCCGTGCGTCGCACGGCGACGGCGCGATCACCGCGCCCGGCCAGCTCGCAAGCCATTACGCACCCGCCAAACCGCTCCGCTTGGACGCGATCGATGCCCGTCCGGACGAATGGCTGATCGGCTTTGGCGCCATTGGCGGCGATGACACGCTGTCGGCGACCGGCGACCCGATCGAAGCCGCCGCCAACCTATTCGCCGCCCTCCACCGCGCCGACGCGTCGCCGCGCGGGTCGATCGCGGTCGCACCGATCCCCGACACCGGCATCGGCACCGCTATCAACGACCGCCTGAAGCGCGCCGCGCACTAGACGCGCACATTCCTCCTTCGCTTCAGCGGGGGAGGGGGACCGCTCGCGAAGAGAGTGGTGGAGGGGGCGGTGCCGCAAACGCAGTCCGTCGTTACCTCCCCCTCCGTCGGCCTGCGGCCGACACCTCCCCCTGGCGGGGGAGGAATAAACGACCGCAACAGCCCTCCCCCCAATCTCACTTCACCCCGCAGCTCACCGGCCCGGGAGGGGCGCTCCCGATCCGCACCGACGAGATGTCGATCGTCGCCGCGCCGGCGCCGCTCAGCACGAACGGCCGCGTCACCTTGGCCATGTCCGCACCGCCGTCGGCGAAGCAGCGCAGCGGCACCGCCGCCTGTCCCCAGCTGCCCGCACCGGCGACGTTGAACGCGCCAGTCATCGGCACCGTCGCGATCTTTTCGCCGCTTGCTACGCCGAGCGTCAGCGGCCCGGCGAGCTTCGCTGCGGTACGGTATTCGATCAGCAGGCTCAGCTGCCCGTTGGTCTCGCGGCTGAGATCGATCGGGTTGGCCTGCTCGATCGAGACGCGGCCCTCGCTCTTGCCGCTCCAGGTCAGCCGCAGGCTGTCCTCCTGCGCGGTGCGATCGGTGCGGGTCTGGACCACCGCGCCGCTCGCATCCAGCCGCGCGCCGGCCGCGACCCGACCGCGCACGAACAGCGCGTTCTGGTCGCCCGCCGTCACCTTGGGCCGGGTCTCGTCCAGCGCCGGCACCGTCGCCGCCGCGGCGTAGCTGAGGCCGTAGCCGAACGGGAACAGCGGGTCGTAATTGGCGTCGCGCCGGTTGAGGACGTTCTGGTCGATCCGCTTCGGCCAGCTGAAGCTCAGCTTGCCGGTGAAGTCGCGGACCGGCTTGCCGCCCTTGCGCGCGATCAGCACGTCGGCGACACCGCCGCCCTCGGTGCCCGGCAGGAACGCCGCGACGAACGCGTCCGCGGCGTTGATCTCCGGGTTGACCCACATCGGCCGCCCCGACAGGAACACCGCGACCACCGGCACCCCCGCCGCCTTCAGCTTCTTCAGCAGCGCAAGGTCGGACTTGTCCTCGGGGCTGTATTCCAGCGTCGCGCGGTCGCCGGTGAATTCCGCATAGGGCGTCTCGCCGAACACTACGATCGCGGCGTCGGGCTTGGCGGCGAAGCTGCCGTCGGGCGACAGCGTCGCCTTGCCGCCGCCGGCGCGCACCGCCTCGTCGATCCCCGACCAGATCGACTGGCCGTTGGGGAAATCCTTGTTGGTGACGTCGGTGCCCTGCCAGGTGATCGACCAGCCGCCCGCGGCCTGCCCGATGCTGTCCGCCGCCTTGCCCGCGACCATGATCGATGCGCTCGCCTTGATCGGCAGCACGCTGCCGTTGTTCTTCAGCAGCACCAGCGACCGCGCCACCGCCTCGCGCGCGATCGCGCGGTGTTCGGGAGCGCCCAGCAGGTCGAACTTGCCCGCGAGCGGCCGCGACGACGGCCGCCCCGCCTCGAACGTCCCCGCGAGCAGCTTCACCCGCAGGATCCGCCGCACCGCATCGTCGAGCCGCGCCGCCGGGATCACCCCCGACTTCGCCTCCGCCAGCGTGTTGTTGTAGAGCTGCTTCCAGCCCGGCCCCGAATACATGAACATGTCGAGCCCGGCGTTGATCGCGGGCGCGCAATCCTCGTTGGTGCAGCCCGGCACCTGGCCGTGCGCGTTCCAATCGCTGACGACGATCCCGTCGAAGCCCATCCGCCCCTTCAGCACGTCGGTGATCATGCTCTTGTTGCCGGTCATCTTGACGCCGTTCCAGCTCGAGAAGCTGATCATCACGGTCAGCGCCCCGGCCTCGATCGCGGGTGGATAGCCTGCGGCGTGGATGTCGCGCAGCACCGCCTCGTTGACCCGCGCGTCGCCCTGGTCGCGCCCGCCGGTGCCGCCGTCGCCGACGAAATGCTTCACCGACGCGATCACATGGCCACGGCCCATGAAGTCCTTGCCGACCGCGCCCTGGATGCCCTCGACCATCTCGCCCGCATAGGAGGCGACGACCGCGGGCTCCTCGGAATAGCTCTCGTAGGTGCGGCCCCAGCGATCGTCCTGCACCACCGCCAGCGTCGGCGCGAAGCTCCAGTCGATCCCGGTCGCCGCGGTCTCGGCCGCGGTCGCCTGGCCGATCCGGCGGACCAGCGCCGGATCGCGCATCGCGCCGAGGCCGATATTGTGCGGGAAGAGCGTGCCGCCGACGATGTTGTTGGCGCCGTGCACCGCATCGGTCCCCCAGATCACCGGGATCGCGGGGCGCCCGTCGGCGCGCTTGATCATCGACGCGTCGTAGAAGGCGTCGGCGAGCTTCAGCCATTCCGATGCCGGCGCGCGTTCGTCGTTGTTGGGCGCCGAATTGCCGCCGTTGAGGATCGAGCCGAGCTTGTACGTCTCGAGATCCTTGGGCTTGATGCTGGCGATGTCGACCTGCAGCAGCTGGCCGACCTTGTCGTCGATCGACATCTTGGCCATCAGCGCGTCGATCCGCTGCTCGACCTTGGGGTCGCGACGCAGCCGCGGGGTCAGCTTCGGCCAGTTGGCGGGATTGGCGACCGCGGACATCGCCGGCGCTGCGGCAGGTGCGGCGCCCTGCGCGACCAGCGGCGATCCGCCGAGCATGAGCGCGCTGATCAGGGCGACGCCGAGCGTCCGGTGCTTGGTGGAATTCACGTATCTCTCCCGCGGTCGTGGTTCGATCGCAACCTTGTTGCCGCTGCGGATCGATCCTTAGCCTATGGGTCGATAATTCATATTTCAATTTTGTTTTTGTCGTTCTCCGTGCATGATCGGCGGCACCGCAGGGCAGGCAAGACCCCGGGTGGCAGGAGAGCGTGATGAACAAGCGGGTTTGGATTTCGGCGTTGGCGTCGGCGATTTCGACGGCGGCGATGCCGCTTGCCGCGCAATCCTATGGGCCGTTCAACGTCACCTTCCCCGCCGGCGGCGACGGCATCACCCGGCGGATGGCCGGCGACGACGCCGCGCCGATCGCCCCCGCCGCTTGGACGCTGGCAAGCTGGATCGAGCCGCGCACGATCGTAGCCGGCACGGTGCCGATCGGTGGCCTCGGCGATCCCGCGGGCGCCCGCCGCTTCCTCGCGCTGGTCGATGGCCGCCCCGCGCTGGTCACCGAAGCCGGGGTCCTGACCGGCGGCACCAAGCTGCAGCCGGGCCGCTGGCGCCACCTCGCCGCGAGCTACGCCGGCGGTGTCGCGCGCCTGTTCGTCGACGGTCGCCAGGTCGCGCAGCGCGCGCTCGCCGCCGCCCCCGTCGCCCCGACTGCGCTGCTCGCCCCGCGCGGCGGCCCCGCCTTCGCCGGGCGCATCGCCGGTTTCCGCTTCGACGGCAGCGCGCTCGACGCCGCCGCGCTGCGCCGCACCGCCGCGACGCCGCCCCGCACCGACCTGGTATACCAGACCGGCAGCCCAGACTGGCCGGTGCAGGTCCGCCAGATGTACGGGCAGACCGCCCCGCAGGACGCGTGGACCCTGCCCCGCTCCAAGGCGCCCATCCCCGCCCCCGTCGCCAAGCCCGAACCGACCGGTCCCGCACTGGTCAGCACCGGTCCGGCCAGCTGGGAAGTCCGCGGCTGGCGCCTCGCCGAGGCACCCAAGGTCACCGCCCCCGGCGCCTCGATCAGCCGCGCCGGCTTCGACGCGCGGCGCTGGTATGCGGCGACGGTGCCCGGCACCGTGCTCACCACCCTGGTCGATCGCGGCGTCTACCCCGACCCCGCCTATGGCCTCAACAACACCGTCATTCCCGAAAGCCTCGCGCGCCAGGATTACTGGTATCGCACCGAATTCGACGCGCCGGCGGAGGCCGCCTCGCGCCGCCAGTGGCTGACGCTGGACGGCGCCAATTATGCCGCGGAGGTGTGGCTGAACGGCGCGGTGCTCGGCACCATGAAGGGCGCGTTCATCCGCGGTCGCTTCGACGTCACCGGCAAGCTCGTCCCCGGCCGCAACGCGGTCGCGGTCCGTGTCTCGCCGCCGCCCCATCCCGGCATCGCCCACGAGGAATCGATGACCGCGGGGGTCGGCGAGAATGGCGGCATGATGATGCTCGACGGCCCGACCTTCGGCGCCGCCGAGGGGTGGGACTGGATCCCGACGATCCGCGACCGCAACACCGGGCTGTGGCAGGGCGTCACCCTCACCACCACGGGCGTTGCCCAGCTCGGCGATCCGCAGGTGGTCACGACCCTGCCACGCCGCGACAACAGCGTCGCCGAGGTCGAGATCGGCGTGCCGGTCACCAACCTGTCCGCATCCCCGGTCACCGCCTCGGTCCGGGCCGCGTTCGACGATGTCGTCGTCGACAAGCAGGTGACGCTCGGCCCCGGCGAGACCCGCGACGTCGTCATGAAGCCGTCGGAGTTCCGCCAGCTCGCGGTCCGCAACCCCAAGCTGTGGTGGCCCAACGGTTACGGCGACCAGGCGCTCCACGCGCTGACCATCACCACCACCGTGGACGGCACCGCCAGCGACGCCCGCACGCTGCGCTTCGGGATGCGCCAGGTCACCTACGACATCTCGCTGATGGACCAGCAGGGCGATCTGGAACGCGTCGGCATCGATCTGTCGCGCGCACGTCAGCTTGGACAGCGCATTGTCGACGGATCGCACACCGGCATCCGCAAGGTCACCAACGGCTGGGCGGCGTCGCTCTATCCGGGCGCTGAGAAATCGCCTGCGGTCACCCCGGTGAGCGACGCACCCGGCCTCAGCCCCTACCTCGTCATCCGCGTCAACGGCGTCCGCATCGCGGCGCGCGGCGGCAACATCGGCATGGACGATTTCATGAAGCGCACCGAACGGTCGCGCCTCGAACCCTTCTTCCGGCTGCACAAGGACGCGCACCTCAACATCATCCGCAACTGGGTCGGCCAGAACACCGAGGAAAGCTTCTACGAACTCGCCGACGAATACGGGCTGATGATCCTCAACGATTTCTGGGAATCGACGCAGGACTACAACATCGAGGCGCAGGACCCGCAACTGTTCCTCGCCAACGCGGTCGACACCATCAAACGCTACCGCAACCATCCCTCGATCGTGGTGTGGTTCGGCCGCAACGAAGGCGTGCCGCAGCCGATCGTCAACGAAGGGCTACAGGACGCGATCGCGCGCTACGACGGCACCCGCATCTACATGGGCTCGTCCAACCGCGTGAACCTGCAGAATTCCGGCCCCTATAACTGGCGCGAGCCCGCGGAATATTTCACCGAACACGCCAAGGGCTTCTCGGTCGAATCCGGCACGCCCTCGCTGCCGACGCTGGAGGCGTGGAAGCGGGCGATCCCCGAACCCGATCGCTGGCCGATCGGCGACGCATGGGCCTATCACGACTGGCACCAGACCGGGAACGGCGCGGTGAAGACCTACATGGACGCCCTCGCCCGCCGCTTCGGTCCCGGCACCAGCCTTGAGGATTTCGAACGCAAGGCGCAGATGATGCAGTATGAATCGTACCGCGCGATCTTCGAAGGCATGAACGCCGGGCTGTGGACGCAGAACAGCGGCCGCATGCTGTGGATGACGCAGCCCGCCTGGCCGTCCTCGGCCTGGCAGATCTTCTCGTCCGACTACGACACCCACAGCTCCTTCTACGGGGTCAAGAAAGCGTCGGAACCGGTCCACGTCCAGATGAACCTGCCCGACGGCAAGGTGATCCTGGTCAACAACGGCGTCGCCGCGCTGACCGGCATCACCGTCGCCGCCAAGGCGGTCTCGCTCGACAACCGCGTCCTCGCCGAACGCACCGCGACCGTCACCGCCAAGGCGCAGGCCGAGAACGACGCCTTCGCGCTCGATCTGCCGCGGATCACCGACGGCGGCATGGCGCTGGTCAAGCTCACCGCGACCGCGCGCGACGGCACGTTGCTGTCGACCAACCTCTATTGGCAGGGCCGCGACGATGCCGCTTATCGGGCGCTGAACGCGCTCGCGCCGGTAACGCTGCAGACCGACGCCGCACGCACCCAGGCCGGCGACGAGACCGAGGTGCGCCTCACCTTGCGCAATCCCGGCACCGTCGCCGCGCTCGCCGCCAAGATGACCGTCATGAACGCCGATGGGAGCCAGGTCCTGCCCGCCTATTTCTCCGACAACTACGTGTCGCTGCTGCCCGGTGACATGCGCACGGTGACGATCCGCTATCCGAGCGCGAAGGCGGTGAACCCGCGCATCACCCTGCGCGGCTGGAACGTCGCCGCGGCGTCGGTGACCGTGCAATGATGCGGCTGGCGATCTTCGGCGCGTCGCTGCTCGCGACCGCCGCTGGCGCGCAGACCGTCGCCTCGCCCGACGGCCGGATCGAGGTGACGGTCGCGCGCAACGACCAGAGCCAGCCGACCTATGCGGTCACCGTCGCGGGCAAGCCGCTGCTTGATCCGTCGACGCTCGGGCTGGAATTCGAACGCTACGCCAAGCTGTCGAACGGGCTCGTCGCCGGCCGGGTCGATCGGCGCGCGGGCGAGGATCGCTACACGCTTCCCGCCGGCAAGGTCGCGCAGGTGACCGATCGCTACCGCGAGATGGTGATCCATTTCGCCGAAGCGGACGGGCTGGCGCGCAAGCTCGATCTGGTGGTCCGCGCCTACGACGACGGCATCGCGCTCCGCTACCGCATCCCACGCCAGCCCAATATCGGGCAGTTGCGCATCGCCAACGAACTCACCCAATTCGCCTTCCCCGCCGATTACGCCTGCCACGGCCTCAATCTCGGCACCTTCGGCACCAGCCACGAGGGCGAATACGACCCGGTCGCGGCATCCGCGATCCGCCCGCACAACCTCTACGAACTGCCGCTCGCCTGCCAGGGCGACACCGGTCCCGCCTTCGCGATCACCGAGGCCGATGTCGACGACTATCCGGCCGCCTATCTCACCGGCACCGAGACCGGCCGCCTCGGCGTCGCGGCCAAGCTGACCCGCCGCCCCGACGATCCCGCGATCGCGGTCCGCCGCGACGTCGCCGCCGCGGTCGAGACGCCGTGGCGGGTGGTGATGATCGGCACCACGCCCGGTGCGCTGATCGAGAACACGCTGGTCACCAGCCTCAATCCGCCCGCGCGCGGCGATTTCTCCTGGGTGAAGCCCGGCAAGACCGCCTGGGACTGGTGGTCGGGCCCGATCCTCGCCGGCGTGCCGAAGGCGGGCACCAACGACGCGACGATCCGCGGCTTCATCGATTTCGCCGCGGAACAGAAGCTGCCCTACATGATGGTCGACGACGGCTGGTATGTGAACAGCGGCGACGGCGGCTATCTGAAGCCCGGTGCCGATGCCGCGCAGCCGATCGCCGAGGTGAACATGCCCGCGCTCGTCGACTATGCCGGCCAGCGCCGGATCGGGCTGATCCTGTGGGTGCACTGGAAGCTGCTCGACCGCGACATGGATCGCCTGCTGCCGCTCTACGCCAAATGGGGCGTCAAGGGCATCAAGGTCGATTTCATGGATCGCGACGATCAGGACATGATCGGCTTCTACCACCGCCTCGCCGCCGCCACCGCGCGCAACAAGCTGCTGCTCGACCTGCACGGCGCGACGCATCCCTGGGGCATGATCCGCACCTGGCCCAACTTCATCACCCAGGAGGGTGTGCTCGGCGCCGAGTACAACAAGTGGACCAGGCGCATCACCGCGCGCCACAACGTCACCCTGGCGTACACCCGGATGCTGGCGGGTCCGATGGACTACACCCCCGGCGGCTTCCGCAACCGCGCCCCCGCCGATTTCGCGCCGCGCCCGATCGGCCCCGAGGTCCAGACCACCCGCGGCCACGGGCTGGCGATGTACGTCGTCTATGACAGTCCGCTGATGTCCGTTGCCGATTCGCCCGACGCGTATCGCGGCCAGACCGGGGTCGATTTCATCGCCGCGGTCCCGACCAGCTGGAACGAGACCCGCTTCCTCGCCGGATCGATCGGTGAGTTCGTTGCGGTCGCGCGGCGCAAGGGCCGGACCTGGTATGTCGGCGCGATGACCAACGAGACTGCGCGCAGCGTCACGCTGCCGCTCGGCTTTCTCGGCAAGGGCAGGTTTACCGCCAGGACGTGGCAGGACGGCGCCACCGTAGATGCGGTGGTGACGTCCGATCGCGAGGTTCGCGGCGACGAGGCGCTGACGCTGCAACTCGCCGAAACCGGTGGCGCCGCCGCAATCCTGTCACCGGCGCGTTGATTCCCTTCCGAAGGAGCTACCGATGAAATACGCTTTGACCGCGATCGCGATCGGCCTGACCCTGGCGTCGGCGGTGAAGGTGCAGGCGCAGGACGCGCAGGCGAAGGCCGCGGAGACCCGCTTGCACGACGATTGGGCCTGGATGGGGCGGTATGCCGACGCCAACGCCGCGCTGCCCGCGCCGACCCGCCAGCGCGTCGTCCTGATCGGCGATTCGATCACCCAGGGCTGGTACGACATGGTGCCCGAATTCTTCGCGGGCGACCGGGTCGGCCGCGGTATCGGCGGGCAGACCACGCCGCAGATGCTCGTCCGCTTCCGCCAGGACGTTATCGCGCTGCGCCCCGCCGTGGTCCAGATCATGGCCGGCACAAACGACATCGCCAGCAACACCGGTCCGATGACGATCGAGCAGACCCAGGCCAACATCATGTCGATGGCCGAACTGGCGCGGCTGCACGGCATCCGCGTGATCCTCGCCTCGATCCCGCCCGCCGACCATTTCCCGTGGCGTCCCGGCCTCGTCACCGCACCCAAGATCGCCGCGATCAACAGCTGGATGAAGAGCTACGCCGCCCGCACCGGCGCGGTCTACGCGGATTACTGGACCGCGCTCCACGACGGCGACGCGATGCGCGCCGACTATACGAAGGACGGCGTCCACCCCACCAAGGCCGGCTATGCGGCGATGGCGCCGGTCGCGAACGAAGCGATCCGCAAGGCGCTCGCCGGCCCCGCGCCTACTGCCAAGCCATGATCGCCGCCGCACTCGCGCTGCTCGCCGCCGGTCCGGTGGTCGCGACCGACGACGGCCCGGTGCGCGGCGAGGCAGCGGCGGCGGACGGCGCGGTGTTCCGCGGCATCCCCTACGCCAAGCCCCCGGTCGGTCCGTTGCGCTGGCGCGCGCCCGAACGCCCGGCGCCGTGGCGCACCCCGATCGACGCGATCGCCGAGCACAAGGCGTGCCCGCAGCCGGTCTATGGCGACTGGAACCGCAAGGCCGCCGAGAACAGCGCCGAAGACTGCCTATTCCTCGACATCCGCACGCCCTCGCTAGGCAAGGGCGCGAAGCTGCCCGTGCTGGTCTGGATCCATGGCGGCGGCAATCGCGGCGGCGCCGCCGGCGGCACCGTCGAATCGCGGATCACCGACGGCGGCATCGTCCTGGTCAGCATCCAGTACCGTCTCGGCGCGCTCGGCTTCATGTCGCACCCCGCGCTGAGTGCCGAGAACAAGGGCAGCTCGGGCAATTACGCGTTGCTCGATCAGCGGCTCGCACTCGAATGGATCCGGCGCAACATCGCGCGCTTCGGCGGCGATCCCGCGAAGGTCACGATCGCCGGTCAGTCCGCCGGCGCGCAGGACGTCGCGCTCCAGCAATTGTTGCCGGGATCGCGCGGGCTGTTCGCGCAGGCGATCCAGGAGAGCGGCACCGCCGGCTTCGGCGTCGCCCCGCGCACCCTCCGGCAGAACGAACGCCTCGGCGAGATGATCGCGGCAAAGGCGGGCGCCCGCCCCGGCGCCACCGCCGCCCAGCTCCGCGCGCTGCCCGCCGCCGCGTTGATCGCCGCGCAGGAGGCGGTCGACGTTCCCGATCTCGACGACGACAGCTTCATCTGGTTGCAGGCGGTGGTCGACGGCCGGATCCTCCCCGACACCCCCGCTCGCATGCTCGCTACCGGCCGCCGCGCCCCCGTCCCGCTCATCGTCGGCGTCAACGCGCGCGAGCTGACCCTCCACGGCGGCAGCCCGGCCGCAGCGGCGACGATACGCCGTGAATTCCCGCGCGCGCCCGATCGTGCCCTCGCCGTCTACGGCCTGGGCAAGGGCCAGTCACCCGTTGACGACGCGAGGCTCGGCGACGCGACCGTCCAGCTCGCCACCGACCTCACCTTCCGCTGTCCCGCCGTGGCGCTTTCGAAACTGGCGGCCACACAGGCCGGCAAGGTCTGGCAATATCAGTTCGATTATGGCGCGACGGTCGCGCACAGCAGCGAGCTCCGCTACGTCTTCGACGCCCCCGCGCCCGGCGCACCGCCGCTGCAACGCTATTGGGTAAACTTCGTCCGCACCGGCGATCCGAACGGCGACGCGCTCGCGACATGGCCGCGCTACGATCCGACCACCCGCGCCTACCTGTCCTTCACCGCTCAGGGCGCGGTGCCCGCGCGAGACCTGCGCGGCGAGATCTGCGAGTTGCGCGACACGCCGTAACACCATGATCCTCCCCTGTAAGGGGAGGTGGCTGGCGCCAGCCAGACGGAGGGGTGACACGCTACCGAGAGGAGATCACCCCTCCGTCAGGGCTGCGCCCTGCCACCTTGCCTGCAAGGGGAGGACATTCCCTCAATGCGCCGACGCGTACGCCTGATCCTCGCGCGTCGCCGCCACCCGCACCCGCCCGGCTGCAATCGCGAATCCCACGATCGCCGCATAGCACAGCGCCGGCACCACGAACGCGCCGCCCAGCCCCAGGCTCTTCGACACCAGCCCGAACAACAGCGGCACGAACGCGCCCCCGACGATCGCCACGCACAGGAGCCCTGCGGTCGCGGATTGCGAGGCGGTCGACCGCTCCAACGTCAGCGTGAAGATGATCGGGAACATCACCGAATTGAACAACCCGATCGACAGCGCCGCGCCCGCCGCGGTGGTGCCGGTCACCTGCGTCACCGCGAGACAGAGCAGCGCCGCCACGCCCGCCGCGGTCGCCAGCAGCCGCCCCGCCGCGACCCGGGTCAGCAGCGCGCTGCCGAGGAAACGCCCGACCATCGCGCCGCCCCAGTAGAAGGCGAGCAGATGCCCGCCGCGCTCCGCGCTGACGCCCGCGATCGAGGGTTGCTCGAGGAAGTTGACCAGCACCGATCCGATCGAGACCTCGGCACCGACATACAGGAAGATCGCCGCCGCGCCCAGCAGCGCCCAGCGCGAGCGCAGCGCATCGAGCACCGACCCGGCCGGCGCCACCCCCGCCTGCGCGGCGCGGTCGATGGTGCCACGCTGACGGTACAGGAACACCGCGAGTGCGACGATGATCGCGGCGATCGCGAAATAGGCAGTGTTGATCCGGCCCAGCGATTCGTCGATCTTCTCGGGCGTGACGACCCCGCCCGCGAACAGCCCGCCGGTCAGCAGCGCGGTCGCGGCGATCGGCGGCGCGATCAGCGTGCCGAGCGAGTTGAACGCCTGGCTCAGCGTCAGCCGGAAATGCGACTTCTCGCGCGGGCCGAGCACCGCCGACAGCGGATTGGCCGCGACCTGCAACAAGGTGATTCCCGATGCGATCACGAACAGCGCGACGAGCACCAGCCAATAGCCGCGGATCTGCGTCGCCACCGGGATCAGCAGGCACCCGATCACCATCGTCGCCAGCGCGACCGTGATCGACCGCGACGACCCCAGCCGCACCGCCAACGCCGCAGCCGGCAGCGAGACGATTCCATAGGCGAGGAAGAAGGCGAATTGCGTCAGCAGCGCCTCGGTCACCGACAGCGCGAAGATCGACCGCACCGCGGGGACGAGCACGTCGTTGATCGACGTCACCGCTCCCCAGATGAAGAACAGCATGGTAACGTAACCGAATGCTGTCTTGCTTCCCGCGGGTTCGTTGCTCATCATCCCTCATCCCCGTTATCGGATCTACGTCCGTATCTGACAGTCGACAGTGGCGCAGACATAAGAAAAGTCAATTTAGATAATTTATTGTGTTCCTGCGCCCGATCGCACATCGTGTCGCCTGACGAATTGCGAGTGGCCGGGCGGCAGACGCGGTGCTCGATCGATACGGTACGGCCGGGGGCGGCCATCGCCTGCGGGCAAGAGGGGATGACGATGCCGGTGACGGGCACGAGGCGGACGAATGAACTGGGGTCGGTGGCGCTGCGCAAGCGATCGTCGCGGCTGTCGCTCAGCCTGTCGGGCACCAATCTCGAACGCGCGGGCGATTACAACCTGCGCACCGTGCTCCAGGCGATCCGGCTCGGCGGCGAGACCACGCGGGTCGATCTCGCGCAGCAGACCGGCCTCACCGCGCCGACCATCGCCAACATTACCGGCCGCCTCGCCGACATGGGACTGATCAAGTCCGCGGGGCGCCGGGTCGGCGGGCGCGGGCAGCCCGCGATGCGGCTGGTGATCGATCCCGACGGCGCCTTCGCGATCGGGCTGACGATCGACCGCGATCATCTGACCCTGGTGACGCTCGATCTCGCGGGCGAGGTCCGCAGCCGGATCACGCGCGAAATCGCGTTCGCGCTGCCCGCCGACGTCATCGGCTTCGTCGACGACGAGCTCGACAATGCGGTTCGCGAGGGCGGGGTAGACCGCGAGCGCGTGCTCGGCCTCGGCGTCGCGATCCCCGACGAGATCAGCACGATCGCCCAGCCCGGCCGCCCCGCCGCCTACGACATCTGGCACGACACCGATGTCGGCGCGCTGCTGGAGGATAGCGTGCCCTGGCCGGTACATGTCGACAACGACGCCGCTGCCGCAGCGCTCGGCGAGGCGCAGTGCGGCACGGTGTTCGAACATCCGAGCTTCTTCTACCTGTTGATCAGCGTCGGGCTCGGCGGCGGGCCGGTGTTCGATCGCACCTATCATCGCGGCGCGACGCATCGCAGCGGCGAGATCGGGCTGATGCCCGATGCCGGCGCGGGCGTGCCCGGCGCGGTGGTGCAGGACACGGTGTCGCTGTCGGCGCTGCGCGGCCGGCTCGACGCTGCGGGCTTTCCCGACTGCGGCATCGACCAGCTCGTCGACGGCGTGGACGGCGAGCAGGCGGTGATCGATGCGTGGCTGCACGACTGCGCCCGCGCGCTGACCGCGCCGCTGGTCGCGATCAACTGCCTGATCAATCCCGACGCGATCCTGATCGGCGGGCGGCTGCCGATGCCGCTGATCCAGCGCCTGTCCGTCGGGCTCACCGCCGCGCTGAAGGACATCAAGCTGCCGTCGCGCGCCAAGATCCTGCCCGCGGTCATGGCGGAGGACGCCCCCGCGATCGGCGCCGCGATCCTCCCCTTCCTGGATCACGTCCTCCCCTCCGACGCGATCCTGATCCAGGCCGGCCGCTGACCCGCCGCGACATTTCGAGGACCCGAGCATGATCATGAGATTTTTCGCGATCGCGGCGGCCCTGCTGCTCTGCGCACCGGCGACCGCGCAGGAGGCGATCGACCAGAACACGCTGGCGCCGTCGAAGGACCCGACCCGCACCGCCAACGGCCTTGCCCAGACCCCGCCGATGGGCTGGAACAGCTGGAACAAGTTCAACTGCAAGATCGACGAGAAGACCGTCCGCGCGGTCGCCGACGGGATGGTGTCGACCGGCATGAAGGACGCCGGCTACACCTATGTCGTGGTCGACGATTGCTGGCATGGCCAACGCGACAAGGACGGCTTCATCGGCGCCGATCCCGCACGCTTCCCCAGCGGGATGAAGGCGCTCGCCGACTATGTCCATTCGCGCGGGCTGAAGTTCGGCATCTATTCGGACGCCGGACGCAAGACCTGCGGTGGCCGGCCCGGCAGCCAGGGCCATGAATATCAGGACGCGATCACCTATGCCCGCTGGGGCGTCGACTATCTGAAATACGACTGGTGCAACACCGGCACCCGCAATGCCGAGGAGGCTTATGCGCTGATCGCCGACGCGCTCCGCGCCACCGGCCGCGACGTCGTGCTGTCGATCTGCGAATGGGGCAACAACCGGCCGTGGGACTGGGGCAAGAAGATCGGCAACCTCTGGCGCACGACCGGCGACATCACCGACAAATGGGTCGGCAAGTACAATTACAGCTGGGGCGTGATGTCCATCGCCGACATGAACGAACCGCTCTGGCCGCATGCCGGCCCCGGCCACTGGAACGATCCCGACATGCTCGAGGTCGGCAATGGCGGTCTCACCGACACCGAATACCGCACCCATTTCTCGCTCTGGGCGATGATGGCGGCGCCGTTGATCGCAGGTAACGACATCGCCGCGATGGACGACGCGACCCGCGCGATCCTGTTGAACCACGACGTCATCGCGATCGACCAGGACCGGCTCGGCGTCCAGGGTCGCCGCGTCTGGAAGGACGGTGACCGCGAGATATGGGTCAAGCCGCTGGCCGGCGGCGCCCGCGCGGTGCTGCTGCTGAACCGCGGCGAGGCACCCGCGACGATCACCACGACCTGGGACCAGCTCGGCCTTCCCGATCGTCTCGGCGCCAGCGTTCGCGACCTGTGGGCGCACCGCGATCTCGGCCGCAAGCGCGGCTCGGCCGTCGCCACCGTCGCGCCGCACGGCGTCGCGATGTTCCGCATCCAGCCCTGAGCCGCTACAGAACGACATTAGGAGAGTATCATGGTCACGCGTAGGACATTGCTGGCGACCGGCGCGGCCGCCGCCGGCGCACTCGCCGCACCGGCGATCGCGGCGCCGCCGTCGCGCTTCGTTCGCCGCGTCGGCACCGCGCTACGGCTCGGCGACCAGCCGTACCGCTTCGTCGGCGCCAACATCTGGTACGGCGCCTATCTCGGCGCCGACGCCGCGTTCGGCGATCGCGACCGGCTGCGGCGCGAGCTCGACGCGGTCGCCGCGCTCGGCATCACCAATCTGCGCGTGCTCGCCTCGTCCGAATTGTCGCCGCTGCGCAACTCGATCACGCCGACTTTCCGCGGACCCGGCAAGGATTATAACGAGACGCTGTTCGGCGGCCTCGATTTCCTGCTCGCCGAAATGGCCAAGCGCGGTCTGCGCGCGGTCCTCTATGTCGGCAATTTCTGGGAATGGTCGGGCGGGATGATGACGTACCTGTCGTACGTCAACGGTGGCACGTTCATCAACATGAACGACCCCGCGCATCCCTGGCCCGAATTCGCCGACATGGCCGCGCAATTCTACGGCAACGCCGCCGCGGTGGCGCTTTACCGCGACTATGTCCGCGCCGTAGTCGGGCGGACCAACCGCGTCACCGGCACCGCCTATGCCGACGATCCGACGATCATGGCCTGGCAGCTCGCCAACGAACCGCGCCCCGGCGGCAGCGAGGCCGCCGCGATCGCCAACCTTCCCGCCTTCTACCGCTGGGTCCGCGACACCGCGGCGCTGATCAAGACCATCGACCGCAACCATCTCGTCTCGACCGGCAGCGAAGGGCTGAAGGGCGCGATCGAGCGCGCCGACATCGTCGAGGCCGAACACCGCATCGACGGCATCGATTATCTCACCGCGCACGTCTGGCCCCTCAATTGGAGCTGGGTCGATGCCAAGGATCTCGCCGGCACCTACGATGCCGGCGCGGCGAAGGTGCAGGATTACATCGACCGCCACATTGCCCTCGCCACGAAGCTCGGCAAGCCGCTGGTGATCGAGGAATTCGGCTACCCGCGCGACGCCGGCAGCTATGCGCCCACCGCCACCACCGCGTTCAAGGACCGCTTCTACCGCCAGGTCTATGCCGCAGTGCTCGCCAGCGCCAAGGCGAACGGGCCGATCGCGGGATCGAACTTCTGGGCGTGGAGCGGCGAGGGTCGCGCCGCGCACGACGACTTCCGGTTCCAGCGCGGCGACCGTTCCTATGTCGGCGATCCGCCGCACGAGCCTCAGGGCTGGTACGGCGTCTTCTCGACCGATCGCACCACCCGGCAAGTGATCCGCGACCATGCCGCCGCGCTCGCCGCCACCGTCACCGCCTGATCGTCCAGACGAGGAACCCGCCGATGCACCTTCCCCTGCTCGCCCTTGCCGCCGCCCTGCTCGCCACCCCGGTCGCCGCGCAGTCCCCTGCCGCCAAGCCGCCCACGGTGTCGGCCGCCACGCCCGGCCAGGGCCCCGCCTGGCAGACCGCCGCCAGACTACGCCGCGGCGTCAACATCATCGGCTATGATCCGCTGTGGAACGACCCCGCCAAGGCCCGCTTCAAGACCCGCCACTTCACGATCATCAAGCAGGGCGGGTTCGATTTCGTCCGCGTCGTGCTGCAGTCGTTCAAGCATATGGACGCGCAGAACCGGCTCGATCCGCAATGGCTCGCGACGCTCGACCGCGTGGTGAAGGAGGCGACCGCTGCAGGGCTGGGCGTGATCATCGACGAACATGATTTCAATGCCTGCTCTGCCGATCCCGCCGCGTGCGAGCCGAAGCTGACCGCGTTCTGGACGCAAATCGCCGAACGCTATCGCGCCGCGCCCGACACCGTCCTGTTCGAACTGCTCAACGAACCCCACGCCCCGCTCGACGCCGCGGCATGGAACGCGATGGTCGCCAAGCTCATTCCGCTGGTCCGCGCCACCAACCCGAACCGCACGCTGGTGATCGGTCCGACGCGCTGGAACAACCTCGAGGAACTGCCGACGCTCGTCCTGCCGAAGGACGATCGCAACATCCTCGTCACCTTCCACTCCTATGAACCGTTCCGCTTCACCCACCAGGGCGCGCCCTGGACCGAAGACACCGCCAAGCTGAAGAACATCCCGTTCACCCCCGCGGACGAGGCGCGCATCAAGGCCGATTACGACAAGGTCGGCGCCTGGTCGAAGGCCAACGACCGCCCGGTGCTGATGGGCGAGTTCGGCGCCTACGAAAAGAGCGGCACCCCGATCGCCGACCGCGCCCGCTACACCGCCACCGTCCGTCGCGAAGCCGAAGCGCACGGCTTCCCCTGGGCCTATTGGCAGTTCGACAGCGACTTCATCCTTTACGACATCGATCGCGACCAATGGGTCGAGCCGATCCGCAAGGCGCTGATACCTTAGTGCGAGGCGAAGATACTCGTCTCTCCCTTAGGCTCGGATTTGTCCAAGTTTGGACATCGCGGATCCTCCTCTGCAAGGGGAGAATTCCCACGCGTACGATCCTGATTGAAACCAACGCTAGTACCACCCCGGCGGAGGCCGGGGCCCAGTTGGGAGACAATCGTGGCTAAGCGCCGCACTCCATCACCCGGGCCTTTCTGCCTGGGCCCCGGCCTCCGCCGGGGTGGTGTAAGGGCAGGGAGAGCGCAGGCGAGGAGCTCAGGCCCCAACCACCCCGAGGAACGCCACCCCCGGCACCGACAGCCGCTCCCCCGTCGCCGCCAGCCGACCGTCCGGCTGAAGCGCCAGCAGGTCCAGCGTCCCCGACCGCTCGTTGGCGACCATCACCTGCCGCTGATCCTCCAGCAACAGGAAGAAGCGCGGCCACCGCCCGCCACCCGAGACATGCTGGAGCAGCGTCGGCGCGCCGGCGGCGTCGAGCGCGAACACCGCGATGCTGTCATGCCCGCGGTTCGATACGTAGAGCCGGCGACCCGCTCGATCGATCGCGATATGTCCCGCCTGGCTCGCACCGGTGAAGCCTGCTGGCAGCGTCGACACGATCTGCCGCGTCGCGAACTGCCCGTCCGCGCTGGCGTGCAGCGCCGCGACGACATTGCCCATCTCGCACACCACATAGGCGACCGGCAGCCGCGGATGGCGGACCAGGTGCCGAGGCCCCGCGCCCGGCGGCGCCTGCCACGCCTCGCCCGCGGGCGTGAGGCTCCGTGCCTTGGCGTCGAAGGCGTAGCGGAAGATCCGATCGGCGCCGAGATCGATCGCATGCAGCCACCGTCGATCGGGGCTGAACCCGACCCAATGGGCGTGCGGCGCGGTCTGCCGGTCGCGATTGGGGCCGCCACCCTTGTGCATGAACTGGATCGGCTCGCCCGGCGCACCGGTCCGGGGATCGAGGCGAACGAACGCGATCCCGCCGCTCGAATAATGCGCGATCGCCAGGCACGCGCTGGCGCGGTCGATCGCGAGATAGCAGGGGTCCGCGCCACCGGTCGGCACCGCCGCACGCCGCCGCCACCCCGGACCATAGGCGCCGAGCGACCCCGCGCCGCCCTCCTTCGCCAGATAATAACTGCCCGCGGGCCCGCCGCCGACCCCGAAGGACGCATCGTCGATCCCGCCGATCGGTGCATCGACCCGCCAGCGGTTACCGTCGCGGACGACCGGATACAGCCCCTTGCCGCCCTCGCGCGCATAGGTTCCCGCGATCAACCGGACCGCACCACCCTCGCCTGCGCCGCGCAACGCACCCGCCAGGCTCGCCGTCGCCACCGCGCCCAGTGCCGCCCGCCGCGTCATCGTCCAGTCGTTCATCCGTCGCCTCTCGTCGGTCCGGCATCGTCATAGCGCGGTGCGCCCATCCCGCCACGCCGATGTTTCTCCGCGCCCGCTGCCACGCCCTTTCGTCATCCTCGCGAAGGCGGGTAGGACGGATTTGCAGCAAGGCCTGCGAATCCGCGAAAACCACCCCGACCAAGGTCGCACGCCACACCCCGTGCCATCGCTTGCAGCGCCCCATCAGTCGGCTACACCACGCGCGGGTCGGAACCGAGGGGGAGAGAAACGATGCAGCACATCAACAGCGGGCGCCGCCTGGTCCGCGGCATCCTAGCCACCGGCGCCGCGGCGCTTGCGATGTCGGCCGCCGACGCTGCGCCGCTCGCCAGCGTCGATCGCAACGGCAGCATCGTCGCGGTCGAGCCCTACGCACCCAACATCGTCCGCGTCACCATCTCGCTCGATCGTGCGCTTGCCGACGCCGCGCCCGGCGAGGGGCCCAACGCCAAGCCCGACGCGACCGGGTGGAGCCACCGCCGCGACGGCGGGGCCGACGTCTTCGCGTCGCCCGCGTTGACCCTCACCGTCAATGCCCAGCCCTGGCCCAAGGCGCCGACCCAGATGGAGCGGTATTTCGCGCCGTCGCTGCCGCCGGTGTCGCTGTCGATCCGCGGCGCCGACGGTCGCCAGCTCGCCGAGATGACCGGCTGGGAGCTCGCGCCGCACACCGTCAATGGCGAGAAGACCTTCCGCGTCGGCGCCAGCTTCGCGGTCCAGCCCGACGAGCATTATTACGGCCTCGGCCAGCATCAGGACGGCGTGCTCGACCTGAAGGGCCGGACCATCGATTGCCGGCATTACTACGACGCACCGATGGGCGAGAGCGTGTGCGTGCCGTTCATGGTCACCAACAAGGGCTATGGCATCGTCTGGGACAATCCCTCGGTCACCACCGTCTCGCCTGGCCTGCACAATCGCACCCACTGGCAGTCCGAAGTCGGCGAACGCGTGTCGTTCTTCGTGATCACCGGCAACACCACCGACGAACTCTACGCCGGCTATGCCCGGCTGACCGGGGGTACGCCGCTGCCACCCAAGGCCGCGTTCGGGCTGATCCAGTCCAAGGCGCGCTATGAATCCCAGGCCGAGATGCTCGGCATCGCCCAGGGTTATCGCAAGCGCGACCTGCCGATCGACATCATGGTGCTCGACTGGTTCCACTGGACGCGGATGGGGCAGCTCGACATCGATCGCACCTTCTTCCCCGATCCAAAGGCGATGAACGCCACGCTGAAATCGATGGGGATGCATTCGATCATCAGCGTGTGGCCACGGTTCGAACGCGAATCGCGCTATTACGACTATCTGACCACCAAGGGCTGGCTGCTGCACGACGCCGACGGCAGCGTCGTCGATGGCTTGCCGGTACGCGCCGACCGCGCGGGTGCGCTGCTCGATTCGACCAACCCCGATGCGCGCGAATGGTTCTGGGGCAAGATCCGCGACAACATCGCGTCGGAGGGGTTCGACTGGTTCTGGCTCGACGAGACCGAACCCGATCTGGTGCCCGACGGGCATTTCTTCTCGATCGGGTCGGGCGATCGCTACCACAATCTCTATCCGCTGGTGCACACCTCGAGCGTCGCGGACGGCTCGGCGCGCGACCGGCCGACGATGCGCAACGTCATCCTGGCGCGCGCCGCCTATCTCGGCAGCCAGCGCAACGGTGGGCTGTTCTGGTCGTCGGACGTCCAATCGACCTGGGAGGCGCTGCGCCGCCAGGTGCCGACCGGCCTCGGCTTCACCGCAAGCGGGCTCGCCTACTGGAGCAGCGACACCGGCGGCTGGCAGTGGCCGAACGGCTCCAAGGCGCCACACCCCCCCCTACTCGACCCCGCCGGCGCGATCGCGATGGGCCCGGATTACGCCGACTATCCCGAGCTGTTCGCGCGCTGGTTCGCCTATAACAGCTTTACCCCGACGCTGCGCATCCACGGTCAGCGCCCCGGCACCGCGCTCTGGGAATACGGCACCGCGGCCGAGCCGGTGCTCGCGAAGTTCCTGAACCTGCGATACGCGCTGATGCCCTATCTCTACTCGCTCGGGCACGACACCTACCGCACTGGCGCGCCGTTCATGCGCGCACTGTTCATGGATTTCCCGAACGATCCGAAGGTGGCGACGATCGGCGACCAATATATGTTCGGCCCTGCCTTCCTGGTCGCGCCGGTGACCGACCAGGGGGTCACCACCCGCAAGGTCTATCTGCCCGCGGGCGCCGACTGGTACGATTACTGGACCGACCAGCGCCACGCCGGCGGCCAGACGATCGACGTCGCCGCGCCGATCGACCAGATCCCGCTGTTCGTCCGTGCCGGATCGATCGTGCCGATGGGCGTGAAGGTGCCGAGCACCGCAACCAGGCAGATGATCGAATCGATCCGCGTCTATCCCGGCCGCGATGCGCGCTTCTCGCTGTACGACGACGACGGTGTGACCAACGCGTACCGCACCGGCGGCGGCAAGACTGCGTCACTCCGCTGGAACGATACCGCCAAGCGGCTCACTGCGTCGGGCAAGCTGCCGACAGGCCAGGACGCGGCATCGCTGGTGAAGGTCGTCGGCTCTCAATGAGCCTACGACCTTTTGCCCGTTGATCTTTGCCAAGGAGGTTCATTATAGCGCTACCATAAGCCGGAGAGGGTAGCATGGACGGATACGAACGGCGGGCGCTGGCGACCGCGTTGGCCACGGCGTGCGTCATCGCTTCCACGCCGCTGGCCGCGCAGCAGGCGGCACCCGCGCCGGCAGCCTCGACTGCATCGCTCCGGCTCGCCTCCGCCGGCTATTACGAGGCGCCCGGCGTCAACTGGCTGGTGTTCAGCAACTGGTATGACGGCTTGTTCGCCGACGCCAAGATGAGCGGCGTCGAATTGATCCAGCAGGACGTCCGTACCGTCACCAACGGCGACGTCCGCCTCTCCGCTACCCCCGGACAATGGGATCCGATCGGCCGGCTCGTAGAGCGCAAGGTCGATGCGAAGACCGGCGTGGTCGAGGCGGTGCTGGAATATCCCGACTATCAGTTCCGCTACGTTGTCCGGGCGGAGCCGCGCGGCGGCTCGCTGCTGGTGTCGATCGTCCTGCCGTCGGCGCTGCCCGCGGCGCTCGACGGCAAGGCGGGGTTCAATCTCGAATTTCTTCCCTCCGCCTATTTCCACAAGAGCTTCATGGCCGACGGCCGCGGCGGCACCTTCCCGCTCTACGCATCGAGCGCGATGACCGCCACCGCGACCCGCAACGCCGCCAGCGGCCGCAGCGACGGTCCCGGCGCCGAGCCGCAGCCGATGGCGACCGGACGCAGCTTCGTCTTCGCGCCCGAGGATCCGGCGCGGCGCGTCACGGTGCGCTCCGCCGATGCGGACATCGCCTTGTACGACGGTCGCAACCAGGCGCAGAACGGCTGGTTCGTATTGCGCACGCTGCTTCCCGCGGGCCGCACCGGCACGGTGGTGCAATGGACGCTCGATGCCGCCGCCGCACCCGGTTGGCTGCGCACCCCGGTGATCGGCCATTCGCAGCTCGGCTATACCCCGGGCGAGCGCAAGGTCGCCACGCTGGAGCTCGACCGGGCCGATATCGTTCGCGGGCCCATCCGCCTCCTGAAGGTCGCGCCGGCCGGATCGACCAGCGTCGCCGCCAGCGGCCGCGCGACCGCATGGGGCGATTACCTACGCTACCGCTATGCACGGTTCGATTTCAGCACGGTGCGCGAACCCGGCATCTACATGCTCGAATACGGCAAGACCCGCACCGCGCCGTTCCGCATCGCCGACGATCTCTACGCCGATGCCTGGCACCCGACCCTCGACGTCTACTTCCCGGTCGCGATGGACCATATGTTCGTCAACGAGGCGTACCGCGTCTGGCACGGCGATCCGCACCGCGACGATGCCCGCCAGGCCCCGGTCGACCACGAACATATCGACCTGTACCGGCAGGGTCCCACCACCGATTCCAAGTACAAGCCCGGCGAACACATCCCCGGCCTGAACGTCGGCGGCTGGCTGGATGCGGGCGATTTCGACATCCGCACCCAGACTCAATATGCGGTAATCCGCTCGATGGTCGAAAGCTGGGAGCGGTTCCGCCCGACCCGCGACACCACCAGCATCGATCCCGTCAAACGTCGGGTCGAGATGCACGTGCCCGACGGCGCGCCCGACCTCCTCCAGCAGATCCGCCACGGTGCGCTGCAGTTGGTCGCGCAATATGACGCGGTCGGCCACGCCATCAACGGGATCGTCGAGCCCGATGTCGGACAATACACCCATCTGGGCGACGCCTCGACCAAGACCGATGGCCTGATCTACGACGCGAAGCTCGCGGAGCAGGATGCGAAGGACGGGCGCAGCGGCGTGCCCGACGATCGCTGGGCCTTCACCAGCCGCTCTACCGCCCTTCAATACGGCTCCGCCGCCGGGCTCGCGGCGGCCAGCCGCGCGCTCGCGGGCTTCGACGACCCGCTGTCCGCGCGCGCGCTGCAGATCGCGGAACGGACCTGGCAGCAGGAACACAGCCAGCCGCCCGCCTTGTTCAGGCACGGCAACACCACCGGTGGCCCGATCGAGGCCGAGGAACTGGCCGCCGCGGTCGAATTGCTCGTCGCCACCCGCAACGCCCGTTACGCCGACCGCATCGCGGCGCTGTGGCCGACGATCGAGAAGACCTTCCCGCGCGACGCGACGACGGTGCTCCGTGCGCTGCCGTTCATGCCCGCGTCGTTCCGCATGACGATCACGCCCGCGGTACGCGCCTGGGCCGTCGACGCCGCGATGATCGCCAAGGCCAATCCCTACGGCGTCCCGATCACCACCGGCGGCTGGGCGGGCAACGGCACGGTGCTCGAATTCGGCCTGACCGCCTATGCGCTGCACAAAGCGTTTCCGGAGATCGTCGGGTCCGCGCCAGTGTTCGCCAGCCTGGCCTTCCTGCACGGCAATCATCCCGGCTCCGACATCTCCTTCGTCTCCGCGGTCGGCACCCGATCCAAGGAAGTCGCCTATGGCAACAATCGCGCCGACTTCACTTTCATCGCCGGCGGCGTGGTGCCGGGAACCTTGATCGTCAAACCCGACTTCCCGGAGAACAAGGAGGATTGGCCGTTCTTCTGGGGCGAGAACGAATATGTCGTTCCCGAAGGTGCCGCCTACATCCAATTGGCCAACGCCGCCGCCGATCTCGCCCGTCGCCGTTGAATGCTGCAGCGGCGAACGTGACAATTTTGCCAACATCTTCGCTGTTCGTGCGTCAAACCGTCGCATCGAGACATAAAACAAGTGATTTTGCGTACCGAACACGTTAGAGCAATGATAGCGCTATCGTGAGAGCCACAACGGCCAAGCGTCACTGTCGCAATCGACGACAAACTTAGGAGGGGGTTTCCAAATGAAGAACCGTACACGCCTGCTGGTTCAATCCGTATCCAGCATGGCTATCGTCGCATTCATGGCCACGGCGACCAGCGCGGTCGCGCAGACCGGCACCGCACCCGCAGGGTCTGGCGCCGAAGCCACCAACGCGCAGCCATCCGTCGCACCGCAACCCGGCGAAGCCAGCACCGTCCAGCCGACCGGCCAGGACCCGCAACAGGGCCCGGCGGAAGGCGACATCGTCGTCACGGGTATTCGCGCCAGCCTCGATCGCGCGATCGACATCAAGCGTAACTCGGCCGGCGTCGTCGACGCGATCTCCGCGGAAGACATCGGCAAGTTCCCCGACACCAACCTCGCCGAATCGCTCCAGCGCATCACCGGCGTGTCGATCAACCGCGTCAACGGCGAAGGGTCGCAGGTCTCGGTCCGCGGCTTCTCCGGCGGCTTCAACCTGGTGACGATCAACGGTCGCCAGCTTCCTGCGTCCAATGTGGACACCAGCGGCGCGGGCGATTTCGCACGCGGCACCGGTCGGTCGTTCGACTTCCAGAACCTGGCATCGGAAGGCGTCAGCGCGCTCGAGGTCTACAAGACCGGCCGCGCCGCGATCCCGTCGGGCGGTATCGGCGCCGCGATCAACATCGTCACTCGCAAGCCGCTCGACGCGCGCGAGTCGGGTTTCTCGGGCTCGATCGGCGCCAAGGCGTTGTACGACACCAGCCTGAAGGACAAGGAAAGCAAGCTCGACGAGATCACGCCCGAACTGTCGGGCCTCCTCAGCTGGTCCAGCCCCAACCAGATGTTCGGCGCATCGGTGTTTGGCAGCTATCAGAAGCGCAACAGCACCTCGGTGCAGAGCGCGCCGAACTATTTCAACGTCGTTCCGACCGCAGACTTCTTCAATACCGCGGGTCCATACATCAACTCGTCGACCACCATCACCAACCGGCCGACCACGCCATACGTGCTGGTGCCGAACGACAGCCGCTACCAGTTCTCCGAAAATAAGCGGGAGCGCATCAACGGCCAGGCCGTCGTCCAGTTCAGGCCGATGGAGACGCTGACCTTCACCGCCGACGCACTGTTCGCGCAGAACCGCCTGCAGGAGCAGCGTTCGGAGCAGACCAATTGGTTCAACCGTCCGTTCAACCAGGTCGGCTTTGATCAGAACAAGACGATCGCGACCACTGTTTTCCTCCAGGAGAACGAGAATCCGGTCAAGGACGCGGGCTTCGAGCAGCAGTACCGCGCGACCAAGACGCAGCTTCAGTCCTATGGCCTGAACGCGAAGTGGGAAATCGCCGACAGCTTCACGCTGAACCTCGACGGCTACCACGCAGTCTCGAAGTCGACTCCGGATGCCCCGAACGGCACCTCGGCGACGCTGGTCAGCCTCGGCGCTCCCGTCATCGCATCGCAATCGGTCGATTTCAGCAACGGCTTCCCGGTTCAGACCAACGTCGTCAATGACGGCACCATCTCGGCCGGTCCCGATAACATCCTGGGCACCGCCGACGATTATCGCCGCGGCAACGGCAACGGCATCCTCGATGTGGGCGATCTCGGCACCCAGGTCGCGCGGACCAACACCGCGAACCAGAAGCAGCGGATCAACGGCGGTCGCGCCGATCTCGGCTGGGATCTGGGCGGTGGCAGCCGCTTCGACGTGGGCACCGCCTATACCGATACGCTGATGACCTCGACCCGTACCCAGACCCAGCAGCAGCTGGGCGATTGGGGCATCGGCGATCCCGGCCTGGTCCAGACGCTCGCGGGCGATCTCGTCAGTGCCTATTGCCTGACCTGCAAGTTCGACGACTTCAAGCCGCGCTCGACCGGCTCGACGCTGGTCGCCTTCCGCGGCAATGCGGTTGCGCTCAACAACCTGCTGTCGAACTACTACAAGGCGAACGCGATCTCGCAGACCGGCTTCGATTATGATCAGGTCGGCGAGAAGATCTGGTCGATCTACGGCCAGATCACCTGGAAGGGCGACATCGCCGGCCACGACGCCAATCTGGTGTTCGGCACCCGCTACGAGCGTACCAAGACTCGCTCTTTCGCGCGCCAGATCGCCCCGTCGGCGATCGTCTGGCAGTCGGATAACGACTTCTCGGTCGTGTTCCCCAACCTCGCCACCGCGACGCCGGTCGAATTCACCCAGCGCGGTCATTACGAAAACCTGTTGCCGGCGGTCGATTTCAACATTGAACTGGTCAACAACCTGGTGGCCCGCGCCTCGGCAAGCCGCACGCTCGCACGGCCGGACTACGGCAACCTGTTCGCCTCGACCACGGTCGGCGGCCCGCCGCGCCCGACGTCGCTCGGCGGTACCGCCACCGGCAGCCAGGGCAATGCCGGCCTGCTGCCGCTGGTGTCGGACAATTTCGATCTGTCGCTGGAATGGTACTATAAGCCGTCGAGCTTCGTATCGGTCGGGTTCTTCGACAAGCGGGTGCGTAACTTCATCGGCTCGGGCGTGTTCAACCAGCCGCTGCTGGGCCTGCGGGATCCGACTGCCGCCAATGCAGGCAGCCGTTCGGGCACTGCGACCGATCGCCTGAAGGCGCTCGGGGCGGACGTCAGCGACGTGAACCTGTTCACCTACACCGCGCTGCTGATCCAGAACGCCGGCAACACCGGTGCGGCCGATGCGACCTTCCAGGCCAATCGCGGCGCGAACGGCCTGCTCAACCAGGGCTTCGTCGACAACATCCTGAAGGCGGTCGACATCGTCGCCGACGCCAACGACGCACCGTTCAACTTCGCGGTGTCGCAGCCGATCAACAACCGTGATGGCCACATCCACGGGTTCGAGGTCGCCGGCCAGCACTTCTTCGGCGACACCGGCTTCGGCCTGGCGGCGTCGTACACGAAGGTGGACGGCAACGTGAACGTCGACATCGCGGCCAACCCCAACGTCAACGTCTTCGCGTTGACCGGTCTGGGTGACAGCGCGAACGGGTCGGTGATCTACGACAAGAACGGGATTTCGGCCCGAGTGTCGTACAATTGGCGCGCGAAGTTCCTCGCGGCGACCAACCAAGGCGCGAACCGCAACCCGCTGTTCACCGACGCCTTCGGCACGCTGGACTTCAACATCAGCTACGACATCACCGAAAACATCGCGCTGTCGTTCGAGGGCGTGAACCTGACCAGCGAATCGCTTCGCCAATATGGCCGCGACAAGACCAACCTGGTGTTCGCCCAGGAACTGAAGCCGCGCCTGCTGCTCGGCGGTCGCTTCCGGTTCTGATCGGATGCAGTGACGACATGGGAACGAGCCGTCCGGTTGGGCGGCTCGTTTCTTTTTACGCGCTTGGAGCGCCCGACCGGGACGCTTACAGGTCGCGGCACGCCCTGATCGGGCGCGGCAAAACTGGGCGGAGCCCTGATCGAATGACCAATCGCGTCCTGCTGGACAATGTTGCCCATGCCGATCTGACGGTCGCGACGCGGCGCGGTGCCGATCTGGGCGACGCGGTCAATCAGCTGCTCGTGTTCCCGACCGAATTCGAGGCGTTGCAGCGCGACTATCCGGTCCTGTTCCGCCGCCACGACGACAGCACCTTCTACGCGGTCGCCCTGCTCGGGCTCGATCGCGACGAGAATCTCTTCCTTGCGGGCGACGACTGGCACGCGCGGTACGTCCCCGCGATCCAGCAGCGCGGCCCCTTCCTCCACGGCCCGCCTGGTCCCGATAGCGACGACGGGCCTGGCATCTATGTCGATCTCGACGATCCACGTGTCGGCGCGGCAAACGGCGAGCCGCTGTTCCTGCGCCACGGCGGTCGCACGCCCTACCTCGAACGGATCGCCGGCGTGCTCGACGTGATCCGTCGCGGGCACGACGCGCAAGCGCCCTTCTTCGCCGCGCTTACGGAGGCCGCGCTGATCCGCCCGGTGTCGCTCGACATCGAACTCGGCGACGGCACCACCTACACCGTCGCCGACGTGTTCACTATCGATCAGGATCGCCTCGCCGATCTCGCCGGCCCGACGCTGGAGATGCTCCACCGGTTGGGTTTCCTGCGCGCCGCGATCATGGCGGCGACCTCACTCGGCAACGTCGCGCTGCTGATCGAGCGCAAGAACGCGCGCGCGGCGTCGCAGTGACCGCTTTACGCACGACCCGCGTCGTCGATGCCGTCGGCGCGCAGCTATCGCCGGCGGATCTGCTCGCGGACGGGCGGCCGGTGATCCTGCGCGGCGCGGCGGCGCACTGGCCGCTGGTCGCTGCGGGACACGACGGCGCGGATGCCGCCATCGCCTATCTGAAACGCTTCGATGTCGGGCGGGAGGTGGTCGGCTACACCGGCGCGCCGGCGATCGGCGGTCGCTTCTTCTACCGCGACGATTGGACCGGCCTCAACTTCGAGGCGAAGCGCGTCGCGCTGTCCGCCTATCTCGACGCGATCGCGGCACGCCTGGGCGACGCCGACGCGCCGTCCTTCTACATCGGCTCCACCGATCTCGACACCTACCTTCCTGGCCTGCGCACCGGGAACGATCTCGCACTCCCCGCCCCGCCCGCGGGGCACGATCCCGCACTGGTCAGCATCTGGATCGGCAACCGCACCGTCGCCGCGACGCATTACGACATGTCGAACAACCTCGCCTGCTGCATGGTCGGGCGGCGCCGCTTCACGCTGTTCCCGCCCGATCAGGTCGCGAACCTCTATCCCGGCCCGCTCGAACCGACCCCCGGCGGCCAGGTCGTCAGCATGGTCGATCTACGCGCCCCCGATCTCGCCCGCTATCCGCGCTTTGCCGAGGCGCTGGCGCATGCCGAGGTCGCCGATCTCGAACCCGGCGACGTGCTCTTCTACCCCGCCTTGTGGTGGCACAATGTCGAGGCGCTCGACGCCTTCAACGTCATGATCAACTATTGGTGGAACGCGGTTCCGACATTCGCCGACACGCCGATGACCACGCTGCTCCACGGCCTGCTCAGCCTGCGCGACCGCCCCGCGGCGGAGAAGGAAGCCTGGCGCGCGATGTTCGAGCATTACGTGTTCGGCGAGGCTGGGCGGGCGGGCGAGCACCTGCCCGCCGCGATGCGCGGCGATCTTGCGCCGCTCGACGATCGGCGCGCGCGTCAGCTCCGCGCCAAGCTGCTCGCCCGGATGAATCGCTAGGGGAAGAACGACGATGACCGAACAGCTCGTCAAGCGCGTCGTGATCGCCGGCGGCGGCACCGCAGGGTGGCTCGCCGCCGCCGCGCTGTCGCGCCAGCTCGGCCAACTGCTCGACATCGTGCTGGTCGAATCCGAGGAGATCGGCACCGTCGGCGTCGGCGAGGCGACGATCCCGACGATGCGCAGCTTCCACGCGATCCTCGGCCTCGACGAACGCGAGTTCATGCGCGCCACCAAGGCGAGCTTCAAACTCGGCATCAGCTTCGAGAATTGGGCGCGCGACGGCGACCGCTACATCCATTCGTTCGGCGAGATCGGCAAGTCGACCTGGATGGGCGCGTTCCACCATTTCTGGCTGCAGGCCCGCGCCGACGGCATCGATGGCGACATCGGCGATTATTGCCTCGAACTACGCGCCGCCGACGCGGAGAAGTTCGCCACCGGTGAGAACGCACCGGTCAACTACGCCTATCATCTCGACGCCGGCCTCTATGCCAAGTTCCTCCGCGCGCGCAGCGAAGCCGACGGCCTGCACCGGATCGAGGGCAAGATCGCGCAGGTCGAGCGAGACCCGCAGAGCGGCGACATCGCGGCGCTGGTTTTGCAATCGGGCGAGCGGGTCGAAGGCGACCTGTTCATCGACTGCACCGGCTTCCGTGGCCTGCTGATCGAGGAGACGCTCGCCGCAGGCTATGACGACTGGTCGCACTGGCTGCCGACCAACAGCGCGCTGGCAATGCAGACCGAGAGCACCCGGCCGGCGGTGCCCTATACTCGCGCGATCGCACACGACGCGGGCTGGCGCTGGCAGATCCCGCTCCAGCACCGGGTCGGCAACGGGCTGGTTTATTGCAGCGACTTCCTCTCCGACGACGCTGCCCGCGACCGTCTGCTGCAGGCGGTCGACGGCAAGCCGGTCACCGAACCGCGGCTGATCCGCTACCGCACCGGTCGCCGTCGCAAGGTCTGGGACCGCAACTGCATCGCGCTGAGCCTCGCCAGCGGCTTCGTCGAACCGCTCGAATCGACCAGCATCCACCTGGTGATGATCGCGCTGACCCGGCTGATGCAGGTCTTTCCGTTCGCGGGCATCAACCCCGCCACCGCATCGCGCTTCAACGATCAGGCGCGTCAGGACCTGGAGGGCGTCCGCGACTTCATCATCCTGCATTACCATCTGAACCAGCGTCCCGAGCCGTTCTGGCAACGCTGCCGCGAGATGACGATTCCCGATACACTCGCCGAACGCATCGCCCTCTTCCGCGAGGCCGCCCATGCCTATCAGGCGGGCGAAGACCTGTTCCGCGTGGATTCCTGGGTACAGGTGATGCTCGGCCAGCGCCTCCAGCCGCAGGGCCACCACCATCTCGCCCGCATCCTCGGCCGCGAACGGCTCGGCCAGGCGCTCGCCGACATCAAGCGCAACCACGATCGCACGCTGGCCGCTATGCCCCAGCACCAACGCTTCCTCGACGCGCACATGGCCGGCTGAGCCGCCGCCAAAACCTCGCCGATCCGGGCGGGGAAACACATTCAATCCGGTAAGCTTACGATCTATTTACCATCTCTTCGTAGGCACGCTGCATGGCACCTGTCGCTAACGATGGCTCGACGCCCATGATCTGCCCGACTGGCTTGCGGATGGCGATGCGTTTCCGCTTCGGGGGCGTGATCCTGCTGGTGCAGCTGCTGCTGGTCGCGGGGGCGGGGTTGCTAATCATCGCGCCGCCCGCGAATGGGGCGATGATGCTGGTCCCGCTCGGCCCGCAGGCCGCCAACGCGCTGCCGCTGCTGGCGCTGGTCGGCGACGTGCGGCTGCTCGCGCGCGGGCCGCTGCCCGGCTCGCTGCTGGTCTATGGGTCGCGGCGCGCCCGCACATTGCTCCGCCACGGAATCGTCACTCTCGCCAGCCCGCCCTCGCTGTGCGGCAAGCTGCCGGCGCGCGGATGAGCGACCTCGACGATCTCCGCCTGCGCGGCATCCAGCTGATCGCCGCGCTTGGCGCGATCTGCACCGTCGTGCTCGCCGGCTTCGCCTGGTCGGGCGCGAGCGGCGGCTGGAACGCCACCGGCATCGGGCTGATGCTGATCCTGACACCGCTACACTGCGCGGCGGTCCGGCGCACCGATCTGCCCGCGCGGCTCGCTGCGGCGCTCATGATCGCGGCGCAACCCGCGCTGCTGCTGTTCGTCCTGCAAGGCGCCGCCTGGCAGCTCGACATGCACATGTATTTCTTCGTCGGCCTGGCGACGCTGACGATCCTCTGCGACTGGCGCCCGCTGGTGCTCGCCTCGGTGGTAATCGCCGCGCATCACGTGCTGCTGTCGATCGTCGCGCCCGATTGGGTGTTCGCGGGCGGCGGTGGGCTCGCGCGGGTCGGCGTCCACGCGCTTGCGGTCGTCCTGCAATGCGGCATCCTCTGCTACATCGCCCGCCAACTCGCGATCCTGATCACCGCGCAGGCTGCCGCGCTCGCACACAGCCGCGATCTGGCCGCCCAATCCGCCGCCGCGCAGACCCGCGCCGAAGCTTCCCTTGCCGCCGCCAAGCTGGCGGAGGAGCAGGCCGCGATCGAGCGACGCCTGCGCCAGGATGAACTCCGCGCCGCAGCGGAACGCCGGCGTGCCGACATGCTGCGCGTCGCCAGCGAGTTCGAGGAATCGGTCGTCGGCGTCGCCGATGCGGTCGGCGAGTCCGCCAAGCTGCTCGAACGCTCGACCCTCGCGCTCGACACCGTCGCGCGCGGTGCCGGTCGCCGCGCGGGCGAGGTCGCGGATGCGGCACGGGCAGCCTCCGCCGCCGCGAGCGACGTCGCGACCGAAGTCGGCGCGCTATCCCGATCGATCACCGGGATCGCGACCAACGCCACCGAACAGGCCGAACTCGCCCGCCACGCCCGTGCCCGCTCGCTGCTCGGCGGCGATGCGATCCGGACGCTGGCGACCAGCACCAATGGTATCGGCTCGCTCGCGACCACGATCGCGGGGATCTCCGCGCAGACCAATCTCCTCGCGCTAAACGCCACGATCGAGGCGGCGCGCGCAGGCGAGCATGGCCGCGGCTTCGCGGTGGTCGCGTCGGAAGTGAAGGGACTCGCCGACCATACCGGCCGCGCGACCGGCGAGATCACGCAGCTCGTCACCGGCATCAATGCCCGCGCCGGCGATGCCGAAAGCAATTTCGAACAGGTCGCCAGCGCGATCGTCGAGCTCGCCCGGGCCGCCGACGCGATCGGCCACAAGGTCGACGATCAGCGCCGCGCTAGCGATGCGATCGAACGCAGCGCGCTGTCCGCGGCACGCGGTGCCGACGACATGGCGCAGCGCGTCGCCGACGTGTCCGACGCGGTCGACGAAGCCGGTACGCTGACCGCCAATGTCCAGGGCACCGCCCGTCAGCTCGTCGGCGAGGTGGCAACGCTGCAGAGCGCGACCGGCGCGTTCATCGCGATGCTCCGCGCCGGCTGACCGCGCCTAGCTGGCGGCGGCTCTCGGCACGCCACCCGCCGCGGGCAGATCTTCGATCCGCGAGGAGACTTCCCACAGGTCGATGCCGCCGTCCGCGGCATGCTCGTCGATCGCGCGGCATTCCGCCTCGCCAAAGTCGAGCCGCTTCACCGCATCGAGACTGTCGTCGAGCTGCGCCACCGTACGCGCGCCGATCAGCGCCGAGGTGACCCGCGGATCGCGCAATACCCACGCGATCGCCATCTGCGCCAGCGATTGCCCCCGCGACTGGGCGATATCGCCGAGTGCGCGGATCCGCTGGAGGTTGTCGTCGCTCAGCAGCCGCTGGTCGAGCGACCCGCCTTTCGCCGCACGCGCGTCGTCCGGTACGCCGTCGCGATACTTGTCGGTGAGCATCCCCTGGGCGAGCGGCGAGAATGCGATGCAGCCGACCCCGAGGTCGCCGAGCGTGTCGAGCAGTTCGCGCTCGATCCAGCGGTTGAGCATCGAATAGCTCGGCTGGTGGATCAGCAGTGGCACGCCCTCGGCTGCCAAGATCGCCGCCGCCCGGCGGGTGAGCGCGGGCGAGTGCGACGAGATGCCGACATACAGTGCCTTCCCCTGGCGATGCAGCTGGGCAAGCGCGCCCATCGTCTCCTCGAGCGGCGTATTTTCGTCGACCCGGTGCGAATAGAAGATGTCGACATAGTCGAGGCCCAGCCGCTTCAGGCTCTGGTCGCAGCTCGCCAGCACATGTTTGCGGCTGCCCGACGGTCCGCCATAGGGGCCCGGCCACATGTCCCACCCCGCCTTGCTGGAGATCACCAGCTCGTCGCGGTGCGCGCGCAGGTCGGTCGCGAACACCCGCCCGGCATTCTCCTCCGCCGATCCGTACGGCGGACCGTAATTGTTCGCGAGGTCGAAATGCGTGACCCCGCGATCGAACGCCCGCATCATGATCGCGCGCCCGGTCTCGAAAACGTCGGTGCCGCCGAAATTCTGCCAAAGGCCGAGGCTGATCGCAGGCAGAACGAGCCCGCTCCGCCCGCAGCGGCGGTACGGCATGCGTCCGTCATAGCGGTTCGGATCGGGGCGGCTGGGATCGATCGGCATAATCAAGGCTCCTGGGGGACAGCGACGATATCTCCCGGCGCGGGCGGTTGTTCCAATGCCGTCGACGAGGGTCGAACGATCAGCCCGACGCGCATCCGAGCTGGTCGGCAAGGTCGGTCAGCGCATCCGCGGCCCAGTCCCAACACTCTGCCGCTCCGGCATCGGGCGCCACCCGACCGCCATACTCCATCGGGCGATCGACATAAGCCGTGCGGAGCCCGCACCGCCTGGCCGCGGCGAGATCGCTGTGGTGCGAGGCAACGAGGCACAACTCGCCCGGCTGGACGTCGAGGATCCGGGCGACGCGCAGATAGGCGTCGGGATCTGGCTTGTAGGCGCGGGTCACTTCCGCCCCGAGCAGCGCATCCCATGGCAGCCCCGCCCGCCGCGCCATCGCCAGCATCAGCGCGATGTTGCCGTTGGTGAGCGTGACGATCGGGAAATCGCGCCGAAGCCGCGTCAATCCCGCGACCGCATCTAGCCAGGGATCGAGCCGGTGCCAGGCCCGGTTCCAGTCGTCGAGCAGGGCAGGATCGAGACCGGCGACGTCGACGCCATGCGCACTCAGCGCCTGTTCGAGCATCTCGCGATGGAGCACGTCGAGCGGCTCGAACACGCGCCCGCTTGCCCTGAACGACGCCATGACCTCGATATAGCGCGATCGCCAGGCATCCGCGAAAGCGGCTGCATCGATCTCGGGGCGGCCGATCGCGACGAGGAACCGCGCCGACTGGGCCGCGATGCCCGAGCGCCAATCCACGACCGTGCCGAACACGTCGAAGGCCAGCACCTTCGGCAGCACAGGTGGTGCGGCGATGAGGTGTTCCGTCCCGACCAAAGCCGCCGCTTCCCAACATTACGAATTGATGACGACGTGATGATCAGTCTAGTGTGCACACAGATGAAATCTGACAAGGTCTTTTTCGATACGGGCGCGCACCTGGTTGCCTTACCCCTGTCGCGCAGCGGGTTGGCGCCAGCCTATGCCGCGCGTGCCGGGCGCGAGGAGCCGCGCATCGGCGAGCCCGACGGCGTCCGGCGGCCGACGGCGCGGATTGGGATCGTGTTCAATCGTCGCGCGCATCGCAACCTGCAGCAGGCGGGCGCGCTGCCGACCGCGGACCAGTCGCTCGACTGGGCGTCGCCGCAGACCGCGGCCGAACTGTCCGCGGCGCTCGCGCGCTTCGCCGCCAGCAAGGTCGATGCGATTGTCGTCGACGGCGGCGACGGCACGATCCGCGACGTGATCACCGTCGCGGCGGAGCATTTCCCCGCTGGCTTGCCGCGGCTGGCGGTGGTGCCGTCGGGCAAGACCAACGCACTCGCCTTCGATCTCGGCATTCCGCGCGATTGGACGCTCGACGACGCCCTGGCGACGATAGCGAACGGGCGGGTCGATCGACGCGCGCCGATCGAGATCACCCGCGCCGACGGCTCCACGCCGGTGGTGCGCGGCTTCCTGTTCGGGGCCGGCGCGTTCGTCAAGGCGACCGCGTTGGCGCAAGGCGTGCACCGGCTCGGCGCTTTTCGCGGGCTGGCGGTCGCGATGTCGATCGGCGGGGCGATCGCGCAGACGGTGTTCGCGGGCAGCGGCAATCCCTGGCGCCAGGGCGAGCGGATGCGGATCGAGCTTCAGGATGGCCGCATCGTCGAACATCGGCTCTATTTGATGATCGCGTCGACGCTGGAACGCTTGCCGCTTGGCCTGAAGCCGTTCGGGCGGGTGCGCGCGGGGCTGAAGCTGCTCGGGGTGGACGCGCCGCCGCGCCGGGTGCTGCTGACGCTGCCCGCGCTGCTCGCGGGGTCGGAGAAGGACTGGTTGCGGCGTGCTGGCTATCACCGCGGCGATGTCGATCGGCTCGACGTGACGCTGGACGGCGGCTTCATCCTCGACGGCGAGGCATATGAGGGCGGCGCCCTGACCATCGCCAAGGGCGCCCCGCTCGACTTCTTCGTGCCATGACCGGGGGGCTACAGGCCTATGTAGCCGACGCGCTCGCCACCGAAACACCCGACGAGGTCGTCACCCTGGCGCGCATGCTCGCCGAACGGCTCGGCGGCACCGCGGTGCTGTTCTACGGGTCGGTGCTGCGGACCGGCGCGCTCGGCGACATCCTCGACTTCTACGTCCTGACCGATGGTCGCCGCGGCACGCCGCTGCGCCGGCTCGGCCTGCGCTGGCTGTGGCCCGACATCAGCTATCACGAGATCGCGGTCGGCCGGAGGATCCTCCGCGCCAAGGTCGCCACGATGCCGTTCGACACCTTCGAGCGCGCGACCGGCGGCGGATCGGTCGACACCACGGTGTGGACCCGCTTCGCGCAACCCGCGGCGCTCGTCTGGGCGGATCGCCCTGCGTCGCGGCTGCGCGCGGTCCGCGCGGTCGCGGCGGCGATCGTGACCGCGTCGCGCTTCGCCGCGGTACTCGGCCCGCAGTGTGGATCGACCCGCGACTATTGGCTGGCGCTGCTCCGCGAGACCTACCGGACCGAATTCCGGGTCGAGGCGCCCGGAAGGGAGGCGCAGATCGTCGGCCACGCCCCCGCCCATTTCGATCGCGTCCTGCCGCTGGCATGGGATGCGGGCGGGATCGCGTATGCGCGCCAGGGCGACACGCTGGTGCCGCGGATCGGCTTCGATCTCTGCCGGACGGTGGCGGAACAGTGGATGCTGTGCTCGGCGATGGGCAAGTTCCTCAACATCGCGCGGCTGATCAAGGCCGCCTTCACCTTCGACGGCGCAGCGCGCTACGGCCTCTACAAGATCGAGCGCCACACCGGCGTCCGCGTCCAGCTCACCCCGTGGCGCGAACGCCATCCGGTGCTCGCCGCGCCCGCGGTGCTGTGGCGGGTCCTGCGCACCACGCCGTCATGACGGACCGCACGGCGTGAGCACCGCGCTGGTGCTCGCGGGCAATCGCGGCGGCGTCGATCCGGTCGCCGCCTATGCGGGGGTGACCGACAAGGCGCTGATCGAGATCGGTGGCCGGACCATGCTCGCGCGCGTCGTCGCCGCGTTGCGTGCGGCGGGGATGACCCGGATCCTGGTCAGCACCGCGAGCGAGCCGGTGCGCGCGCACGCCAGCGATCTCGGCGCGGAACCGATCGCGGCCGGCCCCGGCCCCAGCGCGAGTGCGCGAATCGCCTTCGTCGAGGCCGGCGCACCGTTGCTGGTAACCACCGGCGACCACCCGCTGCTGCGCGCCGAATGGGTCGACGCGTTCCTGCGCGACGTCCCCCCGGGCACCGATGTCGCCGCGCTGCTCGCCCGGCGCACCTCGATCGAGCGCGATGCCCCGCCGACCAGGCGCACCTATCTGCGCTTCGCCGACGGTGACTGGTCGGGCTGCAACCTCTTCCTGCTCGCGACCCCGAAGGCGGTCGCGGCGCTCGACCTGTGGGAGCGGGTCGAGCGCGATCGCAAGCGGCCGTGGCGGATCGTGCTCCGCCTCGGCGTTCCGCTGCTGGTCCGCTACGCCCGCGGTCGCCTGCCGCTTGCCGAGGGGCTGGCGCGGATCGGCGCGCGGGTCGGCGCCCGCGCCGCGCTGGTCGAATGCGCGAGCGGGCTGGCCGCGATCGACGTCGACAAGCCGGCGGACCTCGATCTCGTCCGCCGCCTGATCGCGTGAGCCCGCCGCGAGCGATCGCGATCTACGATCTCGATCGCACCATCACCAGCGTCCCGACATGGACCTTCTTCCTGCTCTTCGCGGCGCGCCGGTTGGCGCCATGGCGGCTGGCGCTGGTGCCGCTGCTGCCGCTCCAGGCGCTCGCCAAGACGATCGGCCTGATCGATCGCGACCGGCTGAAGGAGCTGATGCACCGCACGATGCTCGGACCGCGCCTGCCCGCCGCGCGGATCGAGGCGACCGCGGCGGCCTTCGCCGATCTCATGATCGCGCGCCACATCCGCCCCGGCGCGCTGGCCCAGATCGCCGCCGATCGCCGCGACGGCTACCGGATCGTTATCGCCACCGCCTCGCACGCCTTTGTCGCCGCGCCGATCGCCGAGCGCCTCGGCATCGACGACCTGATCGCCACCCGCGCCCGCTACGACGCGGCCGGACACCTGCTCCACACGCTCGATGGCCCGAACCGGTACGCCGGCGCCAAGCACGCGGCAGTGCTGGCGTGGCTGTCGGCCGCCGATCGCGACGCCGCTACCGTCCGCTTCTATTCCGACGACGTGTCCGACGCGGCGACGCTCGGCTGGGCCGACGAGCCGGTCGCGGTCAACCCGAGCCCGCCGCTACGCCGGCTCGCCGCCGCGAAGGGCTGGCCAATCCGCGACTGGGGCGTGGCGCGCAGCCGATAGACGAGGTGCGGCAGCGTGCCGACCCTGACCGCCGCCGCCAGCCGATAGTCCCTCCCCAATACTGCACGGAGCAACGCCTCCACTCGCGGATCGGCGTTGCCCTTGCTGGTCCGCACCACGATCACCCCCGGTCGCGCAGCGAGTATTCGGCGCATCTCGCCGAGCTGGTCGACCCCGATCGCCCCCGCCTCGCGTCGCTGCGCCAGGTGGCTGCGGAACACGAAGCGCGACGGCAGGCAGGACCGGGTCAGGTGATAGAGGATCGGTTCGCTGCCGAACACGAACAGGCACCCCGCCGGTCGCAGCCCGATCTGCGACACCAGCGCCGCCACCTGTCGCGCGGTACCGCGCCGCTCGACATGATCGTGCGCGACGAACGCCCCCGCCGCCATGCCAAGCACCAGCACGAGGGCCGCCGCAATCCCCGTCCCCAGCCCCGCCCCCGCTGCGATTGCCAGCGGCAGCAGCAGCGGCAGGAAGAATTGCAGCCGGAAGGTGCCGACCGCGAGGATCGCCACCGTCGCGACCGCCAGCCACGCGATCATGAACCATGCGCCGGGCCCCGTCGGCCGCCGCAGCGCCAGCACTGCGGGCACCGCCAGCGGCACCAGCACCGCCACGCCGCCGAGCAGCTGAACGAGGCGCGAACCCCCGCTGCCGTCCTCCCCGCGCGCGAAGATCGACACGAAGTTCGCGAACACGAACGTGTCGCCCTGCCCGATCGCGCGATAATAGCCATAGGCGGCGGCGGTCGGCGCGAGCGCGATCGCTGCCCAGATCGTCCCCTGCGCCACGATCCGGCCCCAGCCGGCACTTCCGCGCCACAGCGCTACCAGCAGCGCCACGCCGAACAGCGCGCCTTCCAGCGCCGCGGTGTATTTCAGCTGGATCGCGATCCCGACCAGCGCCATCGCCCCCGCCCCGCGCCTGCCGATCCGCGCGCCCGGTGCGCTCATCAGCGCGCCGACCAGGATTGCCGCCGCCCCCGCCATCGGCAGATCGTAGAAGATCGGCGCCTGCCCGCCCGCGCCGTCGCATATCATCGGCCAAATCAGGTAGAGCAGCCCCGCCACCGTCCCGCCGCGGCCGAGCGACCGATCGGCGAGTGACGCGGCGATCGTTGCGGTCGCGGCGACGCACAGGGTTGCCACTATCTGATACGCGACCACGCCATCGCCGCCGAGTAGCCGGATCGCGGCATAGACCAGGAACAGCCCGATCGGCTTTCGATCCCAGATGTCGACGAAAGGCAGTGCCCCGTGGAGCATGCGATCGCCGACCAGCAGGTAGAATTGCTCGTCGACGTGGATCACCGGGTCGCCGAACAGCGCTCCGCGGATCGCGAACGCCGCGACCAGGTAGAGGACGATGCGGCGCACCGTCATGCGTCGCGCAAGTGCCGCTCTGCCTGGACGATCTCCGTCCGCGCGATCGCGGGAACGTCGCGGCTCTTCGCATAGGCGAGCTGATAATTGACCAGCCCGCCGTGCCGGAACGCCGAGATCGCGCCTGCCAGATAGAAGGTCCACAGCCGGTAGAAGCGCACGTCGTAGATCGCCTCGATCTCGGCCTTTGCGGCGACCGTGCGCTCGTACCAATGTTCCAGCGTCAGCGCGTAATGGAGCCGCAGCGTCTCGACATCGGTGGTGACCATCCCCGCCGCCTCGCTTGCACCGAGGATCTCCGACAACGCGGGATTGTAGCCCCCAGGAAAGATGTACTTGGCGGTGAACGCGTCGGTCGCCCCCGGCCCGCCGACCCGCCCGATCGTGTGCAGCAGCATCATTCCGTCATCGGCAAGCAGGCTGCGGCACTTGGTGAAGAACCGGCGGTAATGCGGCGCGCCGACATGTTCGAACATCCCGACCGAGACGATCCGGTCGAACCGGCCGTCGAGCTCGCGATAGTCGATCAGCTCGAACTTGACGCGATCCGCGACCCCCGCGTCGGCCGCCCGCCGCCGGGCAACGCCGAGCTGCTCTTCGCTCAGCGTCACGCCGAGCACGTCGACATCGGCGACGCGGTTCAGATACAGCGCCATCCCGCCCCATCCGCAGCCGATGTCGAGCACCCGCTGGCCCGGCGCGAGCGCCAGCTTGGCCGCGATATGCGCCTTCTTGTCCGCCTGCGCGCGCTCCAGCGACACCGCAGGATCGGTGAAATAGGCGCAGCTATATTGGCGGTCGGCGTCGAGGAAGAGATCGTACAGCCGATCCGACAGATCGTAATGATGCGCGACGTTGCGCCGCGACGCGCGCAGCGAATTGAACCGCCCGACCGTGCCCAGCAGCCGTTTGCCGATCTTGCGCTTGCCGTCGATCCCGCCGCCGCGCTCCCACGGCACGTTCGATCGGATCAGGTCCAGCAGAGCGACGACGTCGCCGCGATCGACCACCACCCGGCCGTCCATGAACGCCTCGCCCATGCCGAGCCGCGGGTGCCGCGCGATGAAATCCGGGGCGCGGGCATCGAGGAAGCGGATCGTCACCGGTTCGCGCGCGGGGTCGGGGCTGCCATAGCGCCGCTCGCGTCCGTCCGCGGTGATCACGGTGAGGTCGCCGCTGCGCACGATCTTGCGGAGCATCTTGTCGAGCAGGAACATGGCGATCCGTTTTCCGGCCCTCGACGTCCGAAGGCATCCCGCCGCCATAGTTTTGCCGCGTCGATTTGCCTACAGGCGCTTAGCCATGCGAACCGTACACCTATGAAGGCGATCATCATCGCGGCCGGGCAGGGATCGCGGCTGTTGCCGTTGACGCTGGACATGCCGAAATGTCTGGTCCGGGTCGGCGGTCGCGCGATCATCGATCACCAGCTCGATGCCGCCGAAGCCGCCGGGATCACCGACGCGGTCGTCGTCGGTGGCTACCGGATCGATCAGGTCGGGGATCATCTCGCACGTCGCGCGGGCAAGATCGCGACGACCCTCGTCTTCAATCCCTTCTGGTCGATCTCGAGCAGCATCGGCAGCGTCTGGGCGGCGCACGATCACCTCCGCGACGCCTTCATGCTGATGAACGGCGACACCGTGTTCGCGGCATCGGTGATCGTCGACGCGGTCCGCGCCGCGCCGCCGGGCCTAACCCTGGTGGTGGAGGCGACCACCGATATCCATCAGGACGACATGCGCGTCGCGATCGCGGGTCGCCGTGTAGCGGCGGTGGGCAAGGGGCTCGATCCCGCGGTCGCCGACCACCGGTCACTCGGCATCGTCCTGTCGACCGGCGGTGATGCCTATGCGCGCGCGCTGCGCGACACCATCGCCGCGCCTGGTGGCACCGACGCGTATCATCACGCGGTCGTCGCCCGGCTCGCCGCCCACGGGGTCAACGCGCTGGTCGTCGACCCCGCCGCCGATTGGCAGGAGGTCGACGCGCCCGCCGATATAGCGCGCTGGGAACATGGCCGGCACGAGGACGCGCTGCATCGATGAGCGGCCGCGTCGCCTTCCTGTTCCTGGGCGAGACCCTGCTGATCCCGCACCTCTACCCGATCGTCGCGGCGCTCGCCGCCCGGTCCGACGTTGCGATCGACCTGTGGGTCGGCACCTCGGTGCACGAAAAGCTGCTGGGCGGCTGGATCGCGACGCTGGCTGCCCCCAGGCCGGTCATCCGTCGCGTGCCGGGCTTCCGCACGGTCGCCGACGACGGTGATGGCCGCAACCCGCCGCTGCCGCCCAAGCTGCCGACGCTGCTCCGCCTCGCCCGGCACCTGCGCGGCACCGACGTGATCGTGTGCGCGGAACAGACCAGCCTGTGGTTGCCGGCGCTGCTGCCGATGCGTGCGCGGTTCATCGACACCTTCCACGGCGCCGGATCGATGATGGCGCGTGGCCACTGGCGACGGCGCGCGGGCTGGCGGACCTTGGTCGCCGCCGATCGCGATCGCCGCGCGCTGATCGCGCTCGGCGACGATCCCGCGCGGATCGTCACCACCGGCTATGTGAAGGCCGCCTTAGACCGCCGCACGCCCGCGACGCGCTGGTTCGATCGCGACCGGCAGATCATCCTCTACACCCCGCATTGGCAGCGCCACCGGTCGTCATGGTGGGCCTGGGGCCCGGAGGTCGTGCGGCAGATCGTCGCCGACGATCGCTACAACCTCATCTTCGCCCCGCACCAGCGGCTCGCCGAACGCGCGCCGGAGGTCCGCGCCTTCGCCGACGGCATCGCCGGGCTACCCGGCGTGCACTGCGACCTCGACAGCTTCGCGATGGTCGACGGCAGCTACACCGCGGCCGCGGACGTCTATCTCGGCGACACGTCGAGCCAGGCGGTGGAATATTTCATGAACCCCCGACCCTGCGTGTTCCTCGATTCCGGCGGCGCCGCATGGCGGGACGATCCCTCCTACGCGATGTGGCACTGCGGAGAGGTGGTGTCCGATCTCGCCGCGCTCCTCCCGACGCTGGCCGCAGCGCCCGGCCGGCAGGCGGGGTTCGCCGCGGCGCAGGCCGCGTTCGCCGCCGATGCGCTCGGCGACACCAGCGGTGCCGGCGCGCGCAACGCCGCCCAGGCGGTGCTTGCCGCGCTGCCGGCTTGACGCTTGATGTTCGCAAAACCCGTCCAATCTCCTATCGCGATATCGATGCAGCACGCGAACCATCCCGATCGGGGCGCGCCGACCCTTTGCGTCGGCAACAACCCGACCCCGATCTGGGGCATGTCCAACGCCGAACGCGTGCGCCGGATCGTCGCCGCGCAGCAGTTCGACGCAGCGGTTGATGCGACGATCGTCGCCAATCTCGATTACGCGTTCGACCCCGCCTGGCTCGCCTATCTGGCGAAGCGCCCGGGCACGGTGCTGACGCGCGCGGGCGTGCCCGTTCTCGGCTATGTCGCGGGCGAGGCGGCGCGCGAGCGGATCATGGCCGCAATGCGCGCCGGGACGCCGATCGGCGACGCGACCGGGCTCGTCATGATCGCCGCGGAGGCCGAAGGCGGCATCTTCAACGAACAGCTTCGCAAGCGCGAAAAGCCGTTCGCCGACCGGCTCGAGCCCGCGACCGTCCGCCACATCGAGGAGGAGAGCTATCGCGGCGCCTATAAGGGCGTCACAGATCTGCTGACCAAATATCTCTGGCCGCGCTGGGCGCTCGCGCTGACCCGGCTGGCAGCACGCTGGGGCATCTCGCCCAACCAGATCACCGCACTCGGGACGATCCTCTGCATCGTCGCCACGATCGCCTTCTGGCACGGCTGGTTCTGGACGGGGCTGGCCACCGGGCTGTTCTTCATGGTGCTCGACACCGTCGACGGGAAGCTCGCGCGCTGCACGATCACCTCCTCCGCACTTGGCAACGCCTGGGATCACGGCATCGATCTGGTCCATCCGCCGATCTGGTGGTGGGCCTGGGCGGCGGGGTGCGCGGTCTATGGCAGCCCGCTCGCCGACGACCTCTTCTGGGCGGTGATGGCGGCGATGCTGGTCGGTTACGTCGCGCAACGCCTGATCGAGGGTGCGTTCATCGTCCGTTTCGGCATGCACATCCATGTCTGGCAGCGGTTCGACAGCGACTTCCGCCTGGTCACCGCGCGGCGCAACCCGAACATGGTCATCCTGTTTGCCGGGCTGCTGATCGGCCGCCCGGATTGGGGGATCGTCGCGGTCGCGATCTGGACGATCCTCTCGCTCGTCGTCCATCTGGTACGGCTCGGCCAGGCGATGCTGGCGCGGCGGCGCGGACCGCTGACGAGCTGGCTGGCGTGATCGCGCGCCGGCCATGAACCCGACTGCCGGAGCCCCGCGACCGATCCGGTCGCCCGCGCTGCGCGCGATCCTGCGCAATCTCGGCTGGCTGCTCGCCAGCCGCGGAGTGCTCGGGGTGCTGTCGCTCTTCTATCTCGGCTTCGCGACCCGGTCGCTGGGCGTGGTCGATTTCGGTCGGTTCGCGCTGATCACCGGCGCGGCGCAGGCGATCACCACCCTGGTCGGCTTCCAGACCTGGCAGATCATCGTCCAATACGGCGTCGATCCGCTCCAGCAGGGGCAGAACGGCAAGCTCGCGCGCCTGCTGCGCTGTGCGCTGATCCTCGACATCATCAGCGCGACCGCGGGCATCGCGCTCGCCGCGGCGATCCTAACCTTCGCCAGCGGTGCGCTCGGCATCCCCGATGCGCTGCGGCAGAACACGCTGATCTTCGCGGTCGTCACGCTGCTGTCGATCCGCTCGACCCCGCTCGGCATCCTGCGCCTGCGCGATCGCTTCGCCCACGCCGCGCTGGCGGACAGCATGACGCCGGTCGCACGGTTCCTCGGCTCGCTCTACGCATTGGCGTTCGATCCCTCGATCCGCGGCTTCCTGATCGCCTGGGGCGCGGCCGAGCTGGCAACCGCCGCCGCCTATTGGATCCTGGTCGCGCGCGGCGACGATCTGCCGCTGCTACGCTCGGTCCCCGCCGAGCCCCGCCGCACGGTCGACGAGAACCCCGGCATCGTTTCCTTCGCACTCAGCACCAACGCCAACGCGACGCTCGGCATGTCGGGCAAGCAGATCCCCTTGCTGCTGGTCGGCGCGATGGTCGGCACCTCCGCCGCCGGCGCGTTCCGCCTCTCCGCCCAACTCGCCCAGGCTCTCGCCAAGGTAACCCAGTTGGTCGCCCGCGCCGCCTTTCCCGAAGTCGTCCGCATGGCCAAGCAAGCCTCCCCTCAACATTTGGGTCGATTACTTCCACGAACCTATCTGGTGAGCGGATTGGCGGCGCTTACGATCATGGCGGTGGTCACGCTGGGCGGTAAGACGGTGTTGTCGCTGATCGGGGGCAAAAGCTATCGCGACGCCTATCCGATGCTGCTCTATCTCACCGCCGCGGGCTGCCTGGAACTGGTGATGATCAGCGCCGAAACCATGCTGACCGCGCTCAACCGCGCATCGCTCGTCTTCGCGATCAGGACCTGCGGCGTCGCCGTCCTGCTCGGCGCCGCCTTCGTGATCGTTCCCGAACACGGTGCGACGGGCATGGCGATCGCGGTGCTGGCGGGATCGACCGCCGTCGCGCTGCTGCTGGGGATCGCCGCGGCACGGGTTACCCGCGAGGCGCCGGCGGACGCGGCATGACCAAGCGCATCGTTCACGCGCTGCTCACCTCCCGAGGCGCAAAGCCCGCGCACATGAAGCTATCGATACCGTTCCTCGCCATCGCCGCACTCGGCTCGCTGGCGACCACCGCGCACGCGCAGGGCTGTGCGGGCCGCCCCGGCGGCGGCGCGGTCCAGCTCGTCGTGATCGCGACCGAAATGCGCAGCAAGGACGGCGAGGTCGCCTTCACCATCTACCCCGACGACAAATCCCGTTTCCTGGCAAAGGGCGGCAAGCTGCTGCGCGTCCGCACACCCGCAGCACGACCGGAAACCCGCGCCTGCTTCTGGCTGCCGCCCGGGCATTATGCGCTCGCCCAATATCATGACGAGAACGGCGACCATAATTTCAACCGGACGCTGTTCGCACCCAAGGAAGGCTTCGGCTTTTCGAACGATGCCCCGACCTCGATCGGCCTCCCCTCCTTCGCCAGCGCCCGCTTCGCGCTGCCCGCAAGCGGCGGCACGATCCGCGCCCGCATGCGATATCGCCGCTAGCGGTTGATCGTCGCTGAAATGGTGGTGCACCCGACAGGATTCGAACCTGTGACCTCTGCCTTCGGAGGGCAGCGCTCTATCCAGCTGAGCTACGGGTGCCTGGGGGCGAGCGCGTAGCAAAGCATCGGCGCGGGCGCCAGCGTTTTGCGCGGTGCGCCGCCGCGCAGTGCCGCATCGCTCAGGTTTGCGGCACGACGTCGGCGCCGGCGGGGGCGGGCGTCTTGGGCTTGTACGCACAGAGATCGCGGACGATGCAGCGCCAGCATTCGGGCTTTCGCGCCTTGCAGACATAGCGGCCGTGGAGGATTAGCCAGTGGTGCGCGTGCAGGCGGAACGGCTGCGGCGTCGCGCGATCCAGCGCGAGTTCGACCGCAAGCGGCGTCTTGCCCCGCGCCAGTCCGGTGCGGTTGCCGACCCGGAAGATGTGGGTATCCACCGCGAAGGTTTCCGCCGCAAAGGCGACGTTCATCACCACGTTGGCGGTCTTGCGCCCGACGCCCGGCAGCGCCTCCAGCGCATCGCGATCCGCGGGCACCGCCCCGCCGTGCCGCTCGACCAGCTGCTGCGAGAGCGCAACGACGTTCTTGGCCTTGGTGTTGAACAGGCCAATGGTGCGGATGTGCTGCTTCAGCCCTTCGATGCCGAGCGCGATCATCTCGGCCGGGGTCTTCACCGTGTCGAACAGCGTGCGCGTCGCCTTGTTGACCCCGGCATCGGTCGCCTGCGCCGACAGCACGACCGCCACGAGCAGCTGATAGACATTGCCCGATTCGAGCTCGGTCTCGGGGTGCGGATTGGCCTCCGCCAGCCGCGCGTAGAACGCGATGACGTCCACCTTCTTCACAGCCCGAGCACGTCACCCATCCGGTAGCGCCCTGCCGGCTGCCCCGCGAGCCACATCGCCGCCTTCACCGCGCCCTTGGCGAAGATCGATCGATCCTGGCCGAGATGGTTTAGCTCGATCCGCTCGCCCTCACTGGCGAAGATCACGCTGTGGTCGCCGATCACCGAACCGCCGCGCAGGCTGGCGAAGCCGATCGTGCCCTCCGCCCGCGCGCCGACCAGCCCGGCGCGGCTGTCGACCCGGACCTCGCCCAGCGACGTGCCGCGGCCCGCCGCCGCCGCCTCGCCGAGCAGCAGCGCGGTACCCGACGGCGCGTCGACCTTGTGGCGGTGGTGCATCTCCATGATCTCGACATCCCAGTCGGGGCCGAGCCGCGCCGCCGCCTCGCGCACCAGGATGCCGAGCAGGGTGACGCCGAGCGACGTGTTGCCGGTCTGCAGCACCGCGATCTCGGTCGCCGCGTGATCGATCGCGAGGTGCTGCGCCGGCGACAGGCCGGTGGTGCCGATCACGATCGGGGTCCGCGCCGCCAGCGCCGACGCCAGGTGCGCGTCGACCGCGGAGGCGGTGGAGAAGTCGACCAGCACGTCGGCCGCGACCGCGAGCGCATCGGCATCGTCGGTCGCGTCGGCGCCGCCCGCATAGCGCCCGCCCTCGATCTCGATCAGGTCGGCGATCGCGCGCCCCATGCGCCCGGCGCTGCCATAGATGCCGATCGCGGTCATGCGGCGGATCGCGGCGCGGAGAAGCGGCGGGCGGAAAGCGGAAAACCATCGGTCACGTCCCCCTTGTGGCACGCTGCGCGATCGACGGACAGGGCCGACGCGTCGTGGCATGGTCCCCGGCAGGAACGTTTCACCGCATCGCCGCCGCCGCTATGAGGCGAGGATGGACATCGCCAACATCGTCATCCTCACCGGCGCCGGCATCTCCGCCGAGAGCGGCATCGCCACCTTCCGCGGTCCGGACGGGCTATGGAACGGCCACCGGGTCGAGGATGTCTGCAATCCGGAGGCGCTCGCGCGCGATCCTGCGCTGGTCCACCACTTCTACGATGCGCGTCGGGCGGCGCTGGACGAGGTCGAGCCGAACCCCGCCCACCTTGCGCTGGCGCGGCTCGATGCGGCGTGGCCGGGCGAGTTGCTGATCGTCACGCAAAATGTCGACGACCTCCACGAACGCGCGGGCGCCCGGCGGATGTTGCACATGCATGGCGAGCTTCGCTCCGCGCTCTGTGCTGCTTGCGGCGTGCGGGAGCGCTGGACCGCGCCGCTGCCGCCCGGCACGCCCTGCCACGCCTGCGGGCAGCCCATGCTCAGGCCCGACATCGTGTTCTTCGGCGAGATGCCGTACGCGATGGAGCGGATCGACGAGGCGATCGCGCGGGCGGACCTGTTCGTATCGATCGGCACCTCGGGCGCGGTCTATCCCGCCGCCGGCTTCGTCCGCACCGCGCGGCATCACGGCGCGGCGACGCTGGAGATGAATTTGGAACCGTCGGCTGCGAGCTTCTTCTTCGCCGAGACGCGGACCGGTGCGGCGGGGACGCTGGTGCCGGCCTGGGTGGATCAGATGCTGGGGTGAGGGTTTTCGCCCGACCTATGATCGCCACGAGCCCGACGTCCTTTGTGCTCCCGCGGAGGCGGGAGCCCAGTACTGGGTCCCCGCCTTCGCGGGGACACAAGCAGGTACGTGTTGGGGGCGATTAGACGTAATCAGGCTCGGCGCGACGAGTTCCCCTCACTCCACCCAGTCGAGCCCGATCCCGCGATAGGTCTCGCGGTCCTCGTCCCAGCCGGGTTTCACCTTCACGTGCAGGTAGAGGTGCACCGGCCGGCCCATGATCGACGCCAGCTCGGTCCGCGCGCGGTTGCCGATCTCCTTGATGCGGACCCCGCCCTTGCCGAGCACGATCGCGCGTTGGGTGGGGCGCTCGACCAGGATCTGCTGGTGGATCTCGACCGACCCGTCCGCGCGCTCCTCGTATTTCTCGGTCTCGATCGTGCTCGCATAAGGCAGTTCGGCGTGCAGTTGGAGATATAGCTGCTCACGCGTCACCTCGGACGCGAGCGCGCGTTCGGTGGCGTCGGACACCTGATCCTCGGGAAAATGCCACGGCCCCGCAGGCATCCTCGCCGCGAAGGCGCGCTTCAGCTCGGCCAGTCCGTCGCCGGTCTGCGCGCTGACGAACCAGGTATCGTCGAACGTTGCCAGCGCATTCAGCCGTTCGGCGTGAACGAGCAGCTTGGCCTTGTCGGCGAGGTCGACCTTGTTGAGCACCAGGTGCTTCGGCTCGGGGCGATCCTTCAGCGATTCGACGATGTCGGTCACCTTGCTGCCCAGTCCGCCCTTGCCGTCGACCACCAGCACCAGCAGATCGGCACCCTCGGCGCCGCCCCATGCCGCGGCGACCATCGCGCGGTCCAGCCGACGCTTGGGTTCGAAGATCCCCGGCGTGTCGACCAGCAGCAGCTGGGTGTCGCCCTCGATCGCGACGCCCATCAGCCGGGTGCGCGTGGTCTGCGCCTTGGGGCTGACGATCGCGACCTTCTGGCCGACCAGCGCATTGACCAGCGTCGACTTGCCCGCATTGGGCGCGCCGACGACGGCCACCAGCCCGCATTTCGTGTCACTCATCTGCATAAGCCTTCACCAGGTCGAAGAGAAAATCGCGCCCGACATAGGCGGAGCGGACCGCGTGCCGCTCGTTCAGCCCGTGGGCGCCGTTGCCGTCGGGGTCGCCCCAGGGCCCTGGCACGCCATAGGTGGGGATGCCGATCGGCGCGAGATAGGTCGCATCGGTCGCACCGGTGCTCATCGTCGGGATCAGCGGCACGCCGGGGAAGTAGCGCGCCACCAGCCGCTCGGCGGGCTTGACGATCATCGGCGATAGCGGCGGCGTCACCGCGACCGGGCGCAGCCGACCCGTGAGCGTCACCGTCATGCCCGCATCGCCGATCGCGCGTTCGAGCGCGGCGCGGGTAGTATCGGCATCCTCGCCCGGCGCGATCCGGCAATTGACGTTCGCCTTGGCGCGCTGCGGCAGCGCGTTGGCGGCGTGGCCGCCCTCGATCAGCGTCGCCACGCAGGTGGTGCGCAGCATCGAATTATAGCTCCGGTCGCGCACCACGATCGCTTCGGCGGCCTTGTCGCCGGGATCGGCGGCGAGGCGTACCATCGCGCGACCGAGATCGTCGGTCCGCGCGGCCCCCGCCTGGCGGAAGAAGGCGCGCGTGGTGTCGTTGAAGCGCACCGGAAACTTGTAGGCGCGGACCCGGGCGAGCGCATCGCCGAGTTCATAGATCGCATTGTCGTCCACGGGGATCGAGCTGTGTCCGCCGGGGTTTGTCGCCTGGATCTCGAAATTGCGGTTCGATTTCTCGCCGACCTGCATCGTCTGGGTGACGAGCTTGCCCTTGCCATCGGTGTCGCCGCCGCCGCCCTCGTTGAGCGCGAACGCGGCGGCGATCAGTGCCGTGCGATTTTCGGCGAGCCACTGGACGCCGTTCATCCGCGCGCCGGATTCCTCACCGCAGGTCAGCGCGAGCTTGATCGTGCGCTTTGGCCGATAGCCCTGCTGTTTGAAGCGGATGAGCGTATCGACCCAGATCGCGACCAGCACCTTCATGTCGGAAGTGCCGCGGCCGTAGAAATAGCCGTCCTCCTCGATGAACTTGAACGGATCGCGGGTCCAATCCTCGCGCCGAGCATTGACCACGTCGAGATGGCCGAGCAGCAGCATCGGCTTGGCCGCGGCCACGCTGCCCGGCAGCACCGCGACGATGCCGCCGTCGAGCGGGAACTTGTCGTCCTTGAACAGCGTGATCTGGTCGTCGGCGAAGCCCGCCTGTTTGAGGTGGCCGGCGATCTTCTCCGCCGCCAGCGTGCAGCTGCCGGTCGCGACCGAGGTGTCGGTTTCGACCAGCTCGCGGAACAGTTCGCGGAAAGCGCGCTGGTCGGGGCGGGGGGCCTGGTCCGTCGCCGGCTTTTGCGCAGGGGCAGGGGCGGTGACGGCGAACAGGGAGACGGCGAAGATGGCTGATTTCACGGACGATCCCCGGTGATGGTTCCGACGTGCGCTAAAGCATAGCGGCGGGGGCTGTCGACCGTAGCGACTCGTACTCCTCCTCTGCCAGGAAGTGCGAGCGCTAAGCGTTGACGGAGGGAGCGGTAACTCCGGACCTCTCCTGCGGCACCGCCCCCTCCACCACGCCCTGCGGGCGCGGTCCCCCTCCCCCGCTTCGCGAGGGAGGGCCTAACTCCTCCCCCGCCAGGGGGAGGTGGCGCGGCGGAGCCGTGACGGAGGGGGAGGTAACTCCGGACCTCTCCAACGGCACCGCCCCCTCCACCACGCCCAGTGGGCGCGGTCCCCCTCCCCCCGCTTCGCGAGAAGGAGTTCAGGGCGCGATCGGTGCGCCGATCTTCACCTCGTACAGCGTCGGCCACAGCTTGCCCGTCACGAAAAGGCGGTCCGCCGCCGCGTCGTAGGCGATGCCGTTCGCCACCGCCTCCGGATCGGTCGCGGCAATCTCGGCGACCAAGGGGCGGAGGTCGACGATGCCGGTCACCCGTCCGGTCGTGGGATCGATCCGTACCAGGAAGCTGGTGTGCCACACGTTCGCCAGGATCGCGCCGTGCACCACCTCTAGCTCGTTGATCTGCGCCAGCGGCTTGCCGCGCAGCGTCACCGTCACCTTGCGGCGATCCGTGAACGTCCTGGGGTCGACGAAGCGCAGCGTCGCGGTGCCGTCGGATCGCACCAGCCCGTCGGCCGTGGTTGCCAGCCCCCAACCCTCGCCGGTGTAGCGCAGCCGCCCCCTTGCCTTCAGCGTCCGCGCGTCCCAGCGATAGGCGATACCGTCGTGCCAGGTCAGCGTGACCAGCTCGTCGCGCCATGCCGCCAGCCCTTCGCCGAACTGCGCGGCGTCGATCGTCGCGCGCGCGGTCACCTTGCCGTCGGCGAGCCGGACGCGGCGTACCTCGGATTGGCCTTCGCGCCCGACGCTCTCGTAGAGCGCACCGCCGTGCCAGATCAGTCCTTCGGTGAAGGCGGCAGGATCGTGCGGGTAGCGCGCCACGATCCGCACCGGCAGCAGCGGCACCGGGGCGTCCACCGCCACGACGGGTGCCGGCGCGACCGGCGCCGCCTGCGGCGGAGACGACACGGCCGGCCCCGCCACGAGGGCGAGACCGGCCGCTATCGCACTCCACGTCCCGGCCGTCATCGGACCGGGTCGCGGATCAGCTGGATGCCTGGAGGTTCACCGCGGCGTACTTGCCACGGCGATCGACCTCGAGCTCGAACTCGAGCCGGTCGCCCTCGTTGAGGGTCGACATGCCGGCACGCTCGACCGCGGAGATGTGGACGAACGCATCGGGCTGGCCGTCGTCGCGCTGGATGAAGCCGAAGCCCTTCATGGCGTTGAAGAACTTTACCGTACCCGTCGCCTTTTCACCGGTCAGCTGACGCTGCGCGCCACCTGCACCCGCGCCAGCGCCGGCGCCGCCACGGGGGCCACCCGGTGCCGCTGCGTCACGGTCGCGCGGCGGGCCGCGGTCGGTGACCGGCATCGGCTCGCCGTCGATCTTCAGCTCGGTCGCCGAGATGCGGCCGCCGCGATCGACGAGGGTGAAGCCGAGCGGCTGACCCTCGGCGAGGCCCGCCATGCCGGCCTGCTCGACCGCGCTGATGTGGACGAACACGTCCTCGCCGCCGTCATCGCGAACGACGAAGCCGAAGCCTTTCTGCGCGTTGAAGAACTTGACGACACCGGTGCCCTCGCCGACGACCTGGGGGGGCATGCCGCGGCCACCGCCGCCACCGCCGCCGCCACTGAAGCCGCCGCCACCGCCACCGCCGCGGTAACCACCGCCACCGCCGCCGCCGCCGAAGCCACCGCGATCACCACCGCCGCCGCCGCCGTAATTTCCGCCGCCGCCGCCATAGCTGCTGCCGCCGCCGCCGCCGAAGCCGCCGCGATCACCGCCGAAGCCGCCGCCACCGAAGCTGCTGCCGCCGCCGAAATCGTCGCCGCCACCAAAGCTGTCGCGCTTGTCGCGACCACGCCCGCCACGATTGCCGCGGCCACCTTTATCGAAACCCATAACCCTGTTCGTCTTCCCGACTTCGCCCGCGATCCATCCAGCCAAGGACCCGGGCGCCGGACGACGAACACGAGCCTTCGGGCGCGAAACCTTTTGCGCCTTGAGAAACGCCATAGCGCAGAAAACAAGTGGCTGCATGTAAATTCGTCGTAATCGCTGTACCCGCTGCGCCAATACTTGCCGAAGCGTTGCCAAGACGGCACAGCCGGTGCGCCCCACCCGAATGGCCGTCCCATTCCCCTGCGTCGCGCGAATTGCCCCCGCGGCATTGAGCATGCGGCCAATGCCGCGTAGGGCGCGCCCATGACCGTATATTTCCATGAGGAGGACATCCCCGCAGGCGTCTTCGCCCCCGGTGCCTCGATCGCCGTCGATACCGAGACGATGGGCCTGATCACCCCACGCGACCGGCTGTGCGTCGTCCAGCTCTCCGACGGCGGCGCGGACGAGCATCTCGTCCGCTTCAATCCCGGCAGCGACTATGCCGCGCCCAATCTGAAGGCACTGCTCGCCGATCCGGATCGGGTGAAGCTCTATCATTTCGGCCGATTCGATATCGCCGCGCTCCAGCATTATCTCGGCATCGTCGCGGCGCCGGTCTATTGCACCAAGATCGCGTCGCGGTTGGTGCGGACGTACACCGATCGCCACGGACTGAAGGAGCTGGTGCGCGAGCTGCTCGGCCAGGAACTGTCGAAGCAGCAGCAATCGTCCGACTGGGGCGGACCCGAGCTGAGCGACGCGCAGAAGGATTACGCCGCGTCTGACGTACGATTCCTCCACCGCCTCCAGGCCGAGCTCGACCGGCGGCTGGTCCGCGAGGGGCGGATGGCGCTGGCACAGGCGTGCTTCGATTTCCTGCCACACCGCGCCGCGCTCGATCTCGCCGGTTGGCCCGAAACCGACATCTTCGCGCATGTCTGACGCCCGGCGCCCGGCACGCACCGCGCGGCAGATCTGGGCGTCGCCTGGCAGCAGCCACGATCGGCTGGTGACGATCGCCCGGATCGCGCTGCCGACCGGGATCGGCGTGCTTGCGGCGTTCCTGGTGATGGCACCGCTGACCGCGGCGGGCGACGTGTCGTTCGTGCTCGACAAGAACAAGGTAGAGGTCGCGCGCGAGCGGCTGAAGATCCGCGCCGCGCAGTATCGCGGGCAGGATTCGAAGGGCCAGCCGTTCACGCTCGATGCCGGCTCCGCGATCCAGCAGAGCTCGGCCGAGCCGATCGTCCACCTCAACGCGCTCGCCGCGCAGCTCCAGTTGAGCGACGGCCCCGCCAAGATCGCCGCCAATACCGGCCGCTACGACATGGACACCGAGAAGGTGCAGCTCGACGGCCCGCTGAATTTCACCGCCGCCAACGGTTACGACCTCAAGACCAACGACGCGACCATCGACATGAAGGCGCGGACGATGGTCAGCGGCGGCGCGGTGACCGGCACGGTGCCGCAAGGCCGGTTCAGCGCCGACAAGCTCCACGCCGATCTGGAAGGCCGCACCGTCACGCTCGACGGCAATGCGCGCTTGCGGTTCGTCCCCCGCCGGACGAAATAGGCGCCATGCGCTCGACCTCCGCCCCCGCGTTCATCGCCCTCTGCCTCGCGGCCGCGCCTGCCATCGCGCAGCAGCGCCACGATTCGTCGGCACCGATCGATTTCGGCGCGGACCATATCGAACTGCAGGACAAGGCCAATCGCGCGGTGCTGGCGGGCAACGTCGCGGTCAAGCAGGGCGACATGACGCTCAACGCCGCGCGGATGACGGTCAGCTATACCGGCCAGGTGGTCGGCGGCAGCCCGCAGGTCTCGCGGCTCGATGCGTCGGGCGGGGTCACGGTACGCCGGCCGGACCAGACCGCACGCAGCCAATATGCGATCTACGATCTCAACCGCCGCGTCGTGACGATGCTGGGCGCGGTGACGCTGACCCAGGGCGGCAACACCGTCAACGGCGGCCGGCTGACGATGAACATGGATACCGGGCGCGCGGTGATCGACGGATCGTCGGTCGCGGGCGGCAGCAAGGGCAGCGGCGTTCCGGGCGGCGTCGTCCAGGGCGGCGGGGGCCGGGTGACCGGCACCTTCTCGGTGCCCAAGCGCAACTGACCGCATGACGGTCGACGTTCGCCGCGCGCGGGCTTTCCCTCGGGCGTCCGGTCATGCATGATTCCTGCCAACCGGGCCTGCGTTAGTCGTTCGGTAACCACTTGCTGCGAGGCGAATAGTCGATGGACGCCGATATCCTGCCCACGCTGCCGACGCCGGAACCGATCATCGAGGCACCGATCTCGAACGGGCTCCAGGTCGTGTCGATCGCGAAGTCGTACGACAAACGCAGCGTGCTGACCGACGTCTCGGTCTCGGTCGGCCGCGGCGAAGTGGTCGGGCTGCTCGGCCCGAACGGTGCGGGCAAGACGACGTGCTTCTATTCGGTGATGGGGCTGGTGAAGCCCGATTCCGGGCGGATCATGCTCGACGGCGACGACATCACCGGTCTGCCGATGTACCGCCGCGCGATCCTCGGCCTGGGCTATCTGCCGCAGGAAACCTCGATCTTCCGCGGGCTGTCGATCGAGAAGAACATCCTCACCGTGCTCGAACTGTCGGAGCCCGACAAGGCGGCGCGGCAGCGCAAGCTCGACACGCTGCTCGGCGAGTTCGGCCTCACCAAGCTGCGCGCCTCCCCCGCGATGGCGCTGTCGGGCGGCGAGCGGCGCCGTGCCGAGATCGCGCGCGCGCTCGCCGCCGAACCGTCGATCATGCTGCTCGACGAACCCTTCGCGGGCATCGATCCGATCTCGATCGCCGACATCCGCGATCTGGTGAAGGACCTGAAGCGCCGCGACATCGGCGTGCTGATCACCGATCACAATGTCCGCGAGACGCTCGACATCGTCGACCGGGCCTACATCATCTATGACGGCCGCGTGCTGTTCAGCGGGTCGCCCGCCGAGCTCGTCGCCGACGCCAATGTCCGCCGGCTCTACCTCGGCGAGGGTTTCTCGCTGTAGCCCATGAGCCTCGCGCCGCGCCTCGACCTGCGCCAGTCGCAATCGCTGGTGATGACGCCCCAGCTCCAGCAGGCGATCAAGCTGCTGGCGCTGTCCAACCTCGAGATCGAAGGCTTCATCGCCGAGGAAATCGAGCGCAACCCGCTGCTGGAGGCCGCATCGACCGACGAGGTCGTCCGCCCCGAACGCGCCGAGGCGCCCGATCCCGCGGGCGCCGACGAACTGGTCAGCGGCGCCGCCGCCGCCGAACCGCTCGACCTCGACTACGCCACCGAAAGCCACCAGCAGGACAGCGTCGCCGATGGCGGCGGCGGCTTCGACGGCGGCCTGTCGATGACCGGCGGCGCCGCGGGCGCGGGGAGCGGCGAGGCGCCCGATCTCGACAGCTTCGCGAGCGGCGCGGCAAGCCTGGCGGATCACCTGCTCGCCCAGGCCGGCGCGGTGATCGACGGCCCCGACTGGTTCGTGGCGCAGCACCTGATTGACCAGATCGACGAGGCGGGATACCTGACCGCCTCGCTGCTCGACATCGCGACCCGGCTGGGCGTGCCGCTCGTCCGGGTCGAAGCGGTGCTCGACACGATCCAGACGCTCGACCCGACCGGGGTCGGCGCCCGCGACCTCGCCGAATGCCTCGCGCTCCAGGCGCGGGAAGCCGACCGCTACGATCCGTGCATGGCGCGGCTGATCGACAATCTCGACCTGCTCGCACGCGGCGACCTCGCCCGGCTGAAGCGGATGTGCGGGGTAGACGACGAGGACATGGCGGACATGATCCGCGAGCTGCGCAGCTACGATCCCAAACCCGGCTGCCGCTATGGCGGCGAACCCGCGCAGGCGGTGACCCCCGACCTGTTCGTCGCCCGCACCAAGGCCGGCTGGGCGATCGAGGTCAATTCCGCGACACTGCCGCGGGTGCTCGTCAACCGCAGCTATTATCACGAACTGAGCCACGGCCCGCAGGACAAGTCGTCCAAGGCGTGGCTGTCGGAGGCGCTCGCCAGCGCCAACTGGCTGGTGAAGGCGCTCGACCAGCGCCAGCGCACCATCATCAAGGTCGCGACCGAGATCGTGAAGCAGCAGGAGGGATTCTTCCTCCACGGCGTCGCGCATCTGCGCCCGCTGACGCTACGCCAGGTCGCCGACGCGATCGAGATGCACGAATCCACCGTCAGCCGCGTCACTTCGAACAAATATCTCAGCTGCGCGCGCGGGCTCTACGAGCTGAAATACTTCTTCACCTCCGCGATCCAGTCCGCCGACGGCGGCGACGCCGTGTCGGCGCAGGCCGTTAAGAGCGCGATCAAGTCGCTGATCGACACCGAGGGCGCGAAGATCCTGTCCGACGACACCCTGGTCGAACTCCTCAACGCCCGCGGCTTCGACATCGCGCGGCGGACGGTGGCGAAATATCGCGAGTCGTTGGGGATCGGCAGCTCGGTGCAGCGCCGCCGCAGCCGAGCGCTGGAGGGCGCGTAGGGCGCCAATGTTGATCGGCGCCGCCGCGAAGTAGCGGGACCCCGGGTCAAGCCCGGGTGACGGAAGGTCGGTAGCGGACGCTGCCCCACAACGCCGTCACCCCGGGCTTGACCCGGGGCCCCGCTTCGAACCCATACCCTCAGTCATCCTCGTCCTCGAAGCCAACCAGCGCCAGCGCGCGGGCCTTGATCTGGCGGGTCATGCACCAGTGGACCAGCGCGTCCTCGCGGCCGTGGGTGACCCAAACTTCGCGGGGAGCGATCTCGGTCAGGGTGTCGATCAGTTCGTCCCAGTCGGCGTGGTCGCTGAGGATCAGCGGCAGTTCGACGTTCTTCTGCCGGGCGCGCTGGCGGACGCGCATCCAGCCGCTGGCCATCGCGGTGATCGGATCGGGCAAGCGCCGGGACCAGCGATCGTTGAGCGCGCCGGGTGGCGCCATCACGACATGGCCGGCGATCTCCGCCTTCGGGACGCCGGTCGCCGGGATCAGCTCGCCGAGGCGGACGCCGTGATCGGCATAGAGGTCGCACAGCCGTTGCAGCGCACCGTGGATGTAGATCGGTGCCTCGTGCCCGCGATCGCGGAGTTCGGCGATCACCCGCTGCGCCTTGCCGAGCGCATAGGCGCCGACCAGCACGCACCGCGTCGGGTTGGCGTGGAGCGCGGCGAGCAGCTTGTCGATCTCGTCGCCGGTCTCCGGATGGCGGAACACCGGCAGGCCGAAGGTCGCTTCGGTGACGAAGACGTCGCATTTGACGGGTTCGAACGGCGCGCAGGTCGGGTCGGCGCGGCGCTTGTAATCGCCCGACACCACCACGCGCTCGCCGCGATAGTCGAGCACGATCTGCGCGGAGCCGAGCACATGCCCGGCGGGGACGAAACCGACATCGACCTCCCCGACCCGCACCGTCTCGCCATACGCCACCGGGATGCCCGCCTGCTCGCCATAACGTGCGTCCATGATCGCCAGCGTCTCGGGGGTCGCCCACACCGCCTCGTGGCCGCCGCGCGCGTGATCGGCGTGGCCGTGGGTCACCAGCGCCCGCGCGCTCGGGATCGACGGGTCGATCCAGGCGTCCGCGGGCTTGACGAGGATGCCGTGCGGATGCGGCTCTAACCAGTCGCCGAGTTTTGCCATCCTGACTATATGGATGGCGACCGGCAGGGTTCCCACCCGGTGCGGGATCGAACCATTCCGACGCTCGTTGCAATGGAGGAGTCGAAACAAGGTAATTGCTATGGCTACTCTCTGGGGGTTCGTGATCATCGCCGGCCCGCTCCTGCTGCTGCTGGCGCTGGTCGCGGGGCGGTTCCTCAACAAGAACAGCCGCGTGTCGCGCGCGGAGACCGAGGCCGCGACCAAGCGGGTGCGCGATGAACAGGCCGCGGAGGACGCCGCTCGCGAACCGCGCTGACCCTGCGCCCGGCGAGCGCGCCTTGACGCAAGAGCTGCCGACGCGGCTCTCCGACTGGTTCGACGCGCGCGGCTGGCAGCCGCGGCGGCACCAGCTGGAGATGCTCGAGCAGGCACGCGCCGGGCGCCACGCGCTGCTGGTCGCGACGACCGGCGCGGGCAAGACGCTGGCGGGGTTCCTGCCGACGCTGGTCGAGTTGCTCGAGGCGCCCACGCCCGGCCTGCACACGCTCTACGTCTCGCCGCTGAAGGCGCTCGCGGTCGATATCCAGCGCAACCTGATGGCGCCGATCGAGGAGATGGGCGTCGACATCCGCGTCGAGACGCGCACCGGCGATACCCCGAGCGACCGCAAGGCGCGGCAGCGGATCAAGCCGCCGCAGATCCTGCTCACCACGCCCGAATCCTTGTCGCTGCTGCTGAGCTATCCCGATAGCGCGACGATGTTCGCCGGGCTGCGGACGATGGTCGTCGACGAGGTCCATGCCTTCGCGACCGGCAAGCGCGGCGACTTGCTGTCGCTGTGCATGGCCCGGCTGCAGCGGATCGCGCCGGCGATGCGCCGCGTCGCGCTGTCGGCGACGGTGGCGGACCCCGATGGCTATCGCGCCTGGCTGGCGCCCGACGGCGACATCGACGAGGTCGCGCTGGTGAAGGGCGAGGCAGGCGCCGAGCCCAATATCGCGATCCTGCTGCCCGACGGACGGGTGCCGTGGATGGGACATTCGGGACGCTATGCCGCCGAACAGGTGATGGCGGAGATCGAGACCCACAAGACCACGATCGTGTTCTGCAACACCCGCAGTCTCGCCGAGCTGATCTTCCAGGACCTTTGGAAGGTCAATGCGATGAGCCTGCCGATTGGGGTGCATCACGGCAGCCTGGCACGCGAGGCGCGACGCAAGGTCGAGGGCGCGATGGCGGACGGGCGGCTGCGCGCGCTGGTCGCGACCGCGAGCCTCGATCTGGGGGTCGACTGGGGCGACGTCGATTGCGTGATCCAGATGGGCGCGCCCAAGGGATCGTCGCGGCTGCTGCAACGGATCGGGCGCGCCAACCACCGGCTCGACGAATCGTCCGAGGCGATCGTGGTGCCGGGCAACCGGTTCGAATATCTCGAGGCACGCGCCGCCCTGGACGCGGTCGAGGCCGGCGAGCTCGACCCCGACATCTTCCGCCCCGGCGCGCTCGACGTACTGGCGCAGCATGTGATGGCGTGCGCCTGCGCGGCGCCGTTCGCGCAGGCCGACCTGCTCGACGAGATCCGCTCGGCGCTGCCCTATTCGGCGCTGGCCGACGAGACGTTCGATCGGGTGCTCGGCTTCATCCGCGACGGTGGCTATTCGCTGAAGGCCTATGATCGGTTCAAGCGGCTGACCCAGGATCCCGACGGGACGTGGCGGGTCAGTCACCCGCGCTTCGTGGCGCAGCATCGGCTCAACGCGGGGATCATCGTCGAGGCGACGATGCTCGACGTCCGCTTCAACAACGGCCGCAATCTCGGCCGGGTCGAGGAGAGTTTCGCGGCGCAGCTGAGCCATGGGGACACCTTCTTCTTCGCCGGGCTGAGCCTGGAGGTGATGAAGATCGACCAGATCGACCTGATCGTCCGCGCCACGTCCCGCCCCGCACGGATCCCGACCTATGGCGGCGCGCGGATGCCGCTGTCGACAAGCCTGGCCGACCGCGTCCGCGCCTATCTGGCGACGCCGTCGGAATGGACGCGCTTTCCCGACGACGTCCGCGAATGGCTCGACTTCCAGAGCCGCCGGTCGCAGCTGCCGCAGCCCGGCCAGCTGCTGGTCGAAACCTTCCCGCGGGAGGGGCGCAACTACATGGTCGCGTACAGCTTCGAAGGGTGGAACGCGCACCAGTCGCTCGGCATGCTGATCACCCGGCGCATGGAGACCCAGGGCCTCAAGCCGCTGGGCTTCGTCGCCAACGACTATGCGATCGCGACCTATTCGATCGAGAAGGTCACCGATCCGGCGTCGCTGTTCAACGCCGACATCCTGGAACATGAATTCGTCGACTGGGTGCAGCAATCGCACCTGCTGAAGCGCGCGTTCCGCGAGGTCGCGGTGATCGGCGGCCTGGTCGAGCGCCAGCATCCTGGCAAGAAGAAGACCGGGCGGCAGGTGACGTTTTCGACCGACCTGATCTACGACGTGCTGCGCAAATACGAGCCGACCCATCTGCTGCTCGAGGCCGCCTGGGCCGATGCGCGCGCGCGGATGACCGATGTCGGGCGGCTCGCGGGGCTGCTCGATCGAGCCGCGGAGACGATGCTGCACGTCGATCTCGATCGGGTGACGCCGCTTGCGGTACCGGTGCTGACGCTGATCGGGCGCGAACGCGTCGCCACGGGCACCGCCGACGACGCGCTGCTGATCGAGGCGGAGGCGCTGGCGGCGGAAGCGATGCGGATCGATTGACCGCTTGCCAAAGGGCCGGATCGGGCGCAGCCTCGTCGTTATGAGAGGCTCGCGTATGATGCTTGGGCTCGCGGCGCTTTTCGCGTCCGGCCCCGGCCTCGCGCAGCTCGTGATTGCGCCGCCGACACCGCCGCCGTTGCCGCTCGAGGACGATGCCACCCTCGCCTTCGGAGATTCGGACAGCCGGATGACCGTGCCCGTCTCGATCGGCGACCGCGGGCCCTGGGCATTTATCGTCGACACCGGCGCCGAGCGCACCGTGGTGTCGCGCGAGCTCGCCGGGGTGCTCGGCTTGCCCGCGGGGGCGGACGTGCGCGTCACCGCAATGACCGGCACCTCGACGGTCGGCACCGTCATCGTACCGAAGCTGTCGGTCAGCACCATCTCGCAGGCGACGATCCAGGCGCCCGCCCTGCAGAGCCGCCATCTAGGCGCGGTCGGGATGCTCGGCATCGATGCGCTGCAGGGCCACAGCGTCGCGATCGATTTCGATCGCAAGCAGATGAAGCTGCGGCCGTCGCGTCGTCATGCCGCGCGGATGCGCGCCGAGCCCGACGAGATCGTGATCGTCGCCAAGTCGCTGTTCGGCCAGCTGATCGTCACCGACGCGCATTGGCGCAACATCCGCATCGCGGTGGTGATCGACACCGGCTCCCCCGCCTCGATCGGCAACAGCGCGCTGTTCGCGGCGATCACCAAGCGCCCGAAAGCGCTCGGGCCGATGGAGATGACCTCGGCGACCGGCGGTACGCTGGTCACCAACGCGTTCGCGGTCGACCGGCTCGACATCGGCGGAGTCGGCTTCTCCAACGTCCGCGTCGCGTTCGCCGACGCACCGCCGTTCCGCCGCTTCGGCCTGCACGGCCGGCCCGCGCTGCTGCTCGGCATGGACGTGCTGCGGCTGTTCCGCAGCGTCAACATCGACTTCGCCAACCGCGAGATCCGCTTCCGCTTTCCGCGGGCGATGATGGGAGTGTCGGTCTCGGGAGTCGGCGCTTGAGGGGAGGGCTACGCGCTTACCTCCCCCTCCGTCAGCCTGCGACTGCCACCTCCCCCCGGCAGGGGAGGAATTAGGGGCTCCTCCGCTGGACGTGACGCAAGCGACCGTTGCGCCCTCCCCCGATACCCGCTCTACTTCCCCCTCAACGGGTGGAGACGGACGATGCGGGCAGCGTGGATGATGGCGACCGGCGCGATGCTGCTGGCGGCACCGGCGACGGCGCAGACCCGGCCGGACCAGCAGGCGTTCTTCGGGCTCTACAAGGAGCTGGTCGAGACCAACACCACGCTGTCGGTCGGCAGCTGCACGCAAGCCGCGGCGCAGATCGGCGCGCGGTTGAAGGCGGCTGGGTTCGCGGACGCCGACCTGGTGCCGTTCTCGGTGCCCGATCACCCCAAGGAGGGCGGCATCGTCGCGGTGCTGAAGGGCAGCAACGCGTCGCTGAAGCCGATGCTGCTGCTCGGCCATCTCGACGTGGTGGAGGCCAAGCGCGAGGATTGGGTGCGCGATCCGTTCACGCTGATCGAGGAGGGCGGCTATTATTATGCGCGCGGCACGCTCGACGACAAGGCGATGAGCGCGGTGTGGGCCGACACGATGATCCGGCTGAAGCAGTCGGGCCCGGCACCCAGGCGCACGATCAAGCTGGCGCTGACCTGCGGCGAGGAGACGACCTTCGCGTGGAACGGCGCGCAATATCTCGCCAAGGAACGTCCCGACCTGGTCGCCGCGGAATTCGCGCTGAACGAAGGCGGCGGGGGTCGGCTGGACGACAAGGGCAACCGCACCGTGCTGGCCATGCAGGTCGGCGAGAAGGCCGCGCAGAACTACACCTTCAGCGCCACAAATCCCGGCGGGCACAGCTCACAGCCGGTGCCGGACAATGCGATCTACGAACTCGCCGACGGACTGGAGGCGGTGCGCGGCTATTCCTTCCCGGTGAAGTTCACCGACACCACCCGCGCCTTCTTCACCGCCACCGCCAAGTCCCAACCGGGTGTCGTCGGCAATGCGATCACCGCCCTGCTCGCCGATCCCACCGACAAGGCCGCGGACCTGATCGTCAGCCGCGACAAGGCGATGCATTCGACGCTGCGCACCACCTGCGTCGCGACGCTGCTGAACGCCGGCCATGCCGAAAACGCCCTGCCGCAGCGCGCCACCGCCAACGTCAACTGCCGGATCTTCCCTGGCGAGACGGTGGACGGCACGCTCGCGACGCTGAAGCGCCTCGCCGGAGCGAAGGTCACGGTCACCGCCAACCAGCCGGTCCGCCCGACCGCGATCCCGCCCGCGCTCGACCCCAAGATCGTCGGCCCCGCGACCAGGATCGCAGCCAAGCATTTCCCGGGCGTGCCGCTGGTGCCGATCATGTCGACCGGCGCGACCGACGGGATCTTCCTCCAGGCGATCGGCATTCCGGTCTATGGCGCGCCCGGCATCTTCGTCGATGCCGATATGTCGGGCATCCACGGGCTCAATGAACGCGTCTCGATCAAGTCCCTGTACGAGGGCCGCGACTATCTGTTCGACCTGGTCAAGGCTTACGCGGGGTAGCGGCGGGGCGCATCGAATTCGCGGCGGTGCTGACTTCCTCGCCGCACCTTTTGACCTCGCTCTGCGCGTTCATCTTGGTGCGGGTCGCCTCGTCCGCCGCTGTCTTCAGCACCGCGGCGACGTTGACGCCCGGCTGACGGCCCTTCAGCTTGCCGACGAAATAGATCGTTCCGGTGCGTGCGGCGTTCTGCTGCTCGGGGGTGCCCTTGGCGATCATGAAGTTCATCAGCGCGATGCACCGCGCATCCGCAGCGACGGGTGGGCTGAGCGCGGCGGCGAGGATGGCGATGATCATGACGCGGAGACTCCGTTGGCGCATGATGCGCCGGCGCCGCTTGTAGCGCGTTCGGCAGGCCGGGACGAGATGGGTGGTGGCATCCCGGGACCGATTGGGAAGGTTACGAACAAGCGATCTACCAAATCACGTGTCCCCGCGAAGGCGGGGACCCAGTACTGTGCTCCCGCCTTCGCGGAGCACATGCAGCACGAGAATCACTTCGAGCTTTAAGCAGTGCCGAAGAATTACACCGTCACCTGTTCCCCGAGCTCGACCACCTTACCCGGCGGGATCCGCAGGAAATCGGTCGGATCGCTGGCGTTGCGTTGCAGGAACATGAAGATGCGATCCTGCCAGGGCGGCATGCCCTTTTCGGCATCGGGTTTCAGCGTGTTGCGGCCGATGAAGAACGAGGTCTGCATCGGATCGAGACCTTTCTTCTCGTACTTGCCGCCGAGACCGAGATCGCGCGGGATGTCGGGCGATTCCATGAACCCGTATTTCAGCACCACGATCGTGAAGTTGTCGTCGACCCGCTCCACCGTCGCGCGGTGCTCCTCGTCGATCACCGGCCGATCCGCGGTGCGCACGCTCAGGACGTAGTTGCGCGCGTGGAGCACCTTGTTGTGTTTCAGATTGTGGAGCAGCGCGCCCGGCGCGGCATGCGGGTTGCCGGTCAGGAACACCGCATTGCCGTCGACCCGCTCGGGCGGGCGCTTGGCGAGCGCGGCGGCGAGATCGGTCAGCGGGATGCTCTGGCGCTGTTCGAACAGGCCGACGATCTTGCGCCCGCGCACCCATGTGGCGATGATCAGCCCGATCGCGCTCGCCACCACCAGCGGCACCCACCCGCCCTCGATCACGCGCACCAGATTGGCGCCGAAGAAGATCAGGTCGAGCAGCAGGAACGGCAGGATCGCGGCGAGCGCGACCGGGCGCGACCAGTTCCACACATGCCGCGCGACGAGATAGCCGAGGCAGGTGGTCACCACCATCGTGCCGGTCACCGCGATGCCGTAGGCCGCGGCCATCGCCGACGAGCTCTTGAACTGCACCACCAGCACCAGCACCCCCGCGAGCAACATCCAGTTGATCGCGGGCAGGTACATCTGCCCGACGAAATCGGCCGATGTCTGGCGGATCCGCAGCCGCGGCAACAGCCCGAGCTGGACCGCCTGCTGGGTCAGCGAAAAGGCGCCGGTGATCACCGCCTGGCTGGCGATGACCGTGGCGAGCCCGGCGAGCACGACGAGCGCGGGCCGGATGCCCTCGGGCGCCATCAGGAAGAACCAGTCCTGGTTCTTGAACGGTCGCCCCGCCGCCTTCGCGGCCTCCAGCTGCGACAGCGCGAAGGCGCCCTGCCCCAGATAGTTGAGCACCAGCGCCGGCCACACCAGCAGGAACCAAGCCGCGCGGATCGGGGCGCGGCCGAAATGCCCCATGTCGGCGGTAAGCGCCTCCGCGCCGGTCACCGTCAGGAACACCGCGCCGAGCACGAACAGACCGACGGTGCCGTGGGTCGCCAGGAACGAGATGCCGTAGGTCGGCGACAGCACGCGCATGATCGATAGCTCGTCGGCGATGTGCCACAGCCCGAGCCCGCCGATCGCGAGAAACCAGACGATGCACACCGGGCCGAACAGCCGCGACACGTGCGCGGTCCCGCGCGACTGGATCATGAACAGCGCGACCAGGATCGCGATCGTCAGCAGCCGGATCGTGCCTTCGTCGAAGATGTGCGCGGTGGTCGGGATCGTCCGCAGCCCTTCCATCGCCGACAGCACCGACAGTGCCGGGGTGATGATCGCATCGCCGTAGAACAGCGCCGCCCCCGCCGCGCCGAGCACGATCGCGATCCGCGAGCGCATCCCCAGCACCCGCCGCGCGAGCGCGGTCAGCGCCAGCACGCCGCCTTCGCCGTGATTGTCGGCGCGCATCAGGAAGGAGACGTATTTGACGGTGACGATCAGCGTCAGCGTCCATAGCGCCAGGCTGAGCACGCCGAGGATCTCCGACGGATCGATGCCGTCGGCGCTCGACTGCGCCAGCGCCTCGCGGAACGCGTAGAGCGGGCTGGTGCCGATGTCGCCGAACACCACGCCGATCGCGCCGATCGACAGCGCGACGAAGGCGGGGTGACGGATGGAGGTTCGGGAAGCGGCAGTCGGTTCGACGTCGGGCGACATGCGCGGGAAGGACCCTTCAGCAAAGGACTGTCCGCTATACGACGATTGCAGGACGACGCTAAGCGGATTCGCGTTGCACCGCACAAACGACTCGGTCCGACGGACGATGCCCGATGCGTGCTTGATCCGGGTGCGGTTCGGCGGCATGGCGCGGGAATGGTTCCCTTTTCGTTCGGCGGACATGCGCTTCATGCGCTCGCACAGGGCGCGGTCTTCTGGCCGGCGCGGCGTGCGATGCTGGTCGCCGATCTCCACCTCGAAAAGGCGAGCTGGTTCGCCAAGGGCGGGCAGATGCTGCCGCCGTACGATTCGATCGCGACGCTCGCCGATCTGACCGCGCTGGTCGCTGCCACCGACGCGCGCGAGGTCTGGTGCCTGGGCGACAGCTTCCACGACGTCGCCGGCTGCGACCGCCTGCCCGCCCGCGCCCGGGCGATGCTGATCGCGCTGACCGACGGCACCGACTGGACGTGGATCACCGGCAACCACGATCCCGACATCGTCGATCGCTGCGGCGGATCGGTGGTCGAGGAGGCCGAGGTCGACGGGCTGGTGCTACGCCACGAGGCCGCGCCGCGCGAGGGCCGCTGCGAAGTGTCGGGACATTTCCACCCCAAGCTGCGGCTGCGGGTGCGCGGCAAGCAGGTCGCGCGGCGATGCTTCATCGGCACCGCGACCAAGCTGATCCTGCCCGCCTTCGGCTCGCTCACCGGCGGGCTCGACGTCGATCACCCGGAGATCACCCGCGCGGTCGGCCGCGGGGCGGAGGCGCTGGTCCCGGTGGAGCAACGGATGCTGCGGTTCCCGATCGCTGCTTAGGCAAGTTCGTCCGTCACCCCGGACCCTTCGACTTCGCTCAGGAGAGCCTTGAGCCGGGGGCCCGCTATTCACGCCACCAATCGGGATCCCGGATCAGGTCCGGGATGACGAAGGGAAAGGGGCTAGCCCCCCTACCGATCCTCCACCAGCCGGCCGTACAGGTCCGGGCGCCGATCGCGGAAGAAGCCGAACGCGGCGCGGTGGCGTTTGACGCGGGCGAGGTCGATCGTGGCGACGATTACGCCCTCCTCCTCGCGGCCGAGTTCGGCGAGGATATCGCCGCGTTCGTCGGCGATGAAGCTGGTCCCGTAGAAGGTCTGGCCGTGTTCGACGCCGATGCGGTTGGCGGCGACGATCGGCACCACGTTGGACACCGCATGCCCGACCATCGCACGGCGCCACAGCCGAGCGGTGTCGAGCGAGGTATCGTGCGGCTCGCTGCCGATCGCGGTGGGGTAGAACAACAGTTCCGCGCCCATCAGCATCATCGCGCGCGCGGTTTCCGGATACCATTGGTCCCAGCACACTCCGACGCCGAGCGTCGCGGCGGGGTGCGGCCACACCTTGAAGCCGGTATTTCCGGGTCGGAAATAGAATTTCTCCTCATAGCCCGGCCCGTCGGGGATGTGGCTCTTGCGGTAAACGCCCTGGATCTCGCCATCGGGGCCGATCATCGCCAGGCTGTTATAGTGGTGCGGCCCGTCCGCCTCGAAGAAGCTGGTCGGGATCGTCACCTTCAGCGCCTCGGCCAGCGCCTGCATCGCCAGCACCGCCTTGTGCTCGCCGACCGGCGCGGCGTTGGCGAAGAGCGATTCGTCCTCGACCCGGCAGAAATATTCGCTTTCGAACAATTCGGGCGGCAGGATCACCTGCGCGCCCTGCGCGGCGGCTTCGTGGACCAGCCGCGAGACGCCCGCGATGTTGGCGTCGATATCGGGGGTGAACGCCAGCTGCAGCGCGGCGACGGTAATCTCGGTCATCTCCGCGCCATAGCCGCGCCGCGCGCGAAGATCAGCCCGGTATCTGCTGGCTGATGCAATGGAAGCTGCCGCCGCCGGTCAGGATCGAATCGGCGCGCAGCCCAACCGCCTTGCGGGTCGGGAACAGCGCCTGCACCGCCGCCACCGCCGCGTCGTCGTTCGCGGCGCCATAGACCGGCACCACGACCGCGGCGTTGCCGATGTAGAAGTTCATGTAGCTCGCGGGCACGATCTCGTCGTCGCGGAGCACGCGGCCGGGCGACGGGATCGTCACCACCTCCAGCCCGCTCGCCTCGGCGTCGCGACGGGCATGCTGGTAGACCTGCCAATTGGGGTCGTTCTCCGCCGCCTCGGGGATCGCGACCCGCCCCTCGCCGACGAACCGCGCGAGATTGTCGACATGGCCGTCGGTATGGTCGTTGAGCAGCCCCTCGCCGAGCCACACCACCCGGGTGAAGCCGAGATCGCTGGCGAGCAGCGATTCGATCTCGGCCTTGCTCATCCCCGGATTGCGGTTGGGGTTGAGCAGGCATTGTTCGGTGGTGATCACGGTGCCGGTGCCGTCGCCGTCGATCGCGCCGCCTTCCAGCACCCAGTGATGCGCCGCGAAGTGCCGCCCGCGGCCCTCCGCCAGCCGGCGCGCGATCGTGTCGTCGCCGGGCAGGTCGTACTTGCCGCCCCAGCCGTTGAACGCGAAGCCGCCGGCACGCTTGCGCGGCAACAGGATCGGCCCGGTGTCGCGCAACCAGATGTCGCCGAACGGCTCGACCACGATCTCCGCGAAGGGCGCCAGCCTGGTCGCAGCGCTCGCCGCCTCGCCGTCCGCGGCAACCAGCAGCACCTTCTCGCCATGCCCGTGCGCATGCACCGCGCTGGCGAACGCGACCACCTCGGCACGGGCGGGGGCGAGATCGTCGAGCCACAATTCGGGGTGGCTCGGAAAGCCGATCCACACCGCCTCGTGGCGTGCCCATTCGGCGACGGGACAGGCCGTCGTCATTTGCCGGCGCGGGACTTGTCGCGGATCGCGCGGAATTCGGCGGTCGGATACCAGTTCGGCCAGGTGTCCCCGGCCGCGAGCTGGTGCCCGAGCCCCGCATAGATCGCCAGGTCCGACAGCGCGCCGTCCCAGTTCCACGCCGCGTCATATTCGTCCTGCGGCTTGTGATAGCGGTTGACGACGTAATCCTCCGCCGCCGCATGCCCCGCGGCACGGCCGCCGACGACCAGGTCCTCGCCACTCTCGCCATACAGCATCGGTACGCCGAGCCGCGCCATGCTGAAATGGTCCGAGCGGTAATAGGAGCCCTTCTCGGGCGACGGCTCGTTCGCGATCACGCGGCCCTGCGCCGCCACCAGCGGCTTGACGAGATCCTCGAGCTCGGACTTGCCGGCGCCGACCAGCACGAAGTCCTTCGCCTTGCCGACCACGTTCAGCCCGTCCATATTGACCCCGCCGACGGTCTGCGCGAGCGGATAGATCGGGTTCTCGGCGTAGAATTTGGAGCCGATCAGCCCCGACTCCTCAGCAGTTACCGCAAGGAAGACCTGGCTGCGCGGGGTGGCACCCGCCTTCACCGCGGCTTCTGCGATCGCGATCAGCCCGGCGACGCCGGTGGCGTTGTCCACCGCGCCGTTGCAGATGTCGTCGCCCTTCACCGCGTCGCACCGGCCGAGATGATCCCAATGCGCCGAATAGAGGACATATTCGTCCGCGCGGCTGGTGCCGGGCAGGATGCCGACGACGTTCTTCGATGACTGTCGGCGGATCTTGTTGGTGAAGTCGACGCTCGCCTTCAGCCCCAGCGGCACCGCTTTGAAGCCCTTCACCGCCGCCGCCGCGGAGAGCTTGGCGAGATCCTGTCCCGCGCTCGCGAACAGCGCCTGCGCGGCGGGGTTCTGGATCCAGCCGACCATCTGCGACTGGTCCATGTGCCCGCCCGGCGTATCCTGTTCGAGCTGCGGGCCGGTCCAGGACGATTGCACCACGCCCCAGCCATAGGCGGCGGGTTCGGTATCGTGGACGATGATCGCGGCGGCGGCGCCCTGTCGCGCGGCTTCCTCGAACTTGTAGGTCCAGCGACCGTAATAGGTCATGGCGCGGCCGCCGAACGGCCCGGTCGCGCCGGGTTCGCGCCAATCCGGGTCGTTGACCAGGATGATGACGGTCTTTCCCTTCACGTCGACCCCGGCATAGTCGTTCCAGCCGCGCTCGGGCGCGTTGATGCCGTAGCCGACGAACACCACGTCGCTGTTCGCGATCGAAATCTTGGGCACCACGCGGTAGGTGCCGAGCACCATGTCGGTGCGATAGGCGAGGCTGATCGGGGTCTTGCCCCCGGCGAAGCGCACCGGGCTGACGTCGGTGGCGTCGATCTCCACCATCGGCACGTCCTGGTACCAGCCGCCCTTGTTACCCGGCTTGAGCCCCGCCGCCTTCATCCGCGCGACGATATAGTCGACGGTCTTCTTCTCCGCGGGCGTGGTCGGCGCGCGGCCCTCATATTCATCGGACGAAAGCGTCTTGGTAACGGTCTTCAGCGTGTCCACCGAGATCGCGGGTGCCGGCCCGCCTTGCGCGGTCGCGGCGGCGGAGGCGAGCAACAGGGGCAGGAAGATCGTGCGCATGGACGTGGGCTCCTTCGTGCTGCGTTCTGACGGGCGGCGCGCGGCTTGTCCAAACGAAAAAGGGCGGCCCCGCAGGACCGCCCTCTTGCCGCTCGCCGAAGCGAAGCCGGATCAGCGCGAGTAGAACTCGACGACCAGGTTCGGCTCCATCTTCACCGGATAGGGCACCTCGTCGAGCGACGGGATGCGGGTGAAGGTCACCTTGGCGGTGCCGTCGGGTGCGACGTAATCGGGGATCTCGCGCTCGGCGAGGCTCTGCGCCTCCATCACCAGCGCCATTTCCTGCGCCTTCTTGCCCAGCGTGACCTCGTCGCCGACGAAGCAGCGGCGCGATGCGATGTTGCACTTGGTGCCGTTGACGCGGACATGGCCGTGGCTGACCAGCTGGCGTGCCGCCCAGATCGTCGGCGCGTACTTGGCGCGGTAGACGATCATGTCGAGCCGCTGCTCGAGCAGGCCGATCAGGTTCTGGCCGGTATCGCCCTTCATCCGGGCGGCCTCGGTGTAGCAGGCGCGGAACTGCTTCTCGGTCACGTCGCCGTAATAGCCCTTCAGCTTCTGCTTGGCGCGCAGCTGGATGCCGAAATCGGAGACCTTGCCCTTGCGGCGCTGGCCGTGCTGGCCGGGGCCGTATTCACGCTTGTTGACCGGGCTCTTTGGGCGACCCCAGATGTTCTCGCCCATCCGGCGGTCGAGCTTGTGCTTGGCGCTATGGCGCTTAGACATATGTAATCCTTGGCAATTCGAACAACGTTGGTCCCGGTATCGCTCTGCTTGCTCCATCAGGAGGGCAGGGCCGCCGCTTCACCGGGGTGCGGAGCCATTGCGAACGCGGGCGCCTAGCGGCGAGGGGTCGCCAAGTCAAGCTGGACAGGCCAGCCCGACGCCGCCAGAGGCTGCCGCCATGACCATCCTCTCCGGACCCGATTGCACCACCATGGCCGAGGTCCGCGCCGGCGTCGACCAGGTCGACCGCGACCTGATCGCGCTGCTCGCCCGCCGCTTCGCGTACATGGACGCCGCCGCCCGGATCAAGCCGTCCCGCGACGCGGTGCGCGACGAAGGGCGCAAGGCCGAGGTGATCGCGAACGCGCGCACGGCGGCGGAGGCGGCGGGGCTGCCGGGCGACGACGTCGCGGCGCTATGGGACGCGCTGGTGGAGGCGTCGATCGCGTATGAGATGCGGGCATTCGACGCCTCTCCGTCCCGTTCGTCCTGAGTAGCTGCTGAGCGAAGTCGAAGCGGCGTATCGAAGGATCGGCGTTCGAGGCACTGTCCTTCGATACGGGTCTTCGCCAGGCTCAGCCCCTACTCAGGACGAACGGATCAGTCCTTCGCCCGCTTCCGCCCGGCAAGCGCCGACAGCACCCCCCGGAACGTCCGCACCTCCTGGGCCGACCAGCCGGGCTTGGTCAGCATCGTCCGCAGCGTCCGCCGCGTCACCGGGGTGCGGTCCGGCGGGTAGAAGAAATGCGCGTCGACCAGCATCGCATCGAGCTGCGCGATCATGCCGTCGAGCTCTTCCTGTGGCGCCGGTTCGGGCAGCGGCACCTCGGGCGGTTGCGCCAGGCCCATCGACTTCGACCATTCATACGCCACCAGGATCACTGCCTGGGCGAGATTGAGCGACCCGAACTCGGCGTTGATCGGCACCGTCACGATGGTCCGCGCGAGTGCCACGTCGTCGGTTTCGAGCCCCGAGCGCTCGGGCCCGAACAGGATCGCCGACCGTCCGGGCCCCGCATGGATCGCGTGCGCCGCGGCTTCGGGCGTGACCACCGGCTTGGTCACGCCGCGCTTGCGCACCGTCGTCGCGTAGACGTGTGCGCAATCCGCGACCGCCGCCTCGACGCTGTCGAACACCGCCGCGCGTTCGAGCACCACGTCCGCCCCGCTCGCGGCCGGCCCCGCCGCGGGGTTCGGCCAACCGTCGCGCGGCGACACCAGCCGCATCTCGACCAGCCCGAAGTTGAGCATCGCCCGCGCTGCCTTGCCGATGTTCTCGCCGAGTTGCGGGCGGACGAGGACGATGACGGGGGGTGGGGTACGGGGTGGCGTCATGATCTGATCCGCTGTCTCACCCCCACTCCGTTCGTCTCGAGTAGGCGTCGAGCCCCTCGACTTCGCTCGGGAGAGCCCTGTCGAGGCGCCGTATCGAGAGGCAAGTTGCCCGGGGTCACCGTCCCCCTTCTTCGCCGCCGCAGACACCGCCTCCCAATCGCCGCGAAACAGCGCTTCCTTCTTCTTGCGCGACCAGTCCTTTACCTGCCGCTCGGCGGCCAGCGCCTCCAGCCGCGACGGGAAATCTTGCGACCACATCAATTCGACGGGTCGGCGGCTGTGGGTATAGCCGGGGATCGCGCCGGTCTGATGCTGGCCGATGCGACGCTCGAGATCGTCGGTGTGGCCGGTATAGTAGCTGCCGTCGGCGCAGCGCAGGATATAGGCCCAGAAGCTCATCGGCGGGCTCTACCGTGGGATGCTTGTTCCGCCAATATTGGGACGACCCCGCCCCCTCCCGTTCGTCTCGAGTAGGGATCGAGCGAAGTCGAGAGCCCGTATCGAGAGAGCGTGCCCTAAGAGGGGACCTCTCGATACGCCGCCTCGACGAGCTCGACGGCTACTCGAGGCGAACGGTTGGGGAGCAAGCGGAAGGGGGCCAAGGCCGAACCGCGATGCGTGGTTCTACCCCTTCACCTCATGCACCGCCCCAGCGAATTCCTCGAAGTCCCGCGCTTCGCTGAAGTCCCGGTACACGCTCGCGAAGCGGATGTACGCGACCGAATCGAGCGCCTTCAGCCCGTCCATCACCAGTTCGCCGATCCGCTTCGACGTCACCTCGCAGTCGCCCAGCGTCTCCAGCTGACGCTGGATGCCGCTGACCAGCTTTTCCAGCCGCAGCGCGTCGATCGGGCGTTTGCGGGCGGCGATCGACACCGAGCGTAGCAGCTTGTCGCGATCGAATGGCTCGCGGCGTTCCTCGCTCTTCAGGACGGTCAGCTCGCGGAGCTGGATGCGTTCGAACGTCGTGAACCGCGCCGCGCAGCCTTCGCATTGGCGCCGGCGCCGGATCGCCGCCCCGTCTTCGGTGGGGCGGCTGTCCTTTACCTGGCTGTCGTCATGCGCGCAGAACGGGCACCGCATTCAGATGCCGCGCTTCTTCGCTTTGAAATAGGCATAGCCCATGCCCGCGGCGGCGCCGATAACCGGGCCGACGATCGGCAGCGGGATCGCGACGACGAAGCCGAGCGCGCCCCATTTCGCCATGCTCTTGCCGAGGCCGGGGGTAGTCTTCACCTCGTTGCGGAGATCGTCGAACGCCATCACATCATCCTTCGTAGATCGGGAAGCGCGCGCACAGATCGCGCACCCGTTGCCGAACGCTCGCCTCGACCTGCGGGTCCCCGTGCTCGCCCTTCGCCGCCAGCCCATCGAGCACGTCGGCGACCATGTTGCCGATCTCGCGGAACTCGGCGGGGCCGAAACCGCGGGTGGTGCCCGCGGGGCTGCCGACGCGGATGCCGCTGGTCTTCACCGGCGGCAGCGGATCGTTGGGAATGCCGTTCTTGTTGCAGGTGATCCCGGCGCGCTCCAGCGCCTCGTCGGCATCCTTGCCGGTAATGCCGAGCGGGGTGAGATCGACCAGCGCCAGATGCGTGTCGGTGCCGCCCGCGACGAGGTTGCTGCCGCGCTCCTTCAGCGTCGCCGCGAGCACCTTGGCGTTCTCGACCACCGCGGCGATATAGCTCTTGAAGTCCGGCTGCAGCGCTTCGCCGAACGCGACCGCCTTCGCCGCGATCACGTGCATCAGCGGCCCGCCCTGCAGGCCGGGGAACACCGCGGAATTCAGCTTCTTCGCCAGCGCCTCGTCGTCGGTCATGATCATGCCGCCGCGCGGGCCGCGCAGCGTCTTGTGGGTCGTCGTCGTCACCACATGCGCGTGGCCGAACGGGGTCGGGTGCAGCCCCGCCGCGACGATCCCCGCGAAATGCGCCATGTCGACCATGAAATAGGCGCCGATCTTGTCCGCGATCGCGCGGAAGCGGGCGAAGTCGATCGTCCGCGGATAGGCCGAGCCGCCCGCGATGATCAGCTTGGGCCGATGCTCGACCGCCAATGCCTCCACCTGGTCGTAATCGATCAGGTGGGTAACCGGATCGACGCCGTACTGGACCGCGTTGAACCATTTGCCCGACATCGCCGCGCGCGCGCCGTGCGTCAGGTGACCACCGGCGTCGAGGCTCATGCCGAGGATCGTCTCGCCGGGCTTGACCAGCGCCAGCATCACCGCGCCGTTCGCCTGCGCGCCCGAATGCGGCTGGACGTTGACGAAGCCGCAGCCGAACAGCTGTTTGGCGCGATCGATCGCGAGCTGTTCGACCTCGTCCGAGGGTGCGCAGCCCTGATAGTAGCGCTTGCCCGGATAGCCTTCCGCATATTTGTTGGTGAACACCGACCCCTGCGCCTCGAGCACCGCGCGCGAGACGATGTTCTCGCTCGCGATCAGCTCGATCTGGGTGCGTTCGCGCTCGAGTTCGTGCGCGATGCCGGCGAAGATCGCGGCATCGGCGTCGGCGAGGCCGCGGGTGAAGAAACCGTCCGGCTGGACGTCGTGCAGGTCGCGGGGCTGGGTGCTCATACGGGCTCCTTTGCGGAAAGCTTGTCGACACGGGCGGCATGACGGCCGCCCTCGAATTCGTTGGACAGGAATGCCTCGATACAGGCCCTCGCCATCTCCTCGCCGATCATCCGTGCGCCGAGCGCGATCGCGTTGGCGTCGTTGTGGGTGCGGGCATAGCGCGCGGAGAGCGGCTCCGACACCTGCGCGCAGCGGCAGGCGGGGTTGCGGTTGGCGGCGATCGCGATGCCGATCCCCGAGCCGCAGAGCGCGATGCCCCGATCGGCGCGGCCGTCCGCCAGCGCATCGGCGATCGCATAGCCGTAATCCGGATAGTCGACGCTCGCGGTGCCGTCGGTGCCCAGATCGAGTACGTCGTGGCCGGCGTCGCGCAGCCACGGCACGAGCAGCGACTTGAGCGAAACGGCGGCGTGATCGGAGGCGATGGCGATGCGCATCGGCGGCGTCCCTGTCGGCAGCGAAAACGGATGCGCGCCCTCTACGCGGGAGTGCCGCCGATTGCCACACCCGATGGCGCGGGCCGGTCATAGGAAATCTTGTTGACCGTGCGCGCCGGGGGCGGGAAACTCGGGCGATGTCCAAGCCCCGATCGCCGATGCCCTCCTTGTTGCTCGCCCTGGCCGTGGCCGGCTGCGACCGCGCGCCCTCACCGTCGCCCGCACCCACCGCCGCCGCGACGCAGCCGCAGGCCGCGCCCACCGCCGCCGATCCGCTGGTCGGTCGCTGGATCGGGGTCGAGGGCATGTTCCTCGACGTCGCGGCGACCACCACACCGGGCCGCTATGCGCTGACGATGCAATGGGACCTCGATCACCGCGGCAGCTTCGCCGGCGTTGCCCGCGACGGCGCGATCGGCTTCACCCGCAACGGCACCACGGAAATGCTTCGCCCGACCGACGGCGCCGCGACGGGATTGAAATATCTCGCGGAAAAGGATCGCTGCCTGACGGTAAAGCCGGGCGAGGGCTATTGCCGCGCGTGAATCACCCGCTAGGGTCGCGACCATGACGACAACGCTCTCGGACGCCGACAATGCCCGGGCGCGCCTCGCCGAAATCCTGATCCGGACCGGATCCGAGGATCGCGCGGCGTTTCGCGATCTCTATACGCTGACCAGTGCGAAGCTTTTCGGCATCTGCCTGCGTATCTGTGGCGAAAGGCAGGCCGCAGAGGATGTGCTCCACGACGTCTACATCACGATCTGGAAGCGCGCCGGCGCCTGGGAGCCCGGTCGCGCCAGCCCGATCACCTGGCTCGCGACCATCGCGCGCAACCGGGCGATCGACTGGCGCCGCGCGCAGACGGTGCGCCGCGCCAGCCCGATCGAGGACGCGCCCGACATCGCCGACGATGCGCCCGACGCCGAATCGGCGATGCTCACCGGCGAGACCGCGCACCGCCTCCATCATTGCCTCGACGAACTCGAGGTCCGCCAGCGTAGCGCCATCCGCACCGCCTTCTTCGACGGAGTCACCTATGCCGAGCTCGCCGAGCGAAGCAGCGTGCCGCTCGGGACGATGAAGAGCTGGGTGCGCCGCGGCCTCGGCCGGCTGAAGGATTGTCTCGATGCCGGCTGAGTTCGACGAAACCGAAGACCTGATGGCGGCCGAGCTCGCGCTCGGGCTGCTGGACGGCGAGGAACGGGCGGTCGCGCTGCGGCGGATGCTCGCGGAGCCCGCCTTCGCGCGTGACGTCGAGACGTGGCGGCTCCACTTCGCGCAGCTGTTCGATCTGTGGCCGGGTGTCGAGGCACCGGAGGACCTGATCGAGCGGATCGATGCGACGCTCGGTGGCCCCGGCACCGATCGCCGCCCATCGCGCCTGCCTTGGCCGCTGCTCGCGATCGCCAGTTCGGCGCTCGCCGCCTGCCTGCTGGTGGTGATCGCGCTGCGTCCCGAACCCGCGCCGGTGGTCTTCACCCCCGCCCCCGCCCCGATAGAGCGTTCCGGCCCGGTGCTGGTCGCGTCGCTCGATTACGAGAAGACGCCGATCGCCTCCTTCTACGATCCGGCGCGCGGTGCGTTGCGGGTGGCGGCGTCGCCCGCCATCGATGCCGATCGGGTCGCGCAATTGTGGGTGATCGGCGCCGACGGCGTTCCGCATTCGCTCGGCCTGCTGACCCGTGCAGCGACCGCGTTGACGGTGCCCGCCGCCAACCGCGCGCGGCTTGCCGCGGGTGCGGTGCTGGCGATCTCGGTCGAGCCGCTCGGCGGATCGCCGACCGGGCTGCCTACCGGGCCGGTCGTCGCGAAGGGCGCGCTGTCGAGCGTGTAGCCGAGGTCTTCCCTTCAAGCGTCGCCGCAAAGAGCGCCGGTAGGGTTTTGAACCTTCTCGTATCCCCGCGAAGGCGGGGATCCAGTAGTGGGCTCCCGCCTTCGCGGGAGCACAAGCAGGTCTCGAACATCACTGCCTCGGGAGCAACATGGCGCGCCCTCCTACGTTAGGTATATACCACGAGTCGCGCCCCTGCGGTGCGTCGCTTAGAGGTTGATGCCATGAACAAGCCCTTCCAGCTTGCCGACACCTCGACCAAGGCCGCGTTCACGACCGCCGAATATCTCCGGATGGGCGAGTCGGGTGCCTTCGACGACATGAAGATCGAGCTGGTCGACGGAGAACTCGAGCGCATGAACCGTCCGCTGAACGATCATTCGCGCCGCCAGACGCTGGTGATCATCCGCCTAGCCATGATCGTCGGAGAAGCGCTCGTCCGCGGCGATGTCGGGGTCGATGTCAGTGATAACACCGTGCTCGGGTGCGACGCCGCGCTGCTCCGGCATCCGGTCGAGGGTCAGCGGCTCCTGGTGCCCGACGACCTCGCGCTGATCGTCGAGGTCGCGCAGACGTCGCTCGCTCGCGACAAGGGCCTGAAACGCGTCCGTTACGCGGCGGCGGCGATCCCCGAATATTGGGTGGTCGATGGCGACCGTGCGGTGGTGCATGTCTACCGCGAGCCGGTCGATGGCGATTACGCGCTGATTACCACGGTGCGATTTGGCGAGCCGCTCGCGGTTCCGGGCACCGGGGCGACGATCACCGTCTCGTGACGACCGAGCCCGTCGACGATCGGCCGCGGGTATCGCAGGCCGCGATGCTGCTGGGCTTTGCGGGTCTCGCGCCACAATTCGCTGCGGTGACGATGATCGCGCTTGGCCGCAGCGATCTCGCGCTGCCGGTGGCGGTCGCCTATCCGCTGATCATCCTGAGCTTCCTCGGCGGCATCTGGTGGGGCTTCGCGGTGCGTCGGCGCGAGAGCCAGGCGTCGCTCGCCGCGCTGGCGGTGGTGCCGAGCCTGGTCGCGATGGGGCTGCTGGCGATGGCCACGATCACCGGCCGGTTCGGGCTGCTGCTGATCGGCACCGGCGTCGCGCTGCTGATGACGCTTATCGTCGACCGTCACCTCGCCCGTAGCGGCGACGCGCCCGCCGACTGGCTGCGGCTGCGGGTGCCACTGTCGGTCGGGTTGGGCGGGCTGACGATCGTTGCGGGCTTCATGGTGCCCTGACGACGCCTGTCGTCAGGCGGCCTTGCGCAGTTCCAGGCGGCTCCAGATCTCGACCAGCGCGTCGGTGAGCTCGCGCATCATCGCCGGCGTATGCGCGGGGCCGGGGGTGAAGCGCAGCCGCTCGGTGCCGCGCGGTACCGTCGGGTAGTTGATCGGCTGGACGTAGACGCCGTATTCGGCGAGCAGCACGTCGCTGATCTTCTTGGCCTTTACCGGATCGCCGACCATCACCGGCACGATGTGGGTATCGCCCATTATCACCGGCAACCCGGCGTCGTGCAGCATCGCCTTCAGCATCGCCGCGGACGCCTGCTGCCCCTCGCGCTCGACACTCGACGCCTTCAGGTGGCGGACGCTGGCGAGCACGCCCGCGACCAGCACCGGCGACAGGCTGGTGGTGAAGATGAAGCCCGGCGCGTAGCTGCGGATCACGTCGACGATGGTCTGATCCGCGGCGATGTAGCCGCCCATCACCCCGAACGCCTTGCCGAGCGTACCCTCGATGATCGTGATGCGATCGGCGACCGAGTCGCGCTCGGAGATGCCGCCGCCGCGCGGGCCGTACATGCCGACCGCATGGACCTCGTCCAGATAGGTCAGCGCGTTGTACCGGTCGGCGAGATCGCAGATCGCCGCGATCGGCGCTACGTCGCCTTCCATCGAATAGACGCTCTCGAATGCGATGAGCTTCGGCAGCGTCGGGTCCTCGGCCGCCAGCAGCTCCTCGAGATGAGCGAGGTCGTTGTGGCGGAACAGCCGCTTCTCGCAGCCCGACTGGCGGATCCCCGCGATCATCGATGCGTGATTCAGCTCGTCCGAGAAGATCACGCAGCCGGGCAGCAGCTTGGCGATGGTCGACAGCGTCGCCTCGTTCGACACGTACCCGCTGGTGAACAGCAGCGCGGCTTCCTTGCCGTGCAGGTCCGCGAGTTCATGCTCGAGATCGACGTGATAATGCGTGTTGCCGCCGATGTTGCGGGTGCCGCCGGAGCCGGCGCCGACGTCGTGCAGCGCCTCTTCCATCGCCGCGATCACCGCCGGATGCTGACCCATCGCGAGATAGTCGTTCGAGCACCAGACCGTGATCGGCTTGGGGCCGTTATGCCCGGCGAAGCAGCGCGCGTTGGGAAAGGCACCCTTGTTGCGCAGGATGTCGATGAAGACGCGGTAGCGCCCCTCGCTGTGCAGGCGATCGATCGCCTGGGTGAACACCCGCGAATAATCGACGCGCGCGCCGGTGTCGGTACGATCCAAGCTCATGGCACGCGCGTTTACGCCCGAGAGGTTATAAATTCCAGCGCATTTGCTGGGTCACCGCGATCGACCTTACAAGCCTTCAATCGCATCGAACCCATAAGCCGCCAGCGCCGGCGCGAGTGCGCGTTCCGCCGCACCGAGTCGCGTGAAGACCGCGGTGCCGGATGCGGCACGGTCTGGCCAGTCCTGCCCCTCGGTCAGTGCCGCGATGCGCCGCGCGATCCCCGCACCGCCATCGACGAAGCGCACCGCACGCGGCGCAGCCGCCGCGAGTTCGTCGGCGACCAGCGGGAAATGCGTACAGGCGTTGACGACGACGTCGATCGAATCGCCACCGGGCTGATCGAACAACCCTGCGAGCACCGCGCGATATGCCGCGGGATCGGCAGCCGCACCGCGCAGCTTGGCCTCGGCGAGCTCGACCAGCGCCGCCGATCCGTGCCGCAGCACGGTGCAGTCGGCGGCGAAGCGCGCGGCGAGATCCGCGACATAGGCCTGCCGCACCGTCGCGTCGGTGCCGAGGACACCGATCGTCCGGGTCACGCTGAGCTCGGCCGCGCGCTTGACCGCGGGCACGGTCCCGACGATCGGCAGGTCGAGCGCGGCGCGCACCGCGGGCAGCGCGATCGTCGAGGCGGTGTTGCACGCGATCACGATCAGCCGCGGGCGATAGCGCTCCGCGAGCCGCCCGAGCAGCGCCGGCACCCGCGCCGCGATCTCCGCCTCGCTCTTGGTGCCGTAGGGAAAGCCGGCCGCATCCGCGGCATAGACGAAGCGCGCGGTCGGCAGCAGCGCGCGCGCCGGGGCAACGATCGACAGCCCGCCGACGCCCGAATCGAAGAACAGGATCGGCGCGTCGGACATCACGGGGCCCTTATCCGGCGCAAGGCGCTGCGCCAAGCTGACCGAGGTTGTTGGCGAAGCGTCACGACCCCGATATGTAGGGGCGCGACAAGGGGGTGCCGTGCAGACCGAAATCACCTGGGTAGCGCCCAGTCTGGCGCTGCTGCTCGGCTATCTGCTGGGATCGATCCCGTTCGGGGTGATCCTGACCCGTGCGTTCGGCGCGGGCGACCTGCGCCAGGTCGGATCGGGCAATATCGGCGCGACCAACGTGCTGCGCACCGGGCGCAAGGGGTTGGCGGCGGCGACGCTGCTGCTCGATCTCGCCAAGGGCGCGGCGGCGGTGCTGATCGCGCAGCGGCTGTTCCCCGGGCAGGCGCCGCTCGCCGCGATCGGCGCGTTCGTCGGCCATTGCTATCCGGTGTGGCTCGGGTTTCGCGGCGGCAAGGGCGTCGCGACGCTGATGGGGATCGTGCTGGCGCTGCACTGGCCGATCGGGCTGCTCTACGCGCTGGTGTGGCTGGGCCTGCTCGCGCTGCTCAGGATCTCGTCGGTGGCGGGGATGGCGGCGGCGATCAGCGCACCGGTCGGGGCGGCGCTGTTCGGGCGGTTCGATCTCGTCATGCTGTTGCTGGTGCTCGCGATCATCGTGCTGTGGAAGCACGGCGAGAACATCGAACGGCTGCTGGCGGGCGACGAACCCCGCATCGGCCGCAAGGATGGCTGACGCCGCCACGCCGCGGCTCCGCCTCCTGCGCACGTCGGGCATCGGCCCGGTCACCTACCGCCAGCTGATCGCCCGCTTCGGCACCGCCGACGCCGCGATCGAAGCGCTGCCGATGCTCGCGCGGCGCGGTGGCGGCGCAGCGCCGCGCACGCCCGATGCCGCGCAGATCGAACGCGAGCAAGCGACGGTCGCACGGCTCGGCGCGCGCTATCTGTTCATCGATGACGCCGACTATCCGCCGCTGCTCGCCGAGATCGAGAACGCGCCGCCCGCCCTGATCGTCCGCGGCGATCGCGCGCTGCTCGGCCGTGCCTGCGTCGCACTGGTCGGCGCGCGCAACGCCTCCGCCGCCGCCTGCCGGTTCGCGCGCCAGCTCGGCCACGACCTCGCCCCCGACGCGACGGTGGTGTCGGGGCTCGCGCGCGGGATCGACACCGCCGCGCATGTCGGTGCGATGCCCGCCACGATCGGGGTGATCGCGGGCGGCATCGACATCGCCTACCCGCCCGAGAACGCCGCGCTGCAGGAGAGCATTGCCGAGCGCGGCCTGCTCGTCGCCGAACAGCCGCCCGGCACCGAGCCGCACGCGCGGCACTTCCCGTACCGCAACCGGATCATCGCCGGCCTGTCGCTCGGCACCGTGGTGGTGGAGGCGGTGCCACGATCGGGCTCGCTGATCACCGCGCGGCTCGCGGGCGAGATGGGGCGCGAGGTGATGGCGGTGCCGGGGAGCCCGATCGATCCGCGCGCGCAGGGAGGCAATTTGCTGATCCGCGACGGCGCGACGCTGGTCCAGTCGGCGGCCGACATCCTCGACCAGATCCGCCCGATCGACGCCCGCGCGGTCCGCTCCCCCGCCGACCGCTTCGCCGCGCCGCCCCCCGCCGACGCCAGCGATCGGGAGCGCGGCGTCGTTACCGCGCTGCTCGGGTCGGTGCCGGTCGCGATCGACGAACTGGTACGGCAGTCGGGCTGCTCGCCGGCCGCGGTGCAGACGGTGTTGCTGGAGCTCGAACTCGCCGGGCGGCTTGAGCGGCAAGCGGGCGGGCGCGTCAGCCTCGCATGACCCAATGCTCTGCGCCTAGCGCATTGCCCGGTGTCCTACAGCGCGTGTTCGGTGCATCGAGGACGGCAATCCCCGCCCGTTCGATTTATACACTGCACCGTCTTTCCATTCGCGCCCGCGCATAGGGTGTGACTCTTGTGACCTTTGGCCTCTCTTGACCCCCCGCTTGACGACGCCGCCGGAGCCTCGTCATCCTCGCGCGTACACGTAAGGACGCTTCGAACCCCATGCAGCTTGTCATCGTCGAATCGCCGGCCAAGGCGAAAACCATCGAGAAATATCTCGGCTCGGACTTTCGCGTCCTCGCCAGCTACGGCCATGTCCGCGATCTGCCCGCCCGCGACGGATCGGTCGATCCCGACGCCGATTTCGCGATGGAATGGGAAAATTATGCGGACAAGTCCAAGCAGCTGAAGGCGATCGCGGACGAAGCGAAGAAGGCCGACCGCCTGATCCTCGCCACCGATCCGGACCGCGAGGGCGAGGCGATCAGCTGGCATGTCCAGGAGGTGCTGCGCGCCCGCAAGGCATTGCCCAAGGAGGTCGAGCGTGTCACCTTCAACGCGATCACCAAGCCCGCGGTGCTGCACGCGATGCAGCACCCGCGCGAGCTCGATACCGACTTGATCGACGCTTATCGTGCCCGCCGCGCGCTCGATTACCTGGTCGGCTTCACGCTGTCGCCGGTGCTGTGGCGCAAGCTGCCCGGCGCGAAATCGGCGGGACGCGTCCAGTCGGTCGCGCTGCGCCTGATCGTCCAGCGCGAGCGCGAGATTGAGGCATTCCGTGCCCAGGAATATTGGTCGGTCACCGCGGCGATGGAGCATGACGGCACGCCGTTCGTCGCGCGGCTGGTGCAATGGGACGGCAAGAAGCTCGACCGGCTGTCGATCGGCAACGAGGGCGATGCGCTGAAGGCGAAGCAGGCGGTCGCCGAGGGCCGCTTCTCGGTCCAGACCGTCGACACCAAGCCCGCCGGGCGCAACCCACCCGCCCCGTTCACCACCTCGACGTTGCAGCAGGAGGCGTCGCGCAAGCTCGGCTTCTCCGCCGATCACACGATGCGGATCGCGCAGGGCCTCTACGAGGACGGCGCGATCACCTATATGCGCACCGACGGCGTGCAGATGGACGGCTCCGCGATCTCCGCCGCGCGGCTGGCGATCGCCAACCGCTACGACGCGTCCTACGTGCCCGACAAGCCGCGCCAGTATACCGCCAAGGCGAAGAACGCGCAGGAAGCGCATGAGGCGATCCGCCCGACCGATTTCGCCAAGGACCGCGTCGGCGGCGGCGACCATGCGCGCCTCTACGACCTGATCTGGAAGCGCGCGCTCGCCAGCCAGATGGCGTCGGCGCGGATGGAGCGGACCACGGTCGAGCTCGCCGACGGCACCGGACGCAACGTGCTGCGTGCCACCGGCCAGGTCGTGCTCTTCCCCGGCTATCTCGCGCTGTACGAAGAGGGCAGCGACGATAATCAGGATGAAGACGCCCGCCGCCTCCCGCGCATGCGCGAGGGCGATGCCCCGGCCAAGAAGGGCGTCGATGCCGAACAGCATTTCACCCAGCCGCCGCCGCGCTTTTCCGAGGCATCGCTAGTCAAGCGGATGGAGGAACTCGGCATCGGCCGCCCCTCCACCTATGCGTCGATCATCAAGACGCTGAAGGACCGGATGTACGTCCGGGTCGAGAAGAACCGCTTCTTCGCGGAGGAGAGCGGACGCCTCGTCACCGCGTTCCTCGAACGCTTCTTCGAACGCTATGTCGGGTTCGATTACACCGCGGAGCTCGAAGAGGAGCTCGACGACGTTTCGGGCGGCCGCGCGCAGTGGCAGGCGGTGCTCGAGGCGTTCTGGCGCGACTTCAAACCACGCACCGCCGAGGTGATGGAGCAGAAGCCGAGCGAGGTGACCGCCGCGCTCGACCTGTTTCTCGCCGACTATCTGTTCCCCGACAAGGCGGACGGTTCCGATCCGCGACTCTGCCCGAATTGCGGCGAGGGCAAGCTCGCGCTGCGCGGCGGCAAGTTCGGCGCGTTCATCGCCTGCTCCAACTATCCGGAGTGCAAATACACCCGCCGCTTCGCCCAGCCGGGTGGCGAGGGCGAGGACACCGGCCCCGAAGGGCTCGGCAAGGATCCCGAGACCGGGCTGGAGGTCGAGCGCAAATCGGGGCGGTTCGGGCCCTATATCCAGCTCGGCGAGGGCAAGGACGCTAAGCGCGCCTCGATCCCGAAGGACATCCCCGAGCTCGATCTCGAATGGGCGCTGAAGCTGCTGAGCCTGCCGCGCACGATCGGCACCCACCCCGAATCGGGCGAGCCGATCACCGCGTCGATCGGGCGATATGGGCCCTATCTGGCGCATGCCGGCAAATATGCGCGGCTGACCTCGACGTCCGACGTGTTCGAGACGGGCATGAACGCCGCGGTGGTGAAGCTCGCCGAGGCCGCGGCCGGCGGCGGACGCCCGCAACGCGGCGCGCAGGCACCGCTGAAAATACTCGGGCTGCATCCGCGCAGCGAAGCCGAGATCAAGCTGATGGAAGGTCGCTACGGCGCCTATGTCACCGACGGCACCACCAACGCGACGCTCCCCAAGTCGATCGAGAAGGACGCGCTGACGCTGGAGGAAGCCGCCCAGCTGATCGACGCCCGCGCCGCCGCGGCGCCCGCGAAGGGCAAGAAGAAGGCGCCCGCGAAGAAGAAGGCGCCGGCCAAGAAGGTGGCGGCGAAGAAGAAGGCGTGAAGGAGGCTTAGATCCTCCCTCGCTTCAGCGGGGGAGGGGGACCGCTCGCGAAGCGAGTGGTGGAGGGCGCCTCGCCCAAGCGGCAGCCTTTGTGGAGAGGCCCCCTCCGTCAGGCTGCGCCAGCCACCTCCCCCGCTGAAGCGAGGGAGGATCGAGAAACTCACTGACGCGACACAAACCTCCGGCTACGATCGATCCAAGAACAAGGGGAAGCAGCATGGCGATCACCAAGCGTTTTGGTCTCTCGATTTCCGTCGCCCTGATCGTGGCCACCGGCGCCACCGCGCAGACGGCACCCTCTCCGCAGCCGCCCCGCGTCGCCAAGAAGCCGTTCGAGGTCACTTCGCCCAACGGCACCCGCGAGGACGATTACTACTGGTTGCGCGACGACACCCGGAAGAACCCCGAGATGCTCGGCTATCTCGCCGCCGAGAACGCCTATGCCGATGCGCAGCTCGCCGCGCTGAAGCCGCTGCAGGCCAAGCTCTACGAAGAGACCGTCGCGCGGATCAAGCAGGACGACGGCTCGGTGCCGTATCGCAAGAACGGCTATTGGTATCGATCGCGCTTCCAGGTCGGCGGCAACTATCCGATCGTCGAGCGCCGCAAGGGCGTGCAGACCGCGCCTGCCGAGACGATCTTCGACCAGCCCGCGATGGCGCAGGGCCACAGCTTCTTCGCGCTCAGCGACTGGTCGGTCAGCCCCGACAACCGCCTAGTCGCCTGGGCGGAGGACGTGGTCGGTCGCCGCCAGTACGTGCTGAAGGTGAAGGACCTCGCCACCGGCCGGATGCTCGCCGATACCGTCACCAACATCGAACCCAACATCGTCTGGGCGGGCGACAGCAAAACGATCCTGTACGTCGAGAAGGATTCGGTGACGCTGCGCGGCTACCGGGCGAAGGCGCACGTGCTCGGCACGCCGGCCGCGACCGACACGCTACTCTACGAGGAGAAGGACGACACCTTCTCGATGGGCATCGCGCGCACCGCCGACGACAGGTTCGTCTGCATCGGCGTTCAGACGACGGTCAGCGACGAACAACGCTGCGCGCCGGTGGCGACACCCACCGCCTTCACCGTCGTCGCGCCGCGGCAACGCGAGTTCCGCTACAGCGCCGACCATATCGGCACGCGCTGGATCGTCCGCACCAACAAGGCCGCGAAGAACTACAAGCTGGTGACCGTCGCCGACGCCGATCTGGCCAAGGGCCCCGCGGCGTGGCGCGACCTGACCCCCGCCAGCGACACCGTGTTCATCGAAAGCTTCAAGCCGTTCGACGGCTATGTCGCGATCGACCAGCGCGAGGGCGGCAACCGCATGATCCGGCTGTTGACCGACGCCGGCAAGTCGATCCCGGTGAAGGCCGACGAACCCGCCTATCGCATGGCGCTCGACATCAACGAAGAGCCCGCGACGCCGTGGGTGCGCTACACCTACGGGTCGCTGGTGACCCCGACGACGACCTACGAGGTCAACGCCACCACGGGCGAGCGCCGCGTGCTGAAGGTCGCGCCGGTGCCGGGCTACGACCCCGCCGCTTACGTGACCGAGCGGGTCTGGGTGCCGGCCCGCGACGGTACGCGAATCCCGGTGTCGATCGTCTACAAGAAGGGCTTCAAGCGCGACGGCACCGCGGCGATGCTGCAATATGCCTATGGCAGCTACGGCCTGTCGATGGACCCGCGGGTCGATCCCGGCCAGATCGGCTTGCTCGATCGCGGCATGGTCTATGCGCTGGCGCATATCCGCGGCGGGCAGGAGATGGGCCGCGGCTGGTACGACGACGGCCATCTGCTCAACAAGAAGAACAGCTTCACCGATTTCATCGACGTCACCCGCTATCTCGTCGCACAGAAATATGCGGCGAAGGATCGGGTCGCGGCGATGGGCGGCAGCGCCGGCGGGTTGCTGATGGGCGCGGTCGCGAACATGGCGCCGGCGGATTATAAGCTGATCGTGGCGCAGGTGCCGTTCGTCGACGTCGTCACGACGATGCTCGACGCGTCGATCCCGCTCACCACCTTCGAATATGACGAATGGGGCAATCCGGCGCAGAAGCGCTTCTACGATTACATGCTGAGCTACTCGCCCTACGACAACGTCGCGGCGAAGGCTTATCCGGCGCTCTATGTCGGCACCGGGCTATGGGACAGCCAAGTGCAATATTACGAGCCCGCGAAATGGGTCGCCAAGCTTCGCGAGATGAAGACCGATCGCAACCCGCTGCTGTTCCGCGTCAACATGGAGGCGGGGCATGGCGGCAAATCGGGGCGGTTCGAACGCTTTCGCCAGAACGCCGAATGGCAGGCGTTCATGCTCCAGCAGCTGGCGGTGACCGGCTAGATCAGGCGGCGCGGCGCTGGGTCATGCCGAGCCATGCGCGCGCGGCGGCCTGGGCGGTCGCGATCTCGCGCGCGGTCATGTCCTCGGCGACTTCGGCGCGGCACGCCTGCGCTTCTTCGAGCCCGGACACCGCGGCGAGGTTGAACCACTTATGCGCTTCGATCAGGTCGATCTGAACGCCCGAGGTGCCGGTCGAATAGCTGACGCCGAGATCGTACAGCGCGTCCATGTCGCCGGCGGCGGCGTCCGCCATCCGGCTCTCGATCAGAAATTGCGCACTCTTGTAGCTGCTGCCCATTGAACTCACCCCGCTTGCTTCGAGGGTGTTCTGAACCGATTCGCCTATCCAAATGGTTAATGCGTTTAACCCTGTTCGATCGGCACGTTGTCGATCAATCGGGTGGTCCCCATTCGCGCCGCGGCGAGCAGCCGGCGGGGGCGATCGGGGGCCGGATCGGGCGCCAGTGTCTCGGCATCGGCGAGCGCGACATAGTCGATCTCGAACCCCGCCGCGATCAGCGTCTCGCGCGCCTCGGCCAGCGCGTCGTCGGGCGCATCGCCGCGCGCGATCGAGCGGGCGGCGATGCCCAGCGCGCGCGGCAGCGCCACCGCGCTCGCCCGCTGGACCTCGTCGAGATAGATGTTGCGCGACGACAGCGCGAGCCCGTCGTCGTCGCGCTGGGTCGGCACCCCGACGATCTCGACCGCCAGATCGAGGTCGGCGACCAGCCGCCGGATCACCGCGAGCTGCTGGAAGTCCTTTTCACCGAAATAGGCGAGATCGGGGCTGACCTGGTTGAACAGCTTGGTCACCACGGTGGCGACGCCATCGAAATGTCCCGGTCGCGCCGCACCGTCGAAGCCGTCCGACACCCCGGCGACCGAGACGTTGGTCGCGAACCCCGCGGGGTACATCGTCTCCACCGACGGCATCCAGAGCAGGTCGCAGCCCGCCGCGGTCAGCATCCGCGCGTCGCTCGCCTCGCGTCGTGGATAGCGGCCGAGATCCTCGCTCGGGCCGAACTGCCTGGGATTGACGAAGATCGACGCCACGACCCTGGTCCCCGGGCGCTTGGCCGCGTCGATCAGCGCGACATGCCCGGCGTGCAGCGCGCCCATCGTCGGCACCAGCGCCACCGCCTGCCCCGCGGCACGCCACTGCGCGATCACATCGCGCAGGCGCCGGAGATCACCAATCGTCTGCACCTTCAAACCCCCTCGAACAATCAGCGCGCGGCTTCTATGGAGGGTCCGACACCCGATCAACAAGGAATACGCCGTGCCCGCAGGGCCTCACGTCATCGCCTTCGCCAACGAGAAGGGCGGCACCGGCAAGTCGACCACCGCGGTGCACGTCGCGATCGCGCTCGCCGCCCGTGGCGCCCGCGTCGCGTGCCTCGATCTCGATCATCGCCAGCGCACCGTCGGCCGCTATTTGGACAACCGCGCCGCCACTGCCAAGCGCACCGGCAGCGACCTGCCGATGCCGGTCCACGCCACCCATGACGGCACCAACGAGGCAGTGTTCGAGGAGCTGTGGGCGCGGCTGTCGGACGGCGCGGATTACCTGGTCGTCGACACCCCGGGGCGCGACGATCCGTTCGCGCGCACCGCGGCGGCGCTATCGAACACGCTGGTTACGCCGATGAACGACAGCTTCGTCGATTTCGACCTGATCGGCCAGGTCGATGCAGAGACATACCAGGTGACCCGGCCGAGCTTCTATTCCGAGCTGATCTGGGATGCCCGCAAGCAGCGCGCGCGCGCCGACGGCACCCAGATCGACTGGGTGGTGCTGCGCAACCGGCTCCAGCATATCGAGGCACGCAACATGCGCCGGGTGTCGGACGCACTGGGGCAGCTCGCCAAGCGCGTGGGCTTCCGGATCATCCCCGGCCTCGGTGAGCGCGTGATCTACCGCGAGCTGTTCCCGGCGGGCCTGACGATGATCGATTCCAAGGAGTTCGGGGCGATGGGGCTGGCGCATGTCGCCGCACGCCAGGAACTGCGCGAGATGATGGCGGCGCTGCAACTGCCCGAGCCCGCACCGCCGCTCTTTGCATGAGGTTGGTCGCATGAGGGTGGTCGCATGATGAAGTGGCTCGTCGCGGCGGCGATCATCTGGGGCGTCTGGCTGCTGCTCCGCAAATCGACCTCGCGCCGGCCGATGACCGACCTTGCCGAAGCGCGCGCGGTGCTCGGCATCGGCGCCGATGCGGACGCCGATGCGATCCGCGTCGCGCATCGCCGGCTGGCGGCACAGGTCCACCCCGATCGCGGCGGATCGGCCGAGCTCGCGCACCGCGTCAACGCCGCGCGCGATTTGTTGCTGAAGGCGGATGCGGGGAGTAGACCGACGCGATGACGACGAACCTTCCGGCCGAGCGCGAGGTCGACAGCTTCCGGTCGAGCACCGCGCGCTGGGTGTTCGGCAGTCTCGCGGGCTGGGGCACGCTGCTGCTGAGCGCGGTCGGGGTCGGGCTGGTCATCATCCTGGTCCGGTGGCTGCGCAACATGTCGTCGGCCTATGTCATCACCGACCAGCGGCTGATCATCCGTAGCGGGCTGTTGATGAAGTCGATCGACGAGATCGAGCTGTACCGGATCAAGGACGTCCGCGTGGTGTTCTCGCTGATCAACCAGATCACCGATATCGGCACGATCACGATCACCTCGTCCGACCGCACCACCGGCGACAAGGAGTTCCTGCTGCGCGACGTGCCCGCCGCCCGCGAACGGCGCGAGGGCCTGCGCAAGCTGGTCGACCGGGCCAGGCAGCGTCGCGGCGTTCGCGAGCTGGACGTCGATCGGGACGGATCGTTCTGACCCGGCACCGCGCTTCCGGCGTACCGGGCTGGCGAAACCGTGTCGAAACAACCATCTAGCGATCATGCCCCCGCCCCAGCCCCAGATCGTCCGCGTCATCGACCTCGAGACTACCGGTAGCGCGCCGCCCGCGCACGGGGTGTGCGAGATCGGCTGGCAGGACGTCGCACTCGGCGCCGGCGGGCGCTGGGAATTGTATGGCGAGGGCGGCAGCATCCTCGTCAATCCCGGCCGCTCGATCCCACCGGTGACGCAGGCGGTGCATCATATTCTCGACGAACAGGTCGCCGACGCGCCGTGGTGGCACGACGTCGCGCGGCGCGTACTCGATCCCTATCCGCGCCGGCTCGCGCTAGCCGCGCACCGGGCCGATTTCGAGCAGCAATATTGCACCTCGGCGCTGACCCATGGCGCCGAATGGATCTGCACCTGGAAGTGCGCGCTGCGGATGTGGCCGGATTCGCCGAGCTTTTCCAACCAGGTGCTGCGCTATTGGCGCAAGCCCGAGGGGCTGGAGCATGAACGCGGGCTGCCGGTGCACCGCGCCTTTCCCGACGCCTATGTCACCGCGTTCCACCTGCGCGACCTGCTCAACGAGGCGAGCCTTGCGCAACTGATCGAATGGTCGCGCGATCCCGGCCTGATCCCGCGGGTACGCTACGGCCCCGATCGCGGCAAGGAATGGCGCGAGCTGGACCATGAGACGCTGATGGGGTTCCTGACCGATCGCGACCCCGACATCCGCTTCACCGCCAACCACGAAATGGATCGTCGCCGCGGCGGCGGGCATGTCGGCAAGGCGTCGCCGCAGGAACTGCTGCTCTAGCATCCGGTCTTTCGCGCCGGCTGGCAAATGCCGCGCCTTCGGCTAAGGGAAGGCGGATGGTAGGCAGCGTCGTCGGCAGGTTGAAGGTTTCCGAAGGCCGGTTCGGGCGCGTGCTGGTCGCATTCATGGCGACTGCGCTGCTGCTGCTGATCGCCGCCGCGGTCGCGATCGCGTGGATCAACGGGCGCAACCAGGCCTATACCGCGGCGGTCGTCCATACCCAGGACGTGCGCCAGGCGATTTCCAATGTGCAGGTCGCGCTGGAGCAGTCGGAGACCGCGCGGCGGGGTTACCTGCTGGCGCCCGGCCCGGTGTTCGCAGAAGCCTATGGCCGGACGTCGCGCACGCTGTTCGCGGGGCTGTCGGAGATCGGCCAGCTGACCCGCGACAACGCCAATCAGATCCGCCGGGTCAATCGCATCCTGCCACTGCTCGGTGCCTTCCAGAAAACCCGGATGGCATCGGTGTCGCTGGCCGCTACGGGGGACCTTCAGGCCGCGCGCGCCGCATTTGCGAGCGACACCAGCGTGCTCCTCACCCGCGCGATCCGCTATCGGCTGAAGGCGATGGCGGACGAGGAGACCCGGCTGCTCGCCATGCGCAGCGACCTGCAACGCAGCGCCACCTTCTGGTTCTACGTCGTGTCAGGGATCGCCGCCGTGCTGCTCGCGCTCGTCGTGGTGCTGACGCTGCTGGTGGTACTGCACAACACGCGGGCGCTGACCGCATCGCGCGACATGCTCCGCGACTTCGCCGACACGCTGGAGGAGCAGGTCGCCGAGCGGACCGCCGATCTCTCGCGCGCCAACGAGGAGATCCAGCGCTTCGCCTATATCGTCAGCCACGATCTGCGATCTCCGCTGGTCAACGTGATGGGCTTCACCGCGGAACTGGCCGAGGTGATCCCGCCGCTGACCGAGCTGATCGAGCGCGCCGAGGCGACCGTGCCCGACATCGTGACCAGCGACGCCCGCGGCGCGGTGCGCGAGGACCTGCCCGAGGCGATCGGCTTCATCCGCGCGTCCACCCAGAAGATGGACCGGCTGATCAACGCGATCCTGAAGCTGTCGCGCGAGGGGCGGCGGACGATCGCGCCCGAACAGCTCGATCCGGCGGCGGTAGTCGACAGCATCGCCGCGTCGATCCGCCACGTCATCGACGAACGCGGCGTGACGCTGTCAATCGAGCGACCGCTGCCGACGATCGTCACCGATCGTGTCGCGCTGGAACAGATCCTGTCGAACCTGATCGAAAACGCGACCAAGTACGGCCATCCCGACCGTGCCGGCACGATTGCGGTGTCGGGCAGCGAGGCGCGCGGCCGCGTCACCATCGCGATCGCCGACAACGGGCGGGGCATCGCGCCGGGCGACCACCAGCGCATCTTCGACCTGTTCCGCCGGGCAGGTGCGCAGGACCAGCCCGGCGAGGGCATCGGCCTCGCGCATGTCCGCGCCCTCGCCCATCGCCTCGGCGGCACCATCGACGTCGAATCCGAATTGGGTCAGGGATCGACATTCCGGCTCACCTTGCCCAAGACCTTTCAGATCCAGGAACAACGGCCATGAACGCGCACCAGATGATCGGCATCGTGATGATCGAGGACGACGAGGGCCATGCCCGTCTGATCGAAAAGAACATCCGCCGCGCCGGTATCCTCAACGACATCAAGCATTTTACCGACGGCCACACCGCGCTGTCGTTCCTGTTCGAGGATCCGACCGGCCCCGCGCGCAACGGCCCGGCGCTGATCCTGCTCGATCTCAACCTCCCCGACATGAGCGGCACCGACATCCTGACTAGGATCAAGGCGGAGGGCAGTCCGCTGAAGCGGACCCCGGTCGTCGTGCTGACCACCACCGACGACAAGATCGAGATCCAGCGTTGCTACGATCTCGGCTGCAACGTCTACATCACCAAGCCGGTGAACTACGAAAGCTTCGCCCAGGCGATCCGGCAGCTCGGGCTGTTCCTGTCGGTGATCCAGGTGCCCGAGATCGAGGACCAGTGAGCGAGACCCGGGTCCTCTATATCGACGACGACCCCGGCATCCGTCGGCTGGCGTCGCGCGCACTGATGCGGCGCGGCTTCCACGTGACCTGCGCCGAGGGTGGCGTCGAGGGCGTCGCACTGGCGCAGCGCGAAGCGTTCGACCTGATCACGGTCGATCACTACATGCCCGGCATCGACGGGATCGAGACGCTGCGCCAGTTGCAGGCGCTGCCCGACACGCCGCCGGTGGTGTATGTCACCGGATCCGAAGAGGGCCGGATCGCGGTCGCGGCGCTGAAGGCGGGCGCAGCCGACTATGTCGTCAAGACCGTCGGCGAGGATTTCTTCGATCTGCTCGCCGCCAGCTTCGAACAAGTCCGCGCCCGCGCCCGGCTCGAACAGGCCAAGGCCGCCGCGGAAGCCGATTTGCGCGGCAGCAACGCGCGGCTCGAGGCGCTGCTCGGCGAGGTAAACCACCGCGTCGCCAATTCGCTGCAACTGGTGTCGGCCATGATTGGGCTGCAGGCGAGCGCGCTGACCGACACCAATGCGCGCGCGGCGCTGGAGGACACCCAGCGACGGATCGGCGCGATCGCGCAGGTTCATCGCCGGCTCTATTCGGCCAATGATGTCGAGAGCGTCGACATGCGTGAATATCTCGGCGCGCTGGTTGCCGAACTCGCCGCGACGCTGTCGGGCGACAGCGGCGGCCATTCGCTGCGCTGCGCCGCGGAGGCGGTGCGGCTGCCGACCGACCGTGCGGTGTCGGTCGGGGTGATCGTCACCGAACTGGTCACCAACGCGTGCAAATACGCCTATCCCGACGGCAATGGCGACGTCCGCGTGCTGCTTGAACGCGACGGCGACGGCGCATTTCTGCTCGCGGTGGAAGACGACGGCTGCGGCATGCCCGCAGGCGTGACCCCGAAGGGCACCGGCCTCGGCACCAAGCTAATCCGGGTGATGGCGCAGAGCCTGCAGTCGGTGGTCGAATACGAGCCCTGCGAGGCGGGGGTGAGAGCGACGCTGCGGGCGAGCCTGGCCTGAGCCGGGCCGGGCAAAAGTCACAAGAGTCGCACCCACACGCGTGCGTGCGAGGGGTGGGTCGCGCTGCGTGAGAGGCGACCCCGCTGCCACACTTTTTAAGCGGCCGCGGCGGAGGCCGGCGCCCGGCGGGGGTTGAGGTGACGAGCGCTGCCCGTCGTCACGGAAGCCCGCGTAACTGGGCCCCGGCCTTCGCCGGGGTGGTGACATACGGTGCCCCGGAAACACCCACTGTGTTCCTGCGAACGCAGGAGCCTAGGGTTACGGGCAACGGCGGTCGTTGCTCCGGGCTCCTGCGTGCGCAGGATCCCGGCGGTTGCGCCGTGGAACGCCCCCCTCCGTACCACCACCCTGGCGTAGGCCGGGGCCCAGTCGGGAATAGAAGGTGCTGAGCGCTGCCCGTCATCACCGAAGCCTGCTTATCTGGGCCCCGGCCTTCGCCGGGGTGGCAAAAGCAAGCGGTGTGCCGCTACCGTGACGTGATCAAACCGACGATGAGAAACAGCTGCCGATCGGCTTGATCAGCGCGGCTCCAACAATGCAAGGGTGCGGGCGCGCGGCCCGCCCCTCCTTAAACGTCCAGATTGGCGACGTTCAGCGCGTTGTCCTGGATGAACTCGCGCCGCGGTTCGACGACTTCGCCCATAAGCTGGGTGAAGATCATGTCCGCCGCCGACGTGTCCTCGGTGGTCACGCGGAGCATGGTGCGGACCGAGGGATCGAGCGTGGTTTCCCACAATTGCTCGGCGTTCATCTCGCCCAATCCCTTGTAGCGCTGGATCGCGAGGCCCTTGCGTCCCGCCGCGAGGATCGCATCGAGCAGTTGCGAGGGACGCGCGACCAGGCTTTCGCCGCGCGCGAGCGTCGCGGTGTTGCCGCCGCCGGGCACGGTCGAGTTGTCGCCGACTTCTTCCTCGTCCTCGCTCGGCTGGGGCGTGCCGCTCGCGCGGACCAGCTTGCCGGCCTGATTGAAGCTGTCGGCCTGCTCCGCGGACAGGGTGTGGAGCTTGCGCGCCTCCGCCGAGCCGAGGAACGTCGCCTCGATGATGTGGTGATCGGTGACGCCGCGCCACAGCCGTTCGAAGTGGATCCCGCCATCTTCGGTCAGCCGTGCGGACCAGCCCGCCTCGTCGTCGCCGTAATCGAGCCGGCGGGTGACCTCGGCGACGCGATCGGCTCGCTGCGCGGGGGTGAAGTTGGGATCGAGCGCGCCGCCGAGCGCGAGCGCCTCGATGATCACCGGATCGTAGCGCCGGGGCACGTAGCGCATCAGCGAGCGCATCCGCCGAGCATGATCGACCAGCGTGCGCAGATCCTTGCCCGAGCGCGTGCCGCCGACCGTCTCGAACACCATCATCGAAACCCCCGCCTCGACCAGATATTCGTCGAGCGCGGCATCGTCCTTCAGATACACTTCCGACCGGCCCTTGGTCGCCTTGTACAGCGGCGGCTGGGCGATGAAGAGGTGACCGCGTTCGATCAGCTCGGGCATCTGGCGGTAGAAGAAGGTCAGCAGCAGCGTGCGGATGTGTGCGCCGTCGACGTCGGCGTCGGTCATGATGACGATCTTGTGGTAGCGCAGCTTGTCGGCGTTGAAATCGTCACGGCCGATGCCGGTGCCCATCGCCTGGATCAGCGTGCCGATCTCGCGGCTGGAGATCATGCGGTCGAACCGCGCGCGTTCGGTGTTGAGGATCTTGCCGCGCAACGGGAGGATCGCCTGGAAGTGGCGATCGCGCCCGCTCTTCGCCGAACCGCCGGCCGAGTCACCCTCGACCAGGAACAATTCGCACTTGGTCGGGTCGCGCTCTTGGCAGTCGGCGAGCTTGCCGGGCAGCGAGGCGATGTCCATCGCTCCCTTGCGCCGGGTGAGCTCGCGCGCCTTCTTCGCGGCTTCGCGCGCGGCGGCGGCGTCGATGATCTTGCCGACGATCGCCTTGCCGTGCGCTGGATTCTCCTCAAGCCATTCGGCGAGCTTGTCCGCCATCAGGCTTTCGAGCGGCTGGCGGACTTCCGACGAGACCAGCTTGTCCTTGGTCTGCGAGCTGAACTTCGGATCGGGTAGCTTGACCGAGACGATTGCGGTCAGCCCCTCGCGCATGTCGTCGCCGGTGAGGGTGACCTTCTCCTTCTTCAACATGCCCGACTTGTCGGCATAGTTGTTGAGGGTGCGGGTCAGCGCCGCGCGGAACGCCGCGAGATGGGTGCCGCCGTCGCGCTGCGGGATGTTGTTGGTGAAGGCGAGGACGTTCTCGTAATAGCTGTCGTTCCATTCCAGCGCGACGTCGATGGTGACGTCGTCGCGGGTGCCGGAAATCGCGATCGGCTCGGGCATCAGCGAAGTCTTGGCGCGATCGAGATACTTGACGAACGCGGCGATCCCGCCCTCGTAATAGAGCTCGACGGTCTTCAATTCCTCGTGCCGTCCGTCGGTGAGGAACAGCCGGACGCCCGAATTGAGGAAGGCAAGCTCACGATAGCGGTGCTCGAGCTTATCGAAATCAAATTCGGTGATCTTGAAGGTCGCGGGCGACGGGAAGAAGGTGACGCGGGTGCCCTTCTGCCCCTCGGTCGCCGGACCGACGACCTTCAGCGGTGCGACCGCGTCGCCGAACGCGAAGCGCATGTAGTGTTCCTGGCCATCGCGCCAGATCGTCAGGTCGAGCCATTCGCTGAGCGCATTGACCACCGAAACGCCGACGCCATGGAGCCCGCCCGACACCTTGTAGGCATTGTCGTCCGAGGTGTTCTCGAACTTCCCGCCGGCATGGAGCTGGGTCATGATGACCTCGGCCGCCGACACGCCTTCCTCGGTGTGGATGCCGGTCGGGATGCCGCGGCCATTGTCGGTGACCGATACCGAGCCGTCGGGGTTGAGGACGATGTCGATCCGGTCGCAATGCCCCGCCAGCGCCTCGTCGATCGCATTGTCCGACACCTCGAACACCATGTGGTGGAGGCCGGAGCCGTCGTCGGTGTCGCCGATATACATGCCGGGGCGCTTGCGGACCGCGTCGAGGCCCTTCAGGACCTTGATCGAATCGGCGCCGTAATCGCCCATATTGGGGTTTGAAGCGGGGTTGGTTGCCATGCCCAGCATATAGGCACGACGCCCCCGAAACGGAAGCGAAATGGCTCGCGAGCGGGGCGGGACGGGCGACGGCGGGCGATCGGTCAGCCGAGCGCGATATGGACCTTCTCGGCGCCGATGGCGGCGAACAACGCCTCTTCCGCGCCGGTCATCCAGACCTGGCCAAGCCCCGCCAGACGATCGAACAGCGCGGCGCGGCGATCGGGGTCGAGATGCGCGGCGACTTCGTCGAGCAGCAGGATCGGGCGGCGGCCGGTGCGGTCGGCGACGAGTTCGGCATGCGCGAGGACGATGCCGAGCAGCAGCGCCTTCTGCTCGCCGGTCGAGGCGAGCGCGGCGGCGCGGGCCTTGTCGAGATGGGTGACGACGAGATCGACCCGGTGCGGGCCGACCAGCGCGCGCCCCGCCGCCGCATCGCGCGCGCGATTGCGGCGGAGCGCCTCGGCGAGGTCGGTCTCCACCCACCCTTCGAGCGCGAGCCCGGCGCTAGGGAAATCGGCGTCGGCGCGGTCGGCGAGCCGGGCCGCGAGCAATGTCACCGTCTCGTCGCGCGCCGCCGCGAGCGCGGCGCCGTGCTCCGCCATCTGCGTCTCGAGCGCCGCGAGCCAGTCCGGGTCGGCGGGTGCGTCGTCGGTGAGCAGGCGGGTGCGCGCGCGCATCGCGGCCTCGTAGCGCGCGGCATGATGCGCATGCGCGGGGTGGAGCGCGAGGGTGAGGCGATCGAGGAAGCGGCGGCGCTCGCCTGCGGGTTCGACGAACAGCCGGTCCATCGCCGGGGTGAGCCAGAGGATCGTCAGCCAGTCGGCCAGCGTGTTGGCGGTCGCGGCCGCGCCCTGGATGCGGACGATCCGGCGCTCGGGCGCGCTCGCCAGCGCGCCGGTGGCGATCTCGACCTCATCGGCGATCGCCGCGGCGACCCCGAACCCGCCCGGCCCGTCGGCGCGCGCCATGTCGCCGAGCGAGGCGCGGCGCAGCCCGCGGCCGGGGGCGAACAGCGACACCGCCTCGAGGATGTTGGTCTTACCTGCCCCGTTGGCGCCGGTCAGCACCACGAAGCCCGGCCCGGGCGCGAGCGTCAGCGCCGCGTGGTTGCGGAAATCGGTGAGGACGAGGCGCGCGAGCATCGCGCCCGACTTAGCGCGCCCTGTCGTGCTGGCAATCCGCGAGAGGTCAGGCGGCGGCGCGCTGCGTGCTCAGATAGGAAGCGAGTTCGGCGCCGAGTTCGCGCTGCGCGGTCAGGTAGGCGGTGGGGGTAGCGATGTTCAGCCGCGCGCGGGCGGCGTCGAGGGGTTCGTGGAGGAGTTGTTCGTAATCCTCGCCCGAGATCCACTTCGCCTTGCGGCCGTGACGATAGCCCTCCCACACCGCCTTGGCGAACAGCGTGCCCTTGGTCACCTTCAGGCTCTTGAGCGCCGCGGCGCCGCCGATGAACGCCCAGCCGAGCCCGCCGACCTGCGCATAGCTGAACGCCACCAGCGCGGCCTCGCCCAGGCTTTCGTCGGCCTTGTAGCCGGTCAGCACGTGCCAGATGTCGTGGGTGTCGCGGACGCGGCGGCCGAACCACGCATAGGGATGCGTGATGTCGTCCTCGCTCGGCTCGATCCGGCTGACCTCGACGAGGCCGTCGGCGGAATAGCCGGTCGATTCGAGGAAGTGGCGATACGCTGCGCCGACCGTGCCCGGGGCGAACGCCGCGACGAAGGCGGGATCGGAGAAGCGCTGGGCCAGCTCGGTCCGCTCGTAGGCGAGCCGCCCGCCCTGGGTGGTGCCGAGCAACCGCGCATAGTTCATCGGCCCGTTGCCGACGTTCAGCGCGCGCATGATCCGGAACACCTGCGTGGTGTCGTCGCCATTCGCCATCAACTTGCCGATCGCATCGAACGCGGCGCGCCAGTCGCGACGGCCGGACGTGCCGGGAAACGGAGGGAGCGTCGCCATCGAGTCGGGTTCCTTACTGACAGTGATGTTAGTAAGGATGGGTGGTGGTGGAGTCAAGGTGGGTATCGGGGACTGCCGATCCCCAACCCGTTCGTGTCGAGTAGAGATCGAGTAGGCCGAAGGCCGTAACGAGAGCTCGTATCGAGGCACCGTTGCGGGCGCCAACCATCCCTCGATACAGGCTCTCGATACGCTGCTGACGCAGCTACTCGATCCCTACTCGGGACGAACGGGGGTTAGGGCGCTGCGCCTGTGCCGATCCCCCGCTCTCACACCCGCATCGGCATCAGCACGTAGAGCGCCTGTGCCTTGTCGTTCTCGCGAATCAGCGTCGGCGCGGCGGCGTCGGCGAGGTGGACTTCGACGGTGTCGCCGTCGATCTGGCCGAGGATGTCCATCAGATAGCGGCTGTTGAAGCCGATCTCGAACGGCAGCGCGACATATTCGCCGGGGACTTCTTCCGCGGCGGTGCCGTTTTCGGGCGAGGTGACCGACAGCGTGATCTTGTCGCGATCGAGCGCCATCTTCACCGCGCGGGTCTTTTCGGTGGCGATCGTCGAGACGCGGTCGACGCCCTGCATGAAGCTCTTGGGATCGATCTTGAGGATCTTGTCGTTGCCGGTCGGGATCACCCGCGAATAATCGGGGAAGGTGCCGTCGATCAGCTTGGAGGTGAGAATCGCCTGCCCCAGGTCGAAGCGGATCTTGGTCGACGACAGCGACACGCCGACCGATCCGTCGACCTCGTCGAGCAGCTTGCGCAGTTCGGCGACGCATTTGCGCGGTACGATGACGTCGGGCATCCCCTCCGCCCCGTCGGGCCGCGGCATCGTCACGCGCGCCAGCCGGTGGCCATCGGTCGCGGCGGCCTTCAAGACCGGGGTCGAGCCGTCGTCGGCGACGTGGAAGAAGATACCGTTGAGGTAATAGCGGGTCTCTTCGGTCGAGATCGCGAAGCGCGTCTTGTCGATCACCTGCTTCAGCGTCTCGGCGGGCAGCTCGAACTTGGTCGGCAGCTCACCTTCCGCGATCACCGGAAAATCGTCGCGTGGCAGCGTGCCGAGCGAGAAGCGCGCGCGGCCGGCGACGATGGTCATTCGGCCGTCGGCGGCGCTCAGTTGCACCTGGCTGCCCTCGGGCAGCTTGCGCGCGATGTCGAACAGCGTGTGCGCGGACACCGTGGTGGCGCCGGCCTGGTCGACCGCGGCGGCGATGCTTTCGTTGATCTGCAGATCGAGATCGGTCGCCATCAGCCGCAACGCGCCCTCGGCGGTCGCCTCCAGCAGCACGTTCGACAAGATCGGGATGGTGTTGCGGCGCTCCACCACCGACTGGACGTGGCTCAGCCCCTTCAGGAGCGTCGCGCGTTCGATCGTCGCCTTCATGTCACCGTCCCCCGGCCCGCCTCACGAATCCACGGGGGGCAACTGCTGGTTTTCCTAGCCAATAGAAGAGGGCCGGAGCAAGCGCCCCGGCCCTTCTTTTCGGTGGATAGCTCGCGCGTCAGAAGCGAACGCCAACTCCGGCGAGCAGCTGGTGACGATCGAGATCGGTGTCGTAGCCCTCGACATTGCCGTAATGCGAGTAGCGATATTCGCCCTTCACGTAGGCGTTGCCGCTCACCGCGAGCTCGAGCCCGGCGCCGACGCGGTAGCCTTCGAGATCGAACTTGTCGTTCTGGCTGGTCGCCCCGCTGACGTAGCGGGTCTCGAGCCGGGCATTGGTGTAGCCGCCCTTCACATAGGCGAGCGTGCGGGGGTTGATGGCATAGCCCAGGCGCCCGCCGGCATAGAGATCGCGACCCGCGTCGAGCCGCAGCGAATCGTTCGCCACGAGCAGGTCGCTGGTGCGGACGTTGGTCGAGCTGTCGGTGATCTCGCCTTCGACGCCGAGCACCGCGCCGCCGACCTGGACGTCGTAGCCGACCGCAGCGCCGTAGACGACGCCGTCACGGCCGTCCGACCTGCCGTCCGATCCGTCGCGCAGATTGTCGTAGCCGACCAGGCCTTCGACGCGCGGGCCGGTGAACGGCGCGCGGGCGACGTCCTGCGCGAGGACCGGGTTGGCGACGAGCGCGGCGGCGGCCGCTGCGGTGGCGAGGATGAGTGTACGCATGATCAACTCCATGTGTTGCGCCGCCGGTCGACCCGGCGGCGGACCCGGCAGATAGGAGTGCCGCGGCGGGCTTGCATGAACCCCATATAAACAGGAAAATTCGTTGCTTTTGCGCCACAGGGCGTTGAAAGCCGGCGCCCATGACCAAGCTCCGATCAGGTCGCGATCTGATCGCGCGGCATGGCGAAACCGTCTTCAACGCCGCGCGTCGCCTGCAGGGGGATCATCCGCATACCCCCCTCACCCGCGCGGGCTTCGCGCAGGCGGACGACCTCGGCCTGGCGCTGCGCGACCTGCTCGGCGTGCGGCCGGCGCTGACCTTGTGGTCGTCGCCCGCGGGACGCGCGCTGCAGACGCTGGCGATCATCGCCGAGCATCTCGAGCTCGACTGGCACCGGGTGCGTACCGACGATCGACTGGCGGAGATCGGCATGGGCGCCTGGGGCGGGCGTTATTACGCCGATGTGGTGGGCGAGGTCGGGCCGGTGATCACCTCGGAGGGGCTGCTGCTCCCCGCCCCCGACGGCGAGGATTACCCTGCGATCGCGGCGCGGGTGTCGGGCTGGCTGGCGGACACCGCGGACGATCAGGGCGACCGGCTGGTAATTATGCACGGCATCTCCAGCCGGGTCCTGCGCGGGGTGATGACCGGTGCCGCGGTGCATCGCGGTTTCAGCGCGCCGATCGCGCCGGGGCTGTCGCAGGGATCGATCGTGCTGGTCGACCGCGGGGTCGAAACCGTCGCGCATGTCGGCACGGGGCGAGCGCCGGCGTGAAGCTCGGCCTGCTGGCGCTGACGATCGCGGCGATCGCGGCGCCGGTCGCGGCGGCGCGGACCACGATCGGCATCTACGAAGGCTGGGGCGCATTTCGCGACACCGATCCGGCGCGCTGCTACGCAATCGCGCGACCGATCGCGGCGGACGGCCGGAGCGGCGGATTCGCCAGCGTCGCGACCTGGCCGGGCCGCGGCCTGCGCAACTCGCTGTACGTGCGGCTGAGCCGCGAGCGCGACCGGTCCGCGGGGGTGACGCTGAGCGTCGGCGACCGCCGCTTCGCGCTGGTCGCGAGCGGGGTCGATGCCTGGGCGACCGACGCGCCGAGCGACCGCGCCCTGGTCGCCGCGATCCGCGGCGGGCGGAGCATGAGCGTCGAGGCGGTCGGGGTCGGCGGGCGCCCGTTCGCGGATGTCTATGCGCTCGGTGGTGCGGCGACGGCGATCGATGCGGCGGCGTTGGGGTGTGTCGGGTCTCGCGGTTAGCTCACGAAGTTACCGCCCCCTCCGTCAGCCTGCGGCTGCCACCTCCCCCTGGCGGGGAGGAATTTAGCGTCCGTTTGGATCCTCCCTCGGAACTGGGACAGGGAAACCGCTCGCATAGCGAGGGGTGGAGGGAGCCTCGCCGCTGGGCGCCCGATCCTTGACTCGCCCGCAACCGCCAAGGATGGAAAAACCCGTCCTTTTGCCCTATGTGGCGCGCATGCAGTCAGCCGCAGCGTCTCTCATGCCCATTCCGGGGCACATCGATCCCGTGCCCGTCCCCCGCAGCTTCGTGCCGCGCAGCGACGGACGGATCGACCTGCTCGGCCTGTCCAAGGACGATCTGCGGATGGCGCTGGAGACCGCGCAGCTCGAGCCGAAACAGGCCAAGCTGCGCGCCAAGCAGCTGTTCCACTGGATCTACAATCGCGGTGCGACGTCGTTCGCGCAGATGACCGACATCTCCAAGGCGATGCAGCCGTGGCTCGACCAGCGCTTCGCAATCAGCCGGCCGCAGGAGGTCGAGGCGCAGGTGTCGACCGACGGCACCCGCAAGTGGCTGCTGCGGACCGACGACGGCAATGATTACGAGATGGTCTTCATCCCCGATGCGGACCGCGGCACGCTGTGCGTGTCGAGCCAGGTCGGGTGCACGCTGAACTGCCGGTTCTGCCACACCGGCACGATGCGGCTGGTGCGCAACCTGACGCCCGCGGAGATCGTCGGGCAGGTGATGCTGGCGCGCGATTCGCTCGGCGAATGGCCGTCGCAGCCGGAGGGGCGGATGCTCACCAACATCGTGATGATGGGGATGGGCGAGCCGCTGTATAATTTCGACCATGTCCGCGACGCGCTGAAGCTGGTGATGGACGGCGACGGGCTCGCACTCAGCAAGCGGCGGATTACGCTGTCGACGTCGGGCGTGGTGCCGATGATGGCGCGCGCGGGCGAGGAGATCGGGGTCAACCTGGCGGTGTCGCTGCACGCGGTGACCAAGGAGATCCGCGACGAGATCGTGCCGATCAACCGCAAATACGGGATCGAGGAGCTGTTGCAGGCGTGCGCGGACTATCCCGGCGCCAACAACGCGCGGCGGATCACGTTCGAATACGTCATGCTGAAGGACAAGAACGACAGCGATGCCGAGGCGCACGAGCTGGTGCGGCTGATCCGCAAATACCGGCTGCCCGCCAAGGTGAACCTGATCCCGTTCAACCCGTGGCCAGGCGCCCCCTACGACACCTCGACGCCCGAACGGGTGCGGGCGTTCTCGACGATCATCTTCGAGGCCGGGATCTCGGCGCCGGTGCGCACCCCGCGCGGTCGCGACATCGACGCCGCGTGCGGGCAGCTGAAGACCGCGTCGGAGAAGAAATCGCGGGCCGAGCTCGACCGGCAGGCCGAGGAAAAGCTGCTCGCGCTCGGGTGAGCAGCGCCGCCGAGCCGATGCAGCTGCTGTTCGCCGCGGGCGCGGGGATGCTCGGCGGTGCGATGAACGCGCTGGCGGGCGGCGGCACCTTCGCGACGCTGCCGACGCTGATCGCGCTGGGCCTGCCCTCGCCGATCGCCAACGCCACCAGCAACGTCGCGCTCCAGCCCGGTGCGTTCGCCAGTGCGTGGAGCTACCGCAAGGGACTGGCGCCGATCGGCGGCCTGTCGGTGCGGCTGCTCGCGGGGATCACCTTCATGGGCGGGCTCGCGGGCAGCCTGATGCTGGTGTGGACGCCCGAGCGGACCTTCGACGTCGTCGTGCCGTGGCTGCTGCTGTTCGCGACGATCGCGCTGGCGTTCGGCAAGTCGCTCGCGGCGTGGCTCGCCGAGCGGGCCCGCGTCGGGGTGCGCACGCTGGTCGCCGCTCAAGCGCTGCTCGGGATCTATGGCGGCTATTTCGGGGGCGGAGTCGGGCTGATGATGACCGCGACATGGGGCCTGCTGGTCGGCACCGAACCCGCGCGGCTGATGGCACCGCGCACGCTGCTGCTCGCGGTCGCCAACGCGGCGGCGACGATCGTGTTCGTCGCATCGGGGATGGTGGCGTGGCGGTGGTGCGTGCCGATGCTGGTGGGCTCGATCGTGGGGGGTCTGCTGGGCGCGAAGCTCGGCGCGCGCTTGTCGCCGGGGGTGATCCGGGTGTGGACGCTACTGGTGACCGCGGTCACGACGGCGGTGTTCTTCTGGCGGGCTTATGGGTAAGCCGACTAAGTACAACTACTATATACGCGGAGAACAATAACAAATCCGGCGGCGACTTCGTAAGACGAAGGCGGCGGCATTTACGCCGTCGTTCCAACGGGAGAAAGCAATGTCGTTTGGTGACTTGTGCCTATTCCTTGCGGCGCTGTTCGGCTTCGGCACCCTTCTGTTGAAGGTGGTCGAGGTGGCACGTCACAAATAGGCAAAAGCGGGGGGCGCGTTGCCGCGTGTCCCCCAAAATGATTGAACCCCCGTCATTGCCGTGACGGGGGTTCATCCAACGGCAGAGCCATTGTCGCTTGGTACGGGATTTATAGGCTGTATTGGGAGAAAATCAACTGCGCGGGCGCCACAGTTTGAACAGCGCGTCTTCGCGGGTCTCGAAATAGTCCGCCGGCCCGCCGCCGCGCGACACCGGGTGGGCGCGGGCGGTCTGGTACACGCCGTCGTCGAGCAACGCGCGGTCGATGTGGATGCCGATCGCCTCGCCGATCACCAGCCATTGGTCGAGTGTGCGGCCGGTGCGGTCCTCGAGCCGGATCAGCTGGGTAAGCACGCATTCGAACGCGACCGGGCTGGCGGCCACGCGTGGTGGCGCGACGAGGCGCGAGGGGGTCTGTTCGATCCCGGCCAGCGCGAATTCGTCGACGTCGGCGGATACGCCCGCCGAGGTCGCGTTCATCACCTCGGCGAGGTCGCGCGTCACCAGGTTCCAGACGAACTGGCGGGTGGCGGCGATGTTGGCGACGCTGTCCTTCCAGCCCATCGACGAGAAGGCGATCAGCGGCGGCGTGTAGTTGACGAGGTTGAAGAAGCTGTACGGCGCCAGGTTGCGCACGCCGGACGCGGACGTGGTGCTGATCCAGCCGATCGGGCGCGGCGCGACGATCGCGTTGAGCGGATCGTGCGGCAGGCCGTGCCCCGCCTGCGGTTCGTAGAAATGCCATTCGGTCATGACGATTTACCTGCTAACAACTACCCGTCCCGTCAACGAAGGATGAGCATGGAAGAGCCGATCGCCCCCGGCACCGTCATCGTTCGCCACCGGATCGCGACGCGGCTGTGGCATTGGGTCAACGCGGTCGCGATCGTGATCCTGCTCGGCTCCGGGCTGACGATCTCCAATGCGCACCGGCGGCTCTATTGGGGGCAGTTCGGCGCCAATCCCGATCATGCGTGGCTGAACGTCGTCTACTGGCCCGGGTGGGTGACGATCCCCGAGCGCTACAATCTGGCGCTGGCGCGACGCTGGCACCTGTTGTTCGCGCTGGTCTTCGCCTTTTCCCTGCTGGTGTTCATGGTCGTCAGCCTGCTCAACCGGCATTTCCAGCGCGACCTGAAGCTGCGCCGCCGCGACCTCACCGCGCGGCATCTTTGGGCCGATGTGAAGGAGCATGCGGCGTTGCGCTTCCACGATGCCGAGAACCCGCGCGACTACAACATCCTGCAGAAGCTGGCCTATATCGTCGTGCTGTTCGTGTTGCTGCCGCTCGCGGTGCTGACCGGGCTGACGCTGTCACCGGGGATCGATGCGGCCTGGCCGTGGCTGCTCGACCTGTTCGGCGGGCGGCAGTCGGCGCGGTCGATCCACTTCATCGCCTGCATCGCGATCGGCGCGTTCATCGTCGTCCACCTGACGCTGGTTATCCTGGCGGGCGTGGTGCCCGAGACGATGTCGATGATCACCGGGCGCTGGCGGGTGCCGGAGGAGGAGCGATGACGAACCTGCTGACCCGTCGCACGCTGATCGCCGGGGGCGCGAGCGCCGCCGGGCTGGTACTCGCCGGATGCGACCGCGTCGCGCAGATCCCGCAGGCGCGGCGGATCCTGTTCATGGGCGAGGAGATGAACCGCGGGCTGCAACGCGCGCTGATGCACCGCGACGCGCTGGCCCGCGAGTTCTCGCCGGCGCAGATGTCGCCGGTGTTCCGGGTCAACGGCACGCGCAATCCCGGCACCCCCGCCTATGAGCAGGCGGTCGCGAGCAAGTTCGCCGACTGGCGGATCGGCGTCGGCGGGCTGGTCGAGCGTCCGCTGACCCTGTCGACCGCGCAGCTCCGGTCGATGCCGGCGCGCACCCAGATCACCCGCCACGACTGCGTCGAGGGGTGGAGCGCGATCGGCAAATGGCACGGGCCGACCCTCGGATCGGTGCTGAAGGCGGCGGGGCTGCGCGATGCGGCGCGCTATATCGTCTTCACCTGCGCGGACCTGTACGGCGGCGCGCCCTATTACGAATCGATCGACCTGGTCGACGCCTTCCACCCGCAGACGATCCTGGCCTGGGCGATGAACGATGCGCTGCTGTCGATCGGCAATGGCGCGCCGGTGCGGCTGCGGGTCGAGCGGCAGCTCGGCTACAAGCACGCGAAATACGTGTCGCGGATCGATGCGGTCGCCAGCCTCGACGCGGTCGGCAAGGGCAAGGGCGGATATTGGGAGGACAATGTCGATTACGATTGGTACGCGGGAATCTGAAGGGTCCTGACGAGTAGATACTGATGGCGTTGATCGATCTGTTCCTGTCCCGCGCGGTGAAGCGCGGCCGTCTGACCTTGCTGCGTCCCGACAAGCCCGCCAAGACGTTCGGCACCGCCGATCCCGACTTCCCCGACGTGACGCTGCGGTTCGCCGATCGCGGCGTCGCCGGGCGGATCGTGCGCAACCCGGCGACCGCGGCGGGCGAGCTGTACATGGACGGCCGGATGATCGTCGAGAACGGCGAGATCATGGATCTGGTCCGGCTGCTCACCGCCAACGACAAATGGGAGAAGGGCCAGAACAATCTGGAGCCGTCGTGGTTGGTGCGATCGGTCGGGTCGGTCAAGCACCGGGTCGACCGCTACAACATGGAGCGCCGGTCGAAACGCAACGTCGCGCATCATTACGATCTGTCGGCGCGGCTCTACGATCTGTTCCTCGACGCGGATCGCCAATATAGCTGCGCCTATTACACCGACCCCGATCACAGTCTCGACCAGGCGCAGCAGGACAAGCTGGCCCACATCGCCGCCAAGCTGCTAATTCGGCCGGGGATGCGGGTGCTCGACATCGGCTGCGGCTGGGGCGGGCTGGCGCTGTACCTGCACGAGAAGCTCGGCTGCGACGTGGTCGGGGTCACGCTGTCGGAGGAGCAGATCAAGATCGCGCGCGAACGCGCCGCGGCGAAGGGCGTCGCCGATCACGTGACGTTCGAACTGATCGACTATCGCCGGGTCGAGGGGCAGTTCGACCGGATCGTGTCGGTCGGCATGTTCGAACATGTCGGCCCGCCGCAATACCGCACCTTCCTTCGCAAGTGCCGCGACCTGCTGACCCCCGACGGCGTGATGCTGCTTCACACCATCGGCCGCCTCGGCGGGCCGGGGATCACCGACGACTATACCGCCAAGTACATCTTCCCCGGCGGCTACAACCCTGCGCTGTCGGAGATCATCCGCGCCAACGAAGGGTTGCGGATGTTCCCCACCGACGTCGAGGTGCTGCGGCTCCATTACGCGCTGACGCTGAAGCAATGGTATGCGCGCACCGTCGCGTCGAAGGCGGCGATCGTCGCGTTGTACGACGAGCGGTTCTTCCGGATGTGGACCTTCTATCTCGCGGGCGCGGCGATGGCGTTCGAGAATGGCGGGCTGTGCAACTACCAGGTGCAGTTCTCGCGCAGCCGCACCGAACTGCCGATCACGCGGGATTACATGTTCGAGGGCGAACAGGCGCTGCGGGGTGTAAGGAGCGGTGCCCCACACCCCCGCGTATAAAGCGGGACCCCGGATCAAGTCCGGGGTGACGGAAATCTACCGACCCAGCGCCTTCTTCGCGGTGCCGCGTTCCTCGGGGCCGATCTTGCCGTCGCCGTCGGTGTCGTAGCGCTTGAAGGTCGCCGCCAGCAGCGCCTCGGCTTCGGCCTGCGTCACCTTGCCGTTCTTGTTGGCGTCGGCGCGGTCGAACCACAGGTCGGCGAGCCGCTTGGCGTGGACCGGATCGGGATGGCCGGGGCCGACCTTCATCTGCGCGATGCGGGCCTGGACCTCGGCGCGGGTCAGCACGCCGTCGTGATCGGTGTCGGTTTGCGCGAACTCGGTCTTGAACTTGGCGGTGGCGGAGGCGCGGGTTTCCTGCGCGACGGCCGGGGCGGCGAGGCTCGCGAGCGTGGCAAGCGTGAGGACGGTGCGGATCATGCGCGCCCCCTGCCCGCGCGGCCCTAAACCCGACCTGAACGGTTTTCGCGCGGTTGCGCGGGCCCGCGCCGCCACGTAAGCGCTCGCGCGCTGCCAAGGAGCCTTGCCCATGACCGATCCGATCAACCGCGTCGTCCTCGCCTATTCGGGCGGGCTCGATACCAGCGTGATCCTGAAATGGCTCCAGCAGACCTATAAGTGCGAGGTCGTCACCTTCACCGCGGATCTCGGGCAGGGCGAGGAGCTGGAGCCCGCGCGCAAGAAGGCGGAGATGGCCGGGGTCCGCCCCGAACACATCTTCATCGACGATCTGCGCGAGGAATTCGTCCGCGACTATGTGTTCCCGACGATCCGCGCCAATGCGCTGTACGAGGGGCTGTACCTGCTCGGCACCTCGATCGCGCGCCCGCTGATCGCCAAGCGCCAGATCGAGATCGCGCGCGCGGTGAACGCCGACGCGGTTAGCCACGGCGCCACCGGCAAGGGCAACGACCAGGTCCGTTTCGAGCTCGGCTATTACGCGCTCGCGCCCGACATCAAGGTCATCGCACCCTGGCGCGAATGGGACCTGACCAGCCGCACCCGGCTGATCGAATTCGCCGAGCAGCACCAGATCCCGGTGAGCAAGGACAAGCGCGGCGAGGCGCCGTTCTCGACCGACGCGAACCTGCTGCACACCTCCAGCGAGGGCAAGGTGCTGGAGGATCCGTGGGACGAGGTGCCCGACTATGTCTTCTCGCGCACCGTCAGCCCGGAACAGGCGCCCGATACGCCGCAGACGATCACGATCGATTTCGAACGCGGCGACGCCGTCGCGATCGACGGCGAGGGAATGAGCCCGGCGACGCTGCTGGCCAAGCTCAACGACCTGGGCCGCACCCATGGCATCGGCCGGCTCGACCTGGTCGAGAACCGCTTCGTCGGCATGAAGAGCCGCGGCATGTACGAAACGCCCGGCGGCACCATCCTCCACGCCGCCCACCGCGGGATCGAGCAGCTGACGCTCGACCGAGGCGCCGCGCATCTGAAGGACGAGATGATGCCGCGCTATGCCGAGCTGGTGTATAACGGCTTCTGGTTCAGCCCCGAGCGCGAGATGCTGCAGGCCGCGATCGACCACAGCCAGGCCAAGGTGTCCGGCACGGTGCGGCTTAAGCTGTACAAGGGCGGGGTGTACGTCGCCGGGCGCAAATCCCCCAACTCGCTCTATTCGGAGAAGGTCGTGACCTTCGAGGACGATCAGGGCGCGTATGACCAGCGCGACGCGGCGGGGTTCATCAAGCTGAACGCGCTGCGGCTGCGGCTGCTGGGGCGGCGGGACGGGTGAGCGTCGGGGTGCCGTAACGAGCGAGCGCTGACTCCCCCTTCCGTCGGCTTCGCCGCCACCTCCCCCTGACGGGCGAGGATCGAGGTCTGGCTCTCCTAACGGCCGTTAACCTCGTTTTAGCGCTTTGCCGCCATTCCCGGGCGATCGAACGGGGGACGGCGGACAATGGCGAATGGCACGGGCGCTGTGGACGTCGCGATCATCGGGGCGGGGCCGGCGGGGCTGACCGCGGCCTATCTGCTCGGCAAGGCCGGCTATTCGGTCGCGGTGATCGAGAAGGACCCGGTCTATGTCGGCGGGATCAGCCGTACCGTCGAGCATGACGGGTTCCGCTTCGACATCGGCGGCCACCGGTTCTTCTCGCGATCGAAGGAGGTCGTCGATCTCTGGAACGAGTTGCTGCCCGACGACTTCATCGAGCGCCCGCGGATGAGCCGGATCTATTACGAGGGCAAGTTCTACAGCTATCCGCTGCGCGCGTTCGAGGCGCTCGCGAACCTCGGCATCTGGCGATCGACGCTGTGCATGGCGAGCTACCTGCGGTGGAAGATGCGTCCGCGGCGCGAGGTCCGCAGCTTCGAGGACTGGGTGGTCAACCAGTTCGGCCACAAGCTCTATTCGATCTTCTTCAAGACCTACACCGAGAAGGTGTGGGGAATGCCGTGCGACACGATGTCGGCGGATTGGGCGGCGCAGCGCATCAAGGGGCTGAGCCTCGGCAGCGCCGTGATCGACGGGCTGAAGCGGTCGCTCGGGCTCAACAAGCGCCCGAACGACGGCATGCAGACCAAGTCGCTGCTCGAGAGTTTCCGTTATCCGCGGCTGGGGCCGGGGATGATGTGGGATGCGGCGCGCGACCGCGTCATCGACCACGGCAACCGTATCCTGATGGGGCATTCGCTGAAGCAGCTCGCCCGCGACGAGGTGAGCGACCGCTGGCGCGTGACCGCAACCGATCCGGACGGCGCCACGGTCACGATCAACGCCGCGCAGGTGATCAGCAGCGCGCCGATGCGCGAGCTCGCCGCGCGGCTGCAGCCGCTCCCGGCGACGCTCTCGCAAGCCGCCGATCTGCGTTACCGCGATTTCCTGACGGTCGCGCTGATGATCCGGTCGCCGGACTTGTTTCCCGACAACTGGATCTACATCCACGATTCGAAGGTGAAGGTCGGCCGGGTGCAGAATTTCCGCAGCTGGAGCCCGGAAATGGTGCCCGATTCCGCGATCGCGTGCGTGGGGCTGGAATATTTCTGCTTCGAAGGCGACGGCCTGTGGTCGGCGAGCGACGACGAGCTGGTCGCGCTGGCGACCCGCGAAATGGCGATCCTGGGGCTGTGCGACGCCGCGCAGGTCGAAGGCGGAGTCGTGGTACGCCAGGAGAAGGCGTATCCGGTCTATGACGACAGCTACCGCGACAATGTCGACGCGCTGCGTACCGAAATCGAGGCGCGCTATCCGTCGCTCCACTGCGTCGGTCGCAACGGCATGCACCGCTACAACAACCAGGATCATGCGATGATGACGGCGATGCTGACCGTCCGCAACATCGTCGCGGGCGAGCGGATCTACGACATCTGGGGCGTCAACGAGGACGCCGAATATCACGAGGCCGGCACCGAGGGCGAACGCGCCGCGCTGGCGAGCGTCCGCGACGTGCCCGGGCGCCTGCGCGCAGCATGACCCGCGAGCGGCTCTGGCCGGCGGTCCTGCTGGCCTGGGGATTGGCGGCGACGGTGCTGTGCGCGGCGCTGGCGCCGACCATCGTCGCGCTGCGCTTCCCCGATCCGGACGACACGATGCGGCTGCTGGAGGTGCGCGACTGGTTGTCGGGGCAGAGCTGGTGGGACGTCGCCCAACACCGGCTGAACGGCGGCAATTTTCCGATGCACTGGTCGCGGCTGGTCGATCTGCCGCTGGCCGCGGTATTGCTGGTGGTCGATCCGCTGGTCGGCGCGCCGATGGCGACGCGGATCGCGATGACGCTGGTGCCGATGCTGACGCTGCTGGGAGTGATGGCGGCGGTCGCCTGCGTCTCGCGCCGGCTGACCGATGCTGAGACCGCGCGGCTGTCGATGCTGCTTGCGCCGCTGTCGATCCCGCTGATCTACCAGCTGCGGCCGCTGCGAATCGATCATCATGGCTGGCAGATCGTGCTCGCGATCGCCGCCGTCGCGCTGCTGGTCGGTCCGCCGACGCAGAGGCGCGGTGCGCTGGCGGGGCTGACGCTGGCGACGCTGGTGACGATTTCGATGGAGGGCCTGCCGATCGCCGCGACGATCGCGGGGGTCGCCGCGCTCGGCTGGGCGCTCGAGCCGCGGCGTGGGGGTTTCTCGACGGCGTTGATCGGCAGCTTCTTCCTGGCCGCATTGGTATTCCACGTCGCGACGCGCGGACCGGGGATGTTCGCGCCCGCCTGCGACGCGATGTCGCCGGCGTGGCTCGCGGTGCTCGGCGTCGGTGCGGCGGGGACGATCGCGGCGACGCTGATCGCCCCGGCGACTCGCGCGGTGCGGGTCGCGCTGCTCGCCGGATGCGGCGTCGCCTGCCTGACGACGTTGCGGTTCGCGGCGCCTGTGTGCCTGCAAGGGCCGTTCGCGACGCTCGATCCGCTGGTGCGGACGATCTGGTACGATCACGTCAGCGAAGGATTGCCGCTGTGGCAGCAGACCCCGGGCTGGGCGATCATCACGATCGCGCTGCCGCTGGTTGGTCTCGCCGGATCGGTCCGCGCGCTGCTCGCCAGCACCGGCGAGGCGCGGGCGCGGTGGCTGCTGATGCTCGGCGTGCTGATCCCCGCCACCTTGCTGTGCTGCCTGGTCAATCGCACCGGCGCCACCGCCAATGCGCTGGCGCTGCCGGGTGCGGCGTCGCTGCTGCTGGCGATGCTGGTGCGCGCGAGGGCGGTGCGCGGAGTGGTGCCGCGGATCGCAGCGACCGCGGGCGCGCTGCTGATCGCGTCGCCGGGGCTGGCGGCGGGGGCGACGCTGTCGGTCCTGACCGGGATCGGACCGCCGCGCGGACCGTCGACGACGATCGCCGGGCGCGCGCGGCAAGGCTGCGACACGTTCGACCAGATCCGGGCGCTCGGCCGGTTGCGGCCGGCGACGATCTTCCTGCCGCTCGACGTCACCCCCGATCTGATCGCCACCACCGGGCACCGCGCGATCGCCGGCGGATACCACCGCGGCGGCGCCGCGATGCACAAGGTGCTGGCCGCGTTCACCGGATCGCCGGCGCGCGCGGAGCGGATCGTCCGCGCCACGGGTGCGACCTATGTCGCCGGCTGCCCGTCGCTCAACGAGACGGAACTCTACAGGAACGTCGCGCCGAACGGGCTGTGGGCGCGGCTCGAACGCGGCGAACGGGTCGACTGGCTCGCCCCGGTGGCGCTGCCCGGATCGCCGGTGCTGGCGTGGCGCGTGATCGGATCGTCGCGCAGACCCTTGTCGCCGCACGCTTCCTGACACTAAGGCTGCGCCCATGGAGGGGCAGCAGCTTCACTGGTGGCAGACGCGGTGGTTCGTGGTCGCGATGGCGCTCGCGGCGATCGTGCCGTTGCTGCGTCCGGAGATCCCGCCGCTGGTCGACCTGCCGGGGCATCTCGGGCGCTACCGCGTTCAGCTCGACAACGGCGCGCATCCCTGGCTCGCAGACTGGTATGATTTCCGTTGGTCGCTGATCGGCAATCTCGGCATCGACCTGCTGATCGTGCCGCTGGCGCCGGTCTTCGGGCTGGAGATGGCGGTCAAGCTGATCGTGATGGCGATCCCGGCGCTGACCGTCACCGGGCTGCTGTGGATCGCGCGCGAGGTGCATGGCCGCATCCCCGCCACCGCGCTGTTCGCGCTGCCGCTCGCCTACAGCTACCCGTTCCAATTCGGGTTCATCAATTTCGTGCTGTCGATGGCGGTGGCGCTCAACCTGTTCGCGCTGTGGCTGCGACTCGGGCGGCTGCGACGGTTCGGGTTGCGCGCGGCGCTGTTCGTGCCGGGATCGTGCCTGTTGTGGCTGTGCCATACCTTCGGCTGGGGCGTGCTCGGCGTGCTCGCCTTTTCCGCGGAGATGATCCGCCAGCACGATGCCGGCGAACGCTGGTTCAAGGCGTGGATCCGGGCAGGGCTCGGCTGCCTGCCGCTGGCGCTGCCGATCCTGATGATGATCTTCTGGCGATCGGGCGATCATGTCACCGGCCAGACCACCGACTGGTTCGATTGGCGCGCCAAGATCAACTGGGTGTCGATGATGCTGCGCGACCGCTGGATGGCGTTCGACATCGCATCGGTGACGGTGATGTTCATGATCCTGTTCAAGGGCGTGCGCGATTACCGGATCGAATATTCGCGCAACCTGATCCTATCGGCGCTGTTCCTGCTCGCGGTGTTCGTGCTGCTGCCGCGGATCGTGTTCGGATCGGCCTATGCGGACATGCGGCTGGCGCCGTACGTGGTCGCGATCGCGCTGATCGCGCTGCGGCCGAAGCGCGGGCTGTCGTTCCGCGGCGCCGCGACCTTCGCCGCGTTGGGGCTGGTCTTCGTCAGTGCGCGGCTGATCGGCACCACCATCAGCTACTGGATGTATGCCGACAGCTACGACCGCACGCTGGTGGCGCTGAACCACGTGCCGGTCGGCGCGCGGCTGGTGTCGTTCGTCGGGCGCGAGCGCTGCGCCGACGAATGGGCCTATTCGCGGCTGGAACACGTCCCCGCGCTCGCGCTGGAACGGCGGCTGGCCTACACCAACGATCAATGGTCGATGGCAGGCGCGCAACTGCTCACCGCCCGCTACCGCCCCGCCCAGCGCTTCGCGCACGATCCGTCGGAGATCGTCACCGGCCTGCGCTGCCGCGGCGAATGGTGGCGCCCGATCTCGATGGCGCTGGAAACGTTCCCGCGCGACGCGTTCGATTATGTCTGGCTGATCCGGCCCCCGCGCTACGATCCGGCGCTGGTAGAGGGCATGACCCCAATCTGGCGCAACGACCACAGCACGCTGTTCCGGATCGATCGCAAGCCGCCGCGCGGGGAGGCGGAGCTCGCGCCTATGAAGTCGATCGGCGGAACGGGGTGAGTTCGCCGAGATAGTCCTGATCCGCCGCGACCGACGCCCGCTCGCGCACCAGGAAATCGGCGATCGCCCGGCGGAAGCCCGGATCGGGGATGTAGTGCGCCGACCAGGTCGGGACCGGCACATAGCCGCGCGCCAGCTTGTGCTCGCCCTGTGCCCCCGCCTCGACGGTCTTCAGCCCGCGCGCGATCGCGGCGTCGATCGCCTGGTAATAGCAGAGTTCGAAATGGAGGAAGGGCACCTCCTCGGTACAGCCCCAATAGCGGCCATAGAGGGTGTCGTCGCCGATCAGGTTGAGCGCACCCGCGATCGGCACGCCGTCGCGCTCGGCGAGGATCAGCAGCACGCGGTCGCCCAGCGCCTCGCCGAGCAACGAAAAGAAGCTACGGGTCAGGTATGGCTGGCCCCATTTGCGGCTGCCGGTGTCCTGATAGAAGCGCCAGAACGCGTCCCAGTGCCGCGCTTCGATGTCTGTGCCGGTGAGGTGGCGGATCGTCAGCCCCTCGACCGCGGCCGCGCGTTCCTTGCGGATCGCCTTGCGCTTGCGGCTCGCCAGCGCGGCGAGGAAATCGTCGAAGGTCGCATAGCCGTCGTTCGCCCAGTGGAACTGGGTGCCCTGGCGGATCAGCCAGCCGGCGCGTTCGAAGAACGGCAGCTGTGCAGGCGCGATGAACGTGGCGTGCGCGCTCGACAGCTTGTGCTGGTCGGCCACCGCCTCGATCGCCGCGATCAGCGCGGGTGCGGCGCTGTCGTCGCGCAACAGCAGCCGAGGCCCAGGCACCGGGCTGAACGGCGCAGCGACCTGGAGCTTGGGGTAATAAGCGCCCCCTGCCCGCTCCCACGCATCAGCCCAGCCATGGTCGAAGACATATTCGCCCTGGCTGTGGCTCTTGCCGTACGCAGGCGCGACCGCGATGGGCACGCCATCGGCATCGTCGACGACGATCGGGATCGGCTGCCACCCCGATCGCGCACCGACGCTGCCCGATGCCTCGAGTGCGGCGAGAAAGCCATGGCCGACGAACGGGTTACCCGTGCCGGCGCACGCGTCCCACTGGTCGGCAGGGATGGCTGCGACGCCGTCGGCGAGGCGGGCGATGAGCGCGGTCATTCGCTGCGGCAGATAGGGTGGCGCGCGCGCCGGCGCTAGTTGTGGCGGGTCGATGGGGGCGGATATGTATCGACCGCTTGGCTACCGGCGTATGTCTTGGTGGCGATCAGGCGATACTCAGGCCGTGGAGCGTTGTGCTCCCGCGAAGGCGGGAGCCCAGTACTGGGTCCCCGCCTTCGCGGGGACTCAAGCAAGAGGTCGTGAGATCGATCGTCCTCCTCGGACGAGGCGGAGCGCGCCCGTCAGCCCTTGATCTGGACGATCGCGTCGATCTCCACCGCGGCGCCGAGCGGCAGGACGGGGACGCCGACCGCGCTGCGGGCATGCTTGCCGGCGTCGCCGAACAGCGCGACCATCAATTCGGACGCGCCGTTCGCGACCTTCGGCTGATCGGAGAACCCCGCGGCGGAATTGACGAACACGCCGAGCTTCACGATCCGCTCGACCCGAGAGAGATCGCCCAGATACTGCTTCAGCTGCGCCACGATCATCAGCCCGCAGGCGCGGGCCGCCTCCTGCCCGCGATCGAGATCGACGTCCTCGCCGAGCCGCCCGGTGACGAGCATGCCGTCGATGAACGGCAGCTGCCCGGACAGATGGAGAAGCCCGCCCGCCTCGACGACGGGGACATAGGCGGCCACCGGGGCGGCGGCCTGGGGAAGGGAGAGGCCGAGAGCCTCCAGCGCGCGGTCAATCTGGTCGGTCATGCGGGCGTCTTCGGGCGCTCGCCGGTCGCGGTCAAGCCTTCGGCGAAGCGCGCCTCGATCCACGTCACCGCCTCGCGCCAATCGTCGATCCGCGCGTTGGCGTCGGGCGCGGGGGGCATCGTCCGCGCCAGATCGGGTTCCGAGATCATGTGCAGCCGGTGGACGTCGGGCGCATGCCGCGCGACCGATTCGTGATGGACCGGCAGATCGTCGACGAACACGGTGATCGGATCGCCATATTCGGCGACGAGCCGCGCGACCGGCTCGCCCTTGCCACCCTGGTTGCATTCGACGCGGTGCGCGATCCCGAAGCGCGCGAGCTGGTCGATCCGTGGCTGGCGGCATTCGTCGCGCAGATTGGTGAGGATGACGATGTCCGCGCGCGCGGCGAGCCGCGCCAGCGCCTCCGCGGCGTGCGGGACCAACGTCTGGCGGCGCATCTCGTTCGGGAAGAACTGGTTGAGCATCCCCCACATGTCCTCCCGCGAGGGCGCCGGGCTGCCGTCGCGCCGGGTCATGCTGGTCGCGAAATCGCCCCCCGCGATATCGAAGTCGATCGCATGTTCCTGATCGAGCCAGGTGCCGAAATGCCGCACCATGTGCAGCAGCACCTCGTCGCAGTCGCAGATCAGCAGCGTCTTCATCGAACCTCCAGGGCCGCGCGGGCGGCGACCAGCGATTCGGGCTTCATGTCGAGCGCGGCGGCGCAGGCGACCAGATCGGGCTCGTGCGCTTCGAGAAAGCCGAGCGCGGCGGCGAGCACCACCGGATCGCCGACGCGGGCGCGCAGATCCTCGGGATCCAGGCCGGTCGTGGCGAGCAGCCGCGCCGCGCGATCGGGCTCCGCCAGCGTCCACACCAGCGCGCTCAGCGCGACGGCATCTGCGTTGTCGTTTGTATCGGTACGCAGCATTGCCTATCGTCCCGTTCCGAAGGAGCGATCCCGTTGGCAAAAAGGGTGCTCGTTGTCGAGGACAACGAACTCAATCTGAAGCTGTTCTGCGATCTGCTGCGCGCGCATGAATACACCGCCGAGCCGGTGCGCGACGGCCGCGAAGCCGTGGACCGCGCACGCGACTTCAAGCCCGACCTGATCATCATGGACATCCAGATGCCGCACGTCACCGGCTACGAACTGATCCTGGAGCTGAAGGCCGACCCGACGCTGAAGAGCATCCCGGTGATGGCGGTCACCGCCTATGCCGGCCGCGAGGACGAGGAACGCATCCGGGCGGCGGGGGCGGACACGTATGTGTCGAAGCCGATCAGCCTGGCGCGCTTCATGGATGCGGTTGGGGCGTTGCTGTAGGCGGGGCTTTGCGGGGTGGTTCACGCGAGGGCGCGAAGAAGGGAGTTCGCGCGGAGACGCGGAGGCGCGGAGGAAGAAGGGGTTAGGTGCCTGCGCGCTTCGCGTCCGCTGCCACTCCCCACCCGTTCACCTCGAGTAGCCGTCGAGCTTGTCGAGACGGCGTATCGAGAGGTGCTCTCTCGGGGCAATGTCTCTCGATACGGGCTCTCGGCTTCGCTCGATCCCTACTCGAGACGAACGGGAGTGGGTGAGAAAGGTCTGTGCTCGGGCAAAGCGCCGCAGGCCCTCGACCCTTCTTCCTCCGCGTCTCCGCGCGAACCTTCTTCTACCCTCGCCGCGGACCCCAGACGCCGAAAGGACCCCAGACGCCGAAAGGACCGCAGAGCTGGCGCCCGCGGTCCCATACCTCAGCGTCGCACGGCGGCATCACGCCACCGCGGCGATCACTTGATCTTGGCTTCCTTGAACTCGACATGCTTGCGCACGACGGGATCGTACTTCTTGAAGACGAGCTTTTCCGTCTTGGTCCGCGGGTTCTTCTTGGTGACGTAGAAGAAGCCGGTCTCGGCGGTGCTGACGAGCTTGATCTTGACGGTAGTCGGCTTGGCCATGAGCCTGTGTTCCTGCAATACGAAGAAGAGCCGCGGCACGCGTGCCACCGCTCGATCAGCCGCGGCGCATGACGGATCGTCCCGTGCAAGTCAACCACGGGAACGGTTTAACCGGCCCTTCACCACTCCGGGCGCAGCATCGCACGACGCGAACGGAGACGGTGATGACGATGTCGGGCGACCTGGAAAACGTCAAAGCCGATCTGGCGGCGCGAATCGCCGCGATCGACGTGCGGGCACCCTATTCGCGCGCCTGCGAACTCGCACCCGACGTCGATGCGATCCGGGCGATCGCCCATCATGCCGGGCTCAACCCGGCGGTGACCGTCGCCCATTTCCTCGGCTCGGCGCTCTCGCGCGGCGAGCATGGCGCGCTGGTCCATGGCTGGCTGGCGGTGCTGCGCGACGCGGTCGGCAGCGACCGGCAGGACGTCGCGGCCTGCGATTCGTTCGCCGCCGCCTGTTCGGTCCGGCTGGCGGGCTGAAGTGGATGCGCTGATGGCGGCGCTGGTCGCCGCCGCCGGCGCGCAGGTCGGCGACCGCACGGCGTGGCTCGCCGCGATCTTGGCGGACCGTTGTCGCTCGCCACTGCTGGTGGCGGCGATCGCCGCGTTTGCGGTCGCGATCGCGGCGACGGCAGCGACCGCGGCGGGCATCCTGCTGGTACCGCGACTGACCCCCGAGGCGAAACAATTGCTGCTCGCGCTCGCGCTGATCGCACAGGGCGGCGGCGCGGTGTTTCGGACCAAGCCGCCTGGCCGGCTGCACGGGTGGCGGCTGGGCACGGTCGCGACGAGCTTCGTCGGGCTGCTGGCGCTCGCGATCGGCGGCGGCGTGCCGTTCATCGTTCTCGCCATCGCGGCGCGTTCCGCGGTGCCGTGGCTCGCGCCGGTCGGTGCGGTGATCGGCTCGCTCGCGGTGATCCTGCCCGCGGCGACGCTCGGCGAAGGCGCGTGGCGGGCGCTGCCGCTGCGTACCGCGCGGACGGCGATCGGCGCCGTCTTCGCGATCGTCGGCGTGGCGATCGGGCTCGCCGCGATGGGGCTGGTCTGACGCCCGGAGCGACGGAGCAAAAGCGCGGACGGTTCGTTCTCGCGCCGACATCATCCGGAGTTCCCCATGGCCACCGTCAATCCCGCGCTCGATACCCCGACCGGGCTCAGCAACACCCGTTCGGTCGCGGATGCGCTCAACGCCTCGCTTGCCGACTGCTATGCGCTGTACCTCAAGACCAAGAATTTCCACTGGCACGTGTCGGGACCGCATTTTCGCGACTATCACCTGATGCTCGACGACCAGGCGACCCAGATCCTCGGCGTGACCGACGCCATCGCCGAGCGCGTCCGCAAGACCGGCAACGTCACGCTGCGGTCGATCGGCGACATCTCGCGCCGCCAGACGATCGCGGACAACGACGCCGACTTCGTCGATCCGCACGCGATGCTCGCCGAACTGCGCGAGGACAATCTGAAGCTGGTCGAGGCGTTCCGCGTCGTGAAGGACGCCGCCGAGGAGGCGAAGGACAACGCCACCAGCGGCATCGTGGACGACTGGACCGACGAGGCAGAGGAACGTGCCTGGTTCCTGTTCGAGGCGAGCCGCAAGGCCTGACGTAGCACCGGGTCGGGACCGCTTCGCGTTCCCTGCGCGTTAGCCCCCGATGCACGCCTTCGCCGCGCTTCTCGACTCGCTGATCTACACCCGCTCGCGAAATGCGAAGCTGAAGCTCATCGGCGATTACCTGCAGGCGGCGCCCGATCCCGATCGCGGGTGGGCGATGGCGGCCCTGACCGGCGATCTCGATCTGCCGGGGGTCAAATCCGCGGTAATCCGGGCGCTGATCGAGGCGCGGGTCGATCCGGTGCTGTTTCGGATGAGCCGCGATTATGTCGGCGATACCGCGGAGACGGTGGCGCTGCTGTGGCCCGCGCCGGCGCTGCCGGTCGACCCGGCGCCGCTGTCGATCGGCGCGGTGGTCGACCGGCTGTTGTCGCTGTCGCGCTCCGACGCGCCCGCCGCGCTTGCGGAGATGCTCGACCGGTCGGACGCGGAGGAGCGGTTCGCGCTGCTCAAGATGGCGACCGGCGCGCTGCGGATAGGGGTGTCGGCGCGGCTGGCCAAGACCGCGCTGGCGCAGGCGTTCGGGATCGATGTCGAGGCGGTCGAGGAGGTGTGGCACGGGCTCGCCCCTCCCTATCCGACGCTGTTCGCCTGGGCCGAGGGCAAGGGCGAGCAGCCGACCCCCGTCGACGTGCCGGTGTTCCGCCCGTTCATGCTCGCGCACCCGCTGGAGGATTTGCGCGTCGATCTCGCCGATTACGCCGCGGAGTGGAAATGGGACGGCATCCGCGTCCAAATCGTCCATGTCGCGGGCGTCACCAAGCTCTACAGCCGGACCGGCGACGACGTGACCGGTAGCTTTCCGGAGGTGGCCGCCGCCTTCTCCACCCCCGGCGTGGTCGACGGCGAGCTGCTGGTGAAGGGCGAGGCGCAGGGTCATACCCTCGACGCGGATCGCGCCGATGGCGGCGCGGCGAGCTTCAACGCGCTCCAGCAGCGGCTCGGCCGCAAGACCGTGTCGGCGAAGATGCAGGCCGATTACCCCGCCTTCGTCCGGCTCTACGACATCCTGTTCGACGGGGCGGAGGATCTGCGCGCGCTCAGCTGGACCGAGCGGCGCGCGCGGTTGGAGGCTTTCGTGCCGCGGCTCGACCCCGAGCGATTCGACCTCAGCCAAGTGATCGACGCACCTGATTTCACCGCGCTGGAGGCGATCCGCGGCGGTGCGCGCGATGCCGCGATCGAGGGCGTGATGCTGAAACGCCGCGATTCGGCCTATGTGACCGGGCGCCGCGTCGGGCTGTGGTACAAATGGAAGCGCGATCCGCTGACCGCCGACTGCGTGATGATGTACGCGCAACGCGGATCGGGGCGGCGATCGAGCTATTACAGCGACTATACCTTCGGCTGCTGGACCGAGACGGGCGAGCTGCTGCCGGTCGGCAAGGCTTATTCGGGGATCACCGACGACGAGCTGCGGATGCTCGACAAGTTCGTGCGCGGGCATACGCTCAGCCGGTTCGGGCCGGTGCGCGAGGTCGAGAAGACGCTGGTACTGGAAATCGCGTTCGATTCGCTGCACGCGTCGAAGCGGCACAAGTCGGGGGTGGCGATGCGCTTCCCGCGGATCGCGCGGATCCGGACCGACAAGCCGGCGGCGGAGGCGGATCGGATCGAGACGTTGATGCGGATGATCACCTGAGGCTGAGGGCGGCGCGTCCCCTACCTTCTTCGTCATCCTCGCGCATGCGGGGGACGAAGGGAGTGAAAGGCGTATCTCTCCTATCCCCCGAGCTGCTCCAGCAACGCTTTCGCCGCGGCGGTCTCCGCTTCCTGTTTGTTGGCGCCAGTCGCGCTGGCGGTCGCGAGCTTGCCGATCGTCACCGTTACCGTGAAGCGCGGCGCATGGTGCGGGCCCGACCGGTCGCTGACCACATAGTCGGGCGGGCGGCGGTTGTGCGCGGCCGCCCATTCCTGAAGCTGCGACTTGGGATGCTGTGGCGCCTTCGCCCCCGCGGCGACCCGGTCGCCCCAGGCGGCGCGGACGAAGCCGCGTGCGGCGTCAAGCCCGGCTTCCAGATACCAGGCGCCGATCAGCGCCTCCATGACGTCCCCGAGGACATTGTCGCTTTCCGACGCGCCGTCGTCGCGCGCCTGCTTGCCGAGCCGCAGATGCGGACGGACGCCGAGTTCGCGGGCGATGCCGGCGCAGACCGGGCCGGTGACGAGCGCGTTGAAGCGTTTCGACAGCTGCCCTTCGGGTTCGTCGGGAAACAGCTGCCACAGCCATTCCGCCATAATCAGCCCGAGCACGCGATCGCCGAGGAATTCGAGCCGTTCGTAATTCGCCGCGGCCTGGCTGCCATGCGTCAGCGCGCGTTCGAACGGGGCCGGATCGCCGGGCGCGCGGCCGAAGGTCGCAGCGAGCCAGGTCGCCAGTTCGGCGGTCAGAACCCTGCTCCGATCCGCTCCCACCGCGCCGCGCTGAACCAGGTCCAAGGCAGCAGCCACGATGCCGATCCGTCGGTAGAGAAGAAGCCGACCACCGCCTTGCCCTCGATCCGCTCCATCGGGATGTAGCCCATCCCCATCGGCGGCGCGAAGCGGCTGTCGGCGCTGTCGTCGCGATTGTCGCCCATCAGGAACACGTCGCCGGCGGGAACGGTGTACTGCCCGGTCTCGTCCGCTTCCGGGATCTCGCGCTGGTCGAGCACCATATAGCTGCGCCCGTTCGGCAGCGTCTCGCGAAAGCGCGGATAGCGGCAGATCGGCTTGCCGCCGGTGTCGACGTCCTGGAACGCCGCACCGCATTTCTCGGCGTCGAAATTGGGGGTGAGCGGAAGCGTGAAATCGGCGACCCGTTGCTTGGAGATCGGCTTGCCGTTGAGGATCACCTGCCCGTGGGTGACCTGCACGGTATCGCCGGGCAGGCCGATGACGCGCTTGATGACGTCGTGGTCGTCGGGGCCCATCGACCGGAACACGACGATGTCGCCGCGCACCGGATCATGCGGCAGCACCCGCCCGGGGATCAGCGGCAGGCCCCAGGGCAGCGACCAGCGCGAATAGCCGTAATTCCACTTCGACACGAACAGGTAATCGCCGATCAGCAGCCGCGGCAGCATCGATTCGGAGGGAATCGAGAACGGCGCGAACACGAAGCTGCGCAGGACGAACACGAACAGCGCGAGCTTCAGCAGGAAGCGGAAGGTCTCGCTGGTTTCCGAGCGGGCGGACTTTGTCTTGGCCATGATGGACCCATAACCGTCTCCGTTCGTCCTGAGTAGTCGCCTCGCCCGCACCGGCACGCGACGAACGGGCTTGCCGCGGCCGGCCCATGCGATACGGGCGACGCTTGCAGAACGACATTGCCCTGTGACCTCCCCAACTCAGCCTTAGGATGACGCGACGATGAGCGACTGGTCGACGATCGAAGCCCTCCCCTCCCCCAAGCTGGTCGACCTGTTCGCCGCCGACCCCGATCGGCTCGCGACCTTCAGCCTCGACGTCGCGGGGATCCATTTCGACTGGTCGAAAACCCACCTGACCGCCGACGCTATGGCCGCGTTCGCGGCGCTGGCTGCGGCGCAGGACCTGACCGGCAAGCGCGATGCGATGTTCGGTGGCGCGGTCGTCAACGTCACCGAGAACCGCCCGGTCGAACACACCGCGGAGCGCGGCGAGGGCAAGGCGGAGAGCGTCGCGATCGCGCGCCAGTTCCACGCCCGGATGCGCACGCTGATCGATGCGATCGAGGGCGGTGCGCTCGGCGAGGTGCGGCACGTGCTGCATGTCGGCATCGGCGGTTCGGCGCTCGGGCCGCATCTGCTGATCGACGCGCTCGGGCGCGAGGACAAACGCTACGACGTCGCGATCGTCTCCAACGTCGACGGCACCGCGCTGGAGGACGTGTTCGACCGATTCGATCCCGCCGCGACGCTGCTGGTGATCGCCTCCAAGACCTTCACCACCACCGAGACGATGCTGAATGCCGAGTCGGTGCTCGGCTGGATGACCGAACACGGCGTCGAGGATCCCTATGGCCGCGTCATCGCGCTGACCGCGTCGCCCGACAAGGCGGTCGAATGGGGCGTCGACGAGACCCGCGTGCTGCCCTTCTCCGAAGGCGTCGGAGGGCGCTATTCGCTCTGGTCGTCGATCGGCTTTCCCGCCGCGATCGGGCTCGGCTGGGGTGCGTTCGAGGAGCTGCTGGAAGGCGCCGCCGAGATGGACCGGCATTTCCGCCTCTCGCCGCTGCACCAGAACGCGCCCGCAATCGCAGCGTTTGCGGATCTCTATTACACCCAGGTCCGCCATGCCGAGACTCGGGCGCCGTTCGCCTATGACGAGCGGCTGCGGCTGCTACCGAGCTATCTCCAGCAGCTGGAGATGGAATCGAACGGCAAGAGCGTGCGGGTCGACGGCCAGCCGGTGGGGCGCCCGACCGCGGCGATCACGTGGGGCGGGGTCGGCACCGACGCGCAGCATGCGGTGTTCCAGCTGCTCCATCAGGGCACGCACCTGGTGCCGGTCGAATTCATCGCGGTGATCGAACAATATGACACGCTGAACGAGGATCATCACCGCCAGCTGCTGCTCAACGCCTTCGCGCAGGGCGCAGCGCTGATGAAGGGCAAATCGGTCGACGATCCCGCGCGCAGCTATTCGGGCGACCGGCCGTCGTCGACGCTGCTGCTCGACCAGCTCGACCCCCGCACGCTCGGCGCACTGATCGCCTTCTACGAACACCGCGTGTTCGTGAACGGCGTGCTGCTCGGGATCAACTCGTTCGACCAGTTCGGGGTCGAGCTCGGCAAGGAAATGGCCAAGGAAGCCGCCAAGGGCGGCGGCGACTTCGATCCCTCGACTACCGACCTGATCCGCCGCGCCGGACTGGATTGAGGCCGGCGGGACTGCTATAGGCACGGCTCCACGGAGCCATGCCCATGCGGACCAGTATCCAGATCGACGAGACGCTGATGGCAACGGTTATGCGCGCACTGAACGCCAAGACCAAGAGCGAGGCGATCGACCAGGCACTGCGGACGACGCTGCGGCTGCGCCAGCAGGAGGCGTTGCGTGATCTGCGCGGCATCGGCTGGGACGGCGACCTCGACGACATGCGGACCAGCAAATACATTCCCGCTGAATGATCGTCGTCGATTCCAGCGTTTGGATCGACTATTTCCGAGGCACAACCACCGTCCAGACCGAGTTCCTCGACTACAGCTTCGGTCGAGACCCGGTGATCGCTGCGGATCTGGTCGTGGCCGAGGTTCTGCAGGGCTTTCATGACGCACGCAGCTTCGAACTGGCGGAGGCCCGGCTTGCGTTGGCCTATCCTTTGACCGTCTGCGACCAGCAGGTGGCCGTTCAGGCCGCGCGCAACTATCGCCGTTTGCGCGGCATCGGGATCACTATCCGAAAGACGATCGACACGCTGATCGCTACGCGGTGCATCCTCGATGGACTGCCCTTGTTGTACCGGGACCGCGATTTCGATCCCTTCGTCGAGCATCTCGGCCTGCGGTCGGCGATGGCTACCCCCATTGGAGTGAATTGATGGCCGATTACGACTACGACCTCTTCGTCATCGGCGCGGGATCGGGCGGGACGCGGGCGTCGCGGGTGGCGGCGGCGCACGGCGCGCGCGTGGCGGTGGCGGAGGAGTACCGTGTCGGCGGCACCTGCGTGATCCGCGGCTGCGTTCCCAAGAAGCTGCTCGTCTACGGCGCGCACTTCGCGGAGGACCTCGCCGACGCAAAACGCTTCGGCTGGCAGGTGCCCGATCAATGCGAGTTCAGCTGGCCGACACTGCGTGACAACGTCATGGAGGAGGTCGATCGGATCAACGCGGCCTACACCACGACGCTGGAAAGCCACGGCGTCGAGATCATCCACAGTCGCGTCACCATTACCGGCCCCAACCAGGTCACGCTGGCCGATGGCACCGTCAAGACCGCCGAACGCATCCTGATCGCGGTCGGCGCACACCCCGCGGTGCCTGACTGCCCAGGCGCCGAACACGGCATCACCTCGAACGAGGCGTTCCACCTCGAAGCGATCCCGAAGCGCGTGCTGATCGCGGGGGCGGGATACATTGCCAATGAATTCGCGGGCATCTTCCACCAGCTCGGCGCGCACGTCATCATCATGAACCGCACGCAGGACATCCTGCGCGGTTACGACCTGTCGATCCGCGATCGGCTGCTGCAGATTTCGCTGATGAAGGGGCTGGAATTCCGCTTCGATGCCGCGTTCCAGGGGATCGAGAAGAATAACGACGGCTGCCTGACGGTGAGCATGGCGAACCACGAGCCGGTGACGGTCGACATGGTGATATTCGCGACCGGGCGCGTGCCCAATACCGGGTCGCTGGGGCTCGACGCGGCGGGTGTCGAGCTCGACGCCAAGGGGGCGGTGGTGGTCGACGAGGACAATCGCTCGACCTGCCCGAGCATCTACGCGATCGGCGATGTCACCAATCGCGTCCAGCTGACCCCGATTGCGATCCGCGAGGGGCAGGCGTTCGCCGACACGATCTATGGCAACAAGCCGACCAGGGTCGACTACACCAACATCCCGAGCGCGGTGTTCAGCCACCCGCCGCTCGCCGGGGTCGGGCTGACCGAGAGCGAGGCCAAGCAGACGCTGGGATCGATCCGGGTCTATTCGTCCGATTTCCGGCCGATGAAGAACGTCCTCGCCAACCGCAACGAACGCGCGCTCTACAAGATGATCTGCGACGGCGAGACCGGCAGGATCGTCGGGCTGCACATGATCGGACCCGATGTGCCGGAAATCCTCCAGGCCGCCGCGATCGCGGTGAAGGCGGGGCTGACCAAGGACCAGTTCGACGAGACCGTCGCGCTGCATCCGACGATGGCGGAGGAACTGGTGTTGATGCGGTGAGGGTGTCGGAGGTCGAATGACGCCCTGCAACATCGTGCTCCCGCGAAGGCGGGAGCCCAGTACTGGGTCCCCGCCTTCGCGGGGACACAAGCTGGGGGGGAGGTTCTGCCCCCACCGCTTCCACCATCCCGGCGGAGGTCGGGGTGGTAAGAGAGGTGCTGGGGGCCTGCCGTACCGCTGGTAACCCTACTCCCCCCTGAACACCCCCGGCCGGCGCTCGTTGACCGCGCGGACGCCTTCCGCGAAGTCGGCGGTCTTCTGCAGCCACGCCTGTTCTGCCAGCTCGTGGTCGGTTTGTGCCGCCACCAGCGCCGCCAGATCGCCGCGCATCGTCGCGCGGGTCGATTGCACCGCGAGCGGCGCGCCCGCGGCGATCTCCTGCGCCAGCGCCAGCGCCTCGGCGCGGAGCCGGTCGGCGGGCACCACCAGGTCCGCCAGGCCCCACTCGGCCGCCTGCTCCGCGCGCACCCGCCGCCCGGTCAGCGCCATCAGCAGCGCGCGCTGGCGCCCGACCACGCGGTCGAGCACCGCGGAGATGCCGAAGCCCGGGTGGAAGCCGAGCTGCACGAAGTTCGCCACGAACCGCGCCTCGGGCGCCGCCACCCGGAAGTCGGCGACCAGCGCGAGCCCCAGCCCGGCGCCGACCGCGGCGCCCTGGATCGTGGCGACCACCGGCTTACGCACCGCGAACAGCTTCGCGGCGGCGACGTAGAAGGGATTGCGCTCGCCTGCGGGCCGATCCTCCGCGACCGGATTGGCGTTGGCGAGATCGGCGCCGGCGCAGAAGATCCGGCCGTCGGACCGGAGCAGGATTGCCCGCACCTCGCGGTCCGCGTCGCTGGCATCGAAGGCGGTGCCGATCGCCTGGATCAGCGCGAGATCGGCGAAATTATGCGGCGGGCGCGCGAAGGTGACGATCGCGACATGCCCGTCCCGGCCGACCGTCACGCCATTGTCGTCGCTCATCGCCCGTCTCTCCCTCGTCCGGCGGCGCTTTGCCGCGGATCGTGCAGCTTGCCAAGGATCGCCGTAGCGAAGCCGTCCGGGATCGGCTAATCGACCACACCCGATCTTCGAAAGGTTTGTCATGCGCGAAGCAGCGATCGTCTCCACCGCCCGTACCGGTATCGGCAAAGCCTATCGCGGCTATTTTAACGCCACCGAGGCGCCGACGCTTGCCGGGCACGTCATGACCGCCGCGGTCGAGCGAGCCGGGGTCGATCCCGCGCGGATCGACGAGATCTTCTGGGGGGTCGGCAATCAATGGGGCACGCAGGGCGGCAATGCCGGGCGGATGGCGGTGTTCGCCGGCGGCCTGCCGCAGAGCGTGCCGGCGTTCACGCTCGACCGGAAGTGCGGATCGGGGCTGACCGCGGTGGCGATGGCGGCGCGGACGATCATCTGCGGCGAAGCCGAGGTTGCGCTGGCCGGCGGGATGGAATCGATCAGCTACACCGTCAACAAGGACGCGCCGCGCTTCGTCAACCAGAGCGTCGTCGACAAGGAACCCGCCGCCTATATCCCGATGATCGAGACCGCGGAGATCGTCGCCGAGCGCTACGGCATCACCCGCGCAGCGCAGGACGCCTATGCGGCGATGAGCCAGCAGCGCGCCGCCGAGGGGATCGCGACGGGCGCCTTCGCCGAGGAGATCGCGCCGATCACGGTCGAAAAGGCGCTGTTCGACAAGGAGGGCAATCGCACCGGCACCGAGACGGTGACGGTGACGCAGGACGAGGGCATCCGCGCCGGCACCACCGCCGAGGGGCTCGCGGGGCTCAAGACGGTATGGCCGGGTGGCGCGTTCTCGGGGCCGGGCGCCAACGTTACCGCGGGCAACGCCAGTCAATTGTCCGACGGCGCATCGGCGCAGATCCTGATGGACCGCGACACCGCGGTGGCGGAGGGCAAGGAGATCCTGGGCCTCTATCGCGGCTTCCAGGCGGCGGGCTGCGGCCCCGACGAGATGGGTATCGGGCCGATCTTCGCGGTCCCCAAGCTGCTCGAGCGCGCCGGGCTGTCGGTCGCGGACATCGGGCTATGGGAGCTGAACGAGGCGTTCGCGTCGCAATGCCTGTACTGCCGCGACTTCCTCGGCATCGATCCCGACAAGTACAACGTCAACGGCGGCGCGATCGCGGTCGGCCACCCGTTCGGGATGACCGGCAGCCGGCTGGTCGGCCACGCGCTGATCGAAGGACGCAAGCGCGGGGTCCGCTACGTCGTGGTGACGATGTGCACCGCGGGCGGGATGGGCGCGGCGGGGCTGTTCGAGATCGTGTGAGAAGGTCGCCGGCAGGGCTTGCCGCCACCCGGCCTGCCCGCTAACCGCGGCCGATGGCGCACCCGATCGTCGGCATCATCATGGGCTCGACCTCCGACTGGGAGACGATGACGCGCGCCGCGGACATCCTCTCCGAACTCGGCATCGCACACGAGACGCGGGTGGTGTCGGCGCACCGCACCCCCGACCGGCTCTACGATTATGCCAAGACCGCCGCGGATCGCGGGCTGAAGGTGATCATCGCGGGCGCGGGCGGCGCGGCGCACCTGCCGGGCATGGTCGCGGCGCTGACGCACCTGCCGGTGCTCGGCGTGCCGGTGGAATCCAAGGCGCTGAAGGGCCGCGACAGCCTGTTGTCGATCGTGCAGATGCCCGCGGGCATCCCGGTCGGCACGCTCGCGATCGGCAAGGCGGGCGCGACCAATGCGGGGCTGCTCGCCGCCGCCATCCTCGCCACCGCCGACGATGCGCTGGCGCAGCGGCTGGTGGCGTGGCGCACCGCGCAGACCGAGGCCGTGGCGACCGAGCCGGCATGATCCCGCCCGGCGCGACGATCGGCATCCTGGGGGGAGGCCAGCTTGGCCGGATGCTCGGGGTCGCCGCCGCGCAACTCGGCTACCGCACCCATGTGCTGGCGCCCGACCGCGAAAGCGTCGCCGCGCAGACCGCGTCGAGCCTGACCCGCGCGGATTACCACGACCGCATCGTCCTCGCCGATTTCGCGGCGTCGTGCGACGTCGTCACCTATGAATTCGAGAACATCGCGCTGGCGCCGGTCGAATGGCTCGCCCAGCGCGTGCCGGTCCACCCGCACCCGCGTGCGCTGGCGCAGGAACGCATCGCCGAGAAGCGCTTCGTAGAATCGGTCGGCGGGCATCCGGCGCGCTGGGCGGCGGTCGACAGTCGCGAGACGCTCGCCGCCGCGATCGACGCGGTCGGCACGCCGGCGGTGCTGAAGACCGCGCGGTTCGGTTATGACGGCAAGGGGCAGGTCAAGCTCGCCTCCGCCGCGGACGCCGACGACGCCTGGGCGACGATCGGCGGCCCCGCGATCCTCGAGGCGTTCGTGCCGTTCGATCATGAATTCTCGATCCTGATCGCGCGCGGGGCGGACGGGGCGTGCGTGCGCTACGATCCGCCGCACAACGTCCATAAGGAGGCGATCCTGCGCACCTCGACGCTGCCTGCGCCGGCGGCGGTGATCGCGCAGGCGGAGGAGGCGACCGCGCTGGCGCTGCGCATCGCCGAGCGGCTCGATTATGTCGGGGTGCTGGCGTGCGAGTTCTTCGTCGGTGCGGACGGCCCGGTGTTCAACGAGATGGCGCCGCGGGTGCATAATTCCGGGCATTGGACGATCGAGGGTGCCGAGACCTCGCAGTTCGAGAACCACATCCGCGCGATCTGCGGCCTGCCGCTCGGCAGCACCGCGCTGACCGGCAGCCGGGTGACGATGGAAAACCTGATCGGCGAGGACGCCTGGCAACCGGCGCTGGGCGAACCGGGCGCGCACCTGCACCTCTACGGCAAGGGTGCGGCACGGGCCGGGCGCAAGATGGGGCATGTGACGCGGGTAGTGCGGTAGACCGGCTCGATACTCTCAGCCCCCCCTTTCAGGGGAGGGTGTGGTTTCTAATCCGTCCCCTTCGGCCCGCGGGGCTGGAGCTGGCCGGGCGAGATGAAGCCGATCGGCTGGATCGCCGCCGCGTTCTGCTTCAGCTTCGCCGCGATCTGTTCATAGTCGCGTTCCATCTCCGCGGTGACGCTGGCGCGTGATTCGGTCAGCGCCTCCTCGAAATCGGCCATCGCGACATGGGTCGACTGCAGCGACCGGCGCAGTGCGACCAGGCCGGCGCGGCGGACCACGTCCTCCAGGTCGGCGCCGGTGAAGCGATCGGTGCGATCGGCGACGCGGTCGAGATCGACATCGTCGGCGAGCGGCATCTTCTGCGTCTGGATCGTCAGGATTCGCCGCCGCCCTGCCGCGCTCGGCACACCGACATAGATCAATTCGTCGAACCGGCCGGGGCGTAGCAGCGCGGGGTCTACCAGGTTGGGCCGGTTTGTGGCGCCGATCACCACCACCGATTGCAGCTCCTCGAGCCCGTCCATCTCAGCGAGTATCGTGTTGACGACGCGTTCGGTCACCTGCGGCTCGCCACCGCCGCTGCCGCGCGCGGGCACCAGCGAATCGAGCTCGTCGATGAAGATCACGCACGGCGCCACCTGCCGGGCGCGGGCGAACAGCTTGGCGATCTGCTGCTCGCTCTCGCCATACCATTTGCTCAGCAGGTCGGACGATTTGGTGGCGATGAAGTTCGCCTCCGCCTCGCGCGCCACCGCCTTCGCCAGCAGCGTCTTGCCGGTGCCGGGCGGGCCGTAGAGGAGGAAGCCCTTGGCCGGGCGGATGCCGAGACGGCGGAACGCGTCGGGATCCTTCAACGGCAGCTCGACGCCCTCCTTCAAGCGCCTCTGCGCATCGTCGAGACCGCCGACATCGTCCCAGCGCACGCTCGGCGCCTGAACCATCACCTCGCGCATCGCCGACGGCTGGACGCGCTTCAGCGCCTCGACGAAGTCCTCGCGGGTGACCGAGAGCTGGTCGAGCACCTCCGCGGGGATCGTCCGCTCCTCCAGGTTGAGCTTGGGCATGTTGCGGCGGACCGATTCGATCGCGGCCTCGCGGGTCAGCGCGGCGAGATCGGCACCGACGAAGCCATAGGTGGTCCGCGCCAGCTCTTCCAGATCGACCCGGTCGCCGAGCGGCATTCCACGGGTGTGGATGCCGAGGATCTCGCGGCGCCCGCGCTCGTCGGGAACGCCGACGACGATCTCGCGGTCGAACCGGCCGGGCCGACGCAGCGCCTCGTCGATCGCCTCGGGCCGGTTGGTCGCCGCGATCACCACCAGATTGGCGCGCGCCTCCAGCCCGTCCATCAGCGTCAGCAACTGCGCGACCAGGCGCTTTTCCGCCTCGCCCTGCACCTGCCCGCGCTTCGGCGCGATCGAATCGATCTCGTCGATGAAGACGATCGAGGGCGCTGCCTTGGCGGCTTCCTCGAACACCTCGCGCAGCCGGCCTTCGGACTCGCCATAGGCAGAGCCCATGATCTCTGGCCCGTTGATCAGGAAGAACTGCGCGTCGGATTCGTTGGCGACCGCGCGCGCCAGCCGGGTCTTGCCGGTGCCGGGCGGGCCGTGGAGCAGGACGCCCTTGGGCGGATCGACGCCAAGCCGCTGGAACAGCTCGGGATAGCGCAAGGGCAGCTCGACCATCTCGCGCAGCTGGTCGATCGTCGCGGCCATTCCGCCGATATCGTCATAGGTGACGTCGGCGCGGCGCGCGGCGGCGGGCTCCTCATATTCGGGGCGCAGCTCGATCTCGGTATTCTCGTCGATATGGACGATGCCCTTGGGGCTGGCGGCGATCACCGCGAGGCGGATCTCCTGCAGCGCATAGGCGGGCGCGTTCATGAACTGCTGCACCCCCGGCGGCATGTTTCCCACCCGTTGGTGGCCCGCGGTCGCGACGATGTCGCCCTGGCAGAACGGACGGCCGAGGAAGGTGCGCTTCAAGGCATTGGCCGAGCCCTGGAGCCGCAGGTTCTGCTGGGCCGGCGCGAACACCACGCGCGCGGCGGGCTTCGACTCGGCCTTGCGGACCTCGACGAAATCGCCCGAGCCGACCCCGGCATTGGCGCGCTGGAGCCCGTCGATGCGGAGCACATCCAGTCCCTCGTCCTCGGGATAGGGACCGACCACGCGCGCAGGGGTGGATTGCTTGCCGAGGATCTCGATCACGTCGCCCTCGCCGACGCCGAGCGCCGCCATCAGCGCGCGCGGCAGATGCGCCAGGCCGCGACCGCTGTCCTCGGGGCGGCTGTTCGCCACCTGGATCTTGCGTGTCGGTACGTCGCTATCGGCCATGTCGCTCTTCCTCGTCGCCCCTCGAAGCGCGCCAGATAGGAACGCGGTTCCTGCGATACGAGCATGCCACCGACGGACGACAAGAAAAAAGGGCCGACCCGTGAGGGCCAGCCCGTGAAAGTTTTAGGAGAGGATGCCTGAAAGGCACCGTCTTTTTGCGTCGCCGGATCCTATGTTGCAAGTGCGAAATGATTTGCTACGATTGCGTCGGGTGCAATCGCCATCATCGTCAAAGCAGTGCGTGTCACCCGGGAGAATGCGATGCGCAGACTGCCGCCGCTGGGAGCGATCGAGGCATTCGTCCAAGTCGCGCGACTTGGATCGGTTAAGGCTGCCGCGGACGAACTCGCGCTCTCCGCCCCCGCGCTGAGCCGCCGGGTGCAGGCGCTGGAACGGTTCATCGACAAGCCGCTGTTCGCCCGTCGGCACCAAGCGATGGTGCTGAACGGCGACGGTGAGCGCCTGCTTGCGCAGATCGCGCCGGTGCTCGATGCGCTGTCCGACGCGGTCGAGGCGATGACCAGCGGCACCGAGGTGCTGAGGCTGCGACTCGGCATCCTGCCGCTGTTCGCCTCGCAGCGGCTGTTCCCCCGGCTGGGCGAGTTGCGCGCGACGCATCCGGAGCTGCATCTCGACATCGATACCGCGGGCCACGGCGTCGCGCGGCTCGGCGACGGGCTCGACGCGGTGATCGCGCTCGCCCGCGACATCGATCCGACTCTCTACGCCAAGCGGCTCGACCGCAATTCGGTCTATGTGATCGGCGCCAAGTCGCTGCTCGAGGGGCCGAATGCGGTGACCCGGCCCGAACAACTCTCGGAGCTGACCGCGCTGGTCCACCGCGACATGCCCGATACCTTCACCGCGTGGCGGCAATCGGCGGGGCTGACCGCGCTCGAGCCGCTGGCGGTCGATCACTTTGATTCGGGGCCGCTGATGCTCGAAGCGGCGGCGCAGGGGCTCGGCATCGCGTTCATGCACGCCAGCCATTTCGAGGACGCGAACGACCCGCGGCTGGTGCGGCTGTTCGATATCCCGGTGGAGAGCCCGTACAGTTATTGGTTCGTCTGCCGCCCCCGCGCGCTCCAGCAGAAGCCGGTGAAGCTGTTCCACGACTGGCTGATCGCAACGCTGGGGGAGGATCGGTAGGGTAGCAGGGCCGCACGTTGGCGACCCGTCACCTCACATTCTCCGTCACCCCGGACTTGATCCGGGGTCCCGCTGTGCCGCCAAAGCAGTAGCTTCTGCTCGTGCGGACTAGCGGGATCCCGGATCAAGTCCGGGATGACGATTGAAGATGGGAGGCGAGGCGCCTACTTTATCTGGCTCCGCCCCCCTCACCTCAGCTCGCGCGCATCGACACGATCTTGCCCGGCGCGCGGGGCGGCTCGCCCTTCGGCAGGGCGTCGATCAGCTCCATGCCGTCGGTCACCTGGCCCCAGACGGTGTACTGGCCGTCGAGAAACTTGGCGTCGTCGAACACGATGAAGAACTGGCTGTTCGCCGAGTTCGGATCGTTGGTGCGCGCCATCGAGCACACGCCGCGGACGTGCGGCTCCTTCGAGAATTCCTGCTTCAGGTTCGGCTTGTCCGACCCCGAGGTGCCGGTGCCGGTGGGATCGCCGCCCTGCGCCATGAAACCCGGGATCACGCGATGGAACACGACACCGTCGTAGAAGCCGTCATTGGCGAGCTCGGCGATCCGCGCGACGTGATCGGGGGCGAGATCGGGGCGCAGCTTGATCGTGACGTCGCCGTCGTCGAGCGTCATCGTCAGCGTTTCGAAAGTATCGGCCATGCGGAAGCGTCCTTCTTGTTGTCGGCGGCGCAGATAGGGATGGCGGGGCCCGCTGGCAAATCGCGCGGCGCCGCGGTAGGGCACGCCGACGCATCGACGAGGGGTAGCGCGATGATCGAAACCGAGCTTCCCGAGGTGGACATCGAGGCGGAGGGCGACAGCCGGCTCGATCGCGACGATCGCCTGCGGCCGGAGTTCGTCCGCGCGGTGCTCGATGCGGTCGATGCGGGCGATGCGGAGGGCGCCCGGGCGCTGGTCGAGCCGCTCCACCCCGCCGACATCGCCGACCTGTTCGAGCTGACCCCGCACGAGGACCGCGCCGCGCTGGCGCATGCGGTCACCGACTTGCTCGACGGCGACGTCTTCGCCGAGATGAACGATTATGTCCGCGAGGACCTGATCGACGCGCTCGAGCCGCACGAGGTCGCGGATCTCGCCTCCGAACTCGATACCGACGATGCGGTCGCGATCATCGAGGACATGGAGCCCGACGAGCAGCGCGAGGTGCTGCGGGCGATGGACGCCGACGATCGCGCCGCGATCGAGGAAGCGCTGTCCTATCCGGAAGAATCCGCGGGCCGGCTAATGCAGCGCGAGCTGATCGCGGTGCCCGAACATTGGAGCGTCGGCGACGCGATCGACTATCTGCGCGGACACGAGGAGCTGACGACCGACTTTTGGGAGATCTTCGTCGTCGATCCCGCGCACAAGCCGGTCGGTACGTGCGCACTGTCGTGGATGCTGCGCACCCCGCGCGGGATCGCGATCGCCGACGTCATGCAGCGCGAACAGACGCTGATCCCGGTCGACATGGACCAGGAGGAGGTCGCGCTCCGCTTTCAGAAATATGCGCTTATCTCGGCCGCGGTGGTCGATAACGGTGGCCGGCTGGTCGGCATGATCACGGTCGACGACGTCGTCCATATCATCCAGCAGGAGGCAGGCGAGGACGTGCTGCGCCTGTCGGGCGCGGGCGAAGGCGACATCAACGAGCCGATCCGACTGACCGTGCGGACCCGGTTAATGTGGCTGCTGATCAACTTGCCGACCGCGATGCTGGCAGCCACCGTCGTCGGACTGTTCGACGATCGGATCGCGCGGTTCGCGGTGCTCGCCCAGCTGATGGGAATCGTCAGCGGCATGGGGGGTAACGCCGGGACGCAGGTACTGGCGGTCGTGGTGCGCGCGCTGGCGACCAACCAGCTGACCAGTTCCAATACGATGCGGATGATCGTGCGCGAGATGCGGATCGCGGGGAGCAACGGCATCGCGCTCGGCCTGGTCGTGGGTGCGGGCTGCTATCTCTGGTCGGGCAATGCCGCATTGGCGATGGTGTTCGGGTCGGCGCTGCTCATCAACAATCTGGTCGCGGGGCTGGCGGGGGTGGTCGTGCCGATCACGCTCGATCGGTTCGACGTCGATCCCGCGGTGGCGTCGTCGGTTTTCGTGACCACGTGCACCGATTGCATGGGCTTTCTGTCGTTCCTGGGCCTCGCCTCGCTATGGGGATTGGGCAGCTGATCGCCTTGCGGTGAGCGGGGCGCCCGCCCACATCGGTGCCCGATGCCGCTTCACCTGACCAAAGTCGCGTTCGGCGCCGCCAGCGTCGATCACCTCGCCGAACGGCTGCAGATCCGCAGCGAGGAGGGCGCGGTGTTCCTGACGACGCGCTATTTACCGAAGCGCCACGAGGAAGTGACGGGTCAAGGATCGCTTTACTGGATCCTCAAGCACCAGCTCGTCGCAAGGTCGCCGATCCTGGCATTCGGCGAGGCCGAAGGCGGCCGCGTCGCGATCCACATCGATCCGCTGCTGGTGCTGGTCCAGGCGCGCCCCAAGCGCGCGCATCAGGGCTGGCGTTATCTGGAGGGAAGCGACGCGCCGCTCGATCTCGGTGGCGATTCGACGGGAATCGCGGAGATGCCGAGTGCGCTGGTCGGCAAGCTCGCCGAACTGGCGCTGATCTGATCAGCGGCCGCCGCAGCTCACCGGACCGCCGGCATCGGCTTTCACGGTGCATTTGGCGTTACCGGCGATGACGACGCTGCCGAGCCCGGTGTTGGTCACCGCTGCGGTGTAGCGCGCGCTGGCGGTGGTGGAGCCGAGCCCGTCGAGCCGGACGACGACGTCGCCCGCATCGAGCTTGTCGGCGACGATCGTGCCCGGCCCGTTGGTCAGGAAGCGCGCAGACGCGGTGCGACCTGCGATCGCCATCGTGCCGGTGCCGATCAGCCGCACGTCGAGCCGGTCGCTCTGCGATCCGTCGACCGCGATGCTGCCGGTGCCTGTTAGCGCCAGCGCCAGCTGCGGGCCCGCCATCCGGGCCACCGCGACCTTGCCGCTGCCGATCAACGAAAGATTGACCAGCGACGGCGTCGTGATCGTCACCACCACCGGTGCCGCCCGGGCGGCAGGGCGCTCGCCCCACTCACCGTTGCCGGTCGGGCGCAGGATCAGGGTGTCGCCGTCGACATGCGCGTCGATCGCCTCGATCGCGTCACGATCGCCGCTGACCCGCACCCGGGGCGATCCCGGCGCGACCCGGACGTCGTAACTGCCCGAGACCCGCAACCGGGTGAAGCTCCCGACCCCGAGCACGCGCTCCGCCGCCGAGGCAGGGACCGACGAGAGCAGGGCGAGCGACAGGAGGGCGCGATAGGTCATCCCCGGCAGCGTCGCACCGAATGCGCTGCCGAGGCAAGTCCCGCGCGTCAGCGACAGCGGACGCTGCCCGATCCCATCTTGGTGACGCTGCAATCGGCGTTGCGGCCGAGATCGACGTCGCCGGAGCCCATCACGTTGACCTTGGCGGTGCCGTTGACGGTCGCGCGGACATTACCGGACCCGGCGACCGAGACCGACGCCTGCGACGCGGTCAGCGCGGCGCCGTCGAGGCTGCCCGATCCGGCCATGTCGACCTGCAGCTGCTTGGTGGTGCCCGCGACCTTGGCGTCGCCCGATCCCGCGATCGAGAACACCGCCGCGTCGACCGTCATCGTCGCGACCGCGAGCGTGCCCGACCCCGCGACGCTGGCGGCGAAGCGCGCGCCCTCGACCCGGTCGACCGACATCGTGCCCGAACCGGCGACGTCGGCGCCAGCGAGCCGCGGCAGGGTGACGTAGACCGTGACCTTGTTGCGCTTGCCCCAGCTCATCCCCTTGCCGTTGATCCGGCCGACCGTAAGCGTCGAGCCGTCCTTGGCGATGCGCAGCCGATCCAGCTCGGCCGCCGGCCCCTCGGCACGCACCGAGAAACCGGTGCCGACGCGGACGTCGACATCGTCCGACCCGCGCAGGTCGATCGCGGTGAAATCGGCGACCTGGAAGCTGCGCGCGGAACCGCTGCCGCTGCCCGCGACGCCGGGCCCGTCACGGTCGTCCCCGCTGTTGAACGAACAGGCCGACAGTCCAGCCAGCATGGCGATCGCGATCATGCGCATCTCTTTCTCTCCCGTGTACTGCTATACTAATACACTAGGATTGATCAGGCGCAACAAAAAAGGGCGGCCCGCAGGACCGCCCCCTTTTCAGCTCGCGTGCCGCCGACCTAGGTCAGGCGGGCAGCTTGTCCTTGTTGTAGATCGCCGCCGCGGCGCGAAGGATCTCGAGGATCTTCTCCTGCGCCTTGGGCTCGTCTACCTCTTCCATCGCCGCCAATTCGCGGGCGAGACGGCTGGTCGCCGCTTCGAAGATCTGGCGCTCGGAATAGCTCTGCTCGGGCTGGTCGTCGGCGCGGAACAGGTCGCGGACCACTTCGGCGATCGACACCAGGTCGCCCGAGTTGATCTTCGCCTCATATTCCTGCGCACGGCGCGACCACATGGTCCGCTTGACCTTGGGCTTGCCCTTCAGCGTGTCCATCGCCTCGCGCATCGTCTTGTCGGACGACAGCTTGCGCATGCCGACGCTTTCGGCCTTGTTGGTCGGGACGCGAAGCGTCATCCGCTCTTTTTCGAAACGCAGGACGTAGAGTTCCAGCGTCATGCCCGCGATTTCCGAGCGTTGCAGCTCGATTACGCGGCCGACGCCATGCTTTGGATAAACGACGTAATCACCGACATCGAAGGACAATGCCTTGGCAGCCATATAGGGCCTTTCTGGATCGCATCCGCCGCGATCCCGTCCTTGGCGGCGTTGGCCGACGGACAGGATGATCGGGGATGACGGTTCGAGTGTCTCCGGAAGCGGGCACGATGATCATCGCACCCGGCACACGCCCTTTTAACAGCTTCGTAATAAAATTACCAGCCCGCAGCGAAGGCAGCCCCGCGGCAGGAGCCGCAGGGTGATGTACGCTAGCGATACTAACTGTAATCAGTCGCCGGCGCCAGCCTCGGCCGAGAAATACTTGTCGTACTTACCGGTTTCGCCCTTGTGCTCGTCGGCGTCCGCCGGCGTCTGGTCGCCCTTGCGGGTGACGTTCGGCCACTGCGCCGACAGCGTGTTGTTGAGTTCGAGCCACTGCTCCAGCCCACTCTCGGTATCCGGCAGGATCGCCTCGGCAGGGCATTCGGGCTCGCAGACGCCGCAATCGATGCATTCGCTGGGATTGATCACCAGCATGTTCTCGCCCTCGTAGAAACAGTCGACGGGGCACACCTCGACGCAGTCCATGTACTTGCAGCGGATGCAGGCATCGGTGACGACGTAGGTCATTCTGGCTCCCCTCGGGCGGCAACTGCCGTCTTAGAACGACGTGCTGCTATGCCGCGTTCCCGGGCTCGTCAATCGATCGGCGCTTGCTGCGAGACGTTCGCAACCGTCAACTCCTGATAGCAGCCCTGCGCCTCGGGGGCGGGGCCGCGCCGCAGCGGCAGCGCCTCCACCCTGACGACGCGCACCGTATTGCCATGAACGAAGGTCAGGATGTTGCCGATCCGCACCGCGACATGCGCGCGATCGATCGGGCGGCCGTCGATCCGCAGCCGCCCGGTGCTCGCCATCGCGCGCGCCACCTCGCGGGTCTTGGCGAGGCGCACGAACCACAGGAACCGGTCGAGCCGCATCGTGTCAGCCATGGCGCACTAATCCAGCGAGCGCGGCGAAGGCGTTCCCGGGATCGGGCGGCGGCGCGGCGGCCGTGCGTGGGGCGCGGCGCCCCTGCCAAATCCAGCGATCCCCCTCGTCGGACTTGCGGCTGCGAAATCCGAGCTCCGCCATCAGCCGCTCGATCGTCGCGGGCTCGAGCCCCATCGAGGTCGCCAGCGCGGGGTCGGTCGCGAACGGCGCCCGCCCCTGCCGCGCATCGTGGGTCGCGCGCGCCAGCCGCTCGACCAGGTCGATCCGCACCGCCTGCTGAGCGAACGGCCGAAAGCCCGCGGCGAGCGTCGCGCCCGGTGCGGTTCGCGGCAGCACCGTCGCGCCGTCCGGGGGCAGCATCAGGTTCCGGCCAGCCGCCGCCAGCAGCGCCCGCCGCCACTGCGCCGCACGGGGTTTCAACAGCCGCGGATCGAATAGGTCGATCGCACCGATCGTCACCCCGATCGTGCGCAGCCGCTTGCGCTCGTCCGGCCCTAGCGTGTCGAGCGACGATCGCAGCGGCGCGCGCGCGGCGATGCCGCCGCCCGCCTCCAGCGCCGCCGCGACCACCCGCAACGCCGGTGTCGCCTGCGGATCGCGCGCCGCCCCTGCCAGCGCGACCAGCGCGGGCGACGCCTGCGCGGACATCGCCGCGACCCACCGCGCGATGCGGTCCAGCGCCGCCTCGCGCTGGCGCTTGTCGAGACAGTCGAGGTCGCGGTCGAGCAGGATGCGCGGCCGGGCGACCGACACCCCCGCCGCCAGCCTAGCCACCGGGTGCCCGCCCCAGACCACCGCCGTCTCCGCGACCGCGAAGCCGGCATCCTCCGCCGCGACCAGCGCGTCGACGCGTCGCGTGCGCTCGCTCGCCAGCCGTTTCTCCGCGGCGGCAAGCAGCATCCGCTTCTCCGCCCCGCGAGCGTCGGCGGCGACGGTGAAGCGGAACCCATCGAGGCGCCCGATCGGATGATCCTCGACCAGCACCTCGCCCTCCGCGCCGATCACCACCGGCAGCGTCGACGCATCGACCCCGATCTGCCGGATAAGCGCGGTGGTGCGCTTGTCGACGAAACGCTGGGTCAGGCTGGCGTGCAGCGCGTCCGACAGCCGTTCCTCGATCTGGCGGGTGCGATCCGCCCAATGCGCCGGCTCGGCGAGCCAATTTGGGCGGTTGGCGATATACGCCCAGGTCCGCACCGCGGCGATCCGCCCGGCCAGCGTCTCGACATCGCCCGCGACCGTATCCAGCCGCGCGATCTCGTCCGCGAACCATTGGTGCGGGATATGGCCGCTGCCTTCGCTCAGATGACCGAACAGCCGCGAAACGAAGCGCGCATGCGGATCGAGGCCGAGCTTGGCGAAATCGGGCACCCCCGCCGCCGCCCAAAGCCGCGCGACCATTGCCGGATGGCGCGCGCGGTCGCGCACCCAATGTTCCTCCGCGAGCCGCTTCAGCACCGCGAGGTCGACCGATTGCGGCGCCGCGCGCAGCACGCCCGGCGGCGGGCGGCGTTCGAGATCGGCGACCAGCGTGTCGATGCTGGTCAGATCGGGATCGCCCTCGCGCCAGCACAGATGGTCGAGCCGCGGGAAGCGATGCTCCTCGATCGCGAGCACTTCCTCGGGAAGAAACGCGCCCGGCCCTTCCTCGACCAGGGCGCCGAAGCTGCCGTCGCGCTGGTGCCGCCCCGCCCGTCCTGCGATCTGCGCCATCTCCGCGACGGTCAGCCGGCGGCTGCGGCGTCCGTCGAACTTGTTGAGCCCGGCGAACGCGACATGCGCGACGTCCATGTTGAGGCCCATCCCGATCGCGTCGGTGGCGACCAGATAATCGACCTCGCCCGCCTGGAACATCGCGACCTGCGCGTTGCGGGTGCGTGGGCTCAACGCCCCCATTACCACCGCGGCGCCGCCCCGCAGCCGCCGCAGCATCTCGGCGACCGCATAGACCTCCTCGGCAGAGAAGGCGACTATCGCGGAGCGCTTGGGCAGGCGGCTGATCTTCTTCGCGCCCGCATAGGTGAGGGTCGAGAAGCGCGGCCGGGCGACGATCTCGGCATCGGGGATCAGCGTGCGGATCATCGGCCGCAGCGCTTCGGACCCCAGGATCATCGTCTCCTCGCGCCCGCGCCGGCGCAGCAGCCGATCGGTGAAGACGTGCCCGCGTTCGGGATCGGTGCCGAGCTGCGCTTCGTCGAGCGCGACGAAGGCGCCGTCGTGATCGGGCATCGATTCGGCGGTGCACAGGAACCAGCGCGCGTCCTTTGGGACGATCTTCTCCTCGCCGGTGACCAATGCGACGCGATCGGCACCCTTGATCGCCACCACCCGGTCATAGACCTCGCGCGCCAGCAGCCGCAGCGGAAAGCCCATGATCCCGCTCGAATGGCCGCACATCCGCTCGACCGCGAGATGCGTCTTGCCGGTATTGGTCGGCCCGAGGACCGCGGTGACGGCGGGGTTCATGGATACCAACATCGGGGCTTCCGGCGTCGGGCGCAATGATCCACCGCATTGGATTCGCTGCGGGTTTCGCATCGGCCTTCTACCGACCTCGGCACCGCCACGCCTCGTCGCAGCAGCCCGGCACGCGCGGCGCGGTTAATTTGACATTAGCATGTCGGCTGCACAACGACCTCACCTGCGCCGGGGGGAACGGCGGGCTGAAAGAGGCATCGTCGGTTGTTCTTGCGCAACGATCAGGGACTGGAGCTGGCAGGCGGCACCGCCTCGCGATCCTTCGGCCGTGCGCTCGTCCTGCAGAGCGACCTTTCATCGCTCGACAAGCTGCGCGCGCATGCCGCGCGGATCGACTGGGTCCCCGATCTCGGCTCGCAGATCGGCAGCCTCGACTGGTGGCGCGGTGCAGCGACCTGCTCGGCGCTTTGCACCGCGGCCTTCATGTGTTCGCCCGGCTTCCTGCGCCCGATCGTCGGCGCGGTGCCGGCGCCTTTGTCCGGCAGCGAATGGGACGAACGCCGTGCGCAGGGCATCGCCCCGCTTGCCTGGGGCAGCGCCACCGGGCGCCGAATGGCCGCCAATGATCTGGTCCGCCCGCTCGCCGAGGCGCCCGAGCGCCCCGAAATCGAGCTATCGGCGACGCTCGGCCAGGGCGACGGCTTCGACCGGGTGCTGGAGCGGGCCGGGGTCGGCCGCCGCGACGCCGCCGCCGCCGCGGGCCTGGTGGCCCAGGCGGTCGCGCTCGACACCATCGTTCCTGGCACCCGGATCTCGCTGACGCTCGGTCGCCGCCCGGCGCGGTCGGTCGCGCGCCCGCTCGAGAAGCTGGCCCTGCGCGCGCGCTTCGATCTCGCGCTGACGCTCGACCGCGCCGGCAGCGCGCTGGCGATGACGCGCCAGCCGATCGCGATCGACAGCACGCCGCTCCGCATCCAGGGCCTCGTCGGATCGAGCCTCTACCGGTCGGCCCGGGCGGCGGGCGCGCCGACCAAGATCGTCGAAAGCTATATCAAGGCGATCGCGACCCGCGTCTCGATCGGCCGTGACGTCACCGCCGCCGACAGCTTCGACCTGATCGTCGAGCAGGATCGCGCCGCGACCGGCGAGGTCCGGCTCGGCAAGCTGATCTTCGCCGGTATCGACCAGGGCGCCAAGAAGGTCCAGCTGCTGCGCTGGAACGCCGGCGATCGCGATAGCGATAGGGGCGACGGCGGCAGCTGGTTCGACGCCAATGGTCAGACCCAGCGCCGCGGCACGATGGGCATGCCCGTCGCCGGGCGGATCAGCTCGAGCTACGGCATGCGGATGCATCCGCTGCTCGGCTTCCTGCGCATGCATAAGGGCATGGACATCGCTGCCCCCTATGGCTCGCCGATCTATGCCGCGGTCGACGGCGTCGTCGCCTTCGCCGGGCGATCGGGCGGCTACGGCAATTTCGTCAAGCTGGCGCATGGCGGCGGTCTCGCCAGCGGGTACGGCCATATGAGCCGGATCGCGGTGTATGCCGGCGAGCGCGTCCGCCAGGGCGAGGTGATCGGCTATGTCGGGTCGACCGGCAACTCGACCGGCCCGCACCTCCATTGGGAAGTGTGGAAGAACGGCGCCACGATCAATCCGCGCTCGATCTCCTTTTCCAGCATCGCGACGCTGTCGGGCGCCAACCTGCGCGCATTCAAGGAACGGGTCGCGAACCTCTTGTCGGTACGCCCGGGCTTACATTGAGCTCCCGTGCTCCTGCGCACGCAGGAGCCCGGGGCCACCAGGGTCGACGATCGTGACCCTGGGTTCCTGCGTTCGCAGGAACACGGCTGGATCAACGCGAAGCTACTTCCCCTGTGCCCGCCAGCGCATGATCGTGCGCTGGATGATGCCTTCCTCGCCGCCGCTGTCGCGCCACAGGTCGGAAAACAGCGGATCGCTCGACGCCGGGCGCCGGCTTTCGACGAGGTCGTCGAATGCGACGCGGATCGGCACCGCAACGCCTTCGCCGCAGATCACGCATTCGCGGTTGCGCAGCGCGGGAATCGATTCGAGGAAGCCGCGCGCGCCTTCGGGCATCGCCGCGCGCACGAACGCCTGATCGCGCTCGTTGTTGAGCCGCATCGCGATGATCGTGCCGCACTGTGACAGCACACCCTCTTCCAAATCCGACGGCCGCTGCGTGATCAGCCCTAGCGAGACGCCGTATTTGCGGCCCTCCTTGGCGATCCGGCCGAGGATCCGCCCGACCGAGGAGGTCGCCTCGCCGTTCTTGCTCGGGATGTAGCGGTGCGCCTCCTCGCAAACGAGCAGGATCGGGCGCTGCGGTTCGTTGCGCGACCAGATCGCGAAGTCGAAGGTCATCCGGCTCAGCACCGCCACCACCACCGCGGTAATGTCCGACGGCACGCCCGACACGTCGACGATCGAGATCGGCTTGCCGTCGCCGGGCATGCGGAAGATCCGCGCGAGGAAATCGGCCATCGTGTCGGCGACAAGCATGCCGGAGAACATGAAGCCGTAGCGCGGATCGGATTTGATCTCGTCGATCTTGGTCTTCAGCCGCAGATACGGCGCGGTGTCGCCGGCGCGGTCCATCTTGCCCATTTCGAGCTGGATCAGATTGCCGAGATCGCTGAGCAGATACGGGATCGGCGCATCGACGGTGAGCTTGGGGATGTCCTGCGCGAGGCGGTTCTTGCCGCGCGCCATCAGCAGGCATTTCGCGAGGATGTCGGCATCGATCTGACGATCGCCACCCGCCGCAGTCAGGAACACCTCGCAATGTTCCTCGAAGTTCATTAGCCAATAGGGCATCTGCAGGTTCGACACGTCGTAGATCGCGCCGTTGCCGCGGAACGCGGCGGCATATTCGCCGTGCGGGTCGATCATCACGATATGGCCCTGAGGCGCGAGATCGCAGATCCGGTGGAGGATCAGCGCGGCGCTGGTCGACTTGCCGGTGCCGGTCGATCCGACCAGCGCGAAATGCTTGCCGAGCATGGCATCGACGTACAGCGCGGCGCGAACGTCGCGGGTCGGGTAGACGGTGCCGACCGCGATATGCGGGCGATCCTCCGCCGAATAGATCTGCTTGAGGTCGGCGGTTGTGACCGGGAAGACCTCGCAACCAGGGATCGGGTAGCGCGTCACGCCGCGGCGGAAATGATAGAGCTTGCCGGTCAGCCGCTCCTCGTCGCCCTCGCCGAGGAAATCGATGTCGGCCGCGACCCAGTCGCCGTCGATGTCTTCTAGCGCGAGCGAGCGAATGTTCGCGACCAGCCAGGCCGATCCGACCCGCATCTTGATCTGGCCACCCACCTGCCCCGCCGATCCGACGACCGGATCGGCATGCTGCGCGATCCGCGCGAGCGAGGCGCGGTCGAACAACACCCGGCTGCTCGATCCCGCGATCGACACCACGCATCCGATCGCCCCCTTGCCGCCATAATCGGACGTGCCGAGCGGCAGCGCGGTGGCGTCTTCGAAGGCATGCGAGCCCGACATATCGTTCATTCGGCGGAGTCCCGTTCAGTCAGCAGCCGGGACATGCACGGGTACGCGTTAAGATCATGTGGATGCCTTATTCCTCCCTCGCGCAGCGGCGGCGCAGGGGGGACCGACTCGCTAGCTCCTCCCTCGCTTCAGCGGGGGAGGGGGACCGCCGGCGTTAGCCGGTGGTGGAGGGGGCGGTGCCGCGAGCGTGGTCTTGAGTCACCTCCCCCTCCGTCAGCCTCCGGCTGCCACCTCCCCCTTGCGGGGGAGGAGTTTAGGGTCAAATCCGCCGCGCGACCCAGCCCGCGGTCCACCCCAGCAGCACCGACAGCGCCACCGCGGTCAGCCCGTAACGGATCGAGGCGCGGTCCGCGGCGCGCGCGACGAAGCGTTCGAAGCCGGATTTGCGGATGTCGATGTCGCGCACCGCCGCGGCCAGTACCCGCCCGTCGCGGATCAGGAAGGTCTCCGCGGTGAACCGCCCCACCGGCACGCGCGCGGGGATAACCAGCCGGGCGCGGTACAGCACGCCGTCGGTGATCTCGACCGCGCCCGGCGCCTCGTAATAGAGGCCCGCTCGCCGCTTGAGATCGACCAGGCCATTCGAGAACCGCCGCTGCACGCTCGAATCGGCGTTCGACGACGGCGACAATTGCAGGCTGTCGAGCCCCAATTCGTAGATCGCCCGGGTCCGCGCATCGACCAGCCCCTTCACCGGGTGCGACGATGCGATCGCATAGAAGGACGGCGCGGACTGGTAGCGCAACTGCGACGCGTTGACCCAGATGCCCGCGACCTTTTCCTTCTCGCGGACGCGGATCGACTGGGTCGGGCCCTTCACGACCACGACGATCTCGGTCGGCTTCTCGCCCTGCGGCAGCTTGCCGCCGGGATAGAGGATCGCGCCGAACAGCAGCAGCTCGGCGCCGGTGAAGCTGTACGCGATCTCGATGTTGCGCTGGGAAACGTCGGGCACCAGCACCGGTTTGGCCTGTGCCATCAGCAGCGGCGCGGCGAGGACGACCCAATGCCTCACGACAGCTCGACCGAGAACAGCTCCGCCGGCCGCCAGACCAGCCCGAGCAGGATCCGCCCGCCGACCAGCAGCACCATCACCGCGAGCAGCAGGCGGAGATATTCGGGCTTCACTTTGGTCGCGAGCCGCGCGCCGACCTGCGCGCCGACCACGGACCCGATCAGCAGCAGCCCGGCGAGGACGATGTCGACCGCCTTGGTGGTGGTCGCGTGGACCATCGTCGCTACCGCGGTGACGAACAGGGTCTGGAACAGCGATGTGCCGACCACGACGTTGGTCGACATGCCGAGCAGGTAGATCATCGCAGGCACGAGGATGAAGCCGCCACCGATCCCGAGCAGCATCGTCAGGATTCCGGTCGAGAAGCCGAGTAAGAGCGGGGCAAGCGGGGAGATGTAGAGTCCCGAGGCGTAGAAACGTGTCCGCAGCGGCAGCGCCGCGACCAGCGGGTGGTGGCGTCGCTTCCGCGCGCGACCGCCGCTCCGCCCAGACAGGATCGCGCGCGCCGATTCCTGCGCCATCAACCCGCCGATCGATCCGAGCATCAGCACATAGACGATCGCGATCACGGTATCGATCTGCCCGCTCTGCTGGAGCAGGCGGAACAGCCAAGCGCCGAAGAACGCGCCGAGGATCCCGCCCGCGACCAGCACGCCGCCCATCTTCACGTCGACGCCGGCGCGCCTGAAATGCGCGAACACGCCCGACACGCTGGCACCGGTGACCTGGCTCGCCGACGAGGCCGCCGCGACCGTCGGCGGGATGCCGTAGACGATCAGCAGCGGCGTGGTGAGAAAGCCGCCACCGACCCCGAACATGCCCGACAACAGCCCGACGCCGCCGCCCAGCAGCACGATCACGATCGCGTTGACCGACAGGTTGGCGATGGGAAGGTACAGGTCCACATGGCTGCGTTAACGCGTCGGCGCGCGCGCGGCTAGAAGCCGCTGCCGATCGACAGCGCCGGGCCCGACCCCGGCCGCGCCGCGCCCGCGATCCGCTGCCGCCAGTCGAGCGTCAGGCGGATCGCCGGTCCGCCGATCGGCAGGCGCATGCCCAGGGAAGGACCGAGATCCAGCCGCGCCGCGCCGCGTTGCGCTCCGCCCCAGGCACCCGCGCCTGCGTCCATGTCGACACCGCCGACGCTGCCGAGATCGTAGGACACGCGCGCCGCCCCGTCGGCGAACCGCTCGATCCCATCGCGGGCAATCGCGCCGGCCTGCGCATAGGCTTCGGCGCTCACTTGCGACGCGATCCGCCGTGGTCCGAAGCCGCCGATGACGAACAGCGCGGCGCCACCGCGCCCGCCGTCGAGCGAAAGGCGGCGTTCGGCGACGAGGTGCACCGGCGCGGGCAATGGCTGCCAATCGACCCCGACCGCTGCCTCCCGGCCCCTGCCCGACAGCGGTGCGGAAAGCCGCGCGGCCAAGGCGATCCGGTGAGCGCGGTCGAGCATGAAGGTGCCCCGCATTCCGAGCTGCGAGCCGCCGAGCAGGCCCCCCGCGCTCGGCTCGCCCTGGCCCGGGCGCGCGATCAGCCAGGCGCTGGCGGAGAGGCGCTGCACCGCTCGCCCCGACGGTATCGGCACGAACGGCACGATGACCGTCGGCTCGGCGAGCGGCGGCGGCTCGTCGCTCGGTTCATCCGTGACCGCGGTAGCTACCGGATCGGCAGCGATCTGATCGGGTAACGGTCGGCGGAAGGCGGCGGATGATTTGGTCCGGCGGCGGATCATGGTCGGCTGATCCGCCGCTAGGACGCGCGCCATCAGCGCTGCAGCAGGCGTGGCCGACATCCGCGGCGCCACCGCCTCGACAAGCTGCGCCACGGGCCACAGCATCACCGCCCGCCCAGCGGTCCACCCGCTGATCGCGATCGCCAGGAACCTGATCGGCCGGCCCGCTCTCAAGGATCGATCGCCGGGAAGTCGTGGCGCGTCTTGTCCCACACCGGCGCCGCGCCCGACAGCATCGCGACGTAGCGGCGGATCGCCCGTGGTGTCGCCATCAACGCGACGACGTTGCCGACAAAGAAACGCGGCACCGACCACAGCGACTCGCGCCACCCATAGGTTCGGCCGGTGCAGCCCATTCGCCAGCCGAGCCGCCATACCAGCAGCGACGCGTTGGCGCCGATCAGCGCCTGCTCGATCCGGTTCGCGTGCAGCGGCACGTCGCTTGCCCAGTGCAGCAAGCCGCGCACCAGCCAGGCGAGCGTCGCGACATAGGCGGCGGCGACGGCGATCACCGCGAGCGGCGCGCGCCGATCGCGCATCCGCATCCAATGATCGGCGATCGCGAGCACCCGCCCCCAGCCGGTCCGATCCCACCCCGCGAGTGCGATGCCCGTCATCCAGCGGGCCTTCTGACGCGCGGCGGCCTGCAGCGTGGATGGAAAATAGGCGCGAACCGCGACCAACGGCCCCTTGTCGCGTTCGCGAACCCGCGCGAACAGCGCCCGGCCGGGCTGCTCCGCGATCCGCAGGCCGAGCTCGTAATCCTCGGTCAGGCTCGCCGCGTCGAACGGCCGCCCGCCGCGCTCCGCGGCGATGCGCGCCAGGGTCGCGCGCGCGATCCCGCAGCCGGTCCCCGCGAGCGGCATCGCCGCGCCGAGCGCGACGCGGACGATCAGCTGCTTGCCATGCGCCTCGGCGAACTCGTTGGCATAATGGCCCGATACCAGCCGCGATCCCGGCGCGATCAGCGGCAGCACCGGCATCTGGATCACCGTGCGCCCCTCGATCAACGAATCGACGACGCGCAACTCGGCGGGGTGGACCACGTCCTCGGCATCGTGAAGCACGATCGCCTTGGTGCGGAACCCCGCCTCTTTTTCGTCGGCGATCAGCGCTTCCCAAAGATTGTTGAGACAATCGGCCTTGGTCGTGGGCCCGTCGGCGTGGCCGACGACCAGTCGCACCCGCGTATCCGTCCGCGCGATCGCGTTCGCGGCGGCGATCGTGCCCGGATCGTTGGGATAGGCACCGACATAGATCGCGTAATCGTGATGATCGTAGCGATCGAGCGCGGCGCGGAGCATCCGGCCGATCACCGCCTCCTCATCCCATGCAGGCACGAAGACGATCAGCCGACCGGGCTCACTCGGCGGCGGCAGCGTCGCCAAGGTCGGTTCCGGAGTTCGCCAGCGCGCGAACCAACCCCCGATGAAGCAAAGGTCGACCAGCAGATCGTCGATACCGCCGATCAGCAGCCCGAGGCCGGCAAACAGCATCGACTCGTGCGCGACGTGATCGACCACCCACAGCGCTTGCGCCACCATCGCCCAGCCCCCGCCCGCGGCGGTTGCTGCCACGTCGGGCGCGCCTTGAATACTTCGGAGAGATACGTAGGCGCGCCGGACGCAGTCCCGATCAGGCACTGTTCCGGCGCGAGTTTTTCGATAATAGTTTTTGTCGCGACCAGCCGAGAACCATCGGGTCGATCGCGCGTTGCCGCCCCGATCCCTTTTCCCCTTTCGGGATCAGTGCCGGTCCAAGCACGGCACGGCCGCGCCGCTGCGTAGCACACGGCGCGGCCAAACCGGGCGGGGCGAGGCTCTCGCCCGGCTGGGACGCCGCGATCTCAGCGGTAGAAGTTGCGGATCACGCGGACGACATAGCCGCGGCGCGTGTCGACGAGCAGCACGTCGTCATAATGCCGCACCCAGCGCTGGTAGCCGACGGTGCGCGGCAGGCGATAGCGCCAGGGATCGTTGATCCAATAGCCGCGGCCATAATAATTCGGCGCGATCCGGGCGCCGTCGCGGAAGCTGTTGTACCGGAACGGCGCGCGCCAATTGCCGCGGGCATAGAGGTTGCGGTTCTGCCCACGATAGTCGCGCCAGTCGTTGTCGCCCCAGCGACGATCACGATCGCGGCGATCCTCGCGGAACTCCTGCCGCGCCTCGCGGACGTCCTGGCGCTGTTCGCGGATGTCCCGCCGGTCGCCGCGGTCATAGGCGCGGTCGAGTTCGCGCTGCTCTTGGCGAACGTCGCGGCGGTCGCGGCGCAGCTCGGCGTTGGATTGCGCGCCCGCCGCTACGGGCATCGCGGTCGCGGCGAGCAGTGCCAGGGTGATCAGTTTTCGCATGATCGGCCTCCATCTTGGCGGACGACGACGTGCCGTCCGGGGGCGCCGATCTCGCACCCGGTGCCTGAACGCCGCGCGAATGGGTCGGTCAGCTTGGAGCAAGCCTCAGCGCGCGGCGCTTGGCATCTGTTTGAAAATGCGCTGAAAGCGCATTTCGGCGGTGCCGGCCAGTATCGGGTGAACGGCGCCCCGCGCCGTTCAGGCAATGCCGGGGGCATGGCCGACCCGATACTCCCCCTCCCGGCCACCCACACGGTATCCTGATGGGTGGCCGGGAGGGGGAGCGGGCCGGCACCGCCTGAAATTGGCACTTTCGCCAATTTTCGAAGAAACGTTTACGGCGTATCGCGCTGCCCGCCGCCGCCGCCGGGGCCGCCCTGCCCGCCGCCGGCCGCGCCGACCGTGCCGATGCCGCCGAACAGATCCTCGAAGAAACCGCGCTTCTTGCCGAGCGTCGGCGTGGTCTTGCCGTACATGTCGATGCTCGCGACCTGATCGACGCCGCTGCGGCTGATCGAGGCGACGTTGCCGGCGCTGTCGAAGCTGATCTTGAGCGTGATCTGCGCACGCGCCTTCGGATCGTTGAACGCGTAATTGCGGCTGTCGCGCGCGATATAATACCAGTCGCCCTGGTCGAACTGGCTGGCGAAGGTCGGCTTTCCGAGTACCTGGAGCACCGACTGGCGGTTGTCGACGCCCGGCTGCACGGTGTTCACCAGATCGGCATCGACGATATAGCCCTGATGCGACTTCAGCGGCGCGCAGCCGGCCATGATCAGGGCCAGCCCGACGATGGCCGTCAGGCGCTTGCGGGCAAGATATACGCTCATCACTATCTCCAGCGGCGCGCGGCGCCGATCGGCCGATTGCATCGTCCGGCGATCGTGTCGATATGCGAGGAGAGCGCGGGCATCAAGCTTCGGCGCGGATAAGGACCGTTCATTGGGTTGGTTTGGCAGGTTGTTGGGGCAGCGCCAGGACGAGGCGTTGCCGCTCTACAACGCGGTGGTTGCGCGCGGCCGCGCGCCGCATTGGTATCGCGAGGGCGCGGTGCCCGACACCGTCGACGGGCGCTTCGACATGATCGCCGCGGTGCTGACGATGGTGCTGCTGCGGCTCGAGACCGATCCTGCCGCGGCCGAGACCAACGCACGCCTCACCGAACGATTCGTCGACGACATGGACGGGCAGCTCCGCCAGCTCGGCATCGGCGACATCATCGTCGGCAAGCATATCGGCAAGATGATGAGCATGCTCGGCGGCCGGCTCGGCGCCTATCGCAGCGCGATCGCGGCGGGGGACCTCTCCCCCGCGCTGGTCCGCAACCTCTATCGCGGCGCGGCGCCCGCCCCCGACGCGCTCGCGCATGTCGATGCCGGCTTGACGTCGTTCCGCACGGCATTGGCGACGACGCCGCTCGACCGGCTGATCGCGGGGGAGCTGCCGTGACACCCGAATTCAGCCGCCCCGAGCGGGTCGACACGATCGGCGACCGCGCCCGCGCGATCGAGATCGGCGCCGACGAGGCCGAGCGTGCGGCATTGGCGCGGCGCTTCGATCTGGTCGCGATCGACCGGCTCGATGCGCAGTTGACCGTGCGTCGGGAGGGGGGCGGGATCACCGTGACGGGCAGCGTCGCCGCGGCGGTGGTGCAGGCTTGCTCGGTCACCGACGAGCCGCTCGCGGTCACGATCGACGAGCCGGTCGCGCTGCGCTTCGTCGAGGCGCTCGATCTGGGCGAGGAGGTCGAGCTCGACGAGGGCGCACTCGACACCGTGGAGATCGAGAACGGCGTCATCGACCTCGGCGAGGCCGCAGCGGAGACGATGGCACTGGCGCTCGATCCCTTCCCGCGTGGTCCCGGCGCGGCGGCGGCGCTGAAGGCGGCCGGGGTGATCGGCGAGGAGGAAGTGGTGCCGTTCAACGCACTCACCGAGGCGCTGAAGGCGAAGCTCCAGCGCTAGATCAGTCGTCGTCCGGCCCTAGGCTCGGATCGAGATCGCGCGGGCGGATGAAGCGGGCGAGCGTCGCGCCCGCGGGCCCAGCCTTCGCCCAATCGTCGATCGCGAGCCCGAGTTCGGCAACGCTCGCGGTCGGGTATTTCGCCTCCACCGCGTCGCGCAGCCGATCCTGCGAATCGGGGACGAGCTGGAGCACCAGATCCTCCAGCCCCGGATTATGCCCGACCAGCAGCACGCGGGTCGCCGCCGCCGGCAGCTCGCGCACCACGTCGAGCAGCGTCACCGACGACGCCAGATAGATGCGCCGGTCCCACACCGCATCGAGTGCACGGCCATAGCCGGTAGCGACCTCGCCCAGCGTCTCGACCACCCGGATCGCGGGCGAGGCGACGACATGGTCGAACGCGACGTCGAGGCTGCGCAGGTGTCGGCCGATCATCGTTGCGGCACGCCGGCCCTTCGGGTTGAGCGGACGATCGAAATCGCGCGTGACGGGATCGTTCCAGCCGGACTTGGCGTGGCGCAGCAGCGTCAGCGTCTTCAACCGGTGTCTCCGTCAGGCGTCGAGAGCCGCCTCATGCCCCAGAGTCGGGGTGATGGGAAGGGTCGGCCCATGCAGCGGGCCGAGCCGCGCGCGCACCCGCGCCACCGCCTCGTCCAGCGTCACCCGCGCGATCCCGACACCGGGTGGGAACGCCGCCAGCAAGCGCGACGGCATCGCCGCCGACAGCATCACGAACGCGCCGCGATCGTCGGCGCGCCGGATCAGCCGCCCGAACGCCTGTGCCAGCCGCGCGCGGACCAGTCGATCGTCATAGGCGCTGCCGCCCCCCGCCAGCCGTCGCGCGGCGTGGAGCACGGTCGGCTTGGGCCAAGGCACGCCCTCCATCACCACCAGCCGCAGCGAATCGCCTGCGACGTCGACCCCGTCGCGCAGCGCATCGGTGCCGAGCAGCGACGATCCCGCATCGTCGCGGAAGATGTCGACCAGCGTGCCGGTGTCGATCGGATCGACGTGCTGCGCGTGGAGCGGCAGCCCCTCGCGCGCCAGCCGGTCCGCGATCCGGCCGTGCACCCCGCGCAGCCGGCGGATCGCGGTGAACAGCCCGAGCGTCCCGCCGCCCGCCGCGACGATCAGCCGCGCATAGGCGTTGGCGAGGCTGCCGATGTCGCCGCGCTTGACGTCGGTGACGATCAGCACCTCGGCCTGGTTGGCGTAATCGAACGGGCTCGGCGCCTCGAACCGGGCCGCCGCGCGGGCGAGATGCGGCGCCCCGACCCGCGCCTCCGCGGTGTCCCAGTCGCCGCCGCCGGTGAGCGTCGCGGAAGTGACCAGCGCGCCGTGCGCCGGCTTCAGCACGATCTCCGCGAACGGCCGGGTCGGATCGAGCCAGTGGCGGTGAAGCCCGACATCATATTCGCGCCCCTCGACCCGATCGACTGCGAGCCAATCGACGAAATCAGCATCGACCGGCCCGCCGACCCGCGCGAGCAGCGACAGCCACGCCGCCACCGTTTCCGCACGCCAGCCGATCGAGGCGATCGCGCCCTCGACCCGAGCGCGCGCCGCGGCATCCATCCAGTCGGGCGCCTCGGCGAGCACCGCCTCCAGCCGCCGGCCGAGCGTCACCAGCGGCCGGACCAGCGCGTCGAGCGCGGCGGCGGCGGGGGCAGCGGCCTCGATCAGCTCGGCCGTCGGTTCGGCCAGCTCGGTCTCGAGCCCATAGCCGGCATCGCCCGGCTGTTCGGCGCGCGCATAGGTCAGCCCGCGCACCGCCGCGAGCAGCGCCTCGATCGGACCGAAGGGCTGGCCCTCCGCCAGTCGCTGCAACCAGCCGTCGCTCGCCAGGTGCCGCGCCGCCTCGATCGCGTCCTGGATCGCGATACCCCCGGCCTCGTCATAGCTGGCGACGTCCGACAGCCGTGCCTGCAGCCCGCGCCGCCGCCCGCGGCCACCGCTTTCCGGGCCCAGGATCCAGCGGCGCAGCTCGATCGTCTCCTGCCCGGTCAGCGCCGCCGCGAACATCGAATCGGCGGCGTCGAACAGGTGATGCCCCTCGTCGAAGATATAGCGGGTCGGGCGGGTCGCCACCTCGCGCCCGCGCGCCGCGTTGACCATCACCAGCGCATGATTGGCGACGACGATATCCGCATCGGCGGAGGCGCGGGCAGCGCGCTCGATGAAGCACTTCCGGTAATGTGGACATCCCGCATAGACGCATTCGCCGCGGCGATCGGTCAGCGCGGCGGGGCCGTTGCGCCGGAACAGCGTCGGCAGCCAGCCGGGCAGGTCGCCCCCGACCATGTCGCCATCGACGCTGAACGCCGCCCACCGCGCGACCAGATGCGCGAGCACTGCCGCGCGACCCTGGAAGCCGCCCTGCAGCGCATCCTCCAGATTGAGCAGGCAGAGATAGTTCTCGCGGCCCTTGCGGGTGACGACGCGTTCCTTTCGGATCCGTTCGTCGGGGTAGAGCCGCGCGGTCTCGCGGCCGAGCTGGCGTTGCAGCGCCTTGGTATAGGTCGAGATCCACACCGCGCCGCCCGCGCGCTCGGACCAGATCGCGGCGGGCGCGAGATAGCCCAGCGTCTTGCCGATTCCGGTCCCCGCCTCCGCCAGCACCAGGTTGGGAGAATCGCGCACCGCACGCGGCGCGAACGCCGCACTCGCCGCCGCCGCATAGGCGCGCTGGCCGAGCCGTTCCTCCGCGCCCTCGCCGGTCAGGTCGATCAGCCGCGCCTCCGCCTCGCCGGGCTCGACGGCCACGGTCCGTGGTGCCGGGCGCGGCGCGTGCTCGTCCCATTCGGGCAGTTTCGAGAACAGCCAGCGCTCGTCGGTCGGCGGCTTGCGGATCGATCCCGCGACCACCTGCGCCCAAGGCCAGCGCAGCCGCGCGAGCGATTGCGCCGCCGCCCACGCCCCCTCGCGCTCCGCCCAGTCGCCGTCGGGCACCGCGATCAGCGCCGCCGCCGCCTCGCGCAGGAACGCGGCGACATCTTCGTCGCGCTCGGGCGGCGACAGGTCGACCGCGCGCGCCAGGCCCTTCGGTGTCGGCACCGCGAACCGCGCCGGATGCAGGAACGCGAACAGCTCGAGCAGGTCCAGGCCCGACAGCTCGGCATAGCCGAGCCGCTGCCCGATCAGCGGCGCGTTGAGCAGCAGCACCGGGGTGTCGGCGGCGATCCGAATCGCCTCGCTGCGCCCGATCTGGCGAGTCTCCTCGGCGGTCGCGAGCCAGATGCCGCCATGGCTGGCATGCAGCGCAGGATGGAGGAGCGGCGCGGTCACCGGCGACGTCTTAGCGGAACGAACAGGAAACGGAAGCGCGATCAAACCGCGACAGGGGCTGTTCCGCGCCGCCAAACTCTGCTCGATTGCCCCGATGAACCATCTCCGCCGCCCCCTCGCCGCCCTGGCGCTGCTCGCCGCCCCCGCGACCGCGCAGACCGACGCCAAGCTGACCGCGCGGATCGAGCGCGTGCTCGCGCAGAACCCGGTCATCGACGGGCATAACGATCTGGCCTGGGAGATCCGCGATACCCAGAAGGGCGCGGTCGAGGCGGTCGATCTCGGCAAGGACACCGCTGCGCTGCCGAGCCCGCTCCAGACCGACATTCCGCGGTTGCGCAAAGGGCATGTCGGCGGGCAGTTCTGGTCGGTGTGGATCCCCGCCGACACGCAGGGTGCGCGCGCGGTCGAACTGACGCTGGAGCAGATCGACATCGTCCGGCGGATGATCGCGGCCAACCCGGGCGCGCTCGGCTTCGCGGCGTCTGCGGACGATGTGCGCCGGGTCGAGCGCGCGGGGCGGATCGCGTCGTTGATCGGGGTGGAGGGCGGTCACCAGATCGACGGGCGGCTATCGGTGCTGCGTCAATATCGGGCGCTCGGCGTGTCGTACATGACGCTGACCCACGGCAAGAGCCTCGACTGGGCGGACAGCTCGACCGACGCACCCCGCGCCGACGGGCTCGATGCGTTCGGCAAGCGGGTGGTCGCCGAGATGAACCGGATCGGCATGATCGTCGACGTCAGCCACGTCGCCGACAGCACGATGCGCGATGCGCTCGCGGTGTCGCGCGCGCCGGTGATCGCGTCGCATTCGGGGGCGCGCGCGGTGACAGTTGCGCCGCGCAACATACCCGACGACCTGCTCGCCGCAATCGGCGCCAATGGCGGGGTGGTGATGGTCAACTTCTACCCCGCCTTCGTGTCCAACGCCTGGCGCGCCTGGGACGCGGCGCGCACCGCCTATGCGGCGGGCGCGGGGGTGCCGGCCAACGTCTATGGCGCGCGGGTGCCGGCGCCGCTGATCGCATGGGAGGCGGCGCATTTCGAACCGCGGGTGACGGCGGTCGAGGTCGCTGATCATGTCGACCACGTCGCGCGCGTCGCCGGCCACGATCATGTCGGGGTCGGCGGCGATTATGACGGCATCAACGGCACCGGACCGATCGGGATGAAGGGCGTCGACGGCTACCCCGCGCTGTTCGCCGAACTGGCCCGGCGCGGCTGGAGCGACGCGGATCTCGCCAAGCTCGCCAGCGGCAACATTCTGCGAGTGATGGATGCGGTCGAAAAGGTCGCGGCGAGCCTGGGCGACGAGACGCCCGCGGATGCGCTCGCGGTGTCGGCGCGGTAAGCCGTCAGCCGTCAGCCGTCAGCCGCCTGCCTGCCGCTTGTAATAGTGGAACACGAACCAACGCCCTGCCGCTTGCCATCCTTCGTTCTCCAGCCGGTCCGCCGTCAGCGGGCGGACGCTGCGCAGATAGTCCCATGCGGTGCCGCTCGCGCGGAACACCAGGCGGAAGGTGCCGATCTCGATCAGCTCGCGTCCGGCCGCGCCCTGTTGCGCCAGGATCTGGGCTTCGGTCAGCGGCGTGGTGCCGAGCTTGACGACGATCGCCTCCGCGGGCGGCTCGGCATCGTCGCGTTGACCGCCGAAGCGCTGTTGCGCGGCCTGTTTGCTGATCCCCAGCAGTGCGCCGATATCGACCCAGCTCATCCCCGCCCGCCGGGACGCGTCGATCCACAGGCCGAGCGAGCGGCGGCTCTCGTCCGCCAGGATCTGCGACGCGACGATCATCCGCGCATATTCCTCGCGCCGCTCGCCTTCGAACGACCCGAACGATCCCTCGTGCCAGGCCAGCCCGAGCGCCCGTGCCAGATCGCGCAATCGTTGTTCGTGGGAAATCGTCATCCGCTATCCGTCAATCGCCGCTTGACCTGCAATGGTTCGGCCGCGCGGCCGGCTCCGTCAAGTCAGCGCGGCACCGGCTTGCGTGCGAGCAGGATCGCGCCCGCAATCGCGGAGAGGATCGATCCGCCGAGCACGCCGATCTTGACCGCATCGATCAGGTCGGGGCGGTCGGGAAAAGCAAGGCCGCCGATGAACAGGCTCATCGTGAAACCGATCCCGGCGACCAGCGCCATGCCGTAGAGCTGTCGCCACGTCACGCCGGCGGGCATGCGCGCTAGCCCGGTGCGGCACGCCACCCAGATCGCGCCGAAGATCCCGACCTGCTTGCCGACGAACAGACCAAGCGCGATCGCGAGCACCAGCGGCTCGGTCAACGTCGCGATGCCGGTGCCCGCGAACGACACGCCGGCGTTGACGAAGCCGAACAGCGGCACGATCGCATAGGCGACCCAGGGGTGCAGCGCATGTTCGAGCCGGTGGAGTGGCGAATCGATATGATCGGGCGCGCCGGGCGATCGCCGGATCGGCACCACCATCGCCGCGAGCACACCCGCGATCGTTGCATGGACGCCCGACATCAGCACCAGCAGCCACAGGACGGCGAACCCGATCAGATACACCCACAAGGCGGTGATCCCGCGGCGGTTGCAGATGTATAGCAGCAGCAACAATCCGGCCGCGCCCAGCAGGGCAGGCAAGTGGATCGCCGCGGTATAAGCGAGCGCGATGATCGCGACCGCACCCATGTCGTCGACGATCGCGACCGTGGTCAACAGCAGCTTGAGCGAGGACGGCACCCGCGGGCCGAGCAGCGCCAGCACCCCGATCGCGAACGCGATATCGGTCGCCGCGGGAATCGCCCATCCCCTATGCAGGCCCGGGTCGTCGCCCGCGACTGCCAGATAGACTAGCGCGGGTGCGGCCATGCCAGCGACCGCAGCGATCACCGGCAGGCGCCGGCGACTCCATGTCGCGAGTTCGCCATCGACGAACTCGCGCTTGATCTCCAGCCCGACGAGCAGGAAGAACACCGCCATCAAGCCGTCATTGACCCATAGGTGCACCGTCATCGGTCCAAGTTCCGGCGCCAGCACTGGGCCGGTCTCGAGATGGAGCAGCGCGAAATAGGCGCTGGCCGCGGGGCTGTTGGCGGCGATCAGCGCCAGCACCGCAGCGACGATCAGGACGACGCCGCCGAGCGCCTCGCTCGCGAGGAAATCACGCAGCGCCGATGGGCGTTCGCGGCGAAGCTTCGCTTGGGTCACCCGCCCCGTGTAGCCGCCGCCGGCCGAAGGACAAGCGCTGGGCGGTCGACCGCAACCGACACCGCCCAGATCGCCAGCCCGCTCAAGGCCAGCGCGACGCCGACATAGCCGGTCGAGGTCCAGCCATAGCCGGCCGAGATCGCCATACCGCCGAGCCACGGCCCGAGTGCATTGGCGGTGTTGAACGCGCTATGGTTCAGCGAGGCGGCAAGCCCCTGCGCATCGCCCGCGACGTCCATCAACCGGGTCTGCAGCACGGTGCCGAGCGCCCCGCCGAACCCGATCGCGAAGACGTCGAGCGTCATCGTCCAGACGTTGCCCGCCGCCAGCGGATAGAGCGCGAGCGCTACCGCCATCCACACCAGCAGCGCGCCCGCGGTCGGCATCAGCGCGCGATCGGCAAAACGCGGCACCAGCAGGTTGCCGAGCGTCATCCCTGCCCCGAACGCCGCGAGCACCAGCGGTATGGTCGCGCCGGTAACGCCCGTGACCTCGGCGAGGGTGGAGGCGAGATAGGTATAGACCGCAAACAGCCCGCCGAAGCCGATCGCGCCGGTCGCGAGCGTCAGCCAGACCTGCGGTCGCGCCAAGGCGGTGAGTTCGCGCAAGGGGCTCGCGGCGACGTCCGGCTCGTCGGCGGGGGCGAACGCCGCCACCAGCGCCGCGGTCAGCAGGGCGAGCAGCGCGACGATCCCGAACACCCAGCGCCAGCTCGCGACCTGCCCCAGCCAGGTCGCGACCGGCACCCCGACGATCGTCGCGACGGTCAGCCCGAGCAGCACCCGCCCGACCGCCATGGTCCGCTTCTCGGTCGGCACCAGCGACGCCGCCACCAGAGCGGCGATGCCGAAATAGGCGCCGTGCGGCAGCCCGGCGAGAAAGCGGAAGGCGAACATCCAGCGATAGTCCGGCGCCAGTCCAGACAGGCCGTTGCCGACTGCGAACACCAGCATCAGCGCGATCAGCAGGGTACGGCGCGACAGCCGCGCGGCAAGCACCGCGATCGTCGGCGCACCGATAACCACGCCCAGCGCATAGGCGCTGATCAGATGCCCGACCATCGGCGCCGACACCCCGAGCCCACGCGCCAGATCGGGTTCGAGGCTCATCGCCGCGAATTCGGTAGTGCCGATCGCGAACCCGCCGACCGCGAGCGCAAGATGGACGAGCCCGACCGGGGCTTCTCGACGAGCCAATAGCTGTTTCCTGATGTTGCAGTGCAGCAACAACGGGTGGACGAGGTGGTCGTTCCCGTTAAGATGGTCGGGTTCGAGCGGGAGCAGGTAGAATGCGTAGGGCGGGACGGATCTTGCGACCTACCCGCCCACCCGCGCCAGCGCGTCCGCGATCAGCCGCCGTGTGTTCGCCACCCCGTAAAGCGCGATGAAGCTCCCCATCCGCGGGCCCTGCGACGAACCCAGCAGCGTCTCGTACAGCGCCTTGAACCAGTCGCGCAGCTCCGCGAAGCCGCCGGTCTTGCCGATTTCGTAGACGATGTTCTGGATGTCCTCCGCGCTCGCGCCGTCGGGCAGCGCGGCGAGATCGGCGTCGAGACGTTCGAGGGCGGCCACCTCCACGCCCTCGGGCGCGCGCCTGACCAGCGTCGGCACCACGAAATCGCGCGCATAGGCGAGGGCGTAGCCGATCAGCCGGTCGAGCTCGGGATCGCGATCCGGCGACGCGTCGGGCACATAGTTGGCGAGATAGCCCCAGACCTGCTCCTTGGTCGCTTCGCCCATCACCCCGACCAGATTGAGCAGCAACCCGAACGTCACCGGCAACGTCGCTGTCGGGACCTTGCCGTCATGGACGTGATGCACTGGGTTGCCGAGCTTCTGCGCAATCGGCTGGTCGGGATAATTGCCGCGGAACTGCCAATAATCGTCGATCGCGCGCGGGATCAGCCCGAGATGCAGCGACTTGGCCTTCTTGGGCTCGCGGTAGATGTAGAAGGCGAGGCTCTCGTCGGGGCCATAGGTGAGCCATTGGTCGATCGTCAGGCCGTTGCCCTTCGACTTGGAGATCTTTTCGCCCTTCTCGTCGAGGAACATCTCGTAGTTGAACCCCTCGGGCGGGCGCCCGCCGAGTACCCGCGCGATCTTCGACGACTGGACGACCGAATCGATCAGGTCCTTGCCCGCCATCTCGTAATCGACCCCGAGCGCGACCCAGCGCATTGCCCAGTCGACCTTCCACTGCAGCTTGGCGAGCCCGCCGAGCGCGGACTGCACCACCCGTTCGCCATTCTCGTCGGTGAAGGCGATCGTCCCGGCCTCGGCATCGATCACCTCGACCGGCACCTGCAGCACGATGCCCGTCATGGGACTGATCGGCAGCACCGGCGAATAGGTCGCGCGGCGTTCGGCACGCAGCGTCGGCAGCATGACGTCCTGGATCCCCTGAAACGCGCGCAGCACGCCCTTCAGCGCCTCGTCGAACACCCCGCCGGTATAGTGATCGGTCGATGACACGAACTCATAATCGAAGCCGTAGCGATCGAGGAAGTCGCGGAGCAGCGCGTTGTTGTGGGCGGCGAAGCTGTCGTGCGTGCCGAACGGGTCGGGCACCTTGGTCAGCGGCTTGCCGAGATATTCCGCGAGCATCGCACCGTTCGGCATGTTGTCGGGCACCTTGCGTAGCCCATCCATATCGTCCGAAAACGCGATCAGCCGGGTCGGCTGGTCCGACAGCGTGTGGAACGCGTTGCGGACCATCGTCGTGCGCAGTACTTCGTTGAAGGTGCCGATATGCGGCAGCCCAGAAGGACCATAGCCGGTCTCGAACAGCACCGGGGCGCCACCGGGCTTGCCGTCGGGATAGCGCTTCAGCAGCTTGCGGGCTTCCTCGAACGGCCAGACCTTGGCATCGAGAGCGGCGGAGCGGAGATCGTCGGTCATGACCGGCTCCTAGCGAGCGCATCGGGGCGCTGCTAGGGCGGTCACCCAATCGTCCGCGCCGCCTCGATCAGCAACACCGGCACCCCGTCACGCACCGGATACGCCACGCCCGCCGCGTCGGACACCAGCTCTTGCGCCGCCTCGTCGTAGCGAAGCGGGGTGCGCGTCGCCGGGCAGACGAGGCGTTCGAGCAGCCACGGATCGATCCCGGGCGCCGCACCGCTCATTGCAGCGTCACCCGCTCCTCGCCGTCGTGGCGGCCGAAGAACTGCATCAGCTGGATCGTCAGCTCGGCCCGCGTCTCGATATCGGTCGCTTCGAGCAACGCCTGCTTCGCCGCGGTGTCGAACGGCGCGATCTGCGCGATGCCGTTGACCAGGCTCTCGTCGTCGAGCCGGCCGACCGCGTCCCAATCGACCGCATAGCCCTGCGCATCCGCGAAGCGGCGCGATTCGAGCTCCAGCGACGATCGCCGCCCGAGCGATAGCGTCTCGCCGCTCGTCACCGGCAACAGCTCCGCCTCGACCTGGCGGAACGCGGTGGCGACGTCGAGCTCGCGGATCACGCGGAACAGCGACAATCCCTCCAGGATCAGGTTGTAGCGGCCGTCGTCGAGCGCCTCCACCTCGGCGATCCGGCCGACGCAGCCGATCGCGTAGAGCGACGGCCTGTCGCCGTCGCCCGACGGCTGGATCATCCCGATCCGCCGATCGCGCGCCATCGCGTCCGACACCATGGCCCGGTAGCGCGGCTCGAAGATGTGGAGCGGCAGGTGCATGCCGGGGAACAGCAACGCACCCGGCAGCGGGAAGATCGAGAGGCGGGTGACGGTCATCCGAACAGGATCGCCGATAGACGCCGGCGCTGCGCCGACACCCAGGGATCCTCGAGCCCGACCACCTCGAACAGCTTCAGCAGCTGCTGGCGTGCCGCACCCTCGTTCCAGGTACGATCGACCTGGATGATGTGGAGCAGCGTGTCGGCGGCGGCGTCACGATCGCCGTTCGCGACCTGGCCGTTGGCGAGCGTGAAGCGCGCGTCGAGATCGTCGGGCGCCGCCTCGACCGCGGCGATCAGCGGCGACAGGTCGTCGACCGGCGGTGCCGACTGCGCGAGCGCGAGCGCCGATTTGGCGCGCTCGACCGCGGGATCCTTGGCGAGCGCGTCGGGCAGGGCCGCGATCATCGCCTCGGCCTCGTCGACCTTTCCGCCCGCGACGAGCGCGCGGATCCGTCCCGAGACGACGGCGGGGTGTTCGGGGGCCATCTCCACGAGCTGATCGAAGATCGCCAGCGCGCGCTCGGCGTCGCCGCCGGCGAGCACCTCCTCGCCCATCGCGATCAGCGGCTCCAGCTCGGCCTCGGCGCTCGCCGCCTCAGACTGGATCGGCAGCTGCTTCAGCAACTGGTCGAGGATTACCCGCAGCGCCGATTCGGTGCGTGCGCTGGTCATGTCGGCGACCAGCTGTCCCTGGAACATCGCATAGACCGTCGGGATCGACTTGATCTGGAATTGCGCGGCGATGAACTGGTTCTTGTCGGTATCGATCTTGGCGAGCACCACGCCCTTGTCGGCATAGTCCGCGGCGATCTTTTCCAGCGTCGGCGACAATGCCTTGCAGGGCCCGCACCATTCGGCCCAGAAATCGATGATCACCAAGTTGGTCATCGACGGTTCGACGACGTCGCGACGGAATGTCTCGACGGCTTCCTTTTCGGCAGGCGACATACCTAGCGTGGCCAATGATTGCTCCCGTGCTTGCGTCACCCCTATTTGGGGGAGCACGCGGGCTAATGAAAGTCCCGCGACTTCGGCATTACCCGAACGTCGCGCGGATGCGCGGCGCGGTGTTCGCGGCGCGGGCCGGCGAGCGGATCGCGGTTGGGCTGCGGATGCACCACCTCGTCGCCATGCGCGAGCGGCGGTACCGTGACGTGATCGGACGACAGCCGCGACAGCTCGTCGCTGCGATCGCGCACCCGGTTGGCGATCAGATGGGTGACTCCCTCCTCGCTGCGCTGGATCACGCCGTCGAGCACCATCAGCCGCGCGGCCATGACGTCGCGGCGGTTGGCCTCGAAATCGCGCGCCCAGATCAAGCCGTTGGTGATGCCGGTCTCGTCCTCGATCGTGACGAAGATCGCGTTGCCCTTGCCGGGACGCTGGCGGACCAGCACGATCCCGGCGACCCTGGCACGGCTGCCGTCCTTCGCCCGCGCCGCCTCCGCGCTGGACATGATTCCCTCGAGACGGAAGATCGGGCGAAGGAAGGTCATCGGATGATCCTTCAGCGACAGCCGCAGCACCTGATAATCCGCGGCGACCTGTTCCGACATCGGCATCGCCGGCAGCTTCGCGTCGGGTTCCTGCCCGAGCTCGGGTGCCGCCGCCGCCGCGAACAGCGGCAACTGCTTGGGCGGGGTCCGGCGCACTTCCCACGCAGCGTCGCGCCGGTCCTTGGCGATCGAACGGAACGCATCGGCATCGGCTAGCAGGTTGAGCGCACGCGACGGCAGCGTCGCGCGGGTGGCGAGATCCTCGATCGACACGAACGGGTGGGTCCGCGCCGCGACGAGGCGTTTTGCCCATTCCTCGCGGAACCCGTCGATCTGCCGAAATCCGATCCGTAGCGCGAATTCCTCCGCGGCACGGGGAGTGGGACCATGCGAAGCATGGTGGAGGGGGCTCTCCACGAACGCACCGCCTGGGGATCCCCCCCTCCACCCTTCGCCTGCGGCGAACGGTTCCCCTCCCCGTGCCGGGGAGGATTCGAGGCTGTTGTCCCAATCGCTGTGGTTCACATCGACCGGCAGAATACAGACGTCGTGTTCGGCCGCATCGCGCACCAGCTGCGCCGGCGCGTAGAAACCCATCGGCTGCGAATTGAGGATCGCGCAGGCGAACACCGCTGGCTGGAAGCATTTGATCCACGACGACACATAGACCAGCCGCGCGAACGACAGCGCGTGACTCTCGGGAAAGCCATAGCTGCCGAACCCCTCGATCTGCCGGTAGCAGCGCAGCGCGAACTCCGCGTCGTAGCCGCGCCTGGTCATCCCCGCGACCAGCTTGGCCTCGAAATTGTCCATCGCGCCGACATGGCGGAACGTCGCCATCGCGCGGCGCAGCTGATTGGCTTCCTCGGGCGTGAACTTGGCGGCGACGATCGCGAGCTTCATCGCCTGTTCCTGGAACAGCGGCACGCCGTAGGTGTCGCCGAGCAACTGGCGCAATTCGTCGGGGGGTCCGTGCAGCCGCGATGGCGACGGGAACTCGACCGGCTCCTTGCCCGCGCGGCGGCGCAGATAGGGATGGACCATGTCGCCCTCGATCGGCCCCGGCCGCACGATCGCGACCTGGACGACCAGATCGTAGAGTTTGCGCGGCTTCAACCGCGGCAGCATGTTGATCTGCGCGCGGCTCTCGACCTGGAACACGCCGATGCTGTCGCCCTTGCAGAGCATGTCGTAGACCGCGGGATGTTCGTCGTTGGCGATCGTCTCCAGCGCGTGATCGCCCAACCCGTGATCGCGCATCAGGTCGAACGCCTTGCGGATGCAGGTCAGCATGCCGAGCGCGAGGATATCGACCTTCATCAGGCCGAGCACGTCGATATCGTCCTTGTCCCATTCGATGAAGGTGCGGTCCTTCATCGCACCGTTGTGGATCGGCACGGTCTCGTCGAGCCGGTCCTGGGTCAGCACATAGCCGCCGACATGCTGCGACAGATGCCGCGGGAATTCGAGCAGCTGGTTGACCAGGTCGGCCAGTCTCACGATCTCGGGATTGTCCGGATCGAAGCCGGTCTCGCGGAAGCGCTTCTCCTCGAACCGGTTGGAGAAGCTGCCCCATACCGTGCTGGTCAGCCGCTGGGTGATGTCCTCGGTCAGGCCGAGCGCCTTGCCGATCTCGCGCACCGTGCTGCGCGGACGGTAATGGATCACCGTCGCCGCGATCGCCGCCCGGTGGCGGCTGTAGCGACGGTAGATGTACTGCATCACCTCCTCGCGGCGCTCATGTTCGAAATCGACGTCGATATCGGGGGGCTCGTCGCGTTCGGCGGACACGAAGCGCGAGAATAGCAGGTCGTGGCGCATCGGATCGACCGAGGTGATGCCGAGCACGTAGCAGACTACCGAGTTCGCCGCCGAACCACGGCCCTGGCAGAGGATCGGCGGCTCGACCGATCGCGCGAAGCGGACGATGTCGTGGACGGTCAGGAAATAATGCGCGTAGTTGCGCTCGCGGATGAGCGCGAACTCCTCGTGCAGCTGCGCGATCATCTTGTCGGGAACATAGCCGTCGCAGCGCTCGATCGCATGCTGCCAGGCGAGATGTTCGAGCCAGTCCTGTGCCTCCCACCCGGCCGGAACCGGTTCGTGCGGATATTCGTAGCGCAAGTCGTCGAGCGTGAACGCGATGCGATCGAGGATCACGCGGCTCTGCGCGACCGCATCGGGCTGCGCCGCGAACAGCCGCGCCATCTCCTCGGGTGGCTTCAGGTGTCGCTCGGCATTGGCGGCAAGGATACGCCCGGCCTTGTGGATCGTGCTGCCGGTGCGGATGCAGGTGACGATGTCGTGGAGCTGGCGATTGTCGGCAGCGGCGTAGAGCGCGTCGCAGGTCGCGAGCAGCGGCACGCCCGCGCCGGCAGCGGTCCGCGCCAGCCCGGCGAGCCGGCGCGCGTCGCTGCCGTTGTGCGGCATCGTCGCACCGACCCACACCCGCCCCGGTGCCACAGCGACCAGCGCCGACAGCGTGGCGGCCAGCCCCGGATCGGCGCGCATCGGCGGCAGGATCGCATCGCCAGCGGGCTCCGGATCGTTGCCGCTCGCATCGGGCAGTGCGATCAGCAGCAGGTCCTCGGCATGGCGTTCGAGATCGCCCAGCCCCAGGATGCACCCGCCCTTCACCGCGCGCCGGTTGCCGAGCGTGAGCAGCCGGGTCAGCCTTCCCCAGCCGAACCGCGTGGTGGGATAGGCGACGATGTCGGGCGTCCCGTCGGTGAACACCAGCCGTGCGCCCACCACCAGCCGGAAGTCGATCGGCGGCAGATCGAGCCCGAGCAGCCCCAGCCGCGCCTTCTTGAGCGCATCGTGCGCGCGGACGACCCCAGCGACGGTGTTCCGGTCGGCGATGCCGATCCCGCCCAGCCCCAGCGCCACCGCCTGCGCGACCATGTCCGACGGATGCGACGCGCCGTGGAGACACGAATAATTGCTCGCCGCCACCAGTTCGGTGAAGTCGGTCATGGCGCGGCGTCGGCGAGGCGACCGATCACGGCAGCGATGATCATCGAGCCGCCAATTGTGCTCTGGCGAAGGCGAGACCTCTGAAAACCAACTCCGTCATCCCGGACTCGTTCCGGGATCCACTGTTCCGCACGGGCATAAGCCTTTGTTTTTGCGGGACGGTGGACCCCGGAACGAGTCCGGGGTGACGAATTGGTTTGGCGAATTCGACGAGTTTCGCAGAGGTCTCGCGAAGGAGGGAGCCCAGTACTGGGTCCCCGCCTTCGCGGAGACACATCTTGCGCTACCCTGGTCACGCGACGACCCCAGTCACGCGAACAGCCCGTGGACGTACCAGGCCGGGTCGTCCTGCTCGGCATAGAGGCCGTGGCGGAAGATCCACAGCCGTCGGCCGCGGCGATCCTCGATCCGGTAATAGTCGCGGGTCGGGATCGTCGCGTCGTGGCGCCGCCACCATTCGCCCGCGATCCGCTCCGGCCCCTCCGCGCGCGCGACCTCGTGCACCGTGCGCCGCCAGCGGAACCGCCGGGGCGGGCCGTCGGGCACCTCGTGCATCACCTGTTCGATGCGCTGCGGGGGATCGAACAGATAGATCGGCCGGAGCGGCGGTTCGCCCGCCGCCGGCACCGGCCAGTTGCCGACCCGCGGCGGCGCCGCGGCGGGCAGCATCAACTCGGCCTGTTCGGGGATGTGGCTGTCGCGCGGTGCGAACCGGCGGACCCGCTCGCGCCCCAACCGGGTCGACAGCCGGTCGACCAGCTCGGCCATGCCCGCATCCTCGGCGCTGCCCTGGACCAGCTTGCCACCCTCAAGCTTCAGCTGCGACGCGCCCAGCGTCTCGGCGAGCGCGATGTCGAGCCGGATCAGGTCGTAGCCGAAGCCGGGATCGAGCGGATCGGCCAGCGCATCGATCCGTTCGCGGAACAGCCGCATCAGCAGCGCGGTGTCGCGGGTCGGCTGTCCTGTCTCGACCCGCAAACGCTGCACCTGCCCGTCGGCACGGAACAGCCGCACCTCCCACCGCCGTCCGCCCTGATGCCGCTCGCCGAGCTGCCGCGCCGCGTCGTCGGCCAGCGCGGCGATCACCTCCAGCGCATAGTCGGTGCGCGCGATCGGCTCGGCGAAGCGCCGCTCGACCGCGATCGGCGCCATCGACACCCGCGGCGCGATCGGCCGATGCACCTCGCCGTTCAGCCGCCTGACCGCGGTCGCCGCCGCCTCGCCGAACCGTGCCGCGATCGTCGCCAGCGACCGCGTCATGACGTCGCCGACGGTCTTCAGCCCGGCGCGCGCGAGCGCCCCGGTCGCATCCTCGTCGAGCCCGAGTGCCGCGACCGGCAACCGGCGCACCGCGCGCTTCTCGTCCGGCGCAGGCGCACCCGCGAACCGCGCCAGCGCGCATGCCACTTCGGGCGTGTCGCCGAACGCGTGGCGCACCAGCACCCCGCGCCGCGCCAGCCGCGCCTCGACGTCAGCGGCAAGCGGGCGCTCGCCCTCGAACGCGTGCACGCATCCCGCGATGTCGAGCACCAGCCCGTTGGGCGGATCGAGCGCCACCGACGGCGTGTAGCGGACGCAGCCGTCGGCGAGCCGCTCCAGCCAGTCGAGATCGGCATGGTCGTCCTGCGGATGCACCTCCAGCTCTGGCACCCGCGCCCGCGCATCGGCCAGCGTCAGCCCGACCTGCAGGCCGAGTCGCGCAGCCGCGAGATCGACCGCGGCGAGCCGCACCGCATTGCCGACGCTGGTCGTGAACGCGATCGGCGCCTCATCCTGCCCGACGAACAAATGCGGCCGGGTGGCGCGCAACCGCTCGACCGGGAGCCAGGGGAAGACCAGCGCCAGGTAGCGACGCGCGGTCGGCGCCTGCGAGGGGGACGAAACACTTGGCATCACGATTCCACTCCACGCGCCAGCGGGCGCCCGGCGGGCCCCCGCGCCGGCGCAGCAATTCGATGTCGAAGGCGGGCAGCCCCGGCGCGCCCGCCTCGAGCGCGCTGGACGCGACCGACGCCACCCCCCAGCGGCTCGCCGCGGCACTCGGCGTCGGTTCGGCGCCGACCCTGAGCGACAGCACCGTCACCCCCGACGTTTCCGCGGCCAGCATCAGCCGCCGCGTCGCGGTCAGGTCGATCCCCGGCGCGCGCCCCCATGCCTCGATCAGCAGCGTGCCGAGCCCGGTGCAGCGCGCCGCATCCGCCGCCGCGCGCAACGCCGCGGCCTCGTCGGCGACCACGACGACCACGATCCGATCCGCATCCAGGCCGAGCTCGGCCAGCCCCGTCGCATGCAGCCTGCCCGCCTGCCGCTCACAGGCTTCGGTGCGGATCCACACCAGCGGCAAGGCCCCCGCCGCCAGTGCCAGCGCGATCGCGAAACCCGCGCCGCTTGCCGCATCGCCCTGATCGCAGGCATAAAGTTCATGGAGCTGCGCCGGCACGAACCCCTGCTCCAGCCACGCCGAGGGGGGCCGCACATCGGTCTGCGCGGCAACGCCACCGGCGGCGACGCTGCGCAAACGCGTGATCAGGGCGGACGACTCGTGCATATCGTTCTTGTAATGTTCTTCTTGGTGAGTCGCCAAGCATGAATCTGTTCGCGGGAGGGTTGCAGCCCATGAAGGCGGGTGCTAGTGGCCCCGCCTCCACCCGCCCGGAGGATTTCTTCCGGGCATGGCGCCAGAGCGGGCGTAGCTCAGGGGTAGAGCACAACCTTGCCAAGGTTGGGGTCGAGGGTTCGAATCCCTTCGCCCGCTCCAGTTTCCACATCGACAACGATCGTGGCCGCCACTTCGGTGCTGCGGCTCGTATTTGGTGATGGCGACGATCAGCGCGCCGATGGCCAGCTCGACATCGGACCGGCTACGACACCGCTAGCGCCCTGGTGCGCTTCTGCCGGTGAGGCGGACGGCGGGTATCGCTCCGCCGATTTGTATGCCCCCTCCCGCACTCCTTATGCTCCCGCCAAGGCGAGACCTCTGCGAAAGTCGCCGGATTCGCCAAATTCATTTGTCACCCCGGACTCGTTCGGGGTCCACCGTTCCGCAAAATTATGGCTTATGCCCGTGCGGTACAGTGGATCCCGGAACAAGGCTCTCCTGAGCGAAGTCGAAGGGTCCGGGATGACGGAGTGAGTTTGCAGCCCGAGGTCGGTGAGCTCTCCGCTATTCTCTCGCGCTCCTCAGAAGTCCTTCCAGTCGTCGGCGCTTGCCGGGGTCAGCGCGGCGACGGCGGCGGCGGGGAGGGGCTTGATCGGGGAGCTGTAGCCCGACGCCTTGGCGAAGGAGGCGGCCTTGGCGGTCTTGGCGGGCGGGCGCGTCGCGCCGGCTTGCGTGCCGGTGTTGAAGCGGCTGGCCTGGTCGCTGAGGCTGGTGACCTCGCTGACCAGGTTGCGGGCGGCAGCGGAGGTCTCCTCGACCATCGCGGCGTTCTGCTGGGTGGACTGGTCCATCGTCCCGACCGCGGCCGAGATCTGGGTGATCGCCGCCGACTGCGCCTGGTTGTCCGCGGCCATCGTCGCGAGCAGTTCGTGGACCTGGGTGACGTCGCCCGAGATCGCCGCGAGCGCGCCGTCGACCTTCTGCACCGCCTCGACCGCGGTGACGATGTCGGTCTGGGTGACGGTCAGCTGGTCGCGCGCGCGCTTGGCCTCCTCCTCGGCGCGCATCGCCAGCGCGGAGACGAGATCGGCGACCACCGCGAAGCCGCGCCCGGCATCGCCGGCACGCCCCGCCTCGACCGCGGCGTTCATCGCCAGCACCCGGGTCTGGAAGGCGATCTTGTCGAGCCCTTCGATGACGCTGTCGATGCCCTTGGCGCTGTCCGACACCCGGCCCATCGCCTGTACCGCCTCGTCGGCGACCGCACGCCCGCCGCCGACGGTGGCGATCGCCTGGTCGGCGCGCTCGACGGTGCGGCTGGCCGCCCCCGCCGATGCCTTCAGCCGGCCGTCCATCTGGGTGATCGACGCCGCGGTCTCCTCCAGGCTGGCCGCGTTGCTCTCGGTACGCCGCGCCAGATCCTCCGAGGCCTGCGCGATCTCGCCCGATCCGGTGCGGATCGAATTCGCGCTCTCGCCGACCGCCGCGATCAGGTCGCGCAGCTTGTCGAGCGCATCGTTGAAGTTGGTCTTGAGGATCGCGTAATCGCCCGGGAACTCGGTCTTGATCGACGCGGTGAGATCGCCGTCCGACAGGTGCGCGAGATGCGACGACACCGTGTCGACCACCACCTTCTGCTCGGCATCCGCGCGCGCCTTCGCCTTGTCGGCGGCCTCCTTGGCGATGCCGTTCTCGCGGAACACCCGCACCGCCTTGGCCATCGCCCCGACCTCGTCGCCGCGATCCGTCCCGGCGACGTCCTTGGCGTAATCCCCGCCCGCGATCTCGCCCATCTGCGCCTGCAACCGCGACAGCGGACCAGTGATGCCCGACCGGATCACGAAGAACGCCAGGCCGACGCCGACGACCACGCCGACCACGCCCATCACCAGCAGCGTCGTCGAGGTCGAAGAGCCTGCCTCGGCAAGCGTCAGCGCCCGCTTGGACGCGGCCGCGTTGCGGCCGGTGGTGCGCTTCTGCATGTCGGCGCTGAACGCCGCCATCAGCGGGTCCGCCTGCGAGACGATCCGGCGCGCGGCATCGTTGTCGTTGACCAGCCCGCGGCTCATCGCGTCCTCGGCAAGGCGATATATGGCGTCGGCCTTGCCGGCGATTTCATCGACTTCACCGCTGACGGTGGGTTCGGTCGACTTCATCTCGCCCATCATCGTCTGCGCCGACCCATAGGCGGATTTCATCGCAGTCTGCGCTTCGCGAGCCTTTTGCGACGCACCATCGTACATGATGCCGCGATAGGCGGCGTACACCACCGCGTTCATGCGCGCGTTGATCCTTGCTATCCGCGTCGTGTTGGGCATCGCCGTATCGACCAGCGAGGTATATTCCGTGCTGGTCTGGCGGATGCGGCTGGCGCCGTTCCAGCCGATGAACAACGTGATGGCACCTAGCAGAAGCAATAATGCCACCATCTTCGGCAGTATCTTGACGTTTTCCAGAATTCTCATGAGAAACCCTTCGCTGGCGCTCGGCTGTGGCCGGCTCGATTGCATGCCGGCCCCGTTCGCCGGATCGACAAACGACATTGTAGGCGGTGCGAAAGGTATGCGGGCGTAGCCAGCCCGATTCATCGCGCGAGGGCGATCGCCTGACGCTACGGAAGCCGTGCGTCGGGAGGGGTCTTGTCAGCGATGGAACAGCGCGCGGTGCGCAGCGGCGTCAGAGACGGCCGAACACCGCCTCGAACCCTGCCTTGTCGCCGGCCGCGAGGAACCGCGCCTGTTCGAGCCAGCGATCGCGGCTCATCCGCCCGGCGAAGCTGCCGAGCTGCGCATCGAGCCGGGCGGCCTCGTCGTCGTCGAGCGCGGCGAGATGGCGGACGGTGGTGATCCCAGACTCCGCGAGCCGGGCCGCGACCTTAGGGCCCAGCCCCTTCAGCATCGTCACCGGTGCATCGGCATAGCCGGTCGAACCGATCGTCGCGGTGGCGGCTTCGCTGGCGGGGCTGGCCGCGAGCGGGGCCGCGGCGGCGATGGGTTCGTCGTCGAGCGGGTCGGGTGCGGCAACCGGATCGGCCTCGGCCTCGTCGACCGGTTCGACGGGCGGTAGCGCGGTGATGCTCGGCGGTTCGCTGCCGGTCGCCTCGACCTGCTCGTTATGGTCGGCGACGGCGTGGTCCGCATCGCGGCGGCGGCGCTTCTGGCGCATGCCGTAGAGGATCGCGATCACCGCGAGCACCGCCAGCACCCCGATGATCGCGAAATGCATCGTCGTGATCACCCCCGACCCGTCGGGGATGAGGCTGGCGCCGGGCGCGGAGGTAGCGGACGTGTCGTTCATGCCGTCACGTTAGCCGCGCAGCGAGCGGCGGGCGAGGACTATCGCTTCGAATTCCGCGCCATCTCCCGCCAGCCGATGTCACGGCGGCTGAAGCCGGTCGGAAAGTCCAGTGCATCGACGCCGCGATAGGCGGCGGCCTGTGCCGCGGCGAGGTCGACGCCGGTCGCGGTGACCGCGAGCACCCGCCCGCCGGCGGCGACGAGGCGATCGCCCTCGACGCGTGTTCCCGCCTGGAAGACGCGCGCGCCGGTCGCCTCGGCCCGGTCGATCCCCGCGATCGCGCCGCCCGCCTCGGCGGTGCCCGGATAGCCGCGTGCCGCGACGACCACGGTAAGCGCCGGATCCTCGACGAAGACTGGCGCGGGCTGGGCGGCGAGCGTGCCGGTCGCGACCGCCAGCAGCAGCGCGAGCAGGTCGCCCTCGTACCGCGCCATCAACACCTGGCATTCGGGGTCGCCGAACCGCGCGTTGTATTCGATCAGCTTGGGCCCGGCCGGCGTCAGCATCAGCCCGGCATAGAGGACGCCCGAGAACGGTATTCCCTCCGCCCGCATCGTCGCCACGGTCGGTGCGACGATCTCCGCGATCGCGCGCGCCGCCAGCGCGGGGGTGAGCACCGGGGCGGGGCTGTACGCGCCCATGCCGCCGGTATTCGGGCCGGTATCGCCCTCGCCGACGCGCTTGTGGTCCTGCGCGGTGCCGAACGGCATCAGCGCGGTGCCGTCGGTCAGGACGAAGAGGCTGACTTCCTCGCCACTCAGGAATTCCTCGATCACCACCTCGGCGCCCGCCGCGCCGAAGCCGCCGTCGAACATCGCGTCGAGCGCGGCCTGCGCCTCGGCGGGGGACATCGCGATCACGACTCCCTTGCCCGCGGCGAGCCCGTCGGCCTTGATCACCACCGGATACCCGAACGGCACCAGCGCCGCCTCGGCCTCCGCGCGGCCGGCGCAGCGGACATATCCCGCGGTGGGGATGTCAGCGCGGCGGCACAGGTCCTTGGTGAACCCCTTCGATCCTTCGAGCTGCGCGGCGGCCTTGCCGGGTCCGAAGGTCGGGAAGCCGGCAGCGCGCAGGGTGTCGGCGAGGCCGTCGACCAGCGGCGCCTCCGGGCCGATCACCACCAGCCCGATCGCGGAGTCGCGCGCGAAGTCGACGACCGCGGCGTGATCGGTCACCGCCAGATCGACGCAGCGCGCGTGCGCCGCGATCCCGGGGTTGCCCGGCGCGGCATAGAGCGTATCGAGCGCTTGCGATTGCGCGAGCTTCCAGGCGAGCGCATGTTCGCGGCCCCCCGACCCGATCAGCAGGACGTTCATGCCCGATCCCTTTTCCGACGACGCGCGGCTGGTAGCCGAGCCGGTGACCGGCGACAACGCGCTTGCGCTGTCGGTCGGCGAACTCGCGTTCAAGCTGAAGCGGATGGTCGAGGGCGAATTCGGTCATGTCCGGCTGCGCGGCGAGATCTCGGGCTACAAGCGGGTCGCGTCGGGGCACAGCTACCTGTGCCTGAAGGACGATCAGGCGGTGATCGACGGCGTGATCTGGAAGGGTAATGCCAGCGCGCTCGCCTTCGTGCCGCAGGACGGCGTCGAGGTGATCGCCACCGGCAAGCTGACCACCTATCCCGGGCGGTCGAAATACCAGATCGTGATCGAGCGGATGGAGCTGGCCGGCGCGGGCGCGCTGATGGCGCTGCTGGAGAAGCTGAAGGCCAAGCTCGGCGGCGAGGGGCTGTTCGATCCCCGCGCCAAGCAGCGGCTGCCGTTCATGCCGCGCGTGATCGGGGTGGTGACCTCGGCGACCGGCGCGGTGATCCGCGACATTCTCCACCGGCTCGAGGATCGCTGCCCGACTTATGTCGTGGTGTGGCCGGTGAAGGTCCAGGGCGAGGGCGCCGCGGGCGAGATCGCCGCCGCGGTGCGCGGGTTCGACGCGATCGCGCCGGGTGGCCCGGTACCACGCCCCGACCTGGTGATCGTCGCGCGCGGCGGCGGTTCGATCGAGGATCTATGGGCGTTCAACGAGGAGGCGGTGGTCCGCGCGGTTGCCGCCTGTTCGATCCCGATCATCTCTGCGGTCGGGCACGAGACCGACACCACGCTGTGCGATTTCGCCGCGGACCTGCGCGCGCCGACCCCGACCGCCGCGGCCGAGATCGCGGTGCCGGTGCTCGCCGACCTGCGGCTGACGCTCGCGGCGCAGGCGACCCGGACCGAGCGTTGCGCAAGGCGGCATGTCGAGCGCGGCCGCGAACGGCTGGCGGCGCTGGCGCGGCTGCTGCCAAAGCGCGACGCGCTGCTGGGGCCGCAACGCCAGCGCGCTGACGAGGCCGGCCAGCGGCTCGATCGCGGACTGGAGCGGCGGGTGACGCTTGCGCGTGGGCAGCTCGACCGGACCGGCGGCGCGCTGCGCCCCGCGGCGCTGCTGCGCCAGCTGGAGGCGAAGCGCGCCAGCCTGGCGGCGACGTGGCGGCTGGTGCAATCGCTCAACCCCGATACCATGCTCGATCGCGGCTATGCCCGCGTCACCGCTCGGGTCGGTGGAGCGACGCTGTCGTCGAGCGCCGCGGTGCGGACCGCGGGGGCGGTGACCTTGCGCTTCGCGGACGGATCGGTCGACGCGCGGGTTGAGCGCGCGGGCGGCAAAACCTATGGTCGGGTCGCGTCAGAGCAACCGTCTTTGCTCTGACGCGACCCGACCACGCGAAAGAACCCGATGCTCGTTTCCAATTCCAACCGCCCCGCGCGGCTCCACTACATGGCCAACGGCTTTCGCGTGCTCAGCCCCGGCGATCATGTCGTCTGCGCGGTGACGGGCGCGCGGATCGCGCTGCAGGACCTGCGCTACTGGAGCGTCGAGCGGCAGGAGGCGTTCGCCAGCGCCGCGATCGCGAGCGAGGCGATGGCGCCGCGATGATCGACCGCCGCGCTGTGGCGCTCGCGGCCGCCGTGGCGATCCCGCTGGCGGGCTGCGTGGCGCCGGTCAGCGAGGTGACGCCAGTCGCGGCGGCGCCATTGACCTCGGCGCCCGTTCCTGCGCCGATCCCGCTCACCCCGTTCCGCTGGCAGGGCACGATCAGCCAGGGCGGATTGATCCGCGCCCAGGCACCGGGCGGCACGGCGACGGTCACGTTCGACGGCCGGCCGGTGCCGATCGCCGCGGATGGCGCCTTCGTCATCGGCTTCGATCGCGACGCACCCGCAAGCGCGACGCTGGTTGCGACACTGGGCGACGGGCGGCGGGTGGCCCAGCAACTGACGATCGCCCCGCGCGCATGGCGGATCGAGCGGCTGACGACCTTGCCACGCTTTCCCGCGCCCGATCCGATCTTCGCCAGGATGCGCCCGCCCGAGCTCGCCGCGATTGCCGCGGCGCGCGTGCGGGTCACCAGCGCTGCAGGCTGGCGCCAGCCCTTCGCCTGGCCCGCCACCGGCCGCATCTCGGGCCTGTTCGGCGCGCAACGCATCTACCGCGGCGAGCCCGGCGCCTATCACGGCGGCGTCGACGTGGCGAAGCCCACCGGCGCGATCATCCGTGCGCCCGCCGACGGCGTCGTGATCCTCGCCGCCGACCGGCCCTATACGCTGGAGGGTAAGCTGCTGATGATCGATCACGGCCTCGGCCTCAATAGCGCCTTCCTCCATCTGTCGCGCATCGACGTCCGCGAAGGCCAGGTGGTGCGGCGGGGCGATCCGATCGGCCTGGTCGGCGCCACCGGGCGCGCGACCGGCCCCCATCTCCACTGGGGCCTGCGCTGGGGCGAGGCGCGGCTCGACCCGATGCTGGTGGCCGGGCCGATGCCGGTGGACTGAGGTATCGTGAAGTCGCGCGGCAGGCTTCAGCGAACGCGCTTGACCATCACCGCGCGACCCCGGCCGATCTTGGCGCGGAACCCGCCCAAACGCACCGCGGTGATGTTGACCGCCTCCTTGGCGCTTGGCGGCGCCGAAGGCTCGAGCATTTCCCAGGCCGAGTTGTCAGTGAGTTCGAAGACGTATCGCCCGGGAGTCCGCGTCAGCGAGACGGCGCGCACGACTCCACTCAGCTCCTTGACGGTTGCGCCACGGACGTCCGCCACCGCCAGCGCGTTCGCCGATGGAAGTCCGAAGCTTCGCCGTCGCCGATCGACCACCTTCGCTCGGTTTAGGACGATCAGGTCGCCCGACTGCCGCGCCGACGCGATGGTCGCGCTCGTGCGGTCGAAACAGGCGAGGCGTGCCTTGTCGTCCCGCTCGGTGCGACACGCGACCACCGCGTCGACCGGTTCCTCGCCGCGACGACCCTGCGCGTCCGCAGCGCTCTGCCCCGCCACCATCGCCATGAGTGCGCCGACCATTATCCGCATCGAGACGTCTCCCTCGTTGGCTGTCACATCAAAAGAAAGCAGCGGTGCAACACCTAGTGTGGCGATTTTAACACCATCGTCATGAAAGCGGTAGCACCCCGCTTAATGGAGATTGCCGGCGCTCACGAGCCGACAGTAAAGGATATCTAGTGCCGGTTCGGACCGACCGGTAACATCGCCGTCAGAGAGCAATTGCTCCTGGCGACGTCAAAGGGGGATTACACCACATGAAGAAGCTGACCCGTCAACGTCTGCTCGCGTCGTCGCTGCTGATTAGTTCGACCCTGCTCGCGCAGTCGGTCACCGCGCAGACTGCGCCGCAAACGCCCGGATCGCCGACCCAGACGCAGGATATCGCTCAGGCCGACGATGCCGCAGTCGGCAGCGACATCATCGTGACGGGTTCGCTTATCCGCAATCCCAACCTTGACAGCGCGACCCCGGTTACCTCGATCGGCTCGGACGAACTCGCGCTGCGCCAGACCAATGTCGCCGAGCAGATCCTGCGCGAGACGCCGGGCGTCGCCGCGAGCATCGGTTCGTCGGTCAACAACGGCAACGGCGGTGCGTCGTTCGTCGATCTTCGTGGCCTCGGCCAGAACCGCAATATCGTACTGCTCAACAGCTCGCGCATTGTTCCCGCAAACCTCAACGGCGCGGTCGATCTGAACAACATCCCGCTCGCGCTGCTCGATCGCGTCGACATCCTTACCGGCGGTGCCAGCACCACCTACGGTGCGGACGCGGTGTCGGGCGTGGTCAACTTCATCACCAAGCGCGACTTCTCCGGCGTCGACATGACGGTGAGCGAGCAGATCACCGAGCGGGGCGACGGCAACGTCTTCCGCGCCGATCTCGCGGTAGGTGCCAATTTCGACGACGGCCGCGGTAATGCCGTCCTTTCGCTCGGCTACCAGGAAGCGGACCCCGTCTTCTTCGGCGGCGAGCGCGAGCGGTCGAATCTGACCATCGACTCCTTCGACGGCTCCGGCAGCGGCGCATCGGCCACCGCGGTTCCCGCTCGCTTCTCGGTTTCGGGGATCGGCAACGCAAATATCAACCCGACCACGGGCGCCCTGGTCGCACCGTCGACCGCGCTGTTCAACTTCAACCCCTACAACATCTTCCAGACGCCGTTCGAACGGTTCAACCTGTTCAGCTCGGCCCGCTACGAAGTGTCTGACGCGGTCGAGGTGTATAGCGAAGGCCTGTTCTCGCAGAACACCGTACAGACCATCATCGCGCCGTCCGGGACCTTCTCGACGCCGTTATTCATCCCGATCGGCAATCCGTACCTGCCGGCCGCGGCGCGTTCGACCTTCTGCGCACAGAACGACTCGAACCCGAACGTGCCGGGCATCCAGACGCTGACCCCGGCCCAGTGCGCCGCTGCTGCAGCGACCACCGATCCCAGCAACCCCAATTATCGCGAGGTCATCTCCAACGTCTCGCGTCGCCTGGTCGAGGCGGGCGGGCGCATCAGCAGCTATCGTACCGAGCTCTTCAACTTCAAGGCGGGCTTCCGCGGCAAGATCTCCGAGGCGGTCAGCTACGACCTCTATGGCGCGTACGGCCGCAGCACCAACACGCAGACCATCCTGAACTATGTCTATACCGACCGGGTTCAGCAGGGCCTGCGGGCAACCAACACGACGACCTGTATCGATCCGTCGAACGGTTGCGTTCCCATCAACCTGTTCGGTGCCTCGGGTTCAATCGACTCGAATCAAGTCAACTTCCTGCTCGTTCCCGCGACCTCGGGCAACCGCTCGGCGTTGGCGCAGGTACACGGCCTGGTGAACGCCGAGCTCGGTACGCTGGGCGCGACCGAAGCCGTGTCGGTCGCAGTCGGCTCGGAGTATCGCAAGTACACCGCCGAGGTCTTCGCCGATCTGCTGGCGCAGGATCCCGGCGCGCTGGGCGGCGCCGGTGGCGCCACGACCCCGGTGAAGGGAGGCTATGACGTGGTCGAGGGGTTCGCCGAGATCGTCGCGCCGCTGATCTCGGATCAGACGTTCCTCCACAGCCTGACCGCCGAAGCCGGCGTCCGCTATTCGAGCTACCGGGTCGACGCGCCAGGCAACCCGAAGTTCGACGCCTGGACGTACAAGGGCGGCCTGACCTGGGAGCCGATCGAATCGCTCAAGCTGCGCGGCAACTACCAGCGCGCCGTTCGCGCGCCGAACATCGGTGAGCTGTTCACGCCGAACGCGGTCGGGCTGATCAACCTGCGCAACGATCCTTGCCAGGGCGCGGCGCCGACCACCAACGCGCAGCTGCGCGCGGTCTGCATCGCGCAGGGTGCTCCTGCCAGCCAGATCGGCGTGATCGATCCGCCGTCCGCGGGCCAGGTCAACGGCGATTTCAGCTACAGCACCAACAACCGTCCCGAGACGGCGGACACCTATACATTCGGTGCCCTGTTCGTGCCGTCGTTCCTGTCGAACTTCACGCTGTCGGTCGATTACTACAACATCAAGGTACGCAACGCGCTGTCGACCCCGGCGGCCGGCGACATCATCGGCGCCTGCTTCGGCAATCTGACCGCGGCAAGCGCGACCAGCGCGGCGTGCACCTCGATCCGGCGCGACCCGCTCACCGGCGGTCTCGACGGCGACGCCAGCACCACGCCGGGCCTGCCCCAGCCGCTGACCAACAGCGGCCGACTGGAGACCGACGGCATCGATCTGGTCGCCAACTTCCGTACCGGGATCACCCAGGACGTGAAGCTGGGCATGAGCATGAACGCCAACTACGCCCTGCACTCCAAGTTCCAGGCGACACCTGGTGGCCTCAACCGTGAATGCGTCGGCTATTACAGCATCAACTGCAGCCTTACGGGGTCGATCCTGCCGAAGTTCACGTTCAACCAGCGTACCACGCTGTCGTTCGGCGACATCGATCTGTCGCTGCTGTGGCGTCACCTCTCGGCGACCCGTCAGGAGCCGTTCGACGCCGATGCCGGCAACTTCGGTTCGAACGGGCCGGCGTTTGCGCCGTTCCGCCGGATCAAGGCGACCGAGTATTTCGATCTGACGATCCGCGCGAGCGTGACCGAAAATCTCGAGGTCACCTTCACCGGGCTCAACATCCTCGACAAGAAGCCGCCGACGGTCGGCAGCAACATCGGTGTCACTACCTTCAACAGCGGTAACACCTTCCCATCGACCTACGATCCGATCGGCCGCCGCTTTGCCGCCAGCGCGCGCGTCCGCTTCTAAGAACCTGACGTCGACGATGGGCTCCTTACGGAGCCCGTCGTTCGCGACGCCGGCCTTCGCGATCGATCGATCGCGAGGGCCGGCGTTGCCGTTTTCGGATTGGCTCAGTTGATCGAACAGGATTTTGCCACCGCGATCGCGTCCGCTGCGCAAGCCATTCGGCGCGGGGATGTGCAGACGGCGATCGCTGGTTATCGACGCGCGATCGGCCATGATCCGTCCAGCGCGATGGCGCACAACGCGCTCGGCAACGCATTGCTATCGACCGGGGCCGCGGACGATGCACGCCAGCATTTCGAACGCGCCGCCGCCCTCGATCCGATGGCGCCCGAGCTGCTGCTCAATCTCGCCAAAGCCTGCCGCCTGGCGCGCGACGACGCCGCCGAGGAAGCCGCGCTCGACGCCGCGCTGGCACTCGATCAGCGACACTTTATGGCACGGCTGCGCGCCGCCGAACTACACGAACGGATCGGCAACCCGGGCGCGGCCGCGCTGCATTGGGGCGCGGTCCTGGCCTTGGCGCCCGCAGCGGCGGATTGTCCGCCGGCGCTGCAGCCGGTGCTGGATCATGCGCGCGCGTTCATTGCGGACCACATCAACCGCTTCGAAGAGGCCGTCCGGCCGGCGCTGGCGGCGGGCCGCGCCGCGGCGTCGCACCTTGCGGGGCGTCGCTTCGACGTATGCGTTGACACCGCGCTCGGCAAACGGCGGATTTACCCGAACGAGTGTCACGGCCTTCACTACCCGTTCCTGCCGGCCGACGAATTCTTCGATCGTAGCCATTTTCCCTGGCTCGCGTCGATCGAGGAGCAGGCCGACGCCATCCGCGACGAACTACTCGCCCTTCTCGCCGACCGTCGCGATGCGATCGTGGCCTATGTCCAGCAGGACCCCGGCACGCCGCACAACAAGTGGAGCGAGCTCGATCGCAGCACCAGATGGAGCGCCTTCTTCCTGTGGCGTCACGGGGAGCGCAACGACGCCGCATGCAGCGCCTGCCCTGTCACCGCGGCCGCGGTGGAGCGACTGCCCCTGGCCGACATCCCGGGCCGCGCCCCCACCGTGTTCTTCTCGCTGCTCGAATCCGGCGCCCACATCCCGCCACATACCGGCGTCACCAACACGCGGGCGATCGTCCACCTTCCGTTGGTGATCCCGGCCGGCTGCAGGTTCCGGGTCGGCGGCGAAACGCGGATCTGGCGCGAAGGCGAGGCTTTCGCGTTCGACGATACCATCGAGCACGAAGCCTGGAATGAAGGGCCCGATCTGCGCGCCGTCCTGATCTTCGACACCTGGAATCCGCATCTGCAGGACGAAGAGCGCGAGATGATCCGGACGTTCTTCGTCGCGAGCGACGCCAGCGGGTTCGGGGCGCCGGTGCCGAAGGACTGAGTACTCGACCCACAAACCGCTGCATCGCGCGGCGGCTTGCGACTGCCGCTACCCATTCACTTGAAGCCTGCTATCGGGGCGAAGGCCAAGCCGTTGCATCGAGCGTCGACATCGATCGCCGGCCTGAGACTAATCACACCCAAGTTTTGTGTCATTTGGGATACATAGGGTTCCGAAACTCTTCGACACATAGGCAGCCGCCTTTACAGTAGTCAGGCACAGCGTCATCTCCCGCAGCATGTATATCGGCGGTCTCCTGCGGCACCGGCGAGTACGTGAGACATTCCGGACGACACCGTCAAACGGGTCGTCAGGGCCTTGCAAGGGGAAAACGACCGTGATCAAGACCATGACATTCGCCCGTCAGTTGCGCGCGGGAAGCGCGCTCCAGGCGCTGGCTCTGCTCGGTGCAGGTGCGATGTTCTGCACTCCCGCCCAGGCGCAGAACTCGTCGGCCGTGACCAATGATCAGGGCGCGCCGGTGCAGTCCGATGCCACCCAGCCAGGCGCGGCAGCGGTTTCGATTCAGAATAGCGCGCAGACCGGCATTGAAACCGATACCGGGTCCTCCGACATCGTCGTCACCGGCACCCTGTTCCGCCGTACCGACACCGAGACCCCATCGCCGGTGTCCGTACTCACCGCAGCGACCCTCGAGGCGCGCGGCTTCACCACGGTGTCCGAGGCCGTCAATTCTATCGCCGCCGGCAACGGCGGTGGCGTGCCGCAGAACTTCACTGGTGCGTTCGCATCGGGCGCGACCGCGATCTCGCTGCGCGGCCTGACCACCAATTCGACGCTGACGCTGTTCGACGGCCTTCGCCCCGCCTACTATCCGCTCGCCGATGACGGCCAGCGTAGCATCGTCGATCTGAACACCATTCCGTCGGCGATCGTCGACCGGATCGAAGTGCTGCGCGACGGCGCCTCGGCAACCTATGGCGCGGACGCGATCGCGGGCGTGGTCAACGTTATCTTGAAGAAGGAAGTCAAAGGCATCCTCGGCCGCGTCGAGGCCGGCATTTCCGAGCGTGGCGACAGCGCCAATCAGCGCGTCCAGCTGACCGCCGGCTATGGCGATCTCGGCGATCAGGGCTTCAACGTCTACCTGAGCGGCGAGTACCAGCACCTCGCGAGCCTCTACAATCGCGATCGCGGTTTCCCGTACAACACCAACAACCTGCAGAGCATCAATCTCGGCAACGGCTATACCGGTCGTAACGGCAACACCTTCTACACCACGCCGACCGCCGCGTCGGCCGGCGGCGCAACGGTGGGCATCGTCCAGCCGGGAACGCCGACTGCCAACAGCGCCGGCCTGCCGTTCGCGACCCCGATCGCCGGCGGTCGCTTCCAGACGCTCGGCAGCTGCGCCTCGCAGAACCTGATCACCCGCAACACGTCGGCAGGCACGTATTGCGAGCAGGACCTGGTCAACACCTACGGCCTGATCCAGCCCGATCAGGAGCGTTTCGGCGGCACCGCGCATTTCACCGCCAACATCGGCGAGAATACGCAGGCGTACATCGCGGCGACGTTCTACCAGAGCAAGGTCTTCATCGACGGGACCCCGCAGTCGATCCGCTCAAACGGCAACCCGCTCGAGACCCGCGGCATCGCGCTGCCGGCGTTGCTCGCCAACGGCTCGCTGAACCCGCAGAACCCGTTCGCGGCACAGGGCCAGTCGGCGATCATCTACTATCGCTTCGGTGACATTCCGTCGAACCTGACCAACCTGTCGCGTAGCTACCGTGTGGCGGGCGGCATCGACGGCCCGATCGGCGACTCCGGCTTCGCCTATTCGGTCGCGGCTACGTACATGCGCACCGATCTCGAGCAGACCCGCCGCGGGTTCCTGTACATTCCGGGGCTGGTCAACGCGATCAACAACGGCACGTACAACTTCATCAATCCGTCGTTGAACAACCAGGCGGTTCGCGACAGCATCTCGCCGACGCTGCAGGGCCGGAACAACTCCGAACTCGCGCAGGTTCAGGCGACGATCACCAAGGATCTGTTCCAGCTGCCGGGTGGCCCGTTGCAGATCGGTGTCGGCGGCCAGTTCCGTTACGAAGCGGTCTATGATCCGAACCCAGTGCCGAACCGCGACTTCATTACGGTCAACCCCTTCTCGGCAGTCGGCAACCGCAACGTGAAGGCCGGCTTCTTCGAAATCAACGCGCCGATCCTCGACCAGCTGGAGATCAACGCGTCGGGCCGCTATGACGATTATTCGACGGGCTTCAGCCGCTTCTCGCCGAAGATCGGTGCGAAGTTCTCGCCGATTAGCCAGGTTTCGTTCCGTGGCACCTATTCGCAGGGCTTCCGCGCTCCTTCGATCCCGGAAACGTCGGGTACGGTGATCGGCTTCACCAACTACACCCCGGGTGACGGCCTGTCGGCTGCCGATCGCGCGACACTGCTGTCGCGCTACGGCAACAACTCCTACATCACCTCCACTTACGGCATTGGGCAGAACTCGACCGGCAACCCGGATCTGAAGCCCGAGAAATCGCGTTCGTTTACGGGCGGTGTGGTGTTCCAGCCGGTCAGCTGGCTGAGCGCCACCGTCGACTATTACAACATCAAAAAGAAGGCGCTGGTTCTGGCCGGCGCGGGCAACACCGCGTCGATCGCCAGCAACTATCTGCTGACCGGCGCCGTTCCGGCTGGCGTCACCGTGACGCCGAACCCGAGCGACCCGGCGAACCCAACGCTGCGGCCGACCCTGCTATCGGTCAACTACCTCTATTCGAACGGCACGTCGCTGATCACCGACGGCATCGATGCCCAGGTTCAGGCATCGATCCCGCTGGCGGAAGGCGTCAAGCTGACCTCGACCTTCGAGGGTACGTGGATCAACAAGTACAACATCGACGATGGCACCGGCGGTGGCATCCAGAAGTTCGTCGGAACGCTCGGTTCCTATGCGATTACGTCGGCATCGGGCACGCCCCGCTGGCGCGCCAACTGGCAGAACTCGCTCGCGCTGGATAACGTCACGTTCACCGGCACGGCCTATTATGTCAGCGGCTATAAGGGTTATGCCGATGACAACACCGGCCCGGGCAGCACCTGCGCGCAGGCAGTGGAACAGTCGATCCAGTACAATGCCGAGGGTTCGGGTGCCGCAGCCGGTTCGGGCGGTGGCAACACGCCGATCCAGTGCAACGTCCGCCGTTGGTTGCAGGTCGACGCGAACGTGAACATCAAGGTCAACGACCAGTTCAACTTCTACGTGAACGTGATCAACGCCTTCGATGCGAAGGCGCCATTCGATCCCAACACGTATGGCGGCAACAACTACAATCCCGCCTGGAGCTCGGCGGGCGTGGTCGGTCGCTTGTTCCGTGCAGGCGCCCAGTTCAACTTCTGATCGGACGCCACGACCAGACAAGAAGGGCGGCTCCCACAGGAGCCGCCCTTTTTTTATTCACACCACGGCCAGCACCAGCTTGCCGTCGCCTTCGTCGACCTTCACCGTCGACCCATCCCGTACCTCACCGCGCAGGATCAGGTCGGCGAGCGGGTCTTGCAGATACCGCTGGACCGCGCGCTTCAGCGGACGGGCGCCGTAGACCGGGTCGTAGCCGACCCGTCCCAGCCACAGCCGCGCCGCATCGGTAAGCTCGAGCGTGATGTTGCGGTCGGCCAGCAGGCGATCGACCCGCGACACCTGGATGTCGACGATCGGCGCCATCTGTGCCTGGCCGAGCCGGTGGAACAGGATGATTTCGTCGAGCCGGTTCAGGAATTCCGGCCGAAAATGCCCGCGAACCATCTCCATCACCTGCGGCTCGACGGTGGCGACATCCTCGCCGTCGCCGAGATTGGCGAGATATTGGCTGCCGAGGTTGGAAGTCAGGATGATCAGCGTGTTCGCGAAATCGACCGTGCGGCCCTGGCCGTCGGTCAGCCGCCCGTCGTCGAGCACCTGCAACAGCACGTTGAACACGTCGCCGTGCGCCTTCTCGACCTCGTCGAACAGGATCACCTGGTACGGCCGGCGCCGCACCGCCTCGGTCAGCACGCCGCCTTCCTCATAACCGACATAGCCCGGCGGCGCGCCGATCAGCCGCGCGACCGCGTGCTTCTCCATGAATTCGCTCATGTCGATGCGGACCATCGCGGCGGGATCGTCGAACAGGAACTCCGCCAGCGCCTTGGTCAATTCGGTCTTGCCGACGCCGGTGGGCCCCAGGAACAGGAACGAGCCCATCGGCCGGTTCGGGTCCTGCAACCCGGCGCGCGAGCGGCGGACTGCGGTCGACACCGCGTGTACCGCGTCGATCTGCCCGATCACGCGCTTGCCGATCGCCTCCTCCATGTGGAGCAGCTTCTCGCGCTCGCCCTCGAGCATGCGGTCGACGGGTATGCCGGTCCAGCGGCTGACCACCCCGGCGATGTCGTCGGCGGTGACTTCCTCGCGCAGCATCGCGCCCTGCGTCGCGCCCGCGGCTTCGGCGAGCTGCTTCTCCAGCTGTGGAATGCGGCCATAGGAGAGCTCGCCGGCGCGCGCGAGGTCGCCTGAGCGTTGGGCCTGGTCGAGCTCGAGGCGGGCGGCGTCGAGCTGTTCCTTCAGCTTCGCCTCGCCCGCGATCTTGTCCTTCTCCGCTTGCCAGCGCGTGGTCAGCGCCGCGGACTGATCCTCGAGATTGGCGAGCTCCTCCTCGATCGTATCGAGCCGGTCGCGCGAGGCGGGGTCGGTCTCGCGCTTCAATCCCTCGCGCTCGATCTTGAGGCGCAGGATTCGACGGTCGAGCGTTTCGATCTCCTCGGGCTTGCTCTCCACCTCCATCCGGATCCGGCTCGCGGCCTCGTCCATCAGGTCGATCGCCTTGTCGGGGAGGAACCGGTCGGTGATGTAGCGGTTGCTGAGCGTCGCCGCGGCGACCAGCGCGCCGTCGGTGATCCTGACGCCGTGGTGCAACTCGTACTTCTCCTTCAGCCCGCGCAGAATCGACACCGTGTCCTCGACAGTGGGTTCGCCGACGAACACCGGCTGGAACCGTCGCTGGAGTGCGGGATCCTTTTCAACATGCTTGCGATATTCGTCGAGTGTGGTGGCGCCGACGCAGTGCAGCTCGCCACGCGCGAGTGCGGGCTTCAGCAGATTGCCCGCGTCCATCGCGCCTTCGGATTTGCCCGCGCCGATCAGCTGGTGCATCTCGTCGATGAACAGGACGATGTCGCCCTCTGCAGCCTTCACCTCGTCGAGCACGCCCTTCAGCCGCTCCTCGAATTCACCACGATACTTCGCCCCTGCGATCAGCGCGCCGAGATCGAGCGACATCAGCCGCCGTCCCTTCAGCGTATCGGGCACGTCGCCATTGGCGATGCGCAGCGCCAGCCCCTCCGCGATCGCGGTCTTGCCGACGCCGGGTTCGCCGATCAGCGCAGGATTGTTCTTGGTCCGGCGCGCCAGGATCTGGATGGTCCGGCGGATCTCCTCGTCGCGGCCGATGACGGGATCGAGCTTGCCGTCGCGCGCCGCCTGGGTCAGGTCGCGCGCGAACTTTTTCAGCGCATCGTAGCGATCCTCGGCGCCCGCGGTATCGGCCGACCGCCCCTGGCGGAGCTGGTTGATCGCGGCGTTCAAGCCCTCGGGCGTCGCGCCCGCCGCTTTCAACGCCTTGCCCGCCGCAGTGGTGAGCGCGAGCGACAGCGCAACCAGAAGGCGCTCGACGGTGACGAAGCTGTCGCCCACCTTGGTCGCGATCTGCTCGGCCTGGTCGAGCAGGCGTACGGTGTCGTTGTCGAGGCCCGGGGTCTGTTGCGCGCCCGAACCGCTGACCGCCGGGATCTTCGCGAGTGCCTGGTCGATCTCGGCGACCGCCCGCTTGGGATCGGCGCCTGCCGCCTGGATCAGCCCCGCGGCCATGCCCTGCTCGTCCTCGAGCAGCGCCTTCAGAACGTGTTCGGGCGCGATCCGCTGGTGGTTCATGCGGATCGCGACGGTCTGCGCCGATTGCAGGAAGCCTTTGGCGCGGTCGGTGAATTTTTCGATGTTCATGCTGTTGCCTGTCCTCCGAAACGCCCAAATGGTGTTGTATTTGAGCAACACAAGAGGGTGGGGACAAGATGGCGCGAAATCTGCGGCTTGGCGAGGCATCCCTCGGGGGGCAGATCCGGTTTGCCACCGAACCGTCATCGTCACGACGCGGATCCGACGCGGGACTTGCGCAACGCTGCAACATTGGCCGCCTAGCGCAAACCCAAGGAAGCAGTTCAGCTTCGAAGGGGATCACCATGCTTCGCCACCTCGCACCCGGCCTGCTTGCAGGCGCTGCGCTGCTTTGGCCGCTCGCCGCACACGCCGCCGAACCGACCCGCGATGCCGCCGTCGTCGCCACGCCCGGCATGGCACTCGAGCCCGAGATCGAGGCCGACGCGGAGAACGATCGAAGCGACATCATCGTCACCGGTCGCGGCCAATCGCGTCAGGTCCAGGAACTGCGCGCCGCCGACATCGCGATCCTTACTCCCGGCACCAGCCCGCTGAAGGCGATCGAGAAGCTGCCGAGCGTCAACTTCCAGTCTGCCGACGCGTTCGGGGCGTATGAATGGGCGCAGCGGGTGTCCATCCGCGGCTTCAACCAGAACCAGATCGGCTTCACGCTCGATGGGATCCCGCTCGGCGATGGCAGCTACGGCAACACCAACGGGCTGCACATCAGCCGCGCGATCAGTTCGGAGAATATCGGCCGCACGCTGGTCAGCCAGGGCGCAGGATCGGTCGGGACCCAGGCGACCAACAATCTCGGCGGCACGATCGAATTCTTCTCGTCCGATCCCGCCCCGGTGTTCGGGCTGACGCTCAACGGCACCTATGGCAGCGAGAACACGGTCCGCGCATTCGGTCGGCTCGACACCGGCGTGCTCGGCGACAACGGTCCCAGCGCCTATGTCTCCTACGGCTATCTCGACACCGACAAGTGGAAGGGCTTCGGCTCGCAGCGCCAGAGCCAGGTCAACGCCAAGTTCGTCGCGCCGATCGGCCAAGGGCTTCGCCTCGCTGGCACCTTCGACTTCTCCGATCGGCGCGAGAACGACTATCAGGACATGTCGCTGGGGATGATCGGGCGGCTCGGCTATCGCTGGGACAACATATCCAACGATTTCCCGCTTGCGGTGCGGGTCGCCGATGTCGGCGCCAACACCGGCTATACCGGCGCGCCAAAGCTGAACCCCGCCGCGGGAACGACCTATCCAGCGCCGTTCGCCAACGCCGATGACGCCTATTACGACGCCGCGGGCCTGCGCACCGACTATCTCGCCTCGATCGGCGTCGAGACCCAGGCGGGCGCGCCGGTACATGCGATGCTGAAGGGCTATTACCACGACAATCGTGGCCAGGGGATCTGGTACACCCCCTATGTGCCGTCGCCATCGGGGGTGCCGATCTCGATCCGGACCACCGAATACGGCATCCACCGGAAGGGCGCGTTCGCCTCGGTCGGCAGCTCACTGGACGCCTTTGGCGATCTGACCGTCGGCGGCTGGTACGAAGACAACGATTTCCGTCAGGCGCGGCGCTTCTACGGGCTCGACAGCCGCACCGTCCGCACGCGCGACCCGCTCGACTTCCAGCGCGGCGCCTTCGCGACCCAGTGGGATTTCGACTATAACACCGAGACCGTGCAGTATCATGTCGAGGATCGAATCCCGATCGGCGCGTTGACGCTGAACCTCGGCTGGAAGGGCTACGACGTCCGCAACTCGGCCGATCCGATCACTCGCGGCGGGCTCGCGGCGGGCAAGATCAAGGTCACCGACTGGTTCCAGCCGCATGCCGGCGCGACCTATGCGGTCAACGACGATGCCGAGCTGTTCGCGGGCTTCACCCAGGTGACGCGGGCGTTCGTCTCCGCGGCGACCAGCGGCCCGTTCGCGACCACTCAGGCCGGGTTCGACGCCCTGCTGAACGGGGCGACCGAGCTGAAGCCGGAGGAATCGGACACCTACGAACTAGGCGCGCGCGTGAAGGGCAGCGGCTTCAACGCCTCGCTCGCTGCCTATTATGTCGAGTTCCGCAACCGCCTGCTCGGCGTGACGACCAGCGCAGGGATCGTCGGCAATCCCGCGATCCTCCAGAATGTCGGCGGCGTGCGCTCCTATGGCGCCGAAGCGACCGCGGAGTGGAAGGTCGGGCGCGGCTTCGGCCTGTTCGCGTCCTACAGCTACAACGACTCGACCTACCGCAACGACGTCACCACCGCGAGCGGCACGGTGGCGATCAAGGACAAGACCGTGGTCGATGCCCCGCGGAACCTTGCCAAGGGCGAGATCACCTATGACGACACCCGCTTCTTCGCTCGCGCGGGTGCAAACTACATGAGCAAGCGCTTCTTCACCTACACCAACGATCAGTCGGTGCCGGGACGGGTGCTGCTCGATGCGACGCTCGGCACGCGACTGACCTTCGGGGAGCGCAAGGTCGAGCTGCAGCTGAACGCCACCAACCTGCTCGACAAGGATTATGTCGCGACGATCGGGTCGAACGGCTTCGGCAATTCGGGCGACAACCAGACCCTGCTGATCGGTGCGCCGCGGCAGGTGTTCGCGACGCTGAAGACCGCGTTCTGACGCGTTGCGCGGTTCGGAAACTTAGGTCGCGCAGAGACGCGGCGGACGCGTCCTCCGCGTCTCTGCGCGCGATCCTTCTGCAAGGAAGGCGACGGACCACGGCAGGTACTACTACTTATCTTGCCGCGCTCGGGTGCACTGCTATGCTCGACTAAAGCAGTCCTGGAGCGTCGCGAATGAAGCTGAAATCACGTGTGTTGTTGAGTGTTGCACTGGGTGCGCTCGCGTTCCCCGCGGTCGCGCAGACCAAGGCGCGGACGATGGCCGCACCGGTCGCAAGCCTAGTGAAGGCGGTCGATATTCCCTACCAGACCTTCACGCTGGCGAACGGCCTGCGCGTCGTCGTCCATACCGATCGCAAGGCACCGGTTGTGGCGGTCAGCGTCTGGTACGATGTCGGGTCCAAGCACGAGCCGAAGGGCGTCACCGGCTTCGCGCATCTCTTCGAACATCTGATGTTCAACGGCAGCGAAAACGCGCCGGGCGACTTCTTCGAACCGCTTAAGCAGGTCGGTGCCACCGACTTCAACGGCACCACCTATTTCGATCGGACCAACTATTTCGAGACGGTGCCGACCGCGGCGTTGCCCCGCGCGCTGTTCCTCGAAAGCGACCGGATGGGCTATCTGACCGGCGCGATCACCCAAGCGGTGCTCGACGAACAGCGCGGCGTCGTCCAGAACGAAAAGCGCCAGGGCGACAACCAGCCTTACGGGCTGCTCGGCTATCGGATCACCGAGGGGCTGTTCCCGGCCGGCCATCCCTATGCGCACGACACCATCGGATCGATGGAGGATCTCGACGCCGCCACCGTGACCACCGTGAAGGCGTGGTTCCGCGATCATTACGGCCCGAACAACGCGGTGCTGGTGCTCGCCGGCGACATCGACGTTGCGACCGCGAAGCCGATGGTCGAGAAGTATTTCGGCGCGATCAAGGCGGGGCCCAAGTCCGCGCTACCCGCCGCGCCGGTGACCACGCTGGCCGCGCCCGTCGTAGAGACGATCAAGGACCGGGTCGCTGCGGTCGCGCTGACCCGCAATTGGGCGGTGCCGGGGCTCAACGATCCGCAATCGCCGGCGCTCGAGGTCGCGGCGGCGGTGCTCGGCGGGCTGTCTTCGTCGCGTACCAACAACCAGTTGGTGCGCAAGGAGAAGCTCTTCACGCAGATCTCGGTCGACAATTCGGCGTTCGCACAGGTCGGCACCTTCAACATCTTCGGTCTGGTGCGGCCGGGGGTCGATCCGGTGCTCGCGGGCAAGCGGCTCGACGCGGTAATCGCCGACTTCCTCAAGACCGGGCCGACCGCGGACGAGGTATCTCGGGTGGTGACGTCGACGGTGGCGCGACGCATCCGCGGGCTGGAATCGGTCGGCGGGTTCGGCGGCAAGGCGGTCGCATTAGCCGAGGGCGCGCTCTATTCGAACGATCCCGGCTTCTACAAGAAACAGCTCGCGGCGCTCGCGGCGCAGACTCCGGCGAGCGTGAAGGCGGCGGCGAACAAATGGCTGTCGCGCCCGGTGCTCACCGTCAACGTCGTCGAAGGCGCGCGGGATGCCTATGCCGAGGCGCAGGTGCCGCCCGCAGTGACGGTGAAGCCCGCACCCGAAACACCGGTGAAAGGCACGCGCGGCGCGCTGCCCGCGGTCGGCGAGGTCGCCGGGCTGACCTTCCCCGCGGTCAGCCGCACCCGGCTGCCGAACGGGATCGAGCTGGTCTATGCGCAGCGTAGCGCGGTGCCCGTCACTCAGGCGGTGATCAGCTTCGACGCCGGCCGCGCGGCGGATCCGGCGGACCGGCTCGGCACTCAGCAGCTGACCCTCGACATGCTCGACGAGGGCACCAGAACACTCGATTCGATCGCCGTCGCCGAGGCCAAGGAGCGGCTCGGCGCGCAGATCGGCACCGGCGCATCGGCGGATCGCACCACCGTCTCGCTGGTCGTGCCGAGCGCCAACCTGACCCCCGCGCTCGATCTGCTCGCGGACGTCACCCGCGACCCGGCATTCGCTGAGGCCGAGGTGGCGCGGCTCAAGAACCAGCAGCTGGCGCAGATCGCGCAGGAACTCACCGATCCGCAGGGTCTCGCGCAGCGGGTGCTGCCCGGCTATCTCTACGGCGCGACCTCGCCCTATGGCCGTCCCGGTGGCAGCGGCGATCCCAAGGTCGTCGCGTCACTTTCGCGCACCGATCTGATCGCGTTCCAACAGGCCTGGCTGCGGCCCGACAAGGCCAAGATCTTCGTCGTCAGCGATCGGCCGCTGGCCGAGATCAGCGCTGCGATGGCCGCGGGCTTCGGCGACTGGAAGGCGATCGGCACGGGCGGAACCAAGAGCTTCCCGACCTCGCTTCCCGCCCCCGCCGCTGCGAAGATCGTGCTGGTCGACCGGCCCGACAGCCCGCAGTCGCTGATCTCGGTCGCGCTGCCGACCCGCTTGAAGGGCACCGACGAACTGTTGCCGCTGATCGCCGCCAACGATGCGCTCGGCGGCAGCTTCCTCGGCCGGCTGAACATGAACCTGCGCGAAGACAAGCACTGGTCCTACGGGGTGTTCGGCGGCTTCAACCGCAACGAATTCGCCGCGCCCTATTCGGTGTCCGCGCCGGTGCAGGCGGACCAGACCGGTCCGTCGGTCGCGGCGCTGCGCCAGGACGTGACCGACTTCGTCACCACCAAGCCGATGACGCAGGTCGAATTCGACCGGTCGATCAACGGCGCGGTGCGGGCGATGTCGGGGCAGTTCGAGACGTCGGGCGCGGTGCTCACCGCGATGCAGACCAACGACCTGTTCCGCCGGCCCGACGATTACTATGCCACGATCACCGGGCGCTACCGCGCGCTGACCCTGCCGCAGGTGCGCGCCGATATCGCCAGGGCGCTGGATCCGGCGGCGATCACATGGGTTGTAATTGGTGACGCCGGCAAGGTCAGGCCGCAGCTTGACAGGGTCGGCCTCCCGGTCGACGTCGTTCCCGCGGCGTCGGTCACCGGCGCACGATAGATTCAGATTCACCAAGGAGAATATGATGGCCGATGTCGATGGCAGCTGGGATTGCACCGTCAAATCGCCGCTGGGCGACCAGAAGATGACCGTCGTGGTCAAGACCGAGGGCAATAGCTGGAACGGCACCGTCGCCGGCGCGATGGGATCGAGCGATCTAAGCGGCGAGGCCGACGGCAACACCATCAGCTGGAAGCAGCAGATGACCGTGCCGATGCCGATGACGCTCGACTGCAAGGCGACGGCGGAGGGCGACACGCTGACCGGCACCGTCGGCGCCGGCGCGTTCGGCAGCTTCCCGCTGTCGGGCACCCGTACCGCCTGAGCGGGCTCGGTTGCGTTCGAAGGGCCTGCTTCCGGCGACGGCGGCAGGCCTTTTTCGAGTTTCGAACGGATAGTCACGACACCACCCCGGCGGAGGCCGGGGCCCAGGTGGGCGACAGAGGTGGCTTGGGCCAGCGCTCCGTAATCCTGGTCTTTCCGACTGGGCCCCGGCCTGCGCCGGGGTGGTGTTTGGTCATGGCCCGGCGGTGTCCGACGAGGGGAACGTCTGAAGGCGGGGCTGGCTTCAGCGCGTCCACTTACCTATCTTGGCGATCATGCAGTTCTTCGCCCGTCTCTCGCCACTGCGCGCGTACAAGGATCTCCGCTTATTCCTCGCCCAGCGCCAGCCTTACGAGCTCGGCTTTCTGGCGCTGGCGATGGCGGTCACCGGGGTCGTCGTCTGGGCGTTGCTGAAGGACAGCTACCGCGAGCCGGCGTACAAGCCCGAGATCATCTATGTGGAGCAGTGGACGCTGAACCGCACCGATGCCGAGATCCGCGCCGCGCAGATCGTCGACCAGGCGAAGAAGGAAAAGCGGCTCGCGGAAGAAAAGGCGTTCGACGACAAGAAGCGCGCGTCGTTCAAGAAGCTCGACGACCAGATGACGAAATGGGGTCTCTGACCGATCGGCGCTGGATCGGTGCCGCCCTGGCGCTCGCGGAACGCGGTCGCGGACGGACCGTCCCCAATCCCAATGTCGGGTGCATCATCGTCGCGCAGGATCGCGTCGTCGGCCGTGGCTGGACCCAGCCCGGTGGCCGCCCGCATGCCGAGGCGATGGCGCTGGCCGAGGCCGGCACGAAGTCGCGCGGCGCAACTTGCTACGTCACGCTCGAGCCCTGTGCGCACGTCTCGGCCCGCGGCCCCGGCTGTACCGATCTGCTGATCGAGGCCGGCGTCGCGCGGGTGGTCGCGGCGATCGGCGACCCCGATCCGCGCACCGACGGCGCGGGGCTGGACCGGCTGCGCAGCGCGGGCATCGCCACCGCGGTCGAGGTCCGAGCCGACGAGGCGCGACGGTCGATGGCGGGCTTCCTGACCCGCCGCTCGCTCGGGCGTCCCCATGTCACGCTGAAGCTTGCCACCTCGCTCGACGGCCGCATCGCGATGACGGACGGCACCAGCCGCTGGATCACCGGCGCCCCTGCCCGCGCGCACGCGCATCTGGAGCGTAGCCGGCACGACGCGATCCTGATCGGGCGGGGCACGCTCGACGTCGATGCCCCGACTCTCGACGTCCGCCTTGCCGGGCTCGAGATGCGCGCGCTGCGCCGGTTGCTGCTGTCGCGCGGGGAGGCGCCGCCCGGTTGGGAGGTCGTCCCCCACCCCGCGGCGATCGCGGCGTTGGCAGACGTCGATCATTTGCTGGTCGAAGGCGGCGCACAAGCGGCGGCGGCGTTCCTTGCCGCGGACCTGGTCGATCGGCTGCTGCTGTACCGGGCCCCGATTCTGATCGGCAGCGGCAAGCCCGCGCTCGGCGACATCGGGTTGACCGGGCTTGACGCGGCTCACGGCGTCTGGCGGCTGCACGACAGCCGCATGCTTGGCAGTGACCGGCTGGAGGTCTACGAGCGCAGCTGATGTTTACCGGAATCGTCTCTGACATCGGCACGATCGACCGCGTCGAACCGCGCGGCGACACGCGGATCGTCGTCAGCACCGCCTATGATACGACGACGGTCGATCTGGGCGCCTCGATCGCCTGTTCGGGGGTCTGCCTGACCGTCGTCGACAAGGGGCCTAACTGGTTCGCGGTTGATGTGTCGGGCGAGACGATCGACCGCACCGCGCAGGGCCAGTGGATCGCCGGGCGGCGCCTAAACCTCGAACGCGCGATGAAGCTCGGCGACGAGCTCGGCGGGCACATCGTTACCGGGCATGTCGACGGCATCGCCGAGGTCGCGGCGGTCGCGCCCGACGGCGATTCGCTGCGCATCGAGGTGGTGGTGCCGAGCGACATCGCGCCGTTCGTCGCAACCAAGGGATCGATCACGATCGACGGCGTGTCGCTGACCGTCAACAAGGTGCAGGACGATGCCACCGCCAGCCGCTTCGGCGTCAACATAATCCCGCACACCCAGGCGATGACCACGCTCGGCACGCTTGAGCCCGGACAAGCGGTCAACATCGAGATCGACGTGCTGGCTCGCTACCTGCAACGGATGGAGCATTATCGTGCCAAAGCCGGTTGAACTCGCACGCCTGCGTCATGGATTTCTCTCGTCGCCTGAGGAGATCATCGACGAGGCGAAGAACGGGCGGATGTTCATCCTGGTCGACGACGAGGATCGCGAGAACGAGGGCGACCTCGTCATCCCCGCGCAGATGGCGACGCCTGAGAAGATCAACTTCATGGCCAAGCACGGCCGCGGCCTGGTCTGCCTCGCGCTGACCAAGCGCCGGGTAGAGGAGCTCGGGCTCCAGTTGATGAGCCGCAACAACGGCACCCGCTACGAAACCGCCTTCACCACCTCGATCGAGGCGCGCGATGGCGTCACCACCGGGATCTCGGCTGCCGACCGCGCCCGGACGATCGCGGTCGCGATCGATTCGTCTAAGGGCAAGGACGAGATCGTCACCCCCGGCCACGTCTTTCCGCTGGTCGCGCGCGATGGCGGCGTGCTGGTCCGCACCGGGCATACCGAGGCTGCGGTCGACGTGTCGCGCCTTGCCGGGCTCAACCCGTCCGGCGTGATCTGCGAGATCATGAACGAGGATGGGACGATGGCGCGGATGGACGACCTCGTCGCCTTCGCGCAGCACCACAACCTCAAGATCGGCACGATCCGCGACTTGATCGCGTTCCGCCGCCGCTATGATCACCTCGTCGAGAAGCGCGCAGAGGCCAAGTTCGTCAGCCGCTGGGGTGGCGAGTGGACCGCGCTGACCTATTGGAACAAGGCGACCGGCACCGAACAGATCGCGCTGGTGAAGGGCAAGGTCGATCCCGCCAAGCCGACGCTGGTGCGCATGCACGCGCTGTCGACCTTCGCCGACATCTTCGGCGAGGACAGCGCGCGCGGCAATCTGCTCCACCGTTCAATGGAGATCATCGGCGCCGAGGGCGCGGGGGTCGTTGTAGTGATCAACCGCCCGCGCACCGACCAGTTCACCGTTGCGCTGCAGGCGAAGGCCGGGACGTTGCCCGCCGCGGACATGGAAGAGCTGCGCGATTATGGCGTCGGTGCGATGATCCTCACCGAACTCGGCGTCGAGGAGATGGTGTTGTTGACCAACACCCACCACACGCTGGTCGGCCTCGACGGCTATGGGCTGTCGATCGTCGGCGAACGCGCGATCGACGTCGCGGACTGACCCGTACATCCGAACGGAATAGCACATGGCCAGAATACTGATCGTCGAGGCGCGCTTCTACGACCATCTGAACGACCTGCTGCTCGCCGGCGCGCGCGCCGCGATCGAGCGCGGGGGGCACCAGCACGAGACGATCACGGTGCCGGGTGCGCTCGAGGTGCCTGGCGCGATCGCGCTGGCGGCGGAGGGCGGCGACTATGACGCGTTCGTCGCGCTGGGCGTGGTGATCCGCGGCGAGACCTATCATTTCGAAGTCGTCGCGGGCGAGAGCGCGCGTGGCATCATGGCATTGACGATGGACGGGCTGTGCATCGGCAACGGCATCTTGACGACGGAGAACGAGGCGCAGGCGCTGACCCGGGCACGCCCGACCGAGCTCGACAAGGGCGGCGGCGCGGCCGAGGCGGCACTGGCGATGCTGGCGCTGCGCGAACGGTTCGCGGGGTAGGACGCCAAGTCCCACCCAACTCTCGTCACCCCGGGCTCGACCCGGAAACCCGCTACAACTGGGGTCCCAAAAACCGGGACCCTGGGTCAAGCCCAAGGTGACGGCCGATTCGGCTCTCCCTTTCGCCTCGCTTCAACTTCTTCCCAGCGCGCGCGGATCGTCTCGCTGGTCTCGCGGCTGCCGTCATGGCTCCAGCCGGGTGGGCGCCAGACATAGCTGAGCTTGGCGCGCCACGGCGCCTGCCATACATCGCGTGCGATGCCGATCCATTCGTGGCATGCCGCCCACCATAGGCTGAACGAACCGAGGTTTCTGACTAGGCCGTAGCGTGGTCGATCGTCGTCGCGTTCGCCGACGAAGGTGCCGAACATCCGGTCCCAGACGATGAATACCCCTGCATAGTTGCGGTCGAGATAGCGCGCGTTGGTCGCATGGTGGACGCGGTGGTGCGACGGCGTGTTCATCACCGCTTCGAACCAGCGCGGCAGGCGGCCAATCGCCTCGGTATGGATCCAGAATTGGTAGATCAGGTTCAGCGCCGCGACGAAGAACACCATCGCGGGCGGAAAGCCGATCAGGAACAGCGGCAGCCGGAACAGGAAGGCAAGGCTGAAGAAGCCGGTCCAGGTCTGCCGCAGCGCGGTCGACAGGTTATAATGCTGGCTCGAATGGTGGATGACGTGGCTCGCCCAGAACCAGCGCACACGGTGCGCGGAACGGTGGAAGGCGTAATAGGCCAGATCGTCGAGCACGAAGCAGAGCGCAAACCAATACCAGGCATAGTCGATGTCGAAAAGGCGGAACCCCCACACCCAGGTGGCGAGCGCGAGCACTGCGCCGGCGGAGAGCACGCCGGCGACGGTGCTGCCAAGCCCGAGCGCCAGGCTGGTCAGGGTATCGCGCGGTTCGTAGCGGTCGCGATGGCGCAGCCGCGCGAACAGCATCTCGGCGAGCACCAGCAGCACGAACGCCGGAATGGCATAGTCGATCGGGTTGGGCAGGACCAACGGCATCCCTCCGACGCACACGATCGGTTGCCGCGCGGCGTCGGTAGTCGCTTACACCCGTGTCAGTTGCGGCGCCAGCCGGCGGATATCGAGCGCGTTCACCCCGGTGAGCGCAACCGAGCCGAACCGCCTCTCGCCTGTCTCGACGACGATCCCGCCGGGGGTCGAGCGCAGTGCGTTCCAGGTAACCTCGCGCACCGCGATCCGCGCGCCGTGACGCTTCATCACCGCGACCCGCCCGTCGTCAGTGACCGCCAAGGCGCCGCTGCCGTCCGCCCCGACCGCCGCGCCGATCGTCACGAATCCCGGCAGCGACTGATCCGCCGCGTCGGCCGCGTCCTCGGCACTCGCTATCCGTTCGACGCGGCCCAGCTTAAGCACCCAGCAGAGGCCGGCGAGCACCAGGATCGCGGCGAGCGAGCCGCCGAGCACCGGCCAGTTCATCGTCCGCCCGACAGCGCATCCAGCGTCGGGCGGATAGCGCCCAAATCGTAGCCCGCGCCCTCCGCCTGCGCGACGAGCACGTGCGGCGCGCGACCTGCCTTGGCCGCGGCGAGCGCCCACAGGTTGCACGATCGTGTTCCCGAGCGGCAATAGGCGAGCACCGGCCCCTCCACCGCCGCCAGCGCCGCCGCCATGGCGTCGAGCTGGGGGTGTGAGAAACCGGCATGGGTCACGGGAATCGAGGTGTAGGCGAGCCCCGCATCCTCCGCGGCCATGCGGATCGCGTCGCCCGACGGCTGCCCGGCCTCTTCGTCGTCTGGCCGGTTATTGACGATCGCGACGAAGCCCGCCGCCTTGATCGCGGCGATGTCCTCGGGAGCGATCTGCGGCGCGACCGAGACATGATCGTTGAGCGTACGGATATCGAGCATCCCGGCGCTATAGCGTCATCGGCCTGCAAGCGGGAGGGTGAACCGTGGCAAAATCGCGTTTGTTCGGTGGCTAGAGAGAGGTATTTTCGGGTCCTATCCCATCAACCCCGGATCACCGCCAGAAACGCGTCGCCATAAGCCTCCAGCTTGCGTGCGCCGATCCCCGAAAGGTGCATCAACTCCGCGCGGCTCGCCGGCCGCCGCGCCGCCATGTCGCGCAGCACCGAATCGTGGAAGATCACATAGGGCGGCACCCCGGCATCCTTGGCGAGATCGCGGCGGCATGCGCGCAGGGCCTCGAACAGCGGGCTGTCGGCGGGATCACCCGCGATCGCGGCATCGCGCTTACGCGACCGCGCGCGCTTGGGCGGAACCACCAGCGTCACCCGCGCATCCTCCTTCAGGATCGGCCGCGCACCGGGCCCGAATTCCAGCCCGCCATGCGCGTTGGTGCGCAGCGCATCGCGCAGCAGCAGCGCGCGCGCGACCGGCTTGATCAGCGCCGCCTCTTCGCCCTCGACGATACCCCAGACCGACAGCGCCTCGTGGCCGCGATCGACGCTGCGGTCGGTGGCTTGGCCGCACAGCACCTGCTCGACATAGCCGACCCCGAACATTTGCCCGGTGCGGAACACCGCGCTCAGGAACTTCTTGGCGGTCTCGGTCGCGTCGATCGCTTCGGTGGTGCCGAGGCAATTGTCGCAATTGCCGCAATCGTCGACGCGGTCCTCGCCAAAATGCTTGAGCAGGATGCGACGGCGGCAGCCCGCGGTCTCGACCAGCGCGCCGAGCGCCGCGAGACGTGTGCGTTCGCCGGGCTGGCGTTCGGGCTCGACTTCGCCGATCCGCTGGCGAGCGCGCGCGAAATCCTCCGCGCCCCAGAACAGATGCGCGATCGCAGGATCGCCGTCGCGACCGGCGCGGCCGGTTTCCTGATAATAGGCCTCGATCGACTTCGGCAGCCCGGCATGCGCGACGAAGCGGACGTCGGGCTTGTCGATCCCCATCCCGAACGCGACGGTGGCGCAGATGACCATGTCTTCGCTGGCGACGAAATCGGCCTGGTTCTTCTGGCGGATGCGCGCGTCGAGCCCGGCATGATAGGCACGCGTCGGGCGGCCGGTGCGCGCGAGCGCCTCCGCGAGCTTCTCGGTCGCGGCCCGGGTCTGCGCATAGACGATGCCGGGGCCCGGGGTCGCGGCGATGACGTCGGCGATCTGTTTGGACGTATTAGCGCGGGGGCTGATCGCGTAGCGGATGTTGGGCCGGTCGAAACCGCTGACGATCATGCCCTCGACCGGGATGCCGAGCTGCTTGCAGATGTCGGCGCGGGTGTGCGCGTCGGCGGTGGCAGTCAGCGCGAGCCGCGGGACGTCCGGAAACGCGTCGAGCAACGGTTCGAGCAGACGATAATCGGGGCGGAAGTCGTGGCCCCATTCGCTAACGCAGTGGGCCTCGTCGATCGCGAACAGCGATAGCGGCGCCTGGCCGAGCATGTCGCGGAAATGACCGGTCGAGGCGCGCTCGGGGGCGATGTAGAGCAGGTCGAGCGCGCCGTCGCGGAAACGCGCGATCGTCTCGGCGCGGTTCTCGTCGACACTGGTGAGCGTGGCGGCGCGGATGCCGACCGCCTCCGCGGCGCGAAGCTGGTCGTGCATCAGCGCGATGAGTGGCGAGACGACGACGCAGGTCCCCTCCAGCATTACCGCGGGCAACTGGTAGCAGAGCGACTTGCCCGCCCCGGTCGGCATTACCGCCAGCGTCCGCTTCGCCGCGAGCACGCGGTCGACAACATCGGCCTGCACGCCCCGAAAGGCAGGAAAGCCGAAGACGCGCTGCAGGGTCGGAAGGGGGTCGGCAATCATCGGCGGCGCTGTAGCGGGCGGGGGACACAGGGTCGAGCGATCACTCCGCGGCGAGCGCCTCTTGCCGCTCCTGCGCCTGGCGTGCCCACATCTCTGCATAGATGCCGCCACGGCGGAGCAGCTCGGCATGGGTGCCGCGCTCGGCGACGCGGCCGGCGTCGAGCACGACGATCTGGTCGGCATGGACCACCGTCGACAGGCGGTGCGCGATGACGATCGTGGTGCGGCCGCGCTCGATGGCCTCCAGGGTGGCGAGGATGTCGGCCTCGGTGCGGCTGTCGAGCGCGCTGGTCGCCTCATCGAGGATCAGGATCGGCGGGTTCTTGAGCAGCGTCCGCGCGATCGCGACGCGCTGCTTCTCGCCGCCCGACAGTTTCAGCCCGCGCTCGCCGACGCGGGTGCCGTAGCCGTCGGTCTGGCGCTCGATGAAGTCGGCGATCGCGGCACCACGCGCGGCGCCGGCGATCTCGTCGGTCCCGGCGCCTTCGCGGCCATAGGCGATGTTGTAGCCGATCGTGTCGTTGAACAGCACGGTGTCCTGCGGGACGATGCCGATCGCCCGACGCAAGGATGCCTGCGTCACCTGCGCGATGTCCTGACCGTCGATGGTGATCCGGCCGCCGGTGAGGTCGTAGAAGCGGAACAGCAGCCGTGCGAGCGTCGACTTGCCCGCGCCAGACCGGCCGACCACCGCGAGCGTGCTGCCCGCCGGCACGTCGAGGTCCAGTCCATGAAGGATATCGCGTCCCGCCTCATAGCCGAACCGAACGCCTTCGAAGCGGACATGCCCACGCCCGATCGAAAGCGTCGCAGCGCCAAGCGCATCGACGATGGTCGCGGGCGTATCCACCAGCTCGAACATCGCGCCCATGTCGATCACCCCCTGGCGGATCGTGCGATAGACCATGCCGAGCAGGTCGAGCGGGCGGAACAGCTGCGCCAGCAGCGTCGACACGAACACGACGTTGCCCGCGGTGAAGCGGCCCTGGCTCCAGCCCCAGACGATATAGGCCATACCGGCGCCGAGCATCAGGTTGGTGATTACCGCCTGCCCGACGTTGAGCCACGCCAGGGAATTCTCCGACCGCACTGCCGCGCGCGCATAGGCGTCGACCGCGCGATCGTAGCGCCGCGCTTCGCGCTCCTCGGCACCGAAATATTTCACCGTCTCGAAATTCAGCAGCGAATCCACCGCATGCGCGACCGCACCGGTGTCCAGATCGTTCATCTGGGTGCGCAGCGCCGCGCGCCAATCGGTGACGACACGGGTGAACCAAATATAGGCGACCACCATGATCAGGGTCGCGGCGACCAGCGGCCACCCGAACTTGGTCCAGAATAGACCTATCACCAGCGCCAGCTCGAGCACGGTCGGCGCGATGTTAAACAGCAGGAAATACAGCATCGTGTCGATGCTCTTGGTGCCGCGCTCGATGACCTTGGTCACCGCGCCCGTACGCCGCGACAGGTGGAAGTCGAGGCTCAACGCATGAAGATGCCGGAACACCTGCGCCGCGAGACGGCGGGTCGCATCCTGCCCGACGCGTTCGAACACGGTGTTACGCAGATTGTCGAACAAGGTGGTGCCGAAGCGCGCCGCAGCATAGCCGAGCACCAACATCACGATCAGCGTCGTCGCCGAACGGTCCCCCGCTCCCATGCCGTCGACCGCGCCCTGCAACGCGAACGGCGCGCCATAGACCTGGACCAGTTTCGACATGACGACGAGCGTCATTGCGCCGACGATGCGCACCTTCAGCCCGGTCTCGCCCGCGGGCCAGAGATAGGGCAGGAAACGGCGCAGCGTCGGCAGCAGCGGCTGTTCGCTCGAAGGGGCAAGGCTTTGCGGGGGCATCGGTCGTGCCGATGTAGGACGCGTGCCCCCGAATCGCAAAGCACCTCGACCGGAACATTGCGCAGGACCGGTCATTGATGCCGGGACCCGTGTGCTGCGAGTGGAGGATCCGATGGAACCGCTGATCTACGTGATGGCGATCATGGGCTGCGGCGACGGCAACGTCCAATGCACCGAAGCGCGGATTGTGCCGGTCCGCTACGAAAGCATGGCGGCGTGCCGCGCGGCGCTGCCCGACCAGATCGCGCGTAACACCGACGTGCCGTACCCGATGATCGGTGCCGCCTGCCGCGGGCAGGGCATGATGGTGGCGAAGGCCGAGGCGAAGCCGCCGCACGGCTAACCGCGGGTATAGGCCTGTTCGAACGGCTGCAGGAACGCGCGATAGGGCTCGGCGACACCGACGCCGTCGCGGTTGATCGGCCGGCGCACCTGCAGGCTGCTCGCGGTCGCGACCGCGCGATTGGTTTCGTAGAAGCGGTAAACGCCGGGTTCCTCCGCCAAACCGCAATGCGCGAGCAGCCGCGCGATCCAGGCGTCGGGTCTGGTCACGAAGTCGGTGAACGGCACCACGAGCAGCCGATCGCCCAACCGCTCCTGCCAATAGGCCAGCAACGCGTCCTCCAGCCGGAAGTGATGCGCGATGTCTTCGAGATCGTAGCTCCACGCGACGCCGTGGATGAAGAAGGTGCGGAAACACGCCCAGGCGCTGTCCAGCGGATCGCGACGCATCCAGATCAGCGGCGCATCGGGGAGCGCCGCCGCGATCAGCCCGAGAAAGCGGCTGTTGTCGATGGTCTTGTCGACGATCCGCCCGCCGCCGCCGAACCGCTCGGTGAGCAGGTGCAGATACAGATCGCCCAGCGTCGCCAGCGATCCGCCGCCGGCGATGCGACGCTCGATCGCGTCGCCGGACACGCCGCCGGCTTCGACCGCTAGATGATGCGCGAGGCTGATTTCGCCACCGTCCGCGACCTCGCTGTGGCTGGTCAGGATCTGTTCGACCAGGGTGGTGCCCGATCGCGGCAGGCCGGTGACGAAGATCGGCCGATCGGTCCCGTGTGTCGCCGCGCGACGATGACGGTCGAAGAAGCCCGCGTCGAAGCCGGTCATAGCGCGCTCGGCGGCGGCCTCGTTGCCTTGGCGGCTATACGGTATCTCCGCCCGGAGCAGCGATGCGCCGCGTGAATAAGCGGCGCAGGCGGCTTGATGGTCCTTGCGATCGGCGTGGAGCTTGCCGAGCGCGTAGCAATAGCGCGCGAATTCTGCCGGTGGCTGGCGTTCGGCGATCGAGGCATCCGCAAGCAGGCGGTTGCCGATCGGATCCTTGGCGAGGTTAAAGGCCGATGCGAGGGTCAGCCAGGCGGGGCCCCAGCCCGGGCGTTCGCGCAGCGCCAAATCGAGCTGCTCGCGGCCCTCCTCGACCATTCCCAGCGTCATGGCGGTGTTGCCGCGCAGGTAGGCATGGCCCCCGCGATCGGGGACGGTGTCGGGCAGCGTCGAGATCAGCGCGTGCGCCTCGCGAATCCGGCCAGTCTGCGTGAGCAGCACGACCTTCGACAGCCGCGCCGCTGGCGTATCGCCGGCCGCCGCGACGAACGCATCGATCGCGTCATGCGCCAGCGCCACCTCGCCGCTGATGCGCATCAGCTCGGCGATCCGTCGCCATTCGCCGCCGATCGGCGCGCGCATCGCGATCAGTCGACGCACCGCCTCCCGCGTACCCGCACGGTCGCGAGTCGCGGTCGCCTGCTTCAGGGCGGCGACGGTCGCGGTAAGGGCTGAGGGCGATGAGGTCACGCTCGATCCTATCCCGCAAATGACGGTTCGTCACGGTGCCCGGTGACGATAACAGATGAAACCGGTGTTGCTGCAGAGCAACAGAGATCGCGCAATAACCCGACGGTGCCATTATGGTTCACGATCATGGTTACCGTCCGATTGACAGTTAACAAACTGACAACGCATGTGTGGACTGCAAGCGACCGGCAGCAAATGTGCGGTCCGACAACAGGGGTCCATGATGAAGCTGAAGCAACTTCTCTGCTGCGGTGCGGCAATCGCACTCTCCGCGACCAACGCGAATGCAGCGGTGATCAACCTGATCGACATCGGCGGCGTGAACGGCTCGCCGGCCGAAAACGGGTTCAAGATCGCCGCGCTGTATTGGGGATCGGTCCTCACCAATGACGTCACGATCAACCTCGGAGTCGGCTTCAGTTCCCTGGCGCCAAACGTCCTCGGCTCGACCGGCAGCAGCCGCGCCGACTATTCGGTATCGAACTGGGAGCGCCAGATCGGCCTGACGAAGAGTGGTTCGCTGCTCGATCGGACCGCGATCCTGCCCAAGCTCGGCGGCGATCGCGGCGCGACTTTCATCACCAACGGCGTCGATGCGGACGGCAACGACGATACGAGCGTGAAGGCGGTCGTTCTCGGCGACACAACGAGTAGCCAGATTCTGTACGCCAATACGTCGGTCCTGAAAGCGATCGGCGCGCGCAACTCCAACAACCCTGCGATCGACGGCAACGTCACCTTCAGCAGTGATTTCGCGTTCGATTTCAATCCATCCGACGGGGTCGATCGCAATTCGTTCGACTTCATCGGTGTCGCGATTCATGAAATCGGCCATGCGCTCGGGTTCGTCTCGGGCGTCGATATCATCGATTATTATGGAGGCCCGAACGGACCGAAGGCCGGCACGCTCGGCTACAGCCTGAACGATACGTCGATCTACAGCGCGCTCGACATGTTCCGCTACAGCAAGGATCCGTCGAACCTCGTCTTCGGCAACAAGCCGGTGCTCGATCTGTCGGTGGGGACCGACAGCTACTTTTCGATCGACGGCGGCAAGACCGCGCTGTTCGGCAATACCTACTCGACCGGGGCCTTCAATGGTGACGAGAGCCAGGCGTCGCACTGGCGCGACGCGATGGGCACGACGTACGAGCAGGTCTGCACCAAGCAGCTGGGGATCATGGATCCGACTTTCTGCCGCGGGCAGCGTGGCGAAGTGACGGCGCTAGATCTCGCCGCCTACGACGCGATGGGCTGGAACATCAGCTTCGACGTGCTGCAGAACCCCGGCTACCTGGCGACGACGTCAAGCATCTACAGCCAGTTCCTGTCGGCGGTGCCCGAGCCGACGACTTGGGCGATGATGCTGACTGGTTTTGCGATGGTCGGCGGCGCGCTGCGTGGTGGCCGTTCGCGGACGAAGGTCAAGGTTAGCTTCGCAGGCTGATGGTTTAGTTGCGACAAGAACAGCGCCGCCGGTCCGCAAGGATCGGCGGCGTTGTCGTGTCCGAAGCACAAGACGAGTTAAACTTGTGACTGATAGTATCCTTTTCAATTCCATATCTTCGTTGGACGAGTATACATCATTCGTGTCGGGCATGAGATAGTCGTAACCGGGGGCGGGATGTGGCGATCCATAAAGATCGGCAATACGCTCGTCTTCTCCTCGGGTCTTGATTTACTCGACGAATATTGCTGATTCAATGGACCGGAGGCGGGCACGCTCGGCTACAGCTTGAACTACTCGGCGATCTACGGTGCGCTGGACATGTTCCGCTACAGCAAGGATCGGACCGATCCGGTTCCCGGCACCGATCCGGTGTTCGATTTATCGGCCGGGGGCGGAGAGCTATTACTCGGTCGACGGCGGTAAGACACGCTGATCGGCAACAGCGTCTCGACCGGCGATTATCACGGCGACAGTGGCCAGAAGTCGCCTCGGCGCGACGCGTCGGCGGCGAACGCTGCACCACGGAATTGCGGAATGCCAGTTCATGACGGCAGTGCCTGAACCGACGACGTGGCCGAGGATGCTGACCGGCATCGCGATGGTCGGCGGCGCGCTCTTCCAACGCCGTACGTGAATCAAAATAAAGGTTAAGCTTCGCAGGCCGACCATCTACTCGCGATAAGTACAGACGCCGTCAACCCAAAGGGGTCGGCTGCGTATTAGTATCTAGCACGACGCGAACTACTGCAAACGCGTGTTTAAACAGTCGATATCCTGTTGACTCCGATGAGTGCTCAAGTGAATATCCATTAATCATGCAGGGGGCATGATCACTGATAATCGGGGGTCGGTCGATGAAAAAAAGATACTATATTTACTGTCTACTTGCGGCGTGCAGCGCCAGCTCTGTGGCGCATGCCGCGAAGCTCAACCTGATCGACGAGGGCGGCGTGGCCGGTTCGCCGGCCGAACACGGCTTCAAGATGGCCGCACTCTACTGGGAATCGGTGCTGACCAACGACGCAGAGATCAATATCGCTATCGGCTTCCAGCCGTTGTCGGACAGGGTCATCGGTTCGACCGGCTCCAGCCGCGCCGACTATTTGGTGGCCGATTGGGAACGACAGATCGGCCTGACCAAGAGCGATTCACGGCTGGACCGGACTGCGATCCTGCCGAAGCTCAACGAGGCTGGCGGTGCGACCTTCATCACCAACGGTATCGACGCCGAAGGCGCGGACGACGCGACCAAGCGGTCGGTGGTCCTCGGCGACACCGTCAGCAGCCAGCTCCTCTACACCAATACGTCGCTCCTGAAGGCGATGGGCGCGATCAAGACCAACACCGCGCTCGATGCGAGGGTCTATTTCAGCACCAAGTTGAAGTTCGATTTCAATCCGACCGACGGCATCGATGAGGATGCTTACGATTTCATCAGCGTCGCCCTTCACGAGATCGGTCATGCGCTCGGTTTCGCTTCAGGCGTCGATCTCCTCGATATCTATAGCTATCCAGACGGTCCCGGTGCCGGCAGGTTCGGATCCAGCCTTCAAGAAACCGGAATTTTCAGCCCGCTCGACATGTTCCGCTACAGCAAGGATCCGACGAACCTGGTATCCGGCACCAAGGCAGTCCTGGACCTGTCCGTCGGCACGGAGTCCTATTTTTCGATCGATGGCGGGCAGACCGCGCTGTCCGACAATTTCTTCTCGACCGGCGCTTATAACGGCGACAGTCGCCAGGCGTCGCACTGGCGTGATACATATGGCGACAAGCGTTGCGTCGAGCAGTTGGGGATCATGGATCCGACCTCGTGTCGCGCACAGATTGGTGAGGTCAACGCGCTCGACCTCGCGTCGTTCGACGCGATGGGCTGGAACATCAGCTTCGACGTGCTGGACAACCCCGGCTATCTTGTGAACACCGCGGATATCTACCGCCAGTTCCTGTCGGCGGTGCCCGAACCGACGACCTGGGCGATGATGCTCACCGGCTTTGCGATGGTCGGCGGCGCGCTGCGCGGCGGCCGTCCGCGAACCAAGGTCAAGGTTAGCTTTGCAGGCTGATCGTATAGTTGCGACAAGTACAAACATCGCCGGTCCGAGAGGCCGGCGATGTTACGTATTCGGCGACGAAATGACGAACCTCTTAAAACGACACTTCTAATTGAATAATATCCTGTTGACTCCTGTCGTTATTTCAACGGAATATTCATTATCCGCTGTCGGTGGATGGGGCATTCAATCTGGGGTGGACAATGAAATTCAAGCATTATCTCTGCTGCATATCGGCAGCTTGCGTCACCAGCACGGGCGCCAGTGCCGCGGTCATCAACCTGGTCGATCAGGGGGGCGTCAGAGGCTCGCCTGCCGAGCGTGGATTCGAGACCGCGGCGCGGTATTGGGAATCGGTGCTGACCAACGATGTGACAATCAACATCGGAATAAGCTACGCGAAGCTGAAGTTCGGGCGGCTCGGCGGCACCGACGCCATCCAGACCGCGTACAGCGTCGGCGACTGGGAACAGCGGATCGCGCAGACCCGCAGCGATTCACTGCTCGACCAGATGGCGGTGTTGCCGGCCCTGAACGCACAGGGCGGGGCGACCTTCGTCACCAATGGGACCAACGCGGACGGCTATGACGACAGCACGATCCTGAGGGTCGTCGATGGGGACGCGGTCAGCAGCAAGAAGCTCTTTGCGAACACGTCGGTGCTGAAGGCGATCGGCGCGCTCACCGCCGACGACCCGACCTATGGAAATCTGGACGGCAGCATCATCTTCACCAATGATCTGTTCGACACCACCGGCCTCGATTTCGATTTCGATCCGAGCGACGGCCTGGGATCGAATTCGTTCGACTTCATCGCCATGGCCATCCACGAACTCGGCCACGCGCTCGGCTTCATCTCGGGTGTCGATGCGCTCGACGAACATGCTGATCCGTATGGCCAGACAGCGGGCACCGGGGCCGGCTCGCTCGTCGATACGCCGCTCTTCACCCCGCTCGATATGTTCCGCTACAGCGACGATCCCAAGAACATGATCGACGGCGACGCACCCGTGCTCGACCTGTCGATCGGCACGAAAAGCTACTTCTCGATCGATGGCGGCAAGCGCGCCCTTTTCGACAATGCCTTCTCGACCGGCGGCTATAATGGCGACGGCTACCAGGCCTCGCACTGGCGCGACAATATCGGCAGTACCTATGACGCGCTCTGCAACACGGACTTGGGTTTGATCGACCCGTTGATTTGCCCCGGCCAGCTCGGCGAGGTCACCGCGCTCGATCTCGCCGCGTTCGACGCGATCGGCTGGAACCTCAACGTCGATGTGCTGAAGAACCCCGGCTATCGGATGTCTACCGCGGAGATCTACCGCCGGTTCACGCCCGCGGTTCCCGAGCCTGCGACCTGGGCGATGATGCTCGCCGGCTTCGCCATGGTGGGCGGCATGTTGCGCGCGCGGCGTTCCGGAACCGGTTTTGGGATTGCCTCCGCGGGATGAGGTTTGGGGTTCACGCGGAGGCGATCAGGAGAAAGCAGCGGGATCGGGACCGCGCTGAGCGCCGCCCGGCGGCGCAGGCAACCGATCTCCTCCCCTCTTCTTCTCCGCGCCTCCGCGTGAACAACTCTTTTGGACGCTGGCGCAAAGCGAGGTCGTCTCGCGGACGTATTTCCATTGAGGGAGCGCGGGCTTGGCCGGCGAAGGCAATGGCTGGCGATGATGCTCCTCACCTAATCGACGATCGAAGTCGCGCTGCCGCCGCGGCGGGTCAGGAGCGGCGTCGGGGTTCTGCCCGCCGAGCGAAGGTTTTGGTTCACGCGGAGACGCGGAAAAGCGGAGAAGAAGCGGCGCGTCATCATGTGGGTCGGCATCTTGCTGGACAGCCGCCGCAGTGAAGATCGTTTGCGTGCTCCTGCGTAGCAGGGTCCAGGGTGGCCGAGCGTGGCGTGCGTGGCTCTGGGCTCCTGCGTTTGCAGGAGCACGGGCATGGTGGTGGTTGCTTGCGGAAGAATGGTCGGCCGCGCGTAGTGCCTTCATCAATGGATCGATCGCGACGAACGACCCTGCAACGCGGCTGTCATCTTAATCCCTCTGCGTTCTCCGCGTCTCTGCGCGAACACCCCGTTTCGGCGATTTCCCCAAACGACGCCTTTACCGAGGCCGCGTCCACAATCCCGGCGAGCGCGGCTCGACCGGCGCCAGCGAGCGTCGGCGTGCGGCGAGCCAGGCGCGGACGATGAAGGCCAGCTTCTCGCCCTTCGACGTGGTGACGCGGTTGTCCCAGGCGAGATCGCCCGCGGCGGCGACCTTGTGCGCAATCGCCCCGTAGATCTCCGCGGCCGACAGCACCGCCCACGCCGAGCGGAACGACAGGGCGCGCGTCCCCTGGCGCGCGCTCGCCTCGAACGAAGCGGCGCGGTCGGCCAGCCGGCGAGCGAGCGTCGCCACCCGCGGGCGGTAGACGGGTTTCATCTGCTCGCCGGGCGGGATGTCCATCTCGGCGAGCCATTCGCTCGGCAGATAGCAGCGCCCCGCACGCGAATCCTCGTCGATGTCGCGGGCGATATTCGCGAGCTGGAACGCCATGCCGAGGTCGCACGCGCGGTCGAGCGTCGCGTCGTCGTCGGGCGACACCCCCATCACCACCGCCATCATGCAGCCGACCACCCCCGCGACATGATAGCAATACCGGTACAGATCGTCCTCGGTGCGCGGCTGCCATTCTTCGGCATCGAGCTGGAACCCGGCGATCAGGTCATGAGCCAGCCGCCGCGGCATGCCGGTTTCGGCGGCGACGATCCGCAGGGCATCGAACGCGGGCTCACCGATCACCTCGCCATCCAGCGCGGCATCGGTGAGCACTGCCATCGCCGCGGTGCGCGCCGGGGCGTCGTCGACCGCATGCATGGTGTGGCCGTGATCCTGGCCATCTGCGATGTCGTCACAGGCACGGCACCACGCATAGAGCAGCCACGCCCGCTCGCGGGTCGCGCGGTCGAACAACAGGCTGGCGGTCGCGAAGCTCTTGGACCCCTTCGCGATCGATTCACGCGCGGTCGCGACGATCGCGTCGCGCGACGGCAATGCCTCGTTCACCGATCCGTGCTCACAGGTCCGACATCGCCATTCGCACGATCGGCTGGGTCGGGACATGTGCACTCATCCCCGCGAGCAGCGCGTCGAGCGTATCGCCGACGATCAGCAGGTCGCGGTGCTGCGCGCGGAGAAAGCCGACCTCGGCCATCTTCTCCCAGAACGCGATCAGATGATCGTAATAGCCGGCGCTGTTGAGCAGTCCGACCGGCTTCGCGTGATAGCCGAGCTGCGCCCAGCTCAGCGCCTCCCACAATTCGTCCATCGTGCCGGTGCCGCCAGGGATGGTGACGAAGCCGTCCGACAGATCGGTGAACTTCGCCTTGCGTTCGTGCATCCCGCCGACGACGTGGAGCTCGGTGAGGCCGCTATGCGCGACCTCGGCGTCGACCAGCGCCTGCGGGATCACCCCGATCACCTCGCCGCCCGCCGCCAGCGCAGCGTCGGCAATCGCGCCCATCAGCCCAAGCCGACCGCCGCCATAGACAACCCCGATCCCGCGTTTGGCGAGCGTGGTGCCGACCGCGCGGGCATCCTCGAGATAGCGCGGATCCGCGGGGGTGGCCGATCCGCAATAGACCGCGACACGCTTCACCGCGCGCCTTCCAGCATCAGCGCCGCGGTGGCCTTGGCGCTGCCGACCACGCCGGGGATGCCGGCGCCCGGATGCGTGCCCGCGCCGACGAAATAGAGGTTGGGGATGTGATCGTCGCGATTGTGGACGCGGAACCATGCGCTCTGGGTCAACGTCGGTTCCAGGCTGAACGCGCTGCCGAGATGCGCGTTCAGATCCCGCGCGAAATCGTTCGGCGCGTAGGAGAACTTCGTCACGATCCGCTCGTGGATGTCGGGGATCAGGCGGCGCCCGATCTCGTCCAGGATGCGCTTTTCGAGGATTGGGCCGATCTCGTCCCAGTCGACCGGGAACTTGCCCATGTGCGGCACGGGCGCCAACGCATAGAAGGTCGAATGCCCCTCCGGCGCCAGCGACGGATCGGTGACGGTCGGGTGGTGGAGGTAGAGCGAGAAATCCTGGCTCAGCACGCCGTGATCGTAGATGTCGGCGAGCAGCCCCTTATAGCGCGGGCCGAACAGGATCATGTGGTGCGGAATGCCCGGCCAGCTGCCCTTGATACCGAAATGCACCACGAACAGCGACGGCGAGTACTTCTTGTTCTCGAGCTTGCCCGCGGTGCGCTGCGCGCTGCGCGATCCCGACAGCAGGGTGCGATAGGTGTGGACGATATCGGCATTGGCGGCGACCATGTCGGCATCGGCGCGCCAGCCGCTCGCGGTGATGACGCCGGTGGCGCGATCGCCGAGCGTCTCGATCTGCGCGACCGGATCGCCGAGGCGGATGGTGCCGCCGATCCGCTGGAACTGGGTGACCATCGCCGCGATCAGCCGGTTGGTGCCGCCCATCGCGAACCAGACGCCGCCGTCGCGCTCCAGCTTGTGGATCAGCGCGTAGATCGCGCTGGTGGTCATCGGGTTGCCGCCGACCAGCAGCGTGTGGAAGGACAGCGCCTCGCGCAATTTCTCGTTGCGGATGTATTTCGACACGATCGAATAGACCGAACGCCACGCCTGGTATTTGGCGAGTGCGGGCGCAGCCTTGATCATCGACGCGAAGTCGAGGAACGCAACATGGCCGAGCTTCAGATAGCCTTCCTCATAGACCCCGGCGGCGTAGTCGAGGAACTGGCCGTAACCCTCGACGTCGGCTGGATCGAGCTTGGCGATCTCCGACCGCAGCAGGACGTCGTCGTTGGTGTAGTCGAAATTTGTGCCGTCGGGCCAGTTGAGGCGATAGAAGGGGCTGACCGGCGCCAGCGTCACGTCCTCGGTCATGTCGCGCCCAGTCAGCGCCCACAGCTCCTGCAGGCAATCGGGATCGGTGATCACGGTCGGGCCTGCGTCGAAGGTGAAGCCGTCGCGTTCCCAATAATAGCCGCGGCCGCCGGGCTTGTCGCGCGCCTCGACGATCGTCGTAGAGACGCCCGCGGATTGCAGCCGGATCGCGAGCGCGAGCCCGCCAAAGCCGGCGCCGATCACCACCGCCGACGTCATGACCGGCCCGCCAGCGCGCGGACTGCGCGGCCGATCGGCACCGGCGGCTTGCCGGTCAGTACGCGTGCCTTGTCGATCATCGTCGAAGTTCCTGCATAGAAGCGACCGATCAGGGAAGGATCGAGCCGGTAGAAGCGTTCCAGGATGCGATAACGCTCCGCCGGATCCGCCGCCTTGAACAACATGGTGTCGAGCATCCGAAAAAAACCCCGTCGCCGCCATTTTTCCCGGGCGAATTCGTGGGTGGCTTCATGCAGCCCTACGCCGGTGAAGTCGGTGCGGGCCGCGATCAGGGCCGCGGTGCGCACTGCGTCGGGCAGCGAATAGCCGGTGGTCGGGTGGAACAGCCCGGCGCGCATCCCGGCCTTCGCGATGCCGGCGCCGGAGGATTGCCAATATCGCTCGAAATCGCCGCTCATGACGACCGGAAGCACACCGGCTTCCTCGCGGCCCGCCTGTTCTACCTGCCATCCCTGATCGACGGCATAATCATGGATGCGGTCGCCGATCGCCGCCCGGTCGAGTGTGGGGTGGTCGCTATAATAGGTGTCTTCAACGAACATCCGATCGGGCGCCAGCGGCAGGCAGTACACGAAGCGATAGCCGTCGAGCTGATCGACCGTGGCGTCCATCACCATCGGCCGCTCGCTGCCGTGCGGAACCGATAGCCGCAATTCGCGACCGACAAATTTCTGCCAGCCCAGATCGAGCACCGACAGGTCGCCGGTCCCGCGCGCATCGATCACGCCGCGCGCATCGAGGCGGTCGCCGTCCGCGAAAGATATCCTGGTCGCCGATAATTCGGTCACCACGCGCGACAGCATCAGCGCCGACGGTTTCAGCGTCTGCCGCACCACGGCGTCGAGTCGCTCGCTGTCGATTGAATGATAGACGGTCCCGATGGTGCGTCGATGCGCCGGGAAGGCGACCTCGTAGCTCATCCAGCTATTGCCGATCAGGGGCGCGACGATCCACCGGTCGCCCTCCGACACGTCGCTGTCGAAGAACGACCACCGGTGATTGCCGCCGACCACCCGGGCAGCGTCGATCATCCGGACGTCGAGCGCGGGATGCCGTGCCTTCAGCGCGAGCGCAATCAGGCCGCCGGCGAGCCCGCCGCCGACGATCGCAACGTCGCAAGTGATCGTCGATCCCATCGTCCGAGGCGACTAGCCCAAAGCGCGGGCGGCGAGAAGGCGTGCTCGCGATGTTCGTAAGACGCCTTATGACCGCGACGCTGGCCGGTAGTGCGCATTGCGGGTAAGGGGCGGGAATGACCGCCGTTTTCGCGATCCTGCTGTCGGCGCTGGCGATGACCCTCATCGTCGGCCTGCGCTATCTGATCGTGTCGGGCGCGTTCGCCGCGGCGACCAGGGCGCGGCACCCCGGGCTGTACCAGGGGCTCGACCGGCAGATGCGGCGCGAGATCGTCTGGAGCCTGGCGTCGGCAGCGATCTACGGCATTCCCGCCGGCGTTGTCGCCTGGGGCTGGCATAATCGCGGGTGGACCAGGATCTACGACCACGTCGACGCCTATCCGCTATGGTATCTTCCTGTGTCGGTGCTGCTCTACATGCTGGCGCACGATTGCTGGTTCTACTGGACGCATCGCTGGATGCACCGCCCTAAGCCGTTCCGGCTGGCTCATGCGGTCCATCACGCCAGCCGCCCGCCGACCGCGTGGGCGGCAATGGCGTTCCACCCGATCGAGGCCCTGACCGGGGCTGTGGCAATTCCGCTACTGGTGTTCGTGATTCCGATCCATGTCAGCAGCTTGGGCTTCGTGCTGGCGATCATGACGGTTATGGGCGTGACCAACCATATGGGCTGGGAGATTTTCCCAAGGTTCATGTGGGGCGGGCGGCTGGGGGGCTGGCTGATCACCGCGAGCCACCATCAGCGTCATCATGAGCAATATGGGTGCAATTATGGGCTCTATTTCCGCATCTGGGACCGGCTCTGCGGCACCGACGGCGGCGTCGGCGACTTCGCCCGATCGCATGCGCAGGCTAGGCAGCGCGCGGTGGGTCGCGGCACTGGCGCTCCCCGCGATGGCGTCGATGCTGGTCGGCGCGGCGCCGATCGGACGGCTTGACGTCGCGGTCGACAAGCTGCGCTCGGCCAAGGGTTTGATCCGGGTCTGCCTCACCGCCGATCCGGCGAACTTCCCCGCCTGCGTCGACGATGCCGACGCGATCACCCGCACCGTCGCCGCAAACACCCATATGATGCGGTTCGACGGGCTGCCCCACGGCAATTACGCGATCGCGGTGATCCATGACGAGAACGGCAATTCGAAGCTCGACACGCTCGCCGGCATCCCGCGCGAAGGCTTCGGCTTCTCGCAGAACCCCGCAATTACCTTCGGCCCGCCGCGGTTCGCCGCGGCCAAATTCGCGGTGACGAGTGATGCCGAAATACAACGCATCAGGATGCGCTACATCCTCTGAGCGAGTCCGACGGAAAGATACGCTTGCTGCTGCGTTGCGCGGACGTAACAGAATTGGAGCGATTTCCTTGCAGCGTCAGATCCTATCCACGCTCGCCGCGGCGTTCGCGCTCGCGAGCGTCACCTCACCGGCTTTCGCGCAGGATACGACGATCGCGCCGCCCGACACGGGCAGTGCGGTCGCAGCGGCCGATTTCGACGGCGATTCGATCACGCTCGGCGGCGGCTTCGCGTATCTGCCCGATTACGAGGGGTCGAACGACTATCGCTTCACCCCCGCCCCCGGCGCGATCGGGTCCTATCGCGGCTATTCGTTTACGGTCGCGGGAAACCGCGCATCGCTCGATCTGATCCCCAACAAGCCCGGCCCGAGCTGGGACGTGCAGGCAGGGCCGATCGCAGTCCTCAACCTCAACCGTACCAACATCGACAATATCGACGATCGCCGCGTGCGCGCGCTGGGCGAACGCGACGCGGGAATCGAACTCGGCGGCTATGTCGGTCTCGGCAAGACCGGGGTGATCACCAGCCCCTACGACAAGCTGTCGGTGTCGCTCAGCTATCGCTACGACGTCAATGGCGCGCACAGCAGCGGTATCCTGCAACCGTCGGTCACCTACCTGACCCCGCTCAGCCGCAAGGCGGCGTTCGGGCTGTTCGCTTCGGCCGAGCGGGTCGAGCGGGGCTATGGCCGCGCCTATTTCGGCGTCGACGCGGCGCAGAGCGTCGCGAGCGGCCTGCCCGTCTACGCCGCGCCGCGTGGCTGGAAGAACTGGACGCTGGGAGCGCTCGGCACCTACTCGCTGACCGGCGACCTACTTCACGGGTTCAAGCTCGTCGGCGGCGGTACCTATGGCCGCCAGTTCGACCGCTTCGCCAGCAGCCCGGTGGTTCGGATCGCCGGCAGCCGCACCCAGTGGCTGGGCGTGCTGGGCGTCGCCTACACCTTCTGATCGGAAGAAGTTTTCGCAATTCGACGTCACGACGTCACCGATTGCGTCCGCACCACGACCTGCGCCGTACCTCACTGATGGAAAGCAAGCGATCGGCTCGATCGTGTCCGCTTACCGCTGCGTACCATAAGCAGGTTCGTGCGTGGTTCCGGGCACTTAGGCCGCATCGCCCTCTCCTGATAACGGCCAGGGAGTGATGACGGATGACCGATAGCACGCTGATGATGGAAGCGCTCGACGGGCGCGTAAAGCGGCGCGAAGGGCGGCGCGACTTTTTCAAAGCGGCGCTGGGCGCAGCAGCGGTAGGCGGCGCCTTCGCGTTCGCCAGTGCAGCCGAAGCGCAGGCGGTGACCGACACCGACGTGCTCAATTTCGCGCTGAACCTCGAATATCTTGAGGCGAACTTCTATTCCTATGCGGTGTTCGGCACGCCGATCGCACCTTCGCTGGTCACCGGCACCGGTACTCAGGGCCTGGCGACCGGCGGCCGTAAGGTGACATTCACCGATCCGGTGGTGCGCGACTATGCGAACGAGATCGCGCAGGACGAGATCGCGCACGTCGCCTTTCTGCGCAGCGCGCTGACCAGCGCCGCCACCGCGCAGCCGACGATCGACGTGGGCATCGGCCCCGACGGGGCCTTCAGCAATGCCGCCCGTGCGGCCGGGCTGATCACGGGCGCGACCAGCTTCTTCGATCCCTATGCGAGCGACGAAGCCTTCCTGCTCGGCGCCTTCATCTTCGAGGACGTCGGCGTTACCGCCTACAAGGGTGCGGCGCCGCTGATCACCAACAAGGCGTATTTGGAAGCCGCCGCCGGCATCCTCGCGGTCGAGGCGTATCACGCCAGCATCGTGCGTACCGTGCTCTATGCGAAGGGCATCGCGACGCCGTCGCTGCGCACCTCGGCCGACGCCATCTCGAACGCGCGCGACAGCCTGGATGGCTCGACCGATCTCGATCAGGGGATCTCGCCGGTCACTACCGGAACCGGGCTCACGTCCAACATCGTGCCGCTCGACAATAACGGCATCGCCTTCAGCCGGACGACGGGGCAAGTGCTCAACATCGTCTACCTCAACAAGGCGGCTGTCACGATGGGCGGATTTTTCCCCGCCGGCGTGAACGGGTCGATCAAGACCAGCGCCAACAACGCCTGATCCAGGGGAGACAATCCATGATCCAGAACACCATGATGCTCGAGATCCTCGAGCGCTCCGAACAGCGTCGCACCGAGCGTCGGCGCTTCATGAAGACGGCCGGCAGCGCGGTTGCCGCCGCCGGTGGCCTCGCGATGCTTTCCGCCTGCGGAGGCGACGACGACAAGTCGGTTCCGGCGCCGACGCCGACTCCCGCGCCGACCGCGTCGGTCGCGCAGATCGATCTCGACGTGCTGAACTTCGCGCTCAACCTCGAATATCTCGAGGCGACGTTCTATTCCTACGCCGCGTTCGGCTCGCCGCTGTCGACCCTCAGCACGTCTGGCACCGGAACAGCGGGCACCGTCACCGGCGGCCGCAAGGTGAGCTTCACCGACCCGGTCGTGCAGCAATATGCGCTCGAGATTGCGGCGGACGAGGTCGCGCACGTCAACTTCCTCCGTGCGGCGCTCGGGTCGCAGGCGGTGGCATTGCCCGCGCTCAACATCGACGGCGGCGCGACGGGTGCGTTCACCGCGGCGGCGCGCGCGGCGGGACTGGTGCCGATGACTGGCACTTTCGATCCTTACGCGTCGGACGAGAACTTCCTGCTTGGCGCGTTCATCTTCGAGGATGTCGGGGTCAGCGCCTATAAGGGTGCCTCGCCGCTGCTCGTGAACAAGACCTATCTGGAGGCAGCCGCCGGCATCCTCGCCGCAGAGGCTTATCATGCCGGCCTGGTGCGCACCGTGCTCTATTCGAAGGGGTTGGCGACGCCGTCGCTGCGCACCTCGGCGGATGCGATCTCGAACGCCCGCGACAGCCTGGATGGGGCATCGGATCTCGACCAGGGGATTACCGGCACCGCGACCATGTCGAACATCGTGCCAACCGATATCGACGGCATCGCGTTCAGCCGCAGCACCAGCCAGGTGCTCAACATCGTCTACCTCAACAACAAGGCCGCATCGAGCGGCGGGTTCTTCCCGTCGGGCCTGAACGGCAACATCAAGACGAGCGTCGCCGCGGTATAACGACTGCCGACGAGCGTCTCGATCGAGGCGATCCGGGCCGCGTGAGCGATCACGCGGCCCTTTTCGTCTGGTCGCGCAAAGCGCGCGACCCGTTGATTATGGCCGTTGAATCGACCAGACGCGGGAAGATGATCCGATAAGGCAAGGCGAGGACCTGCGAATGACCGACAGCGAGCAACTGATCGACGCGCTCGACGCGCGGGTGCGGCGACGCGAGGATCGCCGCGCGTTCTTCAAAACCGCGATCGGCGCTGCGGCAATCACTGCGGCGGGGGCCTCGGCGCTGTCGATCGGCAGCGAGGCGGCGGCGCAGACCGTCACCTACACCGATGCCGACGTCCTCAACTTCGCGCTCAACCTCGAATATCTCGAGGCGCAATTCTATTCTTTCGCCGCCAACGATGTCGGCCTGCCCGACACGCTGCTCGGCGGCACCGGCGCACCGGGCGCGGTGTCCGGCGGGCGACGCGTGACCTTCACCGATCCTGCGGTCGCCGCCTATGCGCGCGAGATCGCCGCCGACGAGGTGGCGCACGTCACCTTCTTGCGTGCGCAACTCGGCACCGCCGCGGTCGCGCAGCCGGCGATCGACGTCAGCGTCAGCGCGACCAGCGCCTTCTCCAAGGCTGCGACCGCCGCCGGGCTGATCACCGCGGGGCAGACCTTCGATCCCTATCTTAACGACGAGAATTTCCTGCTCGGCGCGTTCATCTTCGAGGATGTCGGGGTCACCGCCTACAAGGGCGCAGCGCCGCTGCTCACCAACAAGACCTATCTGGAGGCCGCCGCCGGCATCCTCGCGGTCGAGGCCTATCATGCCGCGATCATCCGCACGACGCTCAGCAGCAAGGGCTTCGCGATCCCGACGCTGCTGACCCAAGCCGATGCGATCTCCAACGCGCGCGACACGCTCGACGGCGGTACCGAGATCGATCAGGGCATCAGCCCGCGCAGCGTGTCGGTGGTCAACGGCACCACCACGACTACCTACACCACGTCGAACGTCGCACCGACCGACGCCAACGCGATCGCGTACAGCCGCACCCCCGGCCAAGTGCTCAACATCGTTTACCTGACCGCCACCGCGGCGGGGCTCGGCGGGTTCTTCCCGGCTGGCGTCAACGGCACCATCAAGACCGCGGCCGCCGCAGCGTGAGCCTTTGCGCCTCCTGCCCCGCCCCTGGGAGAGTATCATGACCGACCATAGCTTCGAGGCCGCGATCGCTCCGGCCAGTATGTCCGCCGAAATCGATACGGGCGGCGTGTTCGCCGCGATCGAGCAGCGTCGTGCCGCGCGGCGTGGCTTCCTGCGCTATGCCGGTGGCGCGGCCGCGGTAGCCGGCGGCGCTGCGTTGCTGTCGGCCTGCGGCGGCAACAGCGATCCCGCGCCGACCCCAACGCCGACGCCGACCACCGCAAACCTCGACATCGACGTGCTCAACTTTGCGCTGAACCTCGAATATCTCGAGGCGCAATTCTATTCCTGGGCGTGCTTCGGGCGCGGGCTCGACGCGTCGCTGACCACCGGGATCGGCACGCCCGGTACGGTGACCGGCGGCGCGGCGGTGTCGTTCCAGGACACGCTGGTCGCCGCCTATGCGCGTGAGATCGCGTTCGACGAAATCGCGCACGTCGCCTTCCTGCGCACCGCGCTCGGCAGCGCCACCGTGGCGATGCCCGCGATCAACATCGACGGCAGCGCGACCGGCGCCTTCACGCAGGCGGCGCGCGCGGCCGGCGTGGTCGACGCCACCGGGGTATTCAACCCCTATGCCGACGATAACAGCTTCCTGCTCGGCGCGTTCATCTTCGAGGATGTCGGCGTAAGTGCCTACAAGGGCGCTGCGCCGCTGATCACCAACAAGACCTATATCGAGGCCGCGGCGGGCATCCTCGCTACCGAGGCCTATCATGCCGGGCTGATCCGGACGCTGTTGTACCGCAAGGGGCTCGACACGCCAGCGCTCGCGACCAATGCCGGGCTGATCAGCGACGCGCGCGACAGCCTCGACGGCACCGTGTCGAACGCGGCGACGGGGGTGATCGGCGACGACGACCAGGGGATCCTCGGTACCGCCCTGGTCTCGAACATCGTGCCCGCCGACGGCAACGCGATCGCGTTCAGCCGCTCGACCGGGCAGGTGCTGAACATCGCCTATCTCAGCAAGGCCGCGATCTCGAGCGGCGGGTTCTTCCCGTCGGGCGTCAACGGCAACATCCGCACCTCCGCCGCAAACGCCTGACCGCCCCGCCCCCTTTTCGGTTTGCGCGCGCGCCGCATGCGCCTATGCTCGGCGTATCCCCGGGGGGCCGCGACTGAGCGGCTGAGAGGAGAGCCGCAGCTCTCGACCCGCTGAACCTGATCCGGTTAGCGCCGGCGGAGGGAGGGAGCGGTCGCCACCACAGGACCGTCCTCGCTCCGACGCATTTGGAGCAAGCACGATGGCCGACATTCCTGCGCATTACGAAAAGGAAGCCGCCGCGATCGGCGTCACCACCGGCCCGATCCGCGGCAGCCGCAAGATCCATGTCGGCGAACACCGCGTCGCTATGCGCGAGATCATGCTCGATCCGACGTGCAGCGAGCCGCCGCTCCGGGTCTACGACACCAGCGGGCCTTACAGCGATCCCGCCGCGACGATCGACATCGACAAGGGCCTGCCCCAGCTCCGCCGCGCCTGGATCGAGGCGCGCGGCGACGTCGAGAGCTACGACGGGCGCGAGATGCGGCCGGAGGACAATGGCCAGCTGGGGCCGGATCGTTCGGGCGGCGTCCCGCGCTTCCCCAACCCGGTCAAGCGTCCGCTGCGCGCCCGGGCCGGCGCCAATGTCAGCCAGATGCACTATGCGCGGCAGGGCATCGTCACGCCGGAGATGCACTATGTCGCGACCCGCGAGAATCTCGGCCGCGCGCAGCTAAAGGAAGCGCTGATCCGCGACGGCCAGGATTTCGGCGCGTCGATCCCCGATTATGTCACACCCGAATTCGTCCGCGACGAGATCGCGCGCGGCCGCGCGATCATCCCCAACAACGTCAATCATCCCGAGAGCGAGCCGATGGCGATCGGGCGCAACTTCCTGGTCAAGATCAACGCCAATATCGGCAACAGTGCGGTCGCGAGCAACGTCGCCAACGAAGTCGACAAGATGGTCTGGTCGATCCGCTGGGGCGCGGACACGGTGATGGACCTGTCGACCGGTCGCAACATCCACGACACTCGCGAATGGATCATCCGCAACTCGCCGGTACCGATCGGCACCGTGCCGATCTATCAGGCGCTGGAGAAGGTCGGCGGCGTCGCCGAAGACCTGACCTGGGAGATCTTCCGGGACACGCTGATCGAACAGGCCGAACAGGGCGTCGATTATTTCACCATCCATGCGGGCGTGCGGCTGGCGTACATCCCGATGACCGCCAAGCGCGTCACCGGCATCGTCTCGCGCGGCGGATCGATCATGGCGAAATGGTGCCTCAGCCACCACCGCGAGAGCTTCCTGTACGAACGCTTCGACGAGATCACCGAGATCATGAAGGCATACGACATCGCCTATTCTCTCGGCGACGGGCTGCGGCCGGGCAGCATCGCCGATGCCAATGACGAGGCGCAATTCAGTGAACTCTATACGCTAGGCGAACTCACCCACCGCGCGTGGAAGAGCGATGTCCAAGTAATGATCGAGGGGCCCGGCCATGTGCCGATGCACAAGATCAAGGAGAACATGGACAAGCAGCTCGAGGTCTGTGGGGAGGCGCCCTTCTACACGCTTGGGCCGCTCACCACCGATATCGCGCCGGGATACGACCACATCACCAGCGGCATCGGCGCGGCGATGATTGGTTGGTATGGAACCGCGATGCTCTGCTACGTGACGCCGAAGGAGCATCTGGGCCTGCCCGACCGGGACGACGTGAAGGTCGGGGTCGTCACCTACAAGCTCGCGGCGCATGCCGCGGATCTCGCCAAGGGGCATCCCGCGGCGAAGATGCGCGACGATGCGCTGTCACGCGCCCGTTTTGAATTCCGTTGGCGCGACCAGTTCAACCTGTCGCTCGATCCTGACACCGCGGAGCAGTATCACGATCAGACGCTACCCGCGGAAGGCGCCAAGACCGCGCATTTCTGTTCGATGTGCGGGCCCAAATTCTGTTCGATGAAGATCACCCAGGAAGTCCGCGACTTCGCCGCCAAGCAGAACCAGCCGGCGGACGCGTTCATCGCCGCCGCCGATGCGGAAGCGGGAATGGCGGAAATGAGCGACCGCTTCCGCGAAAAGGGCGGCGAGGTTTACCTGCCGGCGGAGTAGACGCCGTCGCGTCTGGCGGAGAGGCCCCCTCCACCACTGTCTTCGGCCGCTGTTCCTCTCCCCCGCAAGGGGGAGGTGGCAGCCGTCAGGCTGACGGAGGGGGAGGTAAGGGCGGAGCTCTCGCCCCCCGTACCTCACATCGCGTTGGCGACCTGACCCTCGACCCGCGCATCGTCGTTGTCGTCGGCTTCCTCGGCCTTCTTCTCGCCCATGTCGCGGACGTTGTCGGCACGGTCTTCCAGCGCGTCCGCGGCTTGTTCGTTGGTGGTCGCGTCGGCCTGCGCGTCGAGTGCGTCGGCGCGGTTGTCGGTCATCGATTCGATGTTGTCCGCGGCGCGGTCATCGGCATTGCCGCCGCAGGCGGTCAGAAGCAGCGCGCCCGCCACCGCGGCGGCCTTGATTGGAAAGGACATGGTCGGTCTCCCTGTTGAGAGCGGCTCAATGGGCGGAAGGCGCAGAGGTTCCGTTACGCCGGAAGTGCCCAGTCGATCGGCAACCGGCCGTTAGCGACCAAAAACGCGTTAGCCTTCGAGAAATGCCGGGAGCCGAAGAAGCCGCCATGCGCCGACAGCGGCGACGGATGCGCGGCGGTGAGCACGAGATGGCGCCCGCCGCGCGCGACGTCCTCGACGAACGCGGCCTTCTTCTGGGCATGCGCGCCCCAGAGCATGAACACGATCGGCTGCTCGCTCGCCGCGACGATGCGGACTACCGCGTCGGTGAATCGCTCCCACCCGCGCTTCTGGTGCGATCCGGCGACGCCCATCCGCACCGTCAGCACCGCGTTGAGCAGCAGCACGCCTTGTGCCGCCCAATGATCCAGGGACCCGTGGCGGGCAGGCTCGATGCCGAGATCGCTGCGCAGTTCCTTGTAGATGTTGACCAGGCTCGGCGGCGTGCGAACGCCCCGTTTGACCGAGAAGCACAGCCCGTGCGCCTGCCCGGCGCCGTGATAGGGATCCTGGCCGAGGATCACGACCCGGACCGCATCGGGCGGGGTCAGGTCCAGCGCGCGAAACCAATCGGCGCCGCGCGGGAAGATTCGCTCTCCCGCAGCGATCTCGCGCTGCAGGAAATCGCGCAGCGTCGCCATGTGAGGCGCGTCCATCTCCGCGGCGAGCGCCTCGCGCCACGCGTCGGGCAGCATTACCTTGTCGACTCTTAAGGGGTCGATGCCGACGGGATCGGTGCCCACGTGATCGGTCGGTGGCGCGGTGGTCATCGCCGCTTCTGTCCGGGCCGGCGCGACGCTGTCAATCGCGCCGCGCGCGGGCGTTACGGCTTGGGCGAGGTTTCCGGCGCCTTGCCCTTGGTCGTCGGGTTCGACGCGTTCTGCTTGGGCGCCTTCTCCGCCTTCGGCTTGCGGGTTTCCTTGTTCGACTTCATCTGACCCTTGGCCATCGTCGTTCTCCTTCAAGCGCTTCTTTACGGCATCGCCGTCGCCGCGGCTATCCTTCGAGGCTCTTGGATGCCTGTTCGAACAGATCCTTCGACAACCCGGGCGTCGCGACGATCCGTTCGAGTTCCGCGCGCATCAGCGTCGATCGGTCTTCGGCGAACCGCCGCCAGCGGCCGAGCGGAGGCAGCAGCTTCGCCGCGGTCTGCGGGTTGAGCCGATCAAGCGCGATCAACTGGTCGGCGAGGAAGCGGTATCCGGCCCCGCCCGCGACGTGGAAGCTGCGCTGGTTCGCGCCGAACGCGCCGATCAGCGAGCGCGCCCGGTTCGGGTTGGCGAGCGTGAAATCGGGATGTCCCGCCAGCGCCGCCACCACCGCCGCGGTATCGTCGCGGGTCGCCAGCGCCTGGGTCTGGAACCATTTGTCGAGCACCAGCGAGTTGCCCGCATAGCGATCGTAGAACTGGTCGAGCGCGCGCTCGCGTTCCATCGCCGTGCCGTTCGACAACGTCGTCAGCGCGCCCTGGCGGTCGGTCATGTTGTCCGCGCTCTCGAACTGCGCAAACGCGATCGAGGCCGCATCCGCTGCGCCGCTCGCCGCGATGTAGCTCAGCGCCACGCTGCGCACCCGGCGCCGGCCCTTGGCGGCGGGAGTATAGGCATAGGGTTCGGGGGGCGCGGTATCATAGGCATGACGCCATTGGTCGGCGAGCTGGCGGCCGATCTCGGTTCTCAGCGCCTCGCGCGCTGCGAAGATCGCGTCGGGTTCGACTGTTGCCATCTGGTCGCCGATGAAGCTTTCCGACGGCAGCAGCACTGCCTCCGCGACGAAGGCGGGATCGAGATCGGGGTCGGCAAGAATCTGCGCGATCGCGGTGACCACCGCATGATGATGGCCGTGCCCGCCCGACACCGCGCCCGCGACCAGCGTGTCGAGCATCAACTGCTGCATCGCCTCGTACCGCGCGAAGGGATCGTCGTCATGCGCGCTGAGGAATGCCAGCTCCTCGGCGGTGCGGTCGCTCTCGACGATCACCGGCGCTGAAAAGCCGCGGTTGATCGACAGGATCGCGCGCTCGGTCAGCCCGTCGAACACGATCGTCTCGCTGGTATCGGTGAGCAAAGCCAGCTGCTCCTCGACCAGCGCCCGGCCGCTCGCGGCGGCGAACAGCTTCAGCCGCAACGGCAGCACCATCGGCGATTTCACCGGCTGGCCCGGGGTTGCGGGCACCTGCTGCGCCAGCCGCAGCTCGGCACGGCCGCCGCCTGGCTGCTGGGTCAGGCTGGCGGATACCCGAGGCGTGCCGGCCTGGCTGTACCAGAGGCGGAACTGCGCCAGATCGACGCCGCTCGCCTCCTCCATGCACGCGACATAATCCTCGCAGGTCGCCGCGGTGCCGTCGAACCGGTCGAAATACAGTTCGCATCCAGCACGGAACGCGACCGGCCCGAGCATCGTCGCGAGCATCCGGATCAGCTCGGCGCCCTTGTTGTAGATCGTCGCGGTGTAGAAGTTGGAGATCTCCAGATAGCTTTCGGGGCGGACCGGGTGCGCGAGCGGCCCCGCATCCTCCGGAAACTGTGCGGCGCGGAGCGTGCGGACGTCCTCGATCCGCTTGACCGCGGCGGATCCCTGGTCGGCGGAGAAGCCCTGGTCGCGGTAGACGGTGAAGCCTTCCTTCAGCGACAGCTGGAACCAGTCGCGACAGGTGACCCGGTTGCCCGACCAATTGTGGAAATATTCATGCGCGACGACGGTCGAGATCGCGTCGTAGTCATAGTCGGTGGCGGTGTCCGGATCGGCGAGGATGTACCGCGAATTGAAGATGTTGAGCCCCTTGTTCTCCATCGCGCCGAAGTTGAAGTCGTCGACCGCGACGATGTTGAACACGTCGAGATCGTAGTCGCGGCCATAGACTCGCTCGTCCCACGCCATCGCCAGTTCGAGCGCGTGCAGCGCGTGCCCGGTCTTGGCCAGATCCGCCTCGCGCACCCAGATGCCGAGGCTGACCTCACGTCCCGTGCGCGTCGTGAACGCGCCGCGGTTGACCGCGAGATCGCCCGCGACCAGCGCGAACAGATAGCTCGGTTTGGGGAAGGGATCGTTCCATTCGGCCCAGTGACGCCCGTCGTCGAGATCGCCCGCGCCGATCGGATCGCCATTGGCGAGCAGTACCGGAAAGCGCAGCTTGTCTGCGGCCATCGTGACAGAATAGCGGCTGAGCACGTCGGGCCGATCGGGAAAATAGGTGATCCGGCGAAAGCCCTCAGCTTCGCACTGGGTGCAGAGAATTCCGTTCGACGCATAAAGCCCCATCAGTTGGGTGTTGCGATCGGGCGCGATCTCGACCTCGGTGGTGACGACATGCGCGTCGCCGGCGAGCGGGATCACCAGCTGCTCGCCTTCGATCCGCCAGTCGTCGGTGGCGATGCCGTCGACGGTGACCGACAGCAGCGCCTGGCCGGCGCCGTCCAGCCGCAACGGATCGTGCCGCCCCGCGGTGCGCTCAACCGACAACGTCGCGCGAACCCGCGTGGCGGTGGGATCGAGATCGAAGTGCAGCCTGATGTCGGGGATCGACCAGGCGGGCGCGACATAGTCGCTGCGGCGGGTGGCGGCGGGATGGGCAAGGCTTTGCAGGGCGTCGAGCATGCTGCTGCTATAGGAGCGCGGATGCCGCTGCGGAAGCTTGCGCGGGGCGCCGCCTGTGGTAGCGCAGGGCGACGTATCGCCGAAGGATTACTCCCGCATGTTCCGTACGATGGCAGCCTTGTCGCTGCTCGCGCTCGCCGGTACCGCGCCCGCGCAAGACAAGCCGCCGGTGGCCGAGTCCGCGGCCGCCGTCAACGCCCGACTCGCGGCGCCGCTGCCCGCGGATCAGGCGGCGATGAAGGCGCATGTGCTGTTCCTCGCCGACGACGCCATGAAGGGCCGCGAGGCGGGGACGCCGGAATTCGACATCGCCGCCGCGTATGTCGCGGCGCAATTCTACGCGGCAGGGCTGCGGCCGGCCGGCGACGACGGCGGGTATCGCCAGCGGGTGCCGTTGGTGTCGTACCGCTCGGGGTCGAAGGGTGACATGGTGTGGAGCCCGCGGCGCGGCTCGGCGCCGGCACCGCTCGCGTTCGGGGAGGACTACGTCCCTGCCGCCAACCCGGCGCGGGCGGAGACCAGCGTCTCCGCGCCGGTCGTATTCGTCGGCTACGGCATCGTCGCCTCCCAGTATCGCGAGAACGGCTATGCCGGGGTCGACGTCCGCGGCAAGATCGTCGCGGTGATTGGTGGCGCCCCCGCCCGGTTCGGCGGCGAGGAGCGTGCCTTCTTCGGATCGCCCGGCACCAAGGCGACGATCGCGCGCGATCGCGGCGCGATCGGCATCGTCAACCTGCCGAGTGTTCGTAGCCGCGTGCAGCCGTTCGCGCGGATGGTGGAAACTTACGAGAACCCGCGGGTAACCTGGGCCAAGGCGGACGGCACCGGCAACGCGGTGGCGCCCGAGACGCCGGTCCTCGCGACGCTGAGCGACGCCGGCGCGACCAGGCTGTTCGCCGCCGCCCGCATACCCTGGTCGAAGATCGCGGTCGAAGCACAGAAGGACGACGCCCGGTTCAAGGCGGAAGCGCTGCCGGGCACGTTGTCGGTAGCGACGCGCACCGGCTTCACCGCGCTGTCGAGCAGCAATGTCGCCGGGCTGATCCCCGGCGCCGACCCGGTGCTCGGCAAGGAAGTGGTCGTGCTGTCGGCGCACCTCGACCATATCGGGATCAGCAAGACCGGGTCCGGCGACCGCATCAACAACGGTGCGCTCGACAATGCGATCGGTATCGCCAGCCTGATCGAGGAGGCGAAGCGCTTCGCCGCGAGCGGCCAGCCGCCGAAACGCTCGATCCTGTTCCTGGCGGTGACCGGCGAGGAGAAGGGGCTGGTCGGCTCCGATTATTTCGTCAATCATCCGTTGATGCCGCTCTCGTCGATCGTGGCGGACGTCAATCTCGACATGCCGATCCTGACCTACAAGTTCGAGGACATGATCGTGTACGGCGCGGAGCGGTCGACGCTCGGCCCGGTGGTGCGGCGCGCGATCGGCACGATCGGGGTCGGGTTGTCCCCAGATCCGATGCCCGAACAGGGCATCTTCGTGCGATCGGATCACTTCCGCTTCGTCCAGAAGGGCATCCCGTCGGTGTTCCTGTGGCCGGGGCCGAAGGGCACGGGCAAGGCCGCCACCGACTTCTTCATGGCCAACAACTACCACAAACCGAGCGACGACCTGTCGCAGGCGATCCTGTGGGACCAGGGCATCCGCTTCGTCGATGCCAACTACCGGATCGCGCGCGAGATCGCGGACGGGCCGACCCGGCCGGTGTGGAACAAGGGCGACTATTTCGGCACGCTCTACAAGGGCCCGATGGCGCGATAGTGGCGCGGCTGCTGATCTTCGGGCTCGGCTATGCCGCGTCGCATCTGGCCGGACGGCTAGCGGGCGAGGGGTGGCACGTCGTCGGCACCTCGCGCGACGGACGGGCGGGGACGCTGCGCTTCGACGATCGCGACGCGGTGGCGGCGGAAATCGCGGCGGCGACGCACGTCCTTTCGTCGGTGCCGCCGATGGACGGAGTCGACCCGGTGCTGGCCGGCTATGGCGCCGCCATCGCCCGGACGTCGCGGTGGGTCGGCTATCTCTCCTCCACCGGCGTCTATGGCGACGCGGCTGGCGCGTGGGTCGACGAGACCGCGCCGGTCGCGGGGCGGCGGCCGGCCCGCAACGCCGCCGACCGCGACTGGCTCGCGATCGGCGCGCGGGTGTTCCGCCTGCCTGGCATCTACGGGCCGGGCCGATCGGCGCTGGACCGGGTCGCGGAGGGCAAGGCGCACCGCGTCGACCTGCCCGACCAGGTGTTCAGCCGGGTCCATGTCGACGATATCGCGGCGGGAGTGATCGCCGGGTTCGACGGGCCGGCGGGGGCGTACAACCTCGCCGATGATTATCCATGCTCGCAGAACAGCGTGATCGAATTCGCCGCGCGACTGCTGGGGCAGCCGGCGCCGCCCTTCGTGACGCTCGACACGCTGTCGCCCATGGCGCGCGGCTTCTATGCGGAGAACCGGCGGGTCGCGAGCGGCAAAGCCAAGCGGCTGCTCGGCTGGGCGCCGCGCTTTCCCAATTACCGCGCGGGCCTGCGTGCCCTCAGTGCCACCACCAGCCCGATCCCGGTCAGCACCGCACCCCCGACGGCGAGCGGCGACCAGCGGTAACCCTCGAATAGCGTCGACAGCAGCATGGCGATCACGGGCACGATCACGCTCGAATAGGCCGCCTTCGCGGGGCCGATCACCCGCAGCACGGTGAAATAGAGCGGGAACGCCAGCGCCGACGCGAACAGCCCGAGATAGACGATCCCGGCGACATAGCCGAACCGTGCCTCGAACACCGGCGGCCCGGTCAGCCACCAGGCGAGCACCGCGTCCATCGCCGATCCTATCAGCATCGCCACCGCGAGCAACGGCACCATCGGATAGCGTTTGGCTGTCTCGGTCGCCTGCATGACGTTGGCGATCGACGCCGATCCGATCGCGAGCAGCGTGAAGCCGATCCCCGCCAGCGACGCGCTCGGCCCGTTCGGATCGCTCCGCGCCTCGTGGATGAACAGCAGCACGACCCCCGCCATCGCGATCGACGATCCGATCACCAGCTGCCGGCCCAGCCGCTGGCCGAGAAAGATCCGCGCCAGCCCGGCATTGGGCACCAGCAGCATCGCGAACACCACCGCGACCAGCCCCGAGGTGATGAACTGTTCGGCGCGGTAGACGAAGTTGAAGTTGAGGCAGAACTGGGTGAGCGCGGTCGCTGTGGCGAACCCCCATCCCCGCGCATCCAGCGTGAACCGCTCGCCGCGGGCCAGTGCGTAGATGCCCATCGCGATGCCGGCGATCAGAAAGCGATAGCTGACCGACCAGCTCGGCGGCACCACCGCGATCTGGTCACGGATCACCAGCCAGGTCGATCCCCAGATCAGCGTGACGATCGCGAACGGGATCAGGATCGCGGCGCGGGTCGATTGCGGTGGCGACGCAGTCACGCCCCGGTCACAACGCGGCGATCGCGTTGGCGAGCCGGTCGACATGCCCGGCATCGCTGTCCCAGGCGGTGACCAGCCGGATTTCGCCCGGCGCCCAGTCGTAGAAGTCGAAGCCATGCGCGCGCAGCGTCGCGGCTTCGCCGGGCGAGGCGTGGAGGAACACCTCGTTGGCCTCGACCGGATGGACCAGTCGGCCGCCGGCCGCCGCAGCGATCGTCTGCGCACGGTCGTTGGCGGCACGGGCGCAATCGAGCCACAGGTCGCCGTCGAGCATCGCGAGGATCTGCGCGGCCAGGTATCGCCCCTTCGACAGCAGCAGTCCCGCGCGCTTGCGGCGGTAGAAGCTGGCGCCGGTGAGATTGGGACGGAAGAAAACCAGCGCTTCCGCACTCATGCCGCCATTCTTGACGAAGCCGAAGCTCAGCGCATCGACCCCGGCGCGCCACGTCACGTCCGCCGGGCTACAGTCGAGATGCGCGACCGCGTTGGCGAAGCGCGCGCCATCCATGTGCAGCCCGAGCCCGCGGTCTCGCGCGATCGTGCCGATCGCGGCGACCTCCGCGGGCGTGTAGACGCGGCCATATTCGGTCGCGTTGGTGATCGAGATCGCGTGCGGCTGGACGCGGTGGACGTCGTCGACGATCGCGTCGAGCGTCTCGGCGATCGTCGCCGGGGTAAGCTTGGCGCCGTCCCCGCCCGCCAGGAACAGCTTGGCGCCATGGGTGTAGAACTCCGGCGCGCCGCCCTCGTCGTTCTGGATGTGCGCGTCGCGGTGGCAGACGATGCCGCCATGCGGCGGGCACAAGGCCGCGAGCGCGAGGCAATTGGCCGCGGTGCCCGACGGCACCCACAAGACCCGGCAGTCGGTCTCGAACAGCGCGGACATTCGGGCATCGAGAGATTTCGACCGGGCGTCGCCGTCATAGGCGGTGTCGAGCGTGTTGGCGTCGACGATCGCCTGCATCACCTTCGGGTGAACCGGCGCGGCATTGTCGGAAAAGAAGCGCATGGGTGGGGCTTTGAGGCGCGTGCCCGCGTGGGTCAACGGGGATGAGGCTGGGCTATCGCATTTGGACGATGGCTGCTCGGTCAGACGCGATTGTCGTCAGACTTTCCATAATTTTCGTCACCCCGGACTTGATCCGGGGTCCCGCTTTCGCCGAGATCCACGATCCCGCCTCGTGCGGTTAGCGGGACCCCGGATCAGGTCCGGGGTGACGGAAGAAGGTCAAGAGGCCGCAGTTCATATGCGATTGCCCTGGGGGTCGAGGGGAGAACCCGCTGCTTCTTTGCGCCCTGTTGATCCACCACCCCGGCGGAGGCCGGGGCCCAGTTGGGAAGGCCGAGGTAACGGAGCGCTGCCCGTCATCACGATCGTCTCCCGACTGGGCCCCGGCCTCCGCCGGGGTGGTAGAGACCTGGGGCTCAGAACCCCTCATCCGGCGAGGGCTCCTCCTCGGGCGGGCGGCGATCGTTGCGGGACGGGGGCGGTGGCTCGTCGCGGCTGCGGTCGGGACCGACGGTGAAGCTGCCGTCGCGGTCGAGCTTCATCTCGACGCCGAGGCCCCGCAGCGTCGCGTCGTTCGGCAGCACGTCGCCGTCGCCGGCATTGTCGATCGCTTCGTCGTCGCCGGTGTCCTCCACCATCACCGGCTGGACCGGCGGCGCCAGCCCGAGCCCCGCCTGCATGAACGATCGCCAGATTCGCGCCGGGACGGTGCCGCCGTGAAGCCCCGGGTTGGCGGAATTGTCGTCGTTGCCGACCCACACGCCGACCACCAGATCGCCCGCGAAGCCGATGAACCAGGCGTCGCGGCTATCCTGCGAGGTGCCGGTCTTGCCATAGGCCTTCACGCTCAGCACCGCCTCGCGCCCGGTGCCGCGGATCGAGGAATTGAGCAGCGAGAGCATGTTGGTGCGGATCTCGTCGGGCATCTCGGTGGTGCCGCCGGTCAGCGACTTCAGCCAGCCGCCATCCTCGCTCGGCTTCTCCACGCCGCGCGGCTGGACCGGGTAGCGGCCCGACGCGACCGCGGCATAGGCCGAGGTGAGTTCGAGCAGCGAGACCTCCGCGGTGCCGAGCCCGATCGTCGCCTCGGCCGGGATCGGCGTCGAAATGCCGAGATCGCGCGCGGCCTTGATGACGTTGCGGACGCCGAGCTCCTGGGTCAGCCGTGCCGCGGCGACGTTGGACGATCGCGCGAACGCCTGTGCAAGGCTGATCTGCCCGAGATAGCGGCCATCGTCGTTGCGCGGCTTCCACCCGGCGATGTCGACCGGCGAATCGTCGACCGTCGACGACGGCGTCATCCCCGCCCGCATCGCTGCGAGGTACACGAACAGCTTGAAGGTCGACCCCGGCTGCCGCCGCGCCTGGGTCGCGCGATTGAACGGGCTCTTGCCGTAGTCGCGCCCGCCGACCATCGCGACGACCCGGCCGTCGGGGCGCATCGCCACCAGCGCGACCTGGGCCTGGCGCAGCCCGGCGCCGCGTACCGCGCGTTCGGCGGCCCGCTGCAGCCGGCGATCGAGCGTGGTCTCGACGGTCGCCTCGGTCTTGATCTCGCCGGCCTGGTCGCGCGCGGCGGGCAGCACCCAGTCCGCGAAATAGGTGCCGCTCGGCAATTGCGTCGGCGACGCGGCGAGCACGCGCTGCGGCTGGACGCGGTCCGCCTCCGCCTTGGCGAGGAAGCCGGCGTCGACCATCGCCGACACCACCAGCATCTGGCGCTTGCGCGCGCCCTCCAGATTGCCGGTCGGCGCGAGCCGCGACGGCGCCTTCACCAGCCCTGCGAGCATCGCCGCCTGGCCGATGTTGAGCGTCTGCGGCGTGCGGCCGAAATAATGCTTCGACGCCGCGCTCAGCCCATAGACGTTGTCGCCGAAATAGACGTTCGACAGGTAGCGCGACAGGATCTGGTCCTTGGTCAGCCACGCCTCCAGCCAGAACGAGATCAGCATCTCGCGAATCTTGCGCGCGGCGGTGCGATCCGAATCGAGGAACGCGTTCTTCGCCAGCTGCTGGGTGATCGTGCTGCCGCCCTGGCGAACGCCGCCAGACCCGACGTTCGACACCGCGGCGCGGGCGATGCCGCGGGGGTCGATGCCCCAATGCGAATAGAAGCGGCGATCCTCGATCGCCAGGAACGCCTCGGTGACGTGCCTGGGCAGCTTGGCGGCATCGACCGGCGCGCCGATGATCGCGCCACGGCGCGCGATCGGCGTGCCGTCGTCCGCGGTCAGCGTGATCGACGGCGGGGTGGGCGGCTCGAGCGACTTGGACAGCGGCGCGGTGATCGCCAGCCACGCGATCGCGATCACCAGCAGCACGATCCCCGCCGCCACCGCGCGCAGCGTCCAGCGTAGGATCGTCGCGCGCCGGCTCGGCAACGGGGCGTCGTAGGGGCCGCCGTACGGCGCATCCTCCCAATCGCCGGGCGCGACGGGCTCGTCGAGCGCGTAGCGTTTTGCGATGGAGGAACGGGAGGTGGCATCCAACGGGTCGTAGCGCATCGGCTTATCCTGGCGGTCAGCCATCGGTGTATTATCTTCCCAAGACAGCTGGTGCAAGCTTCATGCGGTTGCGGGGGTTTAGCGGGTTATGGGTTGGGGCGTCACCCTTGAGTTTCGGGGGGTGTTCACGCGAAGGCGCGAAGGCGCGAAGATTTTAAGAGGGTTCACGCGGAGCCGCGGAGGTGCCGAATGGGGAGCCAAGCGCCGCAGGCATCCTCCTTCTCGCTTCTCTCGTTCTTCTTCCGCGTCTCCGCGTGAAATCCCTTTCTTGGCGCCCTCGCGCCTTCGCGTGAACCAGAGCCAGCCACCCCGGCCAAGCCCCACTTCCGTTCGCCTCGAGTAGCCGTCGAGCTCGTCGAGACGGCGTATCGAGAGGTGCTCTCTTGGGGCACTGTCTCTCGATACGGGCTCTCGACTTCGCTCGATCCCTACTCGAGACGAACGGAATTGGATGACGGGGTGACCCGGAAGAGCGGTGTTGGACATTGCACCACCCCCGGCCCCCAACCGCCGGAACATTTGGTTGGTCGCGTGCGGTGCATCCGCTAGACCGCGCGAACGATGCCCCATCTCTATCTCGTCGACGGCTCCGGCTATATCTTTCGCGCCTATCACCGCTTGCCGCCGCTCACCAACGTGCATGGCGAGCCGGTCGGCGCCGTCTATGGCTACACGACGATGCTGTGGAAGCTCGCGGACGAGGTCCATGCGGCCGACGGGCCGACGCACATGGCCGTGATCCTCGACAAATCGTCGAAGACCTTCCGCAACGACCTCTACGATCAGTACAAGGCGCACCGTCCGCCGCCGCCCGAGGATCTGGTCCCCCAGTTCCCGATGATCCGCGACGCGACCCGCGCCTTCTCGCTGCCGTGCATCGAGACCGAGGGGCTGGAGGCGGACGACATCATCGCCTGCTATGCCAAGGCGGCGCTGGCGCAGGGCTGGGCGGTGACGATCGTCAGTTCGGACAAGGACCTGATGCAGCTGATCGAGCCCGGGCTCGACCTCTACGACACGATGAACAACCGTCGCCTGGGTGCGGAGCATGTGGTGGAGAAGTTCGGGGTGATGCCCGATCGGCTCGGCGACGTGCTCGCGCTGATGGGCGACAGCGTCGACAACGTGCCGGGCGTCACCGGGGTCGGCCCCAAGACCGCGTCGAAGCTGATCAACGAACATGGCGATCTAGAGGGCGTGCTCGCCGCGGCGCCGTCGATGAAGCCCGGCAAGCTGCGCGACAACCTGATCGAACAGGCCGACAATGCGCGGCTCAGCAAAGTGCTGGTCACGCTCAACTGCACCGAGCCGCTGCCCGAGCCTCTCGACGAGCTCGAGCTGAAGGGCATTCCCGACGCGCCGCTGCGCGCGTTCCTCGAACATCATGGCTTCAAGTCGCTGCTGACCAAGCTCGGCCAAGTCGCCGACGCCCCGGTGCCGGCCCCCGCCAGCGTGCCGTTCGAGCAGGATCCGCCCTGCGATCACGATGGCTACGAGACCGTGGTCGATCTCGCCGCGCTCGACGACTGGATCGCGAAGGCACGGCACCAGGGCTGGATCGCGATCGATACCGAGACCACCGGGACGGACGCGACCCGCGCCGATCTGGTCGGGGTGTCGATGGCGCTCCATCCCAACCGCGCCTGCTACGTGCCGCTCGGCCATGGCGGCACCGATCTGCTCGCCGAGAACCCGGTCCAGGTCGATCGCACCGCCGCGCTCGCCGCGCTGAAGGACCTGTTCGAGGATCCCGCGGTGCTGAAGATCGGGCACAACCTCAAATACGACATGGTCGTGCTCGGGATGTGCGGGATCGAGGTCGCGCCGTTCGACGACACGATCGTGATGAGCTTCGATCTCGACGCCGGGCTGCACGGCCACGGCATGGACGAACTGGCGGCGACGCACCTGTCGCACAGTTGCATCGCGTTCAAGGACGTGGTCGGCACCGGCAAGACCCAGCGCGGCTTCCACGAAGTCGATCTGAAGGCCGCGACCCGCTACGCCGCGGAGGACGCCGACGTCACCTATCGCTTGTGGAAGCGGTTCAGGGCACGGCTGCCCGCCGAGGCGGCGACCCGAGTGTACGAGATGGTCGATCGGCCGCTGGTGCCGGTGATCGCGCGGATGGAGCAGCGCGGGATCAAGGTCGATCGCGACGTGCTCTCGCGTCTGTCGGCGGATTTCTCGACGCGGATGGCGGACCTCGAGACCGTGATCCACGGTCTGGCGGGAGCGCCGTTCACGATCGGCAGCCCCAAGCAACTCGGCGACGTGCTGTTCGAGCGGATGGGGATCAAGGGTGGGCGAAAGGGCAAGTCGGGGGTCTATTCGACCGACGTGACCGAGCTGGAGCGGATCGCCGCGGATAAGGATTCGCCCGGCGCGGAGATCTCCGCCCGCGTGCTCGACTGGCGGCAGCTCGCCAAGCTCAAGAACACCTATACCGATGCGCTCCAGCAGCAGATCCACCCGGTCACCGGCCGCGTGCACACGAGCTACAGCCTGACCGGCGCGCAGACCGGGCGGCTGTCGTCGACTGAACCCAATCTGCAGAACATCCCGATCCGCACCGAGATCGGCCGCCAGATCCGCGACGCCTTCGTGGCAGAGCCGGGCAACGTCCTGCTCGCGGCCGATTATTCGCAGATAGAGCTCCGGCTCGCGGCGCATATGGCCGATGTGCCTGCGCTTAAGGAGGCGTTCGCGCGCGGCGACGACATCCACAGCCTGACCGCGATGGAGCTGTTCGGCGAGGTCAACCGCGACACCCGCGGGCGCGCCAAGACGATCAACTTCGCGATCCTCTACGGCATCAGCCGATGGGGGCTGGCCGGCCGCCTCGACGTCACCGCCGATGAGGCGCAGGCGATGATCGATCGCTATTTCGAGCGCTTCCCGGGGATCAACCGCTACATCGCCGAGACGCTGGAGGAGGTGCGCGGGCGCGGCTTCACCACCACGCTGTTCGGGCGCAAGACCCACTTTCCGCGGATCCGCAGCAAGGTCCAGCACGAGCGCCAGGGCGCCGAACGCGCCGCGATCAACGCGCCGATTCAGGGAACCTGCGCCGACATCATCAAGCGCGCGATGGTGCGCATGGAACCCGCGCTTGCCGCGGCGGGCCTCGGTCACGTCCGCATGCTCCTCCAGGTCCACGACGAACTGGTCTTCGAAATGCCGGAAGGCGACGTCGCCGCCGCGACGCCGGTGATCGAAGCGGTGATGGCGGGGGCCGCCGCGCCGGCAATGCCGCTGTCGGTGCCGCTTGCGGTCGAGATCGGCACCGGCAAGAGCTGGGGCGCGGCGCATTGATCGTGGTCCGACCGCGCCACGGGAATTGCCCGTGACGGCTGACGCATCCGCGCAGGACCAGCATATCGATACGCTCGCCAAGGGCGGGCGGACCAACATCGCGGGGTTCGTGCTTCGGCTGCTCGCGCGGATCCCGTTCCTGTTCATCGCCGGGCGGCTGTACGGGCCGGACCTGGTCGGCCGCTTCGCGCTGGCGGTGCTGGTGGTCGAGATCGCGGCGCTGCTCGCGACGCTGGGGCTGAAGCGCGGGCTGGCGCAGGCGCTGGCGTCGGCGGAACGGCCGCATGCCTGCGTGGTCTGGGACGCGCTCGCGGTCGCGTTCATCGCCTCGATCGCGGCGAGTGCGGTGCTCTGCACCTTCCCGCAGATCATGTACCCGAACAGCGCAATTACCGGGCTCGACCGCTGGCTGCCGTGCATCATCGTCGCGATCGCCTGGTCCGACGTCAGCCTCGCCGCGCTCGCCTATCGGCTGAACGTGAAGGCGGCGGTGACCGCGCGTGCGGTGGTGGAGCCGTGGACGATCTCGATCGCGGCGTGGGCGTTCTCGTTCTTCACCACCAAGGACGGGCTGGTGCTCGCCTATGTCGCATCGATGACCGCGGCGCTGATCGCGAGCATCGTGCCGTTCCTGCGCAGCTACGGCTTGCCGCATGGATGGTCGCCGCACGTCCGCCCGCTCGCAGCGCTGGCCCGGTCGAACATGCCGCTGGCGGGCGCCGACGCGCTGGAATGGGGCAGTCGCAACGTCGATCGCTTCATCCTCGGGGTGATGTTCGAACCCAAGATCGTCGGCATCTATTATATGGCGCAACAGGTCGCATCGTTGCCGCAGAAGCTGAAGACGAGCTTCGATCCGATCCTGGGCCCGGTGATCACCCAGTCGCTGGCGAACGACGACCGCGCGGCGATCGCCAACCAGGTGCGCCAGGTGGCGTTCTGGATCATGGCGGCGCAGGGCGGGCTGGCGTTGATGGGCTCGATCCCCGGCGAGGCGGTGATGGGCGTCGTCGGTCCGCAATTCGTGGCGGGGACCGCGGCGCTCGGCTTCCTGCTGGCGGCGGAGGTGCTCGCCTCGACCGGCGCGGTGTGCGAATCGGCGCTGGTCTACACCGCGCGGCACCGTAACCTGATCATCTCGATCGTCATGCTCGCCTTCCAGATCGCGCTGAGCTTCGCGCTGATCCTGGCGATGCGGCGGCTGGAATGGCCGCGGACCTGGCAGGCGGCAGGGCCGGCGGTGGCGTTGATGGTCAGCGTCGGGCTTACATCGGTGTTCAAGGCGCGGTTGCTGTCGGCCATCCTGGCCGCGCCGGTGTCGCCGTGGCGCTGGCCGCTGGTGTGGGCGGGGCTGGCGGCGGGGCTGGTCGGCGCACTGTTCACCGCGCTGCCGCCGAGTCTCGAATGGGCGGAACTGCTGTTCGGCGAACCCGCGATCGCGTCGGTCTACCTGTTCATCCTGTGGCGCTACGCCTTCGGCCCCGCCGACCGCGCGCTATTCGGCAAGATGCCGGGGCGGGAGGAGGCGACGCTGCCCCATCTCGGGTCGCCGATCCGCTAGCGGCGAGAGCTTCCGGAGTTACCTCCCCCTCCATCAGTCCTGCGGACTGCCACCTCCCCTTGCGGGCAGGGCTATCGCATATGGACGATGGCTGCGCGGTCGGCCGCAGTTGTCATCAGACTTCCCATAATCTTCCGTCACCCCGGACTCGATCCGGGGTCCCGCTTTTTCCGAGATTCACGAAGCCGCCTCGTACGATTAGCGGGACCCCGGATCAGGTCCGGGGTGACGGAAGAAGATCAAGAGGGCGCAATTCATATGCGATTGCCCTGCCCTCGCAGGGAGGGGGACCGCTCGCGTAGCGATTGGTGGAGGGGGCCTCGCCGCCGGGCCAAAACCTCTCCATCAATGCCGGAAGTGGCGCATCCCGGTGAAGATCATCGCGAGGCCGGCCTCGTCCGCGGCGGCGATGACGTCGGTGTCGCGGATCGATCCGCCCGGCTGGATCACCGCGGTGGCACCCGCCTCGACCGCGGCGAGCAGCCCGTCGGCGAACGGGAAGAACGCGTCGGACGCGACCGCCGAGCCGATCGTCTTCGGCTCCGCCCAGCCCGCCTTCTCGGCGGCGTCCTTCGCCTTCCACGCGGCGATACGCGCGGATTCCAGCCGGTTCATCTGCCCCGCGCCGATCCCTGCGCTGACGCCGTCCTTGGCATAGACGATCGCGTTCGACTTGACGTGCTTGGCGATCGTCCAGGCGAAGCGGCAATCGGCGAGTTCGCGGTCGGAGGGCGCGCGCCTGGTGACGATCTTGATCATCGCGTCGTCGAGCGTCCCGGCGTCGCGCGACTGGAACAGCGCCCCCCCGGCAGCGGTCTTTACGGTCATGCCCGCGCGCGCCGGATCGGGCAGGTCGCCGACCAGCAACAGCCGCAGGTTCTTCTTGGCGGCGAACACCGCACGTGCCGCCTCGTCGGCGGCCGGGGCGGCGACGACTTCGGTGAAGATCCCGGTCATTGCCTCGGCGGTCGGGCCGTCGAGCGGGCGATTGACCGCGATGATCCCGCCGAACGCGGAGACGCTGTCGCAGGCCAGCGCCTTCTCATACGCCTCGACGAGCGTCTCGCCGGTGGCGACGCCGCAGGGGTTGGCGTGCTTGACGATCACGACGGTCGGCGGACCGTCGCGGAACTCGGCAACGAGTTCGAGCGCGGCGTCGGCATCGGCGATGTTGTTGTAGCTGAGCTCCTTGCCCTGGACCTGCTCGGCAGCGGCGAGGCTGCCGGGCACGGGCGGCTCGGGCACGTAGAGAGCCGCCTGCTGATGCGGGTTTTCCCCATAACGCAGCGTCTGGCCGCGGCGGTAGGACAGAGTCAGCCGCTCGGGGAAGGTCTCGCCCTGGTCGACGCCCGCGAACCAGGCGGCGATCGCGCCGTCATAGGCGGCGGTGGCGGCATAGGCCTTGGCGGCGAGGCGTCTGCGATCCGCGATCGTCGTACTGCCGTCCGCAACCAGCGCGTAATCCGCCGGATCAGTGACGATCGCGACATGAGCGTGGTTCTTCGCCGCCGATCGCACCATCGACGGGCCGCCGATGTCGATATTCTCGATGATCGTGTCGCGGTCCGCGCCCTTCGCGACGGTCGCCTCGAACGGGTAGAGATTGACCACGACCAGGTCGATCGCGCCGATCCCGTGCTCCTGCATTGAGGCGACGTGGCCGGGATCGTCGCGGACCGCCAGCAGGCCACCATGCACCATCGGGTGTAGCGTCTTGACCCGACCGTCCATCATCTCGGGAAAGCCGGTGAGATCGGACACGTCGCGCACCGTCAGCCCGGCGTCGCGCAGCGCGGTGGCGGTGCCGCCGGTCGAGACCAGCTCGACGCCGGCGGCGGCCAGCGAACGGGCGAGATCGACAATCCCGGTCTTGTCGGAAACGGAGAGCAGCGCGCGGGTGATCGGGATCGTGGTCATCGTCTCGGCCTTCGACAGAAAAATGGGGTAGCGACTACAGCGCGCGCTTCATCGCCCAGCTGACGCTGGCGCCGCCCGCCTGGGCCTCGCCGCTGATCACCAGCTGCTGGGTCGGGACCGGACGACCGTCGCCGTCGATCCACAGCGAGTCCTCGATCCCCAGCATGCCGCCGCGGCAGCGGAACTGCCAGAGCGGACCGCCGGGCAGGCGCAGGATCGCGGCCATGCCGTCGGCGGTCGGCGATGCCTGGACCCCGACGCCGAGGTGGAAGCGGACCGCGAACCTGTTCGCGCCGACCCGGCCCTTGCGCCCCTGCGGCAACAGCGAGTCCTCGCCGCGCAGCTCGCGGCCGTCGCCGGTGAGCAGCAGCTGGCGGCGGTGGACGAAGCCGAAGCGGCGGACATAGCCGTCATGGGTCGCCTCGATCCGGCTCGCGGCGTCGCTTTCCTGGCGGCTGAGCTCGACCGACGACACCCCGCGGCCGAGCGTGCCGTCGGCATGGATCGCGGTCGAGTTGCTATCGGCGACGGTCAGCGTCGAATGTGCCGCGGTGGTGCGCAGCCCGGCGGCGAAGGAGGCGGGCAGGCGCGCGGTCGCGGCGCGCGCACCGCCGCAATTGACGATCAGCCGCGCCGCGCCGTCGGAGAATTCGAACGCCAGCGTCGATGCGCAGCCGCCCTCGACCACCCGCGCGACGGGGGGCGGGGCAGCGTCGACGATCAGGGTCGTGGTGCCCGCGGCGAGCCGCTGATAGCCCCAGTCGCGCGCCTGCCGAAGCGGCCGGGTGCGCACCCCGCTGGCGTCGATCACTGCAGCGACCTGTTCGGCGGTCGCCGGGCCGCCGCCCTGCCAGCTGGCGAGGGCGCGGTCGCCATGCGTGACGCCGAGCAAGGCCGCGACCATCCGGTTGAGCGCGGCCTGCACCGGCTCCGGCAGCACCAGCCGGCGCGCGGCATAGGTCTCCCGCAGCATCGCCAGCAGCATGATCGAATCGAGCAGCATCGCCGGGCTGCGCGAGACCGACCCGCCATCGTCGAACAGCCCGGTGCCGAGCGCGCGGATCAGCCCCGCCTCGCCGAAGCTGCGCCGCGGGTCGCCGCCGGGGATCAGCAACCCCGCCGCGATCAGCCCCGACCAAGCGGCGATCCGCGGTGCACCCGGCGACGCCTTGTCCGCACCGCGATCGAGGTGGCGCGCGCCGCGGGCGAGTGCGTTCAGCACGCTCGACCGATAGACGATGTCGCTCGACGACAGGATCAGCGGCGCGTGCGCGGTCCAGAGCAGGATGCGACGCCCCCAGAGATCGGGGCGCCAGGCGTGCGCGTCGACCTTGTCGGCATAGGCGGCGAGCCACTTCGCCATCAGCGTCTCGGCGACCGGCGCGCCCTGCGCGCGGGTGGCGACGGTCGACAGGTCGCGCAGCCAGCCGAAGCCGTGGAGGTGATCCGCGAACGGCCGCCCCCAATCGCGCTCGGCATAGTCGAGCCGGTCGATCGCGCGGCTCTCGCCCCGGAACGACACCATGCCGGCGAGCAGCGCGCGGCCGCGGCGGACGTCACCTGGCACGGGATCGTTGGGCACCGCGATCAGCTTCAGCGGATAGCGTCCCTTCAGCCTTATGCCGTGGAGCGGGGTGCGCCACGTCAGCCGCTGGAACCGGTCGGCCAGTCGCTCGGCCAGCGACAGACCCTTGTCGCCGCCCAGCGTGATCAGCCGCTTGCCTTCCTCGATCCCGTCGGTCGCGGGGTCGGGCGCCGGCGCGGTCAACCGCCTCTCAGCGCGGCGATGTTGGCGGCATAGGCGTCGCGTCCGCCGCGAAACACCGCGGTGCCCGCGACCAGCGCGTCGGCGCCCGCATCGATGCATTGTCTCGCGGTGATGGGATCGACCCCGCCATCGACCTCGAGATCGATCGTGCGGCCGCTCGCGTCGATCATCTTGCGGATCGCGGCGATCTTCTTCAGCTGGCTGTCGATGAAGCTCTGCCCGCCGAAGCCGGGGTTGACGCTCATCACCAGGATCAGGTCGACCATGTCGACGAGATAGTCGAGCATCTTGGCAGGCGTGCCCGGGCACAGCACCACCCCGGCGCGCTTGCCGAGCCCGCGGATATGCTGGAGCGAGCGGTGGATGTGCGGCCCCGCCTCGACATGCACGGTGATGGTGTCGGCCCCGGCCTCGGCAAAGGCATCGAGATAGGCATCGACGGGCGAGATCATCAGGTGGACGTCGAACGGCTTGGTGGTGTGCGGGCGGATCGCCTTCACCACCGCAGGCCCCATCGTGATGTTGGGGACGAAATGCCCGTCCATCACGTCGATATGGATCCAGTCGGCCCCCGCCGCGTCGATCGCACGGACCTCCTCGCCGAGCATCGCGAAGTCGGCGGACAGGATCGATGGCGCGATGCGAACGGATTGCATGGCCGCCGCTCTATCGGCGGATGCGCGCGGGTGGAACCCGTTTCAGCCGCGGCTCGCGATGGGCCGATGTCCATCTTCTAGCGAACGGAGGTTGACGCGTTGACGTGCCCTAGCGGCGGACGAGGCGGGCGATGAAGAAGCCGTCGCAGCCGCCGTGGTCGGCGAGCATCCCGGGCAGCAAGCGGACCCAGCCCTGCTCGGCGACCGGTATGCCCGCGGGCAGCAGCGCCGCGTCGGGCGGCGCGATCGCGTAATCGGGGCGCGCGGCGAGGAGCGCCTCGACCTGGCGCTCGCCCTCGGCGGGTTCGAGCGAGCAGGACGCGTAGACCAGGCTTCCGCCCGGCTTCACCCAGTCGGCGGCGCGCGCCAGCAGCTCGGCCTGGAGCACCGCCATCTCGGCGACGATCGACGGGCGGACGCGGTGGAGCACGTCGGGATGGCGGCGGAAGATCCCGGTGGCGCTGCACGGCGCATCGAGCAGGATCGCGTCGGCGGGCTCGGGCGGGGTCCAGCGGCGGACGTCGGCGACCACCACTTCGGCCTTCTGCCGCGCGCGGAACAGGTTCTCGCGCAGCCGCTTGATCCGCTGCGGCGACGCGTCGACCGCGCCTACCCGCCAGCCGGCGGCGGCGAGCTGCAGCGTCTTGCCGCCCGGCGCGGCGCAGAGATCGAGCACGTGCCGGCCCTCGCCAGCGCCGAGCAGCCGCGCGGGGATCGAGGCGGCGATGTCCTGCACCCACCAGGCGCCTTCCGCGAAGCCCGGCGTCTCGGGCACCGGGCCGTGTTCGGCGACGCGGATATGGCCGGGCGCGAGGCTGGTCCCGCCGAGCGTCTCCCGCCAGTGATCGGTCATGGCGGCATCGGCCAGCGTGACGTCGAGCAACGGCGGCGCCGCGATCGCGCGTGCGGCGGCGTCGACCATCGCCTCACCCCAGGCGGCGTCCCAGCGCAGCTCGACCGGGGCGGGGAGCGCGGGCAGTTCGGGCAGCAGTACGCCGCTGCGCATGATCGTGCCGAACACGCCGTGCACCAGCTTGCGCGGACCGCCATCGACCAGCGGCAGCACCGTCGAGATCGCGGCGTGCGGCGGGGTGCCGAGCACCAGCGCCTGGACCAGCGCGATGCGTAGCGCGGTGCGTGCCTTGGCATCGTCGGGCAAGGCGCGGTCGGTGACCGAATCGATCAGCGCGTCGAGGTCGGGCAGCCGGCGCAGCGCCTCGGCCGCGATCGCATGCGCCAGCCCGCGGTCGGGGCCGTGCACGCCGCGCGTCGCCGCGGTCAGCGCCTGTTCGAGCGGCTCGCCACGGCGCAGCACCGCGTCGAGCAGCCGCATCGCGGCACGGCGCGATGCGGTGCCGAGTGGTTCGGGGGGCTTGGCCATCAGGCGGAAACGGTCGTCATCGCGGGCGATGTGGCGTGCGCGCGGCGCCAGCGCAATCATTGTCGCCCGCGCACGTCTTTGCATCGCCGCGCGCGCACCTTACATCGGCCGCATGGGACAGCGTCCAGATCATGTGAAACCACCGGCTTATCTGAGCAAGAACACCCCGGTGCCGACCCCCGAAGACAAGCCGCGGCCTGCGGTGGATCCCCTGGGGCGAGACCCGGTGCGGTATGGCGACTGGGAGCTGAAGGGCATCGCGATCGATTTCTGATGGGGGCGCCTTCCCGCGCAACGATCGAACCCTAAGCCCCCTCTTCCCGCAACGGCCGTGCCAGCAGGTCGCCGATCACCGCGCTCGCGGCGACGCCCGACAACAGGCGGCACACTGCGTCGGTCACCGGCATGTCCACTCCCGCCTCGCGGGCCGCCTCGGCGAGCACGGGGGCGGTGAACGCGCCTTCCGCGACGGTGCGGCGATCGGCGAGCAACTCCGCCGCGCTGCCGCCGCGGCCCAGCCCGACGCCGAGCGAGAAGTTGCGCGAGCTTGTCGACGAACAGGTCAGCACCAGGTCGCCGAGCCCCGACAGCCCCGCCAGCGTCTCGGCACGCGCGCCGCGCGCGAGGCCGAACCGGGTCATCTCCGCGAATCCGCGCGCGATCAACGCGGCGCGGGCGTTCTGGCCCAGCCCCGCGCCCTCGACTACGCCGCATGCGATCGCGAGCACGTTCTTGACCGCGCCGCCGATCTCCGCGCCGATCACGTCGCCGCTCGCGTAGGGGCGGAAATGCGGGGCGGCGAGCCGGTCCGACAGGCGCCGGCGCAATGCCGGATCCACCGCGGCCAGCGTCACCGCGGTCGGCAGCCCCGCCGCGACCTCGTGCGCGAAGGTCGGCCCCGACAGCACCGCGACCGGCGCCTGCGGATGCACCTGGCGCGCGACCTCGCCGACCAGCAGGCGGGTGCCTGCCTCGATCCCCTTGGCGCAGAGCACCAGCGGCGTCGTCCCGACCGGCGCCTGCGCCAGCACCGTGCGGACGTGTTGCGCCGGCGCGACGACGAGGATCGCGTCGCACCCCGCCAGATCGTCGAGCGATTCCGTTGCCGTGATCGTCGGCGACAGCGCGACGCCCGCCAGGAAGCTGCGATTCTCGTGATGCGCGGTGATGTCGGCGACCACCTCGGGCTCGCGTGCCCACAAGGTCACCGCCCGGCCGCCATGCGCGGCGATCTGCGCCAGCGCGGTGCCCCAGGCGCCGCCGCCGATCACCCCGATCCTCATGCCTTGACCCCCGCGCCGCGTACCGCCTCGGCGGACGGATCGAGCGGCCAGCGCGCGCGGGCGGGAACGTCGAGCGGATCGGTCAGCCCCGCCGCGAAGCGCTCGGCGCCCGCCCAGGCGATCATCGCCGCGTTGTCGGTGCACAGCCATAGCGGCGGCGCGACGAAGCGGAGGCCGTGCGCCTCGGCCAGCGCCTGCATTGACGCGCGGACCGCACCGTTCGCGGCGACCCCGCCCGCGACCACCAGCGCGGTCGCCTCGACCGACGCCAGCGCCCGCTTGGTGCGATCGAGCAGGCAATCGACCACCGCCGCCTGGAACGACGCCGCAATGTCCTCCGGCGCATGATGCCCGACCGCGCGCGACACCGCGCTCTTCAGCCCCGCAAACGAGAAATGCGGCTCGGGCGAGCCCTTCAGCGGGCGCGGCAGCGGGACCTTGCGGGCATCGCCGAGTGCCGCCGCCCGCTCGACCGCAGGGCCACCGGGAAAGCCGAGGCCGAGCAGCTTGGCGGTCTTGTCGAACGCCTCGCCGACCGCATCGTCGATCGTCGTCGCGAGCCGGCGATAGCGCGCGACGCTTTCGACCAGCAGCAGCTGACAATGCCCGCCCGACACCAGCAGCAGCAAATAGGGGAAATCGAGGTCGGGATCGGACAGTCGCGGGCTGAGCGCATGGCCCTCGAGATGGTTGACCGCGATCAGCGGCTTGCCGGCGGCATGCGCGAGTGCCTTGCCGGTGACGAGCCCGACCATCACCCCGCCGATCAGCCCCGGCCCCGCGGTCGCCGCGACCGCATCGACCTGGCCGAGCGTCAGTCCGGCATCGGCGAGCGCCGCCGCGATCAGGGGCTCCAGCGCCTCGACATGCGCGCGGGCCGCGATCTCCGGCACCACCCCGCCGAACGGCGCGTGTGCGGCTTCCTGACCCGCCAGCCGGTGCGCGAGCACGCGGCGATCGTGCATGACGAGGGCGGCGGCGGTCTCGTCGCAGGAGGATTCGAGGCCGAGCACGATCATCGCGTCGGTCTAGCGGCTCGGCTTCCCCTTGTCGAAGGGGGGTGCTTTGGGCATGGCCGCGCGATGATCCGGTTCAGGCTCGGCACGCGCGGTTCGCCGCTGGCGCTCACCCAGGCGGCGATGGTCCGTTCCGCGCTGTGCGCCGCGCATGGCTGGCGCGACGACGAGATCGAGACGGTGGTGATCCGCACCACCGGCGACCGGGTGCAGGACCGGGCTCTGGCAGAGATCGGCGGCAAGGCGCTGTGGACGAAGGAGCTCGATCGTGCGCTGCTCGGCGGCGAGATCGACGGGTGCGTGCATTCGATGAAGGATGTCGAGACGGTGCGCCCTGCGGGAATCGCGATCGCCGCGATGCTGCCGCGTGGCGACGTCCGCGACCGGCTGATCGGCGCCGACGCCGTTGCGGATTTGCGCCAGGGTGCGGTGATCGGGACGAGCTCGCCGCGACGGCGCGCGCAATTGCTGCGCGAACGGCCGGATCTGTCGGTGATCACCTTCCGCGGCAACGTCGACACCCGGCTCGCCAAGCTGGCGGCGGGGGAGGTCGATGCGACGCTGCTCGCGGCGGCGGGGCTCGACCGGCTCGGGCGCGACACCGTGGGCGTGGCGATCCCGACCGACGCGATGCTACCCGCACCGGCGCAGGGCGCGGTTGGCATCGAGGTGCGGATGGCCGACGAAGGCGCGGCGGTGCTGGTCGCGGCGATCGACGACCGTGCGACCAGCCTTTGCGTCAACACCGAACGCGCGCTGCTCGCGGCGTTGAAGGCGGATTGCCACTCGCCGGTTGCGGCGCTCGCTGCGCTGGCGGGGGAGACGCTGTCGCTTCGCGCGGAGCTGATCGCGGAGGATGGATCGGCCTTCGTCACCGGGGCGATCGAGGGGGCGATCGGCGACGATCTCGGCCCCGCGCTCGCCGCCGACCTGCTCGATCGCGCGCCGGAAGCGGTGCGGAGGCTGTTCGCGGCGTGAGGATGATCGTCGTCCGGCCCGCGCCGGGCGATGCGCGGACGCTGGAACGGCTCGCCGCGCGAGGCGTGGATGTGGAGTTGATCCCCCTGTTCGCAGTTCGGCCGGTCGCATGGACGCCGCCCGAACCCGCCGCGTTCGACGCGTTGCTGCTCACCAGCGCCAATGCCTTACGTCATGGCGGCACCGGCCTCGATCGCCTGCGCCGGCTGCCGGTCGTCGCGGTCGGTGCGGCGACCGCGGCGGCGGCCAGGGCTGCCGGGTTCGTGGTCGCGCTGACCGGCGATGGCGACGTCGCGCGGGTGTGCGACGAGGCCGCGTCGGCGGGGCTCGGCCGGCTGCTGCACCTCGCCGGGCGCGACCGAAAAGCGGCGGGTGCGACGGCGATCACGGTCTATGCCAGCGAAGCGCTAGCCGTGTCGCCGGATGACGTCGCACGATTCGCGGGCGCGACCGTCCTGCTCCATTCGGCGCGCGCTGCGACGATGGTCGCCCGGCTGGTCGATCGGGACGGGATCGATCGGGCCAGGGTGCGATTGGCGGCGTTCAGTCCGGCGGTCGCGGCGGCGGTGGGCGACGGCTGGCAGGAGGTCGCGATCGCGTCGGCGCCGACCGATCCCGCGCTGATCGAGGCCGCGATTGACCAGCGCCCACCGCGCGCGGATAAGTGACCGCATGACCGACTATGCGCCGATCGATCCGCTGCGTACGCGCGACCCCCGTGGCGGCGCGCGCGGATCGCGGACCGGGCTGATCGTCGTCCTGATCCTCCTGGCCTTCGCCGCCGGTCTCGTCCTCGCCGGCTTCGCGCTTCGCCAGGTGCCTTGGTTCGCCGCGATCGGCGGGCAGGCCGCCCCCGCAACCGCGACCGCCGCGCGGACCACCGGCAATGGCGGTGGCGAATATCTGCCCGCCAACCCGCTCGACGCCAGCGGCAACGCCCCCGGTATCGACGTCAACACGCTCGCGACGCGCGAAGCCGCGCTCGCCGGGCAGCTGACCGCGCTGGAGACCCGCACCGCGACGGTGCAGACCGAGGCGGTCGGCGCGGCCAGCCAGGCGACCCGCGCGGAAGGGCTGCTGGTCGCCTTCGCCGCGCGCCGGGCGCTCGATCGCGGCCTGGGGCTCGGCTATCTCGAGGAACAGCTGCGCGCGCGCTTCGGCACGGCGCAGCCCGCGGCGGTGGCGACGATCATCGAGGCGTCGCGCCAGCCGCTGACGCTGGAGGCGCTGCGCCAGGGGCTCGATGCGGTGGCGCCCAACATCGCGACGGTCAGCGACGACAGCTGGTGGCGCGCGCTGCGCCGCGAGATCGGCACGCTGGTGGTGCTCCGCAAGGCGGGCACCCCGTCGCCGCTACCCGCGGACCGCCTCGCCCGCGCCAAGCGGCTGCTCGACGGCGGCCAGGTCGAAGCCGCCCGCGCCGAAGTCGCCCGGCTGCCCGGCGCCGGCGACGCCGCCAACTGGACCGCCGCCGCCGACCGCTACATCGCCGCCCGCAACGCACTCGACCGTGTGGAAAGCGCCGCGATCCTCGGACAGGGCGCGCAACCCGCCGCCGCGGCGGTGACGCCGGCGCCGTAGTGGTCGTGGCGCGGTTGGACCGATGCTTGCCGGAGGCATCGAGCCAAGCGGAACGCCTCTAAGCTCCTCCCCTGCAAGGGGAGGTGGCTGGCGTCAGCCAGACGGAGGGGTGACACCTTCTCCGGATTGCGGGTCACCCCTCCGTCAGTCCTGCGGACTGCCACCTCCCCTTGCAGGGGAGGATCAGCATCGATCGGATGCCGGCCGAGCGTGACTAACGCGCGACCCGCTCGATCAACGCCATCGCGCCGTGGGGGGCGCGGACCTTCGCGCCGCTGATGAAGAAGACGAAGGTGTCGCGGGCTTTCTTCGCCGGCGGTGTTTCCTCGACATAGGGCAGCCCAGGAGGGGCGCCGCCTTCGCTCCAGGCGCGCGCCGCATCGGCCCAGCGGTCGAGCGCGGCGGCGTCGTAGCCGGTAGCGTGTTCCTCGATGCCGGCTTCGAGGCGGGCGTACATGAAGTCGGCGGTGACGTCGGCGATCGCGGGATAGTCGGTCGAATCCGCGAACACGATCGCGACTCCGGCGGCGCGGGCCATCGCAATGAATTCGGGCACCGCGAAGCTGTCGTGGCGGACATGGACCGCGTGGCGCAACGCGACGCCGGCGTGGCGCGCGGGCAGCAGTGCCAGGAACGCCCGCATGTCGTCGGGGTCGAACTTCTTGGTGCCCGCGAATTGCCAGAGGATCGGGCCGAGCTTGTCGCCGAGTTCGACGATGCCCTGGCCGACGAACCGCTCGATCGAGTCGCCCGCCTCGGCGAGGATCTTGCGCGTGGTGCAGTAGCGCGATGCCTTCAGCGCGAACACGAAGCCGTCGGGCACGCTTTCCGCCCAACCGGCGAAGGTCGCGGGCTTGAAGCCGCTGTAGAAGGTGCCGTTGACCTCGATCGCGGTGAGCTTCGACGCGGCATATTCGAGCTCGCGCTTCTGCGGCCATTTGGGCGGGTAGAAGCTATCGCGCCACGGCGCGAAGCTCCATCCGCCGATGCCGACCCGGATCGTTCCCGCCTTCGCCATGCGCCCGTCCTCGTTGCCCTGAGCGCAACCCTAGCGTGGTTCCGGACGCGGCGCGATTGCCGCGATGGCCGGGGTGGGGCTAGAGCGCGCGGATGTTGCGCGTCACCGAACTGGCCTTGCCGCTCCACCATGCCGACGAGGCGTTGCCGGCGGCGATCTGCAAGCGGCTGCGGATCACCCCGCGCGAGCTGATCCGGTTCGCGGTGGCGCGGCGGGCGCACGACGCGCGAGACAAGACGGACATCATGCTGGTCTATTCGGTCGACGTCACGCTGAAGAACGAGGCGGCGATCCTCACCCGGTTCCGCAAGGACCGCCACGTCCAGCCGACGCCCGACACCCGCTACAAGTTCGTCGCGCAGGCGCCGCCCGGCGGTACGGCCAGGCGTCCGGTGGTGATCGGAACAGGGCCGTGCGGCCTGTTCGCGGGGCTGATCCTGGCGCAGATGGGATTGCGGCCGATCATCCTCGATCGCGGAAAGATGGTGCGGGAGCGGACCAAGGATACCTGGGGCCTGTGGCGGCGCAGTGTCCTCAACCCCGAATCCAACGTCCAGTTCGGCGAGGGCGGGGCGGGCACCTTCTCCGACGGCAAGCTCTACAGCCGGATCAAGGACGCGCGGCATCTCGATCGCAAGGTGCTGACCGAATTCGTGAAGGCGGGCGCGCCGGCCGAGATCCTCACCGAGGCGCATCCGCATATCGGCACGTTCCGGCTGGTGACGATGGTCGAGAGCATGCGCGAGACGGTCGAGGGGTTGGGGGGCGAGTATCGCTTCGGGCACCGCGTCGACGGGCTCGACATCGTCACCGAGGCGGGCGGCACGCGGCGGATGCGCGGGCTGCACCTGCATACCGGCGAATATCTGGCCGCGGATCACGTCGTGCTCGCGGTCGGCCACAGTGCGCGCGACACCTTCGCGATGCTGCTGGAGGCGGGGGTGCATGTCGAGGCCAAGCCGTTCTCCATCGGCGTGCGCATCGAACACCCGCAATCCTGGATCGACCGGGCGCGGTTCGGCGCGAGTGCTGGGCATCCGGTGCTCGGCGCGGCGGACTATAGCCTGTCGCACCATTGTTCGAACGGGCGCACGGTCTACAGCTTCTGCATGTGCCCGGGCGGCACGGTGGTCGCGGCGACGTCGGAGGAGGGACGGGTCGCCACCAACGGCATGAGCCAATATTCGCGTAACGAACGCAACGCCAACTCCGGGCTGGTGGTCGCGATCGATCCGGCGCGCGACTATCCCGGCGGCGCGCTGGCGGGCATCGATTTCCAGCGGCACTGGGAATCGCGTGCCTATGTGGCGGGCGGATCGACCTATGCCGCGCCCGCGCAGAAGCTCGGCGATTTCCTGCGCGGGCAGGCGTCGACCGCGCTCGGCGAGGTGATCCCCTCCTATCGGCCGGGGGTGCACCTGACCGATCTCGCCGAATGCCTCCCGGACTTCGCGGTGACCGCGATGCGCGAGGCGCTGCCGGTGTTCGGGCGGCAGATCCCCGGCTACGACCATCCCGACGTGACGCTGACCGGGGTCGAGACGCGGACCTCGTCGCCGGTGCGCTTCACCCGTGGTCAGGATTTCCAGAGCCTCAACACGGTCGGGCTGTTTCCCGCGGGCGAGGGCGCCGGGTATGCAGGCGGGATCCTGTCGGCGGCGGTCGACGGGATCAAGGTGGCGGAGGCGGTCGCGACTAGCTTGGTGGGGGCGGCTGCGGCTCAAGGGTGAGCGCCAAGCGGATAGGCGCCTCCCCCCGCTGAAGCGGGGGAGTATCTCCCGCGGCCCCGGCCTATCTATCGCGCCGCCAGCACCTTGCCGCGGTGCATCACGAAGTCGACATGTTCCAGCCGCGTCACGTCATCGAGCGGCGAGGCGGCGACCGCGATGATGTCGGCGGTCTTGCCGGGGGCGAGGGTGCCGATGTCGTCGCGGCCGAGCAGGTCGGCGGCACCGACCGTCGCGGCGGCGATCGCCTGGGCGGGGGTGAGGCCGTTCTTCACCAGCCACGCGAATTCGGTGGCGTTGTCGCCGTGCTTCGACACGCCGGTGTCGGTCCCGAACGCGACCTTCACGCCGGCCGCATAGGCGCGGCGGTGGCTGGCGGCCATCGCCGCGGCGGCGGCTTCGGCCTTTTCGATCGTCGCCGGGGGCAGCGCGCCGCCCCGCGCCTGCGCGAGCGCGGCGACCGGGGCGATCTCGGTCGGCACCAGATAGGCGCCCTTGGTCTTGAACAGCTTGATCGTGTCGGCGTCCAGGAAGGTGCCGTGCTCGATCGAATCGACCCCCGCCTCCAGCGCCGCGCGGGTGCCCTCCGCGGCGTGGCTGTGCGCGGCGACCTTGCGGCCGAGCGTATGCGCGGTCTCGATGATCGCGCGCATCTCCTCCGGCGTCATCGCGCGGCCGAGCCCGCCGCTGACGTTCGACAGCACGCCCCCGGTCGCGGCGAACTTGATCACCCGCGCGCCGAGCGCGACCTGCGCGCGCACCGCGCGGCGGCAATCGTCAGGGCCGTCGCAGAGGTTGACCTCGCGCGAATGCACCATGTCGGCGAACTCCTCGGCCAGCCCGTTGCCGCCGTCGCCGTGGCCGCCGGTGACCGAGATCATCTCGCCGGCATTGGTGATGCTCGGCCCGTCGACGATCCTGGCATCGATCGCATCGCGCAGCGCGCGGATGCCGCGCGGGTCGCCGCCGAGATCGCGGACCGAGGTGAAGCCCGCCGCCAGCGTGGCACGGGCGTTCGCGACCGCGGTCATCTCGTCGTCGAACCGGTCGCGATTGAGCGCCTCCAGCCGCGCCCGCATCGGATCGCCGCCGATCCCCCAGAGATGGACGTGCATGTCGACCAGCCCCGGCAGCACGAAGCGGTCGCGCAGATCGACCAGCGCTGCCCCCGCCTCGGGCGCGACAAAGCCGTCGCGCAGCTCGACTACCTTGCCGTCGCGGACGATGATCGTGGTCTTGCCGCGCGGCGCCTGGCCGGGCCGGTCCAGCACGTTGCCCGCCTGGATGTAGGTCGTCGTCGACGTCGTGCCGTCGGCAGTCGTCGCCGGCGCCTGGGCCGCGACCGGTGCGGCGACGGTCGCCAGCAGTGCGAGCAGGAATGGCTTCATCATCGTATCTCCCCTAATCGCGCCATGCTCGTCGAAGCCCGCGCCCGGGGCAAGCATCGATCGCAAGCGCCTTAGGTTGCTTTCCGTCATGCAAACGCGTTTTCGCATGTGAATATGGTTGCGGATGTCGCCACAGGCTCTAGCATGTGGCGCATCGGACCGGATACGAGATCCGGCCAGAGAGAGGGATCAGCCGCCAATGAACCGTCGTCAGCTCCTCGTCGGCACGGCCGGCGGTTCGATCCTGCTGGCGGTCGATCCGCTCGGTGCGGCGGCGGCGCAATCGGACGCGACGGCGGGCACCGGGCTGCCGATGCCCCCGCCGACGCGCGCGCTGCCGCCGCCGCTGCCGGTGCAGGATCCCTCGCGTATGCTGCTCGATCGCGGCTGGCTGTTCCACGAAGGCGACATCCCGATGCCGATGCCGGTCGGCCACAACGAGACCTATTCGCGCGCCAAGGCGGCGAGCGCCGCGGGCGCGGCGGCGATGGATTACGACGACAGCGACTGGCCGACGGTGTCGCTGCCCCACGACTGGGCGTCGTTCCAGCCGTTCGTCGAGAGCGCGAACCTCTCGCAGGGCTCCCGCCCGCGCGGGATCGGCTGGTATCGTCGCGCGCTGCGGCTCGATCCGGCGGACCGCGGCAAGTGCATCGAGCTGCAATTCGACGCGATCGCGACCAATGCGACGATCTGGGTCAACGGCTCGATCGCCGCGCACAACTGGTCGGGCTACAACAGCGTCTATATCGATCTGACCCCGTTCGCGCGTTACGACGACGAGCTCAACATCATCGCGATCCGCGTCGATGCGGATGCGATGGAGGGCTGGTGGTACGAGGGTGCCGGGCTCTACCGACACGTCTGGCTCGCCCGCCGCGCGCCCGTCGCGATCGTCACCGATGGGGTGCATTGCGACCCTCGCCTGGCCGATGGCGGCACGTGGCGCGTGCCGGTCGCGGTGAGCCTCGCCAGCATCGAAGCGGGCGCGGCGGCGATCGAGGTCGAGGCGACGCTGCTCGATCCGCGCGGCGGCGTGGTCGCGACCGCGCGCACCACCGCGACGGTGCCCGCGCTCGGCACCGCTGAGGCGACGATGACGATCGAGGCGGGGACGCCCGAGCGCTGGTCGGTCGATCAGCCCACCCTCTACACGGTGCGCACCCGGGTGCTGCGCGGCGGCAGCATCGTCGACGAACGCCGGACGCCGATCGGGTTCCGCACCGCCCGGTTCGATGCGGATCGCGGGTTCCTGCTCAACGAGCGCGTCGTTAAGCTGAAGGGCGTGTGCATCCACCAGGACCATGCCGGGGTCGGCGTCGCGGTGCCCGATGCGCTGATCGCGTGGCGGCTGCAGCGGCTGAAGGCGATGGGCTGCAACGCGATCCGATCGTCGCACAACGCGCCCACCGCCGAGCTGCTCGACCTGTGCGACCGGATGGGTTTCCTGGTCATGGACGAGAACCGCAACTTTAATCCCGCGCCCGATTACATGGCGCAGCTCGAATGGCTGGTCCGCCGCGACCGCAACCACCCGAGCGTGATCATGTGGTCGGTGTTCAACGAAGAACCGATGCAGGGCACCGAATCGGGGGTCGAGATGGTCCGGCGGATGGCCGCCGCGGTGCACCGGCTCGACGACGGCCGGCCGGTCACCGCGGCGATGAACGGCGCCTTCTTCGAACCGGTCAACGTCTCGCAGGTCGTCGACGTCACCGGGTTCAACTATTATATCGGCGATTACGACCGCTTCCATGCGCTGCGCCCCAAGCAACCGATCACCAGCTCGGAGGACACCAGCTCGTTCGAGACCCGCGGCGCCTTCGCCAACGATCCCGCGAAGAAGGTGATCTCGTCCTACGATACCGAGGCGGCGGACTGGGGCGCCACCCACCGCAACACCTGGAAGGCGATCGTCGAACGCCCGTTCGTCGCGGGCACCTTCGTCTGGACCGGGTTCGATTATCACGGCGAACCGACCCCCAATGCCTGGCCGGTGATCTCCAGCTATTTCGGGATCATGGACCTGTGCGGCTTTCCCAAGACCGCGTTCGACATCCACCGCGCGCACTGGGTCGACGATGCCCCGGTGGTGGGACTCGCACCGCACTGGACCTGGCCGGGGCGCGAGGGCGAAGCCATCAAGGTCTTCGTCACCAGCAACGCCGACCGCGTCGCGCTGCGGCTCAACGGCCGCGCGATCGGCGAACAGGCGGTCGACCGGGTGATGGGCAACGAATGGTCGGTGCCATACGCGCCGGGGCGGATCGAGGCGATCGCCTATCGCGGTGGCCGCGAGGTCGCGCGCGCGGTGCACGAGACCACCGGCGCGCCGGTGGCGCTTCGCCTGACGCCGGCACGGACGACGCTCGCGGGCGACGGCGAGGACGTCCAGCCGATCACCATCGACGCGGTCGATGCCAAGGGGCGGCACGTGCCCACTGCCAATCTGATGACGCGCTTCACCGTCGACGGCGCCACGATCATCGGGGTCGGCAATGGCGACCCGACCAGCCACGAACCGGAAAAGGGCGGCCAACGCGCCTTGTTCAACGGGCTCGCCCAGATGATCGTCCAGGCGGGCACGGGGCGCGGCACGATCACGGTCCGTGCGACCGCGGACGGGCTGAAACCCGCGACGCTGACGCTGGGCCGCGCGGCGGTGGCGCCGCGCGCGCAGGTCGCGGTGACGGTGGCGCCGATGACGCTGCGCGAATGGCGGCGCTCGCCGGTGTTCGCCGAGCGTCCCGATCCCACGCTCGCGCCCGCGGACGGCGACAACAACAGCTGGGCCTTCGTTCGGGCCGGGAGCGAGACCGCGGCCGAGCCGGCGGCGGGTTACCGGCTCTACCGGATCGTGGTTACGCCGCGCCGGCGGATCGCGGCGGATGGCGGGCGGCTCACGTTCGCCGGCGTCGCCGGGCGCGCGGCGCTGTTCATCGACGGCAGGCGCGTTGCCGAAAAGACGGTCGCCGGCACCGCGCCGCTGACGGTCGACTTCCCGAAGGGCAGCGGCACGCGCATCATCGTGCTGATGGTGGCGGCGCCGGCGGGCCAGCCCTCGGGCCTGACCGGCGGGGTCACCATCCAGCCGATGGGGTGAGCCATGCCTGCCGGGCGGCGGCGTTCCGCCCGACTTCCCCGACGATTAAATAGGGCCAAACCGGACCGTATCGGCCGGCGCAGTCCTATGAAGTCGTTGGTCGATCCGGTGAGCGGACCGGCATCGACGCTTCGTCGAAGGCGCGCCCGTGGCCGCCGCACATCGTAGCTGTGGAGAACGCCGTGAAGCTGCTGGAAAGAACCACGATCCTGCCGAAGATCATCGGCCTGTTGCTCTTGCTGGGGACGGTCACGATGTTCGTGGCGTGGTTCGGATCGTCGCGGTTGATGGCGAGCGACGCTGCCTACGGCGTCCTGGCGGATTCGAAGGCCGCGGCCACCCTGGCGCAGGGGCGGTCCTATCAGCGAATGACGGCCATGTTGTACAATACGTACCGGACGCTGGTCTATGACGGCGCCAGCGCCGAGGCGCGGGCCGCCGCCAAGCAGGTCGAGGAGGACTATCGAGGCGGGTCGATGCGGCTGAAGGAGGCCGAGACGTCGCTACCCGGCGATCCGGTGACCAAGCGGCTGCAGCGCGATCTCGACGCGCTTCACGCGATCACCGGGCGCGCAAGTGAGCTGGGTCTAGCCAATCGCAACGATGAGGCGCAGCGGGTACTCGCGGATGGCGACGCGATCGAGCAGCGATTGTCGCCCTATATGCGCGACCTCCTCAGCGAACGCGCCGCCGGGAACGCGCGGATCTCGAACGAATTGTCCGCGACCGCGCTGAGCACGCGGACGACGCTGTGGATGCTCGCGATCGGCAGCATCGTCGCGGCCAGCGCGCTCGCACTGTTCGTGGTGCGCGCCGGCATCACCGGTCCGTTGTCGCGGTTGCAGGCGCAGATGGGCGAGATCGCGGGCGGGGATTACGCCAAGGACGTCGCCGGGACGGATCGCGGCGACGAGGTCGGGGCGATGGCCAAGGCGGTGCGGGTGTTCCGCGAGAACGGCATCGCCAAGGAGGCGGCCGACAAGGCCAAGGCGCGCGCGGATGCCGAGCAGAAGGTGGTGGTCGACACGGTGTCGTCGCATCTCGCGCACCTGTCGGACGGCGATCTCACCGCGTCGATCAAGACCGAGTTCCCGGGCGATTACGCGATCCTCAAGACCAACTTCAACGATGCGCTCGACAAGCTGCGCGACCTGATCGCGGCGGTGGGCGAGAGCGCGAATTCGATCCGCACCGGATCGGGCGAGATCGCGCAGGCCTCGGAGGATCTGGCGCGGCGTACCGAGAGCAACGCGGCCAGCCTGGAGGAGACCGCGGCGTCGATCACCCAGATGGACGGCCGGCTGAAAACATCGGCGGGGGCGGCCAGCCGCACCGTCGAGCGCGCCGACCAGGCGATCGCCACCGTCGGCGGCGGGCGTGCGGTCGCCGACGAGGCGGTACAGGCGATGGGCCGGGTGTCGGACAGCGCCAAGGGCATCGACAGCGTCATCGAAGGGCTCGACAAGATCGCCTTCCAGACCCGGGTGCTGGCGATGAACGCCGCGGTCGAGGCGGGGCGTGCCGGCGATGCCGGGCGCGGCTTCGCGGTGGTCGCCGATCTCGTCTCCGCGCTGGCGATGCGCGCCGAGGAGGAGGCCAAGCGCGCGCGCGACCAGCTGACCGTCACCCAGACCGACATCGTCACCGCGGTCGAGGCGGTGCAGAAGGTCGACGGCGCGCTCGCGGCGATCTCGGGCGACGTCACCCAGGTCCACGAACTGCTCGCGACGATGGCCGCGGACAACCAGGCGCAGTCGGCGGCGATCACCCAGATCTCGGCCGCGGTCGGGACGATGGACCAGTCCACCCAGCAGAACGCCGCGATGGTCGAGGAGACCTCCGCTGCCGCCCGCAACCTGGTCAGCGAGGTCACCAGCCTCAGCGACCAGGCCAGCCGCTTCAACACCGGCACGCAAGCCGGCGCGACGCGCCCGCCCGCCAAGACCGCCAAGGCCGCCTCCTTCGCCAAGGCGTCGGGCTACAGCTCCCCGATCAAGCCCCTCCCCGCCGCCGCCGTCGCCGCGCTGACCCCGGCAAGCGCCGACGACTGGAAGGACTTCTGACGAGCGCAAACTAGCGAACGCGGGAGCTCGCTCGCTCAGGTTTCGCTGACGAGCAGCTTGTCGATGCGGCGGCCGTCGAGATCGACCACTTCGAACCGCCAGCCCTGCTCGGTGAAGCTCTCGCCTTCACCGGGCAGGTGGCGGAAGGCGGCGAGGGCAAGGCCGGCGACGGTCGCATAGTCGCGGTCCTCGGGCAGATCGATGCCGAGCCGTTCGGCGAGCGTGTCGGCGGCCATCGTCCCCGCGACCAGCAGCGAGCCGTCCTCGCGGACCACGACCGACGGCGCATCGTCGGGGTCGGTATCCGAAGCGAATTCGCCCGCGATCGCCGCCAGCAGGTCCGCCGGGGTGACAATGCCTTCGAAATGCCCGTATTCATCGTGGATCAGCGCCATCGGCACCTCGGCCTCGCGTAGCGCGATCAGCGCGTCCATCGCGTCGATCTGATCGATCACCACCGGCGCCTTGCGCATCAACGCCTTCAAGTCGAGCGCCTGGCCCCTGAACAGCGCCGCGGCGATGTCGCGCGATTGGACCACGCCGATCACCGCGTCGACCGATCCGTCCGCGACCGGCAGCCGGGTATGCGGGGTCGCGAGCAGCTTGTCGCGGATGCCGTCGGCGTCGAGCGAGCAATCCAGCCAGTCCACTTCGGTCCGCGGCGTCATGACCTCGCGAACCGGGCGATCGGCGAGCCGCACCACGCCCGAGATGATCGTGCGTTCATGCTCCTCGATCACCCCCGATTTGGACGCCTCCGCGACGATCAGGTGGAGCTCCTCCGCGGTGACGTGTTCCTGGGTCTCGCGATCGAGCCGGAGCAGCTTGAAGATCAGCGCGCTGGTGCGATCGAGCAGCCAGCCGAGCGGTGCGGTGCCGATCGCGAGCCACTGCATCGGCCGCGCGACCAACGCCGCGATCGCCTCCGGCTTGCGCAGCGCGAACTGTTTCGGGACGAGTTCGCCGATGATCAGCGAGGCATAGGTGGTGAGGCCGATCACGAGCGCGAAGCCGACCGAGCGCGCGGTCTCCGGCGCCAGCCCCGCCGCCTCGAGCCGCAGCGCGGTCGGCATGCCGAGGCTGGAGCCCGAATAGGCGCCGGCGACGATGCCGATCAGGGTGATGCCGATCTGGACGGTCGACAGGAACTTGCCGGGATCGGCGGCCAGCAGGATCGCCGCGCTGGCACCCTTGCGCCCGGTCCGCGCCATCGCTTCCAGCCGCGCCTTGCGCGACGATACGATCGCCAGCTCGCTCATCGCGAATACGCCGTTGAGCGCGACCAGCGCGAGGATGATCAGGACGTCGATCCAGGGGAAGGGGGGAAGCGGTGCCATCGGCGCGCAACCGCTTTGCCGCACAACGGTCGCAACGACAACAACTCAGTCGCGAAGAGTCTCTTTTGAATTCGACGAAAGAGCCGAACTGCGCCTTCAGCGCATATCCAAGCGGACACCAAGCTGCGCAAATCGGCGCGCTGTCGCTCATCCCCGGTTCAGTGCGGAGGCGGAACAACCCGCCATCGGCACGGGTTTGACCCGGCAACAGCAAAGGGAGCGTTTCGATGATCTTCAAGTCCAGGATCCTGGCCGCCGCCGCGCTCGGCGCCCTCGTCACGACTACCGCTTGCACCACCGATCCCGAGACCGGCGAGCGCCGTATCTCGAAGACCGCGCTGGGCGGCATCGGCGGCGCACTCGGTGGGTATCTGCTCGGCGATTTGGTCGGTGGGCGCCGCGACCGGACCGAGAAGATCCTGGGCGCAGGAATCGGCGGCCTCGCGGGTGCGGGCATCGGCGCGTACATGGACAAGCAGGAGCGCGACCTGCGCGCGCGGACCGCGGGCACCGATGTGCAGGTGACGCGCGAGGGCGATAATCTGGTGCTCAACATCCCGTCCGGGATCACCTTCGCCTATGATAGCGCCGACGTGCAGCCGCAGTTCCAGCGCACGCTGGATCAGGTCGCGAGCACGCTGTCGCAATACAACCAGACCTATATCGACGTATACGGGCACACCGATTCGACCGGCAGCGACAGCTACAACCAGACGCTGTCCGAACGTCGCGCCACCGCGGTCGCGGATTATCTGTCGAGCCGTGGCGTCCAGACCGCGCGGATCGGCACCCGCGGCTATGGCGAGACCCAGCCGATCGCATCGAACGACACCGACGCCGGGCGCGCCGCGAACCGCCGGGTCGAGGTCAAGATCGTGCCGATCACCCAGAATGACGTCGGCGGCTGAGGCGCTAGGCCGGCGTGCGGCTAGCGCCGGCCCGCGAAGAAATCGCGCAACATGCCGGCCGCCTGGCTCTCGCCGATGCCGGAATAGATTTCCGGCCGGTGGTGGCAGGTGGGCTGCGCGAAGAGACGCGGGCCGTGTTCGACCGCGCCGCCTTTCGGATCCGGCGCGGCGTAATAGAGCCGCGCAATCCGGGCATGGGCGATCGCCCCGGCGCACATCGCGCATGGCTCGAGCGTCACCCACAGGTCGCAATCCTCCAGCCGATCTCGGCCCAGCGTCGCCGCCGCCTCGCGGATCACTCGCATCTCGGCATGCGCGGTCGGATCGGTGAGGCGGCGCGGGGCATTGCCCGCCTGCGCCACGATCCGCCCTGCCCGGACGATGACCGCGCCGACCGGCACTTCACCCGCTGCGGCGGCATCGCGTGCCGCGTCGAGCGCGGCACGCATCTGGAAAGGCAGCGCGAGCACGCCCCGCCCTGCCCGCCCCCGCGACGGGCGTAAAGCCTATTGGGCGTTGCCGGGGCGTTCGACGTTGACGGTAGGAACCGACACCGTCTTGTCCTCGCGGCCCACCGACACCCGTGCGACATCGGCCTTGAAGGTCGGTGCCTGGACGACGGCCGGGCTGGTCTGATCGATGTTGATCAGGCCGAAATACATGAGCGCGACCACGACCAGTGCAGCGACCCCGAGCAGGGCGAGAAGCGAGCGCATGATGATTATCCCTTTTGCGAAAACCGATTCGTGATCGTAACAACGCCGGCGGTGCGGCGGGGTTGCACCGGCGCTCGGTCCACCCGAAGGTTGACGGCGGCGCGGTCAGTCGTTATCGGCGCCCACTTTCCGGGCAACCGAAACTCAGGATAAAACGCATGTCGCGCATTTGCGAGCTGACCGGCAAGGGCCGGCAGGTGGGTCACAATGTTTCCCACGCCAATAACAAGACCAAGCGTACCTTTCTGCCGAACCTGCAGAACGTCACGCTGATCTCCGATTCGCTCGAGACGAGTGTGCGCTTGCGGGTTTCGACCCATGGCCTGCGGTCGGTCGAGCATAATGGCGGTCTCGACAATTGGCTGGTGAAGACCAGCGACGACAAGCTGTCGCTGCGCTGCCGCCGCCTGAAGCGCGACATCGTCAAGAAGCGCGCCGCCGCCGCCGCATAAGTGGTCGTGCTGCCCGTCGTCCGGCTCGCCGCTCCACCGGGGCCGCGGGCCGTCGGCGTTTCTATGGGCGTCGATCGAGCCTGAATTTCAACAGCAGGCTGCGTTGGAGCAGCGACTGGTTGTCGTCCGACACCAGCCATATAATCGTCGCCGTGCCCTCGCGTGCGACTGCGATCCCCTCGAAATTGTCGTGGATCAGCGGCGATGCCAGCGTCGCGACTTCGCGTGGGCGCGCGATCACGTTTTCGGCGATATCCGCTGCCGCGACTCGGGTGACGATCGTCGTGAAGCGATACGGCAGCTGGAAGCGGCGCTCGACCACCAGCAGGTCGCCACCGGGTAGCGCCACCGCATCGGCAACGTCGAATTTCGGGTGGACCAAGTAGGTGAAGTGCTTCGGCACGTCCCCGGCCAGCGGATCGCGGGGGAAGATCAGCCCTTCGCGGCTGGTCTTCCTGGCATCGTCTCTGCCGGGCCAGCGCCGCTTCGGCACCCGCGCCTCCTCGCTGATCACGACGAACCGGCCGTCGCGGAGCCGCGCCATCGCCTCGGCACCGCCGTTCGATGGCCAGCGCTTCATCGCCGGCGGGGCCACCCGCCCGTCCGCTCGAAGGAGGTCCGCCGAATAGCGCCAGATCTGGTTCGCGCGCTCGAAGCCTACCCAGAGATGCTTGCCCGCCGAATCGACCACCATCGACTCGCTGTCGCGGTCGCGCTTGTCCCACCCGGTGCCCGGCCCCGCCGGCAAGTCGACTCCCGTCACGTCATGGATCCGCCAGCCTGCGTCCAAGCGAAAGCGGAGCATGTTGCCGCTGTCGCTCAGCAGCGCGAAGCGATCCCCCGCCACCGCGATCGAGGAGAAGCCGCCGAACCCGCGCGTCGCGCTCGACAGGCTGACACCGCCCAGAAAGGTCAGCGCACCGACGCGCCGCCGCGCGGGATCATCCGGGTCGAGCTTGACCGGGATCACGGTCACCGTCGGTCGCGCCGGGTAGGCGGTAACGCGCTCTTCGCGGGTCCAGCCGGGCACGATCAGCAGCACGCACAGGATGACGAAGAGGATTCGCACGCCGCCTCATAAGGCGGTTCGCTGGCGGCGACAGCATGAACCCACGATAACGAGGGCATTCAGGCTCCGCTCAATGCGACTCGGGCAAAACCTCTCCATCGACGGTGACCCCCGGCTCCTCGGAGCCAGCGCCACCAGGAATTTTTGGGAGAAGACCGATGTTCAAGAAGCTGTCCCTCGCCGGTGCCGTTTTCGCGATGAGCGCGGCGGCCATCATCCCTGCCACCCCGTCGGTCGCGCAGCGCGGCTATTACGGCGATCGCTACGAGCGCAGCTACGAGCGTCGCGGCTACGACAATCGCCGGTACGACGATCGTCGCGGCTATGACGATCGCCGCTACTATCGCAACAATCGCGGTCGCGGCTGCAGCAACGGCGATGGCGGCACGGTGATCGGCGCGATCGCAGGCGGCTTGCTCGGCAACACCGTCGCGGGTCGCGGCGACAAGCTTCTCGGCACGGTGATCGGCGGCGCCGGCGGCGCGCTGGCAGGCCGGGCGATCGATAAGTCGGGTAATCGCGGATACTGCCGCTGATCGGCGGCAGTTGAGTATCCCTCGCGTTGCGTATTGAGGGTGGAGGGTCGGTCCGAAAGGGCCGGCCCTCCTTTAATTCGCCTTGGGGCGCGGCGACGCGGCCACCGCGAAGGCGAACCGGCCGGCGGGCGGTAGCATTGGTTGCCGTGCGCCTTGCGCGCGCCCAAGCCCCTCCCCGCGCCAGGATAGCGAGGCTGGATTGCCGGGGGTAATCGAGCCCTGCGCTCCCGTTTTGCGGGGAAGGACTTGCGTCTTAAATGCACGACGGCAAAGCCGCCGTCGGTCGGGTCCGGCTTTGACCGCCCGCCGGGCGCTGCGCCGCAGGCGCACCGGCGCCTTGCCGCCTGCGCCCGTCAGTACATATGCTGCCCGCCATTGATGCTCAGCGTCGATCCGGTCACGAAACCCGCCTCGTCCGAACACAGGAACGCCACCCCGCGCGCGATCTCGGACGCCTGGCCCAGCCGTCCGACCGGGATCTTGGCGACGATCTTCTCGAGCACGTCGGCCGGCACCGCGGCGACCATGTCGGTGTCGATATAGCCCGGCGCGATCGCGTTGACGGTGACGCCGACGCGGGCGCCTTCCTGCGCCAGCGCCTTGGTGAAGCCGTGGATGCCCGATTTCGCCGCAGCATAATTGACCTGGCCATATTGCCCGGCCTGTCCGTTGATCGAGCCGATGTTGACGATCCGCCCCCATTTGCGCTCGCGCATGCCGGGGAACGTCGCCTTCGCCATGTTGAAGCAACCGCCCAGATTGGTGTCGATCACTTCCTTCCACGCCTGATAGGTCAGCTTCAGGATGGTGCCGTCGCGGGTGATGCCGGCATTGTTGATGACCACATCGATCGCGCCGAGCTCCTCGGCGACCTGTGCGCAGCCCGCCTGACAGGCGTCGTAATCCGCGACGTCCCATTTGAACGCGCGAATGCCCGTACGCTCGGTGAAGCCGTTCGCGCGCTCGTCGTTGCCGGCATAGTTGGCGGCGACGATCATCCCCGCCTCGTGCAGTGCCAGGCTAATCGCCTCGCCGATTCCGCGTGTCCCGCCGGTTACGATTGCGACCCGTGCCATCCATACTCTCCTAACGCCGTTTCGCGACAGGCTAGGCGGAGCGCACCCAGCCTTCAAGCTCGCGTGCGAGCAAACGCCGCAACATGGCCATCCCCGGCTCGCCGTCGTTGAGGCACGGCAGATAGGCGAAGTCGGTGCCGCCCGCGCCGACGAAGGACTCGCGGCCGCGGATCGCGAGCTCCTCCAGCGTCTCCAGACAGTCGGCGGAGAACCCCGGCGCGATCACCACGGCCTTCTTCTTGCCCGCCCGCGCCAACGCCTCCAGCGTCTCGTCGGTCGCCGGGCCGAGCCATTTGGCGGGGCCGAAGCGTGACTGGAACGCGATCACCAGATCGCGACCCGTCGCCTCGCCGAGCAGCCGCGCGGTCTTCTGGCAATGGCAATGATAGGGGTCGCCGAGCTGCAGCGTCCGTTTCGGCATGCCGTGGAAGCTGGCGAGGATAGTGTCAGGTTGGAAATCGAGCGTTGCCAGCCCCGCCTCGAGCGAGGTCTTCAGCGCGTCGATATAGCCGGCATCGTCGTGATAGGGCGGCAAGGTGCGGATCGCGGGCTGCCAGCGCATTCCCGCCAGCACTGCGAACGCCTTGTCGTTGGCGGTTGCGGTCGTCGCCGCGCAATATTGCGGGTAGAGCGGCGCGAGCAAGATGCGCTCGCACCCCGCCGCCTTCATCGCCGCGAGCCGATCGGGAATCGACGGGTTGCCGTAGCGCATCGCCCAGTCCACCGTGACGCCGGCGCCGAACGCGCCCTGCAACGCCTCGCTCTGCGCACGGGTGATCGCGGCGAGCGGAGACCCGTCCTCGCGCCAGACCAACCCATAGGCGTGCGCCGATTTCTTCGGACGGGTATTGAGGATGATCCCGCGCAGGATCGGCTGCCACGCGATCGCCGGGAGTTCGACGACGCGGCGATCGGACAGGAACTCGCCGAGGTAGCGTTTGACCGACCGCGCATCGGGGCCGTCGGGGGTGCCGAGGTTGATCAGCAACACACCGATACGTGGCGGCACGATCGGCGGGTGATTGGGGGGTGGGAGCATGCGGACGGCCTAGGCGATGATCGCGGGCGCCTCAACCGATCCGCAGCGGCAATTGCCTGATCCGCACCCCCGTCGCCGCGTGCAGCGCGTTGGCGATCGCGGGGGCGACCGCGGGAACGCCGAGATCGCCGGCGCCGCCGGGTGCCTCGTCGCTGCGGACGAATTCGACGTTGATGTCGGGGGTGTGATCGAGCAGCGGCAGATCGAGCCCGGCGAGCCCCCGCGTGGTCGGCAGGGTGCGCGCGATCGCGGTCGAGGCGCCGAGCGCACTCGCCATGCCGAACAGCAATCCGCCCTCGATCTGCTGGCGGACCAGATCGGGGTTGATCATACGCCCGCAATCGACCGCGGCGACCAGCCGGTCGACGACGATCCGGCGACCGTCGCCGACATGCGCCTCCGCCAGCACCGCGATATAGCTGCCGCGGAACGCGTGGCACGCGATCCCCTGCGTGCTGCCCCGCCCCCCGCCGTCCCAGCCGCCGAGCGCCGCGACCGTCGACAGGCAGCGCGCCAGCCGTACCTGCCCGCCGAGCATGCCGATCCGATAGCTGAGCGGTTCGTTCGACGCGACCTGGGCGAGCTCGTCGATGAAGCATTCGGTGAAGAAGGCGGTGTAGCCATGCGCACCGCCGCGCAGATGCCCGGTCGGCACGCCGATCTCGGCGACGTGATGCTCGATCGCATAGGCGGGGAGGCGATAGGCGGGCAGGGCGCCCGCGACGGCATAGCGATCGCCGCTGGTCGCAGCGGCCGCGGCGGTGGACAGCGCACCGGGCATGACCCGATCGGCGAGTTCGCGTCCGGTGGCGGGGGCGGCGATCCTGGCGCTCCAGCCGAGGATTGCGCCGTTGCCGCCGAGCCGAGCCGCCATCCGCGCGCGCGCCGGTGGGCGGAAGCGGTCGTGCAGCGCATCCTCGCCGCGCGACCAGACCAGCGCGACCGGGCGCTTCAGCGTCACCGCGAGCACCGCCGCCTGCTCCGCCACGCTTGTTTCCAGATCGGCACCGAACGAGCCGCCCGCGAGCATCGGATGGACGATCACGTCGCCTGCCGACAGGCCGGTCGCGCGCACCGCGGCGTCGCGTGCGAGGCCGGGCGCCGCGGTCGGCAGCCACAGCTCCAGCCGACCACCGCGATAGGCCGCGGTGGCGCTCGTCGTCTCGACCGCGGCATGCACGCCGGGCGCCACCGAATAGTCCGCGGTCACCACCTGCGCACCGGCGAACACCGCGGCAAGATCGCCCGCCGACGCCATTCGCGTGCCGGGCGCCTCGATCGCGGCGGCGAGCGCGCGGTCGATCCCGGCACTGTCGATCGTTCGTTCCGATTGCACTGCGAAGCGCGGCCGCATCGCATCGAGCGCCTTCGCCGCCGCCCACCACGTCGTCGCCACCGCCGCGACCCAGCCGGGCTGCTCGACGATCTGGAGCACGCCGAACACCCGGTCCGCCGCGGCACGATCGACCGCGACCAGCCGCCCGCCGGCCGGCGCCTGGCGGATCGCGGCATGGACCATGTCTGGCAGGCGGATGTCGCCCGCGAAATTGGCGGAGCCGTCGACCTTGGCCGGGGTGTCGAGCCGCGGCACCGACTGGCCGATCAGCGACCCCGCGCCCTGCACGCCGATCGGCAGCGGGTCGGGAATCTCGAGCGTCGCCGCGGCGTCCGCCAGATCGGCGAAGCGAATCTTCTTGCCGGCATGGGTGACGAAGCCCTTGTCGACCGCGCAGTCGGTCCATGCCACGTCCCAGCGCGCCGCCGCCGCCTGGCACAGCAGCGCGCGCGCCGCGGCGCCCGCGGTGCGGCACGCCTCCTCGAACATCCGGATCGAGGTCGATCCGCCGGTGAGCATCAGCGACGATCGTTCGGCGAGCGTGGCGCGGACCGCGGCGGGGATGCCCGCAAAGGCGCCGTCGAACAGCTCGTCCAACGCCAGCGGGTTGGCGTAGAGCGGGCTGAGCGGCGCCGGCTCGACCCCGACGGTGCGCCAGTCGGCGCCGAGTTCGTCGGCGACGATCTGCGGCAAGGCGGTGTAGACGCCCTGGCCATGTTCGAGCTGCGGCACCGCGACGGTGACATGGCCGTCGACGCCGATCTTGAGCCAGGCGCCGAACACGCGTTCGTCGGGCCCCGCGACCAGCGTCTCCCGGTAGCTGCGCGGCCACAGCGCCCAGGCGACGATCAGCCCGACGCCGGCGCCACCGCCGATCAAGATGCTGCGTCTGTCGATCCCCGCCATCGTCACCGCTCTACCGATGGCCTTGCGCAAGCGCCAGCACGCGAGGAATGCAGACCAAATCATGGCCGGATCGGGGATCGGGCCGCGATCCGCCGTTTCGAAATCGTGCGATCATGCGCCGCCAAGGTGATCGTCGTGCCGGGGCGTCGTCACGATAATATCCACGAAATACAAGATGCTCGCGGTTTCATGGCAGTGCATCGGCACAAGACGACGCTATTCTTGATCGGTGGTCAGATCGCAAGCGGGTCTTGTTGGGATTGCCTCAAGGCCAGATATGCGGGCAAATGGCTCTTGACGCTAGTCTGAACGCGTCTAGGGCTGTATTTAGTCAAAGGAGCGAACGATGACTGACGAAACTACCGATATGAATGCCGTTGAGCTGGCAACGGAACTGACCATTGCCTGGCTCGGCAATCCCAACACACGGAGCTCTGCCGAAGATGTTCCGGCGTTTCTCGGCAAGATGCACGATACCGTGTCGGCGTTGCTCGGATCGGGCGCCCCCGCGGCAGATGCCCCTGCCGCGACCGAATACACTCCTGCCGTGTCGGTGCGGAAATCGCTGGCGTCGAAGGATCACATCATCTCGATGATCGACGGCAAGCCCTACAAGACGCTGCGCCGCCACCTCGCGACGCACGGCATGACGCCCCCCGAATATCGCGAACGCTACGGCCTGAAGGCGGACTATCCGATGGTCGCCGAGACCTATTCGGAAAGCCGCCGCGCGATGGCCAAGAAGATCGGCCTCGGCCGCAAGCCCGGCGCGCGCAAGCCCGACGCGGCACCCGCCGGCCGCAAGCGCAAGACCGACGCGCCGGAGTAAGAATAAACGTTCGGGCGATTGGAGTTCCAGTCCGATGTGTCCCCGCGAAGGCGGGGTCCCGGTACTGGGCTCCCGCCTTCGCGGAAGCACAATTAGCTACCCGATCACGCCGGATCGGTCGCCACTGCGCTGCTGCGCCGGTAGAGCAGGGTGATCGCGACCCGCCGATTGCGTGGATCGAGCCGGTTCTGCTCGATCATCGGTTCGCGGTCGGCGACGCCTTCGATCCGTTCGAACCGCGCCTCGGGCAGGCCACCCTGGGCAAGCCGGCGACGCGTCGCTTCGGCGCGGCCCGACGACAGCATCCAGTTGTTCATCGCGCGCGGATCGCCATAGGGCACGCTGTCGGTGTGGCCGCGGATCATCAGCGCGTTCTTCATGCCCTTCACCGATCCCGCGATCAGCCCGATCAGCTCCGCCGCCTCGGGCGCGAGCGTCGTCGTGCCGAGCGCGAACATCGAATAATCCGCGTCGTCGACCAGATCGATGCGCAGTCCGTCATGCGTCGGCACGAACCGGACATGGCTCGCCAGCCGCGCCAGCTTCGCCGAAGTCGAGATCTCGCGGGCGAGCTGGCGGTGGATCGCGTCGAAGTTCTTCTTGTCCTCGGCCGCCATCGCGGTGCTGCTGCGCAACGAGCCCTTCTTGCCGGTGCCGTCCATCGGCCCGTCCGCGGGGGGAGACGGCATGCCGACCGAGGCAATGCGCGCGGCGGCGGCGCGCGGCCCGGTCTTGTTGTTGCTCATGATCGATTCGCCGCCGAGCACGCCCGATCCGCCCATCCCTACCGCATGCGTATCGATCAGCGTCGGCGCAAAATAGTCGGCGATGCCCTTGCGCTGCTTCTCGGTGGTCGCGCCGAGCAGCCACAGCAGCAGGAAGAACGCCATCATCGCGGTCACGAAATCGGCATAGGCGACCTTCCACGCACCGCCGTGATGCCCGCCATGCCCTTCGATATAGATCTTCTTGACGATGACCTTGGGTGGCTGGTTGGAGCCATGGGGTGCGCGCGCGGCCATGATACGGGGTCCGTCGCCTTACTTGCCGCGCAGGCCGTCGAAAACTTCGGCGAAGCCCGGCTGGTTCTTGTGGGCGATGCCCGATCGCGCGGCTTCGATCACCAGCGGCTGCGGGTGGCCGTGGAGCGAGGCGATGATGATCTGCTTGACGACATCGTAGATCGCGCCGTCGGCGTCGATCACCTGCTTCAGCCGGCCGGCGAGCGGCGAGACGATGCCGTAGGCGAGCAGCACGCCCATGAAGGTGCCGACCAGCGCCGAACCGATCATGCCGCCGAGCACCGCGGGCGGCTTGTCGATCGAGCCCATCGTCTTCACGATGCCGAGCACCGCGGCGACGATGCCGAGCGCGGGGAGCGAATCGGCCAGGCTCGACAGCGTCGTGTGCGGGCCTTCTACGGCGTGATGATGTGTCTTGATGGCGTGATCCATCACCTCCTCGACCGCGTGGACGTCCAGCGTGCCCGACGACACCACGACCAGGCGCAGCGTGTCGGCGATCAGGTCGATCAGCGTGTGATCGGCGAGCAGCCGCGGATATTCGGCGAACACCGCGGAGGATTTCGGATCCTCGACATGCGGCTCGAGCGCGATCGGCCCGTCCATCCGCAGCATCTTCATCAGCTTCGAGACCAGGAAGATCGCGTCGAGATAATCCTGCTTCTTGTATTTCGGGCCCTTGAAGACCTTGGCGAGGCCACCGCCCATCGCCTTCAGTTCGGTCCCCGAATTGCCGATGATCAGCGCGCCGGCCGCGGCGCCGCCGATGATCAGCATTTCATGAGGGATCGCCTCCATGACGGGTCCGAGCGCACCACCGGTGATGGCGAATCCGCCGAACACCATGGCGAGCAGGACGACGAGGCCGATGGCAGGAAACAAGTGGCAGACCCCTGGGCTATGTCGGCGATGCCGACGGCTTAGGGTCCCGGATTAACTCGATATCCTGTCCATTCGGTTACCATGAACGTCGTTACTTGATATAATTGAACAGCGTCAGGCTGGAGAGCTTGCTGAAGCTCGCCTGGGTCGCCGACAGGATCGTCATCGTCTTCTGCAACTGGGTGATCGCGGTCGCGATGTCGGTATCCTCGAGCGAGGAACGGACCACTTCGCGATCGGTCGATGCGCTCTTCTGCTGGCTCTGTTCGAGGTCGACCCGCGCGGCGCGGGCGCCGAGCGACGCCTGGATGGTATCGACCTGCTCGCTCGAGGCGGCGATGTCGCCGAGCGCGGTAGTCGCGGCGGTGTCGATGTCGCCGCCGGCCTTCAACGCGGTCGAGAAGGCGGACAGCGCGGTGAGGATGTCGGTGCTGCCCGATGCGAACACGCGTGCGGAAGGCTCGGTCGCCTGGACCGATTGCGCGTCGCCGATCGGGATCGCGGTCAGCGGCGTGCTCGCGAAGCTGTAGCCGCCATTGACCTTGGTCACCGCGGCGCCGCCGTCGACGCCGCCGAACAGCGGCTGGCCGCGCGGATCGCGGGTGTTGCCGAGCGCGACCAGCGATTCGACGATCTGGTCGAGTTCGTCGGAAATCGCCTTGCGGCTCGAATCGTTCTGGGTGCCGTTGCGTGCCTGCAGCGTCAGTTCGGAGGCGCGCTGCAACTGACTGCCGATCGCGCCGAGCGTCGTGTCGGCGCCGGCGAGCAGCGACCCGGCGAGGCTGAGATTGGTGCCATAGGCGTCGGCATCGGCGCCCGCCTGCTTCAGCGTCGCGAGACGCTGATAGGCGGCGGTGTTCTGCGACGGTGCCGACAGCTTCTTGCCGGTGGAGATCTGGGTCTGGAGCGAATCCGCCTGCACGGTCAGCCCGCGCATCGACTGGGTCGCGCGATCGTAAAAGGCGTTCGTCGGAATCTGCATGGCGACTACCGGATCTCGAGGATGGACTGCATCGTCTCGCGCGCGACCTGGATCACGCGGGCGGATGCCTGATAGGCCTGTTGGAAGCGGAGCAGCTCGACCGCCTCGGCGTCGAGATCGACCGCCGACACCGCATCGCGCGCCGCCACCGCGCCGTCGAGGATCGAGCTCTGCGCGCCGGCGACCTGCTTCTTCTGGTCGAGCGCCGCGGCGTTGGCGGTGATCAGCGCGGTGGTGCGCCCTTCGTAATTGCTGCCGGTGCGCAGCGACTGGAGCGCGACCAGGTTCGATGCGTCGCGAGTGCCGCCGGTGCCGGACGCGGCGGCGATGCCGCGCGGATCGGTCAGGGTGACGGTGATGTCGGTCGGGGTGTCGCCGGTCGCGAACATCGGCTGGCCGGCGACGCCGTCGAGGTCGCGACCCTGCGCCTGCACCGCGTTGACCTGCCTGGTAAAATCCGCGGCGATCGCGTTGAGCGAGGTCCGCGTCTCCGCGATCCGCTGCGCGCCGTCGACGATCCCGGCGAGCGCGCCGCCGGTCGGCGACATCGTCGCGACGGTGCCGGTGCGCTGGACGAGGTAGGAGGCGACGCCGGTGGCGCTGCGCCGATAGGAGACGGTGCCGCTGACGTTGCCGGCGACGAACATCGGGCCGTTGGTGCCGCCCAGCGACACGGTGGCGCGGCCGAGATCGTCGAGCTTGACGGTCATGTCGCTCAACGCGCTCATCTGTTCGAGCGCCTGGTCGCGCTGGTCCATCAGCTGCGCCGCGGTCGCGCTGTTCGGCGAGGTGCGGCCGAGGCCATCGTTGATCGCCGCGAGCTGCGTGCCGAGCACGTTGAGGCTGCGCGTCGCCTGCTGCGCGGTCGCATCGAGCTCGGTCATCGAGCGATCGAGCGCGGTGCCGGTCTGCTGGAAGCCGAGCGCCGCCGAGGTCGCCGATTCGATCAGCACCGCGCGGGCGGGGATCGAGGTCGGATCCGCGGAGAGCGTGCGCGCGGCGGTGAAGAAGCCGGTGAGCTTGTCGGACAGCCCGCCTTCGGTCAGCCCGCTTTCGATCCGGTCGAGCCAGGTCGCGCCGGTTTCGGTGCGGCCGAGATCGCTGGAGGACTGGCGGACCGATGCCGCCTTGAACATGTCGGCGTTGCGGCCGATGCCGGTGATCGCGACCCCATTGCCGCTGGTGACGTAGCGCGCGTTGATCGAGCTCGACGTCGCGGAGATCTCGGACAGCCCGGTCGTACGACGCGTGTATCCCGCAACCCCGGTATTGGCGATATTCTCGCCAACGGTGTTGAGCGCGGTCTGATACGCGCGGACGCCCGACGCGCCGATCGAGAGCAGGTCGCTCATTTCGGCGGGTCTGACGTCGGCTGGTTAAGATCGGGTTGAGATTTCGACAGGAAGTCGGTCATCGCCTTGCCGATGCCGAGCGGGGTATGCGACGCCATCGCCTTCGCGACCTCGCCGTCCTGCATCTCGGTAAAGGTATCGAGCGCCTTCGATTCGAACAGCGAATCGCTTAGCTTGGCCTGGCGCATGCTCTTCAGCATCATGCCGGTGAAGATCGCCTCGAACTTCTGCCCCGCCTTGTCGAGATTGTCGGTCGACTTCAGCCGGCTGCTGTCGTTGCCGATGCCGGTAGGGGCGATCGACGGCGTGGTGGCGATCGGTGTCATAGCACGATCAACTCGGCCTTCAGCGCACCGGCCTGCTTCAGCGCCTCGAGGATCGCGACGAGGTCCGCGGGCGATGCTCCGATCGCGTTCACCGCCTTCACGACGTCCGCCAGCCGGGGTCCGGGAGCGAGCAGGAACATCGGCTTCTTCTCCTCTTCGACCCCCACGTTCGAGCGTTGCTCGACCGCGGTCTGGCCCTGGCTGAGCGGCGCCGGCTGGCTGATCCGCTGGTTCTCGTCGATGCGCACGGTCAGCTTGCCGTGGGTCACCGCGGCCGGACCGACCCGTACCGCAGAGTTGATAACGACCGTTCCGGTCCGCGCATTTACAATTACTTTCGCGGACGGCTCGGCGGAGGTCACGTCGAGGTTCTCGATCGTCGACATCAGCGTCGCGCGAACGTCGGCGCCGAACGGCGCGCGGACCGCCACCGAAACCGCGTCGATCGCCTGCGCGGTGCCCGCGCCGAGCTTGCCGTTGATCACCCCGGCGACGTTCTGCGCGGTGGTGAAATCGGCCTGGGCAAGGTTGAAGGTCAGCGTCGGCGCCTTGTCGAAGCCGGTTTCCACCGCGCGTTCGACGGTGGCACCTTCGGGAATGCGGCCGCTGGAAGGGATGTTGACGACGATCTTGGAGCCGTCGGCACCTTCCGCGCCGAGCCCGCCGACCGCGAGATTGCCCTGCGCCATCGCGTAGATCTGGCCGTCGGCGCCGAGCAGCGGGGTGAGGATCAGGCTGCCACCGCGCAGCGACTTGGCCTTGCCCATCGACGCGACGGTGATGTCGAGCTTCTGGCCGGGCTTTGCGAAAGGCGGCAGATCGGCGGTGATCAGCACCACCGCGGCGTTCTTCATTCCCGGATTCGCGCTCGGCGGCAGTTGCAGCCCGAACCGCGATGCGACCGCCTTCAGCGATTGCACGGTATATTCGAGATTGTCGTCGCCGGTGCCGGGCAGGCCGACGACGACGCCGTAGCCGGTGAGCTGGTTCGACCGGATCCCCTGGAAACCGCCGAGATCCTTGATCCGGTCGGCCTGGGCGGGCGTGGCGAGCAGCATGAAGGTCGACGCGATCGCCATAAAGCCCGTGCGCATCGCGCGGAACACACCGAAGGAAAACATGCCGGGCATCCTCAAAACGGGCTCACGACCGAGAAGAAGCGGCTCAGCCACCCCTGTCGGCTGGCGCGGGCGACGTCGCCCTTGCCGGTATAGGCGATCTGCGCATCGGCGACGCGGGTCGACAGGACGCGGTTGTCGGCGCTGATGTCGGCGAGGCGGACGAGCCCCTTGATCCGGACATATTCGTCGCCGCGGTTGAGCGTGACGCGCTTTTCGCCGCGAACCAGCATCGTGCCGTTGGGATAGACCTCCGCCACCGTGACGCTGACCTCGCCCGACAGCGAGTTCGCCTGGTCGGTCGATCCCTTGCCGTCGAAGCTGCGGTTGCCGCTGGCGCTCGCGTCGCTGCGGCTAAACAGGTTGAGCAACCCGGTCGCGGGCGGGGTGATGCCGCCGCTGCCGCTGCTGTCGAGCTTGGAGCTCGCCGACTTCGACGCCGCGGTGCGTTCGACCAGCACGATCGTCAGCGGATCGCCGACGCGGCCGGCGCGCCAGCCCTCGTACAGTGCCGAATAGCCGGTCGACGCCTGGAAGATCGAGCCGTTGGCATAAGCGGGCGGCGTCGCCGGCGCGATCGGGGCGCGCGCCGAGGAGAAGTCCTCGGGCGGCTTGCGCTTCTTGAAGAGGCGCGCGTCGGCACCGACCGGGGCGAGCGCGACGGCGAGCAATGCGGCGAGCGTGAGGGTGCGGCGCATCAGATGTTCTGGTTGACGTATTTGAGCATGTCGTCGGTCGCGGAGATCATCTTCGAATTGACCTCGTACGCGCGCTGGGTCTCGATCATGTCGACGAGTTCCTCGACGACGTTGACGTTCGACGCCTCCAGCATGCCCTGACGGACGTTGCCGCGACCCTCCTGCCCCGCGATGCCGAGGTTCGCCGCGCCCGATGCCGCGGTCTCCAGCAGATAGTTGTCGCCCTTGGACTGGAGCCCGGCGCCGTTGGGGAAGCTCGCGATCTGGATCTGGCCGACCTGCTGCGCGGCATCGGCGCCGGGCACGGTCGCGGACACGGTTCCGTCGGTCCCAATCGTGATGTTGGTGGTGCCTTCGGGGATCGTGATCCCCGGCATCACCTGATAGCCTTCGCTGGTGATCACCAGCCCTTCGGGGCTGCGCGAGAAATTGCCCGCGCGGGTGTAGCCGAGCTGGCCGCCGGGCAGCTGCACCTGGAAATACCCGTCGCCGTCCAGCGCGAGATCGAGGCTGTTGCCGGTGGTCTGCATCGATCCTTGGGTGTCGATCCGCGCAGTGCCCTGGATCTTGACGCCGGTGCCGAGGTTCAGCCCGGTCGCGTATTTGGTTTCGGAACTGCTCGCCGCGCCGGGCGCGGTGACGATCTGGTAGGCGAGCGTCTCGAACGCGGCGCGATCACGCTTGAACCCCGTCGTGTTGACGTTGGCGAGGTTGTTCGAGATGACGCGCATGCGCATGTCCTGGGCGTCGAGCCCGGTACGTGCGACGTGCATGGCGGATGTCGGCATCGATCAGATCCTTCAGCTCGGCAGGCGCATCAGCGATGCACCGCTCTCGTCCATGTCCTTGGCGGACTTCAGCAGGTTGGCCTGCACTTCGTAGCTGCGCTGGTTCTCGATCATGTCGACCAGCGCCTGGGTCATGTTGACGTTCGATCCTTCGAGCGCACCGCCCTGGATCTTGGCATCGGCATTGTCGGGCAGCGCCCCGCCGCCGCGGACGCGGAGCAGATTGTCGAGGCCCTTCACCGTGTCGGAACCCTTGGTCGACGCGATCTTCAGCTTGTCGAGCACCGTCGGTGCCTTTGGATCGCCACCGCGCGGCACGATCGAGATCGTCCCGTCGCCCGCGATCGAGAACGAATCGTACGGCGGCACCGTGATCGGGCCCGACTGGCCCTGGACGATGAAGCCGTCGCCGGTCTGGAGCACGCCCGAAGGCGCGACCTCGAGATCGCCGCGGCGGGTATAGGCCTCGCTGCCGTCGCCGGCCTGCACCGCGAGCCAATCGTCGTTGCCGTTGATCGCGATGTCGAGCGGACGTCCGGTCTGCTGGATCGAGCCGGGCGAACGATCCGCGTCGGTGACTTCCTCGCTGGTCGGCGCGCGCGCCTCCAGCGTGGTGCCGTTGCCGGTCAGGCTGATCCGGTCGAACACCACGCGATCGGCGCGAAAGCCGGTCGTCGACGAATTCGCCATGTTGTTGGCGATCGCGGCCTGCGCCGCCATGTGCGCGCGCAGGCCCGTCGCCGCGGTGTAGACCAGCTTGTCCATGCGCTATCCCCGGCCCGCGTCGATCACGAGCGGATGTTGAAGATGGTCTGCGAGATCTGGCTCGCGGTATCGAGCGCCTTGGCGTTCGCCTGGAAATCGCGTTGCGCGGCGATCAGGTTGACCAGTTCCTCGGTGATATCGACATTCGACCGTTCGATCGTGCCCGACATCAGATTGCCGAAGCCGTTGACGCCCGCGGAGCCGAGCTTCGCTTCGCCCGAGATGCCGGTCGCCTGCCAATAGCTGCTGCCGAGCTGGCGAAGCCCTTCGGGGTTGGAGAAGTTGGCGAGCACGACCTGACCGAGCGCCTGGGTGTCGCCGTTCGAGAAGCTCGCCTTCACGATCCCGCGCTCGTCGACCGACACGCCCTGGATCTGGCCGACCGCCTTGCCGTCCTGGCTGCGTGACGACACGTTGAACGGCTGCGCCAGCTGAGTCGAATCGACCCCGAACTGGAAGGCGAACTGCTGCGGAGAGGTGCTGCCCGCGGTGGTGAACTGGTCGAAGTTGAAGGCGCTGGTCGGGCTGACGAGCGCGCCGCTGGGATCGAAGGTCGCGGTGACGCTCGGCTGGCTGCCGACGGTCAGCTGCTTGTCGCCGACGAAGCTGTAGACCTGCCAGGTGCTGTTCGGATCGGTGCCGGTCGGTGTCGTCGCGCGCTTGAAATAGTTGGTCAGCGTCAGCGCGTTGCCGTTGGTGTCGTACACCGTGGTCTGCGCCGACTGATTGTAGCTGGTCGGATCGAACCGGTCGAAGGTGGCGGTCGACGGCACCGCGGCGTTGGCGTTGAGGTTCAGCGACATCGCGACGTTCTTGGTCGGCACCGCGGTGCCGCTGGTCGCGGGAAGCTGCAGGCTGATCGCGGCGTCGAGGCCGGTGGCGACGACGGCGCCCGAACCGTCGACCGGATAGACCTGGAGGTGGCCACCCTGCGAATCGACGACGTAGCGATCGGCATCGACCAGAAAGCCGCCGTTGCGGGTATAGTCGACCCGTGCGCTCTCGAGTTCGGGCTTGACCGCGAAGAACCCGTCGCCGGAAATCGCGAGATCGAGCGTGTTGGCCGACTGGATCAGGTTGCCCTGGCCAAACTGCTGGCGATTGGCCTTCACCACGGTGCCCGACCCGACCTGCTGCGCGGGGTTCAGCGACACCGACGAAGCGATGACGTCGGCGAATTCGGTGCGGCTCTTCTTGAAGCCGTTGGTCGCGACGTTCGCCAGATTGTGCGAGATCGTCGCCATTTCGGTCTGCGAGGCCTGGAGACCAGAAAGCGAAGTGTAGAAGGACATGGGAATTTACTCCTGGAAAACGGGTTTCAGCCGATCGAGCGGATGGCGGTGACGGGGACCTGGCCGATGCCGGGCAGGGTGAGGGTGGCGGCACCCGAGGCGGTCGACACCGATTCGACGGGCGCCCAGACCAGCGCGGTGGCGCCGACCGTGGTGCCGTTGTTCTGTGCGGAGACGCTGACGGTGTAGGGGCCGGGGCCGGCGGCTTCGCCCGAGGCGGTGGTGCCGTCCCAGTCGAAGCTGGTGGTGCCCTTCGCCTGCTTGCCGAGCGACATCGTCTTCAGCACCGCGCCGTTGCTGTCGGCGATCGTGACGCGGACGTCGGAGGCGGCGGCGCCGACCTCGACCGCGCCGGAGATCCCGCCCGAGCTGCGCGGGTAGGCGGTGTTGCCGGCGGTCAGCACGGTCTTGCCGATATACGAGACCGCATCGGCGGTGGTCGTGCCGCCCAGCTTGTCGGAGATCGACTTCAGCGTCGACGACATCTCGGAGATGCCAGCGAGCGACGAGAATTGCGCCATCTGCGCGACCATCTGGGTGTTGTCGACCGGACTGAAGGGGTCCTGGTTCTTCATCTGCGCGGTCATCAGCTTCAGGAAGTCGTTCTGCCCGAGCGTCGAGGCGCCCGACGCCTTCACGGTCGCAGGGTTGGAGGTCCGCGCGATGCCGAGGTTGGCGAGCGTGGTGTCGAAGGAAGTTGCCATGATCAGCGGCCCATCTTGAGGGTGTCGATGATCAGCGACTTGGCGGTCTGCATCACCTCGACATTGTTCTGGTAGGAGCGCGCGGTCTCCATCATGTCGACCAGCTCGCGAGTCTCGTCGACCGCGGCAGCGAAGACGTTGCCGTCCTTGTCGGCGAGCGGGTTGGACGGATCGTAGCGCTTGGTCGGCTCTTCGCCCGCGGTGACGACCTTCTCGACGTCGACGGTGGACATGCCCGACGCGGCGTCGAAGCTGGTGCGGAACACCGGCTTCATCGTCTTGTACGCGGCCTCCGCCGATCCCGCGGTGCCGCCGACATTGGCGAGGTTCGACGCGGTTGTGTTCATGCGCACGAGCTGCGCGGTCATCGCCCGGCCGGCGACCTGGAAGATGGAGAGCGGGTCGGCCATCCTATTCGCCCTTCAGCGCGCGGGTGATTTGCCCGATACGGCCGTTGAGGAACGACAAGGTGGTCTGATACTGGACGGCGTTCTCGGCGAAGGCGGTCTGTTCCTGGCTCAGTTCGACGGTGTTGCCGTCCATCGAGGTCTGCAGCGGCACCCGGTATTTGGTCGCCGCCTCGATCCCGCCCGCATTGTCGCCCTCGGCCGACGCGAGCGCCGCCTTGAAGTCGATGTCGCGTGCCTTGAAGCCGGGGGTCGAGGCGTTGGCGATGTTCGACGCCAGCACGCCCATGCGCTGCGACCGCACCGCGAGCGCCGCACCATGAACCCCGAACAGACTTTCTCCGGCCATCGCCGTATCTCCTGCGCTTGAGTGCGCATGGTCGACTAAGCAATGGACGTGCCAGATTGTGGATCAGTGGGTCGAAAGCGATGAATTTGCCGGTTTTTCGGGTGCGAGCGGGGGACCGGCAACGATAACGGCAAGTTGTTGCCGGTGCGGCAAGGGTCGGTTGCCGGGGAGGTCCGGGATAGCTCCCGTGCTTACCTCGCACCCCCGGCATGGGAGGAGTGTAGATCCTCCCCCGATTTCGCTGGTGGCGGAGGGGGCCTCTCCACCAATTCAAAGCCCCGTTGGCACGCCCCTTGCACAGCCCTCGCGCATGGATGCAGTCGCCTTCCTCATCGATCCCGCCGCGGTCGCCATCGTCGGTGGCGGTACGCTGCTCGCAGTTTGCCTGCGGACGCCGGCGCGCGATATCGCTCGGGCGCTGTCGGCGCTGCGGACGCTGGCGCGGCGGCGGTTCGACGCGACGCCGCTGGTCGAACAGCTCGCCGCCCTCGCCCGGATCGCCAAGCGCCACGGCGTCATCACGCTCGACAAATCGGTGATCACCGACCCCGATCTCGCCGCAGGGATCGCCGCCATCGTCGATGGCCTGCCCGCCGACGAGGTCACCGCGCTGGTCGACGATCGCCGCCGCGCGCGGATCGATCGCCACGTCGCCGCCGCCGACGTCTGGGCCGCCGCCGCCGAGGCCGCGCCCGCGATGGGCATGATCGGCACGCTGGTCGGGCTCGCGCGGATGTTCTCGGCGATGAGCGATCCGGGCGCGATCGGCGCGGCGATGGCGATCGCGCTGCTCGCGACGCTCTATGGCGCGCTGCTCGGCAACCTCGTCTTCCTGCCGGTCGCCAGCCGGCTCCGCACTGCGGGGCGTGCCGAGGCATCCGAGCGCGCGCGCATCGCCGCGCCGCTCGCCAGGCTGGCGACGCGCGAGACCCCGCGCGCGCTGACCCCCGCGACGACGTTGCAGAACGCCGCGTGACCGCGATCGCCTATCCCGATCCGCCCGCCGGCCGCCCGCTCTGGCTGGTGACGCTCGCCGATCTCGCACTGTTGCTGGTCGGCTTCTTCGTGCTGCTCCAGGCCCAGGGCAACGATCGCGCGGCGCTGGCGCGCGGTTTGCGCGAAGGCTTCGGCGTCTCCACCCCCGATCCCACCCCCCTGCCGGTCGCCGCCGACGGTGTATTCGATTTCGCCCCCGGTTCGGCAGCGCTGCCCGGCTCGACCGACGCGATCGCGCGATGGGCGAGCGACGCCGCACGCGATCCGCGGGTGATGCTCACCGTCACCGGCTTCGTCGACGGCAGCGCCGCGGACGTCGATCCCGCCACGCGCAGCGCTGCGTTGTTGGCAGCGGATCGCGCCCGCGCGGTCGCGGCGGCGATCGCGGGCAGCACCAGCGCGCGGATCGCCATCACCACCAGCCAAACGCCGGGCCGTCGCGCCGCGCTGGTCACCCTCGCCTTCGCCGGCGAGCGCAAGGACCAACCATGATCGCCCTGCTGCTTCTCGCCGCCGCCTTCCAGGATACCGCCTCGCTCGACCGCACGGTCTCCGCCTTCACCGGCCGCCCGCTCGGCGCCGAAGGCGGCGCGCGCACCCCGATCGACACGCGGCTGCGGCTCGCCGCCTGCCCGACGGTGGCGTTGTCGTGGCGTACCGAGGCGCACGACGCGGTGGTGGTGAGCTGCGCGGGCCCCGACTGGCGGATCTACGTGCCTGTCAACATGCCGGTCGGTGCCGCCGCCGCCCGGGTGCAGCCCGCCGCCTATGCCAAGCCGATCAAGGTCGATCCGGTGATCCGCCGCGGCGATCCGGTGGTGATCGAGGCAGGGTCGACGGGCTTCGCCATCAGCCGCGAAGGCGTCGCGCTGGCCGACGCCCAGCCGGGCGCGCGTTTCCTGGTCCGCGTCGACGATGCGCGCCAGCCGGTCCAGGCGGTCGCGGTCGCCGATGGCCGCGCCACGCTGCCGGGCTGGGGCGAGTGAATCTTTTTCGCTAAACTTCGTCCGCGGCAGGCCGTTTATCCACGTGTCAGCCAGACCAGAAGGGTGCGGACATGATGGAAGCGATCGGGATCAAGGCAGTAGGAGGGGAGCGAAGCGTCACGCGCATCGCCGCGACCGCGCCTGCGACGCCGGTGGCAAGCGCCGCCACGCCGACCCCGGCACCCACCCCCACCCCGGCACCCTCGCCGATCGCCAGCCAGGCAGCCGGCGTCGCCAAGCAGCTCTCCTCGTCGCCCCCGGTCGACATGGAACGCGTCGCCGCGATCAAGCGCGCCATCGCGGACGGATCCTTCCCGATCCTGCCGTCGACGATCGCCGATCGGCTGCTCGCCCTCCGGCTCGAATGGGCACCCAATGGCAAAGCGTGAGGCCCTGATCCGGGTGATCGACGCGCTCCATGCGGAGATCGCGGCGCTGAAGGCCAACGACGTGGTGGCGCTGGAACGCGCGACCGCGGACAAGCTCGCGGGCATCGAGACGCTCGCCCTGCTCGGCACCGGCCCCGCCGGCCCCGAGCTGCGCGAACTCGCCGATGAGGCGAACCGGCTGAACGAGACCAGCCGGATCTATGTCAACCTGATGGCGGCAAATGTCCGCCGCCGCCTGCAAGTTCTGACCGGCGAAAGCGGTGCCGGCTACCGGCCGACGCTTGCCGGGGCGTACGCGTAGGGGATTACCCTCCCCGCTTCCACCACCCCGGCGAAGCCCGGGGCCCAGGTGGGGAAGCCAAGCGGTTGATCGCCGCGCTCCGTCACCCAAGCCCGTTTACCTGGGCCCCGGCCTTCGCCGGGGTGGTGACTTGAGATAGCGACGGCTCCGCGCATCCATTCTGGCACGCGTCTTGCTGATAATCCACCAGCATGACCGTCAACTCCATCACCACCGGCCGGATCCAGTCGGCGATCGCCCAGGCGAGCAGCCGGACCGGCGTCGATTTCTCGTATCTGCTCGGCCAGGCCAAGCTCGAGAGCGGGCTGAACGCGTCCGCGCGCGCGGGCACCTCCTCGGCGTCGGGGCTGTACCAGTTCATCGAACAGAGCTGGCTCGCGGTGGTTAAGAAGCACGGCGCCGAGAACGGCATGGCCTGGGCCGCCGACAGCATCGGCCAGACCGGCAGCGGCCGCTACACCGTCGCCGACGGCGCGACGCGCCAGTCGATCCTCGCGCTGCGCAACGATCCGGCCGCCGCCTCGCTGATGGCCGCTGAGCATGCGTCGGACAACAAGAGCGCGCTGGAAGGCACGCTGGGGCGGACCGCCAACGGCACCGATCTCTACATGGCACATTTCCTGGGGCTCGGCGGCGCCAAGAAGTTCCTGTCGGCGATGCAGAACAATCCGGACGCCGGCGCATCGGCGTTGTTCCCCGCCGCTGCCGGCGCCAACCGCAACATCTTCTACGCCGCCAACGGGCAGCCCCGCTCGCTGTCGCAGATCTACGACCGGTTCGCGGCCAAGCTCGACAACGCGTCCGCCAGCGCGGGCGTCGTTCCGGGCGCCGCGGCCACGGCCAACTACGCCGCGCAGGCGCTCGACGTCGACGGATCGACCGTCATCACCGGGACCAACCAGAGCGCCGAGGACGCGCTCAGCTGGGCGACCGCGGCGATCGGCCGGTTCAAGGGCGATACCCAAGTCGCCAGCGCCAGCCTGTTGCGGCCGACCCCCGACACCGCCCGCCTCGCATACATGATGCTCGCGCGGATGGGTGGCTGAGATGCTCAACAAGCTGCTCTCCAACGGCCGCGCCGCGGCGCTGCCACTCGCGATCCTGCTGCTGGTCGTGGTGATGGTGGTGCCGATCCCGGCGGCGCTGCTCGACGTGTTCTTCGTCGCCAACATCGCGATCAGCCTCGCGGTGCTGATGGTCGCGCTCAACGCGCAGAAGCCGCTCGATTTCTCCGCCTTCCCGACGGTGCTGCTGTTCGCGACGCTGTTCCGCCTCGGCCTCAACGTCGCCTCGACCCGCATCGTGCTGGTCCATGGCCATGAAGGCGAGGCCGCGGCCGGCCATGTGATCGAGGCGTTCGGCACCTTCCTGATCGGCGGCGACTATGTCGTCGGCATCTTCGTGTTCGCGATCCTGATGATCATCAACCTGATCGTCGTCACCAAGGGCGCGGGCCGGGTGTCCGAAGTGTCGGCGCGGTTCACGCTCGATGCGTTGCCCGGCAAGCAGATGGCGATCGACGCCGATCTCAACGCCGGCCTGATCACGCCCGACGAAGCCAAGGCGCGCCGGGTCGAAGTATCGACCGAGGCCGATTTCTACGGCTCGATGGATGGTTCGTCGAAGTTCGTGAAGGGCGATGCGGTCGCGGCGATGCTGATCCTCGCCGCCAACGTGATCGGCGGGCTGATCCTCGGCCCGGTCAGCCACGGCATGACGATCGCAGCGGCCGCCAAGAGCTACATCCTGCTCGCGATCGGCGACGCGCTGGTCGCGCAGCTGCCGTCGCTGATGCTATCGATCGCCGCCGCCGCGATCGTCACTCGGGTCGCGTCGGACAAGGACCTTGCCGGCCAGATCGGCAGCCAGTTCGGCGCATCGCGGACCTGGATGCCGGTCGCGGGCATCCTCGGCCTGCTCGGGGTATTCCCCGGCATGCCGCATCTGGTGATCCTCACCGCCGCCGCGATCGCCGGCTTCGCCGCGTGGAAGCTGCGCCAGATCGAGCGTCGTCCGCCGCCGGTGGTCGAGGTGCCGGTCGAGGCCGTCGACCAGTCGCGGATCGGCTGGGACGAGGTCGCCGACGGCATGCAGGTCAATCTCGACATCGGCTACGGGCTGGTGCCGCTGGTCGACGAGCGCCGCGGCGCGCCGTTGATGGGGCGGATCACCGGCGTTCGGCGACAGCTGTCGAAGGAACTCGGCTTCGTCGTCCCGCAATGCCGGGTCCGCGACGACATCAATCTGGCGCCCTATACCTATCGCATCCTCGTCAACGGCGTGATCGTCGGCGAGGACCAGGTCTCGCCCGACGACATGCTCGCGCTCGACACCGGCCAGGCGTTCGGCGCGCTGTCCGGCAAGACCGCCAAGGACCCGACCTTCGGGCTCGACGCGACCTGGATCGCGCCGGGCGATGCCGACGCCGCGACCGGTGCGGGCTACCTTGTGGTCGATGCGGGCACGGTGATGGCGACGCACCTCAACCACCTGCTGGGCCAGAACGCCACCGATCTGCTCGGCCCCGACGAAGTTCAGGCGCTGCTCGACGGGCTGAAGGAGCGCGCCGGGCATCTGGTCGCCTCGCTCACCCCGCAGCCGCTGTCACTGACCACGCTGACCCAGGTGCTGAAGGGTCTGCTCGCGGAGAACATCCCGTTGAAGGAATTCCGTCGCATCGCGCAGGCGATCACCGTCGCCGCGCAACGCTCGCAGGATGCCGAGGAGATCATCGAGATGATCCGCCCCGAACTCGGCGCGCTTATCATCCAGAAGCTGTGCGGTGTGCGCGAGCCGTTGCGCGTCATGACGCTGGAGGGGCAGCTCGAAGGGCTACTCGGCCAGGCGATGCGCGCGGACACGTCGCGCCGCCACGTCATCGAGCCCGATCTCGGCCGCCGCATCGTCGAGGCGCTGCAACGCGCCGCCGCGCCGCTGGTCGCCGAGGCGAAGCCGTTCGCGCTGGTCGTCCAGCCCGCGATCCGGATCGCGATCCGCAAGCTCGTCAAGACCTGTTTGCCCGACACCCCGGTGCTGTCCTTCTTCGAAGTGCCCGAGGAGAAGTCGGTCGAAGTCGTCGCCGTGATCGGCGCCGCGCAGCCGGCGCTCGCGGCATGAGCGCGGAACCGATGAAGGGCGCGTTCGCCGCGGCCCAGCCGCTGACCTATTCGCCCAAGCAGCGCCCGGGCGGCGACGCGGAGGCGCTGGTCCGCCAGCATCTGCCGCTGGTCCGCCGGATCGCGTGGCACGTCCACGGATCGATGAGTTCGATCGTCGAGGTCGAGGATCTCGTCCAGATCGGCCTGGTCGCGCTGGTCGAGGCGGCGGGCGCGGCCGAAGAACAGGGCCCGAGCTTCCGCAGCTATCTGCAGACCCGCCTGCGTGGCGCGATGATCGACGAACTGCGCCGCCAGGCCACGACGACGCGGGGCGCGATGCGCCGGCGACGTCAATACGCCACCGCGGTCGCAACCCTTACCTCAGCGACGGGCACCGCCCCGGGAGAAGCCATGCTCGCCAACCACCTCGGCGTCACGATCGAGAAGCTGCGTGCGGACTATGTCACCGCGGAGGCGATCCGGTTCGAACCGATCGACGACGTCTATGCCGACGACCTGCCGTGGTTCGCCGACGACGCGCCCGACGCGTTCGAACAGCTCGCCGACAGCGACCTGCGCGATACGCTGATCGCAGCGATCTCGGCACTGCCCGAGCGCGAGGCTCAGGTGATCCAGCTCTACTATGTCGAGGAACTCAATCTCGAGGAGATCGGCCTGGTGCTCGGCGTCGGTTCGGCACGCGTCTGCCAGATCAAGAGCGCCGCCCATGCCAAGCTGAAGCGCGCGCTCGGCCGCCGAATTTAGGTCGCACCGTTATCGATCCATCTCCGCTGGAACCAGCGGGCGATCCGATCGAGCCTCTCCCCGTCGATGCAAGGGGGGACACTGGCATGATAACGAAACTGATATCGATCGGGTGCGCTGCGATGATCGCGGCGGCACCCGTTGCCGCTTCTGCGCAGGCCGACGAGGCCGCGCGGGCCGAGACGATCAAGACGCTGGCCGACAAAAACGCGAAGACCGAGGAGAGCAACCGACAGTTCGCGGGGCTCGACTTCGGTGTCGGACTGTCGTTCTCGGTCGACATCGGGGTCCGCGACCGCGTGGTCACCGCGACGCTGGTCGACAATCTCGTGCGGATCGAGGACGAGAACAACGACCGTGCGCGCGTCATGCTCGAGTCGCATTATTTCTTCACCCCCGGTGTCGGATCGGCGATGGGCGACGGCAAGGACGTCAAGCTCGCGCGCTGGGGCGTCGGTCCGTTCGTCGCGCTCCAGCCGGGCACCGACGAAGTGATCGAGGCGGTCGGCATGGGCGTGATGGTGGGGTTCCGCCGCGGCCAGACCGGACAGAGCTTCAACGTCGGCGTCGGCTATGTGGTCGATCCCAACACCCGTGTGCTCGGTGACGGGATCGTCAAGAACAAGCCGTTGCCCGGCAACGAGACCGAGATCCGCTTCAAGGACGTCGCCCAGACCGGGTGGCTGATCCTGACGTCGTTTTCGTTCTGAGCGGGCGGGGTCTAGCGGCTGGCGTTCCGCTTACCTCCGGCCATGCCTGAGCCCCCTCGAAAACAACAAAACCCCGGCGGCTGGTGGCCACCGGGGTTCGCTGTGGTCCGCCACCGTCACCCTTGGGGGGCGGTGCCGGGGCGGGAACGCCTGATTACTTCAGCAGCTGAAGCACGCTCTGCTGGGTCTGGTTCGCCTGGGCGAGCATCGCGGTGGACGCCTGGCTCAGGATCGATGCCTTGGCGAGCGCGGTCGATTCCGCCGAGAAGTCGGCGTCTTCGATGCGGCTCTTGGCGTCCGACAGGTTGGTCGCGTTCGAGGTCAGGTTGGTGACCGCCGACTGCAGCCGGTTCTGCGAGGCGCCGAGCTTTGCGCGTGCCGTGGTGACGTTGGTCAGCGCGGTGTCGAACGCGGTCTCGCTGAAGGTATAGGTCGCGGTGCTGACGTCGATCGCCGAGCCGCTCGACGTCGCGACGCCCGAGACGTCGACGCCGCCGAAGCTGATGTCGACCGCGTCGGCGGCGACCGCACCGGCCTGGACCTTCACGGTCGCGGCGGTGGTCGGGAACAGCGCGACGTTGTTGAACTTGGTGTTGGTCAGCGTGCTGTCGATCTGCTTGCCGAGCGCGTCCATCTCTTCCTTGATGTTCTTGCGATCGTCGACCGAATAGGTGCCGTTGCCCGCCTGCACCGCCAGTTCGCGCATCCGCTGCACCATGTTGGTGACCTCGTCGAGCGCGCCGTCGGCAGTCTGGATCATCGAGATGCCGTCGTTGGCGTTGCGCACGCCCTGGTTCATGCCGCGGACCTGCGCGGTCATCGACGAGGCGATCGCGAGGCCGGCCGCATCGTCCTTGGCCGAATTGATGCGCTTGCCCGTCGAGAGCCGCTCCATCGCGGTCGACAACATGGTATTGGCCTTCATCGACGCATTCGCCGAGCGAAGCGCCGAGATGTTGGAAGCGATAACAGTCATGGTCCAAATCTCCGTCTGATCGGTGCTCCCCGCCGCCCCCAGAGCGGAAGGACCAAGCATCCAAATGCTAGAACGGCAGGACAGGACCGGGCTTTAGCGGGAAAATGCATCGTCCCTGGGCGCCCGTTGCCGCCCCCGCCCGGCTCCGTTCACGCGCGCGCGTAGGCGGCGGCGCGCCCGCCCGTATGTGCGCCCGGAAATAATTTGCCGGGGCGGCAAGGCCTTTAACCAGAGATTTACCACCTTGGTCGCATTCCCCGGGCTGTTCTTGGGGGAACACCATGCGTACGATCTTTCCGACTGCTGCCGTTACCGCCCGCCGCTACGCGCTGATCTCCAGCCTTCGGGCTCAGGGGTTCGGCGTCGGGTCCTTCGAGACCGGGCCGGCGGGCCCGCGCGATCTGTTCCTGGTCGCCGACGGCGAGGCGGTGACCGCCCCGGCGCGCACCGTGGTGATCGGCGAAGACGGCCGCCACGTCATCCCGTCGCAGGACGGCAACCCGGCGCGGATCGCGTTCGGCGCCGCCGATGCCGCGATCGGCTACGGCTTCGCCCGCGCCCTCGTCGCCGGACCCGACACCCCGACCGCGGCGGACCCCGAGAGCCTCGCCCTCCTCGCGCTCGCCGAGCGTGTCGCACAGGCCGACATCACCGTGCTGATCAACGGCCCGACCGGGACCGGCAAGGAGGTGCTCGCCCGCGCGATCCACAACGGATCGACCCGCAAGGACGGCCCGTTCGTCGCGATCAACTGCGCCGCGCTGCCCGAGACGATGCTCGAGGCGCTGCTGTTCGGCCATCAGAAGGGCGCCTTCACGGGCGCCTCATCGGGCGGCGAAGGCTTCTTCCGCGCCGCCAACGGCGGCACCATCCTGCTCGACGAGATCGCCGAGATGCCGATCCAGCTCCAGGCCAAGCTGCTCCGCGTGCTGCAGGAGCGCGAGGTGGTGCCGATCGGCGCATCGACCCCGCAGCCGATCGACGTCCGCGTCATCGCCTGCGCCAACCGCGATCTGCAGGGCGAAGTCGCCGCCGGCCGGTTCCGCGCCGATCTCTATTACCGCCTCTCGGTATTCCCGCTGACCACCAAACCGCTCGCCGAGCGCCCGCAGGATATCCCTGCGCTGACCGCGACGATGATCCTGCGTCACGCCGGCACGCGCGCGGTGGTGCCGTGGCCGACCACCGCGGCGCTCGATGCGCTGATGCGGCACGACTGGCCCGGCAATGTTCGCGAGCTCGAGAACGTCGTCCAGCGCGCGCTGCTGTTCGCCACCGGCGACACCATCGAGGCGAGCGACGTGGTGTTCGACCGCCCGGTGACCTTCACCTTCCAGCGCTCCGCCCAGCCGATCCCGCTGCACGCGCCCGCCCCCCCTGCGGCGCCGGTCGCCAGCGAGCCCGCGACGCTCGGCAATATCGTCCAGATGAGCGAGTTCGCCGCGATCCGCGAGACGTTGCAGGCATGCGGCGGCAGCCGGATCGAGACCGCACGCCGGCTCGGCATCTCCGAACGCACGCTGCGCTACCGCCTCGCCAAGGCGCGCGAGCAGGGCGACGACATCGCCCGCCAGCATGACCTGCGAGCATCGGCATGAGCGTCTCGGGTGTCGGCGGCGCGATGAGCGTCGACCGGGTCATGCAGCTCCGCGCGCAGATCCTGGAACGCAACCAGGCGCTCGCCCGCGCCGGGACCACCGATGCGGCGGCGGCACCGCAGTCGACCAAGCCGGGCAGCTTCGCGGACACGCTCGACAGCGCGCTGAAGCAGGTCAACGAGGGCCAGAACCAGGCCGCCAAGCTCAGCGAAAGCTACGAGCGCGGCGAGACGATCGACATCGCCAAGGTGATGCTCGCCCGCCAGCAGGCCAGCGTCGGCTTCGAAGCCACGCTGCAGGTCCGCAACAAATTGCTGTCCGCCTACAAGGACATCATGAGCATGCCGGTGTAATGTCATGAGCACAGCCCTGATCCCCACCAACGCCGGCGCGCCCGAACGGTTCGCCAACCCGCTGCTCCAGATCCGCGGCGTGCTCGCGCAGCCCGCGGTCCGCCGCTCGCTGCCGATGGCGCTGATGATCGCGCTGATCGGTGCCGCCGCGCTCGCGTGGATGGCGTTGTCGACGCCGACCCAGAAGACGCTGTTCACCGGCCTGCCCGATGCCGACAAGGCCGCGGTCACCGCCGCGCTCGACCAGGCGAACATCAAGAGCCATATCGACGACGGCACCGGTTCGCTGACCGTCGGCGAAGAAGATTTCAGCCGCGCGCGGATGCTGCTCGCCGGCCAGGGCCTGCCCAAGGCGGCGCCCGGTGGCTATGCGATCCTCGATCAACTGCCGATGGGCGTCAGCCGTGCGGTCGAAGGCGAGCGCCTGCGCCAGGCGCGCGAGAGCGAGCTCGCCAAGTCGATCCAGGAGATCGATGCGGTGTCGGAAGCGCGGGTTCACCTCGCCATGCCCGAAAGCTCGGTGTTCGTGCGCGACAATGCCGCGCCGTCGGCGTCGGTGATCCTGAAACTACAGGGTGGCCGCTCGCTGAGCGATGCGCAGGTCGCATCGATCATCAACCTGGTCGCCTCGTCGGTGCCCGGCATGAAGCCCGAGGCGGTGACGATCGTCGACCAGCTCGGCGCGCTGCTGTCCAAGCCCGGCGGTGCCGACGGTGCGGGCGCGCAGGGCGACCAGCGGCTCGACATCCAGCGCCGCGTCGAGGACAAGTATCGCGCGCAGCTCGTCCAGCTGCTGACGCCGCTGGTCGGCGCGGGCAACTTCACCGCGGAGGTGCAGGCCGACGTCAATCTCGACGAAACCCAGGCGACCCGCGAAAGCTACGACAAGGCGGGCACGCTGCGCGCCGAGACCGGCAATTGGGTCGGCAACCTGAAGGATGGCGGCGGCGCCCCCGGCGGTATCCCCGGCGCACTGTCCAACACCCCGCCCCCCGCCAGCCAGCTGTCGACCCCGCAGGCCGCCAACGGCGCCAGCGGATCGGCGACGCCGCAGCCGGTCGCGGGTGGCCCCGCCCCCGATCCCGCCAAACAGTCGGACGCCTTCCAGCGCGCCTATGATCTCGGCAAGGAAGTCTCGGTGACGCGCAACGCGCCGGGTTCGATCAAGCGGCTGTCGGTCGCGGTGCTGCTCCGCGATCCCGACAAGACCCGCCGCACCGCGATGGAGATCACCCAGATCACCGATCTGGTGAAGAGCGCGGTCGGCTACGACCAGACCCGTCAGGACAATGTCACCGTGATCAGCCGCAAGTTCGCCGGCACCGATGCCGCCGCGGATGCGGGGCCGGCCTGGTACGACAATGCCTGGCTGCCGATCATCGCGCGCAACGTCACCGCGGTGCTGATCGCGCTGCTGGTGCTGATGCTCGGGGTCCGCCCGCTGTCGAAGGCGCTGATGAAGAAGCGCGACGATGCGCCGCGCCCCGCCCTCGGCGGCCCCGTCGGATCGCCCGCGGTCGCGGGTAGTGCGCCGGTCAGCCTCGACCAGCTCGAATCGACCCGCGGCTATGACGACCGGATCGGCGCAGTCCGCGGCTTCACCCGCGACAACCCGACCCGCGCCGCGCTCGCGGTGCGCGACATGATCAAGGCCGACGCCAAGTGACCACTGCCTTGCGCACCTATACCGGGGTCGAGCGCGCCGCGGTGCTGATGATGCTGGTCGGCGAGGAAGAAGCCGCCGCGATCCTCCAGAAGCTCGAACCCGAAGAAGTCCGCCAGCTCGGCAAGGCGATGTTCAACGTCGCCGACGTCAGCGAGCAGGAGGTCGAGGACGTGCTCGACGACTTCGTCGGCCATGCCCGCGAACGGACCGCGATCGGCTTCGATCCGCGCCCGCAGATCGAGGCGGTGATGAACCGCGCGCTGGGGCCGGACAAGGCGGAGAGCGTGCTCGCGCGGATCACCCCGCCCGAGGCCGCGTGCGAGCTGGAACTGCTCGACTGGCTCGACGCGACCGAGATCGCGCAGATGATCGAGAAGGAACATCCGCAGATCGCCGCGGTGCTGATCGCCAACCTCGATCCGGTGATCGGTGGCCAGGTGCTCGAATTGCTGCCCGAAGCGGCACAGCCCGACATCCTCCACCGCATCGCGCGGCTGGGCCCGATCACCCCGGAAGCGGTCGACACGCTGAAGACGCTGCTCGCCAACCGCACCGGCGGCGGTGCGCAGTCGCAGGGCGTGACGCTCGGCGGCACGCGCGAGGCGGCGAAGATCCTGTCGGGCGCGCGCAAGGCGACCGAGCAGCGGGTGATGCCGAAGCTCTTCAAGATCGACCGCGACGTCGCCAAGGCGATCGAGGAGGCGATGTTCGTCTTCGACAATCTGCTCGACATGGACGACAAGAACCTGGGTGCGCTGATCCGCAACGTCGACGGCGACATCCTGACCAAGGCGCTGAAGGGCGTCGATGCGGCGGTGAAGGACCGCTTCCTCGGCTGCATGTCGGCGCGCGCCGCCGACGGCATCCGCGACGAGATGGAGGCACGCGGGCCGATGAAGCTCGCCGAAGTGCTCGACGCGCAGAAGGCGATGATCGCGATCGCGCGTGGGCTCGCCAAGGACGGCACGATCATGATGGGCGGGGGCGAGGACGATTATGTCTGATTTCCACGCCGGGTTCGCCGCGCGCCACGATGCCGCGGCGCATATTCTCCAGGCGGTGTTCGCGCCGCCGATGGGGTTCGCACCTGCGGACCTGCGTGATGCCGCCGCGATGCCGCGGCCGCGCCACTTCAGCCCCGCCGATGCGAGCCATAATCCGACCGCGGGGTGGAACCCGCTCGATCCGGCGGGGGCGCCGAGCCCGTTCATCGATCCCATCGAGACCGCGCACAGCGCGGGTTACGAAGAGGGTCTCGCCGCCGCGGTCGCCGCGTCGCGCGATGCGGCGGCGCGCGACGAACAGCTGCTCGCGACGCTCGGCGACGCACTCGCGAGCGGCGGGCGTGTCGACCGCGAACAGATCGCGCGGCGGCTTCGCCAGACCGTGCTGTTCCTGGTGACGCGGCTGGTGGGCGAGGTCGGCGTGTCCGCGGACCTCCTCGGCGAGCGCATCGATCTGGCCGCGGAACTGCTCGCCGACTCCGCCGAATCGGCGTTGCTGCGGTTGAACCCCGCCGATGTCGCGCTGGTCAAGGGCAAGTTGCCCAAGACCGTGTTCGCGGCGGGAGACATGGGGGTCGGGCGTGGCAGCTTCGTGCTCGAAAGCGCCTCGACGATCGTCGAGGACGGGCCCGATCTGTGGATCGACCAGCTCGCCACCGCGCTCGATCGTGCCGTGGTGCCGCCCGCGTGCTGAACCGGTTCACGGCCGATTATCTGGAGACGCTGGGTGCCGCCGACTTCCGGCCGGCGCCGCGCGTCTCGGGGCGGCTCGCATCCTATGACGGACTGTTGATGGAGGCGGTCGGACTGTCGCTGCCGGTCGGCACGGTCTGCCAAGTCGGCGATCCCGCCACCGGTGTCGAAGCCGAGGTGATCGGCTTTCGCGGTGGGCGGACGCTGATGATGAACCTCGGCGGCCCCGCGGCCTTGCTGCCCCAGGCGCCGGTCCGCCCGATCGGCGCACCGGGCGAGGCGGAGGTCGGCGACGCGCTGCTCGGCCGGGTGGTCGACGGCGCGGGCAAGCCGATCGACGGCCTCGGCCCGATCCGCGGTGCCGGGCGCTGGCCGCTCGCGGGCAAGCTGCAATCGCCGCTCGATCGTGGCCGGGTGCTGGAGCCGCTCGACGTCGGCGTCCGTGCGATCAATGGATTGTTGACGGTCGGCCAGGGTCAGCGGGTCGGCATCATGGCGGGTTCCGGGGTCGGCAAATCGGTACTGCTCGGGATGATCGTCCGCGCCGCCAAGGCCGACGTGATCGTCATCGGCCTGATCGGCGAGCGTAGCCGCGAGGTCGCCGACTTCCTCGAGACCAAGGTGGCGGGGGCGGCGCGGGCGCGGTCGGTGGTGGTCGCGGTGCCCGCCAACCATTCCCCGGTGCTGCGGATCCGCGGTGCGCTGCGGGCGACCGCGATCGCGGAAGGGTTTCGTGCCGAGGGCAAGAAGGTCCTGCTGATCATGGACAGCTTGACGCGCGTCGCACATGCGGGCCGCGAGATCGGGCTGGCGCTGGGCGAACCCGCCTCCGCGCGAGGGTATCCGCCGAGCGCGATCGCGATGCTGCCCAACCTGATCGAGCGCGCCGGAGTCGATGTCCGCACCGGCGGATCGATCACCGCGATCTATACCGTGCTCGCCGACGGCGACGACGGCAACGATCCGGTGGTGGACGCCGCGCGATCGATCCTCGACGGGCATATCGTGCTGAGCCGCGCGCTCGCCGAACACGGTGTCTATCCGGCGATCGACATCGGGCCGTCGGTCAGCCGGGTGATGACCGACATCGCCGCGCCCGCGCATGTCCATGCCGCCCGGTCGCTGCGCCGGCATCTCGCCACCTATGAGGAAAATCGCGATCTGGTGCTGATGGGCGCCTACCGCCCCGGTGCCGATCCGCGGATCGATGCCGCGATCGCCTGCCACCCCGCGATCATGGAATATATCCGCCAGGATGCGGATGCGAACGTGCCGCTCGGCGATGCGATCGCGGAGCTGACCGGCGTGTTCGGCGATGGCTGACGCCAAGAAGCTGGCGCGGCTGCACCGCGTCCGCACGCTGCAGTTGAACCTGACCCGCGCCGACGAGGCGCGCGCCTGCGACAAGGCCGCGAGCGAGGCGCTGCTCGCGTCACGGATCACCGCGCTCGCCGACGCGGTAGCCCCCGCCGCGCAATTGGCCACCGCCGCGAACCTGTCGGCCAGCGCACATTTCCGCGAGCGCCTCCACGATTCCGCAATCGCCGCCCGCGCCCGGGTCGACGCCGCCGAGCAGTTCGTCGCACGCGCGGCCGAGGCGACCCGCGCCGCCAAGCGCGACCAGAGCGCGATCGAGAAGCTGATCGCGCGTGCCGATACCGACGCGGTGCTGAAGGCGATCCGCGCGCTGGAAGCCGCACCGGCCACGAGGAGCGTTCGGCACGATCCTTGCTGAGTGGGCGATACCAGCCTGCTTAAGACGAGAAACGATGCCGACGATCACTTCCGCCATTGCCACGACGCTGGTCACCGGTCCGCCCGGCAAGGGCCCCGCGTCCCTGCTCGCCACCACCGAACCCGGCTTCGACTTTCAGACGCTGCTCGGCGCGACCGCGATCATCGCGCAACCGCCGGTCGGCGAGCCCGGCGTCGTCGCCGATTCGGTGCGGCAGCCGGTTGCCGCCGACGGCAGTGTGTTGCCGGTCGAGGCTGCGCCGATCGCGGTAACTCCAGCTCCAGCTCCACCCCTGGCTCCGGTCCCGGCCGCTGCCCCAGCCCCAGCCGCAGCCGCAGCCGCGCCGGCTGGCATCGGGCCGGTCCAGATCATGCCCGCCGTCGCCGTCGTCACCACCGTCGCGCCCGCGAAGATGGCAATGCCGCGGGTGGAGGATCCGGCGCCACCAGCACCCGACAAGATCGTCCCATCGCTCGCGGCCATTCCGTCGCCCGCCATGCGGCAAGTGTCGATCGTCTCGACCAAGACTGCGCCGAAAAGGGATCAGGCCGATGCCGCGGGCAACAGCGAGCCGTCGGAAACCCCGCTCGACCCGCCGGTACTCACCGCGCTGCCGATCGCTCCGACTGCGCCCCTTCCGACGCCCGTACCGGGTGCGAAGCTTGCCAAGGCGCCCGCGCCACCGTCGATTTCGGTTGTCCGGAGCGCACCCGCCGCTCGCCCGGTCGTCGCCGCCGCGATCCCGCAGACCACGCGCGACATTCGGTGGGAGGGCGCAACGCCTGTCGTGACCCCGCTCGCGGTGCCACCGGCGATGGTCGCGCCGCTGCCGCCAATCGAGGGCGTTGTCCTGCCGATCGCCGGACCAGCGGCGCCGGCGGCGCCGACCTCGCCGCTACAGGTCCGATCCGCCGACTTCACGCCTGTCGCCGCCATGCCGTCACCGGCGCCCCAACTCGCCGCGCCGGCCGCGCTCCAGGCGGCGCCGATCGCCGCAGCCGCGATCGTGCCGACAACGATCGTCGCCGGCCCCGCGCTCCAGGTCTTCGGTGCCGCGATCTCGGCTGCCGCGCGGCGTGAACGGGGCGAGGACGCCGCCGATCCGCTCGCCTCGCTCGGCACGATCGCGGCCCCCGCCGCGCCGATCGCTGCGCCGGTCACCACCGCCGACCAGCCGATGCTCGACATGCGGCAGGAGCGCTGGCCGCAGGCGATGATCGCGCACATCGAATCGCTGCGCGACAACGCCGATGCGACCGATACGCGGATTCGGCTGGTGCCCGATGCGCTCGGCACGATCGACGTCGCGGTGACTCGCGATCGCGACACGGTCCACGTCCAGTTCACCGCCGAACAGGCGACCACGCGTGCGCTGATCCAGGACGCGCAGCCGCGCCTCGCCGCGCTCGCCGAGGAGCGCGGGCTCCGGCTCGGCCAGACCGTGGTCGATGCGAGTGCCGCCGGCGCGGCCCCCCAACAGCCGCAGCAATCGCAGCAACAGCGCCAACCCCAGCGCGACGCCGCGCTGCCCGCGGCCCCGCGCCGCGCCACCGACCGCCATGACGATCAAGACCGCGCCGATGACGGCCGGCTCGCCTGAAGGACCAGACAATGAGCGACAAACCCGACGACGCCACCGCCGCTGCGCCCAAGAAGAAGGGCAAGATGAAGTTGATCGTGATGGCCGTCGCGTTCCTCGCGCTGATCGGCGGTGGGGTCGGCGCCGGGATCTACGCGACCAAGGCCGGCATGGTCGGCGGTGGTGCCGACGCCAAGGAGCATGAGCCCGCCGGCCCCAAGCTGGTTCCCAAGAGCGAGCAGAAGAAGCCAGGCGGCGAAGGCGGCGAGGGGGGGCATGGCGGCGGCGGCGAGGAAGCCGAGGCCAGCCATGGCGGCAAGCCGACCCCCGCGGGCGAGGGCGGCGACAAATATGCGTCGAATTATTATGCGCTGGAGAAGGATTTCACCTCCAACCTCCAGGATTCGGTGCATTTCGTTCAGGTCGGCGTCGCGGTGGCGACGCCCTATGACGATACCGTCATCGATCACATCAAGACCAACGAGATCGCGGTGCGATCGGCGATCCTGATGACGCTCGGCGACACCACCGAGGACCAGGTCTTCACCTCCGACGGCAAGCGCCAATTGCAGGTCCGGCTGGCCAAGGCGATCAACGATACGCTGAAAAGCAAAGAGGGTTTCGGGGGCGTCGGTAACGTTTACTTTACCAGTTTCGTTGTTCAGTGAGCCATGGTTAATGCCGAGGCAACGAAGGTAAACGAACGGCGCGAGCGGGATCGCGTCCAGGCCAGTCACGCGAGTGGCCTGGGCGTCGCCAAGCTCAATCCGTTCGGCGATCTCCACACCCTGCAGCATCTCTCGGCGCGGCTCGCACGGGGATTGCGCGGGGTGTTCGAGCCGTTGCTGCGCCAGGAAGTCCGCGCATGGGCCGAGCCGCTGGTGGTCCAGCGTTTCGCCGATTACCGCACCGAACGCGCCGACACGCTGACCGCGTGGCTGCCGATGACGATGACCCCGGCGCAAGGCGCGCAGGCGCTGTGCGTCGTCGACGGTCGCTTCGTGCTCGAACTGCTCGATCAGTTCTTCGGCGGCACCGGCGCCGCGCCCGCGGTGCTCCCCACCGAATTCTCGCCCGCCGCCGAGGCGATGATGGCGCGGCTCGGCGCGATGATCGCGACGCCGCTGCGCGCCGCCTGGGAACCGCTGACCCGGATCGACTTCAAGCCGACCCGCGTCGAAACCAACGCCGCGATGCTCAGCATCGATGCCGAGGACGCGATGGTCGTCACCCGCTTCGGCATCGCCGCGGGCACCGCCAAGCCGATCTTCCTCGATCTGCTCTACCCGGTCGCCGCGCTGAAGCCGCATGCGCCGACGCTGACCGGCAAGGTGCTCGACAAGGCGGAGGCCGATCCGGCGTGGCGTACCGGGTTGACCCGGTCGGTGATGAACGTCCGCTTCCCGGTCCGCTCGGTCCTCGCCGAGCCGATGGTGCCGCTGCAGACGCTAATCGACCTGAAGCCGGGCGACGTCATCCCGATCAGCTTCGCGGCCGACGTGCCGGTGATGGTCGGCAACGACCGCCTCGGCACCGGCACCGTCGGCATCTCCAACGGCTTTGCGGCCGTCCGCCTCACCGCCCTCGCGCATCAAGACCAAGGACAGGATCAATGAACGACATGACCGGCGGTTTCCCGTCCGCGTCCTTCGCGGATGCAGGGGTAGCGGCCAATTTCCGGCTGCTCCAGGATGTCGACGTCAAGCTGACGGTCGAGATCGGATCGACCCAGCTGACGCTGCGCGAATTGCTCGCGCTCGGCGAATCGAGCGTGATCGAGCTCGATCGCCAGGCCAACGAACTGCTCGACGTATTCGTCAACGGTACGTTGATCGGCCGTGGCGAAGTGGTCACGGTCGGCGATCGCTTCGGCGTGCGCATGACCGAGCTCGTCAACCCCGACAAGCGCGGCTGATCCACATGCTCTGGTCCTATATCCTCAAGCTCGTCGTGCTCCTGCCGCTGGTCTGCGGCCTGATGATCGGCTGCCTCTATTTGTGGCGGCGGCTCGAGGCGCGGATGCCCGGCAAGCCCGCGACGCGGCTGATCGCGGTGAAGGAGACGATGATGATCTCCCCCGGACTGCGGCTCGCGGTGCTCGATTTCGAGGGCAAGCGGCTGCTCGTCTCGGTCGGGCGTGGCGGCGTCAGCCTGCTCGACAAGGTGGACCAGTGACCCTCGCTCTCTCTGCTCCGAAGGTGAAGCGCGGCGGCCCCAATCTGATCTGGGTGCTGCTGGCAATGATGATCGCGCTGATCGTCGCCGCGCCCGCGCTGGCGCAGGGCGCTCCTGCCGCGCCGGTGCCCGGCGTCGGCGATGCGGTCGATCGTGCGCTCGGCCAGCTCGGCGGTGCCGCGCAGACCGGCCAGTCGGCGCCGCTGTCGCTATCGCTGCAGGTCCTCATCATCATGGGGCTGCTGACGATCCTGCCGGGCATCCTGTTGATGATGACCAGCTTCACCCGGATCATCATCGTGCTCGCGATCCTCCGCCAGGCGCTCGGCCTGCAACAGACCCCGCCCAACCAAGTGCTGATCGGGCTGTCGTTGTTCCTGTCGCTGTTCGTGATGGCGCCGACGATCAGCCAGATGAACAGCCAGGCGATCCAGCCCTATGCGTCGGGGCAGCTCGCCGGCACCCAGATGATCGCCGCCGCGGGCGCGCCGCTGCACGATTTCATGAGCAAGCAGACCCGCAAGAAGGACCTGACGATGTTCGCCGAACTGGCGAAGTCCGGACCCTATCAGTCCGCCAAGGACATCCCGTTCGCGGTGCTGCTCCCGGCCTTCGTCACGTCGGAGCTGAAGACCGCGTTCCAGATCGGGTTCCTCGTCTTCCTGCCCTTCATCGTCATCGATCTTGTCGTCGCCACGGTGCTGATGTCGCTCGGCATGATGATGCTGTCGCCGACGATCATCTCGCTACCGTTCAAGCTGCTGCTGTTCGTGCTGGTCGACGGCTGGGCGCTGACGATGGGTAGCCTCGCCAACAGCTTCGCGACTTGATGCGATCGCGGTGCCGGCACCGACTATCTAAGGATTTACCGTGGACGCCGAATATTTCCTGACCGTCGCGAACCAGACGATGTGGGTGCTGGCGCTCGCCAGCGCGCCGATCCTGATCCCCGCGCTGCTCGCCGGGCTGATCCTGGGGATGATCCAGGCGGCGACGTCGATCAACGAACAGACGCTTTCTTTCGTCCCGAAGCTGATCGTGGTCGCGGTGTCGATCCTGATCTTCGGCAGCCTGATCATGGGGCTGCTGAGCGACTTCACGATCGGCATGTTCGAACGCATTCCCGACCTGGTGAAATAATCCATGCTGGGCTTCGGCCTCTCGATCGAGCCGCAGCTCTGGGCGCTGATGTTCGTGATGGTACGGATCGGTGCCGCCTTCGTCGCCGCACCGGTGTTCGGCGCGGTGTCGGTGCCGCTGACCGTCCGGGTGACGCTGTCGGGCGCGATCGGCGTGCTGGTGCTCGCCGCACACCCGATCGCGCCGCCCGCGCAGATCTTCGCGGTCGCCACCTTCCTGTCGCTCGCCGCGGAGGCGCTGGTCGGCTTTGCCATCGGCTTCATCCTGCAGATCGCGTTCGCGGCGCCGATGATCGCGTCCGAAGTGATCGGCGGATCGATGGGGATCGGCTTCGCCTCGTCGATCGACCCGCAGAACGGGCGGTCGAGCCCCGCGCTCGGCCAGTTCTTCTCGATCATGCTGACCCTGTTGTTCCTGTCGGTCGACGGGCATCTGGTGCTCGTCCAGCTGCTGGTCCAGAGCTATGACGCCATGCCGCCGGGCGCGGCGTGGCTCGGCATCGGCCAGCTCAAGAACATCGCGTTCTTCGGTGGCTATGCCTTTCTCGCCGGGTTGCTGCTGGCGTTGCCGGTCGGGTTCCTGCTGCTCTGCCTCAACCTCGTCGTCGGCATGATGAGCCGCGCCGCGCCCGCGCTCAACCTGTTCTCGATCGGGCTTCCCGCCAGCCTCGCGGTCGGCGTCGTCGCGCTCGCGATCGGCTTCCCCGCGATGGGCGATTACATGCTCGTCATCGTCACCGAGAGCCTCGGCGCGGTGCGCTCGCTGGTGATCGGCTGATGGCGGACGAATTCGGCGAAAAGACAGAGGCACCAACCGCCAAGCGCAAGCAAAAGGCCGCCGACGACGGCAATGTGCTTCGCTCCAAGGATTTCTCCACCGCGCTGGTGGTGCTCGCCGGGGTGGCGTGGCTGATGCTGTCGGGTCCGTCGCTGGTCGCAGCGTGCAAGGCGCTGATGGCGGCGAGCTTCCGATTCGACGTCCACGACGTCGAGGATTTCTCCCCCTGGCGGCCGCTGGCGGAGGCCGGGTGGAAGCTGTTCCCCTCGCTCGCGGTGCTCGCGGCGGTCAGCGTCGTCGCGACGGTGCTGGGCTCCGCGGGGCTCGGCAGCTTCGGCTTCAAGGGAAGCCTGATGGCGCCCAAGGCGAACCGCATCGATCCCGCCGCGGGGCTGAAGCGGATCTTCGGGCCGCAGGGATGGATGGAGCTCGGCAAGTCGATCCTCAAGATCACGCTGCTCGGCGCGGTCGGCGCCTATATGCTGTGGTCGTCGACGCGGATGACGATGGGGCTCGCCTCCACCGATCTCGGCACCGCGGTCGCGGCGCTCGGTGGCACCTTCAACGGGATCATGCTGGCGATGGCATTGGGCCTGGTCGCGATCGCCGGATTCGACGTGCCGGTCCAGATCCTCCAGCTGTTCCGCAAGCTGCGGATGTCGAAGCAGGAGGTGAAGGACGAGCACAAGGAGAGCGACGGCAACCCCGAAGCGAAGGGCCAGCAACGCGCCAAGATGCGCGCGATGGCCAGCCGCAGCATCCGCCAGGCGGTGGGCGAGGCGCATGTCGTGCTGACCAACCCGACCCATTTCGCGGTCGCGCTGCGCTACGATCGCGGGCGGGACCAGGTGCCGGTGGTGGTCGCCAAGGGCCGCGGCGCCACCGCGCTCGCGATCCGCGAGCTCGCGGCTACCCGTGCCGAGCCGCTGCCGGTGCTCGAATATCCGATGCTCGCCCGCGCGGTCTACTACACCAGCCGGGAGGGTCAGGAGGTCCGCGACGACCTGTATCTGGCGATCGCGACGGTGCTCGCCTTCGTGTTCGGGCTCAACACCGCCGCGGGCGGGACCCAGCCCGACATCGCCGTCCCCGCCGGCGCCAAATTCGACGAGAACGGCCTGCAAATCTCCTAAATTTCTGCGCGCTGCGGCCGTTCCTAAGGACAAGCGGAGATCCGGCATGACGACGACGAACACGACGAACACGACCAGCAACGTCGTCACGTCGGCGACCCAGTCGCTGCTGACCTCGCTCGGCACCGGATCCGGCGTCGATACCGCCTCGCTGGTGACCTCGCTGGTCCAGGCGCAGTTCGCCAACCGCAGCGCTGCGCTGACCACCAAGAGTGACGCGCTGACCGCGCAGATCACCGGCGCCGCGTCGCTGAAGAGCGCGATGACCAGCTTCAACACCGCGCTCGATACGCTGGTGAAGGGCGGCACCCTCGCCACCCAGCCGCTCAGTTCGAGCAGCGCGATCGGCGTCAGCGCGGTCGCCGGCGCGAAGCTGAGCGGGCTGTCCTCGTCGATCAGCGTAACGCAGCTCGCCACCGCGCAAACCGTACGGACCAAGGCGGTGATCACCGATCACACCGCGCCGATCGGCACCGGCAGCTTCACCCTGACGTTCGGCAAGGCGACCTATTCGGCCGACGGCACCGCGATGACCGGGTTCAACGGCGATCTCGACGGCAACGGCACCGACGACCAGGCGATCACCATCGACGTGACCAACGCCAGCCTCGACGGCGTCGCCGCGGCGATCAACGCCAAGCGCACCGGCGTGGTCGCGTCGGTCGTCGCCGACGGCAGCGGCGGCGCCTACCTGTCGCTGCGCGGTCCGACCGGTGACGCCAAGGCGTTCACCCTCGCCGCGACCAGCGATCCCGGCGGCGGGCTGTCGCAATTCAACGTCGGGCCGAGCGCGGATCCGAGCACCGCCACCACCGGCATCACCGCCACCGCGCAGAACGCCAAGCTGACCGTCGACGGCATCCCGGTCGAACGCGCCAGCAACACGGTCACCGATCTCGTCGACGGCGTGAAGCTGCAACTCAACGCGGTCTCGGCGGCCCCGGTGACGCTGTCGAGCACCCCGCCGAGCGGCGCGCTGGCACAGGCGGTCTCCGATTTCGTCGACACCTACAACCAGGTGTTCGCGGTTGTCACCGCGCAGACCGACGCGAAGACCGGGGCGCTGCGCAGCGATCCCGCGGCACAGACGCTGCTGCGTTCGCTGAAGGCATTGTCGAGCAAGACGTTGGTCTACGGCGCCGCGGCGGGCACGCCGTCGACCCTTGCCGGGATCGGCGTCGGCACCAATCGCGACGGCACGCTGAAGCTCGACACCACGGCACTCAACAAGGCGCTGGTCGGCACCCCCGACGCGGTCGAACAGCTGTTCGCCGTTTCGACCAATGGGCTGAACGGCATCTCCGCAGCAGTCGGCCAGATCTCGACCGCGGCGACCAGCGTCGTCTTCGGCCTGGGGGCGTCGGAGAGCCGCTACACCAAGGCGCAGGGCGTGCTCGCCGATCAGAAGGACAAGCTCGCCGATCAATCGGACGCGATGAAGGTCCGCCTGACCCAGCAATTCGCCAGCATGAGTTCGAAAGTCGCGGCGTACAAGTCGACCCAGACCTTCCTCACCGGCCAGATCGCCGCCTGGAACAAGAGCGACAATTGATGGCCTATGCGACCGCGCTGCTGCGCGACCCCTATGCGACCTATCGCCAGATCGACGCGGTCGGCCGGACCGCGCAGGCCGACGGCCCCGCGCTCGTCCAGTTGCTCTACGAGGAGCTGGTCTCGGCGCTGCGTGCGGCGGCGTGGGCGGTGCAGAACAGCCAGTTCGCGACCAAGAGCGAGCGGGTGACCCGCGCCACCGCGATCCTCTTCGCGCTGGAGGCGGGGCTCGACTTCGAGCGCGGCGGCGACGTGTCGAACGCATTGTCGCGGCTCTATGCCGGCACCCGCCGCCAGATCGTCGACGCTTCGATCGGCAACGACCCAGCACCGTTCCACGACGCCGCGCAGAGCCTGGCGGAGATCGCCCAGGCGTGGAAGACCGCGCGGGCTGGGTAGCGCGCTCCGGTTGCCGTCCGGTCGGTCCTCGCGACCTTCAGCGCTTTTGAAAACGTTCACAGCAGTCTAGCCATCTTCGTCACCCCGGACTTGATCCGGGGTCCCGCCGGTCTCAAGGACCGCGAGTCGTCTTGCTCGCTGCAAAGCGGGACTCCGGATCAAGTCCGGGGTGACGGCAAGGTTTGGAGACGTCTCGCGAAGGCGAATTACGAGCGTGCGTCGAACGACGACGTCAAGCCATCACCACCTCGACGACCAGCCCGTGTGCATCACTTCCCAAGGGCAACCGCACCGCATCCGCCCGCGCCCGATCGAGCACCGCCACCGGCACATCGCCGGCGTGCAACACGCAATCCGCGTTCGCCAGCGCCCTCGCCTCGCGTAACGTCAACTCGTCCGGATCCGCCGACCGCAGCACGATCCGTACCCTCCCCGGCGCCAACCCGTCAGGTGCCGCCAGCCACGCTTCGGCGCTTATTGCGCCACCAAGCGGATCGAGCGGCCCGCCCGCCGCCATCGCCCTCCCCAAGGCACGCCGTCGGTCGCCCATGTCAGGAAAGCGTTGACGCAACCCGGCTCGGATCGCGAACAACGACTGCGCCAATTCACCCAGGGTCGCGGGGATCAACGCCTCCAGCCGCTGGCGCAACGCCGCCGCCAGCCCGGCCGACACCCCGCCGGTGCCGATTGCCACGATCACCGGATCGCGATCGACGATCGCGGGTAGCGTGAAGTCGCACAGGTCGGGGCGATCGACCGCGTTGACGAGCACCCCCCGCGCCCGGAGCCGCGCCACCGCAGCCTCGGGTTCGTCCAGCGCGACCACCGCGAGCGCGGCGTCGGCCTCCTCGCCGACCAGCACCGCGCCCGCCCGCTCGAGCAGCCGCCGCTTGGCCGCCGCCGGCTCGCCCTCGCCGAGCAGGATCACCGCTCGCCCGTTCAGCCTGACGAACAGCGGCAGGCTGTGCAGCGTCACCGCTTGAGCCAGTCCGGCACGCGCTCCGCCGCCAGGATCGTCTCGGGTTCGATCCGGTCGGCGACCACCACGAAGCGATCGCCATCGACCAGCACCTCGGGCACCAGCGCGCGACTGTTGTAGGTCGACGCCATCGATGCGCCATAGGCACCGGCAGTGCGGAACGCCGCCAGATCCCCGCTATGGACCTGGTCGATCTCGCGGTTCATCGCGAAGGTGTCCCCGGTCTCGCACACCGGCCCGGCGATGTTCGCGGTCATCCGCGCGCCGTTCGGCCGTACCGCGACGAAATCGTGATAAGCGTCGTACAGCGCCGGCCGGGCGAGGTCGTTCATCGCCGCATCGACGATCACATAGGGGTTGAGCGGCCCCGGCTTCACCCACACCACCTCGGTCATCAGCACACCGGCATTGCCCGCGATCACGCGGCCGGGTTCGAACATCAGCTCGACATCCCAGTCCTTCGTCACGCGTTCGACCATCGCGCCATAGGCGGCGAGATCGGGCGCGGCCTCGGATCGGCGATAGGGTACGCCGATGCCGCCGCCGAGATCGATGCGGCTGACGAAATGCCCGAAGCGCCGCAGGTCCGCGAGCAGCAGCCCGATCCGCTCGTACGCGGCCTCCAGCGGTGCGAGATCGAGCAACTGGCTGCCGATATGGATCGCGATCCCGCGCAGGCTGAGCCCGTCGAGCTCCGCCAGTCGCCCGTACATCTCGATCGCCTGATCGATCGGGATGCCGAACTTGTTCTCCTTGCGCCCGGTCGAAATCTTGGCGTGGGTGCCCGCATCGACATCGGGATTGACCCGCAGCACCGCCGGCGCGCGTAACCCCCGGGCATGCGCCAGCGCGGCGAGCACCTCGCCTTCCTCCTCGAGCTCGAGGTTGAACTGGCCGATCCCGGCGTCGAGCGCACGCGACAGCTCCTTGCGGGTCTTGCCGACCCCCGAGAACACGATGTCCGCCGCCGGGATCCCCGCCGCCAGCGCGCGCGCCATCTCGCCCGCGGACACGACATCGGCGCCATAGCCCTCGTCCGCGAGCACACGCAGCACCGCGACATTGGGGTTGGCCTTGATCGCATAGGCGAGATGCTTGCGCTCGATGCCCGCCAGCCCGTCGCGGAACGCCCGCGCGTGGCGGCGCAGCGTGTTCGCCGAATAGACATAGACCGGTGTCCCGACCGCCTCGGCGATCGTCGGCAGCGGCACGTCCTCGCAGTGGAGGACGCCGCCCTGATACAGGAAATGGTCCATCAGTTGGGCGGCAGATCGAATTCGTCGCTGCGACGCTCGTCCGACCCGGTTAGCAGTTCGTCGCTGCGTTGCGGGCGCTGCTGGGTGGTCGGGGTGAGCAGCTGCTGCGGCGTCGGCGTCGCCTTCGCGCCATAGGGCGCGACCGGCAGCGCGGTGTTCGGCGGCGGTTGCAGCGGCTTGGCCGCCCCGCAGCCGGCCAGGGCCAGGCCCAAAGCCAGGGGGGCCAGGAGAACGGCGCGCTTCATTTAACTCTCCTCGCGCGCGGCGGCGATCGCGGCGCGTACGTTGACGGGGGCAGTGCCCCCGAAGCTGGTCCGGCTCGCGACCGAGGCATCGACCGACAGCACGTCGTACACCCGCGCGTCGATCCGCGCATCGATCGCCTGCAGGTCGCCGAGCGGCAGCGCGTCGAGCGCGACGCCGCGCTCCTCCGCCAGCTTCACCGTGCGCCCGGTGACGTGATGCGCCTCGCGGAACGGCAGCCCGGCCTCGCGCACCAGCCAGTCGGCGAGATCGGTCGCGGTCGAGAACCCCGCCTCCGCCGCGGCGCGCATCCGGTCCGCACGGAAGGTCGCACTTTCGACCATCCCGGTCATCGCCGCGATCGACAACGCGAGCAGGTCGTGCGCCTCGAACACCGGCGGCTTGTCGTCCTGCATGTCCTTCGAATAGGCCAGCGGCAGCCCCTTCATCGTCACCATCAGCGCGGTCATGCACCCCATGATCCGCCCGGCATGGCCGCGAACCAGCTCGGCGGCGTCGGGGTTGCGCTTCTGCGGCATGATCGAGCTGCCGGTCGACCATTGATCGCTGAGGCTGACGAAGCCGAACGGCTGCGACGCCCACAGCACGAATTCTTCCGCCAGCCGCGACAGGTGCAGCGCGCACTGGGTCGCCGACGCGAGATAGTCGATCGCGAAATCGCGGTCGCTGACCCCGTCGAGCGAATTGCGCGTCGGCCCGTCGAAGCCGAGCGCCGCGGCGGTCATCGCGCGATCGATCGGGAAGCCGGTGCCTGCGAGCGCCGCGGAGCCGAGCGGCGAGCGGTTCATCCGCCCCCGCGCATCGGCGAAGCGCGACCGGTCGCGCGCGATCATCTCGTGATACGCCATCAGGTGGTGGCCGAGCGTCACCGGCTGCGCGGATTGCAGATGGGTGAAGCCCGGCATCACCGTGTCCGCATGCTCCGCGGCGCGCGTCAACAGCGCCGCCTGGAACCCGGCAAGCGCCGCGATCACCTGGTCGATGGCGTCGCGCACCCACAGCTTGAAATCGGTCGCAACCTGATCGTTGCGCGATCGCGCGGTGTGCAGCCGTCCAGCGACCGGGCCGATCGCGTCGGCGAGCCGCGCCTCGGTCTGCATGTGGATGTCTTCGAGCGCCAGATCCTCGTGGACGCCGTTCGCTTCGTAGTCGGCGGCGACGAGGTCGAGCCCGGCGGCGATCGTCGCGGCGTCCTCGGCGGAGACGATGCCCTGCCGGCCGAGCATCGCGACATGCGCCTTCGATCCGGCGACGTCCTGCCGCCAGAGTCGCTTGTCGAAGGGGATCGAGGCGTTTATCTCGCGCATCACCGCGGCCGGGCCTTCTGCAAACCGCCCGCCCCACATCGCATTGGAGCCGTCCATGTCCTGCCGATCGGCGATCGCGTGTCTCCTGGCCGTCCTCGCGACGACGGCGTGCGATAGGACGCCCGCGGCGCCCCAAGCAAGTCAAGATAACGCCGCGGACGCCACCACCCCCGCGCCCGACGAAGCCACCGCCCCCGCCGCACCCGGCGCCGCCGCCAAGCTGGACCGCAGCCACAAGGGCGAGGCGCCCCCCACGGTCGGCTTCGCCGCGCCCGACGGCAAGACCGTCACGCTCGCCGCGTTCAAGGGCAAGCCGGTGCTGGTCAATCTGTGGGCGACGTGGTGCGCACCCTGCGTCGTCGAGCTGCCGACGCTCGATCGCGCCGCGACGTCGCTCGCGGGCAAGGTCACCGTCCTCGCGATCAGCCAGGACAGCGACGCCGCCAAGGTCGCGCCGTTCCTCGCCGCCAAGAAGCTGACCGCGCTCCGACCCTATGTCGACGCCAAGATGGCGCTGAGCCTCGGCTACCAGGCGAACCTGCCGACGACGGTGATGCTGGGATCCGATGGCCGCGAGGTCTGGCGCCGCAGCGGCGACTTCGACTGGACCAGCGCCGAGGCGCAGGCGCTGATCGCCGAAGCGAGCTGATCGGAAAGTCTGGATGCCCCGCGAGGATTCGAACCTCGATTAACGGAGTCAGAGTGCGTGTCAGAGCCTGGTTTTCTGCGGATTACAGCGTCCATGTTGCGCCCATGTCGCACTTGACGGTCCTACGGGCGGCTATTGCCGGTCAATTTCCCGTAGGCTTCTGCGGCCTTTTCCAGGGCCGGCGGTAGGAACCCGTCGGCGTGACGCTCCGCTGTTGAGCGAAATACGCCTTTGATGAAGGAGTTCAGCAGGAAGACGATGCCCGAGATCACGCCCAGTACGAAGGCAGCGATCGCGGCGGGCGCCGCCTTGAGCAGGGGGCTTTTGTCGCTGAATAGGGCCATGCCGAGCAATATTGCGAGCAAGAGGATTGCGACCAAGGCTATCGCGCCAACAGCCCACCGCGCTTCGTTGAAGAACCGCTGCTCGCTCTCGAGCTGAGCGACGTAGTTCGAGAGTGCTGGGCCTATTTTGCCGTTCGCCTGTAGCTGCTCCAGTAAGGGCTCAATACTCGCCAGCCGGTCCTCAAGCGCTTGAAGGCGTTTGTCGACAGGCTGCTCCGATAGACGCTCCTCGGCCGCGCTTGCAGAAAGGCCGATCGCGTCGAAATCGGGGACGTCCGCGCTAGGCCGACTGTCTGACAAGCCGCTTGTCTTTCAGCCCTTCGAAGTGGCGCTTCATCTCCGCTGTATCGATCGGGGTATAGGGTCCTACCTCAAACGCCGTGCTCCACGGCGTCCCCGACTGGTGCGTAAGGCTCGAGAGAGCATAGGCAGACATCTTGCCGTATGAGCGCACGACCATGCGCAGCACCGCCTCCTCGTCAGGCGAGAGGCGTTCCTCTATCGGCAGATCGGTTCCGCGAATACGCGCTCGCGCCTCAACCGGCCGAGCGCCTATTCCGCTGAACTCGTTGTAGACCGAACGATAGACCGGCCCATACTGCCAAGCCTCTGGCATCTCCCGCACCAGCGGCTTGCCGAGGAGGGCGAGCGACCAGCCGTCCGAGATGTAAATCAACTTGATCAGCTGCATGATGGTGAGGGGATCCCCATTCTCAGCGCGTATATCAAGAATTCTGTTTGCGATGGCCCGAGCATCGTGGCCGTGGTCGCGTTTCATCGGCGGGCCCTCCTGTCTGGCGTTCGCTCCCATGTAGGGATTCGGGCCGAATCTGTCGAGAGCAGCCGTCAACGGCTTCGCGTTAGGCGTCAGGCGGTCGCATCCTGGATGCTCGTCGGAGCAAATAGCTCGCGCTCGATTGCGGACGCGACAGCAGCATCCTGATCTGCCTGCTCGAAAAGATGGCCGTAAGTATCGAACGTTACCTGGATCGACGAGTGCCCCATCCAACCTTGGATCCGCTTGGCGCTGACCCGCTGCTCGATCCACAGCGATGCCGCCGCATGTCGCAGATCATGAAGCGTAAACCTTGTCCGGGATGTCGCGGCTTCACCCTTGCCGACAACGTCCATCAGCCCAGCTTCCGCCTGAACAGGGCCCAGCACATTCATTGTCATGTACCGATGCGTCATCACCTTCTTGGCGATCGATGGAAATACCAGATCATGGTCGGACGCGGGGCAGCGCAGCTTCCATTCGCGCAACGCCTTCACTGCTGCAGTGGGTAGGGGAATAGTCCGGTACCCGGACCCAGACTTCGGCGCCCCAATCGTGCCCTCGAAGTCCGCGCGCTGATCAACGGACAGGGTGCACTTCTTCAGGTCGACAGACCGCCAAGTCGCGCCGCGCAACTCCGACGCGCGCAGGCCAGTGAAGACCGCGATAAGCACGAGGGGCAGGGCAGCCGGCTCTGCTACTTGGCCAGCGGCTGCGACGAGAGCTCGCAACTCATCTTTGGTCGGAATTACGACCTTCGACTTCTCCCTCTGCGCACGCTTCACCTGGACGCCAGCACACACGTTCTGTGCGACATAGCCGCGGCGCTGAGCCTCCCCGACGATCGCGGACAGCGAACGCATCACCCTGGCCGCCATCGGGCGCGAGAGTGTGTCGACAAGAGTGTCGCGGTAGCCTTCGACGATCGGCTTGGTCAGCTGCGAGAGCTTGCGGTCGCCGCAGAGCGGGCGAATGTGCAGCCTGACATGCTGGCCATAGGCGGCGAGGGTCGATGGCTCGAGTGCTTCGCGCTCGCCGCGCGCAATCCATAGCTCGGCAGCCTTGGTGATCGTGATCGACTGCGAGTCTGGCGTGTGAGTGCCCTGAGAGACATGCCACGTCGCTTGGGTCGACCATGCCTCGGCGTCTTTCTTCCTCGCGAACTGCTTTGATCGGCGCGCGCCGGCGGCGTCGCGGTAATCGACCTGCCATGCGGTGCGCTCGACGCCCGCCGGCGTGGTCCAGGCACGCTTGCGGATCGCCATCAGCTGCGCGCCCACTTCTCAATAGAAGCATGCGCCGCCGACGCTCCCTCAAGCTGCACCCGTTCCGACGCGACGTCTGAAAGAGTACGAAGCAGCGCGCTCAGATTGATGAGCGACACTCTTCTAACGTCGCTCTTTGACCATTTCGATAAGGCGACGGTGATGCCCGCGAAATCGTTGTGCTGCACTTTTGTGAACGTAGGGAGTTTAGCGTCAGGTACCATCAAAGATTGAAGACCGAGGGGATCAAAGAAGAGCCAGATGGCGTTACCTGATCCGAGATTGCTGAGCCACAGCAAGACAGCGTTCTTTAATCCTCGGCTATTCTCATTGAACATTGCAATTGCGCGTTCTGGATTGATTCCCATCTGGTTGAATTCAAGCACAAGCGCGAGTTCAACAATTTGGCCAATCTGGTAGGTGGCGGCTCGCCCGCGTCCCGTATTGCTTCCGCTCGGAAAGCCTTGCTTCTGAAGATGCTTGATCCTTGAAGAAAACGCGCTCTGCTGCCCCACATCTATGTGCTGGATCGCCGCTAGGACGTCGAGAACTTCCCCATAGGAAAGGTATTGAAAGCGGTCGTGGTTTGCCATGGAAGGTCAACGCTACCATTTGCGTTTGACGGAGCCAAACGGAATCGATAGGGAAACGGTGCCATATCCGAACAGCGGGGTTCCATAGTGCTTTCTGATGACCTTCTCGCAGGCGCTGAGCCTGCCGCCCGTTACGTCGGCGTTTCGCCACGAGCAATTTACCACCTCGTAGAGTCGGGCAATCTGCCGGTGCGGAAGATCGGCCGCCGGCTCTACTTTTTGCGTTCGGAGCTCCAGAAGGCGTTCAGTCCAACGGTAGCGGCGGACGCCGCTCCGGTGATCGTGATCGCTGACGAGCCATTCGGTCGTGTTGACGTGATGGTCTCTCCGCCTCCCGCGGGCATCGGCCATGACGCCGACTTCGCCAATCACGCGGAAGCGATGCGGTATGCAGAGCGGCTGCGGCAGGCGACCGGTTGGACGATCGTTGACCGTTCGTCGAGCGCGCCGCGGTGAAATCCGTCTCCGCCCAGCAGCCGGATCGACCTATGCGCCTGATCAATCAGGGTGCCGCATTATTCGCCCTCGGCAACAGCAGTTCCGCAATGTGGCCACACCTGCGGGCCGCCGCGGCGCTTGTGCCGGGCACTGCACCTGACGAGATCGACCGGCTTACGGACATCCTGTCGTCGCACGTCCTCAAATTCTTGTCGCTGCGAGGATCGGGAGCGCCCCTGGCGCAGATCCGAGAAGCTCTCGAAGACATGGTGACAAGCTTGATCACTATGGAGGTCGCCATCGGCGTCACCTGCCGAGCAAAGCAGGGGGCGGATCCGCGAGATGTGAACGGAGCATCGCTGCACGCTCTGTACGGCTACGTGGTCGAAACAGTGCTCCCCGGCGTGAAGCTGCCGCTGTGGGATGCCGACGACCCAGCGCAATCGCCTCACAAGCTAAAGTTCGCCCAGATGGCGCAACGCATCGCCGAGATGCGAGATCGTCTCGCGATCGACGATCTCGACCTTCCGAATCGTGCACCCGATCTCGCGTTTGACCGCTTGATCGGCGGCCTCGCTACGCTGTGGCAAAATTGGGCGTTCTGTTCAGCGACCGCCGCAAGCAAGTCGAGCGCTGCTGGCTACCGGTCTCCATTCGCGCACTTCATTGTCACGCTGTGGGGCGCCATCGACGCCTATCCGCCGTCAAATGCGACGATCCGACGCGCGCTCCAGCGCGGTCTATCACTTTCGACCGAAAACTAGCCTGAAAGTGGGGGACCGACATGCGCCGACAAAGTCGGCAAGTGTCAGACAAGCCAAGGAGGTGGCACATGCGCGGGTATTTGACGACTGCACAGGCGGCCGAACGCCTCGGCATCAGGACAAACTCGCTGGAGCGCTGGCGCTGCTACAAGCGTCCGAGCCCCCCGTTTACGCGCATCGGTTCGAGGATCTACTACCTCGAAGCGGACGTCACCGCATGGATCGCCGCTCAGCGTGTAGATCCCAACGAGGTCGGCCCAGCGTGATCGCGCTCGCGCCCGCCGAGGTGAGGAAGCTTGTCGCGATTGCCGCGCGCATCTCATCGCCTCACGACGGCGAGGCGCTTGCCGCCGCCCGCATTCTCCATCGCGAGCTGGAGAAGTCCGGCGTGAACCTCGTCGACGTGCTGACCGTCGGCCTTCGACTGGACGAAGCCGAACCCTTCTCGTCTGGGCATCATGCGCCACTCGCACCCGAGCCCGTTCGGCCAACGGTCTGGCTGCGCCACCAAGCCGAAGCTCAGGCGCTGCTCAACCTCGGCGCGGCTTTCAACCATCGCGAACGCGAGTTCCTCCGCTCCGTCAATGCGCAATCCTACACTACTCCCGCCCAGCGGGCATGGCTCGACGGATTGTTGGCTCGCGGGAGGCGTGCGGCATGACATCGGGCGTTGATCTAGCAGCCCTGATGGACTCGATCGCGCACATCGACGCGATGGCGATCGACCATCTCAAGGCGCTCGGTGTCACCGGCAGCGCAATTGCTGAGATCAATATCGCGACGCGTCATCCGGCCATCGGAGTTGTCGATGCCGAACCTGTGGGCAATGGCCTTTTCCAGATCGGCGCCGGTCCGCGGCACCTGGTGCAGCCAATAACGGTCGACGGTGAAATCATCGACCTCGTCGCATGGCGCTCACTACGCCCGGACGACTGGCGCTTACTCCGAGGCGTAGGCTGGGCGCTGGGCGAGGACCAACTCAACGCTGCTCGCTCGTGGACTGATCAGCCTCCACCGATGATGCTGCGGACGCCGCTCGACTTCCTGCGCGCAGCTGGATCAGGCTTTGTGGTCACGGACTGGTCGGCGCCCGCGGTCAGATCTCTGATCGACTTCGAGGCGATTGACGTCGCGGACCGCGCGCTCGGCGACGTGCTCCTGAACACCATCTCGAAGCCGCTCCGCCTCCCTCGAGTTAATGTTCGGAGGCGCCGCGATGAGCTCGCCTCTTAACCTTGCAGCGATGACCAAGGCGGCGCCCGGCGCAGGCCCTGTCCTGCTGCCGATGTTGGACGCCTCAACCTTCGGTGAGCGCCAGCTGCCGGACCGCACGTGGGGGTTGGACGGCTGGGAGCCCTGGGGTTCATGCATTCTGCTGACCGGCATCGGTGCGGTTGGAAAATCGCTCATGATCCAACAGCGCATGACCTGCTCCGCCGCGGGCTTGTCGTTCCTCGGTGTCGATCTGCGGCCCGGCGTCTCCATTTATGTCTCGTGCGAGGACGACGTCGACGAGCTTCATCGGCGTCAAGCCGCCATCAACGCCGCCCTGGGCATCACCTGGGAACGGCTCCGCGGCCGACTGTTCCTGATTTCGTTGAAGGGCAAGCAAGGCAAGGAGCTCTGCACATTCGAGACCGACGGCCGCATGCGTACCACTCCGATGTGGGAGAGCCTCCGCGCGACTGTGGACAATGTCGGCGCGACGCACGTGGCTCTGGATAACACGGCCCATTTCTTCACTGGCGACGAGATCAAACGGAACCACGTTGCTGCATTTGTGGGCCTGCTCGACGGGTACGCCGAAGAAATAGGCGGGGTCGTGATCCTGCTGGGCCATCCGAACAAAAGCGGCGACGAGTTCTCAGGATCTACAGCATGGGAGAACCAGGTTCGCGCGCGCCTCTTTCTGACGCTCGACAAGGCCGAAGACGGGTCCGTGCACGATCCCGATCTGCGCATCCTCCGTAACTCGAAGCCGAACTACTCGCGACGGGGTGCCGAGCTGCGCTTCTTCTGGAGCGAATGGGCTTTCCGCCTGGAAACCGATTTCGAGCCGGATACGGCGCGGGAGCGAGATGGCATGCTCCGCGCATCCGTGGAGAACGAGCGCTTTCTGGAGTGCCTCGCGAAAGCGACAGCCGAACAGCGAGCGACCTCGCCGGCACCATCGGCCTCGAACTACGCGCCACGCGTCTTCGCGAAGATGCCAACAGCACGGAAGATGACGATCCATGGCTTCGAAGCGGCGATGGAAAGGCTGCTGCATCTCGGCACGATCCGCAACGGTGAGGTCGTCTATCGCCGCGACAATCGAGCCAAGGTTCTGGGCCTGGGAATGGCCTCCCAAAGTGCACCAACCCCCGCACCAACCATGCACGAACCCGGTGCACCAACCCGCACCGACCCTGCACCAAGCAGCGCACCAACCCGCACGCGCACGTGCCCCCTAGTACTTCGTACTAATACGGGCGCCGCTCCTTCGGCGGGCGCGCCCGAAGAAGAGGATGCTGCCGATGCCTTGGACGCCGCTGACCACGGAGCCCAACCATGCTGAACACGCTCGGGAATGCCACGAAACTCCGACGGCAGGCGATCGCGTTGGTCGACCTGCAGGACAAAGCCGCCACCGCTCGACGCGTCGCCGACCTGATCGAGACCGCCGCCGACACCGCATGCGCTACCGCGCGTGATCTCGCGGCTGGGCAGCAGCCTGCGGTCGCGCCGACTGAGCTGCTCACGTGGCTCGCCAAGCGAGTGCCGGCCGCCAAGGTTGCCGTCGACGTGCCCGTCGGCACCGACGCGACCGGCCGTGCCCGTCTGACCCTTGCTGCCGTCAGTCGAGCCGCCACAGCTGCTACAGCGCGTGCAGATCGCCTAGAGCTGACGGTACATAGGGAGGAGGAGCGCTTCTTGCGGGTGTCACTCCGCATCCTCCAGGCCGACCCGGTGCTCTCAGGCGCATTCACCGCTGCCGCTACCGCAGCTGGCATCACGTTTTCCACCGACAATTTTGGCCAAACTGCCGACCGATTTTGCGTCTGGCTTGCAGAAGGAAAGATCCTGTGACCGCCACCAACCGCTTCTACGGCGTGTCGCGCGCCGCCCGCGCCATCCAGGCGAAGCACGCTTCCGCAAGTGCCCCTGACCGCGATCCGCCGGCGAACCCGCCGGCCGGCGTCGCCGCAGGATCAGGTCTCCGGTTTGCCGACCACAAGGCAGCTGCCGCAGCGCGCGCCCGGCATGCCGCGGCGGTCGAGGCGCAACGCCTTGCCGACCAGAAGGCGGCCGCGGCGCGGCTGCGCGAGCGGCAGGCGGCGTCGGCGAAGGCAACCCAAGCCGCACAGGCGAAGGAGGCCGCGATCGCCCGCGCCGCGGCTGCGAAGCGTGCATCCGCCGCCAAGGTCGCCGCTGATCGCGCCGCCGCCGCGCGCGCCGCGAAGCTCCAGGCCGACGCCAAGGCTGCTGCAGATCGGCGTGTTTTCGAGGCGCAGCAGGCGCGTTACGTCGAGGCCGCTGCCCCGATCCTTGCGGCGCTTGCCACGTCCGCCGGACCGGTCGAGCCGCCCGCACCCGATCGCGGCGCAATCGATGCCATGTGGGCAAAAGCCCGCTCCGCCAACCGCCGCTGAACCACGAAAGGAACTCCGATGCCCGCCCCAATCACATCTCCTCACATCACCGCCCTGCGCCAGAACCTCGAAACCACAATCGAGCATGTCGAGCAGCTACGGCAGCTCATTGCCGACCTGGAGCCGAAACTCGCGGAAGCACAGTCGCGGGCGCCGGTCGACGCGTTCGCGAAGTTCGTCGCCGGCCCGGACGTCGAGGGGGAGCCATCGGCCGCGTCACTCACCGCCGAGCATGCGGAGCTGCTGGAGGCGCTGAAAGGCGGCGAGGCGCGCATCGAGTCCCTCGAAGGTCAGATCCTCGACGCCACGCGCGCCGAGGTCCGGCGCATCGAGGCCGGCATGACCGTTGCCGACGCTGTCCTATTCGCTCGGGAGGCGCTCGCCGAGATCGATATCGACGCAAGGCAGCGTCGCGCGACGAAGGCGGAGGAGCGGATCACTCGGCTGGACGCCGAGCAGGTGGCAGCATGGGCCCGTTACGCCCGTGCTCGCGACATCCGCGATGATCACTCCATGCGCTACCGCGGCCAGCCGACACCGCCAGCAGTTGCCCGTTTCGAAGAGCTAGCCGGCGCGGCCGATGCCGCGCACGCCGAGTTCATCCGGGTTCGCGAGTCCGCAGCCTCGGCGCGGCGTTCGATCCGGCGCGAGCAGGACGAAGCCGCCGACCTGGCCAAGCATGCTTGCCGCCATATCACCCGGCTGGTGGAGGCGCAGGCCGAGAGCGTCGCGAAGGTCGGAACGAACCTGGTGACCTTCGCGCGAACCATCGGCACTCGCCAGATGATGGTCACGCCACCGTCGCCGATCGAGCTGGAGCTACCGTCGGCGGCCGACATGGCCGAGCTCAACAAGATGGTCGCAGCGGCAGTCAGCTTCTCGCGCCGACCGATCGCCGAGCAGCGGCACATGTCGCAGCTCGTGGCGGCGTGACGAGATGCGTGGCGCGGTTTCTCCTTCCGCGCTGCGCGGGCCGTCGGCGCGGGACCGCCGGCGGCCCACCTTCCGACATCGACACGGGTTTGCGTTCCGCCATCAATAGTCGGTCGGCTCGATCGTGAGCAGCACGTATAGATCGTTCCCCTCGAACGACCGCGGATGCGAGTGATGGTTCGGCAAAGAGATGCGATAGCTGCGCAGCTCCGACCGACTTAGCATCCTCAGGGAGCGCACAGCCTCGCCGAGCTTCCCTTCAAACGTCAATTGAGGGTCACCTCCGCCGCCTGGCGATGCCAGCCGCACAACGGTCGCATCGGCGTCCCACGGGATCACACCGGTCCTCATCGCAATTACCTTAAGCCACCCTGGCGCCGGCCTTTCGGCGTCTCGCGAGCAAATGCAAGCCGGACGGGTCAGCGGCGCCGCTGAAAACCTCAAGCGGATTGGTATTTCCACGCGGCCGCCCGACAATCGTTGACTAACGTAAACATATTTATGGTGGTCAGAGATGTAAAAAGGGGCCCCTCACCGCTTAGTCTTACCACTACATATGGTAGGACCCATTTATTTGCTCGCTGATGTTGCTTTGCATGCATCCTGTTCTATGCTGCACCTGTGCTCCACTTTCCCTCACCGCCACCTGTGCGCTACCCGCACCTCAAGCCGCAGCCGGTCGCGCTGTGCATGCTCGCAAGCGAGTGGCGTGGAGACGTCCCCGACGGCGGCCTAGTGGTGCAGCAGAAGGTCGACGGGATCAGAGCCCTTTGGCTGGGCGACCGCCTGATCAGCCGGGAAGGGAACCCGATTCTTGGCGTCGACCACATCGTCGCCGACCTCCGGCAGATCCAGGCTGCGTTCGGCAGGCCTATGATGATAGATGCCGAGCAGCAGGTCGACGGCGCCCTGCGCCCCACGACCCGGCATTTTCAACGGCAGGGCAAGGATGGCAACGCAGGCCTGCTCCACCTATTCGACGCCCTGCCACTCGAACACCACCGCCAGAACGACTGCACGACGCCGTTGACGGCTCGGCTCGCTGCATTGGACGCCGCAGCGGCATCATGTGCCCTGTCCGCAGTTAGCGTGCTCCCGTGGTGCGTGCTGGGCTCGGCCGAAACGATCGGCGCTGCGGCAGAGCGGGTGTGGTCAGCGGGCGGTGAAGGCTTGGTCATCAAGTCGCCTGGCTCAAGATATCACCGCGGTCGATCGTCCGCGTGGTCCAAGGTGAAGTCGTGACGGTCGCGACGCTCCTGCTTCGCTTCATGGGCCAGGGGCGATCCCCCAACAGGACGTCGGTCCTTCCAGCGAGCAAAGAGGGCGATGATTGCCAGCATACCGATTGTGCTAGCTACGTATTGAGCATAATCCCCGTCAGTCACGTTCGCGACAGTCACAACCCCATATGTAAGCCATACACTCAGCAGGAAGCACTGGAGACTGTACTTCCCCATCGTCGCGGTGGTGCGAAATGGTTCGATAGTTAGAAATGACTTGGCTAACGTGACTACCGAACCATAGAAGATCAACATCAAGAGAGCGTGGATAAGTCTGACTGGCCCAAGTGCTTCTTTGCTGGCCATAACGTCGCTCGCTGGTATGTTTTCGAGCCAGCTATGTTTTGCTGAATATGCTGACACAGCCACGAGTAACCAGATGACAGCATGTCCAACGAGATTAATACCCTCGAGACGAGCGAAAAATTTGAGATGGAACCGGCGTTTGCCTAGGCAAATCATGATGAAGAAAACAAACTGCCAGCAGAATGGATTAGCAAACCAGTAGAAGCTCGTCGGAAGCACACGATCAATGTCTATAAGGTAAAGCGCCGTGGTTAAGCTGTATGCCAAGGCCGAAATGCCGAAGGCCACGAGCTCTGACCTGCGGCCAATGGCGATCAACACCGTACTGATCAACATGATAGCTATGTACAGCCGCATAATATCGAGAAGCGATGGCGCGTACGCCAACGCAACGAAGCTGGCCATGGCTTTGAACGGATCCTCGTTCAGATAGGCCAGATTAAAGCGATCCGGCTGGAATTGTGCGATGTAAAGTAGAAATGGCAAACAGGCCACAAACGTCAGAAGATTGTAGCTGTAAAGTTGTAATGAACGAGTCCGTAGACGGGATACAACGTCATCCCTCTTGAAATATATGAAGCCAACCATGTAGCCGGATAGCATCACGAAGATCTCAGCTGCCGACGAATACCCGTACCGAGAAGGCGTCGGGAATGAAAAGCTATTCATCTCGGGCTTGTACAGACGGGCTGTCACGTGGTTGGTGACGATGAATATAATCGCCATCCCGCGGAGGATGTCGATGCGCACGTCGCGACTTGCCCGTTCCTGTGAGATGCCAACCTCCAAGTATGCTGCTGTGCAGCATGCCAAGCTAGCTTCGATAAGTGTGCGGCGTAACCCCAAAATTCAGAGCTCAGCCTGACTGGCGGCGAACCTCGATGAACAGCCCAGGGCGGAGCACATCTTCGAGCGTGTGGAGGCGCCGAAATTTCTCCGGTTCGTGAGAAGATAGCAGGACGACTCGACCAGCCGGGCCCACGAAAAAGCCGCCAACCTTTCGGCCGGCGGCTCTCTCATCGCATAGGGAAGTCAGGGAAGACCTATGCGTAAACCGTCGACGTCGAACGGCGGCGATAGCGCATCGCAGCGCCCATCATGCCGAAACCGACGAGCATCATCGCCCAGGTAGCGGGCTCGGGCACGGCGGCGATAGTTGCCGACAGCGTAAGGCCAGTTGCCGACGACACAAAAACGTCGCCACGATCGGTATTGAAGGTGCCGGTGTTGACGTCGGTGTAGAAGGTCGCAGCGGTCGGCGCGAGCGTCGAGACTCCATCATAGCTCGTGAAGCCGGTCGGCGAGGTGCCGATAAATCGCACGAAGCCCTTCGTAAGCGGGCTGTCGACAAAGCCAGCGAAGTTGTCGTCGCGATTGACGAAGAAGGAGATCGGCGTGGTGAACGTGTATGTCAGACCACCGGCCACGGCGCTGAACGAGCTGAGCGGCACTAGCGTAGCGTTCGAGAGGCCCGGGAACGGTCCCGCATCGTCGGTGTCGCCCAAACCGGTGAAGATCGCGTCGACGTTGGTGAAAGGGCCACCATTTACGCCAGTGAAGCTACCAGTGAGAGTGTAAGTGATGGGCGCAGCTTGTGCCGGCGCGACTATGCTGGTCGAAACGAGAAGTGCGGCCGCTGCGGCCAACAAACGAGTCTTCATTATAGCAAATCCCCCATGTGCCGGCATTGGACCGCCCGCCTGGTCGGATCAGCGCCGCGGCGGCGAGATCTGCCGGCTTGATGAACAGTTATTCAGGATTTGCCAAAGGCAATTACCCCGGCATTAACCTTACGGCTGTGCCATCTTGGAACCGTTGCGTGCCTAACGACGGACTTTATCGTGAGATCTCAACCACTCGGCGAAAGCGGTGACACCGTTATCTTGCCGGAGCGGGTAGAGGAACACTGGTCCGCGCAACGTAACTCGATCCCGACTGCTGTTCAGAAGCACGGAGGCGCCAGTCGGGTCGGCCGGCGCCTCCGTGTGGTGCCTCTACTCGGCCGGGTCGCTACCGGCGTTCGCGCGCGCCTTGGTCGTCCGCTTCTTCGCGATCGGTGCCGATCCCGCATCATCGCTCTTGGCGCGCTTCTGGCCCAGACCGATAGACTTCGCCATCGCGCTGCGCGCCGCAGCATAGGCCGGCGCCACCATCGGGTAATCGGCCTTCAGGCCATAGCGCTCCCGATACTCCGCCGGCGTCAATCCATTGGTGCCAAGATGCCGTTTCAGAGTCTTGTACCGCTTGCCATCGATCATCGAAATGATGTGATCCGGCGACGCCAGAGACTTGCGTACCGAGACGGCAGGATTGAACTCCTGAGCTGCTGCCGCTTCGGGCTCGGCCGGCGCATCAAGCCCCGTCACGGCCGCATGCATTTTCTGTAGAACAGCCGGCACATCGTCCGCGTTTACGCGAGTGTTCGGATTGGCGAGCCAAGCCATCGTCAACTCGGTGGCTAGTTCCACAGCGTTCATTTCATCTTGCAAAGCATGTTCCTTTTTCGGGTCGCTCCCGCACAGGTGACCTAGGTTAGCCGGAGCGGAAGATCAACGTGCGGTAGGATGAATATTGCACCGAGGATGAACAATGTTCGCATCAGCGGTTAACCAGCACGGCGCTAGCTCGCTTCTGCAGCCTGTCTGCAACCAGGCTGCCCTAGTAACTGGCGCCCGCCACCGGTAGCGTATCGTGGCGGGCGCCGCTTTTTGTTGCGGCAAAGCCACCGCTGCGACCTTCGAAACATCCCTCTTCTATTAAGCAGGAACCTTCAGACCGGATCACCGTCGCTCGCGCATAGCATTGGCCATGACAGCGCAATTGAAGCCCCTGCCCGCCTGGCTCGATCTGGATGAGCGCCGAGCCGACCGCCGGCGGATGAACATCGCAGCTTTCCTGGAGACCCAAGTGCACCCGACGCAGATCGGTGTTCGGGTAATCGACCTATCGACTGATGGCTGTCTACTGGCCGTGCCTGGCGGCCTTCCCCTCGGCCGGTACGTGACACTGATGCTGCCGGGAGCGGTAAACGTCGAGGGTTGGATCGCCTGGTCGAAGGGTGATCAAGCCGGGCTGGATTATGCACGATCACTGCCGACCGCCGTCGTCGAGCAGATCATCGGCGCAAGCGACCAGTCTGCCGTCGATTGACCGAACGATCGGCGTAGCGTGAACTCAGATCCGCAGATTTCCGCGGGTTCCAGCGTTTACGCTACGTCGATCGACGCTACGAACGGTCGAAACGTTAGGTCAGAAAGTGGTGATTTCAGGCGTTTCGCAGTGCGCGAGCGAGGCCGGTGATGCTGCTCGGCGTGCTGCTTCCGCCCAGCCGCGAGGTGGTGCCGATCAGTAGCTCGAAGCCGGAAGCCGTTGTCGCCGTCTGCGCCTCGATCCGCTTTCCCAGAGCATCGGTCTGCCGACCGATCGCCGCGACCATGTCCGCCGTGTTGAACGGCGCCTGTGCCGCCGCCCCGCTCTGTGACGGCGTCAGCTGCGACGCCTGGATCGCGCTCGCGATCGGTGACGAGTTGGCGGCGCGGTATGCGGCGGCATTGTCGTTCGCAGGTGCCAGCGCGGCCTGCTGCGCCGCGGCCTGGACCTGGCTGGTGATCGCGGTCACCGTGCCGCCGGCGTTGGTGATCGCCTTTGCCGTCAGATTCGTGATGTCTGCCAGCTGGTCGAAGTACGTCGACGTCGAGCCGTAGTGCTGCCGCTGGATGTCGAGGAGCGCGCGAGCCTTGTCGCTGAAGTCGTTCTGATCGACCACACCGCCGCCGCGGACGGTATCGGCCAGCGGGTTGAACGCTGCCAGCGCCGCGGCATTGCGCGTCCGGAGCGACAACCCGGTATCGCCCTTGTACCTGAGATCGTCGAGCAGGCCCTGCAGCGTCGATGTCACGTCCTTGGCCGCCGCCTTCACGGCATCGGCGCGCTTCAGGGCGTAGAGCTGTTCGAGCTGCGAATATTCCTCGGTGCTGGCGCCAGCCTCGGCGAAGATGCTCCGCAGACCAGCGAACTGCTTGTCCAGCGCGTCGATCGCGGCCCCGACCGGGTCGGTATAGGTCTTCAGCTCGGTGAACACGCCCTCGAAGGCGAGCGCCTTGTTCAGCTGGGCCTGCAGGTCTGCGCCGGCGGTGATCAGGCGACGTGTCGAGGCGCGCACGCCGTTCAGCACGCCGTCGTTGATGGCATCGCGGATCGCGTAGGCGACCGCCTCCTCTTCGGTCTCGAACGCCTGGACCGAGCCGTTCTTGACGGCGCCCTTGCCAGTCGGGTCGACGCGGTAGGCAGGCGCGCTGTGGCCGGGACGATAGCCGATCGAGACCGCTGCCGATCCGAGCTGCACCCCGAGCGACTGCGCGATCGAGTTGAGGCTGGTGGCGAGCGAGCCGCCGAGCGCGTTGGCCGTCGTCAATTCCTTGCCGCCGCGCCCGCTCGCCGCGCCGGCGCTGGCGACGCCGTTCGTGATGTTGAGGTCCGAGCTCGCGTATTTCGACTTCTTGAACAGGCCGCCGACGGCACCACCGATCGCACCGCCGATGAAGCCGCCGATTCCGGGGAGGATGGCGTTGCCGATCGCGCCGCCGATGCTGGCGCCGAGCTTCGACGATTTGACGCCGAGCGCCTTCAGCAACTGGTCCGACGCCTGCCCAGCACCCACACCCTGCCCGATCGCGGCACCGGCCTGCGAGTTGCCAAGGCTGCGGCCGATCGTCTCGCCGATCTTCTCGTATTCTGGCACGTTGGCGAGCGCGCTGAAGACGCCGCCGGCCTTGCCGCCGACCGCGCCGGCCAAGTAGGTGAGCGGGACCTGGAAGCGGTCCAGCGTCGACGCGATCTTGTCGCCGGTGTTCGCCTTCACCGATAGCCGCAACTGCTTCGACAGCTCGGACAGGTCCGGCTTCAGCGTGGTTTCGGCGAACGGGCTGGGCGTGCCGGCAAAGGGATTGTCCGCGATCGGTCGACCGCCGACCAGGATCTCGTCGGGGCCGGCCTGCAATCCCGAGCGGCTGGTGATGCCGAAGGCGGACGGCGTGGTGGCGAGCTGCGCGAACGACGGAGCGTCGACGGCGAGCGGCCCGCGTGCCGCCGCGGCGCCGGCCTCCAGCTGGGCGCGCGCTGCGGCGCTGAGTTCCTTGGCCGATGCGCGGAGATCGTCGGCCGCGGTATGCAGTGGTGCCGATCCGCGAGTCAGCGCACGCTCGACATTGTCGCCCATGTCGCCGAACAGCTTCACGCTGAGCTCCTGGGCGATGCGGGTCTTGCGGATCGAGGTGATCGCCTTGTCGAGATTGCCGAGCGATCCCTTCTTGAACGGGTCGGTCAACGCCTCGGTCAGCGCCGCCTGCAGATCGCGGGCAGCGCCGACCTGGATGTCGATCAGGCGGGCGTGCTGTTCCGCCTGGCGGGTCAGCTGGTATTCGGTGGCGAGCCGCTGGCGTAGCTGCTCCAGCTGCACCGCGTTCAGCTTGGTGCCTTCGGCCTCGTAGCGGACCTGCTCGCGGATGAGCTCGGCGATGTCGCTGCGGCCTTCGATCTCGGCGCGCAGTGCCGCGGCTTCGCCGGCCGCCAGCCGTTCGTCGCCGGTGAAGCGGCTGTCGAAGCCGGCACGGTCGCGCTTCGCCCGGGCGGTGTCGTAATCGCCGATCGCCGCCTCCTGCGCCGGCGTCCCCTTGCCGAGCTCGACGCCAATGCGCTTCAGCAGCGCGAGCTTATCCTGGAGAGCATCGGCCTCGGTCTCGCGGCCCTGCGAGATCAGGTCAGTGATCACCAGCTGGTCGGTCAGCTCCGCGGTCGCCTGCTCGATCGCGGATTGCGGGGCGGCGTCGACAGTTGCCCGCGCCAGCCGCGCCTTGGCAGCGATCGCCTGCGAGGTGGCGTCGTTGAGCTTGCCGTACTTCGCGATCAGCTCGTCGAGGTCGCGCACCGCGGCCTTGCTCTGGTCGACCAGCGTCGGCGCCTTGTCGAACCGCTCGGCGATGCGCTGCACCTTGTCCGATGCTGCGGCCTGATCCTGGGCGAATGCCTCGGCGTGTCGGCGCAGCGCCGCGGCGTGGGCGTTGGTGGCGCCGGTGGCCCGGATGCTGGCAGTCTCGCCGCGCGACGTCGCCTGCGCCTGCGCATCGGCGGCCGTGATCACCTGGCCGGCGCTGTTGAGCAGCGCCCGCTGCGACGCCAGTCGGGACTTCTCCGCCGGGCTCTTCGCCGCGGCGATCTTGACGTCGAGCGCGGCCAGCTGGTTCGCCTTGTCCTGCCGCGGGATGAAGGTGTCGATCGCGTGGGTATAGGCCGCGAGCGCCTCGGTCTGTGCCCGACGATCTTCCGGCGGCAGGCTCGTCTTCAGCGATGCCCGCAGCTTGCCCGCGGAAGCCTGATAGCCGGCGAGGACGTTGGCGCCGGTGTACTGGTCGGTCACCGCCTGCCCGTTCGCCTGGGCCCGGTTGGTCTGCGCCAGGGTCGACCGCGCCGCCTCCTGCCGCAGCTGGTAGCGCAAACCATCGATCTGCGCCTGGAGCGCCGGGCGGGGATCGTTGCCGGTGATCAGCTGCCCGACGCTGGGCCCGGCGTCTCGCTTCGCCTCCAGCGTCTTGATCTGGTCCTGCAGCGAGCCGCCGGTTGCCATACGGTCGAGCAGCCGGCCGACGAAATCGTATGCCTTGGATGCGGCGAGCTCGATGTTGTGGAGGCCCTGGGCGAAGACGTTGGCGTGCTCGGCGGCGCCGTCGAATGCCGGCTGCAGCTGCTGGAGCAGCACCAGCTGCGCCGAGGTGACATCGCCCTGCTGAACCAGCGTCTGGATGTAATCGGCAGCGGCCTGGCTGACGGTGCCGTACTTGGCGGCGAGATCGTCGGCGCCCTTTGCCGGATCGACGAAGGCGGCGGCGAGCTGCTTCTGTGCGTCCTGCGCCGACTGCCCCGTCGCCGCGGCGAAATCGCTGGTCAGTGCCGTCAGACCCGTGAGCACATCGGCGCCGATCTGGCCGGTCTGCACATAGGCGGCTTCGATGTCACGTGCCGCGGCAACGGTGATGTTGCCCGCCCGCGCCGCGGCGACGGCATTGGCTTCGAGCTGGGCGCCGGTGACGCCGAGCACGCGGCCGCTGCCCTGCGCCAGTGCCGTGAAGCGATCGAGGGCATTGGCATAGGTGAGGTACGCCGCCGCGCCGGCGATCGTCGCACCGGTGAGTGCACCCACCGCTATCGTCGTCGGTGTCAGCAGGCCGAGGACACCGCGCAAGCCCGCCTGTTCCAGCGCGAACACCTGCGCGACCTGCGGGCCCTGCTGGAGGAGGATGCGGAAGGGATCGATCCCGCTGCCGAGCGAGGCGACGATATCCGATGCGGTGTAGACCAGCGTCTGCTTCCGCAGCGTCGATAGCTTCGAGGTGGCCGCGCCCTGCCGCTCGATCGCGCCCGTCGTCGCTTTCAGCACCTCCTGCGTCCGCTGCTCGGCAACCGCGACCTCGGCGAGGCGGGTCGCATGCTGCTTCGCCGCGTCAGCCGCGGTCCGGCTGGCGGTGGCGAGATTGAGGTCGGCGGCGGTGGCGCGCTCCGCGGTGTCGCGGCTGTGCTCGGCGGCGCGGGCAACGGCCTCGAGCTCGGTTGCTTGCGCACGAGCCGCCGCGGCGGCGGCGCGGGCGCCGACCGGGTCTAGCGTCACCGTCGGCCCGGTCTGGCGGGAAAGATAGCCGGCGGCCTGATCGACCTGCTGCCGTTGGAGCGATGCCAGCGCGTTGCCTTCGTTCGCAGCCTGCTGGAACGCCGCGGTGCGGGCGGCGGTCTCGGCGCGGATCCCGGCGATCGCGGCGTCGGCCTGGCGCTGAATACCGGCGAGATACTCATCGCGGGCTCGGGCGCGCTGTGCCGCCAGCGACTGTTCTGCCGAGGCCTGCTCGTTGATCACGCGCTGGAGCGGCGACGACGACAGCCCGGCGAGGGCGGAACGGATGCCGAGCGGGTCGGTCGCGGCCGCCGAGCGCTGGCTGAGCAGCGCCGTCGACGATGCGACGAACTTCTCGACCTCGCGACGCGCACCGGTGAGGTTGAACGCCTCGTTGGCGCGGGCGCCGGCGGCGACGAATGCTTTGCCGGCGCGATCGGCGGAGGCGGTCAGGAACTGCTCGATCCCGCGCGTGGTGCTGTTGAGGGCGCCATCCTCGCGAACCGAGAGGATCAATGGGAAGGTGTTCAGACCATTGGCCATCGGGCGCCTCGGGAGCTGCTGTGCCCGCTGCCCGATCGGCCTGGGCGATCCTACCCAGCTACGCGCGCGCGCGCGACCCGTCCCCTTGCGACTTCTTGCTTATGCTGGCTGGAGCTGGCGGGTGCTGCGGCGGGCGGTCACTCGAAATCGCGAAGCACCCGCCACATCCGCCTAGCCCGTTCTCTTGCCGAAGATGTCGGCGTGTGTCGCGCCGCCCTCACCCAAATGGCATTGCGCAGGGCGTTCGCCCGTATATCGGCACGTCCGTCAGCTGTACCGATCCGCTCAGCGAGCGCTGCTGTTTCAGCCGCGCGCGCCTCCATCGTCATGTGGTGCCGCACCGGCGACTCTATTTTCGCCGCCTCGATCGAGAAGCGTGTTGCCGCTCGGACTTCCGCCACGGCCAGGAACTTGCGCCACATGTACAAGTCCGACCAGATCCCGGGCGGCGCTGGGCTCCAGCCGACTGGCAAGCGATCATATGCTGCTCGTCGATAGCCTGCGCAGGACGGACCGAAAAAGCTCACCAGATCCGTCAGCATCGCTCGGCGCATCTTCGCCGACGCCAAGTCCCCGAAGAGGATCTTCGGACGTCCATCGGGGAAGATCTCGCATTGCAGGAGGTTGCCGAAATCGACTTCGGAAAGCAGCAGGCGAAGCTCGGCCAGGTGGCGAGGGAACCAAAGATCGTCATCCGCAATTTGCGCGACATAGCTCCCCGTCGCCTCGCCCAGCACGACATGCCGATGCGCTTCGCCGTTGCGCTCGCCCTTGGCGAACGGACGAACCTTTATTCGTGGGTCCTCCGCCGCCAGCTGCGTCGCTACCGCCAGCGTTTCCGGCGGAGCGCCATCCAAGATGATGAAGAGCTCCCAATCGGTGATCGTCTGGCTCTGAACCGACTTAACGGCATAGGGGAGCATCGCAGGCGGTCGAACGATTGGGAGCATGATAGTGAAAAGGGGCATCGGCTTTCCTCGCGTGGGCGGAGGCAAAGGTCCAGCGGGTGTCCCAAAATGTTCGCTGAAACGGCTGGATGACGACAGAAGCTCGGGTTACGCAAACGGCAGCTGGATTGCAGCGCCGGATCACTGGTGATCTGCCACGTTTAGTTGGGACAGCCCCATGCACTTTGAGCGCCTCGCAATCTCAGACGTCATCCTCGTCATGCCGACGAGAAACCCAGATCGACGCGGGTACTTCTCCGAGTCCTTCCGGCTCGACAAGTTCCAAGCCGCCATTGGCAAACCCATTACGTTTGTTCAAGAAAATCATCTCTACTCGCCGGGCGCGAACACCATTCGCGGTTTTCACTATCAAGCGGCGCCTAGACCCCAGGGCAAGCTGTTGAAGGTGTTGCGGGGATCGATCCTCGACTTCGCGGTCGATATCCGCCGCGGCTCACCCACCTACGGCCAGTTCGCGCAGGCCCTGCTATCCGTGGAAAATGGCCACCAGCTATGGATGCCGCCCGGCTTCGCTCACGGTTATATGACGCTTGAGCCGGAGACCCACGTCCTGAACAAGCTGACAGACATCTACCACCCGGAAACGGAGGGGATCATTGCCTGGGATGACCCCGATGTAGCGGCGCCATGGCCAGACTTCGGCGCGCCGCCGATCACGTCGGACAACGACACGCGCGGCACTGCGCTGCGCGATTTCGTCTCACCGTTCGTTGTGGCAGCGTAGACTGACGCCTGTCACCTTCGCGTGCCGCTCCGGAGCCAGAGTACATTCACTCCCTCAACCCCGGAAACGACGGCTGGATCAACTCCGGCGGTGTCGGCAGGCACGACATAGCGGCAGGCATCACGAATGCCGCACCTTTGGCACGCGCCTCTTTCTCCAGCCGCCCAGCGCTTTCCGCCACCGTCTTCTTCGCCGCTTCGCACTCCTGCTCTGACGGGTAGCGCTTTCCATCCTGCCCCAGCGTGCCGGCGCCGATCAGCACGAATTCATTGGCCGGAGGCTGGGCGGAGGGCGCGGCCTTGTTGGCGGCATCCATGACCTCCCGCTGCCGCGCCGCCTCCAGCGCGTCGATCCGGTGGGTCTGCTCGGCCAGGCGCTGCTCCAGGACCTCGACGCGAGGATCCGGGGTCGGCTTCGATGACCCGCACGCGGTGAGCAGGGCGGCGATCGGCAGCAGGCGCAGCGTAGTGGTCATTCTGCCTTCAGCCCCCGCTCTACCAGCTGGCGGATAGCCTCGGGTCGAGTGCCAACTTTATGCCGAGCAGCCCAGTCGTCCACTGCGTCGACCATTGGCGGAGGAACGCGCACCAAGATCGGAACGGCGTCGGTCTTCGGGCGACCCCGGCCTCTTTTTTCGATATTGTCTATTGAGTCGTTCACCAATTAACGATATTGGCTAAAGCAGAACGGCGCAAGGGCGTTGGACCCCTCACGCCGTTCCTAACCGCAACCGATCTAAAGGGAGATCGATCATGGCTTCGAACGCCAATATCACACCTGCGCCCGTGCAACAGCCGGGCTTGCGATCGTTCATCGTGTGCGACCGTCTCCCGCTGGGATGCTTGGCAGTGACGATCGCCGACGAACACAACCTTCCACACCTGCGCCCTGGCGACGTCGCCATCATCGATCCGGATGATAAGGAGCCCGCCGAGGGCGAGCTGTTCTGTATCCGCTGGAACGACGGCGGAAGATCGATCGTCGAGCTATGGCAGCGTGCCGGCATATTCGGCTGCGGCCCCAACCGCGAGATGATCGAGACCGTCTGCTGGTTGGCTTGTGGGTGTAATCGACCGCGAACGGCAGACGAGTTGCGTGAATGGATGCGTCTCGGCAAGTCAGGCGGCTTGGTCGACGGCCCCTATGCGACCGAGGGACCGAACGCCTGGTATCTGCCTTAGCAAACTGGTCGGCAAGGTTGTCGGGATCCTCGAGCCGGTCTTCGCCGAGCCGCAGCGATCGCTGACATGATCATCGCCGCAGCCCTTCTCGCCGCGCCGTTCGCCTGCATCGTCACCAAGGTGCACGACGGCGACGGCCCGCTCTGGTGCGTCAACGGCGTGAAGGTGCGCGTCGCCGGCATCCAGGCGCCGGACTTCGAGAGCGCTGAGCCATGCCGACGGCGTCGCGCTGGGTACGTGTGCAACGACGCCGCGGCCGAGCGCAGCCGTCAGATCGTCGAGCGGCTGGTGCTGCGGCAGACGCTGGCATGTCGGCCGGTCGATCGCAGCTACAAGCGGGTGGTGGCGCGGTGCACGCTGCCCGACGGGCGCTCGCTCAGCTGCGCGGTGATCGCTGCTGGCGCCGCGGTGCGGTGGGTTCTGTACTGGCGGCGGTACCGAATGGGTGATTGTCGCTGATGTCATGTTGGCAGAGGTTCAGGGGAAATCCGCAATCATGTTGGATTTGGCTCATGGTGTTGCCAGATGCTGCCCGAGACACGCCGACCCAAAAAAGCGGCCAGCACCGAAATGCCGACCGCGAAAGGTGTTAGGAGAGGATGCCTGAAAGGCGTGCGATCTGTGCGCTGCAGCAGAGGTATAAGCACATGCGTTAAATGACTTATTAACCGATGTCGCTGCAGCTGCGCGCCCACCTTGACCGGAGACGCTTAACGCTCGCGTGCCGGCATACCTGCGTTCTAAGCGGCAAGCCCTCGCACCTGAGCCAATTGCGCGATCTGCTGACTGTTCAGCGTGACTCGAGCCCCCATTTCATCACCCTCCACTACTAGGTAGCAATGCGCCTTGGCACCGCCGTCTAGCCCAACCCAGCGATTGAGGCAGGCCGCCACCGTCGAGCGCATTGGCTGGTGAATAGATTCGACAAGCGATGCGCTACGGGTGGGTTCGAACGTCGGCATGTGGATCACCTGTTGTATCGCTCGACCCTTCGCACGGTTTTGCTTCGATCTAGTTAACCGCTCATTGAGCATCGAGGCGCCGCGCCGGCAGCTGTGGCATGTCGCATTCATGTTGCACGGACTGGCCGGGAGCCAAACGGAAACGGCGGAAAAGCGTCGGATTTGATGGCAACATGCCGCAGCCGTGTTGCACGCCTCTAAGCATCGCCGCACAGCGCTAACTTATTAGAATATCTGACGAATGTCTGGATGCCCCGCGAGGATTCGAACCTCGATTAACGGAGTCAGAGTCCGTAGTCTTACCTTTAGACGACGGGGCAACAGGCGGGCGCATCTAGGCGGCGAACATGGGGCTGTCAACGCCGTCCGCGCCCTCGCTTGTCGCGCCGACGCCGCTGCGCTACATCGGTCGCCAAGCACCGAGCGCGCCATCGGCGGCGCGTGACGGAAGAACAGAAAAGAAAGTCACGGCGATGGGGGATCAATCCGCCCGACAGCCGTACCGGCAGGATCCACCTGCCCGTCCGGCGCCGAGCCGGCCCCAGCGGGGCCGCTGGTCCGACGCGCAGGCCTTCGCCGCGCTCGATCTCGGCACCAATAATTGCCGGCTGCTGATCGCGCGGCCGCACGGCAACGGCTTCGCGATCATCGACGCTTTTTCCCGCATCGTCCGCCTGGGCGAGGGTGTCGCCGCGACCGGCACGCTGAGCGACGCCGCGATCGACCGCACCATCGCCGCCCTGCGCGTCTGTTCGGACAAGCTGCGCCGCCGCAACGTCACGCTCGCGCGATCGGTCGCGACCGAAGCCTGCCGGCGCGCGACAAACGGCGCCGACTTCATCGCCCGCGCCTACGCCGAGACCGGGATCCATCTCGATATCATCTCCGCGGAGGAGGAGGCGCAGCTCGCGGTGCTCGGCTGCCACGCGCTGATCGAGCCGGGCGAGGACCCCGCGCTGGTGTTCGACATCGGCGGCGGATCGACCGAGCTCGTCCTGATCGACACCGCCGCGCCGATCCCGCGGATCCTCGACTGGCATTCGACGCCGTGGGGGGTGGTGTCGCTGACCGAGCAGGCCGGTGGCGGCGAGGGGCTGGAGGGTCGGGTCGCGGCCTATGCGCACATGCGCTCGCTCGTCGCGGAGAGCTTCGCCGGCTTCGCCGCGCGGTTGCCGAAGAACGTCCGCACGCCGCGGCTGCTCGGCACCAGCGGCACGGTGACGACGCTGGGTAGCGTGCATCTGGGACTGAGCCATTACGACCGCGCGCAGGTGGACGGGTTGATCGTGCCGGCGGCGGCGATGCGCCGGATCAGCACCGACCTGTCGCAGATGTCGATCGCGGACCGCGCCAAGCTGCCCTGCATCGGCGGGGAGCGCGCGGATCTGGTCGTCGCGGGCTGCGCGATCCTCGAAACGATCATGGACCTGTGGCCCGCCGAGCGCCTCGGCATCGCCGATCGCGGTATCCGCGAGGGCATCCTGCGCCGGCTGATGGGGAGCCCCCGGCCATGAGCCGCGGTGGGTCGGGCGGCAAGACCCGCGTCCTCACCGCGCGCAAGCGGACCGCGCAGTCGACGCGCTGGCTCGAACGCCAACTCAACGACCCCTATGTGAAACGCGCGAAGGCCGAGGGCTATCGCAGCCGCGCGGCGTACAAGCTGATCGAACTCGACGAACGCTTCGCTTTCCTGCGCGGCGCCAAGCGGGTGATCGACCTGGGCATCGCTCCCGGCGGCTGGAGCCAGGTCGTCAAGAAACGCTTGCCCGCTGCGGTCGTGGTCGGGATCGACCTGCTGCCGGTCGATCCGCTCGACGGGGTGACGATCCTCGAGCTCGATTTCATGGCCGACGAAGCGCCCGACCAGCTCCGCGAGGCGCTGGGCGGCGCGGCGGATCTGGTGCTGTCGGACATGGCGGCGAACACCGTCGGCCATACCCAGACCGATCATTTGCGGACGATGGGCCTGGTCGAGGCCGCGGTCGAATTCGCGTGCGAGGTGCTACGGCCGGGCGGGGCGTTCGTCGCCAAGGTGCTCGCCGGAGGTGCGGACAGCGACCTGGTGACCGTGCTGAAGCGCAACTTCACCGCGGTCAAGCACGCCAAGCCGCCCGCCAGCCGCAAGGGGTCGTCGGAATGGTATGTGGTCGCCCAAGGCTTCAAGGGTCGCGCGCGGACGGAGGAAGTTGCGCCGCGCGACTAGCAAGGTGGCTCTTCGCAGCCCACCTTCCTCGCGATGGCCGGACTCCAGACTGGCTAGCGTCGCGGCTCTAGGACCAACAATATAGGTGCTGGATCCCCGCGTTCGCGAGGATGACCGAGCGAGAAGGCGTCCCTTACAGATACGACAAGAGCCGCGGCATCGCGGCCGCGGCTCTCGTTAGATCGACCTTACGCGCGGATCAACCGTCGTAATCGGCACCCAGATTCTGGTTGCGCGGCGGCGCGGCGGCGGTGAGGCGGAGTGCCTCGGCCGAGGCGGCGAGGCTGCCGACGGCGTCCGCCTCGTCCTCGTCGTCGATCTGCACCCGCTGCAGGCTGGAGATCACCGAATCCTCCAGATGCGCCGGGCGCACCGTGACCTCGGCGATCTCGCGCAGCGCGACGACCGGGTTCTTGTCGCGATCGCGGTCGATCGTCAGCTCGGCACCGCCCGAAATCTGCCGCGCGCGCTGGGCCGCGAACAGCACCAGGTCGAACCGGTTCGGGATCTTGTCGACGCAATCTTCGACAGTGACGCGCGCCATGGACGCTTTCCTTCGCAAATACCGCTGAATTGAAGAGCGGCCATCTAGGTCGGCGCCCTCGCCGAGTCAAGGAAAACGGCCTTGCCGCCCTGCCCGCGACGCGGCATCGAAGCGCGATGGAGACGCCGCCCCCGCAGCCGAGCTTTACCGTCGACGGCAATCGCCTGACGCTGCTCGACACCGGCCCGCGACGGCTCGACGCGCTGATCGCGCTGATCGACGGCGCCGCGCACCGGCTCCGCATCCTCTATTACATCTATGCCGACGACGATGCCGGGCGCCGCGTCAACGCCGCGATGGTCGCCGCGGCCGGGCGCGGCGTCGCGGTGTCGCTGATCATCGACGGCTTCGGCAGCGAGGACACCGATCCCGCCTTCTTCGCGCCGCTCCACGCGGCCGGGGTGAAGATCTGCCGCTTCTCGCCGCGGTTCGGCCGGCGCTACCTGCTGCGCAATCACCAGAAGCTGGCGCTCGCCGACGAGGACAGGATCATCATCGGCGGCTTCAACGTCGAGGACGATTATTTCGGCACCCCGGAGGACGCCGCGTGGCAGGATCTCGGCCTGCTCGTCGAAGGCCCTGCCGCGGGGCGGATGGCGGGCTATTTCGACGCGCTGCACGATTGGGTGACGGCGGCGAAGGGGCGGCTGCGTCCGCTCAACCGCGCGCTCGCGCAGTGGAGCGAGACCCAGGGCACGACCCGCTGGCTGATCGGCGGCCCGACGCGCAAGCTGTCGCCCTGGGCCAAGGCGCTGCGCAACGACATGGGGAGGGCGACGCGGATCGACCTGATCGCGGGTTATTTCACGCCCAGCCCCTCGCTGTTGCGGCGGCTCGACAAGGCGGGCAAGCGCAGCGCCGGGGTGCGCGTCGTCACCGCCGCCAAATCGGACAACAACGCGACGATCGCGGCGGCGCGCTTCACCTATGCAGGGCTGCTGCGGAACGGGGTCGCCCTGTTCGAATACCAGCCGTCGAAGCTCCACACCAAGCTCTACGTCGTCGACGACGCGGTCCATATCGGATCGGCGAACTTCGACATGCGATCGCTATTCATCAACCTCGAACTCATGCTGCGGATCGAGGATCGCGCCTTCGCCGATCATGTCCGCGGCTATGTCGACGGCGAGATCGTCAAGTCGCAGGCGATCACCCCCGAATGGTACAAGGCGCAGGCGGGACCGATCCAGCGCCTGCGCCAGTTCTTCGCGTATCTGCTGATCGCGGTGGTCGATCCTGGCCTGTCGCGGGGGCTGAACTTCGGGATCGACGAATAGCGCTGGAGAAGATGGGTCGCGCGGGGACGCGGAGATCGTACGCACGGCGCGACGTCGATCCTGCCTCGCGCACCGCGCGCCTGCTGCTGTCGATGATGGAGGCTGCTGCCGCTATACTGGGGCGGCGATGATCGTCCTACTCCCCTCCCATTCAGGGGAGGGGCTAGATTCGCGCGATCACCAGCCGTTTGACCCTCCGCGTCACCACGGCGCCGCGCGCACCACCTTATTGCAACGCCAGAAGGGTCAGTCCTTCCAGGCCCAGTACAGCTGCGCCGGGGGTACGTTCCACCATTCCATGTCGTGGTCGATTTCGCCGAAATGCGGGGTGAGGAAGTCCTTCACCTTGGGCGAGAATTGATAGACCAGGAACGCGCCGCCGCTGCGGATCACCCGCGCGGTGGCTCCGCCGATCGCGGCGCCGACGCCGGGCGGCAGCGTCGAGAAGGGCAGGCCCGACAGCACGTAATCCGCCGAATCGTGGCCGTGATCCTTCACGATCTGTTCGACATCCGCCGCCGAGCCATGGACCGCGACGAACCGCGAATCGGTGATGATGTGGTCGAGGTAGCGGATGAAGTCGGGATTGGTGTCGATCGCGATCAGCGTCGCGTCGGGCGCCATCCGCTCCAGGATCGGCCGACAAAAGGTGCCGACGCCGGGGCCGTATTCGACGAACAGCTTGCACGCGCCCCAATCGACCGGCGCGAGCATCTTTCGGATCAGCTTGTCCGACGACGGGATGATCGAACCGACCATCACCGGATGCTTGATGAAGCCCTGGAAGAACATCGATACCGGGCTTGGTACGCCGGCGGGGCGGGATCGGGCACGCCGGGCGGCGGTGGTCGAGCTGGGCATCGGCATCCTTGTCGATCGTGGACCCGCGCGACCTGATGGAGGTTGCGGGCGAAACGAGGTCGCATCCCCGTCGCACGTTTCCCGAACGCGTTTCAAGACACAGGGTTGCATTGCCGCCCCGCCGCGGGACCGGCGGCGTCTTGCCACGGGCCCGCAACCGCGTAAGCGACGGCGATGCACGACGAACGCACCGGGCAGATCGCAGTGATCTTCATGTCGCATCGGCGCGACGCGGACGAGGCCGGCTATGCCGCCGCCGCGTCGGCGATGGAGGCGCTCGCCGCGTGCCAGCCGGGGTTTCGCGGCGTCGACAGCGTGCGCGGCGCCGACGGCATCGGCATCACCGTCAGCTACTGGGCCGATGACGCCGCCGCGATCGCGTGGCGCGACCAGCCCGATCACGCGGCGATCCGGGACCAGGGCCGCGCGCGCTGGTACGACCGCTATCGGATGACGATCGCGCGGGTCGAACGCGGCTATGGCTGGACGCGGCCATGACGCTCGCGGCGAGGATCGACCGGCGGTTCGCGCTGATGTTCCTGGTGATGCTGACGATCGCGGCGGGCAACACCGCGCTGCAATCGGTGCTGCCCGCGCTCGGCCGGTCGCTGGGGGTCGCCGATCGCGCGGTGGCCGCCGCGTTCTCGGTCTCGGCGCTGCTATGGGTGATCGCCGCGCCGTTCTGGGCGAATCGATCGGATCGGCATGGCCGACGCGCGATGATCCTGCTCGGCATGGGCGGGTTCGCGGTATCGCTGACGCTGTGCGGGATCTTCCTCGCCGCCGGGATCAACGGCTGGATCAGCGGCACCGCGGCGTTCCTCGCCTTCATCGGCGGGCGGCTGATCTACGGCACCTTCGGGTCCGCCGCCCCGCCTGCAGTCCAGGCGCTGGTGGCGGGCGAGACGACTCGCGAGGAACGCACCAAGGCACTGACCCTGCTCGCCTCCGCGTTCGGGCTCGGCACGATCCTGGGCCCGGCGATCGCGCCCTATCTGCTGCTGGGCACGATCGGCGGGATCGAGATCGGGCTTGCCGGACCTGCCTTCGCCTTCGCGCTGTTCGGGATCGCGGTGTTCTTCACCGTGCGGACGATGCTGCCCGACGATCGCGCGCCGCTGATCACGACGCATTCCGCCTCGTCGGCCTATCCGTCGATCGGCGGCGCGCCGACCGGGGCGAGCGTCGCGGCGGCGACCGAATCGCACAGCGAGAAGGTCGGCTACACCGATCCGCGGATCCGCGGCTGGATGATCGCCGGGCTGGTGATGGGCCATGCGCAGGCGATGACCAGTCAGGCGATCGGCTTCCTCGTCATCGACCGGCTGAACCTCGCGCCCGCGCTGGCGCTCGAGCCGACCGGGCTGGTGCTGATCATGGGTGCGGGCGCCGCGCTGCTCGCACAATGGGGGATCATCCCGCGGCTGAACCTGGGCCCACGCCAGCTGGTGCTGTCGGGGCTGGTGATCGCCGCGATCGGCACCGCGCTGACCGGCATCGCCACCTCGCTGTACGGCATCGCCACCGCCTATGCGCTGGCGAGCCTGGGCTTCGGCTTCACTCGGCCGGGGTTCACTGCGGGATCGTCGCTCGCGGTCGGGCCGGCGGGGCAGGGCTCGGTCGCGGGCAAGGTCACCAGCATCAACGGCGCCAGCTTCGTGCTCGGCCCGTCGATCGGCGTCGGGCTGTACGAGGCGCAGCACTCGCTGCCGTATCTGGCAGCGGGTGCCGCGCTGGTCGTGCTGTTCATTTACAGCTGGCTCGCGCTGCGGGATCGCGCGGTCTAGATCGGTTCGACATCCTGTGGGTTGATCGAGCCCCTCCCCTTCAGGGGAGGGGTGAGTAGTAGAGGCCCTAACGGCTTCGGCGCCTACCCCTCCAGCACGAAGGTCAGGCTCATCGTCCGCCATGCCTCGACCGGGATGCCGCCGCGTGTCGCCGGCTTGAACCGCCATTTGGACAGCGCCCGGTCGAGCGTGACCTGCCAGAACGCATCGCTGGTCGCAGCGAGTCGCTTGGCCTCCTTCACCCGGCCGTCGATGCCGATCAGGACGCGGATCGAGACCCGCCCCTCGCGCTCGGCACGGCGTTCGGCGGCGGGATAGATCGGCTGGAAGTCGCGGGCATAGCGCGCATCGACCGCGGGCTCGATGAAGGTCATGGGCGGCGGCGGCAACGGCGGATCGATCACGGTGACGCCGGGATCGGCGCCGATCGTCGGGCCGACCGGCGGCGACGGATCGGTGGTCGCGGTGAAATCGGTCGTCGGGTTGGTCGGAACCGTCGGGATGGGCGTGGTGATATGCTCGGTCGGGCGGTTCACCTGGGTGACCGGCTTCTCGATCTTCTCGGGCGGCGGCGGCTTGACCGGCGGCACGGTGTAGGTGGTCAGCGGGTCGTCGGTGTGCGGCGGCGCGATCAGCGTCGGCACCGAGAACATCAGCGCCGCGACGAACGCCGCGTTGATCGCGATCGCGGCAGTCAGCCCGGCGGGATTGAAGCGGGTCCCTTTGGCATTCCGGTCGGCGTACATGGTCCGTCTCCTTCATCTCCTGGCAGTCTCGGCACGACTCGCCGATAAATGGATGCTACATTATAACATCACGTCGTCAAGCAGAGCTTCAAGGTCGAGAGTGTCAAGGCGCAACCGTTCTCCGGCAGGGGGTATTGGTCAGCCCAGCCGCTGCAACGCCCGGTCGCGGCCGATCAGCGGCAGCAGCGCCGCCATGTCGGGCCCGTGGTCGCGGCCGGTCAGCGCGCGCCGCAGCGGCAGGAACAGCGCCTTGCCGGTACGCCCCGTCTCCGCCTTCAGCGCCGCGGTCAGCGCGTGCCAGGGATCGTCCGACCAGATCATGTCCGCCACGACGCCCCGTGCGCGGTCCAGATACGCGCGGACATCCGCGTCCACCGCCGGCGGCTCGATCGGCCCCTCGATCACCTGCCACCAGTTGGCGGCGTCGGGGACCACCGTCAGGTTCGGCCGCACCGCCCTCCATTCCGCCTCGCTCATGCCCGAGGGCAAGCGTTCCTTGACCGCATCATAGTCGAGCTGGTGGACGATCCGCGCGTTGACCTGCGCCAGTTCGGCCTCGTCGAACCGCGCCGGCGCGCGCCCGAACCGCGCGAAGTCGAAGCTCGCGATCAACGGCGCCGCGTCGACCAGCGGCTCGACCGGGTCGCTGGTCCCGATCCGCGCCAACACGGCACGTAGCGCCTGCGGCTCGATGCCCGCGGCCCGGAAATGCTCGACCCCGAGCGAGCCGAGCCGCTTCGACAATTTGCCCTCGCTGCCGGTCAGCAGCGCGGCGTGCGCGAAGGCGGGGGGCGGCGCGCCCATCGCCGCGAACATCTGCAGTTGCAATGCGGTGTTCGAGACGTGATCCTCGCCGCGGACGACATGGCTGATCGCGAGGTCGATATCGTCGATCGCGGAGGGCAGCATGTACAGCCAGGATCCGTCCGCGCGCCGCACCACCGGGTCGCTCATCGTCGCCGGATCGAACCGCTGCGGCCCACGCACGAGATCGGTCCACTCGATCGGCGCATCGTGATCGAGCCGGAACCGCCAATGCGGCCGCACGCCGTCCGCCTCCAGCGCGGCCCGCGCCGAGTCGCTCAGCGCCAGCGCGGCGCGATCGTACACCGGCGGCAGCCCGCGCCCGAGCTGTACCTTGCGCTTCAACGCGAGTTCGTCGGCGCTCTCGTAGGCAGGGTAGATCCGACCCGCCGCGACCAGATCGGCGAAGCGCGCCTCGTACAGCGCGAACCGGTCCGACTGGCGCGCTTCCGCGTCCGGGGTCAGCCCCAGCCAATCAAGATCGGCGCGGATCGCGTCGACGAACCGTTCCTCGCTGCGCTCGGCATCGGTGTCGTCGATCCGCAGCACGAACCGGCCGCCGGATTTGCGCGCGAACAGCCAGTTATGCAGCGCCGCACGAATATTGCCGACATGGAGCATGCCGGTCGGCGACGGCGCGAAGCGGGTGACGGTCGTCATGCCGATGTCGCATAGGCGCCGTATCGAGGGCGGCAACCCCCTTCCGCTCCCCCGAAGCCAGGACTAAGGCGGCGCTCCACGGGTGGGGAATGCGCGCATGAAGCTGATGACCGGCAATTCGAACCTGCCGCTCGCGCAGGAGATCGCGGCCTACCTCGAAAGCCCGCTGACCGAGGCGCTGGTGCGGCGGTTCGCCGACGAGGAGATCTTCGTCGAGATCCAGGAGAATGTCCGCGGCGAGGACGTCTTCGTGCTCCAGTCGACCGGCTATCCCGCCAACGACAACCTCATGGAATTGCTGATCATGATCGATGCGCTGAAGCGCGCGTCGGCCAAGCGCATCACCGCGGTGATCCCCTATATGGGCTATGCCCGGCAGGACCGGAAACCCGGCCCGCGCACCCCGATCTCGGCCAAGCTGGTCGCGAACCTGATCACCGTCGCGGGCGCCGACCGGGTGTTGTCGGTCGATCTCCATGCCGGGCAGATCCAGGGCTTCTTCGATATCCCGACCGACAACCTCTACGCCGCCCCGGTGATGTCGGCGGACATCAACGCGCGGTTCAAGGGCAAGAACCTGATGGTCGTCTCGCCCGACGTCGGCGGCGTGGTCCGCGCGCGGGTGCTGGCGAAGCGGCTCGACAACGCTCCGCTCGCGATCGTCGACAAGCGCCGCGAGCGCGCCGGCGAATCGGAGGTGATGAACATCATCGGCGAGGTCGAGGGCCGCTTCTGCATCCTGGTCGACGACATCGTCGATTCGGCGGGCACGCTCTGCAACGCCGCCGCCGCGCTGCGCGAAGCCGGTGCCGAGGACGTGATCGCCTATGTCACCCACGGCGTGCTGTCGGGCGGCGCGGTGGCACGGGTCGAGGGTTCGGCGTTGCGCGAACTGGTGATCACCGATTCGATCGGCAACCACGAATCGATCGCGACCTGCCGCAAGATCCGCCATCTGGCGATCGCACCGCTGCTCGGCGAAGCGATCAAGCGGATCGCCGACGAGACCAGCGTGTCGAGCCTATTTGACTGAGCAGGGCGCAGGAACGGCCACGACCGTCCCGGTGCGCGCCACGCGCAGCGCCCGGCACGGCCGGCGGGTCGCGTGCGACCCGTCCGAAGGCGGCTTTGCCGTCGTCGCTGCTGGGGAATCGTGGCCGCTGGCGTCCGATGGAAGCCGTGCCATCGATGTGTCCGCTTCAGCAGAAAGGTCGTTTCGAGGATCTCTGCCTGTAGGCGCGATCTCCGCGATCCTTACCCTGCCCGGCAAATGCAAGAAGCCCAATCCACTACAAGCGCCGCCGGCAAAGCCGCCGTCGAACGGGTTCGGCCAGAGCCGACCCGTCGGCCGGGCTTGCGCTGCACTTCGCGTATCGGCGCGAGCGTGCCCGCGCCTGCGCTGCGCTCAGCGCAGCGACAGCGCCACGATATGGTCGAACACCGCAGGATGGAGCGGCTTGGCGAAGGCGCAGCCATATTTATACCGGTCGCGCCAGGCGACCACCGCCTCCAGCGCCGCCAGGCCGGGCAGCGTCAGCCACACGATCGTTCCCGGCCACAGCGTGAAGCTGGTTTCGGCGCGAAAGCCCGAGCGCGACAGGTCGGTCACTTCGATCTCGAACCGGGTCTGGCCGCGATCGCGCAGGTGCGCGCGCATCCTCACCGACTTGCGCAGCGCCCGCCGCGCGTCGTCGTCGACTAGATCATAGGGCTGGGCGAACGTCGGCTGTTCCATGGCCATGGCTTGCCATGCGAGTGGTTAGCGTTCAGTAAATGCCTCGTCTTGCGTACTTTCTTTCGGCGCCCGCACACCGCGACGGTCCCGTCGCTTCAGCTCCGCCTTCAGCGACTCGGGACGTGGCGCGACCAGGAAGCCGAAGCTTACCGTGCCCTCGCGCGTCTCGACCACGTGATGCAGGCGATGCGACTGGACGATTCGCTTCATGTAAGGCGATTTCGGCAGATACCGGGTCGGGATGCGGTTGTGCACGATCACGTCGTGGAAGCCGAAATAGATCGCCCCGTACGCCGCGACCCCCGCGCCGATCCACACGAACCCGTTCCACCAGCCGAGCTGCAGCCCGCCGAAGATCAACAGGAACGACGGCACCGCGAAGATCGCGGCATAAAGGTCGTTGAGTTCGAAATGCCCGGTCCGCGGACGATGATGGCTTTCATGGAGGAACCAGCCGATGCCGTGCATGATCCAGCGATGCGCGGCATAGGCTACGCCTTCCATCAGCGCGAGGGTGGTGACGAAGAGCAGGATACCGATCGGCCAGGTCATCCGCGCCATATAGGTACGCGCGGCCGCTAACGCGAGCGCCGCCGCACAGGTTGCTGCACTGCCCATGCGCGCCCCGGGGGTGGATTCGCAGCCGCAACCGTGCTTTAGCCGAGCCATTCCCGATCTTCGAAATGGCGGAGCCGCCCCCAATGAACATCCATGAATATCAGGCCAAGGAACTGCTCGCCAAGTTCGGCGTCCCCGTGCCCGCCGGCTATGCCGCGTTGAGCGTCGACGAGGCCGTCGCGGCCGCGGCCAAGCTGCCCGGGCCGCTCTATGTCGTGAAGGCGCAGATCCACGCCGGTGGCCGCGGCAAGGGCAAGTTCAAGGAACTCGGCCCCGATGCCAAGGGTGGCGTCCGCCTCGCCAAGACCGCCGACGAGGTCCGCGCCGCCGCGACCGACATGCTCGGCAACACGCTGGTGACGATCCAGACCGGTGATGCGGGCAAGCAGGTCAACCGCCTCTACGTCACCGACGGCGTCGACATCGCCAAGGAATTCTACCTCGCGCTGCTCGTCAACCGCGCGACCGGGCGCATCTCGATGGTCGCCTCGACCGAGGGCGGCATGGACATCGAGACGGTGGCGCACGACACGCCCGAAAAGATCCACGCGATCGACATCGACGCCGCGACCGGCTTCATGCCGCATCACGGCCGCGCAGTTGCCGCGGCGCTGGAACTGACCGGCGATCTCGCCAAGCAGGCGGCGTCGACCGCGTCGAAGCTGTACGACGCGTTCCTCGGCACCGATGCCGAGCAGATCGAGATCAACCCGCTCGCCGTCACCGAGGACGGTAAGCTGATGGTGCTCGATGCCAAGGTGGCGTTCGACGGCAACGCGCTGTTCCGTCACAAGGACCTGCTCGAGCTCCGCGACGAGACTGAGGAGGATCCCGCCGAGCTGGAAGCGTCGAAGTACGACCTCGCCTATATCAAGCTCGACGGCGACATCGGCTGCATGGTCAACGGCGCCGGCCTTGCCATGGCGACGATGGACATCATCAAGCTGAACGGCATGTTCCCGGCCAATTTCCTCGACGTCGGCGGCGGCGCCAACAAGGAGAAAGTCACCGCGGCATTCAAGATCATTCTCGGCGATCCCGCAGTGAAGGGCATCCTCGTCAACATCTTCGGCGGGATCATGCGCTGCGACATCATCGCCGAGGGCATCGTCGCCGCGGCGAAGGAAGTGAACCTGTCGGTACCGCTGGTGGTTCGCCTCGAAGGCACCAACGTCGAACTCGGCAAGGACATTTTGTCCAATTCCGGCCTCGCCATCGTTGCGGCTAACGATCTTGGCGATGCGGCGAAGAAGATCGTCGCCGAAGTGCAGAAGGCGGCGTAAAGGGACTGGATGAACGACAACGTCGAAAATCTGATTGTCGAACGTCTGAAGCGGTTTCAGGGGTCGCTCCAGCGGATCGATCGCAAGCTGGGCGAGCTGACGACGCGGCAGTCGGCAACCCACGCCGCAGTGATCAATTTGCGACGGGATCAGGTCAACGACGCCGAGATTTCGGCGCATCTCCAGGTACAGTTCGACGGCGTGAAGGATCGGCTGGAGCGCGTCGAACATCGGCTGGAGCTGAAGGACTGACATCCGCGCAACGCGGCACGAACGCCCCTCCCCAGGACGGTGGTTCGATGGATTGGAGAGTGGAATGAAGGTGCTAGTCCCGGTCAAGCGCGTGCTTGACTACAACGTGAAGCCCCGGGTGAAGGCCGATGGCACGGGGGTCGACCTCGCCAACGTCAAGATGAGCATGAACCCGTTCGACGAGATCGCGGTCGAGGAAGCGATCCGTCTGAAGGACAAGGGCGTTACCGAGATCGTCGTCGTGTCGATCGGCGAACAGAAATCGCAGGAAACGCTGCGCACCGCGCTCGCCATGGGCGCGGATCGCGCGATCCTCGTCGTGTCCGATACCAAGGTCGAACCGCTCGGCGTCGCCAAGATCCTTGCGAAGATCGTCGCGGAAGAAAGCCCCGACCTGATCATCCTCGGCAAACAGGCGATCGACGACGACAACAACCAGACCGGGCAGATGCTCGCCGGCCTGCTCGGCTGGGCGCAGGGCACCGCCGCGTCGAAGGTCGAGATCGCCGGCGACACGATCAACGTCACCCGCGAGATCGACGGCGGCGCCGAGACCGATGCGCTGAAGCTTCCCGCGATCGTCACCACCGATCTCCGCCTCAACGAGCCGCGCTACGCTTCGCTGCCCAACATCATGAAGGCGAAGTCCAAGCCGCTCGCGCAGAAGACGCCCGCGGATTACGGCGTCGACGTCACCCCGCGGCTCACCACGTTGAAGGTGGTCGAACCCGCCAAGCGCACCGCAGGCGTGAAGGTCGCCGATGTCGACGAACTCGTCGGCAAGCTGAAGGCAATGGGAGTCGCGAAGTGAAGACGCTGGTCTGGGTCGAACATGACGGTACGGCCGTCAAGGATGCCACGCTGTCGGCGGTCACCGCCGCCTCGCAGCTCGGCGAAGTCCATCTGCTCGTCGCCGGCAAGGGCGTCGACGCCGTCGCCACCGCCGCCGCTGCGATCGCGGGCGTCGGCAAGGTCCATGTTGCCGACGACGACGCGTTCGCGCACGCGCTGGCCGAAAACATCGCGCCGCTCGTCGCCGAGCTGATGGGGCATCACGACGCGTTCGTCGTACCGTCGACCTCGACCGGCAAGAACATCGCGCCGCGCGTCGCCGCCCTTCTCGACGTCATGCAGATCAGCGACATCCTGTCGGTCGAGAGCGAGGACACCTTCACCCGCCCGATCTACGCCGGCAATGCGATCGCCACCGTTCAGTCGTCCGACGCCAAGAAGGTGATCACCGTCCGGGGCACCGCCTTCGCCAAGGCGGCGATCGAGGGTGGATCGGGCGAGATCGAGGCGGTCGCCTCGACCGGCGACAAGGGCCTGTCGACCTTCACCAGCGCCGAAATCGCCAAGTCCGAGCGCCCGGAGCTGACCAGCGCCAAGATCATCGTCTCGGGAGGGCGCGCGCTCGGTTCGGGCGATCAGTTTCACGCGCTGATCGATCCGCTCGCGGACAAGCTCGGCGCCGGCGTTGGCGCCAGCCGAGCCGCGGTCGACGCGGGCTATGCGCCGAACGACTATCAGGTCGGTCAGACCGGCAAGATCGTCGCCCCCGAAGTCTATGTCGCGGTCGGCATCTCGGGCGCGATCCAGCATCTTGCGGGCATGAAGGACAGCAAGACGATCATCGCGATCAACAAGGACGAGGACGCCCCGATCTTCCAGGTCGCGGACATCGGCTTGGTCGGCGACCTGTTCAAGATCGTGCCGGAACTCACCGAAAAGCTGTGAGGTAATGGGGGTGGCCCTTCCGCGCGCCCCCTTCCTGAACTGGCTGGATTAGCGCGTGCCCAGATCGTGCTCCCGCGAAGGCGGGAGCCCAGTACCGGGTCCCCGCCTCCGCGGGGACGCGACATGGAACGCTCGCCGCTCCCGCCGCTGTTAGCTCATCCCACCCGCGCGCTCACCAGCCGCACGAACACGACCAGCAACGCCAGCACGCTCGGATAGAAGGTGAGCGCGAAGCCGAACGCGCGCGCCGCGGCGCCGCCAGCATATCCCGCCCAGAACAGCACCCGCCCGACCGAAAAGCAGCCGACCAGCAGCGCAATCGCGCCGGCGCTGTCCGCGACGTAGGTCAGCGCCGCATAGGCGAAGGCGGCGATCACCGCCTGCTCGAGCGTGTTCTGCGCCACCGCGCGCGCGATGCGGATCGCCGGCGGGTCCTCGCCGGCCGCCGCCCCGCCGATCGCGCGGTCGTCGAAGAACCGCAGCCGCGCGACGTTGCCGATCGTCGCCGCCACCCACAGCCCCAGGATCGAGGCCGCCGCGCCGAGCGTCTCGGTCGGCCCGCCGATCACGTCGGCATTGAGCCCGATCGCCAGTGCCGGGATCGCCGCCGCCAGCCCGGCCGCCATGCCCAGCGCGACCCCGCGCCGCTCGGGCGTCATCATGCTCACACCGTCAGTCCCTGCAGCAGCTTGGGCAGATCGCCGCTTTCGCCCCGCGCCTCGGCCATGAAGCGATCCTTCAGCGGCGGCACCGCGTTCACCGCGCTGATTCCGAACCGCCGCACCGCGCTCGCCGCCTTGCCGGGGATGCCGAACAGCCGCGCCAGACCGTCGGTCGCGGCGGCGACCATGAAGGTGTCGAGCCCGCGCCAGCGCTGATAGCGTGCCAGCAGCGCAGCATCGCCAAGGTCGAGCCCGAGCCTTTTGCCGTCGACCAGCACCTCCGCCAGCGTCGCGACGTCGCGAAAGCCGAGGTTGAGCCCCTGCCCCGCGATCGGGTGGATGCCGTGTCCCGCATCGCCGACCAGCGCCAGCCGTTCCGCGGTGATCCGCGCGGCGTGGTGGAAGCCGAGCGGATAGCTCGCGCGCGGCGATGCCGCCGACAGCGTGCCCAGGAACCCGCCCATCCGCTTCTCCGCCTCCGCCAGGAAGCCGCGATCGCCGAGCTTGAGCATCCCGCCGGCGTCCTTCGCGGTCACCGTCCACACGATCGCGGACCGGTGCCCGATCTCGTCGTCGGGCAGCGGCAGCAGCGCGAACGGCCCGGCGGGATAGAAGATCTCGAACGCGATCCCCTCGTGATCGCGCTCGTGGTGGAACGCGCCGATGATCGCGGCATGATCGTAGCGCCACTGCGCGACGGTGATCCCGGCAGCGACCCGCGTCGGCGAATTGCGCCCCTCCGCCGCGATCAGCAGCGGCGCGCGGATCACCGCCCCATCGCTCAGCGTCGCGGTCACCCCGGCCGCATCGCGCACCGTTTCGGTTGCGCTCGTCTGCATTCGCAGATCGACTGAAGGCGCCGCACTCGCCGCATCGAACAGCGCGCGGCGGAGCAGCTTGTTCTCGTACATGACCCCCAGCGCGCCGTCGTCGGCATCGGGGACGAAATCGAGCGCCCCCGGTTCCAGCCCGTCGCTGACCCGGATCTGGCGGATCGGGCAGCCGCGCCCCGCCAGCCGCTCCCCCACCCCGATCGCATCGAGCATCCGCCCGCTCGCGCTCGCCACCGCGGAGGCGCGGCCGTCGAAGCCCGGCGCCAGCGTGACCGCGGGATCGGCGGGATCGACCACGATCGAGGTAAGCCCGTGCGCAGCGAGCGCCAGGGCCTGCGTCGCGCCGACCAGGCCGCCGCCGAGGATGATGACGTCTGTGTCCATAAGGACTCTCTATCCGCGCAAACCGATCGTGCCAACGCCGCTGGCTTGACGTCGCAGCGCCTGCGGCCGATGAATTGCGCGCATTTCGTACATTGGGGGTCGAAGCGATGGCGACGCGTGCGCAGCCAGGCTTGTTGCGTGAAACTGTGAAGGCCGGGGCGGTCCGCAGCAGCGCCTTGTTCGCCGCGATCGCGTTGTTCGTCGCGACCCTGCTGATGGCGCTGGCGCTGGCGAGCTACCAGCCGAGCGATCCGTCGCTCAACACCGCATCGGGCGCGACCGCGCAGAATCTGGTCGGCCTGCCCGGCGCCTGGTTCGCGGATATCGCGTTGACGCTGTTCGGCCCCGCGGTCGCGCTGCTGCTGCCGGTCGCGCCGATCGTCGCGCTGCGGCTGTGGCGTGCGCAGCCCGCCGGGCGCTGGCTGCGGATGCTCCGCAACGCCGCGATTGGGGTCGCGCTGATGGCGACCGCGCTGTCGTTCGTGTCGTCGACCTCGGTGCTCGCACTGCCCGCAGGGTGGGGCGGGCTGATCGGCCTGTCGCTGTCGCACGTCGCTGCCTGGGCGCTGGCGTTCGCGGACGATCCGGCGGTGACGATCTGGGGAATGCGCGCGATCGGGCTGGTCGCGATGGTCGCTGGAATCGTGATCTGGGCGAAAAGCCTGGAGATCGAACTCGGCGATCGCCAGTGGCGCCGTCGCCGCGTGCCGCGGATCGCCTATGCCGCCGCCTTGGCGGATGACGATGCCGAGGAGATCGATGACGAACCGCTGACGCTCGATCGCAAGGCGGTGACCCCGCGCGCGGTCGCCGCGCCCGATCCGCGCCCCGCGCCGGTGATCGCGGACCGCTCGCTCGCACCGTCCGCCGCCAAGCCGCGGCCGAAGCAGGCGCAGCTCGATCTCGGCCAGACCTACAAGCTGCCGCCGATCGACCTGCTCGCGCCGCCGCCGCCGACGCCCAAGGGCGCGATCGACAAGGCCGCGCTGGAACGCAACGCCCGCCTGCTCGAAAACGTGCTCGACGACTTCCACGTGAAGGGGTCGATCATCGAGGTCCGCCCCGGCCCGGTGGTGACGATGTACGAGCTCGAACCCGCCGCGGGGATCAAGGCGAGCCGGGTGATCGCGCTCGCCGACGACATCGCGCGCAACATGTCCGCGATCTCGGCGCGCGTCGCGACGATCCCCGGGCGTACCGTGATCGGTATCGAACTGCCCAACGCCAAGCGCGAGACGGTGGCGCTACACGAACTCGTCGGCTCGCAGAGCTTCGAGGACCAGTCCGCGCAGCTGCCGATCATCCTCGGCAAGAACATCGCGGGCGATCCGGTGATCGCGGATCTCGCGCCGATGCCGCATCTGCTCGTCGCCGGCACCACCGGATCGGGCAAGTCGGTCGGGCTCAACTGCATGATCCTGTCGCTCCTGTACCGGCTCACCCCCGACCAGTGCCGGATGATCATGATCGATCCGAAGATGCTCGAACTGAGCATGTACGACGACATCCCGCACCTGCTCTCGCCGGTCGTCACCGATCCCGCCAAGGCGGTACGCGCGCTCAAATGGGCGGTGGAGCAGATGGAGGACCGCTACCGGCAGATGTCGTCGGTCGGTGTCCGCAGCCTCGCTAGCTTCAACGAGAAGGTCCGCGCCGCCAAGGCCAAGGGGCAGCAGCTCGGCCGCCGGGTGCAGACCGGCTATGACGGCGAAACCGGCCAGCCGGTCTACGAGGAGGAGAAGCTCGACTACGAGCCGCTGCCGCAGATCGTGGTGATCGTCGACGAGCTCGCCGACCTGATGATGACCGCGGGCAAGGAGGTCGAATTCCTCATCCAGCGGCTCGCGCAGAAGGCCCGCGCGGCGGGCATCCACCTGATCATGGCGACCCAGCGTCCCTCGGTCGACGTCATCACCGGCGTGATCAAGGCCAACCTGCCTACCCGGATCAGCTTCCACGTCACCAGCAAGATCGATTCGCGCACGATCCTCGGCGAACAGGGTGCCGAACAGCTGCTCGGCCGCGGCGACATGCTCTACATGCCCGGCGGCAAGGGCATCGTCCGCGTCCACGGACCGTTCGTCAGCGACGACGAGGTCCGCGCGGTCGCCGACCATTGGCGCAGCCAGGGCCGGCCCGACTATATCACCTCGGTCACCGAGGAGCCCGAGGATGGCTTCGTGCTCGACGGCGCGCCGACCGGTGAGGATTCGGCGGAGGACCAGCAATATCGCGCCGCGATCCAGCTGGTGTGCGAGAGCCAGAAGGCGTCGACGTCATGGCTCCAGCGCCAGCTGCGGATCGGCTACAACTCCGCCGCGCGGTTGATCGAACGGATGGAGAAGGACGGCATCGTCGGTCGCCCCGATCATGTCGGCCGCCGCGAGGTGCTGCGCGATACAGAGGGTCACGCGATCTGAGAGCGGCTCACCCTCACCCTTTCGCGCCTCCGGCGCTCCCTCCCTCACCCACTGGGGAAGGAAAAGACGCCGAACGCGGCGCCGGGTGAGGGCGAGGACGACGACCCCCGTTAACGCCGCATTCAACGCACTGTCACCATCAGGACGCCCATGATCAGATACGCCATCGCCCTTGCCGCCGCTCCTTTCGTCGTTGCGGCACCGACGCCGGTGCAGGCTCAGGCGACCGGCGATCTCGCCGCGGTCCAGCGCCACCTCCAGTCGGTCGTGACGATGACCGCCGATTTCAGCCAGACCGATCGCAACGGCAAGGTGCTGACCGGCGTGCTGACGTTGAAGAAACCGGGCAAGCTGCGGTTCCAGTACGAGAAGGGCGTTCCGATCCTGGTCGTCGCGGAGGGCGGCGCGCTGACCTTCATCGATTATTCGGTCCGCCAGGTGCAGCGCTGGCCGATCAAGAACACGCCGCTCGGCGTGCTGTTCGATCCGTCTCGCGACATCACCCGCTATGCGCGGCTCGTCGGCGGCGGCGACGACCGCATCGTGTCGGTCGAGGCGAACGACTCCAAGCATCCCGAAGCCGGCCGCATCACCTTGGTCTTCGCGCGCGCCGCCACGGCGCCGGGCGGGTTGATGCTGCAAGGCTGGGTCGCACTCGACAGCCAGAACAATCGCACCACGATCCGCCTGGCAAACCAGAAATTCGGGGTGCCGGTGAGCGACAACACCTTCAAATGGAACGATCCTCGTCGCGGCGGCACGCGAAACTGACCGCAAGCGACGTTCCATTCATCCGCGCGACAGGTTGGCGACGCTAGGGGGTTCTGGCGGATGCGGGGCGTCCGGGATTTTCCCCCTGTTGCCCGGATGGTTACCTCGCTTCCCGCCTGCGTGACGAACGCTAGGTCGGCCCTCGCTCCATGCCCCCGGAGCGGGGGCCTTTCTGCGTAGCGGGTAGAAGGCGAAGCCCTTCGCCCTGCAAGCACGGCCGGCGAAGCTCAGCTCCGTCCGACAACACGGCTTCACCGCGGCGTCCCCCTGCAGACACCCCCCAAAGCTTGTCCCCCCCAGCCTCCCGGTCTAACCAGCGCCTCGTGAAAATCGTCTCCTGGAACATCAATTCGGTGCGCTTCCGCATCGGTATCGTCGAGCAGTTCCTCCGCGAGGTAGAGCCCGATATCCTGTGCCTGCAGGAGACCAAGGTGATCGACGGCGATTTCCCGCACGCGCCGTTCCGCGCACTCGGTTACCGGCACATCGTCATCCACGGCCAGCGCATGCATCACGGCGTCGCGATCCTCAGCCGGGTGCCGATCGAGGCCGATGACCGCTTCGACTGGCAGGCCAACCAGGAGGCGCGCCATGTCGGCGTCAGGCTGCCCGGCGGCGTGCGGCTGGAGAATGTCTACGTGCCCGCAGGCGGCGACGTGCCCGATCGCGCGGTGAACCCGAAGTTCGGCCAGAAGCTCGATTTCATCGAGCGGATGACGCGCTGGTCCGAAGCGCTCGACGTTCCGACGATCCTCACCGGCGACTTCAACATCGCACCGCTCGAATCGGACGTGTGGAGCCACAAGCAGTTGCTCGACGTCGTCAGCCACACGCCGGTGGAGGTCGCCGCGCTGGATCGGTTGCAGGCGTCCAACGACTGGGTCGATCTCGGCCGCCACTTCCATCCCGCGCCTGCGCGGCTGTTCACCTGGTGGAGCTACCGCGCCAAGGACTGGGAGGCGTCCGATCGCGGGCGCCGGCTCGATCACATGTGGGCGAGCCGCGACGTCGCCGCGCGCGCCACCAGCCACCAGGTGTTCGAACCCTGCCGCAGCTGGCTGAAGCCGTCCGATCACGTCCCGATCATGACCGAGTTCGACTTTTGACCGAACCCCACCCGCGGGCGGCGGCGCGCGCGATCGATGCGCTGCGCCGCGGCTGGCCGATCGCGATCGACGGCATGATGCTGCTCTCGGTCGAGACCGCCGACGCAGCGCGGCTCGCGCTGTTCGATCCGGCCGAAACGGCGGGGGTGCTGATCTCCGCTGGCCGCGCGGCGACGCTCAACCTCACCAACCAACTCGCCGCCGCCGATCCCGACTCCCCGGTGCTGGTCGATCGCGCACCGTGGATCGACGTCGCCGCCGCGACCGCGCTGGCCGACCCGCAGCTCGATCTCGCCACCCCGATGAAGGGCCCGTTCCGCACCGTCGGTATCGCCGATCCGGTCGCCGCCGCGGCGGCGCTACGGCTGGCGCGGATCGCCGGGCTGCTCCCCGCCTTCTTCGTCGGCGGGCGCGATCCCGAGGTTGCGCTGACGGTAGCGGACATCGACGCGCATCAGGACGCCAGCCGGCTGACCCTCGCCACCCGCGCGCGGCTGCCGGTCGACGGCGCCGAGGATGCGGAGATCGTCGCCTTCCGCTCGCCCGATGCCGCCGACGACCACGTAGCGCTGCTGATCGGCCAGCCCGACGGGCGCCCGCCGCTCGTCCGGCTGCACAGCGAATGCCTGACCGGCGACGTGCTCGGCAGCCTCAAATGCGATTGCGGGCCGCAGCTCCACGCCGCGATCGCCGCGATCGCCGCCAGCGGCTGGGGCATCCTGCTCTATCTTCGCCAGGAGGGTCGCGGGATTGGACTGGTCAACAAGCTGCGCGCCTACGCGCTCCAGGACCAGGGCTTCGACACCGTCGACGCCAATACCCGGCTCGGCTTCGCGGTCGATTCACGCGATTTCGGCGTAGCGGCGACGATGCTGACGCTGCTCGCGCAGGACCGCGTCCGCCTGCTCACCAACAATCCTGCCAAGGTCGCCGGGCTGGAGCGCGCCGGGATCGCGGTGGTCGAGCGGGTGCCGCACCGCCTGCCCCCCAACCCGCACAACGAACGCTACCTCGCCACCAAGCGCGATCGCACGGGGCACCAGCTTTGACCGAGGCGCCCGGTGCCGGTCGCCGGCTGATCGTGTTGTTCGGGGCGGCGGTGTGCGGGGACGGCCGCCCGAGCCCGACGCTCGCCCGCCGGATCGGCTATGCCGCCACCACCGCCGAGCGCGACGTCGACACCGACATCTTCTGCTCGGGCGGCATCGGCCGCGAAGGCCCGTCCGAGGCATCGGTGATGGCGCGCGCGCTCGCCCCGACCATCGCCGCCATGCGCATCCACCTCGACGAAGCGAGCGAGGACACGCTGCAGAGCGTCGCCGCCGCCGCCGCCTTCGCTCGGGCGCGGGGCTACGCGTCGTGCTTGAGCTGCACCGATTCCTACCACCAGCCGCGCGTATTGATGCTGTTCGCGATGTTCGGGGTGAAATGCCGCCCGATCCGCTTCATGCACGACGGCAGTACCCGCTACCAGACGCGCATGTGGGCACGCGAAGTGGCGGCCTTGCCCTACGACGTGGTGGCCGGCCTTGCGTTCAGGCTGCGACGATAAGGCCGACGCGTCGGTAGCTCCGTCACGCCATCTCCAGCACCCGCGCCACCTCCGCGAAGTCCCCCGCGACCGCCGCGACGCCGATCTCGCGCAACCGGTCCGCGTGCCCGACGCCGCAATGCGCCCCCGCGCAGAAGCCGATCACATGGCCCCCGCTCGCCACCGCGCCGGTCGCTCCGACCGGCGAGTCCTCGATGATCGCGCAGCGGTCGATCGGCACGCCGAGCCGCGCCGCGCCATATAGATAGAGATCGGGCGCCGGCTTGCCCCGCGCGACATGCTCGCGCCCGCTATAGACATGGTCGCCGAACGCGTCGGCCAGCCCGATATGATCGAGATGCCGCCGGATCCACCGGGTCGAACTCGACGACACCACCGCGCGCGGCAGGTCGGCGGGCAGTGCCCGGACGAACGCCACCGCGCCCGCCACCGCGTCGATGCCCTCGGCCATCACCCGCGCATCCTCCGCCTCGCGCGCGGCGTGGAAGTCGGGAGGGATCGCGTGGCCGATATACGCCTCGACCCGCGCGAGGAAGTCCGCGCCGGCATAGCCCATGAACTGTTCCATCGCCGCTTCGGGCGTGGTCGGGTGCCCCGCCGCGGTCAGCCATTCGGCGAGCTGGCGATTGCCTGCATATTCGCTCTCGATCAGCACCCCGTCGAAGTCGAAGAGCAGCGCGTCGGGCTTCATGCGCGTGCCCCGAACAGCGCGCTGCCGATGCGGACATGGGTCGCGCCGATCGTCACCGCGGTCTCGTAATCGTTCGACATGCCCATGCTCAGCCCTTCGACGCCGACCTCGCGCGCCAGCTTGGCGAGCAGCGCGAAATACGGCGCGGGCTCGACGTCGGCGGGCGGCAGGCACATCAGCCCGACCACCGGCAGACCCGCCGCGCGCGCCTGATCGACCAGCGCGGGCAGATCGGCGATCGCGCATCCGCCCTTCTGCTCCTCCGCGCCGATATTGACCTGTACGAAACAGTCAGGCCGCCGCCCGCTGCGTGCCATCGCCTTGCCGAGCGCGGCCACCAGTGACGGCCGGTCGACCACATGGATCGCGTCGAACAACGCCACCGCTTCCTCCGCCTTGTTCGATTGCAGCTGCCCGATCAGGTGCAGCGCGACGCCGTCGTAGCGCTCGCGCAGCGCCGGCCATTTCGCCGCCGCCTCCGCAACGCGGTTCTCGCCGAACACGCGGTGGCCGGCGGCGAGCAGCGGCTCGATCGCCTCGGCAGGCTGGGTCTTCGACACCGCGACCAGCGTCGCCGTGTCGCTACGGCGGGCGGTGGCGGCGGCGCGGGCGATCCGCGCCTCGATCTCGTGCAAATGGCTGTCGGCGGTCATCCGCGTCGCTATAGCGGCCCGGTGCGCGATCGATACCCTTTCCCGCGGCGCTGGCTGATGACCGACGAGCGGATCGGCGACCGGCTGCTGCCGACGATCCGCCGCCTGCCGCCCGGATCGGGGATCGTGTTCCGCCACCTCGCCACGCCCCGCGCCGAGCGGCTCGCGCTGTTCCGTCGGATCCGCCGGATCGCGGTGGCGCGGCGGCTGACGCTGGTTTCGATCGACGCGCTTGCCGGCAGCCGCGGTCATGGCGGAAAGCGGCCGTTCACCGCCCCCGCCCACGACGCGCGCGAGGCCGCGACGATGCGCCGGGCGGGTGCCGAGATCCTGTTCGTGTCCCCGATCCACGCCACCCGGACCCATCCCGGCGCAACGCCGCTGGGCATCCGCCGCGCGGCCGCGATCGGGCGCGAGCGGGTAAGGGCCAGGATCGCGCTTGGCGGGATGACGGAGCGGAACTGGCGGACGATCCGCCAACACGGCTTCTACGGCTGGGCGGCGATCGACGCGCTCACCCGCTGATCAGAAGCGGAAGGCGGTGCCCACATAGACCGCTTGGCTGTCGCGGCGATCGTCCTTCAGCTGCGCCAGCCGCTCGCGCTCCGAGCGATACCGCAGCCCGGCGGTGACATCGAGGTTGCGGGTCAGCGAATAGGAGCTGCTCATGTCGACCGAATAGCTCGGCACCTCGCCGACCAGGTTGGTCGCGCTCGCCAGTGGCCGTTCCGCCGCCGCCTGCAGGCTGCTGCTGATCCGGCCGGTGCGATAGCTGACTGCCAGATCGGCGGCTTCGCGGCTGCCGGGCTGCGCGGCGAGATCGACCTTGGCCACGTTGCCCGAGACCGCGAACCGCTTCCAGCCGACCGACACGCCGAGATTATACGCGATCGGCGCCATGCCGACGGTCGCGGCATTGCCCGACGCAATCCGGCTGGCCGCAAACGAGCTCGGGCCGCTGCCGGTCGATCGGGCGCGAACCGCGACGGTCACCGCGCGCTTGTCGCTGCGCGATTCGGCCGGGGTGAAGCGGAAACCGCCGACGTCGAGCCCACTGCGCGCGAACGCCGCGGCGAGCCGCGGATCGGCCGCTGCGGGGGTGAAGGAACCGGAGATGCGCGACGGCGTCGACGGCGCGGCACGCACCGACCGGGTCTGCTCGGTCGCACCGAAGGCGGGCGCAACCATCGCCCCGGCGGTGGCAAGCACCCCGGCAACGATCGCAGCAATGGCACGCCGTGCAATCACACACACAGTCCTTCCGACTCTGGACAACGCGACTAACATGATTCCGACGCTGGCAAACCCGGACTCGTCGGCCGATCCGCGGTTTTTGTCCGACTGTTGCAATACGCACACAGATCGATGCGCAACCAACCACATCAAATGCCTCCACGGGCGGCTCGATGCGCTGCTTGCGGGGGGTGCGGCGCCCCTGTAGAGGCTGGATCATAGCCTTTTTCCTGCCGGGATATGACCTCATGATCCGCCGTTTGCGTACCGCTCTCCTGGTCGCCGCCATCGCCCTGCCGCTCGCCGCCTGCGGTGGCGGACGCAAGGGCGCGGCCAGCGCCGATCTCGCGGCGTCGAAGGTCACCACGATCGGCGTGAACGCGTATCTCTGGCGCGCCAGCCTCGACACGCTGAGCTTCATGCCGCTGGTCCAGACCGATTCGAACGGCGGCGTCATCGTCACCGACTGGTACGTCAATCCGCAGGTGCCGACCGATCGGATGAAGGTGACGGTCTCGATCCTCGACCAGGATCTGCGCGCCGATGCATTGCGCGTCGTCGCGATCCGCGAGATGAACCGTGGCGGTCAGTGGGTCGCCGCGCCGGTCCAGGCCGCGACCACCCAGAAGCTCGAGGACATCATCCTCACCAAGGCCCGCGATCTCCGCCGCGCCTCCATCGCCGGATAAGACCCCGATGGCATCGCGCTTCAATGCGCTCAAGGCGGATGCCGCCTGGCAAAAGGTGTGGGACGATTCCCGCACCTTCGAAACCAAGGACGACAGCGGCAAGCCGCACAGCTACGTGCTGGAGATGTTCCCCTATCCGTCGGGGCGCATCCACATGGGCCATGTCCGCAACTATACGATGGGCGACGTGCTCGCGCGCTATCGGCGGATGCGCGGCGACGAGGTGCTCCACCCGATGGGCTGGGACGCGTTCGGCATGCCTGCCGAGAACGCCGCGATGGAAAAGGGCGTCCACCCCGGCACCTGGACCCGCGCCAACATCGCGACGATGAAGGCGCAGTTGAAGCGGCTCGGCTTCGCGCTCGACTGGAGCCGCGAACTCGCCACCTGCGAGCCCGATTACTACGGCCACGAACAGGCGCTGTTCCTCGATCTGTTCGCCGCGGGGCTGGTCTATCGCAAGGAATCGGCGGTCAATTGGGACCCGGTCGACATGACCGTGCTCGCCAACGAACAGGTGATCGACGGCCGCGGCTGGCGATCGGGCGCGCTGGTCGAGAAGCGCAAGCTCAGTCAGTGGTTCCTGAAGATCACCGACTTCGCCGACGAACTCCTCGCCGGCCTCGGCGCGCTCGACGGGTGGCCCGACAAGGTCAAGCTGATGCAGGAAAACTGGATCGGCAAGAGCCAGGGCCTGAAGTTCCGCTTTGAACTCCTCCCCGGAACGGGGAGGGGGACGGTTGGCGAAGCCAATGGTGGAGGGGGCGCGCCACCAGCGTCACCGCCTGCCGAAAGCCCCCTCCACCATCCTACGGATGGTCCCCCTCCCCATGCTGGGGAGGATCATGTCGAGGTCTTCACCACCCGCCCGGACACGATCTTCGGCGCTAGCTTCGTCGCGGTCGCCGCCGACCACCCGATCGCGCAATCCCTCGCCGCAGCCAACTCGGACGCAGCCGACTTCATCGCGCTGTGCAAGCGCGGCGGCACGACCGCGGCGGAGATCGAGACCGGGGAGAAGCTCGGCTTCGATACCGGCATCGTCGCGCGCCATCCGTTCGATGCGGCGATCGAACTCCCCGTCTACATCGCCAATTTCGTGCTGATGGAATACGGCACCGGCGCGGTGTTCGGGGTCCCCGCGCACGATCAGCGCGACCTCGATTTCGCGCGCAAATACGCACTGCCGGTGCGCCGCGTCGTCGCCGACGGCGATCTCGCCGATCCGCTGTTCGAGGGCGACGAGGCGTTCACCGGCGCGGGAACTCTGGTCAACTCGCGCTTCCTCGACGGGCTCGACATCGACGCAGCCAAGCGGGTCGTCGTCGATCGGGCCGAGGGCGAAGGCTGGGGCACCGGATCGACCGTCTATCGCCTGCGCGACTGGGGCGTCAGTCGCCAGCGCTATTGGGGCACGCCGATCCCGATCATCCACTGCGACGCATGCGGCGCAGTGCCGGTGGCGAAGGACCAGCTGCCGATCGTCCTGCCCGAAGACGTCAGCTTCGACGTCCCCGGCAACCCGCTCGATCGCCACCCGACGTGGAAGCATGTCGCCTGCCCGTCCTGCGGCAAGGATGCCCGGCGCGAGACCGACACGCTCGACACCTTCGCCGATTCGTCCTGGTATTTCATCCGCTTCGCCAGCCAGCCCAAGGACCGCCCGTTCGATCGCCGCATCGCCGAGAGCTGGCTGCCGGTCGGCCAGTATATCGGCGGGGTCGAGCATGCGATCCTCCACCTGCTCTATGCGCGGTTCTGGACCCGTGCGCTGAAGCATATCGGCCAGTTGGACGTCGCCGAGCCGTTCACCGGGCTCTTCACCCAGGGCATGGTCACGCACGAGACCTACAAGTCCGCCGACGGCCGCTGGATCGGCCCCGACGATGTCCGCGACGGCATCGAGACCGCGACCGGCCAGCCGGTGACGGTCGGCCGCGTCGAGAAGATGTCGAAGTCGAAGAAGAACACCGTCGATCCCGAACCGATCGTCGACCAATACGGCGCCGACGCGACCCGCTGGTTCATGCTCTCCGATTCCCCGCCCGAGCGCGACCTGCCGTGGAGCGAATCGGGGATCGAGGGCGCCTGGCGCTTCGTCCAGCGGCTCTGGCGCCTGATCGAGGGCACCGCCGGCAGCAACGAGGGCATAGACCAGGCGCTCGACCGCAAGCTTCACCAGACGATCGCAGGCATCGGCACCGACATCGAAGCGCTCGCCTTCAACAAGGCGGTCGCCAAGATCTACGAACTCGTCACCGCGATCGAGCGCGCCGCCCCGTCCAGATCGCGCGACGCCGCGATCCGCGATTTGATCCTGCTGGTGTCGCCCATGGTCCCGCACGTCGCCGAAGAGGCTTGGGCTGCGCGCGGCAACACCAGCCTGATCGCCGATGCGCCCTGGCCCGCGGTCGATCCCAAGCTGCTGGTCGCCGACGAGGTCACCTACGCGATCCAGGTCAACGGCAAGCTCCGCGACAAGCTGGTGCTGGCCAAGGGCATGTCGCGCGAGGCGGTCGAGGCCGCCGCGCTCGCCTCGGACAAGGTCGTCCGCATCCTCGACGGCAAGCCGCCGCGCATGGTGATCGTGGTGCCCGATCGCCTGGTCAATCTGGTCGCATGAGGCGCCTTCTCCTGCTCGCCGCGCTGGCGCCGCTCTCCGCGTGCGGCTTGCATCCGCTTTATAGCGGCGGCGGGTCGGGCGCGGTGGCGTCCGCGCTCCAGCAGGTCGAGATCGCGCCGATCCAGGGTCGCTCGGGCTTCCTGATGACCAACGCGCTGCGGGATCGGCTCGCCAGCGGCAGCACTCCCGCCTACCGGCTCGACATCCGCCTCGACGATCGCATCGCCGGACTCGGTGTCCGCCGCGACGACAGCGTCACGCGCGAGCGCCGGACGCTGCGCGCACGTTACCAGCTGGTCGATCTCGCCAGCGGATCGGTGCTGGTCGACGCCACCGCGGGATCGGACGCCGGCATCGACGTCGTCCAATCCGAATACGGCACCATCGCCGCCGAGAACACCGCACTCGAACGGCTCGCGGACAATGTCGCGGACAAGATCGTCGCGAGACTGGCGCTGTTCGCGCAGCGTCGCGCCGCGGCCAAGTGAAGGCCAACGCCCGCGACATCCGCGCCGCGCTCGAACGCGCCTCGTCCGACTATCGCCTCTATCTGCTCCATGGTCCCGACGCCTCAACCGCCGCCGAGCTCGCCGGACTGCTAGGCACCGCGATGGGGCCGGAGGCCGAGCGCGTCGATCTCGACGGCTCGATGCTGAAGAACGACCCCGCCCGCCTCGCCGACGAGGCCGCGTCGCTGTCGCTGTTCGGCGGCGCGCGCTACATCCGCGTGTCCGGCATCGGCGAGGAAAGTGCCGAGGCGATCGCCACGCTGCTCGCCGCCGATCGCGCCGGCAACCCGGTGGTCGCGATCGCCCCCACTGCCAAGGCGACCGGCAAGATCGTCAAGCTCGCGATCGAGTCGCGCGCCGCGCTCGCCTTTGCTTGCTACGAACCCAGTAGCGCGGATGCGGAGCGCATCGCCGCCGGCCTTGCGCGTGAACACGGGCTGCGCGCGACCAGCGACGCCGCCCGCCGTATCGCCGCCGCAGCGGGGAACGACCGCGCGATCATGCTCCGCGAGATCGAGAAGCTGGCGTTGTTCCTCGACGCCGCGCCCGATCGCCCCGCCGATCTCGACGACGCCGCGATCGATGCGGTCGGCGCCGATCTCGGCGAGGCCGAACAGACCCGGCTGGTGGAGGCACTGATCGACGGCCACAGCGCGGTGCTCGGCCAGGAGCTCGATCGTGCAGCCGAGGCCGGCACCTCGCCGATCCCCTGGCTCCGCGCCATTGGCCGCCGCCTGCTCGCGCTCGCCGAGATGCGCGCCGACATCGATGCCGGCGGCGCGGTCGACGCGGTTTTGAAGCGCCACCGCGTGTTCTTCCGCGAAGAAGCCGCCACTACCCGCGCGCTGCGGCGCTGGTCCGCGCCGATGCTCGCGCGCGCGCTCGATCGCGTGCGTCAGGCCCAGCGCGACATCATGGCCCCCGCCAACGCCGGCACGGTTCTCGCCGATCGCGCAGTGGCGGAGATCGCTCGCGGCGTCGAACGCCGCGGCTGACCCGCTAAATCGCCTCGTCCCCGGTCAGCCGCTGGCAAACCATGTCGAGCTGGTCGAGCGTCGAATAGGACAGCGTCAGCGTCCCCCCCGATTCGGCATGGCTGATCCGCACGTTGAGCCCGAGCAGGTCGGACAATTGCCGCTCCAGCGCCGCAATATCGGCATTGCCCGATGGTTCGCCGGCGCGCGACGACCGCGGCGCCCGCTGCGGCTTCGCGCCCTTCGCCAGCCGCTCGGTCTCGCGAACCGACAGTCCCTTGGCGATCACCTGCTCCGCCAGCGCCTCGATATCGCGCGCGCCGAGCAGCGCGCGGGCATGCCCCATCGACAGCGATCCGTCGGTTACCCGGCCCTGCACCTCGGCCGGAAGTTCTAGCAATCGCAACAGGTTGGCGACATGGCTCCGCGACTTGTGGACGATCTTGGCAAGCGCATCCTGAGTATGCCCGTAGTCGCCCGCAAGTCGTTGATACGCTTGCGCTTCTTCGATCGCATTGAGATCCTGCCGCTGGATGTTCTCGATCAGCGCGATCTCGAGCGTTTCGGCGTCGTCGAACTCACGGACGACGACCGGCACCTCGTGCAGCCGCGCCCGCTGCGCGGCACGCCAGCGCCGCTCGCCCGCGACGATCTGATAATCATGGCCATGCGGCCGCACGACGATCGGCTGGATCAATCCCCGCGACGCGATCGACGCCGCGAGTTCGTCGAGCAGCGCTTCGTCGAAATGCCGACGTGGCTGATCGGGATGCGGCGACAGCGCACTGACCGGCAGCATCCTGATCCCCGTCGGGGCGGTCCCGTCCGCCTTGGTCGGTGCCTCGCTCGCGATCTCACCAAGCAGCGCGCTTAGTCCGCGCCCTAGCCCTGGACGGCCCCGCTTGTCGCTCATGCCGCAGCCCTTGCGACCTTAGGCAGCCGAGCGATGAGTTCGCGGGCAAGCGCGATATAGGCTTCCGATCCCGAACAGCGATGATCGTAAATCAACGCCGGCAGCCCGTGGCTCGGCGCCTCCGACAGGCGGACGTTGCGCGGGATCACGGTCTCGAACACCACCTGCCCCAGCACCGCGCGCACGTCCGTCGATACCAGTTCCGACAGCCGGTTGCGGCGATCGTACATCGTCAACGCCACCCCGATGATCGACAGCCCCGGATTGAACCGCTCGCGAATCCGCTCGACCGTGGTGAGCAGCTGCGACAGGCCCTCCAGCGCAAAAAATTCGCACTGGAGCGGGACGAACAGCGCATCCGCCGCGACCATCGCGTTGATCGTCAGCAACCCGAGCGACGGCGGGCAATCGATCAGGATGATGTCCCACGACTTGCTCGATTGGCTGATCGCGCGGTCGAGCCGATGCGTTCGCGCTTCGAACTCGACGAGCTCGATCTCGGCCCCGGAAAGATCGACAGTGGACGGCAGCAGATCCAGTCTTGGCACGCGCGTGGGAACGACTGTTTCCGCCAGACCCGCCTCGCCCATCAATACATGATAGGAGGACCGCTGCCGCTGAGACTGACCGACCCCCAGCCCCGTCGACGCGTTACCCTGCGGGTCGAGATCGATCAGCAATACGCACGAGCCGGTTGCGGCGAGCGCCGTCGCAAGGTTGATCGCGCTGGTCGTCTTGCCGACGCCGCCCTTCTGATTTGCCACCGCGATGCACGTCATCAGCCCACCCCGTCGAACGTCACGATCGATGATGCCGGATCGGTGATGCTTTGTTCCACGTGGAACAATCGCCCACCCACTTCATCGACCGGCGAGCGCCCGCGAGGAAGAATCCAACGTGTGTTCGGTGTGGCGCATCCCCCAGCTGCATGCAAAAGCTTTTCCACCGACGCAACCGCACGCGCGGTGATCACGTCGGTTGGTGACCGCACCGCCTCGATCTTTCCGGCGATGATGGCGGCATTGTCGATGCCCAACCGGTCGACGCAATGCTGGAGGAACGCAGCGCGCAGCTTTCTGGGCTCGACCATCGTGACCGCCCCGGACCAGCAAAGCGCAACGATCATTCCAGGGAAGCCGCCGCCCGTACCGACATCGGTCCAGCTCCTCGCAGACGCCGGAGCAAAGTCGATTAGTTGCGCCGAGTCGACAACGTGCCGCACCCAGATCGACGCGATCGACGAAGGTGACACCAGGTTCTGAACGGCGTTTTCCGCCATGACCATATCGACAAACGACGCCACCCGATCGGTGACCTCCTTGTCGTACCGATCGGCCATCCACGCCCGTGCGTCATCTTCGGTCATGCTGCCAAGCGCGCCACGTAGAGATGGATCGCAGTAAGCGCCGCCGGTGTAATCCCGCGGATCCGCGATGCGGCCGCCAATGTCAGCGGACGAGCGGCGTCGAGGCGATCCACCATCTCGTTCGACAATCCTGCGATCGTCCCAAACTGCAGGTCACACGGCAGCAATCGTGCCTCATCGTTGCGCAGACGCGCAATTTCCTCCCGCTGTCGCGTCAGATAAGGAGCATAGCGCGCGTCCTCGAGAACCTCCGCCTCTATGTCGTCGTCCCAGCCACGATGATCGCTCGTCAGGACGTGATCGAGCGTCACACCCTCGATCCTCAACCAGTCGAACGCACTGCGCCGACTGCCATCCTGCGCCACCGTCGCGCCGCGCATCCGCATCGCCGTTGCCGTGGTCTCGACTTGAAGCGCCGCGAGCATTTCCGCGCGCGACTTATAGCGCGCTTGTTGGTGCGCCAGCCGCGCCGCCCCCAGACAGCCCACCGATGCAGCAACAGCGCCCAATCGGGTCTCGGCATTGTCGGCGCGCAACGATAGCCGGAATTCTGCCCGTGCGGTCAACATCCGATATGGTTCGGTGACACCCTGGAGTACGAGGTCGTCGATCATCACCCCGATATAGCTCGACGCCCGATCGAGGATCAGCGGCGCCTTCCCCAGCGCCTGCGCGGCGGCGTTGATCCCGGCGACGAGCCCCTGCCCGGCGGCTTCCTCATAGCCGGTCGTTCCGTTGATCTGCCCCGCACAGAAAACGCCTTCGATCGCCCGCAACGCGAGCCTGGTATCCAGCGCCCGCGGATCGACATGATCATATTCGACCGCATAGCCGGGCATCGTGATCACCGCCCGCTCGAGGCCGTCGATCGACCCAATCATCGCTTGCTGCGCACCGATCGGCAGCGAGGTGGATAGGCCGTTCGGATAGACAACTGGATCGTCCAGTCCCTCGGGTTCCAGGAAAACCTGATGCCCGTCCCGGTCGCCGAAACGATGGATCTTGTCCTCGATCGATGGGCAATAACGCGGCCCACTCGCTTCGATCGCACCCGAGAATAGCGGCGACCGATCGAGCGACCGGCGGATGACATCGTGGGTCGCCTCCGTCGTCCGCGTGACGCCACACGCGATCTGCGGCAGCTGTCGACCTGATGTCATCGGCGACATCGTCCATGGCTCGACGTCACTCTTCTGTTCCGCGAGCCGTCCCCAATCGATCGTCCTGCCGTCGAGCCGAGGCGGTGTTCCGGTCTTCAAGCGCCCGATCGGCAGTCCGAGCGCGCGCAATTGCCCCGCCAGCGGCTTCGCAGCGCGCTCGCCGATCCGCCCGCCCTCCAGCCGATCATCGCCGCGGAACAGCTTGGCGCCGAGGAACGTGCCCGTGGCGATCACCACCGTCCGTGCCGCGATCGCCGATCCATCCGCAAGTATGACGCCGCTGACCTGGTCACCCCTGATCGACAGGCGCTCCACCTCCCCCAGCACTATAGTCAGGTTCGGCTGGGTCTCGATCAGCGCGGACACCGCCGTCGCATAACGCCGACGGTCAGCCTGCACCCGCGCACCTTGGACCGCCGCGCCCTTGCTGCGGTTGAGCATACGATGATGGATTGCTGCCGCATCCGCCGCGCACGCCATCACGCCGTCGAAGGCGTCGACCTCGCGCACGATGTGCCCCTTGCCCAATCCACCGATCGCCGGATTGCACGACATCGCACCGATGCTGTTCCGGTCGTATGTGACCAACACCGTCGCCGCACCACAGCGTGCCGCCGCAGCGGCGGCTTCTATGCCGGCGTGACCAGCGCCAATGACCAGGACATCGAACATGCCGTGTCGCTACTTGTGCTTAGCGACAACGTCAAAACTGTTCCACGTGGAACATTACTTGCCGACGCAGAAGCGCGCGAACAGCGTGTCGAGCAGGTGCTCGCCAGCATCGACCCCAAGGATGGTGGCAAGCGCTTGTCTCGATAGCCGCAGCTGTTCGGCGAAGATCAACCCATCGTTGGACGGATCACCCAGCGCCCCGGCTGCCGCAAGACACTGCGCGCGCTGATGCCGCGACAATGCCAACGCATCCGCCGCCGGCACCAATGCCTCGGCCCGCTCGATAATGATCCGCCACAACGCCTCGATCGATTTGGGCCGATGCGCCGACAAGGCCACGTCGCATCCTGCAGGCGCTATGGCCCGCTCCGGCAGATCGGCGCGCGAGTGGGCCCAGATGGCATTTCGCCCGGGCGCTTCGTCACCTAACCAGACCAGAAGATCCGCCGCCGCGATCGACTGTTCCGCTCGCGACACCCCGATCGCCTCGATCGCATCGTCGCTCTCGGTCAGCCCCGCCGTATCGGTCAGCACGAACGGCAATCCGCCCTGCATCACCGGCGCCTCGATCCGATCGCGTGTCGTTCCGCTGATCGCCGAGACGATCGCAACCTCGCGCTCCGCCAACAGATTGATCAGGGTCGACTTCCCGCTGTTCGGCGGACCCCCGATCACCAGTCGAATACCGTCGCGCAATCGTTCGACCGGTGGCTGATCCAGCAACCGGAGCATTTCCCCGGCCAGCGCAGTCGCCTGCTGTCGCGCCTCGCCAAGGTCCCCGCCGGTCTGCACGACGTCGTCCTCATCCGAGAAATCCAGCACCGCCTCGACCTCAGCCGCGATCTCCCCGAGACGATCGAGCCACCCGCGCACCTGCGCGCTCACGCGCCCTTCCGCGCCCGACAGCGCTGCGATCCGCTGCCGCTCGGTCTCGGCCGCCAGCAGATCGGCAAGCCCCTCGGCCTCCGCCAAGTCGATCCGTCCGTTGATCAGCGCCCGTCGCGTGAACTCGCCCGGCGCCGCACGCCGAAGCCCCCGAATCGTCGCAAGCGTTCGCTCCACGGCATCGACAACTGCACGCCCGCCATGACAATGCAGCTCGACCAGATCCTCGCCTGTCGCCGACGCCGGCCCGGGAAACACCAGCACCAGCGCGCGATCGAGCACCGCCCCGTCGCCGTCGCGCAGCACGCGCAGCGCCGGCTGACGCGGCGTCGGAACCCGCGCCATCATCGTCGACGCCGCCGCCAACGCCCCCGGCCCGCTCACCCGGATCACCGCGATAGCGGCCGGCGGGCGCCCACTCGATACCGCGAAGATCGTATCGACGATCAGTCTCCGGTCTTCATCGATCCGTCGAACATCCGCCGCCAGAAGGTCATCCCCGCCTCGCCCATCGGCGCCCAACTTTTCATCATCGAATCAAGAAGTTCCGGCTTCACCGTCCCGCTCATCGATTCGAGCACCATGGCGACGTAGCGCTCGTGGATCGGCGACAGATCGGGCAGCCCGACCGCGCGTCGCGCTTCCTCCGGCGTGCATTCGACCTCGACGTTCACCTTCATGTCACTCGCCCCCGGTTCGTCAGAACAGCGTCAGCACCCCGACCGTCGGGCTGGTCAGCCCTTCATAGATCATCTTGCCCGCGACGTAGACGATGATCAGCAGCCCGACATAGGCGATCCAGCGATAGCGCTCGATATATTTGGCGATCACGTTCGCCGCGAGGCCCATCAACGCCACCGACAGCAGCAGCCCGATGATCAGGATGCCCGGATGATCGCGCGCCGCGCCCGCCACCGCGAGCACGTTGTCGAGGCTCATCGACACGTCGGCGAGCGCCACCGCCCACGCCGCACCGACGAAGCTCTTCGCTGGCCGCAGGCTGTCGACGTCGCCACCCGCGCCGTCATTGTGCCGCAGCTCGCGCCACATCTTCCACGCCACCCACAGCAGCAGCAAGCCGCCCGCGAAGATCAACCCGATCAGCCCCATCAGCCAGCTGACCGCCAGCGCGAACACGATCCGCAGCACCAGCGCCGCGATGATCCCGATCAGGATCACCTTCTTGCGCTGGTCGGCCGGCAGCCCTGCAGCGAGCGCTCCGACGACGATCGCGTTGTCGCCCGCCAGCACGATGTCGATCATCAGCACCTGCACGAATGCCGCCAGCGTCGCCGCCGAGCCGATATTCTCGAAATCGTTGACGATGTGCTGCCAGATCTCGGCGGGGGATCCCGGCCCGGCGGCCGCGGCCTCCGCCAGCATCGCAATGATCGTCACAGGATCGACTCCTCGAAATAGGTCACGGCCGGCATCGGATCGTAAAAGCCGTGCAACAGAATACGCCACGCTTCATACCGGTCGGACCGACGAAAGCCATCACGATGCGCGGCGATGTCGGTCCAATGGACGAGCAGGAGATAGGGTCCGGGTGCTTCGCGGCGAGTAGCGATGCTCTAGCGGCATCGTCAATGTGCTCCCGCGAAGGCGGGAGCCCAGTACTGGGTCCCCGCCTTCGCGGGGACACGTGCCACCAGATGGGCACGCCAGCGATGGAGCTTCAACCAGGCGATCATGATGCGCGGAACGCTCCGTCACGCAAGAGGCACAGGCAAACCCTGCGCTCGTTGGCCGGGGCCAAGCTCCGCCGGTCGAGCCGGTGCGAGTCCCGCCGCAGCATGCGGCGGGCCGCACTCGGCTATTGATTCATGCTGTCGAAGAAATCCTCGTTGGTCTTCGAATCCTTCATCTTGTCGAGCAGGAACTCCATCGCATCGATCGTCCCCATCTGCATGAGGATCCGGCGCAGCACCCACATCTTCGACAGCTTGGCCTTGTCGACCAGCAGCTCTTCCTTGCGGGTGCCAGATTTGCCGACGTCGAGCGCCGGGAAGATCCGCTTGTCCGCCACCTTGCGGTCGAGCACGATCTCCGAATTGCCGGTGCCCTTGAACTCCTCGAAGATCACCTCGTCCATCCGGCTGCCGGTATCGATCAGCGCGGTGGCGATGATCGACAGCGATCCGCCTTCCTCAATGTTGCGTGCCGCGCCGAAGAACCGCTTCGGGCGCTGCAACGCGTTGGCGTCGACGCCGCCAGTCAGCACCTTGCCCGACGACGGGACGACGGTGTTGTACGCACGGCCGAGGCGGGTGATCGAATCGAGCAGGATCACCACGTCCTTCTTGTGCTCGACGAGCCGCTTGGCCTTTTCGATCACCATCTCGGCGACCTGGACGTGGCGCTGTGCGGGTTCGTCGAAGGTCGACGACACCACCTCGCCCTTCACGCTGCGCTGCATGTCGGTGACTTCCTCTGGCCGCTCGTCGATCAGCAGCACGATCAGGAACACCTCGGGATGGTTGTCGGTGATCGCACGCGCGATGTTCTGCAGCAGCACGGTTTTGCCGACGCGGGGCGGCGCGACGATCAGCGCGCGCTGTCCCTTGCCCTGCGGCGAGACGATGTCGATCACCCGCGCCGACTTGTCCTTGATCGTCGGATCCTGCGGATCGAGCGTCAGCTTCTCTTCGGGGTAGAGCGGCGTCAGATTGTCGAAATTGACGCGATGGCGCACCGCATCGGGGTCGTCGAAATTGACCGTGACCAGCCGCACCAGCGCGAAATAACGCTCGCCGTCCTTGGGCCCGCGGATCTCGCCCTCGACGGTGTCGCCGGTCCTGAGCCCGAACTTACGCACCTGATTGGGCGAGATGTAGATGTCGTCGGGCCCGGCGAGATAATTCGCCTCCGGGCTGCGCAGGAAGCCGAAACCGTCCTGCAGCACCTCGATCGTGCCGACCCCGAAGATCTGGTCGCCATTCTCGGCCTGAACCTTCAGGATCGCGAACAACAGGTCCTGCTTGCGCAGCGTCGACGCGCCCTCGACCCCGAGTTCTTCGGCCATGCTCACCAGTTCGGCGGGCGTCTTCTTCTTCAAATCTTTGAGATGCATGGAAAAATCCGGATGCGTGTAGTTCGGGGGGAGTGCTCGACCGGCGGCAGGAGCAGCGGTGGCAAGATGGAGAGAGGCACGATACGACAGGACGTCGCTCGGATGCAGGCAAAGGGGTAAGTAACGCCGCCGATTTAGTCAAGCCGATCGCGTCGGCCGGCACATCGTCGGGATGCGGTCAGAACGGCTTGACGATCACCAGGATCACGATCGCAATCGTCGCGAAGGCGGGCACTTCGTTGAGCATCCGCAGCGTCCGCCCGGCAAGCGTCGGCCGGTTCGCCGCCAGCTTGCGCGCATATCCCACCGCCCAGCCGTGATAGCCCGACAGCAGCAGCACCAGCGCCAGCTTGGCATGCAGCCAGCCCAGCCCCGGCGCCCCCTCCAGCAGCCCCAGATTGACCGCCAGCATCAATCCCAGCACCCATACCGCGATCATCGCCGGCGTCAGGATGATCCGGCGCAGCTTGCCCTCGCGTACCACCCACGATGCCGCCTCGTCGGCACGCCCGGCCGCCAGCGCCTCCTGATGATAGACAAGGTAGCGCGGCAGCATGAACAGCCCCGCCATCCAGAAGATCACGACGATCAGATGCGCCGCCTTCACCCAGTCATAGGCGCCGCCGAGAAACCCGCTCATGCGCTGCGCCTGACCGTCGCGATCAGCTGCTCGACATGCGCGATCGGGGTATCGGGCAGGATCCCGTGGCCGAGATTGAAGACGTGCGGCCGGGTCGGGAACGCCGCGACGATCCGCGCCACCGCGCTCGCCAGGGCCTCGCCGCCCGCGATCAGCGCCAGCGGGTCGAGATTGCCCTGCACCGGCAGCCCCTCGGGTAGCACCGCGTTGGCCCAGTCGGGATCGATCGTCTCGTCCAGCCCGATCGCATCGACCCCGGTCCCCGCGGCATAGGCGGGCAGTTTGCCGCCCGCGCCCTTGGGGAAGCCGATGATCGGCACGCCGGGGCAGCGCGCGCGCAGGCCGGCGACGATCGCGGCGTTGGGCGCGATCACCCAGCGTTCGAACTGCGCCGGGCTGAGGCTTCCCGCCCAGCTGTCGAACAGCTGCACCGCCTCGACTCCGGCGTCGATCTGCCGCGCGAAATAGTCGATCGTCATCGTCACGATCGCATCGACGATCGCGCCGAACGCGACCGGATCGTTATAGGCGAAGCGCCGCGTCTCGCCCTGGTCCTTCGATCCGCGCCCCGCGACCATGTAGGTCGCGACCGTCCAGGGCGACCCCGCAAAGCCCAGGAAGGTGGTTGCGGGGGGCAAGGCAGCGGCGACCCGCGCCACCGTCGCATAGACCGGCTCCAACCGCGCCGGCGCCCGCGTCAACCCGTCCAGCGTCGCACCCACCAGCGCGGGTTCCAGCCGCGGCCCCTCGCCGACCCCGAACGACAGGTCCTGGCCCAGCGCCCAAGGCACCATCAGGATGTCGGAGAACAGGATCGCGCCATCGAACCCGAAGCGCCGGATCGGCTGCAGCGTCACCTCGGCCGCCGCCTCGGGATCGGTCGCGAGCGCCAGGAAGCCGCCCTTGTCCGCCCGTAGCGCGCGATATTCGGGCAGATACCGCCCTGCCTGGCGCATCAGCCACAAGGGTGCGACCGACTGGCGCTCGCCGCGCAGGGTCGCGAGCAACGGCTTGGAGACTGGATCGGTCAGCGTCCTTCTTTCCATTAAGAAAGAGTTAAAAGAAGTTGATGTAGTGGTAGGCACGTGGATCGCGGGACAAGGCTGGCGTTGCCGTAACCATCAACAGCTTGACCGGCAAGCAGCCGCGGATCGCCCCGGATTCGCGCGACTTATCCCCAGGATCCACGATCTGTTGACGAAACCTGCGGCTGTGGGCGGCATTGTGGATAGGTGGGGACTTGTCCACCGCGCCGGGCTCGCTTGGCGGGGCTGGCGAGTTGCGCTAGCGGTTGCGCGTATGTTGTCCACAGATCCATCCCGGACCGGCACGGCGACCCCTCAGGCATGATCCGGCTCCATCTCCACCTGCTGTCGGATTCGACCGGCGAGACGCTGGAGAACATCGCCAAGGCCGCACTCGCGCAATATGACGATGTCGAGACCGTCCGTCATTTCTGGCCGATGGTGCGGACCGAGGCGCATCTCGAACGCATTCTCCAGGAGATCGCGCAGAATCCCGGGCTGGTGGTGTTCACGCTGGTCAACGCCGCCACCCGCCGCATCCTCGAACAACGCTGCCTGGCGCTCGGCCTCCCGGCGGTCGCGCCGCTCGATCCGGTCAACGACGCGCTGTCGGGGCTGCTCGGCCAGCAGGCGAAGGCGCGGCCCGGTCGCCAGCACGTCCTCGACGCCGCGTATTTCGCGCGGGTCGACGCGATCCAGTTCACCATCGCGCACGATGACGGCATCGCCTGGGAGGAATGGGAGGAAGCCGACATCGTCCTCGCCGGGGTCTCGCGTTCGTCCAAGACGCCGACCTCGATCTACCTGGCGAACCGCGGCTACAAAACCGCCAACATCCCGATCGTGGTCGAAAGTCCGCCGCCCAAGATCCTCTATTCGCTGCAGAACCCGTTGATCGTCGGCTTAACCACCAGCGCCGATCGCCTGATCCAGGTGCGCCGCAACCGCCTGCTGTCGCTCAACCAGCATCCCGACACCAGCTATGTCGAGGAGGAAGCCGTCACCCGCGAGCTCGCCTTCGCCAGGCGGATGTTCGCGGACAATGGCTGGCCGGTGATCGACGTCACTCGCCGCTCGATCGAAGAAACCGCCGCCGCGATCATTGCGCTCTGCAACGATCGCAGGGGCGGCGGCGTGGCGACGTGAGCGACCCACTCTCCTCCGTCATCCCGGCGAACGCCGGGACCCATGGACAGGATGTAACCGAGGTTGTGCGCACCGCCAGCCGCGTGAACCCATGGGTCCCGGCGTTCGCCGGGATGACGAGAGGAAGGATGGTCCCATGACCCTCGTCCTCGCCTCGCAAAGCGCCTCCCGCCGCGCGATGCTCGCGGCCGCCGGGGTGCCGTTCGAGGCGGTTGCCGCGGGCGTCGACGAGGATGCCGTCAAGGCCGCGCTCGCGCACCTCAAGCCGCGCGACCTCGCCGACGCGCTCGCCGAACTGAAGGCGTTGAAGGTCGCGCAGCGCCGTCCCGAGGCGTTGGTGCTCGGCAGCGACAGCGTGGTGGCGCTCGCCGACGGCACCCTGCTCGACAAGCCGACCAGCCGCGACGAGGCCGCCGATCACCTCGCGCGGATGTCCGGTGCGCGCCACCAGCTATGGAGCGCCGCGGTGATCGCCGAGGACGGCCGCCCGGTCTGGCGCCATGTCGAGGCCGCAACGATGGAGGTTCGCCCGCTGTCGGACAGCTTCATTCAGGCATATCTGGACCGCGAATGGCCCGCCATCGCGGGCTGCGTCGGCTGCTACAGGATCGAGGGCCCCGGTGTGCAACTCTTCTCCCGGATCGGCGGCAGCCACTTCACCATCCTCGGCCTGCCGCTGCTCCCGGTGCTCGACTTCCTCCGCGTCCGCGGCGTGCTGCCGACCTGACGCGCGCGTGATCGTGCGACTTTCGTGACTTCTCACCGGATCATCCCATGAACAATCCCTATGCCGAGGTGATCGGCGATCCGATCGCCCAGTCGAAATCGCCCCTGATCCATCGCTTCTGGCTCGACGCGCTCGGCATCGCGGGCGACTATCGCAAGACCCGTGTCGAGCCGGCGGGGCTCGCCGGCTTCTTCGCCGATCGCGCCGCCGATCCCGAATGGCGGGGCTGCAACGTCACCGTGCCGCACAAGATCGCTGCGCTCGACCATATCGACGATCGCGGCGATGTCCGCACGTCGATCGGCGCGATCAACACCGTGTTCCGGGCGGAGGACGGCACGCTGGTCGGCACCAACACCGATGCCGCGGGCTTCTATGTGCCGCTCGACGGCCTCGATCTCGCCGGCAAGCCGGTCACCGTCGTCGGGGCGGGCGGCGCCGCGCGCGCGATCCTGTTCGCGTTGACGCGGATGGAGGTCGGCCCGGTGACGATCCTCGCGCGCAATCCGCTGAAGGGCGCCGCCTTGCTCGCGGCGTTCGGGCTGAAGGGCCGCGCGCTGCCGATCGGCCCCGCCGCGCCGCCATCGGCGCTGCTGGTCAACGCGTCGAGCCTCGGCATGATCGGGCAGCCGCCGCTCGACCTCGATCTCGGCGCGTTGCCCGACGACGCGGTGGTCTACGACATCGTCTACGCGCCGCTCGAAACCCCGCTGCTCGCCGCGGCACGCGCGCGCGAACTCGACACGATCGACGGGCTGGAGATGCTGGTCGGGCAGGCCGCGGTCGCGTTCGAGATCTTCTTCGGCGCCGCCCCGCCGCGCGACCGCGACGACGAGCTGCGCGCGCTGCTGCTGGCATGACCCGGCCGCTCGTCGTCGGGCTGACCGGATCGATCGGGATGGGCAAGTCGACCGTCGCGGCGATGTTCGCGGACGAAGGCGTGCCGGTGTTCGACGCCGATGCCGCGGTCCACCGCCTCCAGGGGCCCGGTGGCCACCTGGTCGAGCCGATCGAGGCGGCGTTCCCGGGCACCACCGGCGCTGGTGGTGTCGACCGCGCGTCGCTCGGCCGCGCAGTGCTCGGCGACGACGCCGCGATGAAGCGCCTCGAGGCGATCGTCCACCCCGCGGTTGGCGCCGATCGCGCGCGCTTCCTGGCGGATCATGCCGATGCGCCGGTCGTGGTCTTCGATATCCCGCTGCTGTTCGAAACCGGTGGTGACCGGCTGGTCGACACTGTCGTCGTGGTGTCCGCCGCGCCCGAGGTCCAGCGCGCCCGCGTCCTCGCTCGCCCGGGCATGGACGAGGCGAGGTTCGCCGCGATCCTCGCCCGCCAGCTGCCCGATGCGGAAAAGCGCGCGCGCGCCGATCACGTCGTCGCCACCGACGTGCCGCTCGTCGAAACCCGTGCGGCGGTCCGTCGCCTGGTCGCTTGCCTCGCGCCCGGCAAAGGCGGATAACCCCCGGATGCGCGAAATCGTCTTCGACACCGAAACCACCGGCCTGAGCTTCGCAGGCGGGGACCGGATGGTGGAGATCGGCTGTGTCGAGATGCTCAACCGGTGCGAGACCGGGCGTCATTTCCACGCCTATTACCACCCGCAGCGCGACATGCCGGCGGAGGCGTTCGCGGTCCACGGCTTGTCCGCGGCGTTCCTCGCCGACAAGCCCTGCTTCCACGATGCGGTCGAGGATCTGATCGATTTCATCGGCGACGCGCCGCTGATCGCGCACAATGCGAGCTTCGACTTCTCCTTCCTCAATGGCGAGCTCGGCCGCTGCGGGCGCCCGATCGTCCACCTGTCGCGGATGGTCGACACCCTGCAGATCGCGCGAAGCCGTCATCCCGGTGCCAAGCATTCGCTCGACGCGCTCTGTTCGCGCTTCGGCATCGATCGCAGCCACCGCGTGCTCCACGGTGCGCTGCTCGACGCGCAACTGCTCGCGCAGGTCTATGTCGAACTGACCGGTGGCCGCCAGATCGGGCTCGGCCTGGTCAGCGACGTCGCCGCGGCGATGCCCGCGATGGCCGCGACCCGCGCGCCGGTGGTGGTGCGTCCGCCGCGTGTTTTCCCGCCGAGCGAGGGAGAATTGGCCGCGCATGCCGCGTTCATGTCCAAGATCGATCACCCGATCTGGGACCTGGATCGGGGAGCTTGATCGAAGGGGGGCCGTGGCGCCCGGGTGGCGCTTCGCGGACGGAGCCAACAGGACCGTCCGATCCAAGGAGAATAGAATGGATATCCGGATCTCTGGTCACCAAGTCGACACGGGCGACGCGCTCAAGGATCATGTGAGCGACCGGCTTCAGGGTATCGCCGACAAGTATTTCGCGCGCGCGATCTCGGCGGAAGTCACCTTCGGCAAGGGCCCGCACGACGCCGGCTTCACCTGCGACATCGTCGCGCACGTCATGAAGGGACTGGTCCTGAAGGGCCGCGGCGACGCCTACGACGCGCATCCCGCCTTCGATGGCGCCGCCACCAAGATCGAAACCCAGCTCCGCCGCTACATGCGCCGCCTGAAGGATCGCCATGCCGATCAGGCGATCGAGATCGCCGAAAGCGGCGCCTACGACAATGCCGGCTACACCCTGTTTCAGGACAGCGCGCATGAGGAAGAGGCTGGTGACGCACCGCTGATCGTCGCGGAGACTCGCGTCGACGTCCCCGATGCCTCGGTGTCCGACGCGGTGATGATGCTCGATCTGCGCAACACCGCGGCATTGCTGTTCCGCAATTCCGGCACCGGCGCGTACAACATGGTCTATCGCCGCGGCGACGGCACCATCGGCTGGGTCGAACCCCAGCGCCCCGCCGAGGCGGCGCGCGCCTAGGCAGCTAGCGAACGCAAGCCCGGTCCGCTACGGCGCGGCCGGGCCCCTGCCCCAACGAGAGTAGAATGACCGATCTCAGCGACCTGCTGCGTCACGATGCCGTCCTGAAGGACGTCCCCGCCGCCACCAAGAAGCTCCTGTTCCAGCATCTGGCGACCGTCGCCGCGACGCTGTTCGGGGTCGACGCGCGCGAGGTCGCGGACAAGCTGACGGCGCGCGAGAAGCTCGGATCGACCGGATTCGGCGGCGGCGTCGCGATTCCGCATGCCAAGCTGGCGGGCATCTCGTCGGTCACCGGGATGGTCGTACGCCTGGCTCATCCAATCGAATTCGCCGCGGTCGACGACATGCCGGTCGATCTCGTCTTCCTGATGCTCTCGCCGCTCGATGCGGGCGCGGATCACCTGAAGGCGCTCGCCCGCGTCTCGCGGCGGCTGCGCGATCGCCTGTTCCTCGCCAAGCTGCGCGGGGCAGGGTCGCCCGACGCGATCTACGCGCTATTCACCGAAGACGCGGTGCGCGATGCCGCCTGACGCAGGCGCCGCCGCCCATTTCCGTGCGCTCGAATCGCTCTACGCTGCAGCCCCGATCAACCGGCTGTTCGCATCGCGTCTCGAGATCCCCGAACCCGGCATCGCCCGGATCAGCTTCGATCTCGACGAACGCCATTTCCACGCCGCGGGCGCGGTCCACGGCACCAGCTATTTCAAGATGCTGGACGACGCCGCCTTCTACGCGGCCAATAGCCTGGTCACCGATCGCTTCCTGCTCACCACGGCGTTCAACCTGCTCTTCACCAAGCCGTTGAAAGCCGGCCCCGTGGTAGCCGAAGGTCGCTGGGCGAGCGGGCGGCGCCGCGTGTTCGTCGCCGATGCTCGGCTGATCGACGCCGATGGCGAGGAGGCGGCGCGCGGCACCGGCACCTTCATGCGCTCGCAGATCCCGCTCGGCGAACTCCCCGGCTATCGCAGCCGGTGAGCGCCAGGCTGCCGACCGGGCTGCTGGTGGGCGCGCTGCTGCGTCGGGTGAACGACTCGGGCGGGTTCGCGGCGGTACTCGCAAAGGGCGATGCGCAGGCTGGGTCGGTGCTGCTCCTGCTCGCCGATCGCAAAGGTCGGGAACGCCTCGTCGAACGCGGTATCGGCCCCGATGGCCGGGTCGCGCTGATCGAATCGACTCCGGCGGACGACGTCGCCGGCTATTGGCGCCGCCGCCGCGATCGCGACCCGGATTTATGGGTGATCGAACTGAACACCCCGGATGCAGAACGATTCGCCGCTGAAACGATGTTGGTCGATTGACGGCGAAGCGATCGGCCCCAAAGGCGATCGGCATGTGAAATGGCGTTGTGCCGAATGCGGGTGCGGTCCGTATCGGTGACGCAGTCGGGGGGATGCCCGGACGATCGCTTGGCGATCGGGTCCGTGGTCCAACCGCATGACGACTCGATTGAATGACTTTTCTGAACCGCGCCGCAACCATTGCGGCGATGACCTTTTCGATTGCCGCGCTGATTGGCACCAGCGCACCCGGCAAAGCTACCGAGCTCGATCGCACTGCGATCCCAGCTCCCGGTCTCGACTCCATGAACGTCCTGACCCCCGCCGTTGTTCCCCAGGAAGCTCCCGCTCCCGTCCAGGCCGAGGCGACCGCGCCCGTCGTCGAAGAGCCCGCCTTCGCCAGCCTTGCCGACGCCGTCGATCACCACCGCTCGGCTGATGCCGACGATGCGGTCCGCTGCCTCGCCGGCGCGATCTATTTCGAATCGAAGGGCGAGCCGCTGTCGGGCCAGCTCGCGGTCGCCAACGTCATCATCAACCGCAGCAAGTCCGGCCGCTTCCCGACCGACATATGCTCGGTCGTCACCCAGCGTGGACAGTTCGGCTTCGTTCGCGGCGGATCGATCCCTTCGATCGACGAGGGTCGCGCCACGTGGCGCACCGCGGTCGCGGTCGCCAAGGTCGCGCTCGCCGCCGACTGGGACAGCCCCGCCCCCCGCGCGCTCTACTTCAACACCCCCAACCGTCTTCCCGCCGCCCGCCTGACGCGCGTCGCGATGATCGGCAACCACGTCTTCTATCGCTGAACGGCTGAACGCGGTGCCCGGCACGGGCTTGCGTCGTTCGTGCAATGTTCTTATGCGGGAGCGATGCTCGACACCGCACCCGCCTCGTGCGTCGATGACCGGAATCCCGCGCTCTGCGCCGCCGACGTGGCGCGCGGCGTGGTGCGGATGCTGCTCCGTCACGATCTCACCGCGATCGCCGAAGTCCCGCTCGACGGCGGTCGCCGCGCCGATCTCATGGCGCTCGACGTTCGCGGCCAGATCGTGATCGTCGAGATCAAGGTCTCGCGCGCGGATCTGATGGGCGATGGCAAATGGCCGGATTATCTCGCCTGCTGCGACCGCTTCTACTGGGCGCTGCCTGCGGGCTTCGACACCTCGCCGCTCGATACTCCCGCCTTCCTACCGGCGCGTACCGGAGTGATCGTCGCGGATCGCTACGACGCGGAGATCATTCGTGAGGCGCACACCGTCGCGCTCCCCGCTCACGTCCGTAAACGCTGTACCCTCGGCTTCGCCCGCCGGGCCGCGCGCCGGGTGGCGGGGCTGGTCGATCCGGAAGCGCTGACGCTGGCGAACGCCTAGAGCTTCGGCCCCGCCACCGCTGCCTTCGCGGCCTTGCGCGGCGTTTCCGCCATGATCTTCGCAACTGCCGGATTACGTGAATCGCGCGCCGCATAGTCGCGCGCCGACATGCCGGCGATGATGTCCGCCTGGTCGGGATCGGCGCCGTCCGCCAGCAGGATGCGAATCGTCGCCAGGTCGCGGTTCTGCACCGCGCGGATCAGCGGGGTCTCGCCCGCGGCATTGGCGATGTTGGGGTTGGCCTTCGCCTCGATCAGCACCGGGATCAGCCCGTTGAAGCCCTTGTTCACCGCGATCAGCATCGGCGTGTTGCCGCGCCCGTCGCGCATGTTCGCATCGGCGCCCTTCTGCAGCAGGAAGCGGGTATAGACCTCGTCGCCGCGCGCCGCGACGATGTGCAGCGCGCCCTCGCCATTGGTGCGGTCGCGGGTGTTGACGATCGTGCTGCCCGGCTTGTTGAGGATCTCGAGCACGTCGTTGCCCTTGGCGTCGCGGATCGCCTGGAGGAACTTATAGCCTTCCGACTGCTGCTGCGCGGCGGCGGGTACCGCCAGGCCGACGACAGCGAACCCGAGCATGAGGGAGTTGCGGAGCATGGCGTAGTTTTCCTTGTAAGCCCGAACCTTGCGTGACGCGCATTATCAGATCAATGCTGCCCCGGTCATGAACATTTTCCGCGTCGCACCATGGCTCGCGCTCGCCCTCGCCGCGTGCCAGCCAGCCGCCCCCGCCAGGCAGGAAACGCCGCCGCTGGCGGGTGCGCGGATCGGCGGGCCGTTCTCGCTGATCGACCAGAACGGCCGGCCGACCACCAACGACAGCTTGGCCGGCAAATACCGGATCATGTATTTCGGCTACACCTTCTGCCCCGATGTCTGCCCGACCGACGTCGCGGTGATCGGCAATGCGGTGAAGCTGATCGACAAGAACGATCCCGCGCTCGCCGCACGGCTGGTGCCGGTCTTCGTCACCGTCGATCCGGCGCGCGATACGCCGGCGGTGCTGAAGCAGTTCGTCTCCGCCTTCCACCCCCGGATGATCGGCCTGACCGGCAGCGCCGATGCGATCGCGCAGGCGGCCAAGGGCTATGCGATCTTCTATGGCCGCGGCGATCCGTCGCCCGGCGGCGGCTACCTCGTAAACCACAGCCGCCAGACCTATCTGATGGATCCCGCCGGCAAGCCACTCGCGTTGTTGCCGCAGGAACAGGGGCCGCAAGCCGTGGTCGCCGAGATCGAACGTTGGGCGAAGTGATCAAATTCTGGGAATTGCCGATCGAACGGCTCGACCGCGGGCAGTGGGAGGCATTGTGCGACGGCTGCGGCAAATGCTGCGTCCACAAGCTGGAGGACGAGGATACCGGTGAGCTCGTCGCCACCAACGTCGCCTGCCGCCTGCTCGATCGCCGATCGGGGCAATGTTCCGACTATCGCCATCGCCGCGCCTATGTCCCCGAATGCGTCCGCCTGACGACCGGCAACGTCCGCGGGATCGATTGGCTGCCGTCGACCTGCGCGTACCGGCTGCGCGCGGCGGGCGATCCGCTCCCCGACTGGCATTACCTGGTCAGCGGCGATCGCGAGGCGGTTCATCGCGCTGGCGAATCGGTGCGCGGCTGGACGGTCAGTGAGGACGAGGTCGGCGATCTCGAGGATCACATGGTCGACCGGGTCCTTTGACGGGCGGGAGCCCGGCGGATTTCGATATCGTGCGGCATCCGACCGCGCGGCACATCCGCCTCTCGCTCGATCCCGCCAGCGGTCGCGCGAAGCTGATCCTGCCGCGTCGCGCCGCGCTGAAGGCCGCGCTCGCCTGGGCGGAAGGGAAGACGGGCTGGCTCGCCGCGCAACGCGAATCGTTGCCCCGCGCGCAACCGTTCGCGCCGGGCCTGACGATGACCGTCGCGGACGATCCGCTGACGATCGAATGGCGCGCCGGCAGTTCGCGCCGCGTCGTCCGCGACAGCGACGCCCTGCGCCTGTCGGGCCCGATCGAGACGCTGCCGCGCCGCGTCGAGGCATGGCTCAGGCGCGAAGCGTTGGACCGCCTCGCGGCCGAGACGCAGGAATTTGCCATCCTCGCGGATGTCGCGGTCGCCAAGGTCGCGGTCGGCGATCCGCGCAGCCGCTGGGGCAGCTGCGCGTCGAGCGGGGTGATCCGCTACAGCTGGCGGCTGATCCTCGCGCCGGGCTGGGTCCGCCGTGCCACCGTCGCGCACGAAGTCGCGCACCGCGTCCACATGAACCATGGCGCCGCCTTCCACGCACTGGTCGCCGACCTGCTCGGCACCGATCCCACGCCGGCGCGCCATTGGCTCCGCACCAACGGCACCGCGCTTCACTGGTTGGGGCGTTCTTCCTGAGGCACCGGCTGCACCCGCGGTAGATCGCGCGGGTCGCGGGGTTCACGCGTGGGCTGGCGATTGGCCGGCGTCTCGCGCCGCGCCGGGCGCCCCGTCACCCGATCGATCCAGTCCTGGTTCAGCGCCTGCGGTTCGCGCTCGTCGTCGCCCGCGCCGGGCTCGGCGGCGGGTTGGGCGGGTTCGGGCTGGTCGTCCGCTGATCCCGGCCGCTCCGTTTCGGTCGCGATCGGGTTGCCGTCGGGATCGACCATCATGCCGTTGTCGGGACTGCCGAAATAGCTCTCTTCATCGGGTTCGAGCTGCCAGTCGGGCAGCGTCACCTGGGTTTCGAACTGCTCGATCGGGCGGGTCGCGGTGGCGGGCTTCATGAAATCGGCGAACGCCTTGGCGGGCGCGGTGCCGCCGTGCAGCCCCGCGATCGGCTTGGCATCGTCGCGCCCCATCCACACCCCGGTGGTCAGCCCGCTCGAAAAGCCGAGGAACCAGCCGTCCTTGGACGAACTCGTCGTGCCGGTCTTGCCCGCGACCGGCCGGCCGATCTGCGCCGCGCGCCCGGTGCCGGTGTTGACCGCGGTCTGCAGCAGGTCGGTCATCTCCGCGGCGACATAGGGCGCGACCAGCACATGGCTGCGGTCGACCTCGTGCGAATAGATGGTTTGCCCGTTCGAGGTCACGCGCAGGATCCCGTACGGCGCCACCGCGACGCCCTTGGCGGCGACGCTCGCGAACGCGCGGGTCATGTCGATCAGCCGGACGTCGGAGGTGCCGAGCACCATCGACGGATGGGTGTTGATCGGCGTGGTGATCCCGAACCGCCGTGCCATGTCGGCGACGGTGCCGAAGCCGACCTCCTGGCCTAGCTTCGCCGCCACGGTGTTGAGCGAATAGGCGAAGGCGGTCCGCAGGCTGACCGCGCCGGAATTGCGTCGCGAATCGTTGCGCGGGCTCCAGCCGTCGATCGTCACCGGTTCGTCGACGATCGAATCCTCCGGCTTGTGGCCGGCCTCCAGCGCGGCGAGGTACACGAACAGCTTGAACGACGATCCCGGCTGGCGCTGCGCCTGGGTCGCGCGATTGTAGATCGACGCGACATAATCCTTGCCGCCGACCATCGCGCGCACCGCACCGTCGCGGTCGAGGCTGACCAGCGCCCCCTGGGCGCCCGGGGGCGCATTGGCGCGGATCGCGGCGTCGGCCTGGCGCTGCATGTTGAGGTCGAGCGTCGTCCACACCTCCAACGGTGCCTGGGTCTCGTCGATCAGCATGTCGAGCTGCGGCAGCGCCCAGTCGGTGAAGTAGCGCACGCTGTTCTGGCGCGGTTCGGGCGCCAGCTTCAATGCTTCGGGATCGGCCTCGCGTGCCTGCGCCGCGGTGATCGCGCCGGTTTCCCGCATCGTCTCCAGCACCACGCCCGCGCGGCCGACCGCGGCGGCGGCGTCGGCAGTCGGCGAATAATTGGACGGCGCCTTCACCAGCCCCGCGATCACCGCCGCTTCGGCGAGACTCAGCTGGTCGGCGCCGTGTCCGAAGAATTTACGCGACGCCGCGTCGATCCCGTAGGCGCCGCCGCCATAATAGACCTTGTTGAGGTACAGCTCGAGGATCTCGTCCTTCGAGAATTTTCGCTCGATCGCGAGCGCCAGGATGCCTTCGCGGAACTTGCGGCCGAACTTCTTCTGGTTGTTGAGGAAGATCGTACGCGCCAGCTGCTGGGTGATCGTCGATCCGCCCTGGATCCAGCGCCCGCGGTCGAAGCGCACCTTCACCGATCGGGCCAGCCCGACCGGATCGATGCCGATATGGCTGCGGAAGCGGCGATCCTCGACCGAGACGGTCGCGTCGCGCATCACCGTCGGGATGCGCGAGATCGGCAGCCATTCGCCGTAACTCGGCCCGAGCGACACGATCACCGTGCCGTCGGCGGCATGGACGCGGATCATCTGTCCGTTGGGCGAGGATTTCAGCTCTTCGAAACTCGGCAGCTGCGACCGCGCGACATAGACCGCGATCGCCAGCGCGCCGAGCGCAAGGATGCCGAGCCCGATCATCACCTGCACGACTATGATCAGCCGCCGCCGCCACGGCGATCGCGGCGGCGTGCGGCGGGCTGGGGATCCTTTGGGTGAGCGCGCGCGAGCCATCTGCGCGACCGCGATTACGCGCTAACCCGCCGGCCTACAAGCCGATCGGGGCCTTACAAGCGGATCAACCGCCCTTGCGCGCGCGGAAATCGAGCGCGATCGAATTCATGCAGTAACGCAGCCCGGTCGGCGGCGGCCCGTCGGGGAAGACATGGCCGAGATGGCTGTCGCACCGGGCACACCGCGTCTCGGTCCGGCGCATGCCGTGGCTGTCGTCGCTATGGTCGGACACGCGCCCTTCCTCGATTGGCTGGGTGAAGCTCGGCCATCCCGATCCCGATTCGAACTTGTCGGCCGAATCGAACAGCTCGTTGCCGCAGGCGGCACAGCGATACACCCCGTCGACCTTGTTGTCGTTCAGCGCGCCTGCGAACGCGCGTTCGGTGCCCGCCTCGCGCAGCACATGGTACTGCTCGGGGGTGAGCTTCTTGCGCCATTCGGATTCGGAAAGGTTGATCTGGTCCATGGCCTAGATTTCGGGTGGGGAAGGGGGCTCGTCAAGGTCGTACGCAATCATGCGCCGATCCGGGTCGCCCGCGCGATCACCTGGATCAACCAGGGCCGTGCGAAAAGCAGCGCCGCCGGTGCGCCTCGCGATTCGACGATCTGTCGCATCGCGCCCGCCACCGCCATCGGCTGCCGCAGCCGCGCCGCGAACCCGTCCTGCCACCCGGCCGCCGCCGCCGCCCCACCGCGGCGATACGCCTCGGCCGCGGCGATCCCGCTCGCCAGCGCGATGCCCATGCCTTCGCCCGCCAGCGACGGGATCACCCCCGCCTGATCGCCGAGCCGGAACAGGTCGCGCACGCCATGCCGCGCGCGCCAGCCGTAAGGGACGTTGGCGATCGCCTCGACCGGCGCACCATCGCTTCGTGCCATCCGCTCCCCGAGCGCAGGATTCGCCGCGCCCAGTTGCGCGAGCAGCGCCGCGGGCCCGTCGCTCGCCTTGAATCGCGATTCGTGCACCGCGAGACATAGATTGGCCGATCCGTCCTCCTGCAACGCCAGCCCGGCATAGCCGCCGTCGAACAGGTGCAGCTCGATCTGCCCGGTGAGCGCGCGGTCGAGCGCGGGGGAGGGGGCCAGCCGCATCCGCAGTCCCAGCGTCGGATCGACCCCGCGCGCGTCCGCCGGCCGCGCCAGCCCGCGGACGTCGCGTTTGCCGCTTGCCAGGAACAGCGCCGCCGCGTCGATCTCGGCGCCGTCGGCGGTGCGCGCGACGAGCCCCTCGATGCCGCGAATGGTAACGCCGCGCTCGACGACGGCGCCGACCCGCTCGGCCTGCGCCAGCAACATCGCGTCGAGCTTGCGCCGCGACACCGATCGCGCCGGCTTCGGCAGCGCGGACTCGGCACTGCGCCCGCGCGCGAACAGCCGGACCGACGTGACCGGCACCCGATTGACGGCATCGGCCTCGATCCCGAGCGTCGCCAGCGCCTCCAGCGTCCGCCAGCTCAGGAACCCGCCGCACAGCGCGTCGCCGGTGGTCGTCTGCCGTTCCACGAGCAGATGCGGCAGCCCGGCGCGGGCGAGGCCGATCGCGGCCGCCGCCCCCGCCAGCCCGCCGCCGACGATCAGCGCCGGCGTTCGACGCATAGCCGGAACGGAAAGGCGCGGAACACGCGGGCCTTCTCGACCCCCGCCTCGCGCAGGATCGGCAGCCATTCGTCGGGGCGATAGCTGCGTGCGATCGACAGCGTGCCGTCGTGGCAGACCATCTCGTGCCACCCCGCTAGCCGTGCCAGCAGCGGGAAGCCACGATGCGCGACGGCATGGCGATGCAGGTCGTTGACGAACCAGCCCCGCGTCGCGGTCGCCTCCATGAAGCGCAGGAACGCGACCAGCTGGTCGTGGGTCATGTGATGCGCGACCAGGCTGCTGACGACGACCGACCAGGGTTCCCCCGCCAGATCTTCGTAGTCGCCGGTGACGTAGCGGATCGGCATCCCCACCGGGGTATGCGCCCGCGCCGCGAGCTCACTGCGCGGGTTCAGATCGACCCCGACCAGCTCGGCATCGACCCCTTTGGTCGCCGCCCAGCGTGCGATCCGCCTTAGCATGTCGCCGTCGCCGAACCCGACGTCGAGCAACCGCAATGGCGCGCCACGCTCGGCCACCCGGTCGAGAAAGGCGAGCGTCGGCCGCGCTGCCATTGTCATAACGTTGACGCGCGCCAAATCGCCGACCACCGCGGCATAGGTTTCCGCCGACAGATCGTCGGCGTCCATCCATTCCTCTTCCTGCGCGCGCACCGCCAGCGTCATGATGGCGGTCCGAACGCGAAGCCTTCCGCCGCCAGTCCCGGCCCGAACGCCAGCGCGACCCCGCTGCGCCCCGAGCCCCGCGCGATCTCGCGCTCCAGCACGAACATCAGCGTCGACGACGACATGTTGCCGTTGTCCGCCAGCACCGCACGCGACGCGGCGAGTGCGTCGTAGGGCAGGGCAAGCGCCGTTGCCACCGCGTCGAGGATCGATCGCCCTCCCGCATGCACCGCCCAGTCGAGCTCGGCCGCGGCCCGGCCCCCGGTCAGCGTCGCGACGAAGGCTGGATCCGCGAGCGCGGCCGCGATCCGCCCCGGCACCGCGCCCGACAAATGCATCGCGAAGCCCTGGTCGGTGATGGTCCAGCGGATCAGGTCGGCGCTGTCGGGCAGTGCCGCGGCGAACGGCTGCCCGATCTCGACCCCGCCCGGCTCGGCGGTGACCAGCGCCGCCGCGGCGCCGTCGCCGAACTGGAGCATCGCCAGCAGCGGTTCGAGCGCGGTCTCGTCGCGCAGGTGCAGCGTCGACAGCTCCACCGTCACCACCAGCACGCGCGCCGCCGGGTCCGATCGCACGATGTGCCGCGCGCTCCGCAGCGCCGCCACCGCGGCGTAGCAGCCCATGAACCCGACCAGCAGCCGCTCGACCGCGGGCGACAGCCCCATCCGCGCGGCGACGATCTGGTCGATCCCCGGCGCGACGAATCCGGTGCAGCTCGCCACCACCAGATGCGTGATCGCGCCGAGATCGGTTTTCGCCGCCAGCCGATCGATCGCGGCGATCGCCAGCGCCGGCGCTGCTTCGGCATAGATCGTCATCCGCGCCGCGGTGCCCGGGAAACCATCGCCGTAGAACCCGTCGGGCGCGACCGGCGATCCCCCCGCCGCGGTCATCGGCAGCACCGACCAGCGATGCCCGATGCCCGCACGCTTCGCCATCCGCGCGAACACCGCCTGCGCCGCCGGCTCGACGCGCGCCTGCGCCCAGCCGATGAAGGCGTCGTGGATGTCGTGGTCGGGAACCGCGGTGGCGACGGCATTGAGATAGGTGGGACGGTAAGCGGGCACCCGGATCCTTTCGGCGCAGACCGCAGCAACGCGCGACCCTATGCTTTGGGTGCGCCGTCCGCCTGCGTACCGCAAGCGTCACCGCTTCTTGCCCGGCAACTAGAGAGTGGCGGTTCGGCTGCTTTCGCGACCATCGCCAACCGTTTGCCGATCACCGCAATCGCTACTGATTGCTATGCTTGCGAACGATAGACTACCAATCTTTACTTGTATTGGCGCGGCGCCGGTGCCACGCCATTCGGGCTACACGGTTCGGGGGCGACAAGTTTGGCAGACGAATCCATCGTCGGGTTGGTCAAGGACCTTACCACCCGGCTATCGACCATCGCAGCGGAGTTCGGTGAACGTGCCGACCGCTATACGGCCGGCGCCACCGCGCCCGAAGGACAGCGTCGGCGCAGCCCGACCGAGGTCGCGCGCCGTCTGCTTGCCCAGCGCGCCGCACGGCTCGATCACTTCCCCGCGGAATTGTTCCACGAACCAGCGTGGGACATGCTGCTGGCGCTCTATGTCGCCAGCGAAGAGCGCCAGACGATGAACGTGAAGACGCTGGTCGCCACCACTAGCGCGCCGGTCACCACCTCGCAGCGCTGGATCGATCACCTTCACAAGCTCAAGCTGATCGACCGCATCGTCGATCCGATGGACCGCCGCCGAGTCGAGATCTCGCTCAGCGACAGCGGCAATCGCGCGGTGATCGGCTATCTCGACCGGGTCAACGACTGACCGATTCGCACTGCCGGTCGACCGCGAAAACGCCACTCGACCCAGAACGGCGGTAATTCCATCCGCGATTTCGGCGCATTGGATCCCACCCGAATCGAGTTGATCCTGCCGCAAACGGCACCTTGGCCGAGGGCTGATCCGCATCCGCAGATCAGCCGAGAATGGTTCTAATCCCGTCGCGATCGCGGAAAGAACCGAATCCGGCTGCGTAGCTTTTGCTTAAGTAGAAACAGCGATTTTTCCCCTGATCTCATGATCGGGGAATGAACAGTGACGGGTTTCGGGAATAGCGACGGCAGCAAGAAGGGCAGGGGTGCCATGCGCCTCGTCCTGTCGTGCGCCGCGCTGTTTTCCGCCATCGGCACCGCGCAGGCGCAGGTCGCCGCCGGCACCGTCATCACCAACGTCGCCAACCTCCAGGTCCCCGGCGCCAATGGCGGCGAACAGACGATCGCCTCCAATCCCGCCACGCTCACCGTCGGCGAGATCCTGGACGTCGCGCTGGTCCGCAGCAACGGCGCGACCGGCGCGGTCGCCGCCGATGCGGGCAGTGTCGCGGCGGTCACCCTCACCAATCGCGGCAACGGCAGCGAAGCCTTCGTCGTCGTCGCGTCGCCGGCCGATACCTCGGTCCGTGTCCGCCTGATCGCGATCGACGTCGATGGCGACGGCCGGTTCGATCCGCAGCGCGATTCCGTACTCGGCGACGATCGCCTGACCCCGCCGGTCGCGCCCGGCGCGACGCTCGCGCTGCTGGTGGTACTCGATTCCGCCGGCACCGCTGCGGTCGATACCGCGTTGATGGTCACCGCCACCGCCGCGACCGGGTCGGGCGCCGCGGGCACCGTCTATCCGGGCCGCGGCGACGGCGGCGGCGACGCGATCGTCGGCAGCACCGGCGCCACCGCGCGTCTTTCGATCCCCGTCGCCGGCACGCCCACCGCAGCCCCCCGCTTCGAAAAGACCCAGAGCGTCCGCGCGCCCGACGGCTCGACCGCGGCGGTACGCGGCTCGATCGTCACCTACACCCTGGCCGCGACCTTCACCGGCGCGATCACCGGTGCGCGCATCCACGACGGCGTGCCCGCCGGCACCACCTATGTCGCGGGCAGCCTCCGCCTCGACGGTGCCACGCTCTCCGATACCGCCGATGCCGATGCCGGCGGCTTCGATGCCGGCGCGATCGACGTCGCGCTCGGCGATGTTCCCGCCGCGGCGCGCCGCACCGTCACGTTCCAGGTAAAGATCCAATGAGGAAGTCGCCGATGGCCATTCTCCGCACCGCCCTGTTCGCCCTGCTCGCGCTCGCCGGTGCGACGCCCGCGCTCGCCGATCCGCTGTCGGTCACCAGCCGCATGCTGGTCGAGCGCCGCGTGATCGCCGCCGACGGCACCGCCTCGGTCGAACTGGTTGCCCCCGCCAAGGTCGTTCCCGGCGACCGGGTGACGATCGCGCTCGCCTATCGCAACACCGGCACCGCACCGATCGCGGACCTGGTGCTCGCCAATCCGGTGCCGAAGGGCATCGTCTTCCGCGGCCCCGCGCCCGGCGGCCCGATCCCTGAAATGACCGTCGACGGCCGCAATTGGGGCGCGCTGCCGACCCTGGTCGTCGCGCTGCCGACCGGCGTTACCCGCGCCGCCACCGCCGCCGACGTCGTTGCGGTCCGCTGGCGGCTCGCCAGGCCGATCGCGCCCGGCGCGCACGGCGACCTGTCGTTCCAGGCGGTGCTCAAGTGATCCGTTTCCCCTTCAAGACCCAGCGAGAGGTTCGTTCCATGTCCGAAGTCCGCACCCGCCACATCCTCCTGGCCGGCGTCGCCGCCGTCGCCGCGGGGGGCACCGCCAACGCCCAGTCGACCCCGGCGGGCACCACCATCACCAACACCGCGCAGGCGAGCTATTCGGTCAACGGCACGCCGCAGACCGCGACCTCGAACACCGCGACCTTCCTGGTCGATCGCAAGGTCAACCTGACGGTGATCAACAACGCCGCCGCCAACACCTCGGTCAATCTCGGCCAGTCCGCCGCGGTGCTGTCGTTCAAGGTGACCAACAACACCAACGGGACGCAGGATTTCCTGCTCAACCCGAACCAGTCGCTGCTCGCGGGCATCCTCAGCGGCACCGACAATTTCGATGCGTCGAACGTCCATGTCTATGTCGATGCCAACGGCAACGGCACCTACGAAGCCGGCACCGACACCGCGACCTATGTCGACGAGCTCGCCGCGGACGCCAGCGCCACCGTGTTCATCGTCGGCGACGTCACCACGAACGCGAGCGCAAATCTGGCGCAGCTCGGGCTCGAGGTGACCGTCGCCGCGGGCGGCGTGGCCGGCGCGCAGGGCGCGGCGCTGATCCCGACGCTGTTGTCGAACCCCAATTCGGACACCGACGTCGACATCGTCTTCGCCGATTCCGACAATGACGGCATCGGCTTCGACATCGCGCGCAACGGCAAGGCTTGGGCGTACGGCGCCTACGAGATCACCAACCGCAACGTCGCGCTCAGCGTCGTGAAGAGCGCCACGGTCGTCTCCGACGGCGTCAACACGCTCGATCCGAAGGCGATTCCCGGCGCCGTCGTCCGCTATTGCCTCACCGTGCGCAACGCGACCCCGCTGACCGCAGCGACCGACGTCGTGCTGACCGACGTGATCCCGGCAGGCACCACCTACGTCGCCGGCTCGATCAACATCGGCCTGGCCGGCACCGGGCTCGCCTGCGTGCTGCTCGGCACCAACATCGCCGACGATGGCTCGTCGACCGGGGTCTATACGGGCTCGTTCAACGCCGGCAGCAAGACCGTCATCGCGCGGATCCCGACCGTCCCCGGCAACACCGCCGCGGCCGCGAGCTTCAACGTCACGATCAACTAAATCCATCGAGCCCGAAGGGAGAGACCCAGCGCCGGCGCGGCTGATCGCCGTCCGGCGTGCCGTCGACATGCGTGCGTCACGTATCTTGAAGCACCTCGGTGCGGTCCTGATCGGGCCTTTGATCGGGCTGGGCAGCTGCGTGGCTGTCCAGGCGCAGACGCGTATCGAAAACACCGCGACCCTGGTCTATCGCAGCGGCGGCGCCGATCGCGTGCTGCCGTCCAATTCGGTCGCCCTCGACGTCGCGGTGACGAAGCGACCCACCTCGCTCCATTTCCGCCTGCTGCCGCCCGGCATGGTGCTGGACGGCATGGCCTGCAGCAAGGATCCGCTCGCCTTCACGCCGGCGCCGATCAGCGCCGCGCAGCTCGCCGCGGCGGCGCCGCTCGCCACGCTCGACATCGATCAGCCGCTGATCATGGTCCTCGACGCGCCGGGCAGCAACCGCGACCCCGCGGTGCGCGAATCCGCGAACATCGATGTCGATGCCGGTCCCGTCCACAGCACCATCGCGCTGCGGGAAACCGGGGTCGATACCGGGATCTTCGCCGGCGGCGTGCCCCAAAGCGGCAGCCACCCCGAACTCGCCGAGTGCGACTTGACGCTGCACCGCGGCTCGGGCCTCCGGATCAGCTTCCGCGAGGATCCGTGGAGCCTCGCCTCCAGCTATGCGACGCTGATCGATCCCGCGGGCTATGTGTTCGACTCGACCACCGCGGCGCTGATCGACGGCGCCACGGTGTCGATGGTCGACGCCGCGGGCAATCCTGCGGTGGTGTTCGGCGACGACGGCGTCAGCCGCTACCCCTCGACGATGATCAGCGGGCGGTCGGTCACCGACGCCAGCGGGCGGGTCTACCCCGCGCAGCGCGGCCGCTACCGCTTTCCGCTCGCGGCGCCCGGCACCTATCATCTGGTGATCGTGCCCCCCGCCGACTACACCGCGCCCTCGATCGTCCCGCGCGAGACGATCGCACTGCTGAAGGACCCGCGCGGCCAGCCCTTCATCGTCAACGACGCCAGCTATGGCGGCCCGCTGGTGCTCGCCGGCGTCGAGCCGTTCTTTTCGGACATCCCGCTCGATCGGCATCCGAACACCTCGCTGCTGCTCACCAAGACCGCGTCGGTGCGCGATGCTTCGCCGGGCGATTTCATCCAGTACCGGCTCCAGCTCACCAACCGCGGCACCACCGCGGCGCGCGACCTGCATCTGTTCGACACGCTGCCGCCCGGCCTCCGCTATGAATCCGGATCGACCCGCGGTGCGGCGGAGGCGACCGTCACCAGCGACGGGCGCGATCTCGATTTTCTCATCCCCGCGCTCGATCCCGGTGCCAGCGCCGAAGTTCGCTACATCGTCTCGGTCAGCCCCGGCGCCCCCGCGGGCGAAGCGCTCAACCGCGTCCGGCTGATCGGCGGCGCCAGCTCGTCGAACGACGCCGCCGCCTCGGTCCGGCTGCGGCCCTTGCTGTTCACCGACGCGATGACCGTGATCGGCCGCGTCTCGCAGGGCGATTGCGGCCAGCCCTCGGCCCGGCGCAAGGGTGTCGCCGGGGTCCGCATCCTGCTCGAAGACGGCACCTTCGTCGTCACCGACCGCGACGGCCTCTACCATCTGGAGGGGATCCGCGCCGGGCGTCACGTCGTCCAGCTCGACACCACCACGCTGGCGCCCGGCCAGCAGCCGGTCGCCTGCGACCGCGACACCCGCCAGGCCGGCAGCGCGATCTCGCGCTTTGTCGAAGGCGTGGGCGGCATCGTCAAGCGCGTCGACTTCCAGCTTCGCGACGGCCCCGTGGTGGCGGCACCGCGTGACGATGCGACCGTGTCGGTGGTCGACGACGCCACCGCCGCGGGCAATCGCGACTGGCTGGCAGGCCAGACTCCCGGCGTCGACTGGGTGTTCCCCGCCGCCGATCACAACCCGCGTGCGCCGGTGCTGCGCGTCGTCGTCAAACATCTGCCCGGCCAGCGCGTTGCCCTGACCGTCAACGGCCGCGCCACCGACGTGCTCGCCTTCGACGGCACCGATTTCACCCCCGGCGGTCCGGTCGCGGTGTCGAAATGGACCGGCCTGCCGCTGGTCGCGGGCGACAACCGGCTGCAGGCGCGGATCGTCGGCGACGACGGTACGGTGGTGACCACGCTCGATCGCACCGTCCACTATGCCGGCGCGCCGGTCCATGCCGCCTTCGACGCGGCGCATAGCCGCCTCGTCGCCGACGGCGTGCTGCGCCCGCTGATCGCGGTCCGCGTCACCGATGCCGCCGGTCGCCCGGTTCGCGCCGGCACGCCGATCACCTTTGCGGTCGACCAGCCCTATGCCGCCGCACGCGACGACGATGCCGCCTATGCCCGCCAGCCGAGCGCGACTGCGGGCACCGCGCGGGTGATCGGCGACGACGGCTACGCGCTGCTCGCGCTGCAGCCCACCACCCAGGCGGGCGCGGTACAGGCGGTCGTCGGTCTGGCCGACGATCGTCAGGTCCGCACCACCAGGATCCGCACCTGGCTCGCCGCCGCCGCCAAGCAATGGGTCGTGGTCGGCTTCGGCGCGGGCACCGTCGGTTACGACACGCTGCGCCGCCACAGCAGCGCGCTTCCGGTGGCGCAGCGCGGCAAGGTCGTCACCGACGGCCAGCTCGCGGTCTATGCCAAGGGGCGGGTAAAGGGCTCCTGGCTGCTGACGATCGCCTATGACAGCGATCGCCACTACGACGCCGATCGCGGGCTGCTCGGCACGATCGATCCCGATCGCTACTACACCGTCTATGGCGACGGCACCCAGCAGGGCTACGACGCCGCTACCTATCGCAAGCTCTACCTGCGCCTCGAACGCCGCGACGCCTATGCGCTGTTCGGCGATTTCGAGACCGGCTTCACCGACACCCAGCTCGCGCGCTACAGCCGCACGCTGAACGGCGTGAAGGCGGCGTACGAGGGCGATCATCTCCGCGTCGGCGGCTTTGCGGCCAAGACCCGCACGCTCTATTCGCGCGACGAGATCCAGGGCAACGGCCTGTCCGGCCCGTACCGGCTGTCGGCACGCGGCATCGTCCCCAACAGCGACAAGCTGCGCATCGAGGTCCGCGATCGCTTCCGCGCCGAACGCATCGTCTCGTCGACCGCGCTGACCCGCCACATCGACTACGACATCGACACGCTGGCAGGCACGATCCGCTTCCGCGAACCGGTCCTCACCCGCGACGCCGCGCTCAATCCGGTCTTCATCGTCGCCGATTACGAGGTCGAGGGCGGCCGCAGCGAAAAGCTCGCCGCCGCCGCACGCGTCGTTGCCACCGCCGGCGCGATCGAGGTCGGTGCCAGCGTGATCCGCGACGAGGCCGCGGGCGCCGCCACCCTCGCCGCCGCCGACCTGAAGGCGCGCCTCGGCGCCGCCACCATCCTGCGCGCCGAAGTCGCCGGCGGCGGCCGTGCGGGCTTGCGCCACGGTCGCGCCTTCCTCGCCGAGATCGAGCATCACGGCGGCGGCATCGACGTCCTCGCCTATGCCCGCCAGCAGGACTCGGGCTACGGGCTCGGCCAGCAGAATCTGGTCGAGGCGGGCACCCGCAAGATCGGCTTCGACGCGCGCGCCGCGATCACCGATCGCCTAAGTCTTTCCGCCACCGCCTGGTATCAGGACCAGCTCGACGGCGCCGGCCGCCGCAGCGCCGTCGACGCGCGGCTCGACTATCGCACTCCCGGCGGCACCGTCTTCCTCGGCGCGCAGATGGTCGCCGATCGCGGCCTGGACGGCGGCGATCGCGATTCAAGGCTGATCACGATCGGCGGCAGCAAGACGCTGTTCGGCGGCACGCTTTCGCTCACCGCGCAGACCCAGGTCGCCCCCGGCGGCGATAAGGCGTCGGTCGACTTCCCGGTACGCCACCAGATCACCGCCGCGTGGCGGGTACGCCCCGGCATCCGCCTGCTCGGCGGCTACGAGATCGCCGACGGCAAGGATTACGCCGCCGATACCGCGCAGCTCGGCTTCGACGTCGCGCCCTGGGCCGGCGCCAAGCTGATGAGCACGCTCAACCAGCAGGCGATCGGCGAGAACGCCGCGCGCACCTATGCGCAATACGGCCTCAGCCAGTCGCTCCCGATCGGCAAGCATTGGACGATCGACGCGACCCTGGACGCCAGCGACACCGTCCGCGGCGGCATCGCGCCGGGCGCGGTCGTCAACGCCTTCCAGCCGGTGGCTTCGGGCGGCTTCCTCGGCAGCGACCAGACCAATGGCGACTACGCCGCCGCGACGCTCGGTGCCGCCTACCGCGAGGCGCGCTGGACCTGGAACGGCCGCCTCGAATATCGCGACGGCCACGCGCAGGACCGGATCGGCATCACCAGCAACATCCTGCGCACGCTGGGCGAGGGGCGCACGATCGCCTCGGGCCTGCGGGTCTACCGGATCGAGGACGCCGCCGGCCATGTCGCGAGCTTCGCGGCGGCCGATATCGCGCTCGCCTGGCGTCCGATCGACAGCGACTGGTCGGTGCTCGAACGCCTCGAATACCGGCAGGAGCGTGCCGATCGCGGCTATACCGACGGCAACCCGCTCGGCGTCGGCACCATCGCGGACGGCCAGCAGGTCACCACCCGCGTGATCAACAACCTCGCGATCAACTATCGCACCGGCGACGAGGGCGCCCCGCACCGCACCGAAGCCAGCGTCTACCACGGCAGCAAATATGTTCGTGGCCGGTTCGCGGACGAACGCTTCGACGGGTTCATCGACGTCACCGGCTTCGACCTGCGCCGCGATCTCGGCCGCCGCGTCGACATCGGCATCGCCGGCTCGGTCCAGCACGCCTGGGATCGCGGCATCTGGTCGTGGAGCGGCGGTCCCTCGGTCGGCGTCTCGCCCGCCGGCAATATCTGGATCACCGCGGGCTACAACGTCTCCGGATACCGGGACCGCGATTTCGAAGACGACCGCTACACCCGCAAGGGCCCCTACGTGACGATGCGCATGAAGGTCGACCAGCACACCCTGGGCGACGCGGCACGGGCGGTATTCGGGCGGCGCTGAAATCCTCCCCCTGCAAGGGGAGGAATGCAGTCGGGAGCACAAGCGAGCGCTACCCCACGTCACCCAGAAACGGCGCGGCTACTTCCGGCCGAATCCGCAACAGCCGCCCCGTCGCGCGGTCGATCAGCGCCCAGGTCGTCACCGCCTCGACCTTCACCTTCCCGTCGGCGGCGCCCAGGAACCGCACCTTGCGGTCGAACCGCGCGCCCTGGGGCGGGGTGTCGACCCAGGTCTCCGCGGTCACCGTCTCGCCCGCCACGACGTTGCCGCGATAGTCGATCTCGTGCCGGGTCACGACCCACACGTAGGCCGCACGGTGCGCAGCCGGCGCCACCGCGTCCCAATGCGCGGTGGCCATGTCCTGGATCCACCGCACCCACACCGCATTGTTGACGTGGCCGAGCTCGTCGATGTCCGCCGCCGCCGCGGTGATCGTCCGCGTGAAGCGCCCGTTCATCGGATCCTCCGCCGCCGCCACCACCGGAACCCGCCGAACGCCAGCCCCAGCACCGTCGCCGCCAGCACCACCCACAGCCACTGCCGGCCATGCGGCCGATAGCGCCCGAACAGCTCGGCGATACCGGTCCCGAACACATAGCCCAGGCTGGTGAACAGCACGCTCCACGTCACCGCCGCCACCGCGTTGATCGCGACGAAGGTGCGGAACGGCACATGGCTCGTCCCGATCGCCACCGGGCTCACCGTCCGCAACCCGTAGAGGAACCGGAACGCGAAGATGAACCCGGTCGGATACCGCTCCAGCGTCTGCAACGCCTTGGCGAACGCCGGCTTGGCCTGCGCCCGCACCACCCAGCGATGCCCGCGGAACCGCCGCCCCGCCGCGAACAGCGCCTGGTCCGCCATGAACGATCCCACCGCGGCCGCGATCATCGTGCCCGGCAGCGACAGCATGCCCTCATGCGCGAACAACCCGCCCGCGAGCACCATCGTCTCGCCCTCGACGCCCGCGCCCAGGAACACCGCGGCCAGCCCGTATCGGGCGATGAGCGCCTCGATGCTCAGCCTTCGACCCCCATTTGCCACAGCACGAACGCATGCTCCTCGGCCGCCTCGCGCAGGCTCTCGAACCGTCCCGATTTGCCGCCGTGGCCGGCGCCCATGTTGGTCTTCAGCAGCAGCAGATTGTCGTCGGTCTTCACGTGGCGCAGCTTGGCCGCCCATTTCGCGGGTTCCCAATAGGTCACCCGCGGATCGTTGAGCCCGCCCGAGATGAACATCGGCGGATAGGCCTGTGCGCGGACATTGTCGTACGGGCTGTACGACCGGATCAGCGCGAACGCCGCCGCGTCCTCGATCGGATTGCCCCATTCGGGCCATTCCCCCGGCGTCAGCGGCAGGTCCGCGTCGAGCATCGTGTTGAGCACGTCGACGAACGGCACGTCCGCGATCACCGCGCCCCACAAGTCGGGATCGGAATTGACCACCGCCCCCATCAGCTCGCCGCCTGCCGACCGCCCCGCGATCGCGATCCGCCCCTCGCTGGTCCAGCCGCCCGCGATCAGCCCGCGCGCGACGTCGACGAAGTCGTTGAAGGTGTTGGCGCGCTTTTCCAGCTTGCCGTCCAGATACCATTGCTGGCCCAGATCGTCGCCGCCGCGGATATGTGCGATCGCATAGGCGAAGCCGCGGTCGAGCAGGCTCAGCCGCCCGGTCGAGAAGCCCGGCGGGATCGCATAGCCATAGGCACCATAGGCGTAGAGGAACAAGGGCTGCGACCCGTCGCGCTCGAAGTCGTGCGGGTAGACGATCGACACCGGCACCTCGGTCCCGTCGCGCGCCGCGATCTTCAGCCGCTCGGTCCGGTACTTGCCCGCATCGTAGCCCGACGGGATCTCCTGCACCTTCAGCTCGGTGAGCGCGCCGCTCGCCACGTCATAGTCGTACACCGTCCCCGGCGTGACCATCGATTCATAGCCGAGCCGCAGCACCTGCTGGTCGTATTCGGGATTGTCGCCCAGCCCGGCATCGTAGCTCGCCTCGGGGAACGGGATCCGCACCCCCTCGGTCGGCGTCGCGTAGCGGTGGATCGCGATCTGATCGAGCCCGTCCTCGCGCCCCTCGACCACGAAGAAGTCGCGATAGCATTCGACCCCGGTCATGTAGAAATCGGGGCTGGACCCGATCAGCTCGTGCCACTCGTCCGGCGCCGCCAGGCTGGCGGTGCACAGCCGCCACATCGGATCGACGTCGTTGGTGTGGATGAACAGCGTGTCGTCGTGCATCTCGACGTCGTATTCGCGGCCCTCCTTGCGCGGTGCGACCAGGATCGGCTCGGCGAACGGATCGTCGGCGGGGTAGAGCCGGACCTCGCTGGTGTCGTGGCTGCTCGTCACAAGCGCGATCCAGCGCCGGTCGCCGCTCTGCTCGACCCCGACCGAAAAGCTGGCGTCTTCCTCGTAATAGAGCTGCACGTCGGTCGCCGGATCGCTGCCCAGCCGGTGGAAGCGGATCGTCCGCGTCCGCCACTGATCGTCGGTCACGCCGTACAGGATGCCGGTGCCGTCGCGGGTGAACACGATGTTCCCGATCGTCCCCTCGATCGACGTCTCGCCCCATTTCCCGGAGGCGCCCGCGATCACCTCGGAGAGATCCTCCGCGCCCGTCAGGCTCTTGAAGCGGATCGTGTAGCGCTCCGATCCGCTGTCGTCGGTCGAATAGGCCATGATCCGGCCGTCGTCGCTGATCGTGATCGCGCCCAGCCGGAAATACTCATGCCCCTCCGCCAGTGCCGGCTCGTCGAGCAACAGCTCGTCCGCGCCCCCCGACATCGGCTTGCGCCACCATTTGCGATACTGCCCCCCGGTCTCGAACGCGGTCCAGTACAGCCAGTCGCCGTCCTTCTGCGGCACCGAGGATTCGTCCTCCTTGATGCGCGCCTTCATCTCTTCGTACAGCCGGTCGATCAGCGGCGTGTGCGGCGCCATCGCCGCCTCGAAATACGCGTTCTCTTCCTCAAGATACGCGAGCACGTCCGCGTCGGTGACCTCGGGATAGGACGGGTCCTTCAGCCACGCCCACGGATCCTCGATGGTGGTGCCGTGCAGGGTGAAGCTGTGGGGCCGCTGCGCGGCGACAGGTGGCATCGAATGAGTCATCGCCGCCCCATAGCCGAGCGCCGGACCATGTCGAAGGCAAGAAGGGCGAAACACATCACGCTACCTACTCACCAGCGCTCGCAACCCTACGTTACCACCCCGGCGAAGGCCGGGGCCCAGGTGGAAGGCGGCAATAATGAAGCGCCGTTCGCCCCCACAATCGCCTCCTGCCTGGGCCCCGGCCTCCGCCGGGGAGGATAAGGCGCCGTTCGCCACCCATGTGTCCCCGCGAAGGCGGGGACCCAGTACTGGGCTCCCGCCTTCGCGGGAGCACGGCCGAAGACGCAGCGACCCACCCCATCTTCGTCACCCCGGACCTGATCCGGGGTCCCGCTTTTGCAGTGATCACAACGGCCTGTGCTTCTGCGGCTCGGCGGGACCCCGGATCAGGTCTGGGGTGACGGGAAGGGTGCTGCAGGGATACCGTCTCTGCGGGAGCACAAAGGTGAGCATTCCCCGACCCCGAAGGCCTTTCCTACACGCACCAACCCTGCCACCCTCATGCGCCGCCCACGACACGCAACCTATCCACCCTCACGCACGCATAGGGTGCGACTCTTGTGACTTTTCATTCGCCGAACCACGCAACCAACCTTCAACTTATTCAACATTCGCGCCTCCGAAAGAACCATCGATGTCCCCGTACCCCGCCCGTCTCGCCGCCCTCCGCGCCCATCTCGCCTCGGCCGGGCTCGACGGCTTCGTCGTTCCCCTGACCGACGAACACATGTCCGAATATGTCGGCAGCTATGCGCAGCGCCTCGCCTGGCTCACCGGGTTCCAGGGTTCGGCGGGCACCGCGGCGGTCCTCGCCGATACCGCCGCGATCTTCACCGACGGGCGCTACACGCTCCAGGTCCGCGAACAGGTCTCCGCCGACGACTGGGCCTATGTCCAGGTGCCCGACACCGATCCCGCTCTATGGCTCGCCGATCATGCGGCGGCAGGCGCGCGGATCGGCTACGACCCTTGGCTCCACCCCCGCGGCTGGGTCGCCGACACCGCAGCGGCGCTGGCTGACAAGGGCGCGACGCTGGTCGCGGTCGCCGCCAATCCGATCGACGCGATCTGGCACGATCGTCCGGCGCCGTCCGACGCCCGCCTCCTCGTCCACGGCAACGACGTTGCCGGCGCCTCGTCGGCCGGCAAGCGTGCCGACATCGGTGATTGGCTTACCGGCAAGGGCGCCGATGCGGTGATCCTCTCCGCGCTCGATTCGATCGCCTGGACCCTCAACATTCGCGGCGGCGACGTCGAGAACACCCCGGTCGCGCTCGCCTATGCGATCGTCCACGCGAACGGCGAGACCGACCTGTTCGTCGCCGAGGAGAAGATCGACGAGGCGGTCCGCCAGCATCTCGGCAATGCGGTGCGGATCCGGCCGCGCAACGATTTCGCCGCGACCCTGGCGACCTTCGCCGGTCGCCGCGTCGTCGCCGATCCCGAACGCGCGGTGGCCGCGATCTTCGACGCGCTCGAACATGGCGGCGCCACCGTGCTCGCGCTGCGCGATCCCGTCGTCCTCGCCAAGGCGATCAAGAACCCCGCGGAGATCGCCGGCCACCGCGCCGCCTCGGCACGCGACGGTGCCGCGCTGACCCGCTTCCTGCGCTGGGTGGAAATCGAATGCCCCAAGGGTGGGCAGACCGAACTTTCCGCCGCCGCCCAGCTGCTCGCGTTCCGCGAAGCGACCGGCCTGTTGCTCGACAGCAGCTTCGCGACGATCTCGGCGACCGGTGCGCACGGGGCCAGCCCGCATTACCGTGTCACCGATGAATCGAACGCACCGATCCTGCCCGGCCAGCTCTATCTGGTCGATTCGGGCGGGCAATATGCCGACGGCACCACCGACGTCACCCGCGTCGTGCCGATCGGCGATCCGACCGCGGAGATGCGCGATCGCTTCACCCGCGTGCTGAAGGGCCATATCGCGATCGCCACCGCGGTATTCCCCGACGGCACCGTCGGCGGTCAGATCGACGCCTTCGCCCGCCGCCCGCTCTGGGAAGCCGGCCTCGATTACGGCCATGGCACCGGCCACGGCGTCGGCGCCTATCTGTCGGTCCACGAAGGCCCGCAGCGGATCGCTCAGCCCAACTATCCCGGCGGCGCGGCGCTGGAACCGCTCCGTGCCGGCATGATGCTCTCGAACGAACCCGGCTATTACAAGGCGGGCGACTACGGCATCCGCATCGAGAATCTCGTGCTGATCGAGCCGCGCCATATCCCCGGCGGCGACCCCGACCGCGCGATGCTCGCCTTCGAAACGCTGACCTTCGCCCCGATCGACCGCACCCTGATCGACCCCGCGCTCCTCACTCCCGCCGAACGCGCCTGGCTGGACGCCTATCACGCCAGGGTCGTCGAGGTGATCGGCCCGCAACTGCACGACGAAGACCGGACCTGGCTGGTCGCGAAATGCGCCCCGCTCCCCTAATCCTCGTCGACGGCAGGCGTGGCCGGCAACTCGGGCCGCCCCCGCGCCTGCGCCTTGCGCCGCCGCAGATTTTCCCGAAGCGCGGCCGCAAGCCGCTCGGCCCGTTCGTCCTTGCCCGTCATGTTCATCGTCCTAAACCCCACGCGCGATCCTTGACAATCCGCCCCACCTCGTCTCTAGGCCCCCTTCCGCCCGCAAGGCGGAAGTGCTGCCGTAGCTCAGTGGTAGAGCGCATCCTTGGTAAGGCTGAGGTCGTGAGTTCAATCCTCACCGGCAGCACCATTTTCCCGACGGACCGGAGCGGCCCTCTCGAGGAGGCCGGCTCGACTAGGAAAACGCACGCATCAGCACGCGTTGTGCCTTGGCGCGCAGGCCGGTCAGCTTGAACGACAGCTTGTCCAACCCCGTTACCTTCTGCGGCACGAAGTCGAAGGTGGCGCGCTCGTCGATCCAGGCGCGCTCGCCGGTCAAAGCCTCGTCGCGGATGATCTGCCATGGTTTGCGGCCGCCCGCGAAGTGCAGGATGTTGCCCGTCGCCGGCGCGGCGGCGTCGCGCATGTTCCAGCGTTCGTCCATGATCAGGCAGCTGTCGCGGAAGAAGCTGTTGAGCATGTCTTGGTCGAAGAACCAGATCGACGGCGGCATCGCCTTGCCATGATCGATCAGCTGTGCCGCGATGTTGTCTCGCCGCCATGTGTCGACGTCGATCAGCAGGACGCCGGCGTTGCAGTAGCGATCGGGCTCGATGCCGAGCGTCGCGACATAGGATCGCACCTCGTCGCTCATCCGGAAGTTCGGCACCATGCCGATCGGCGAGCCTTGCATGTCGAGGTCGATCAACTCGCCGAGATTGGCGCCGGTGACGGTGTCGTAATCGAGGTAGATGCACCGCTTCGCCTCCTTCGGCAGGACGGCGGCCACCTGGAACCGGGAGCACGAACTCAATGGCCAGCGGCCATGGCTCCACGACGACGGGAACGGCAGGGGCAGGCTCTTCAGCGGCGCGAAGGTCGCGCCCGCGAAGTTCGGCAGCGGGCGCCAGGCATCGATCATCCGCTTTTGCGTCTGCGCTCGAATGCCGTCTTCGATGACTGTGACGAACACGGGACGGTCGGCACATCGGATCGCGGCGTGTGCGGCGACCGCGATCCCCTCCGCGCTGCGGCCGTCGCCTGCGAGCACGATATGGATGATGGGGTTCGCCGTCGTCATAGAAGTCACCTGTTTTTCCGGCGAGCTTGCAGACCGCCCGGGACCCGGTCAAGCGTCGTCCGCCCCGGCGATCGGTAACGAAGCACTCTGTATCGATCGATCCGCTCAGGTCGTCCAGCCGCCGTCGATCACATGCGCCTGGCCGGTGGTGAACCCCGATTCGCTCGATGCAAGGTAGAGCGCCAGCGCGGCGATCTCCTCGGCCTTGCCGACGCGGCCCATCGGCTGGCGGGCGGTGAACGCGTCCCAGGCCGCGTCGTGATCGCCGGTCGCGGCGAGGCGCGCGTGGAGCGAAGGGGTGTCGACGGTGCCCGGGCAGATCGCGTTGCAGCGGATGCCCTTGCCCGCGAAATCCGCCGCGATCGCCTTGGTCATCCCGATCACCGCGGCCTTGCTCGCGCCATAGGCGAAGCGGTTCGGCACGCCCGTCACCGAACTCGCGACCGATGCCATGTTGACGATGACGCCGTCGCCGCGGGCGAGCATGCCGGGCAGCAGCGCGCGGGTCATGCGGTACATTGCGGTGACGTTGAGGTCGAACGATCGCGCCCAGTCGCGCTCGTCGCAGTCGAGGATCGTCCCGCTCGCGACACAACCCGCGCAGTTGAACAGGATGTCGATCTCGCCAACTGCGGCGGCACAGGCGGCGATCGCGTCGCCGTCGAGCATGTCAACCCGCCGGGTGCGGCATCCCTCCAGCGTCGCCAGTGCCGCGTCGTCGATGTCGACCGCCCAGACCGTTGCGCCCTCCGCGGCGAACAGCAGCGCGCTGGCCCGGCCGATCCCCTGGCCGGCGGCGGTCACCAGCGCGGTGCGGCCTTGTAGTCTTCCGGGCATCGATGGCGTCTCCTCGAGATGGTCAGCCGGGCACCGGCGCGTCGTCCCGCAGCAATCCCTCGGCCTTCAGGGCAGCCCAGAAGTCGTGGGGGATCGCCGTCCGGTAAAGCCCGATCGTGTCGGCGACCCGTGCCGGATCGGCGACGCCGGGGATCACGCTGACAACGACGGGGTGGGCGAGCGGGAACTGCAACGCCGCCGCGGCGAGCGGCACCGCGAAGCGATCGGCGACCGCCTCGATCGCCGCCACCCGCGCGATCACCGCGTCGGGCGCGGGGGCGTAATCATAATACGGCACCGCGCCCCTGGTGCCGGTCGCGAGGATGCCGCTGTTGTATGGCCCGCCGACGACGACCGAGGTGCCCGCGGCGGCGCAAGCCGGCATCAGCCGATCCAGCGCCAGTTGTTCGAGCAAGGTGTAGCGTCCGGCGAGCAGGATCGCGTCGAGCCGCGCCTCGGCCATGACGTCGAGGCAGATGTCGATCTCGTTGACCCCGATCCCGAAGCCACCGATCGCCCCGCCGTCGCGTAGTTCCTCCAGCGCGCGCAGTCCGCCGCCGGCGACGAGTTGCCCGAACGTCCGATCATGATCGTCGCCATGCGTCAGCCGCCCGATATCGTGGACATAGAGGATGTCGATCCGCGCCACGCCGAGCCGCTGCAGGCTCGCCTCCCACGATCGCATGATCGAGGCGTGGTCATAGGCGAACACCGGCGCGAACGGCATCGCCGAGCGGAAGCCGTCGCGGTCGCGGTCGTCGACGATCGCCGGGTCGGGCGCGAGCAGTCGTCCGACCTTGGTCGAGACCAGCGCGCCGCTGTGGCGGATCGCATCGCCGACCCGGCGCTCGCTGAGTCCGAAGCCGTAGAACGGCGCGGTATCGACATAGCCGATCCCCGCTGCCAGCGCTGCGTCGATCGTGGCACGTGCAGCGTCGTCGGCGACCGGCGCGTAGAGGTTGCCGAGTCCCGCGGCACCGAAGCCCAGCTCCGTGACGGTCAGATCAGTCCGGCCGAACGGCCGCGTCGCGATCGTCATCCCCGCGTCGCGACTTGTTCGTCCAGCGCGAAGATGCGCGTCATCTCGACCCATTTCTCGCCGTCTGCGGCATGCGGCAGCGGCTGCTGGTAGCGCCACATCTCCGCTTCCCAGCGATCGACCGCCGCCTGCGCCTCGGGGCCGCGCGGTCTCGGGAAATCGTCGGCAACTTCCGCGACCATCACGCAGCGATTGCCGGTTCGCCAGATCTCCATGTCGATGAAGCCGGTCGCGACGATGTCGTCGATCACCTCGCGACGCCCGGTGCCGGCCGCGTGACGTGCTTCATAGTCGGCGATCAGCGCTGCATCGTCGACCAGATCGAGCATGAAACAAAGACGACGGCTCATGACACGGCTCCCGTGGACGCGCCGATCGTAACGCGACCACCGGATACCTACAACGTGTATCTATGAAACCGCCGTTCGCCGGTGCAACGACGACGTCAGTTGCGCAGACTGTCCGGTACCACGCCGCCATTCTCGGCGAGCTTTGCCATCACCTCCTTGTGGAGCGCGACATTCTGCTCGGGGGTGCCGTCGGCACCTGCATGGACACCCAGTTCCTCGGCGAGCTCCTTGCGGGCGGCGAGGCTCGAATCGAGATCGAGCAGCTTCAACAGGTCGACGATCGACGTCTGGTAATTGCCGCCACCGTTTTTCATCGCCGCCATTTCGGTCAGCACGCCGCCGACATCGACCTGCGTCGGTGCTGCGCCAGGCGCCGGCGCCGCGGCGGGTGCTGTCGCCGCTGGCGCGCCTGCCGGCGCCGGAGAGGCGGCCGGAGCGGCCGGGGCCGACTGTGCCTTCGGGTGATGGAAGATCTTGTCCATGATGTTGCCGAAGATACCCATGCGCCTGCTCCTGATGATCGCGCGATCGTCCCCGCGCTCGCCTCTAACGCCGGCATCGGGTGAAGGGTCCGCGGCCGTCGTGGAACGCGCAGCGCGGACGGCACGTTATCGGCCGGTCAACAGGAGACGGACCGTCATGACTCGAACCAAGATCTTTCAGGCAACGACCCTGTCGCTCGGCCTCGTGCTCGCGGCCTGCGGCCCCAAGGCGACGACGACGACCAACACGGTCGACACTACCGCCACGACCAACGATACGATGATGACCAACGATACCGCGATGGCTGCTGCCCCGTCGGCGACCAGCGCGCAGGGCTTCGCCAACGCCGCCGCCGCCAGCGACGCGTTCGAGATCGAATCGTCGAAGCTCGCCGCGACGAAGGCGAGTTCCGCCAAGGTGAAGGCGTTCGCGGCGCAGATGATCGCCGCCCACACCAAATCGACCGCGAAGCTGAAGGCGACCGCCGCGACGCTGTCGCCCGCGATCACCCCCGATCCGACGCTCGCACCCGATCAGCAGGCGATGCTCGATTCGTTGAAGGCAGTCGACGGCGCAGCGTTCGACACCACCTACGCGACCAACCAGACCGCGGCGCACCAGGCGACGCTCGACAAGCTGAAGGCCTATGCCGCCAATGGCGAGGAGCCGAAGTTCAAGGAGATAGCGACCGGGCTGATCCCGACCGTGACGGCACATCTCAACATGGCCAAGGGTCTGAAATAAGCCGATCGCGGCGCCCGGCCGACGTCGGGCGCCGCATCAGCCGTCGCGCGATACCGCGAAGGCTCCGAACGCCTGTTGCATCGGCATGATCTCGATACTGTTGACGTTGACGTGGCGCGGCTGGCGAAGGATCCAGATCACCGTGTCGGCGACGTCGTCGGCCGATAGCGGCTTCATCCCCGCATAGACCTTGTCCGCGGCTGCCTGGTCGCCGTCGAAGCGGACGATCGAGAATTCGGTGTCGCACATCCCCGGCTCGATCGAGGTCACGCGCACCCCGGTGCCGACCACATCGGCGCGCAGGTTCAGCGAGAATTGGCGAACGAACGCCTTCGTCGCGCCATAGATGTTGCCGCCCGGATAGGGGTAGTTCGCCGCGACGGAGGCCATGTTGACGATGTCGCCGCGCCCGCGTTCCACCATTCCCGGCAACACCGCATGGACGAGCTCGGTCACCGCCGACACGTTGGTGGCGATCATCCGACGCCATTGCGCGATGTTCGCGGTCTGCGCGCTCGCCATGCCGAGCGCGAGGCCGGCATTGTTGAACAGCGTGTCGACTGCCGCGAAGTCGGCGGGCAGCCCGGCGATCGTCGGCGCAATCGCGTCGAGATCGGTGAGGTCGAGCCGCAGGGGCAACAGCCGATCGTCGCCGAGCTCCTCGGCCAACGCCGCCAGCCGGTCCTCGCGCCTGCCCACCGCGATCACCCGCCCGCCGCCGGCATGTACCTGCCGCGCCACCGACGCGCCGAAGCCCGACGTCGCCCCCGTCACCAGGGCGATCCTGCCGCTGGCCCAATTCGTCGTCGTCATGCTCTGTTGCCTTTCCTCGTAAGTCGAGTGTGGAGCCACACCCGCTACCTCGACGCTCCGTCGTCCTCGCGCCGGCTGGGATGACGGGGTCGGTAGTCGTCCGAGAACTAACGCCCGTCCGGTCAGTTGGTCGCAAGCGGTGCGAACCGCGCGACCTGGCGGCCGATCAGCGACAGCTGCTCGACCACCGCGGGGTCGCTCGCCCCGCCTTCCTCGTCGAACTTGGTCACCTGGGTGTTGATCGCCGCCGCGAACGGGGTAGGCCAGCCCCGCAGCGCGTGGACGATCGATCGCAGCGCCGCGATCGTCGATCCGGTCGCCTGCCAGCCATAGGCGGTCGCGATCAGGCCCACCGGCATGTCCGCCAGATACGGGCGATCGTCCCTCGCGGTATCCTCCAGCAGGTCGAGCGCGTTTTTGACCACGCCCGAGATGCTGCCGTGATAGCCAGGGCTGGCGATGATCACCGCCGATGCCGCGCGGATCGCCTCGACGAAGGCGCGCTCGTGTTCGTTGCGCTCGCTATTCTTGGGGTCGTAGAGCGGCAGCCGCGCCATGTCGGCCCCGCCGAACATTCGCGTCTGGAAACCTTCACGCTCCGCAGCATCGAGCGCGATGCGCAGCGCTCGCTCGGTCGACGAGATGCCGCCGATGGTGCCGCCGATGCCGACGACGAGCGGAAGGTGGGCGGTCGAAACGATCATGGCAGCGCGATAGCGTGCCCGTCACGCCGACGCCAGCAGTCGCGGATCAGGGTGTGCCGGTGACCGGCGAGGGCGCGCCCGCGGTACCGCGGTTCGATTCGGCATAGGTCGCGACCGCCGCCGCCACCGCCTGGATCAGCTGCTGGCGCTCGCGGATCGGGCGCCTGGTGTCGCCGATCATCACCGCCAGCGCATAGCGGCGGCCATCCGGCGCGGTGAGCAGCCCGACATCGTTGAAGCCGGCATTGCGCCCGCCGAGATCCTGCCCGGTCCCGGTCTTGTGCGCGATCCGCCAGCCAGCCGGCAAGGCCGCGCGCAGCCGCGCCCGCCCGGTCACCGACGCACCCATCGTGTCGAGCAGGATCCGCGTCGACGTCTCCGACAGTATCTCGCCCCGCGCGAGCCGTGCCAGCGCGTCGGCGATCGCGATCGGCGCGGCGCCGTCGGGGGGATCGGCGACGTAGGCGTCGAGCGCAGCGGTGCGCGCCTCGGGCGACAGCCGCGACCGCGCCGCCTCGAAACCGCCGGCGCTGGCATAGCTCTGGTTCCAGGTCAGGCCCGCGGTCTTCGCCTGCAACAGTCGTTCGCCGGGGCCGAAGCGGATATCGCCGAGCTGCTTGCGCTCGATCATCGATTTCACCGCAGCGGGGCCGCCGACGACGTTCAGCAGCCGGTCGTTGGCGGTGTTGTCGCTATGCGTCAGCGCGCGGCTGAGCAGGTCGCCAACCGTGGTCCGGTAGCCTTCGCCCTTCACCAGATAGGCGATCGGCTGGTGGAACAGCGTCAGGTCCTGCGTGCGGACGAGCACGGGCTGGTCGAGCCGGATCTTGCCCTGATCGCGCAGGTCGAGCAGCGTCAGCGCAACCCACAGCTTGCTGACCGACTGCTGCGGCAGTCGCTGGCGGGCACTGGCCTGTACCGTCCAGTTCTCGTCGACCGCGCGGATCGCGATCCCGAACTTGCCCTGGAAATTGCGCGCGAGGGTGGCGATCGTCGCGCTCAGCTGGGGCGGGGCGGGGTGGACGGTACGCGGCGCGACCGCAGGCACCGCGATCGACACAGCGGCAACCGGAACGCTCGGGATCGGCGCGCCCGCATAGGACCCCGGCCGCGACGTCGAACCGCATCCCGGCAGGCCGCTCGCCAGAACCGCGATGAGGGAAAGATGGCCCAATGGACCCGGTGAAATCATGATCGAACAACGCCCCGTCAACCGGTGACGATCCTTATCCGCGGATTCGATGAACGAAACCCGTTATTTACGCCGCTGCGGCGAAGTGCGTCCGCGGTGCGCCGAAGTGGTTTTACGGGATCAGGATCGTATCGACCGCCTCGGCCGCCAATCCGGGATAGTCCAGCGTGAAGTGCAGTCCTCGGCTCTCGTGCCGGTGGAGCGCGGAGCGGACGATCAGCTCGGCGGTCTGGATCAGGTTGCGCAGTTCGATCAGGTCGGGCGTCACGCGGAAATGCCCGTAATAATCGTCGACCTCGCTCGACAGCAGCTTGATCCGGTTCTGCGCGCGTTCGAGCCGCTTGGTGGTGCGGACGATGCCGACATAGTTCCACATGAAGCGGCGGATCTCGGTCCAGTTCTGCTTGATCACCACCTCCTCGTCGGAGTCCGTGACTCGGCTCTCGTCCCATGCACGGATCGCGGGCACCGCGGGCAGCGTGTCCCAATTGGCGGCGATGCTCCTGGCGGCGGCCTCGCCGAACACGAAGCATTCGAGCAGCGAATTGGACGCGAGCCGGTTGGCGCCGTGCAGCCCGGATTCGGTGCATTCGCCCGCGGCATAGAGACCGGGAAGGTCGGTGCGGCCGTCGCGATCGATGACGACGCCGCCGCAGGTATAATGCTGTGCGGGCACCACCGGGATCGGCTGCGTCGTCATGTCGATACCGAGCCCGAGCAGCTTCTCGTGGATGTTGGGGAAATGGCCGCGGACGAAGTCGGCGGGCATATGGCTGATGTCGAGATGGACGTAGTCGAGCCCGTAGCGCTTGATCTCGGCATCGATCGCGCGGGCCACCACGTCGCGCGGCGCCAATTCGGCCCTTGGATCCAAATCGGGCATGAACCGGTGGCCGGTGTTGGGGTTCTTCAACTGCCCACCCTCGCCGCGGACCGCCTCGGTGATCAGGAAGTTCTTGACCTCCAGATTGTACAGGCAGGTCGGGTGGAACTGCATGAATTCCATGTTCGCGACCCGCGCGCCCGCGCGCCACGCCATCGCGATCCCGTCCCCGGTCGCGCCGCGCGGCGCGGTGGAGAAGAGATAGGTCCTCCCCGCACCGCCGGTCGCGAGGATCGTCGCGTGCGCGGTGTAGAGGTTGACGTGACCGCTGACACGATCGACCGCGTAGACGCCCCATACCCGGCCCGCGCCCGAATAGCGTTCCTCGTGGCGCCCCGTGACCAGGTCGATCGCGACCTGATCGGGCACCAGGGTGATGTTGGGGTGCGCTTCCGCGGCCTTCTGCAACGCGTCCTGCACCGCCCAACCGGTGGCGTCGGCGACGTGGACGATGCGGCGATGCGAATGGCCGCCCTCGCGGGTCAGATGAAGGACCTCGCCGTCCATCGCGAACGGCACGCCCAGCTCGGTCAGTCGCGTGATCGCCGCAGGCGCGCCCTCCACGACGAACTCCACGATCTCGCGGTCGTTGAGCCCCGCGCCCGCGATCATCGTGTCCTCGACATGGTTGTCGAAGGTGTCCCCGGGTTCGAGCACCGCGGCGATCCCGCCCTGCGCCCAGCTGGTCGATCCGTCGTTCAGCGCGCCCTTGGCGAGCACCGTGACTCGGAACCGGTCGGCGAGGTTCAGCGCCGCGGTCAGCCCCGCAGCGCCCGACCCGACGATCAGGACGTCGGTCTGCATCGCGCCGGGCTCAGCCATTGGCGGCGCGGGTCAGGCTCAGGAACACGTCCTCGAGATCGGGCTCGCGGGTCGAGACGTCGACGATGCCGAGCCCGTCGCGCGTGACCGCTGCCAGCACCTCGCCCGCATTCACCCGGTCCTTGTGATAGGTGATCTCGAGCACCCGTTCGCTCCGCAGCACGATCTTTTCGAAGCACGCCGCCTGCGGTGCCGCTGCCAGATCGCGATCCACAGTCACCGCCACCACCTTCTCGCGCGCGCGCCCGACCAGCTCCCGGGTCGGTTCGTTGGCGATCAGCCGGCCATTGTTGATGATCGCGATCCGATCGCACAATTGCTCGGCCTCCTCGAGATAATGGGTGGTCAGCACCACCGTCACCCCTTGCGCGTTGAGCTCGCGGACGTACGCCCAGAGCTGCTGGCGAAGCTCGATGTCGACGCCCGCGGTCGGTTCGTCGAGCACCAGCACCGGCGGGGAATGCACCATCGCCTTCGCGACCATCAGCCGCCGCTTCATCCCTCCCGACAGGGTCCGCGCATAGGCGTTGGCCTTGTCCTCCAGATGCACCGCGCGCAGCAGCTCGAGCGAGCGACGCTCCGCCTTCGGCACCCCGTACAGCCCCGCTTGGATATTGAGCGTCTCGACCGGGGTGAAGAACGGATCGAACAGGATCTCCTGGTTGACGATCCCGATCGATGCCTTCGCGTTGCGGGGGTGCGCATCGATGTCGAAGCCCCAGATCGAGGCGCTGCCCGCGCTCTTGTTGACGAGCCCGGCGAGGATGTTGATCAGGGTGGACTTGCCGGCGCCGTTGGGCCCGAGCAGCCCGAAGATCTGGCCGCGCGGCACGTCGAAGGTCACGTCATCCAGGGCGCGCTTGCCGCCGGCATAGGTCTTGCTCAGTTGTCGGATCGAAATTGCTGCTTCGGTCATCGCCGCGGGATACGCCCATCGAAGGATCGCGCAACCAATTCCTCCGCTGCCCGGTGCGGAGCGATTGCGGCTCCTTCGCGCACTTGCTATCGCGCGCCGATGATTCCGCCCCCCGAAACCAGCCGCGTGTCGCAGCCCCGTGTCGCCTGCGACGGCGCGACCGACATTCCCGGCGGTGCCGCGCTCGGCCACCCGCGGGTATGGCTGCAGATCGACGAGACCGGCTATGTCGATTGCGGCTATTGCGACCGGCGTTTCATCCTGATCGGCGGCGCCGCGGATGGGGCGGACCAGTCTGGCTTGCGCGATCATGGGGATGGCGCAGGGCGCTGAGCCGCCTATATCTGCAGGCATGACAGCAGCCGCCGATCCCCGCTCGTTCCTGTACCGCGACCAGCTCACGCCGGAGGCGGCGCAGGCGCTGACCGCCGCGGCGCTGAACGCCGCCGACGACGGCGAGCTGTACCTGCAGTACAAGAAGTCGGAAGCCTTCGGGTTCGACGACGGCCGGCTGAAGACCGCGAGCTACGACACCAATGCCGGCTTCGGCCTGCGCGCGGTGTCGGGCGAGATGACCGCCTTCGCGCACGCCAACGAACTGAGCGAAGCCGCGATCAAGCGCGCCGCGGAGACGATGACGCTGATCGAACCCGGCAAGGGCGCGAAGGCGATCGCCCCGCAGGGCACCAACCGCCATCTCTACACCGCCGCCGACCCGCTCGATCTGGTGCCGTTCGCCGATAAGGTAAATCTCTGCCAGACGATCGACGCCGCCGCGCGCGCGCGCGATCCGCGCGTCGCGCAGGTCTCGGTCGGGCTGTCGGGCACCTGGGGCGTGGTCGAGATCGTCCGCGCCGACGGCTTCGTCGCGACCGATGTCCGCCCGTTGGTCCGCCTCAACGTCCAGATCGTGGTTGAACAGAATGGCCGGCGCGAGACCGGCACCTTCGGGATGGGCGGGCGCTATCTCTACGACAAGCTGTTCGAGCCCGCATCGTGGAACCGCGCAATCGACGAGGCGCTGGCGCAGGCGCTGATCAACCTCGATTCGGTCGCCGCGCCGGCGGGCGAGATGACGGTGCTCCTCGGGCCGGGCTGGCCCGGCATCGTGCTCCACGAGGCGATTGGTCACGGCCTCGAAGGCGACTTCAACCGAAAGGGCACCAGCGCCTTCTCCGGCCGGATCGGTGAACGCGTCGCGGCGGCGGGCGTCACCGTCGTCGACGACGGATCGATCCAGGATCGCCGCGGCTCGCTCAGCATCGACGACGAGGGCACGCCGACGGGGGAGACGATCCTGATCGAGGACGGCATCTTGAAGGGCTATATGCAGGACCGTCTCAATGCACGGTTGATGGGGGTCGCGCCGACCGGCAACGGTCGCCGCGAAAGCTTCGCGCACGCGCCGATGCCGCGGATGACCAACACCTTCATGAAGGGCGGTAACGACGATCCCGGCGAGCTGCTCGGCCGCGTCAAGCGCGGGATCTTCGCCAAGAGCTTCGGCGGCGGCCAGGTCGACATCGTTTCGGGCAAGTTCGTCTTCTCCTGCACCGAGGCCTATCTGGTCGAGGATGGTCGCATCGGCGCCCCGATCAAGGGCGCGACGCTGATCGGCGACGGCCCGACCGTGCTCACCAAGGTGCTCGGCATCGGCAATGATTTCGCGCTTGACGAGGGCATCGGCGTCTGCGGCAAGGGCGGGCAGAGCGTCCCAGCCGGCGTCGGTCAGCCGACGTTGCTGGTGGGTGGGCTCACGGTCGGCGGGACGGCGGTGTGAGCGGCGGGCTGGTCCTTGGCCGTCATTACGGTTGCCTCGTCGAGCGACACGTTGACGGCACGGCGGCGCGAAGGTGATACTGGAACGTGGTTCATGCGCATGAGCTGTGCGCATGAATGCTGCCGGTCAACACGAGGCTTTCATGGAATTCTTCCCCGCCCTGAACCCCGATCACCGCGCCTTCATCGCGAAGCAGCCGGTGTTCTTCGTCGCGACCGCGGCGGAAGGAACGCGGATCAATCTCAGCCCCAAGGGCATGGACAGCTTCCGGGTGCTGGATGATCGCACCGTGGCCTATCTCGACGTGGCGGGATCGGGGAACGAGACCAACGCTCACCTGATCGCCGACGGCCGCATCACGATCATGTTCTGCGCCTTCGACAATCCTGCGTTGATCTTCCGCCTCTATGGGCACGGGACGCCGGTACTGCCGCAGGACGCGGAGTGGGACGATCTCGCCGCCTGTTTCACGCTGTTGCCGGGGACACGTCAGATCTTCCGGATCGCGATCGATCAGGTGCAGACCTCGTGCGGGTGGGGCGTGCCGTACATGGCATTCGAACGCGAGCGGACGACGCTCAGTCGCTATCATCAAACCCATGCGGACGAGGCGCGGTTCGCGAAATACGCGGTGCGCACGACCAGCATCGACGGGCTGCCAGTGCGCAACCCCACCGTCGCACCCGCATGAGCCTGGTGGAACTCGGACGGTTCAGCCGCAACGAGGCGCATATTCTGGTCGGTCGGCTGGATAGCGAGGGGATCGACGCGATCGCATTCGACGGCGAGACGTCGATCGGCGACGGCAGCTACCTCCTGATCCCGGTGCGTGTGATGGTCGATGAGGACGACGTGGACGTTGCGCGCAGGATCGTCGCCGACGCTGCCTGAAAAACGGGCAGGAACGATGCAGTGCACCAAAATGTAGCCGTCGATCTGCTTCGCGCGCATCGCGGCTCCGCCAAAGCTCTTCGTTTCACGTCTGGCATGATCGTTGCGATGTGGCCCCCGGGAAAAGAAAGGGGGCGCCGATGAAGCTGGTTATCGCGATCATCAAGCCGTTCAAGCTCGACGAGGTGAGGGAAGCTCTCACCACATTGGGCGTGGCGGGGATGACAGTCACCGAGGTTAAGGGGTTCGGCCGGCAGAAGGGCCAGACCGAGATCTACCGCGGCGCCGAATACAGCACCAACATGGTGCCCAAGATCAAGATCGAGGTGGTCTGCGCCGCCGATCTCGCCGACCGCGTGGTCGAGGCGATCCAGGCATCGGCGAACACCGGCGCGATCGGCGACGGCAAGATCTTCGTTCTCGACGTCGGCCAGGCGGTGCGCATCCGCACCGGCGAAACCGACGATTCGGCGCTCTGAGGGGGGTTAAGATGAAGCAAGCGATCAAGATTGCCGGCGCTCTCGCGCTCGGCGCCGCCGCCTTCGCGGCCCTGCCCGCCTGGGCGCAGGGAGCTGTGACGGCGCCCGCGACGCCCTTCGTGCCGACCGCGGCGATGGTCAACAAGGGCGACACCACCTGGATGCTGATCTCGTCGGCGCTGGTGCTGATGATGTCGGTGCCCGGCCTGGCACTGTTCTACGGCGGCCTCGTGCGCACCAAGAACATGCTGTCGGTGCTAATGCAGGTGCTGATGATCGTCTGCGTCGCCAGTCTGGTTTGGGTCTGCTGGGGCTACAGCATGGCCTTCACCGGCGGCAATCCGTTCGTCGGCGGCCTGTCCAAGGCGTTCCTGAAGGGTGTCGACGCGACCACGCTGGCGGCGACCTTCTCCAACGGCGTCTACATCCCCGAATATGCCTATATCGTGTTCCAGATGACCTTCGCGTGCATCACGCCCGCGCTGATCGTCGGCGCGTTTGCGGAACGGGTGAAGTTCACCCCGCTGATCATCTTCGTCGTCGCCTGGCTGACGATCGTCTATTTTCCGATCGCGCACATGGTCTGGTACTGGGCGGGCCCGGATTTCCTCCCCAACCAACCGGGCGACTACGGTTTCCTCTACGGCAAGGGCGCGCTCGATTTCGCGGGCGGCACCGTGGTCCACATCAATGCGGGCATCGCGGGCCTCGCCGGCTGCCTGGTGATGGGTCGTCGCCTCGGCTACAAGAAGGAGCCTATGCCGCCGCATTCGCTGACCATGACGATGATCGGCACCTCGCTGCTGTGGGTCGGCTGGTTCGGCTTCAACGCCGGCTCCAACCTCGAATCGAACGGCGTCACGGCGGTCGCGTTCATCAACACTTATGTCGCGACCGCCGCGGCAGCGGTGTCGTGGGCAGTGATCGAACAGATCGTCCACAAGAAGCCGTCGCTGCTCGGCGCCGCCACCGGGGCGGTCGCAGGGCTGGTCGCGATCACCCCGGCCTCGGGCTTCGCGGCACCGATGACCTCGATCGTGCTCGGCCTGCTGGTGTCGCCGGTCTGCTTCTTCTTCGTCACCACGGTGAAGAACAAGCTCGGCTACGACGACACGCTCGACGTGTTCGGCGTGCACTGCATCGGCGGCATCTTCGGCGCGCTCGGCACCGCAATCGTTGCCGATCCGGCGCTCGGCGGGCAGGGCTGGTTCGACTATACCGTCGCCCCGGCGGTCGCTGGCAAGTATGACATGGCCGGCCAACTGATCACCCAGATCGAGGCAGTGGGGATCACGCTGCTGTGGTCCGGCTTGGTCTCGGCCGCGCTCTTCTTCCTGCTCGACAAGACGATCGGCCTGCGTCCGACCGCCGAAGTCGAGAGCGAGGGCCTCGACATCAACGAACATGGCGAACGCGCCTATAATTACTGAGTTCGGGGGCGGGTGCGCCCGCCCCCCCAAGACGTTCCTCCTGCGGACAACCTTGAGCCCGGTGCGGCAACGCACCGGGCCTTTTTTCGTCCGGAGCGTGCCGCGTCAGGCAGCCTGTTGTTCGGCCAGCGCGGGATAGTCGACATAGCCTTCGGGCCCCTGGCTGTACCAGGTCCGCGGGTTGCTATCGTTGAGGGGGGCGTCGCGACGGAGCCGTTCGGGCAGGTCCGGATTGGCGAGGAAAGTACGCCCGAACGCGATCGCGTCGGCGACGCCCCCGTCGATCGCGGCCTGTGCCGCCGCCGCCGTGGTATAGTCCGAGTTCAGCACCAACACGCCGGTGAAAGCCTCGCGGATCGCCGGGCTGAGCTTGGGCACGTCGGTCTTGCCGAAGGTGCCGTCGGGGCCGGGCTCGCGCAGTTCGAGGAAGGCGATGCCGAGGTCCGACAACGCCTTGGCGGCGGGCACGAATACCGACGCCGGATCGCTGTCGTCGACGCCCTGCGAATCGCCGTTGGGCGAGAGGCGGACGCTGGTGCGCCCTGCACCCGCGACCGAAATCACCCGCTCGGTCACCTCGCGGAGCAGGCGGATGCGGTTCTCCGGGCCGCCGCCATAATCGTCGTCGCGGTGATTGGCGCCGTCGCGCAGGAATTCGTCGATCAGATAGCCGTTGGCGGCATGGATCTGGACGCCGTCGAAACCGGCGGCGATCGCGTTGCGCGTCGCCAGCTCATAATCGTCGAGCAGCCGCGGGATCTCGTTCAACTCGAGCGGGCGCGCGGTCTCGAAATCCTGCTTGCCCTCATAGGTATGCGCCTGCCCAGCGGTCGCCGTCGCGGACGACGAGACCGGCTGGCCCCCGGTCACCGACGAATGGACCTGGCGACCCATGTGCCACAATTGCGCGACGATCCGCCCGCCGGCGGCGTGCACCGCGGCGGTTACCGGCTTCCATGCCTCGACCTGCGCGTCGGTCCACAAACCCGGCGCGAACGGCCAGCCCAGCCCTTCGCGGCTGATGCCGGTGGCCTCGCTGATGATCAGCCCCGCACTCGCGCGCTGCGCGTAATATTCCACCATGATCGACGTCGGCACCGCGTCCTTGTCGGCACGGCCGCGGGTGAGCGGCGCCATCAGGATGCGGTTGGGCGCGTGAAGGTCGCCGAGGTCGATCGGGTCGAAGAGGCTGGGCATGGAGACTGGTTTCCTTGCGAATGGTGAGGCAGTGGCCTGACGCAGCCGAGATAGGGCGCTAAGGGGCGCCATGCACGAGCCGATCACGACAAGTTTTTCTGTGGCCGCGGCAAGCGACCCGGTGCTCGCGCCCGCCGAGTCGCTGACAAAGCCGCTGCCCGCATCGCCGCCCGCCTCGGCCTTCGTCGCGGTAATCCTGGCCAACATCGCGCTCGGATTCGGGCCATGGTTCGTCCGCCTCGCCGACACCGGTCCGGTCGCGGCGGGCTTCTGGCGGATCACGCTGGCGATCCCCGTATTGATCGCGTTCGCGCTGGCGAGCGGCGCGCGTCCGGCGCGGCTCGCCCCCGCGCTGTGGCTGGTGGTGATCGGCGGCGGCGTCTTCTTCGCCGCCGATCTCGCCAGTTGGCACCTCGGCATCCTGCGGACCACGCTGGGCAATGCGACGCTGTTCGGCAATTCGGCGACCCTGATCTTCCCGATCTACGGGTTCCTCGTAGCGCGCGCCTGGCCCACCCGCATCCAGGCGCTGGCGCTGCTGCTGGCGGCGACGGGTGGAGGCCTGCTGCTCGGGCGATCGTACCAGGTCGATCCTCGCCACCTCGCGGGCGACCTGCTCTGCCTGCTCGCCGGGATCCTCTACGCGGTGTACTTCATCGCGATGTCGCGAGCGCGGGACGTCATGGCGCCGCTGCCCGCGCTGGCGCTGTCGACGATCGCGAGTGCGCTGCCGCTGCTGGTCTTCGCGGCTTTGCTGGGCGAGCGGATCGTGCCGCAGGATTGGACCCCGCTGATCGCGCTCGCGCTGGTCAGCCAGATCGTCGGCCAGGGGCTGATGATCTACGCGCTCGGGCGGCTGCCGCCGCTGGTGATCGGGATCGCGTTGCTGGTGCAGCCGATGGTCGGCGGCGCGCTCGGCTGGATCGAATATAACGAGCGGCTGGGTCTGGTCGATCTGGTCGGCGCCGGGCTGGTCGCAGCGGCGCTGGTACTGGTTCGCCGCGGCCGGGTTGCACCCGCGCCGCCGAGGGAGCAGGAACGGGCGCGATGACCGAGGATCTGACGCTCGACGAAATCCGTGTGCGGCTCGCCGCCGATATCGCCGCCAATGCCGCGTTCGACGGGTGGGGGGACGCGGCGCGCGACCTCGCGGCGGAGATGGCGGGGATCGATCGCGACATCGCGGCGCTCGCCTTCCCGGGTGGCGCGGTCGACATGATCGACGCGTGGTTCGCCGCGATCGACGCCGCGATGATCGAAGTGCTGCCCGCCGATCGGCTGGCGACGATGAAGATCCGCGAACGGATCGGCGCGATGGTCGAGGCGCGGCTCGATGCCGCCGCACCGCTGCGCGAATCGCTGCGCCGGGCGGTATCGATCCTGGCGATGCCGCAGAACGCACGCCGCGGCGCGGCGCTCGGCTGGCGCACCGTCGACCTGATCTGGGCGCGGGCCGGGGACACCGCGACCGACTATAATCATTATACCAAGCGCGGCATCCTGTTCGCGGTCTATGCCGCCACGATCACCGTCTTCCTCGACGACGACAGCGAAGGCCACGCCGACACCAGTGCCTTCCGGGCGCGGCGGATCGACGGCATCATGCGATTCGAAAAGGCGAAGGGCGGCTTCATCAAGCGCTTCGAACATCGTCCGAGCCTCTCTCGTTTCATCGGGCGACTACGCTATCCCGCGATCTGACGGCATCGATCAGGCAGGGCAAGATTCCGCTATCCGCCGCCATCAGTTACTGATAATCAGTCGCATCATGGATATGTCGCGACGCATCGTCCCCGCCCTCAGCCTCGAATCGCTCCCGCGCCGCCAGAGCGGCGTGGTCGCGTCGATCGATTGGGCGCGGCTTGCGGATCCCGAGGCGCGGCGGCTTCGCGAACTCGGCTTCGACGAGGGGGTCGCGGTCGAGGTGCTGCACCGCGCGACGCTCGGCAGCGGCCCGATCGCCTGCCGGATCGGTCGGATGACGGTGGCGCTGCGCCGCGTCGTCGCCGGCGCGATCCACGTCGCCCCCGCCGCCGGATAGGATGAACGCCGCGCCGCTGGTCGCGCTCGTCGGCAATCCCAATGCCGGCAAGAGCGCGCTGTTCAACGCGCTCACCGGCGCGCGGCAGAAGGTTGGCAACTATCCCGGCGTCACCGTGGAACGCCATTCGGGCCGGCTGGTGCTCGACGACGGCCGGCCCGTCGAACTGGTCGACCTCCCAGGCGCGTACAGCCTCGATCCGTCCAGCCCAGACGAACGCGTCACCCGCGACGTGCTGATGGGCACGCAGGCGGGCGAGCGACTGCCCGATGCGCTGGTCGTCGTCGTGGATGCCGCCAATCTCGACAACCATCTGCGCTTCACGCTCCAGCTGATCGCGCTCGGGCTGCCGGTGATCGTCGCGCTCAACATGGTCGATCTCGCCGAGCGCGACGGGCTGACGCTCGACCCCGCGATCCTCGAACGCGAACTCGGGGTGCCGGTGGTCGCGACCGTCGCGGTGCGGCGGCGCGGGCTCGACAGCCTGAAGGATCGGCTCGGCACCGCGATCGGTGGCGGCGGGCAGGCGCGCCGACCGAGCGACCTACCGGGCGAGAGCATGGCGGCGCTGCAACGGCGCGCGCGCGGCATCGCCGCCGCGGCGACGATCGCCGAAACCCCGCGGCGGCGCTGGACCCACCTGTTCGATGCGGTGGCGCTCCACCCGGTCGCGGGCCCGCTCATGTTGCTCGCGATCCTGTTCCTGATGTTCCAGGCGGTGTTCACCTGGGCGACGCTGCCTGCCGACGCGCTTGATGCAGGCTTCGCGTGGCTGCAAGGCGCGATCCGCGATGAATTCGCTCCGTCGGTGCTGCGGTCGCTGCTAACCGACGGCGTGATCGCTGGGGTCGGCGCGGTGATCGTCTTCCTGCCGCAGATCCTGATCCTGTTCCTGTTCATCCTGGTGCTGGAGGCGTCGGGCTACATGGTCCGCGCGGCGTTCCTGATGGACCGGCTGATGGCGAGCGTCGGGCTGTCCGGCCGCGCGTTCATCCCGTTGCTGTCGAGCTTCGCCTGCGCAGTGCCGGGGATCATGGCGACCCGCACGATCGAAGACGAGAACGACCGCCTGACCACGATCCTGATCGCGCCACTGATGACCTGTTCGGCGCGGCTGCCGGTCTACACGCTGATCATCGGCGCGTTCATTCCGGAACGCCAGGTGATCGGCTTCGTCGGGCTGCAGGGGCTGGTGATGCTCGGGCTCTACGTCATGGGGATCGTCGGCGCGTTCGTCGCCGCGCTGGTGCTGCGCCGGACGGTGACGAAGGGCGCATCGTCGGGCTTCATGATGGAGATGCCCAAATATCAATGGCCGCAGCTGCGCGACGTGTTGATCGGGCTGTGGAGCCGCGCCGAGATCTTCCTGAAGCGCGCGGGCACGATCATCCTGCTGTCGACGGTGATCCTGTGGGCGTTGCTGAGCTTTCCCAAGCCCCCCGCCGACAGCCGCGTCTCCGCCGTCGACTATTCGGTCGCGGGCCGGATCGCCAACGGCATCGCGCCGGCGTTCGCGCCGATCGGCTTCAACCGCGACATCGTGCTCGCGCTGATCCCGGCGATGGCCGCGCGCGAGGTGGCGGTGGCGGCGATCGGGACGGTCTATGCGCTGGATCTGAAAGGCGACGACCCGACCAGTGCCCGCGGCGGGCGGGCGATGACCGACAATCTGCGCGGTCGCTGGTCGCTCCCGACCGCGCTCGCCTTTCTGATGTGGTTCGTGTTCGCGCCGCAATGCATCTCCACGATCGCAGTGACCCGTCGTGAGACCAACGGCTGGCGCTGGCCCGCCTTCATGGTTGGCTATTTGTTCGTTGCCGCCTACATCATGGCCGGCATCACCTACTGGCTGGCGGTCCTCGCCGGCCTCTGAAGAGGCTCACATGGCAGGCAGCGTCAACAAGGTCATCATCGTCGGCAACCTCGGCCGCGATCCCGAAAGCAAGACGTTCCAGAACGGCGGCAAGGTGGTCAACCTGCGCATCGCGACGTCGGAAAGCTGGAAGGACAAGAACAGCGGCGAGCGCAAGGAGAAGACCGAATGGCATTCGGTCGCGATCTTCAACGAAGGCCTGGCCAACGTCGCCGAACGCTATCTGCGCAAGGGCAGCAAGGTCTATATCGAAGGCGCGCTGTCGACACGTAAGTGGCAGGACGCGCAGGGCCAGGACAAATATTCGACCGAGATCGTGCTGCAGGGCTTCAACAGCGTCCTGACGATGCTCGACGGCGCTCCCGGTGCCGGCGGGGCTAGTGGCGGCGGCGGTGGCGGCGGTCGCGGCGGCGACGATTGGGGTGCGGAGAGCGGTGGCGGCAGCGGCGGTGGTCGTGGCGGTTACGGCGGCGGCGGTGGCGCGCCCCGTGGCGGTGCGGGCGGTGGTGCTGGCGGCTTCGGCCAGGGCGGCGGCGGTGGCGGCGGCTTCGCGGACGATCTCGACGACGACGTGCCGTTCTGAGGGTGGCGGAGCGTCTCGACGACAGGGTAACGCTCGCCGAACCGGCCGCGGGTCCGCGCGGCTGGCAGATCGACGAGCAGGCCCGCAACGCCGCGATCGAAGCCTATGAGCTCGACTCGCTGCGCAACAGCGAAGCGCTGCGCCGGATCACCGCGTTCGCGGCGGCGCTGTGCGAGGTGCCGATCGCGCTGGTGACGCTGGTCGAAGAGCGCCAGCAGACGTTCCTCGCGCGCACCGGGCTCGACGTCGACAGCACCCCGCGTGAGACCTCGTTCTGCGCGCATGCGATGCTCGAACCCGATGTAATGGTCGTCCCCGACGCGACGCGCGATCCGCGCTTCGCAGACAATCCGCTGGTCACCGGTGAGATGAACATCCGCTTCTATGCTGGCGCGCCGCTGATCGGCGACGACGGCATGCCGCTCGGCTCGCTGTGCGTGATCGACAGCAAGCCGCGCGCGGGGCTGACACCGCTCCAGCACCAGGGGCTGGTGACGCTCGCCGCGGACGTCATGACCCGGCTGCGCGACAGCCGCGACGCGGCGGCGTGGCGCGATGCCGAGAATGCGCAGCGCCGGGTGCTGCGCGATAGCGAGGATCGGTTCCGCGCTCTTGCCGACACGATGCCGCAGATGGTCTGGTCGACCCTCCCCGACGGCTATCACGATTACTACAACGCGCGCTGGTACGAATTCACCGGGGTGCCCGCGGGCAGCACCGATGGCGCGGGGTGGAACGACATCTTCCACGCCGACGATCGCGAGCGCGCCTGGGCGATCTGGCGGCACAGCCTCGACACCGGCGAGCCCTACCAGATCGAATATCGCCTGCGTCACGTCGACGGCACCTATCGCTGGGTGCTCGGCCGCGCGCTCGCGATTCGCGACGACCGCGGCGCGATCGTGCGCTGGTTCGGGACCTGTACCGACATCCACGAACAGAAGCTCGCGCTCGAACAGCGCGAGGTGATCAGCCAGGAATTGTCGCACCGGATCAAGAATATCTTCGCGGTGATCTCCGGCCTGATCGGCTTCGCGGCACGCAGCCGCCCCGATTTCGCGCCGCTGGCGAGCGACCTGCGCGACCGGATCACCGCGCTCGGCCGTGCGCATGATTTCGTGCGCCCGCACAGCCCCAACTCCCTGCCCGCCGCCCGTCAGGACAGTCTCGACGGCCTACTCGGCGAGCTGTTCGCACCCTATCAGCGCAATAATGGCGAGCGGTTGGTCGTCAGCGGCGACGATATCGAGATCGACGACCGATCCGCGACCCCGCTCGCGCTGCTGTTCCACGAGCTTGCAACCAACGCGACCAAATATGGCGCGCTGTCCAACGAGGCCGGACGAATCGAGATCCGGGTCGGCCGCACCGACGATCGCGTCACGATCGTTTGGCAGGAGCGTGGCGGCCCACCGGTAGCCGAGCCGTCGGGAGCGGTCGGCTTCGGCAGCCAGTTGATCGAGATGAGCGCGGTGCGGCAGCTCGGCGGCAGGATCACGCGCGATTGGCAGCCGGCGGGGCTGACGATGACGATCGATATGCCGGGCGGCGCGCTCAGCCGAACCTGAGCCGGTCAGCGCTGCTGGACCATCACCAGATCGCCGAAGCTGTCGATCATCTCGCCGGTGCTGGCGAGCGACGCTGCGGCAAGGATCGCGGCTTCGCTGAACGGCTTGCGGATATAGCCCAACGCGCACGCGCTCTCGGGGCCGATCTGCGCCGGGTTGGCGGTGACGAACACCACCTTCACCCCGAAATCGCGCGCCATCCGTTCGGCGATGCCCGGGCCGGTCGGCCCGTCGCGCAGATTGACGTCGACAAAGGCGAAGGACACGTTCGGCGCCGCGTCGATCGCGCTGGCGCTGTCCGCGGCGATCGCGGCGACGCTGTATCCCGCATCGGTCAAGATCCGTTCTAGGTCGAGCGCGACGAAAATCTCGTCTTCGACGATCAGGGCGGTCTTCGGCACACGGGATCCTTGCGGTGTTCGCGGCATTAACCTGCGTCAAGCCCGAAGGTTCCTCACCGCCGCAGCAGAAACACCGCGTGCTCGGCTAGCAGGTTCGCCGCCGCCGCACCGGTGCGCTTGTCGCCCGACAGGAACCACGCCGCCTCGACCGTCACCGACCGCTCCTTCAGAAAGGCTCGGAAATCGTCGATCGTGACGTGATGGATGTTCGGCGTGTCGTACCACCGCTCGGGCAATTGCCGCGTCACCGGCATCCGTCCGCCCCACATCAACGACAGCCGCACCCGCCAATGCGCGAAATTGGGGAAGCTGACGAAGGCACGCCGCCCGATCCGCAGCAGCTGGTCGAGCACCGCATCGGGCGCATGCGCGGTCTGCAGCGTCTGGCTGAGGATCGCATAGTCGAAGCTCTGATCGGGATAGTCGGCGAGATCGACGTCGGCGTCGCCCTGGATCACCGAGAGCCCCCGCGCCACCGCCGCCGCGACGTTGCCCGGCAGGAGCTCGAGCCCCCGCGCGTCGCAGCCGCGGTCGTCGCGCAGCGCCGCCATCAACTGGCCGTCGCCGCAGCCGATATCGAGGATATGGCTGTCGCGCGCGACATGCTGCGCGATGATTGCGAGATCGGGGCGGAGGTCGGTCACGTGCCGCCCTTCATGAAGCCGTCGATCACCCGATTGAGATCGGGGACGTCGAGGAGGAAGGCGTCGTGTCCATAGGGACTCGACAGTTCGACGAAGCTGACCGGCGCGCCGGCGGCGTTGAGCGCACGGACGACGGTGCGTGATTCGGCAGTGGGGTAGAGCCAGTCGGTGTCGAAGCTGACCAGGCAGAAGCGCGCGCGCGATGCGCGGAAGGCGTTGGCGAGCAGGCCGCCATGTTCCTCGGCGAGATCGAAATAATCCATCGCCCGGGTGATGTAGAGGTAGGAATTGGCGTCGAACCGGTCGACGAAGCTCAGTCCCTGGTGGCGGAGATAGCTCTCCACCTGGAAATCGGCGTCGAAGCCGAAGCTCTTGGCGCCGGGCCCGTCGCCGCGCGCCTGCAGGCGGCGGCCGAACTTTTCGGTCAGCCCGGCTTCGGACAGATAGGTGATGTGCGCAGCCATCCGAGCCACCGCGAGGCCTGCGGCGGGGGGATCGCCGTCGCCACCGTCGGCGTCCGCATAATAGTCGCCGCCGCGCCATTTCGGATCGGCCATCACCGCCTGACGGCCGACCTCGTGGAACGCGATGTTCTGCGCGGTGTGGCGCGCGGTGGAGGCGATCACGACGACCGCATCGATCCGCTCGGGGAAGGTCGCGGGCCAGCTCAGCGCCTGCATCCCGCCCATCGATCCGCCGACCACGGCGTGCAGACGCGCGATGCCGAGATGATCGAGCAGCATCGCCTGCGCGCGCACCATGTCGCGGATCGTGATCACCGGAAACGCCATCGCCCAGGGAAGCGTGGTCGCAGGGTTGGTCGAGGCGGGTCCCGAGCTGCCCATGCAGCTGCCGAGGACGTTGGCGCAGATCACGAAATGATGCGCCGGGTCGATCGGCTTGCCCGGCCCAACCATCCGCGCCCACCAGCCGGGCTTGCCGGTCCGCGGGTGCGCCGACGCGACATGCTGGTCGCCGGTCAACGCATGGCAGATCAGCACCGCATTGCCGGCGTCGGCATCGAGCGTGCCATAGGTCTCGTACGCGATCTCGACCGGCGACAGCAGCACGCCACCGTCGAGGCGTAACGGCCCCGGCAGCGTCACGTGGCGCGACAGGCCGAAGCGCTGATCATCCGACATCGCTGCCGCCCTAATGCGCGGTGCGGTCGCGGGCAATGGCGGCGGCGGACGCGCGCCGGCCACGGGCGATCGCCCAGCTTGTCAACGCGCGCACGCGGGGCGTACACGCGCCGGCATGACCGCACCCGCTCCCAAGCCATGGATCATGGGCATCGCGCCCTACGTGCCCGGCCGCTCCACCAGCGAAGATGGCCGCAAGGTCGTCAAGCTGTCGTCGAACGAGAACCCGTTCGGCACCCCCGACGTCGCGCGTGCCGCCTATCGCGACGCCGCCACGCACCTGGAACGCTATCCCGATGCCGCCGCGGTCGACCTCCGTGCCGCACTCGCCGCGCATTATGGGGTCGAGGCGGACCGGCTGATCTACGGCACCGGATCCGACGAGGTGCTGCACCTCGCCGCGGGGACCTTCGCGGGCGCCGGCGACGAGATCATCCATGTCCGCTACGGCTTCGCGGTCTACGAGATCGCGACCCGCCGCGTCGGGGCGATCCCGGTCGTCGTCGCGGACCACGACTATGCGACCGATGTCGACGCGATCCTCGCGGCGGTCACCGAGCAGACGCGGGTGGTGTTCGTCGCCAACCCGAACAACCCGACCGGCACCTATTCGACCCGCGCCGAGATCGCGCGGCTGCATGCCGGGCTGCCGAGCTCGGTGCTGCTGGTGCTCGACCAGGCCTATACCGAATATCTCGAGGCCGAGGACGACGATGGCGCGCTGGAGCTCGCGCGTACCCAGCCCAACGTGCTGGTGACGCGGACCTTCTCCAAGATCTTCGGGCTGGCGTCGGAGCGGGTCGGCTGGGGCTATGCCTCGCCCGAGATCATCGGCGCGATGCACCGCATCCGGGCGCCGTTCGCGTTCAGCATCGGGGCGCAGGCGGCGGCGACCGCGGCGCTCGGCGATGCCGAGTTCGTCGAACGCAGCCGCAGCCACAATCGCGAATGGCGGGAATGGTTCAGCGCGCAGGTCGATGCGCTGCCCGGCCTGCGCGCGGTGCCGAGCAAGGCCAATTTCGTGCTCGTGCTGTTCGCAGGCGCGCTGACCGCAGAGGCCGCGTACAAGGCCTTGATGACCGCGGGCTACGCGACCCGCTGGCTGCCCGGGCAGGGGCTGCCGCACGGTCTGCGGATCACGATCGGCAGCGAGGCGGAGATGCGCGAGGTCGCCGACGTGCTCCGCACCGAGGTCGAGCGCGCCGGCTGATGCTGCCGTTCGCGCGTGTCACGATCATCGGCCTGGGCCTGATCGGCTCCTCCATCGCTCGCGCGGTGCGGGCAACGATGCCGACCGTCCGGATCACCGGCTACGACGCCGATCCCGCGGTGCGCGCGATCGCCGACCGGATCGATCTCGCCGACGACATCGCCGACAGCGCGGGTGCCGCGGTGATCGACGCCGATCTGGTCATGCTGTGCGTGCCGGTGGGGGCGATGGGCGTGGTCGCGGCAGAGTTCGCGGACGACCTGCCCGCCGACGCGATCATCAGCGATGTCGGCGGATCGAAGGGCAGCGTGCTCGTCGCCCTTCGCGCGGTGTTGCCGGACGCGACGATCGTGCCGGGCCACCCGGTCGCCGGGACCGAGAATAGCGGGCCCGAGGCCGGCTTCGCGACGCTGTTCCGCGGCCGCTGGTGCATCCTCACGCCCGAGGAAGCCACGCCCGAGGCGCCGGTGTTCCGGCTCCGCGCCTTCTGGGAGGCACTCGGCGCGCAGGTCGAGATCATGACCCCGCGTCATCACGATCTGGTGCTCGCGGTGACCAGCCACGTGCCGCATCTGATCGCCTATTCGATCGTCGGCACCGCCAGCGATCTCGAAGAGGTGACGCAGAGCGAGGTCATCAAATTTTCCGCGGGCGGTTTCCGCGATTTCACCCGGATCGCGGCGTCGGACCCGGTGATGTGGCGCGACGTCTTCCTCAACAATCGGGAAGCGGTGCTCGAGATCCTCCAGCGGCTGACCGAGGACGTGACGATGCTGCAACGCGCGATCCGCTGGGGCGACGGCGACCAGTTGTTCGACCTCTTCACCCGCACCCGCGCGATCCGCCGCTCGATCATCGAACAGGGCCAGGACGACGCCGCGCCCGATTTCGGGCGTACGCACTGAATAGGGAGGTCCTCGTAGTCCTACCCTGTAAGGGGAGGTGGCTGGCGTCAGCCAGACGGAGGGGTGAACCGCTATCCGGATGAGGTGTCACCCCTCCGTCAGGGCTACGCCCTGCCACCTCCTCTCGCCGGGGAGGATTTAGCGGCATCAACTCACCCGTGGCACATCCAGCGCGTTGATCGCGGCGTGGACCCGCGCGTCGATCTCCTCGCGCGACAGGCCGGGCGGGATCGCCTCGCCGAAGCGGAAGGTGATCGTGCCCGCATGCTTGGCGCCCTTCTTCGGCCAGACCAGGCCGCTGTCGATCGCGATCGGCACCGTCGCCATGCCGAGCGCCCGGTACAGCCCGGCGAAGCCCGATTTTAGCGGCGGCTGGTCGCCCGGCAGTACCCGCGTGCCCTCCGGGAAGATCAGCACCGATCGGCCCGTTTCCTTGGCGGCCTTGCCTTCGCGCATCATCTGGCGGAGCGCCTTCGCCGACGCGGCGCGATCGATCACCAGCGCGCCGTAGCGCCGCGCGGCGTAGCCCCAGGCGGGGATGTTCGCGAGTTCCTCCTTCAGCACCATCGCCGGGCCGTCGAGCATGCCTTGCAGCTCGAGCGCCTCGAACATCGACTGGTGCTTGGCGGCGTATAGCACCGGCCCGGTCGGCTGCGGCCCCTCCGTGCGGATGCGGATGCCGAGCAGCACCCGCGCGCACCAGCGGTGGAACGTCGTCCATACCGTGGCATGCAGGATCACCGCCTGCTGCCCGAACAGCGCGGAGATCGGCACGCTGACGACGATCGGCACCGATATCGTGTAGAACACGATCCGGAACAGCAGCGTCCGCAGCCAGGCGATCATGCCCCGATCCCCAACCATAGTGCGATCCGGCGCAGGATCAGCTTGTTGTATTCGTTGACCAGGGTACCCAGCCGCGGGCTGCTCGGCACGCCGTCGCCAAGGATCAGCACGCCCTTGCCGATTGCCGCCCCCAATTCCATCTTCGCCCGCGGCACGTGCCAGTCGGAGGTGACGAGCCGCACCGTGCGATACCGGCGCGCCCTCACCCAGGCGGCGGTCTCCTCGGCATTGGACCGCGTATCCACCGCCTCGCGACCGAGGTCGATGCAACAATCGAACAGTGCGCGCGAGGTGCGGTATTCGCGCGCCAGATCGGCGTCGCGGACGCCGGGGCCGACCCCGGTGACCAGCATCCGCTTCGCCTGGTGCCGTTCGAGCAACGCGATGCCGCGGTCGATGCGGCCGGCGCCGCCGGTCGGCACCACGATCGCGTCGGTGGTCGATCCCTCCAGCGCGCGCGGCAGGGTCAGCATGAACGCCGCGAAGCCCAGGCACCAGAGAATCAGCGTCACGCCGAACAGCCGGACGATCATAGCGTCCGCCGAAGCGCGCCGAGCACGCTATACCGCGCCGCGAGGATCGCGAGCAGGACGAACGCGATCGGCAGCAGCCCGAGCAGCAGCCATTCGCCGACACCCAGCGACACCCCGCCGATCAGTTCGGACCCGAGCCCCGCCAGCCGCGCGCCGATCGCGGCGACCACCAGGATCGCGGCCAGCCCGCCGACCACGCCGCCGATCGCCGCATCGATCGCGATCCGGCGTTGAAACAGCCGCGCGACCTGGACGTCGGTCGATCCCAGCATGTGCATCACCTCGATCGTCGCGCGGTGCGTCTCCAGCCCGGCGCGCGCCGCCAGCACCACCACCGCGGCGGTCGCCGCCATCATCAGCACGACGATCCCGCCGGCCAGCAGCGTCAGCGACGTCATGAAGCGGCTGACCGGCGACATCCAGCTTTCGTGACGATCGACCCGCGCCGATCGGCTGACCCGCGTCGCGGTCGCCGCGACGCGCGCGACCGCGGCGTCGCTGCCGTCCGCGAGATCGACGTCGATCATCGCCGGCACCGGCAGTTCGGGATCGGCTCCGTCGGCGCCGAGCCACGGGCGCAGCAGCCGGGTCAGCTCGACCCGGTCGACCAGGGCGACCCGCGCGACCCCCGGCAGCGCGCGCAGCATCGTCGCGATCCGCGCCGCATCCGCATCGCGGCGGAGCGGATCACCCTCGACCAGCTGCACCGTCAGCCGCCCCTCGAGCTGGCGCTCGAGCAGCCGCGCGCCGCTCGCGGTGCCGAGGCCGAGCGCGGCGGCGAGCACGGTCAGGAACAGCATGATCGCCATCACCCAGGTCATCGCGCGCAGCCCGCCAGCCTCGTCGAGCACGCGCGCATTGGCGCGATCGGTGGCGCGCGCGATCATGCCCGGTTCCGGTCCGGCGGATAGCGCAGCGCGCCGGTCGGATCGAGCAGCCGCCCCTTGTCCAGCCGCATCATCTGCGCGCCGGGAATCCGCCCGAGCAGCTGGAAGTCGTGCGTCGCGACCACCACCGTGGTGCCGAGCTTGTTCAGCGAATCGAATAGATGGAGCAGCCGGTCGGCCATTTCCGGATCGACGTTGCCGGTCGGCTCGTCCGCCACCAGCATCTCCGGCCGGGTGATCACCGCGCGTGCGATCGCGACGCGCTGCTGTTCGCCGCCCGACAGCGTCGCTGGCCGCGCATCGGCGCGCTCGGCGAGACCGACCCAGGCGAGCATCTCGCGCACCGGCTGGCGGATGTCGGCATCGGGCATCCCGGCGACGCGCAGCGGCAGCGCGATATTGTCGGCAGCGGAGAGATGCGGGACCAGCCGGAAATCCTGGAACACCACGCCGATCCGGCGGCGGAACCCCGGCAGCCGGGTGCGCGGCATCATCACCGCATCCTCGCCGAACAGCCGGATCACGCCGCGCGACGGGCGCTGCGCGAGGTACAGCAGCTTCAGCAGCGACGTCTTGCCCGCGCCGCTCGCGCCCGTGAGGAAATAGAAGGCGCCGCCCCCCAGGGTGAAGCTGACGTCGGACAGCGTCTCCTGGCCGGAACCGTAGCGCAGCCCAACATTCTCGAACTGCACGATGTTCGCCATGCGCGTGGCCGAAGCCGCTCTCTTTCATCCAAGCCCGACGGGAGCCCCTGCCGAGCTTTGCCACGAAAGCGCGATATGCTTCAAGCTTGCCAGCGGCTCGGCCGGCGTGCTTAGATTCACGTCCCGGTCGGCCCTATCCGCAAAGCGTTCGCATGATACTCGAATGTCCCGAATGCAGCACCCGCTACCTGGTCCCGGACAGCGCGATCGGGATCGAGGGACGGACGGTGCGCTGCGCGAGCTGCCGGCATAGCTGGTTCCAGGCGCCTACCGATCCGGTGGTGGCACCGCCGCCCGCGCCGCCCGCGCCGCCCGCGCCCGCCGCCCCGCCGAGCGTTGCAGCGCCGCCGGCCGATGTCGAGCCGATCGCCGTGCCTGTGCCGGTCGCCGCCGCGCCGTTGCCGCCGCTCCCCGAATCCTATGTCGAGCCCGCGGCCGACTATGGTGAGTTCGACGCGTTCGCGCACCGGCCGCCGTTTCGCCCGCGCAAGAACGCCGCGCGCCGCTGGACGGTGATCGCGGTGGTCGCGGGGCTGCTGATGCTGGCCGCGATCGGGGCGATCCTGTGGCTCGGCGCACCCGGGCTGGGCGCGCGGCTGGGGCTGCCGATCGGCGCCGCCGAGTCGCCGCTGCGGCTCCACGACAATCCGATCGAGCGACGCGAGCTGGAGAACGGGTCCGAGCTGTTCGCGGTAAGCGGGCAGGTCACCAATCCGTCGCGCGATCGCCAGCGTGTGCCCGATATCCGCGCCGAGCTCCGCGACGCGCAGGGGCGGCTGGTATTCAGCTGGACGATCACCCCGCAGCGCCGCTCGCTCGCGCCCGGCGCCTCGATCGACTTCAACTCCGCCAAGCTCGACGTCCCCGCAAATTCCAAGCGGCTCGAACTCAGCTTCGCCGGCGAGACCGCACGCTAAAGCCGTTGCAGCATCGCAAAGGCTTTGCTAGGGGCCGCTGCCTACCAGCCGCCGGTTCGCCCGGCCGGTTGTTTCACGTGCGGCCGTGGCGGAATTGGTAGACGCGCAACGTTGAGGTCGTTGTGGGCGAAAGCCCGTGGAAGTTCGAGTCTTCTCGGCCGCACCACTTTTCTTGATCAAGCTTGAGAGTGAACACGAACGTTGGGCAGACCCGGCGTGTCATTCGCTTTGACTTGTTGGAATTCGTTCTTCAAATGTTCTCGCCGCACGAGAATTGGGGAGCGGCATGATCCAAATTTCCGACGACCAGCGACGGCGAGCCTTCACGTTCTGGCTACGGACCGGCCGGGTTCCGAACGTCAACGATCCCGATGGGATCGAGTTGAAGTTCAACCCTTGGCACGATCCCGATGATGGTCGTTTCACCTTTGCGGGGGCCGGACGCAAGTCCGGCCAGGGCAGCTTAGATGCATCGGAGCGCGGGACCGCCGGAGCGGCACAGCTGCCCAGGCGCCAGCCCGATCCGTCGCGACCTCATGGAAGCTCTCGGGGGCCGGTCGGGACAAGTTCGCCGCCATCATCTCGGTCGCCCAAGGGCGGGTGGGGAGGAGGAGGATTCACCGGCGGTGGTGGCGGAAGCGGCGGCGGAGGGGGCGCGACATCGACCGAACCGTGGCCCGTCAAGTCAGGTACTTCACGCGGTTCGACCGGTTCAGGAACGACTGACAAAGGGGCAAATAGAACCGGAGCCGCGCGGACTGTGGCGACGACCGAGCAATTCCGGACAGAAACCCGCAACGGCTACACCTATGAAATCGACGGAGGCGGACGAACCCGGCGCGTCTCTGGAAGCCTTGCTAGTGCCGGCAAGCAAGTGCGCTCCCGCGTGTCACAGCGACAAGCGGGTGGACCCGATCGTCGTTCAACGGACGACGGTGGCCATTATATCGCCGTGCGTTTCAACGGACCTACAGAGTCATTCAACCACTTTGCTCAGGATGCGAACTTCAATCGCGGAGGCTATCGTGTTCTCGAGAATGACTGGGGTAGGGCTACGCGAGCAGGTCAGAAGGTAACGGTCAAAATCGTTCCGGTTTATGAGCGTAGCTCTACTCGACCTGCTGCGATCAATGTCTGGTTTACGATTGACGGACGCTTGGGAAGCCAACAGTTTCGAAACGAGCCGAAGGGAAAGCATCGTGGCAAATGATGATACGAACCGCCTACTCATCGAGATCGGCCAACTGCTCGCCGAAGACACAGAATACCCACTCAACGGCACGTTGCTCTATGCACGGGTAGATGCCGGCTTGGTTGCCCCCTCTATATTCAAGGAACGCGAAAAGGATATCGTGTTCCGCTGGGTGGACTTGGATCGCTTGTGCCCCGTCCTGCTTGATCTATGGGAGAGCGAGGACGGGGTCGAGCAATGGGCGGAAATCCAGTACGTCGTTCGCAACGAAAAATTCGAAGTCGAGTACACCTATGTAGAGCAGATCGATCCGGAGGAAGAGCACATGGTGCGACGCGATCGCATCGTCCATCGTCACTTCGGCGATAAGCCGATCACTTACCCTGACTTTCCCGACGATGAAGATATCGCATTGTATGATCTCTAGTGCTGTCCGGCTCTGGCGTTGATCCCGCTCCGTTAACGCTTTCGTATCGACCGTAAACGGCAGCCGAAGCTATGTTACCATTATACCACCGGTTAGCAATCTTGCTGTGGTAGCTTGATCTTTACACGTCCGGAGAAAGGCCAATGAACGCGTATCGGAGCTCATATTACAATCCTGAGCCGTATATCCCAGCGTCGTTAAGCGAGATCTATGATCTACTGGCATCGCTGATTGGTGGTGCGCCGACCTTTATCGATGACACCGGGACGTTCTCGGATAGGAACATCGATACCCGATTTCACCAACTGACCGAAGGCTTCGCCAAAGTCCGCAACAAAGTCGGCGAAGAGCAATACGGCCGGCTGATCGAGCTCGCGGCACAAGCGAAGGCGTTGTTCGCCGACGATCCCGAGGACCAGAACGGGAAGACGGACCAAGGCATCGCCTTGATCTACGCGATCGAGGACATCATCCAGGCGGCGAGGAAGCGTCGCGTGAAGGCGAAGGAGAAGGATGAGGATGGCGACGTCAGCGGCGATTGACCGACGCGCGCCGACGCCTCACCCCGAATTGCGCAACGCGGTCGCCACTCCGTTGATCGACAGCAGGATACCCTCGCCGATCCGTGGGTCGGTCTCGCCGGCGCGGTGGCGTTTCATCAGTTCGATCTGGAGCAGGTTGAGCGGTTCGATATAGGGCAGGCGGAGTCGGATCGAGGCGTCGAGCGCGGGGTGCTTTTCCAATAGCCGCGACTGGCGGGTGATCGTCAGCAACCCGTCGCGGGTGCGGTGCCAGCCGTCGTGGATGCGGCCGAAGATGTGGTCGCGGAGCGCCCCGTCCTCGACCAGGCGAGCATAGCGCGCGGCGATGTCGATGTCGGACTTGGCGAGCACCATTTCCATGTTGGCGAGCGCGGAGGCGAACAACGGCCAGCCTTCCGCCATCTCGGTCAGCAGCCCCTTGTCGGGGAAGGCGTCGATCGCCTGACCGACGCCGTACCAGCCGGGCAGCATGACCCGCGCCTGCGCCCAGCTGAACACCCAGGGGATCGCGCGCAGATCCTCGATCGCGTCGGATTGCTTGCGGCTGGCGGGGCGGCTGCCGATCTTCAGCCCCGCGATCTCCGCGATCGGAGTCATCTGGCGGAAGAAGGTGCGGAAACCGTCGGTGCCGTAGACGAGGCCGCGATAAGCGGCGAACGCCTCGTCCGACAGCGCGTCCATCGCGGTCGCGAACTGCGTGTTCTCGGCGTTCGAGAGGCGTTCGGGTTCGAGCGTCGCCAGCAAGGTGGCGGCGGCGATCGCGTCGAGGTTGGTCATCGCGCTTTCGCGGGTACCGTATTTGGCGGCGATCACCTCGCCCTGTTCGGTGATCCGAATGCGGCCCTGAACGGTGCCCGCGGGTTGGGCGCGTATCGCGGCAAACGCGGAGCCGCCGCCACGGCCGACCGCGCCGCCGCGGCCGTGGAACAGCTGCATGCCGACCCCGGCCGACTCGAACACCGGCTTCAGCGCGGTCGATGCCTTCGACAATTGCCAGGTCGACGTCAGGTAGCCGCCGTCCTTGTTGCTGTCCGAATAGCCGATCATCACCTCCTGATGACCGCGTGCGGTGGCGATCGCGGCGATCTCCGGCAGCGCGAACCAGTCGGTCATGATCGCGGGTGCGGCCTCGAGATCGCCGATCGTCTCGAACAGCGGCACCGCCATGATCGCGGCGGTCGCCGGCTGGCCGGGTCGGTAGAGCCCGACCTCCTTCAGCAGCAGGTTGATCTCCAGCAGGTCGGACACCGACTGCGCCATCGACACGATATAGTTGGTGATGCTTGCCGGCCCATACGTGGCGTGGGCATCGGCGGCAGCGGCGACGATCGCGAGTTCGGAGGCGGTCTCGTCCGAATAGGTCGAGAAGCGGCTGGCGAGCGGCCGCGCATTGGCCAATTCGCGGCGGAGCAGGACGACCCGCGCGGCCTCGTCGAGCGCCAGATAGTCGGCCTCGACCCCGCTGACCTTCAGCAGTTCCGCGACGACCCGCTCGTGGACCGCGCTGTTCTGGCGCAGGTCGAGCGTGGCGAGGTGGAAGCCGAACGTCTCCACCGCACGGATCAGCCGGCCGAGCGCGCCGCCGCTCCGCAGCGCGCTGCCCGCCGACAGCGCATGGGCGAGCGCGACCAGATCGGCGCGGAACGCCTGCGGATCGGCATAGCGGTCGCCGTGCAGCGGGCCGGGGCGCGGCGCCGGGCGCCCGGTCAGCGCCTGATGGGTTGCGGCAAGGCGGGCGTAGATTCCCGAGAGGGCGCGGCGATAGGGCTCGTCGCGGCGGCTCTGCGCGGTGTCGCCGCTGGCGTCGGCGAGCGCCTCGACCGCCGCATCGACCGCGACATGCTCGGTCGAGATCGACAGCTCGGCGCCGAGGGTGTGGACCGCATCCATATAATAGACCAGCACCGCCTCGCTCGACTTGGCGAGCGCGGTGCGCAGCGAATCCGCGGTGACGAACGGGTTGCCGTCGCGGTCCCCGCCGATCCAGCTGCCGGGGCGAAGGAAGCTCGGCACCCGCGCGCCGAACGCGCGGTCCCAGCGCTGGTAGAGCGCGGGCAGCGCCGGCAGGAAGACGTCGCGCAGGTAGCTGAGCGCGGTCTCGACCTCGTCGGTGACGTAGAGCCGCTCGCGGCGCAGCACCCGGGTCTGCCACAGCAGCGCGACCTGGCGCAGGATCGCATCGTCGATGCGGTCGCCTTCGGGTGTTTCCTCGCGGCCGAGATCCTTCAGCGCCATCAACTGCGCGATCCGGTTGCGGTGATCGATCATGCTTTTGCGGCGCACTTCGGTCGGGTGCGCGGTGAGCACGGGTGCGACCAGCGCATGCGCCAGCAGATCGGCGATCGCGTCGTGATCGAGCCCCTCGTCGGCAAGCGTCTTCAGCGCGGAGGCGAAGTCGGCGCCGTTCTCGGCGGCGATGCCCTGGCGATCCTCGGCGAGGTTGGCGAGCATCGAGAACAGCATGAAGCCGCGGACGAAATCGAGCGTCTCGTCGAGTCCCAGCTTCTCCAGCCCGAGATCGACCGCGGCGACGCCGTGATCCTCCGCGGCCTCGTCGTCGGCCTTGCCGCGGTGGCGGTCGACAGAGGCCTTGCGGATAGCCTCGGTCGCCTCGAACAGCGCGTCGCCGCCATAGGCGCGGATCACCTCGCCGAGCTTGGCGCCGAGAAAGCGGACATCCGCGTTGTTTTCGATCCGGGGGAGGGTAGCCATCGCACTATGCTGCGCTGCGGCACGCGTGCGGTCAACCATCCTCGGTTCGGCGCCTTACTTCACGCCGGCGGAACGGCGCTCCTCGGAGGTCACGGTGCCGTCGTGGTTGAGGTCCATCCGGTCGAACCGAGCGAGCATGCCTTCGCTGAACTCGATCGCGCTGATCTTGCCGTCGCCGTTGCGATCGAGCGCAAGCAGGCGGCGCGGGTTGCGGCGCGGGAGTTCGTCGCGCGAGATGAAATCGTCGGCATTGCGATCGAGCGCGCGGAACCGCCGATCCATCGCGCTACCGTAATCGAGCCGCGAGGTCACCGACGGCGGCACGAAGCTCGCCGCGTTGGCGTCCGCGCTCGCGCGCTTTTCCTCGCCGCGTTCACCGCAGGCGCCAAGCGCGATGGCCATCGTCGCGGTTCCGATCATACGCCGCATAGCTGCTCCGTCAGGCTTCGAGTTCGACGTCCCAATAGAGCCAGTCGTGCCAGGTGTCGTGGAGATAGTTGGGCGGGAAACGCTTGCCATGTTCCTGGAGATGCCAGTTGGTCGGCCGGATCGGTTCGAGATGCAGCGGCATGCTCGCCTGTTTGGGGGTGCGCCCGCCCTTGCGCAGGTTGCACGGCGCGCAGGCGGTGACGACATTCTCCCAAGTGGTGCGCCCGCCTTGCGCGCGCGGCACGACATGGTCGAAGGTCAGGTCGCGCGGCTGGCCGCAATACTGGCAGGCGAACCGATCGCGCAGGAACAGGTTGAAGCGGGTGAAGGCGGGAAATTGCGAAGGCCGGACATATTGCTTGAGCGCGATCACCGACGGCAGCTTCATCGCGACGGTCGCGCTGCGGACCTCGCGTTCGTAATGCGCGACGATGTCGACCCGGTCGAGGAACACCGCCTTGATCGCGGTCTGCCACGGCCAGACGCTCAGCGGGTAATAGGACAAGGGCGTATAATCGGCGTTCAGGACGAGCGCAGGGCAGCCATCGGGATGGCGGATCAGATCGGGATGAAACACGGCTCCTCCCACTCGGCTTGCCGCCCGCGGCTTTCGCCCACCGGCATGACATCGTCATGACAGCACAGGCGATGATTCCGGGTCAAGTGCGCGTCGTCACCAGATTCGCGCCGAGCCCTACCGGGCGGCTGCATCTGGGGCATGCGATGTCGGCGGTGCTGGCGCATGATCTGGCGCGAAGGCAGGGTGGCAGGTTCCTCGTGCGGATCGAGGATATCGACCCGACGCGCTGCCGCGAGGAGCATGTCGCGACGATCCTGGCCGACCTCGACTGGCTCGGGCTGGCGTGGGACGGCGCGGTGGTCCGGCAATCGTCGCGGCTGGCGCTCTACGCCGCGGCGCTCGATCGGCTGAAGGCGCAGGGGCTGGTCTATCCGTGTTTCTGCACGCGTGCGGAGATCGCCGCGAGCGCGTCGGCGCCGCACGGCAACGAAGGACCGGTCTATCCGGGCACCTGCCGCGCACTGTCCGATCCGGACCTCGCGCGCCCGCATTGCTGGCGGCTCGACATGGCGCGCGCGGTGGCGATCGCGGGGCTGCTGTCCTGGACCGACCACGGGATCGCGATCGCGGCCGATCCGGCGATGCACGGCGATGTCGTGCTCGCGCGGAAGGACGCGCCGTCGAGCTACCATCTGGCGGTGACGGTCGACGATGCCGGCCAAGGGGTGACCGATATCGTGCGCGGAACGGACCTGTTCGCCGCAACGCATGTCCACCGGCTGCTGCAGGCGCTGCTCGGGCTGCCGACGCCGCGCTATCATCATCACCCGCTGCTGACCGACGGACGCGGCGAGCGGCTCGCCAAGCGGACCGGCGCGCCGACGCTGGCGACGATGCGCGCGGCGGGCGAAGACGGCAGGGCGCTCGCCGCGGCGCTGGCGCGGGGCGAGCACCGCCCAAAGACGGCATTGCGGGCTCCCTGAACCGCCCCTATCTTCGTCGCATGCAGACTTTCCTCGTTCTCCTCCTGATCGCGGCGATGATCGCGACCGTAGTCGCTCTCGTCCGCGGGATCGTCGCGTTCCTCCAGCATTCGACCGCGCAGGTTAAGAGCGGGGAGACCGGCCCGAGCGAGGCGTCGGTGCGATCGAACAAGATGATGCAGCAGCGCATCTTCTTCCAGGCGATCGCGGTGCTGATCGTGGTCGTCATGCTGTTCGCGGCCGGGCGGACCTGAACTGGTCCGGCTCAACCGGATCTACACGCGAACCGGCGACGACGGCACCACGGGGCTGGTCGACGGGTCGCGCGTGTCGAAGGCCGATGCGCTGATGGCGGCGATCGGCGACGTCGACGAGGCGAACAGCGCGATCGGCGTGGCCATCGCCGCGCTGGCGGGGGCGGAGCCCGCGACCGCGCTGACCCGCATCCAGAACGATCTGTTCGATCTCGGCGCCGATCTCGCCACGCCGGGCGACGACTTCGCGCCCTCGGACATGGTGTTGCGGGTGGTGCCGGCGCAGGTCGCGCGGCTGGAAGGCGAGATCGACGCGCTGACCGCGACGATGCCCCCGCTCACCAGCTTCATCCTGCCGGGCGGCAGCGGTGGCGCCGCCGCGCTGCATCTCGCCCGGGCGATCGTCCGCCGCGCCGAACGATCCGCGGTGGCGGTCGACACGCCGCTGAACCCGCAGGCCATGTCGTATTTGAACCGTTTGTCAGATTACTTGTTCGTCGCCGCTCGCGCAGTGAACCAGGTGGGGGTCGGCGACGTTCTATGGGCGCCAGGCGCGACGCGCTGAGGCCATGCCGCGATCCTGCGCCTCATAGGGGCTAGCGATCGCAGTCCGGCCGGCGAGGAGAAGACGATGCCGCTGCCTGTCACTCACGCTCGTCCGCTGCCGCTCGCCGCGCGCTTTTCGGACGTCCGCGCGCTGTCGCTCGCGCTCGCCGCGCCGCTGTCGGACGCGGATGCGACCGCGCAGTCGATGGCCGATGCGTCGCCCGCCAAATGGCATCTGGCGCATACCAGCTGGTTCTTCGAAACTTTCGTGCTGCGCGATCACGTGCCCGGCTATGCGCTGCACGACGCGCGCTTCCCGTTCCTGTTCAACAGCTATTACGAGGCGGAAGGGCGCCGTCACGCACGCGACCGCCGCGGAATGGTGACCCGGCCGACGCTGGACGAGGTGCGGGCGTATCGCGCGCATGTCGATGCCGCGTTGATGGCGGCATTGCCCGATCTGCCTGACGCGGCGTGTGCGCTGATCGAACTGGGCTGCCATCACGAGGAGCAGCATCAGGAACTGCTCGTCACCGATATCCTGCATCTGTTCGGCGAGAACCCGCTCGAACCCGCCTTGTGGCCGGCGGCGCGCAAGGTGCCGGTGGCGATGCCCGGCGCGCCCGGCTGGATCGAGCATGCCGGCGGGATCGTGGAGATCGGCCATGACGGCGACGGGTTCGCGTTCGACTGCGAGGGGCCACGCCACCCCGCGTTGCTGACCCCCCATGCGATCGCGGACCGCACCGTGACCAACGGCGAATGGGCCGCGTTCATCGACGACGGCGGCTATGCCGAGCCGCGGCATTGGCTGGCGGACGGCTGGGCCTGGGTAAAGGCCGACGGCATCGCCGCGCCGCTCTATTGGGAACGCCAGGACGGCGGCTGGACTCGATTCGGGCTCGACGGACGCCGCGCGATCGATCCCGCTGCGCCGGTGACCCATGTCAGCTTCTACGAGGCGGACGCCTATGCCAGCTGGGCCGGTGCGCGCCTGCCGACCGAATTCGAATGGGAGGCCGCGGCCGCTGCGTACGATCCGCGGGCGGGCAACCAGATGGACGCCGCGGGCGCGGTCGAGCCGCGCCCCGCCGGCTCCGCGCCGGCCTTTTTCGGCGATGTCTGGGAATGGACCGGCAGCGCCTATCGCCCCTATCCCGGCTTCCGCGCGGTCGAGGGCGCGGTCGGCGAATACAACGGCAAGTTCATGAGCGGACAGTTCGTCCTGCGTGGCGGCAGTTGTGCGACGCCCCGGGGACACGCGCGCGCGAGCTACCGCAACTTCTTCTATCCCCATCAGCGCTGGCAGTTCACCGGCGTGCGCCTCGCCAAGGATCTCTAGATGCTCAAGCCCGAAGTCGAGGACGGCGAGCAGCGCCTCGCCGATCCGCAGTTCCGCGCCGATGTCCTCGACGGGCTCGCTGCCAAGCCGCGGGCGATCCCCGCGCGCTGGTTCTACGACCTGCGCGGATCCGAGCTGTTCGAGGAGATCACCGATCTGCCGGAATATTACCCCACCCGTACCGAGCGCGCGATCCTCGAGGTCGCGTGCCCGGCGGTCGCGGAGATCGCGGGGCGGGGCCGGGCGGTGGTCGAGTTCGGATCGGGATCGTCGACCAAGACGCCGATCCTCCTGCGTGCGGTCGCGCCCGACGCCTATGTGCCGATCGACATCTCGGGGGCGTTCCTGCGCGAATCGTCGCGGCTGCTGTCGGATCAGTTTCCCGAACTGCTGATCCTACCGTTCGAGGCCGATTTCATGCGGCCGATGACGCTGCCGCGCGCGATCGCCGCGGTGCCCAAGCTCGGCTTCTTTCCCGGTTCGACGATCGGCAACATGATCCCACTGATGGCGGTCGATCTGCTGCGCGCGATGCGCACCTCGCTCGGGGTCGGCGCGATGCTGCTGGTCGGGATGGACCGGATCAAGGATCCCGCGGTGCTGGAGCGCGCCTATGACGACCCCGCCGGGGTGACCGCGGCGTTCAACCTCAACCTGCTGGAGCGGATCAACCGCGAGCTGGCGGGCACGATCCCGGTGGAGGCGTTCCGCCACCGCGCGATCTGGAACGACGACCGTGCGCGGATCGAGATGCATCTGGAAGCGACCCGCGACGTCGCGTTCGACGTCGACGGCCGCGATTTCGCGATGGCGGCGGGGGAGACGATCCATACCGAGAACAGCCACAAATATGGGGGCCGCGATGCGCGGATCCTGTTGCGGTCGGGCGGATGGACGCCGATTGCGGAATGGACCGATCCCGATGGGCTGTTCGCGGTCTATCTGGCCGAGGCGCAGGCGGTCCGCGCCGCTCCCTGACCCGCGGGTAATCCTCGACGAACCCCGGTCGGGCGCGATATGCGCGCGGCGACAATGACAGGACAATCGTGATGCAGGTGATCGGCGTGATCGGGGCGGGGCAGATGGGCGCGGGGATCGCCCAGGTGTCGGCACAGGCGGGCTACCGCGTGCTGCTCGCCGACGTGTCGCTCGTCCAGGCCGAGGCGGGACGCGCCGGGATCGCCAAGGCGCTCGACCGGCTCGTCGCCAAGGAAAAGATCGACGCAGGCGCGCGCGATGCCGCGATCGGCGCGATCGAGCCGGTCGACAGCGTCGCGGCAATGGGCGACTGCGCGCTGGTGATCGAGGCGGCGACCGAGCGCGAGGCGATCAAGCGCCAGATCTTCGCGGACGTCGGCAAGGTGCTCGGCAGCGACGCGGTGCTCGCGTCGAACACCTCGTCGATCCCGATCACGCGGCTGGCGCAGGCGGCGCCTGACCCGGCGCGCTTCGTCGGGGTGCATTTCTTCAACCCGGTGCCGGTGATGGGGCTGATCGAGCTGATCCGCGGCCTCGCGACCTCGGACGAGACGGTGGCGCGGGTCGAAGCGTACGCACAGGCGCTCGGCAAGCGCGTGGTCCGCGCCAACGACGCGCCGGGCTTCATCGTCAACCGCGTGCTGATGCCGATGCTGAACGAAGCGTGCTTCGCGCTGGGTGAAGGCGTGGCGACGATCCCCGACATCGATGCCGCGTGCCAGCTGGGGCTCAACCACCCGATGGGTCCGCTGACGCTCGCCGACTTCATCGGTCTCGACACCTGCCTCGAGATTACCCGCGTGCTGTTCGAAGGCACCGGTGATCCCAAGTTCCGCCCGGCGCCGCTGCTCGTCAAATATGTCGAAGCCGGCTGGTACGGCCGCAAGACCAAGCGCGGCTTCTACGATTATACAGGCGAAACGCCGGTCCCCACCCGCTGACGAGGCGCGCGATGAGCATCGACGACACCATCATCGACACCCCCGACGGCCCGATGACCTATGCCGCGTGGAAGAAGAAGCACCCGGTGCAACTCCCCTCGCGCCGGACCAAGGGCAAGAAGCTGCCCAACAAGGTGAAGATGACCACCGACGAGAAGTGACCGGGGGTGGAGTGAGCATGGGCGCGGACTTCCCGCTTTCTTCCGTTCGTCTCGAGTAGGGATCGAGTAGCCGCGCAGCGGCGTATCGAGAGCCTGTATCGAGAGAGGTGGCGCGCGAGACCTATGTCTCGATACGCGCTCTCGACACGCCCTTCGGGCTGCTCGATCGCTACTCGACACGAACGGGAGGGATGCCCCAACGCACAAAGACCTTCGCGCCCTCCGCGCCCTCCCCGTCTCCGCGCGAACTCCATCTTCTTCCTGCCAAATTCGACCAAGTGTCTCGGATCTGTCTTCCCGGCGTCACGAGCGTGTCACCCCAGCACGGTTAACGCCGAGGCAATCAAAGGGGAGATCGATATCATGCGCCTGCCACTCATCGCCTTGCTCGCATCCGCCGCGCTGGTCGCGCCCGCGTCCGCCGCCACGCTGGTGTCGCAGCTGACCGTCGCCAACGGCACCGATCTGTCGGGCCTCGCCGGGGTGGGGCAGAACCGGCTCGGCGGCTTCGGTTCCGATCTCGTCTACAACGCGGTCGACGGGCTGTTCTACGGCATGAGCGATCGCGGCCCGGGCGGCGGCGTGCTGTCCTATGCACCGCGCATCCAGGCATTCTCGCTCGCGATCGATTCGGCGACCGGGGCGCTCGGCAGCTTCACCCTCGAAAAGACGCTCGTGTTCACCCGCGCCGACGGCAGCACCTATAACGGGCTCAACCCGCAGCTGCTCAACGGGTCGAAGGCGACGCTCGGCGGGTCGCTCGATCCCGAAGGGCTGGCGCTGCTGCCCAACGGCCATTTCCTGGTTTCGGACGAATATGGCCCGTCGATCAACGAATTCGACGCCGGAGGTGCGCTGGTCCGCACCTTCGCCACCCCTGCCAACCTGGTCCCCAAGACCAGCGGCGGCACCACCAACTATGTCGACGGTCGCCCGACGATCACCAGCGGCCGGCAGGACAATCGCGGGTTCGAGGGGCTGACGCTCAGCCCCGACGGCAAGACCGCCTATGCGGTGTTGCAGGACCCGCTGGTCAACGAGGGCCGCGCCAACAACGGTAATGCCGACGGCCGCTTTAGCCGCAACGTCCGCATCGTCGCCTATGACGTCGCAACCGGTGAATCGACCGGCCAGTATATCTACCAGCTCGAGGCGCTCGCAGACATCAACGACCGCGTGACCGGCGACTTCGACGCGAATTCGCAGGGGCGCTCGATCGGGGTGTCGGCGATCCAGGCGCTCGGCAACGGCAAGTTCCTGGTGCTGGAGCGCGACAATCGCGGGCTGAGCGTCGACGGCACCGTGTCGACCGAGGTGTCGTCGAAGCGGATCTACCAGATCGACTTGACCGGCGCGACCGACGTCGCCGCGATCAGCCTGGCCGGCCGCAACGACCTGCCGGCCGGCGTAAAGGCCGCGACCAAGACGACGACGCCCTATATCGACATCGCCGCGGCGATGCGTGCGATGGGCTATCAGATCCCCGAAAAGATCGAAGGCTTCACCTTCGGCCCGCGTCTCGCCGACGGCGGGATCACGCTGATCGTCGCCACCGACAACGACTTTTCGGTGACCCAGAACGGCGACGGCACCCAGTTCGACGTGTGCGTCGATGCGGGCAACACCGCACGGGTCCAGGTCGGGCTCGGCGCCGGCTGCCCGACCGGCTATGCGCTGATCCCCAATACCCTGCTGAGCTTCCGGCTGAGCGCGGCGGAATATGGCCAGCTGATCGGCGCGGTGCCGGAGCCGACCACCTGGGGGATGATGGTCGTCGGCTTCGGCGCGACGGGCGCTGCGCTGCGACGGCGGCGTCGCCGGGCGGCGGTGGCCTGACGTCGTTATGCTCCCGCGAAGGCGGGAGCTCTGCGAAACTCACTTCGTCATCCCGGACTGGTTCCGGGATCCACTGTTCCACACGGGCATCAGCCGTTGATTTTGCGGGACGGTGGACCCCGGAACGAGTCCGAGGTGACGAAAGGATTTAGCGAAGTAGGCGACGTTCGCAGAGGTCTCGCGAAGGCGGGAGCACAACGACCATAGACCGATCTAACCGATCAGCAGCCCCGCCAGTGCCGCCGACATCAGGTTCGCCAGGCTCCCCGCCGCCAGTGCGCGGAGGCCGAGCTTGGCGATCATCGGGCGCTGGTTGGGGGCGAGGCTGCCGGTCACCGCCATCTGGATCGCGATCGACGAGAAGTTGGCGAAGCCGCACAGCGCGAAGGTGATCACCGCGACGGTGCGCGGGCTCAATCCCTGCTGCTTGCCGAGATCGATATAGGCGACGAATTCGTTGAGCACGATCTTTTCGCCGAACAGGCCGCCCGCGATCCCGGCCTCGTTCCACGGCACGTTTAGCAGGAACATGATCGGCTGGAAGACATGGCCGAGCAGCCCCTGGAAGCTCAGGCCCGGCATGCCGAACCAGTTGCCGATCCCGCCGAGCAGGCCGTTGGCGAGCGCCACCAGCGCGACGAAGGCGAGCACCATCGCTCCCACCGCCACCGCGAGCCGGACCCCGGTCTGCGCGCCTTGCGCGGCGGCCATGATGACGTTGGCGGGCTTTTCCTCGTCGTGGCTCGCCTGCGCGATCGCGACCAGCGGGTCGCCGGGGGCGTCGCCGAGCGCAAGTTCGCCGTCGGGGATCGCGCGACGATCGGGCATGATGATCTTGGCCATCAGGATCCCGCCCGGCGCCGCCATGAAGCTGGCGGCGAGCAGATATTCGATCCGGATCCCCATCGACGCATAGGCCGCCAGGATCGTCCCCGCGACCCCGGCCATGCCGCTGGTCATCACCGTGAACAGCTGCGGCGGGGTCAACCCGGCGAGATAGGGACGGATCACCAGCGGCGATTCGCTCTGCCCGACGAAGATGTTGGCGGCGGCGCACAGCGACTCCACCTTGGACACCCCGATCACGCGCTCGATCGCGCCGCCGAGCCAGCGGACCACCAGCTGCATGATGCCGAGGTGGTAGAGAATCGATACCAGCGCCGCGAAGAAGATGATCACCGGCAGCGCCTGGATCGCGAAATTCTTGCCGAGCGGATTGGCGGCGAGCTCGCCGAACAGGAAGCTGGTGCCGGCATTGGCGTAGCCGAGCAGGTTGGCGACCCCGCCCGACATGAATTCCAGCACCTGCTTGCCGGCGGGGACGTAGAGCACCAGCACCGCGATCCCCGCCTGCAGCGCGAACGCGGCGCCGACCACGCGCGGCCGGATCGCGCGCCGATCGGTCGACAAGGCGATCGCCACCGCGAGAATGACGAGGATCCCGGCCAGGCCGACGAAACGTTCCATGTATCTGCTTCCCCTTGCCCGCGAGCTTCGCAGGATTCGCGAGCGGTGCGCAAGCGCCGTGTCGGTCGCCGCTAGCGGCGATTGACGCCTGCGGCAAAGGCTCTAGCGTCGCCGCGGATGACCCAGTCCGTACCCGCGCTGCCGCGTTCGCTGTTCGTATTCTCGGTTCTCTACGGCGGGATGGTGTGCATCGCCGGGGTGCTCGGCGTGAAGCAGGTCGCACTCGGCCCGCTCGCGGTGGAGGCCGGGATCTTCGGCTTCCTGCTGCTGGTGGTGCTGTCGAGCGCGATCGCGGAGCTGCACGGTCAGGCGGTCGCGACCTCGCTGGTGCGGCTTGGATTCATTCCCCTGCTGGTGTCGGCGGCGCTGATCCAGCTGGTGCTGGCGCTGCCGCACGACCCGGGAATGTACCCGCCCGCGATCGACGCCTTCCCGATCGTGGTGGGGCAGAGCGCGCGGATGATGATCGCGGGGCTGATCAGCTACGGCATTTCGCAGACGCTCAACGTTCTGATCTTCGCGCGCCTCGCCAAGGGGACGGTGACCGGCGGCGGGCGGCTGCTGTGGCTGCGCGGCATGATCGCCAGCGTGGTCAGCCAGGTAATCGACACGCTGCTGTTCATCAGCATCTCGTTCCTCGGCGAACGCGAGATACTCGGGCTGATGGCGGGGCAGATGCTGACCAAGGTGGTATTGTCGATCGTCCTGGTGCCGTTCCTGATCACCGCGTTCGTGGCGCTCGGCCGGCGGCTCGATCGCGCGCCCGCCTGACGCGCGCGCCGCCCCTACCCGGCGCCGACCGGGGACGCTAAAGGCGCGGGCATGACCGATTATACCCCCAACGCGGCGCTGCTCGCCAAGGCCGAGACGCTGACTGAGGCGCTGCCGTATCTGCAACGCTATGCCGGTGCGACCTTCGTGGTGAAATATGGCGGGCACGCGATGGGCGATCCCGAACTCGCGCGCGATTTCGCCGAGGACGTGGTGCTGCTGAAGGCGGTCGGGATCAACCCGGTGGTGGTGCATGGCGGCGGGCCGCAGATCGGCGCGATGCTGAAGCGGCTGGGGGTTGAATCGCGCTTCGTCGACGGGCTGCGGGTGACGACCAAGGAAACCGCGGACATCGCCGAGATGGTCCTGGCGGGATCGATCAACAAGGAGATCGTCGCCTGGATCGGCCAGGCCGGCGGCCGCGCCGTCGGCATCTCGGGCAAGGACGCCAATTTCGTGCAGGCGGAAAAGGTCGGCCGGTCGACCCCCGACAAGCTTCAGGGGATCGAGCGCCACGTCGATCTGGGCTTCGTCGGCGAACCCGTCGCGGTCGATCGCCGGATCATCGATTCGCTGTCGCGCGAGGGGATCATCCCGGTCGTCGCGCCGATCGCGATCGGCGCCGACGGCCACACCTACAACATCAACGCCGACACCATGGCCGGCGCGATCGCCGCCGCGCTGGGGGCGTCGCGCTTCTTCCTGCTGACCGACGTCGCCGGCGTGCTCGACAAGCACGGCACGCTGCTGACCGCGCTGGACCCCGCCAGGATCGCGGCGCTGCAGGCCGACGGCACGATCTCGGGCGGAATGATCCCCAAGGTCCAGACCTGCGTCGCCGCGGTGCAGGCCGGGGTCGACGCCGCGGTGATCCTCGACGGCCGCGTGCCGCACGCGATGCTGCTCGAGATCTTCACCTCGGCGGGCGCGGGCACGCTGGTGCATGCTTAGTCGGGAGCACGATGGACAGTGCGTCCTATAAGAAACCTAGGCGGAGCACCCACGCTCGGCTAGACGGACCCGATCCCGACACTCGCAAAGGCTCCCCCGCGTGATCGCGCTGACCATCATCCAGATCCTACAGGTACTGCTCGACGTGGTGTGGTGGATCATCTTCGGCCAGTTCGTGCTGTCGCTGTTGATGGTGTTCAACGTCATCAACATGTCGAACCAGTTCGTCCGTTCGCTCTATTCCGGGCTCGAGCGGCTGACCGAGCCGATGTACCGTCCGCTCCGCCGGGTGCTGCCGAACATGGGCGGGATCGATTTCTCGCCGATGGTGGTGCTGATCCTGATCTCGATCTTCGACATCATCCTGCGCAACCTCGCGATCAGCATCCTCACCGGCGGCGCGGCATAGCGCTCGGATGACCGCGACGATCATCGACGGCAAGGCGCACGCCGCCGCGCTCCGGGCCCGCGTGGGCACCGGTGTGGAAGCGTTCGTCGCTGCCACCGGGCGCAAGCCAGGCCTTGCGGTGGTGCTGGTCGGCGAGGATGCGGCGTCCGCGGTCTATGTCCGCAACAAGGGCAAGGCGACCGTCGCGGCGGGGATGGCGAGTATCGAGCATCGCCTGTCCGCGGACGTCGATCAGGATACGCTGCTGGCGTTGGTCGACCGGCTCAACGCCGATCCCGCGATCGACGGCATCCTCGTCCAGCTGCCGCTGCCGACGCAGATCGACGAACGCGCGGTGATCACGCGGATCGATCCCGACAAGGACGTCGACGGTTTCCACCCGGTGAATGCCGGGCGGCTTGCGATCGGCATCGACGGCTTCGTACCGTGCACCCCGCTCGGCTGCGTGATGCTGCTGAAGGCGGTCTGCGGATCGCTGTCGGGCGCGGAGGCGGTGGTGATCGGGCGGTCGAACATCGTCGGCAAGCCGATGGCGCAGTTGCTGCTGCGCGAAAGCTGCACGGTGACGACGGTGCATAGCCGTACCCGCGACGTCGCTGTGCATGTCCGCGCGGCGGATATCGTCGTCGCCGCGGTCGGCATCCCGGGCTTCGTCCGTGCCGACTGGATCAAGCCCGGCGCGACCGTGATCGACGTCGGCATCAATCGCACTGTGGCGGGGCTGGTCGGCGACGTCGACTATGCGGGGGCGGTCGAGGTCTCGGGCGCGATCACCCCGGTGCCCGGCGGGGTCGGGCCGATGACGATCGCCTGCCTGATCCGCAACACCTATGTCTCGGCCTGCCGGCGCGAAGGCGTCGCGATCGATCCGGCGATCTGAGGGTGCTGCTCGAACTCTATATCTCGTCGCTGATCACCTTCTTCGTGGTGATCGATCCGCCGGGTTGCGCGCCGATCTATGCCGGGCTGTCGGCGGGGGCCACTCCGGCGCAGCGCCGTACGATGGCGATCCGCGCGGTCGCAGTGGCGTCGGCGATCCTGCTGGTCTTCGCGCTGTTCGGCGAGGATCTGCTGCGCGGGCTCGGCATCAGCCTGGCGAGCTTCCGGATCGCGGGCGGCATCATGCTGTTCCTGATCGCGCTGGAGATGGTGTTCGAAAAGCGTACCCAGCGCCGCGAGGATCGCGCCGCCAAGGTCGCCGACGATCCCGAGGCGGAGGACGTCTCGATCTTCCCGATGGCGATGCCGATGATCGCCGGCCCCGGCTCGATCGCGTCGGTGATGCTGCTGATGGCGCGCAACGACGGGATCGAACGCAGCGCGGTGGTGTTCGCGGCGCTGGCGACGATCCTGCTGCTGACACTGGTCGCGCTGCTGCTCGCGGGGCCGCTGATGCGGCTGCTCGGCACCCGGATCGAGGCGGTGATCACCCGGCTGCTGGGGGTGCTGCTGGCGGCGCTGGCGGTGCAGTTCGTGATGGACGGGTTGCAGGTGAGTTTGCGCTAGAGCGTTACCGGATCGAGTTGGATCATCGGCACGGAGGTGATTTTGGTGGGAAGCAAGGCGTCAGGAGGAAGCGATGCGAAGGCATCGTGACCGACGAACAACGCGGCATCACGCCAAAAGCGCCCCGCCGCGCAGCGGTCGCCCGCAGGGCGATGACGGTGGTTCAACTTGGTCCGGTAACGCGCTAGGGTCGGTCAGTCGATCCGGTACAGCCGCAGCGGCGATTTCGCCGGCAGCGGCAGCGACGTCAGCCAGTCCGGGAACTTGTTGTGCGCCAGCCGGTCGTAGAACCCGCCCGGATTGCGCGCCCGGTAGATCGTCGATTCGGCCATGTTGGGGCACAGCAGCAGCAGCGTCGCGCCGTGGCGCCTCATGATCGCGTGCGCCTGCTCCGAGCTTCCCGAAAAAGCGTGCTGGACGTCGAGGATCGCATCGCCGTTGCGGTGATAGGGCCCGGCGATCGCGCTGTGATGGGTCATCGCGATCATTCGCGGGCCGAGATCGACTAAGGTGAAGATCGTCGCCGCGGGATAGCGATCGAGCGCGCCGAGCACGGTCGTGCGCAGGCAGTCGCCGGTCGCCTTGTTGACCCGCTTGGTATAGGCCTTGGGCCGGTCGATCGGCAGGTATTTGATCGCCAGTCCCGCGAACATCCCCGACACCAGCAGGAACCCGGCGACGGTGCCGAACACCCGCACCGGCATCAACCGGTGGCGCAGCAGCCGCGGCAGCAGCCACCAGGCGAGCGCCACCGCGCCGGGCACCGACAGCAGCTGCGCGGCGGGGCCGGCGCGGACCTGCCACAACAGCATCAGCGTCGCGAACAGCGTGAACAGCGCGACCGCGGACCAGCCGACCAGCTGCGGGGTACGCCGCGCGCGCCACGCCGCAACGATCGCGCCGATCGCGCCGACCACCGGGAATGCCGCGATCGGGAAGGCGAGCCGGAACGGGTGCTTGTAGATGGGCTTGGCCTCGCGGACATTGTCGAGCCAGGTGCGCTGCAATTCGGGCGACACTCCCTCCGGCCGGCCGAGGCATTGCGGGAACAGCAGCACGAACCCCGCGACGATCGCCGCGCCGACCACGACCGCCAGCGCCAGCCGCATGCCCCGCGATTGCGGGTTGGCGATGCTCAGCAGGAACAGCAGCACCCCGGCGGCGATCATCACGCTCAGCCATACCGGGGTCAGTGCGTCGCAGCGCATCGCGTAATTCGCGATCGAGACGAATCCGGCGAACCCCAGCGTGCTGCCGCCGCCGAGCGACAGCGCATAGACCCCGAGGCGCGACGCCTCCGCCCGGTCCCAGATCCAGCGTAGCGCGATGATCGCGCCCGCCATCGCCACATAGGGCAGCATCTCCAGCCCGATCGTCAGCGACACCGCGCTGGCGATGCCGACCAGCGCACCGCCGCGCGGCCCCCGCGGGTCGCACAACCCGGCGACGGTGATGCTCAGCATCGCCAGCTGCCAGCCATGATGATCGATCCGCTCGGGCAGGAACATCAGCATCGTCGCCGCGGTGCCGAGCAGGAAGATGATCGCGAGCGGCCAGGCGAGCGGATGGACCAGTCGGCGCACCGTCGCCGCGAGCCCGATCATCGCCAGCGACAAGGGCAGTAGCGGCGCGATCCCGCAGGCGAGCCGCTCCGCCCAGGCGTTGCTGGTGAACAGCCGGAAGAACAGGATCAGCCCGGCGATCGGCAGGTCGACCAGGCGCGACCAGTGGATGTCGAACCCGGCCGGCGGGTTCAGCCGGTATTGCCGCAGGTCGTACCAGTCCTGCCCGTTCAACAGCGCGCGGACCTGCATCAGCCGCATATTGTCGTCGGTATCGCCGAGCGATAGCCAGCGGACCAGGTTCCAGTCGCTGGCGACATACCAGATCGCTACCGCCAGCCAGGCGAGCAGCGTGTAGCGAAGCCAATGGCGATCGAGCGCGCGGGCGGTACGGGTGGTCCAGTCGTTCACGTCAGATCACCCCAAGGCCGTTTGCCGGTTCCACTCGCGCGCGAAGGCCTCTACTGCGCGGCTACCGATGAGGAAAGCATGACGGCGATATCGCAGCGGATCGATCAGTGGCGGCAGAGCGGGATGATCGGGCAGTTGTTCCGGTTCGGCGTGTCGGGCGCGATCTCCAGCGTGGTCTATTCCGCGGTGTACCTGCCGCTGGCGATGTACGTGTTCGGCGATCGGCTGGCGGTGCTCGCGGTGCCGCCGGCGTTCGTCGTCGCGGCATCCTGCGGCTTCGTGCTCCACAGCCGCTGGAGCTTCAAGGGATACGGCACCCGCGACACCAGCGGGCGGCAGCATGCCAAGTTCTTCGCGGTGCAGGCGGTCGGCATGGCGCTCAACCTCGCCTTCACCTGGATCATCACCGGTCCGCTGTTCCACGGCCCCGCCTGGCTGCCGCTGGTGCCGGCGATCCTCGTCACACCCTTCGCGACCTTCGCGCTCAACCGCCAACTGGTGTTCAGATAAATGGATCGCATCGTCTACGACCGCATGGCGGCGCATGATTCGACGCATTGGTGGTATCGCGCGCGCCGCGACATCCTCGCCGATTATCTGACCCGCTATGCCGCGCTGCCTGCCGATGCACGGATCCTGGAGATCGGCTGCGGCACCGGGCACAATCTGCCGATGCTGGCCGGGTTCGGCAGCGTCGAGGCGATCGAGATCGATCCTGCCGCGCGCGACATCGCCAGCGCGCGGCTCGGCCGCCCGGTCGGCGACGCGCCGCTCCCCGCACTGCCGGGGATCGAGCGCGGCGCGTATGATCTGATCGCGGTGCTCGACGTCGTCGAACATATCGAAGACGACGTCGCCGCGCTGGCGGCGATGCGCGATTGCCTGAAGCCCGGCGGCAAGATCCTGATCGCGGTGCCCGCGCATCAATGGATGTGGAGCGCGCACGACACGGTGAATCATCATCATCGCCGCTATTCGAAGAAGACCCTGGCCGCGGCGATCGCGGCGGCGGGGCTGCGGCCGCGCAAGCTGACCTATTTCAACTCGCTGCTGTTCCCGCTGGCGGCGGCGGCGCGGGTCGCTGGGCGGATGACCGGGCGCGACGACAGCGACGATTCACCCCCCGCCAAGCCGCTCAACGCGCTGTTCGAGACGATCTTCCGGCTCGAACGTCACGCCATCGGGCGGGTGCCGATGACCCCGGGCGTATCGATCGTGACGCTCGCCGAGCCGTCCTGATCGAAATCGGGTGACGGCTCGGCGGCGTTGAAGCCGAGCGTCGAATGGCCGCGCACCGGCCCGGCGATGTCGGCGACGAGGTAGAGCGGACGGCGCTTCGATTCGATGTAGAGCCGGCCGAGATATTCCCCGATCATCCCCAGTACGAACATCTGCACCGCGCCCAGCAGCACCACGACCAGCATCGTCGAGGTCCAGCCCTGCACCGCGCTGCCGGTGAAGAAGCCGACCGCGATGTAGAGGAGCAGCAGCAGCGACGCACCGGTCAGCGCAAGGCCGGCATGGCTGGCGAAGCGCAGCGGCGCCGTGGAGAAGCCGGTCACCGCGTCGAAGGCGAGGCGCACCATCTTGGCGAGCGGATAGTTGGTCTCGCCGGCGTGCCGCTCGGCCCGGTCATAGGCGAACGGCACCTGGCGAAATCCGACCCAGGCGACCATCCCGCGGATGAAGCGCGCCTGTTCGGGCAGCGACAGGAACGCGTCGAGCGCGCGCCGGCTCATCAGCCGGAAATCGCCGGTATCGAGCGGGATCGGCGTGTCGGTGACGCGGTCGAGCACCCGGTAGAACAGCGCCGCGGTCGCCTTCTTGAAGATCGTCTCGCCCTGGCGCTTGCGGCGGACCGCATAGACCACGTCGGCGTCGGCCGCCGCCATCGTCGCGCGCATGTCGGCGAGCAGTTCGGGCGGGTCCTGCAGATCGGCGTCGATGATCAGGATCTGCGCGCCCGCGCACAGGTCCAACCCTGCGGTGAGCGCCAGCTGGTGGCCGTGATTGCGCGACAGGTTGATCGCGACCACCCGCCTGTCGCGCGCGGCGAGCGCCTGCATCACCGCCCAGCTATCGTCGCGCGAGCCGTCGTTGATCAGCACGATCTCGAAATCGTCCCCCACCGCCTGCGCCGCCGCCGCCGCCACCCGCCCATGCAACAGCGTGAGACACGCCGCCTCGTTGTAGCAGGGGATGACGACGGAGAGCGCGGGACGATGCATGCGCGTAGGTCTAGCGGCGCACGACCCGCGCGTCATCGGGGTTGTTGGGGAGGGCGTGTCGCAGCGTTCATCCGGGGCATCCTGCGGGATCAGAAGAGCAGGAGCGTTCCGCCCGCGCCGATCTGGATCGCGGCGATCAGCATCAAGCTGGTCGAGAATGGTTCCTTGCGGGTCTTGTGGCGAAAGGCGCGGCGCGCGAGAAAAGCGCCGGGAGTGCCGCCGAGCAGCGCCATGCGGAGAAGAACGGCTTCGGGTATGCGACGCCGGCCTTCCACCGCACGCATCTTGTCCTGCCAGAACCGAACAACGGTCCAGACATTGATGAAGACGATCCAGCCGGCGGCACAAGCAAGCATTCAGCTTGTCTGTACCCAAGGCATTACCGAACCTCTACAACGAGAGGACTGCGCATCGTGCGAGCTGCGGCGATCATCGCACCGGCATGTTGCCTGCGCAGCATGACGGGAGCGCGCCCATGATCGATCTGCCACTGTTCCTCGCCTTTCTCGCCGCCGCGACGGTGCTCACGATCACGCCGGGGGTGGATACCGCGATGGTGTTGCGGGCGGCGACCATGGATGGACGGCGGTCGGCGGTGGCGGCGTCGCTCGGGATCGTGCTCGGCTGCCTGATCTGGGGCGCGGCGGTGTCGCTCGGGCTCGGCGCGCTGCTGCAGGCGTCGGCGCTCGCCTATACGATCGTCAAGATCGCGGGGGCGGCATATCTGATGTGGCTGGGGATCAAGCTGCTGTGGAAGCCGCGGGTCGCGCTCGACGCGGCGCCGCAGGGTAGCGCGCCGGGCGGGCGCGACGCGTTCCTGCGGGGGTTCCTCACCAATTTGCTCAATCCGAAGATCGGGGTGTTCTACATCACCTTCCTGCCGCAGTTCGCGCCGGCCGGGGTCGGGCTTGCGGGCTATTCCTTCTTCCTCGCCTCGGTGCACGTGCTGCTGACGCTCGCCTGGTTCGCGGCGCTGATCGCGGCGGCGGTGCCGCTGGGCGCGTTCCTGCGCCAGCCGAAGGCGGTCACGACGATGGACCGGCTGACCGGCGGGATCTTCATCGCCTTCGGGATCAAGCTGGCGACGTCGTCGGCGCGGTGAACCCGCGTTCCCGCCGAACCTCCTAGGCCCGCTCCACCGCATTCACCGCGTCTGCAGCGCGCAGCGCCGCCATCAGCCGCATCAGCTGGTGGACGTCGTGGACCTCGACGTCGATCATGTTGGTGTGGAACACGCTGTCGCGGGTATCGAGCCGCAGGTTGATGATGTTCGCCTTGTGCGCGCCCATGATCGTCGCGACGATGCCGAGCGCGCCGGGCTCGTTCTTGACCTGAACCGCGAGCCGCGCGACCGCGCCGTCGCTCTTGTCGCCCCAGTCGACGTCGACCCAGTCGGTGTCGTCGGTGCCGCGCTCGGCGAGATCGGCGAGAATCCGGCAATCGATCGCATGCACCTCGATCCCCGCATCGGGGCGGCGCAGGCCGACGATCCGGTCGCCGGGCACCGGGTGGCAGCAATCCGCCAGATCGAATGCGACACCGGGGGTCAGCCCCTTGATCGAGATCGCCGAGGATTGCGGCGCCAGCGCGTGCGGCGAATCGGCGCCCGCCGATCCCGGCATCAGCGCCTCCATCACCGCCGCGTCCGACAGCGTCCGCCGCGCGACCGCGATCATCAGCGTCGGCTCGTCGGGCAGCTTCAGCCGCTTGAGCGCGAGATCGACCGCGTCGTGGCCGACCGGCGCTGGCAGCCGCAGGAGGATGTCATCGTACAGGTTGCGCCCCAGCGCGATCAGCTCGCCGCGTTCCTTGTTGCGCAGGTGACGGCGCACCGCGGCGAGCGCCTTGCCGGTGATCGCGAAGTTCAGCCACGACGGTTGCGGGGTCTGGCCCTTGGAGCGGAGCACCTGCACCTGGTCGCCATTGTCGATCACCGTCGACAGCGGAACGACGCGGCCGTTGACCTTGGCGCCGACCGCCTGGTCGCCCAGATCGGTGTGCACCGCATAGGCGAAGTCGATCGGCGTCGCGCCCTTGGGCAGCTGGATCAGCTCGCCCTTGGGGCTGAACGCGAAGATCCGGTCCTGGTACATCGCCATGCGGGTGTGTTCGAGCAGCTCTTCGGGGCTGCCGGCAGTCTCCAGGATCTCGACCAGATCGCTGATCCAGCTGTGCTGGGTGTCGGGGCGGACCTTGTCCTGCTTGTACGCCCAGTGTGCCGCCAGCCCGAATTCGGCTTCGGCGTGCATCTCGGGTGTGCGGATCTGGATCTCGATGCGCGCATTGTCGGCATGGATGACGCTGGTGTGGAGCGACCGGTAGCCGTTGCGCTTCGGGGTCGAGATATAGTCCTTGAACCGCCCCGGCACCATCGGCCAGCGGCGATGGATGATGCCGAGCGCGCGGTAGCAATCGTCGACCGTCGGCACGATCGCGCGGAACGCCATGATGTCGGAAAGCTGCTCGAAGCTGATGTGCCGTTCGGCCATCTTCTTCCAGATCGAGAATGGGTGCTTCTCGCGGCCGTTGACCTCGGCCTCCACCCCGGCGCGGCCGAGCAGCATCTTCAGCCCCGATCCGATCTTGACGATCCGGTCGCCACCGCCCTCCTTCAGCTGCGCCAGCCGCCGCGAGATCGATTCATACGCGTCTGGCTCGAGCTGTTCGAAGGCGAGCGTCTGCATCTCCTTCATGAATTCATACATGCCGATCCGCTCGGCGAGCGGCGCGTAGATCTCCATCGTCTCGCGCGCGATCCGGCGGCGCTTGTCGGGCTTCGCGATGTGATGCAGCGTCCGCATGTTGTGGAGCCGATCGGCGAGCTTGACCAGCAGCACGCGGATGTCGTCGGACATCGCCAGCAGGAATTTGCGGAGGTTCTCCGCGGCGCGCTCGTTCTCGGTCTGCGCCTCGATCTTGCTGAGCTTGGTGACCCCGTCGACCAGCCGCGCGACCGACGTGCCGAACAGCCGCTCGATCTCCTCGGGCGTGGCGACGGTGTCCTCGATGGTGTCGTGGAGGATCGCGGTCGCGATCGTCTCGGCATCGAGGTGGAGATCGGTGAGGATGCCCGCCACCTCGATCGGGTGGCTGAAATAGGGATCGCCCGATGCGCGCTTCTGCGAACCATGCGCATGCATCGAGAAGACATAGGCCCGGTTCAGCAAGGCCTCGTCGGCGTCTGGATCATATTCCAGGACCCGGTCGACAAGCTCGTATTGGCGCAGCACGCGATCTCAATGGGGCCGCGTGCTGCTGCTTTGCAACAAAAAGCTTATCGCGCCACCATCTGGGCGGGGGCGGGCTTCACGTGCGCGTTGCACTTGGCGAGCTGATCGGCGTCGTACGCCTCGCCCTTCACGGTAAAGCCGCTCAGCCCGCCGACATGGTCCGCGACCAGCTGGCACAGGATCTGCGCCCGCTCGGGTGCCTGGGCCGCGACGAACGCCCCGCCGCGCAGCGACCAGGCGGTGTTGCGGGTAACCAGGCTGGTCTTGGTGGTGGGGCTGGCGGGCGTCGCGACGTAGAAGGCACCGGGTGCCTGCGCATCGGCGGCGGTGGCGGCGATCAGCGTGGCGGAAACGGCGAAGGCGGCGGCGAGGGCGACGAAAGACTTCATGGTGGTGCTCCGAGAGACGGGTTGCATATCGCTACCTATACGCCTAGGTTTCGAGTTGCAACTAGAAACTGATAAATTGTTCCGCCCACGGGATTTTTGCGGTAGGTTGACGGTCAGAGGATGCGACGATGGCTAAATTGCGCGAACCATTGCTCGAATGCAGTCTCCCTGCGGCACTCGAGTCGATGGGGGAGCGCTGGTCGTTCCTGATCATCCGCGCGGCCTTCAACGGGCTCCACCATTTCGAGGAGTTCCAGTCGGAGCTGGGGATCGCGCGCAACATCCTCGCCAACCGCCTTGCGCGGCTGGTCGAACACGGCATCCTCGGCCGCGAGGCGATGCCGGCAGACCGCCGCAAGATCCAATATGCGCTGACCGAAAAGGGCGCCGCGCTGCTGCCGACGATGATCGCGCTGCGCCAATGGGGCGAGCGCTGGGAAACCTGCGTGCCCGCCTTCCCGATCCTGGTCGACGCGCGCGACCGGCGCCCGATCGAGCCGATCTCGGTGATGTCGCACGACGGCCGGGTGCTGACCAAGCACGACCTGATCTGGGCACTTCCCGGCGATGTCGCGCAGGATCCGGATCGGATGGAGGCGGCGGAGTAGGCGCGTCTCGGCAGGCCTCATCCCCTGCCTCCATGTGCTCCCGCGACGGCGGGAGCTCAGTACTGGGTCCCCCACCTTCGCGGGGAACATCGGCTAGCCGGAAGCGCCTAAGTACCCCGGCGAAGGCCGGCGCCCGGCTACGAGACGCTCGCGGCCGATCGCTTCCCTTCGTTATCTCGGCCATCGCTACTGGGCCCCGGCCTTCGCCGGGGTAGGTTCAACCGGCGGCGTCCGCGCTCAACCCCTCCAGATACGCCCTTACCTCCGCGCCCAGCGGCGCCGGGCGCCCGGTCGGCAGGTGGACGTTGACGCTCACCATCGTGATCACGGTGTGCAGCTCGCCCGTCTCCGCATGCGCCAGCTCGAATCGCTTGGTGATGCTCGACGTGCCGATCCGTTCGATCCGGACCGATGCCTCGATCGTGTCGCCGAGCACGAAGGGCTTCAGATAGTCGATCTCGCTGCGGCGGACGTGGAACTCGGTGTCGTGCCAGATCGCCCCGAGCGCGGCGTCGATCCCGGTCCATGCCCAGAAATCGGTCACCGCGACATCGGCATATTCGAGGTAGCGCGAATTGAAGACGACCTTCTGGCCGTCGATCTCGGCATAGCGCACGCGGAAGCGGGTCGAGAAGCGGAATCCGTCCCTCATGCTGCGGGCGCCACGCCTTCGCCCGACTGATCGGGCGCGACCGTTTCGGGGCGGTGGCCCCAGCGTACCAGCGACCAGGCGCGTTCGTGGAAGTAGAACAGCAGGATCTTGGTAATCACCTCGGTCCCCGCGATCGAGCCCGCGATCTTGGCGTTGCCGCTGGTGAACAACATGCCCAGCACGAAGGTGTCGATCGACCCGACGGTGCGCCACGACACCGCCTTCAGGAACGAACGCGGATGGCTTTCCAGCCCGCGGAACAGGAGCATCAGCCCGCTTTCTGGCCCAGCGCTCGGCCGGGCGTGTTGACGCCCATGCTGGCGAGGTAGCGCTTCACGTTGCGCGCGGCCTGGCGCAGGCGCTGTTCGTTCTCGACCAGCGCGATCCGCACGAAGCCCTCGCCGTTTTCGCCGTAGCCGACGCCGGGGGCGACCGCGACCTGCGCATGGGTCAGCATCTGTTTCGAGAATTCGAGGCTGCCGAGATGCGCGACCGCGGGTGGCAGCGGCGCCCAGGCGAACATCGACGCGCGTGGCGAGGGGATGTCCCAGCCGGCGCGCGCGAAGCTTTCGACCAGCACGTCGCGGCGCTTGTGGTAGAGCAGGCGGTTCTTCTCGACGATGTCCTGCGGACCGTTGAGCGCGGCGCAGGCCGCCGCCTGGATCGGGGTGAAGGCGCCGTAATCGAGGTACGACTTCACCCGCGTCATCGCCGCGATCAGCCTGGCGTTGCCGACTGCGAAGCCGATCCGCCAGCCGGCCATGCTGTAGGTCTTGCTGAGCGAGGTGAATTCGACCGCGACGTCCTTGGCACCCTTCACCTGCAGGATCGAGGGCGTCGGGTTGCCGTCGTAATAGAGCTCCGAATAGGCGAGGTCGGAGATGATCCAGACCTTGTTATCCTTCGCCCACGCGACCAGCCGTTCGTAGAAGGCGAGATCGACCGCCTCGGCGGTGGGATTGGAGGGATAGTTGACGACCAGCACGCTCGGGCGCGGAACGGTGAACGCCATCGCACGCTCGAGGCTCTCGAAATAGGCTTCGTCAGGGGTCGTCGGCACCGCGCGGATCGTCGCGCCGGCGATGATGAAGCCGAAGGTGTGGATCGGGTAGCTCGGATTGGGCGCGAGCACGACGTCGCCCGGCGCAGTGATCGCGGTGGCGAGGCTGGCGAGTCCCTCCTTCGATCCCATCGTCACCACGACCTCGGTCTCGGGGTCGAGATCGACTCCGAAGCGCCGGCCGTAATAGTTCGCCTGGGCACGGCGCAGCCCTGGGATGCCCTTGGACTGCGAATAGCCGTGCGCATCGGGCTTGCGCGTGACCTCGATCAGCTTTTCGATGACGTGCTCGGGCGGCGGCAGATCGGGGTTGCCCATGCCGAGATCGATGATGTCCTCGCCGCCCGCGCGCGCCGCGGCCCGCATGCCGTTGACTTCGGCGATGACATAGGGCGGCAGGCGCTTGATGCGGTAGAAATCGTCGGACATGGCGGTGGCGGTTCCCAGCTATGAGGCCGACCCATAGTCGATCCGTCGCCCAGCCGAAACGGGCTTGGCCGCGAATGCGCCCTTTCGGGTGCGTCGGCGGTTGGATGACCGCAGGGAAGGGGTGAACATCCGCCTCCCAGTCGCTAGGATGCGCGAAACGCGAGAGGATGCCATGGCCGACCCCGAAGCAGCCGACCCGCCGCCCACGCTGGCCGATCTCCAGCACTGGACCTGGGTGATGGGCCGCGCGCAGCAGATGATGATGGAACAGGGCATCGCCGCGGTGAACGGCGGCGCGGTGCCGGTGATGCCGGGGATCAACGATCCCGCGACGATCGAGCGTGCGCGCGATTTCTGGACCGACAGCCTGACGCTGTGGCAGCGCTTCCTCGATCCCGCCACGGTCGCCCCCGCCGCGGAGCCCGAGGCGCAGGCCCGCGACAAGCGCTTCAAGGCGGCGGCGTGGCGCGAGAACCCGATCTACGACTGGACCCGGCAGAGCTACCTGCTGATCGCCGACCACATGCTTCGCGGCGTCGACGCGCTGGAAGGTGTCGAGCCCAGGCAGAAAGAGACGCTGCGTTTCGCCGCCAAGGGGCTGGTCGACGCGATGAGCCCGAGCAATTTCGCGCTCACCAACCCCGAGGTGATGGAAAAGGCGATCGAGACCAAGGGCGAAAGCCTGCTGAAGGGTCTCCAGAACATGCTCGCGGATCTCGGCAAGGGGCAGCTGACGCACACCGATCCCGCCGCGTTCGAGGTCGGACGCAATCTGGCGATGACCCCGGGCAAGGTGGTGAAACGCACCCCGCTCTACGAACTCATCCAATATACGCCGGTCACGGAAAGCGTGCTGGCGACGCCGCTGGTGATCTTCCCGCCCTGGATCAACCGCTTCTACATCCTCGATCTCACCCCCGAAAAAAGCTTCATCCGCTGGTGCGTCGACCAGGGGATCACGGTGTTCATGGTGTCGTGGCGCTCCGCCGACGCGACGATGAAGGACGTGATCTGGGACGATTACGCGATGGCGCAGGTCGAGGCGATCGACACCATCCGCGCGCTGCTCGACGTGCCGGCGGTGCACGCGATCGGCTATTGCGTGGCGGGGACGACGCTGGCGGCGACGCTGGCGGTGCTCGCCGCGCGCGGGCAGGCAGACAAGGTGGCGAGCGCGACCTTCTTCACCGCGCAGGTCGACTTCGCGTCGGCGGGCGAGCTCCAGCATTTCATCGGCGACGATCAGTTGCAGCTGATCGCGGGACTGTCGCAGGACGGGTTCCTCGACGGGCGCTACATGGCGCTGACCTTCAACCTGCTGCGCGGCCGCGACCTCATCTGGAACTACGTCACCAACAACTATCTGCTGGGCGCGGATTATACGCCGTTCGACCTGCTCCACTGGAACGGCGACACCACCAACCTGCCCGCGAAATGGCACCTGGCGTATCTGACCGATCTTTACCGCGACAACCGGCTCGTCGATCACGGCACGATGTCGATCGACGGCACCGCCATCGACCTGCGGCTGGTCGAGACGCCCGCTTATATCCAGGCGGGGCGCGAGGATCATATCGCGCCGGCGGAAAGCGTGTGGCGGATCACCCGGTTGTTTCGCGGGCCGCTGCGCTTCGTGCTCGCCGGGTCGGGGCACATCGCCGGGGTGGTCAACCCGCCCTCGTCGGGCAAATACCAATATTGGACCAACGACGACCCCGTGGACTCGCTCGAGGCGTTCGTCGCCGGGGCGACCGAGACCAAGGGCAGCTGGTGGCCCGACTGGCTCGCATGGCTGCGCGGGCACGGCGCCGACACGATCCCGGCGACCGGCGCGCGGGTGCCGGGCGGAGGCGATCTGGCCGCGATCTGCGACGCTCCCGGGGACTATGTGCGAGCCCGCTAAACCTTAATACTGCAAGCAATTTTCGTTTTTGCTGCACTGCAACAAAGTAGTTGCATATCGTTCGGTCCCGCAGTATTGTGCGCCGCAGCATAGAGCTGGAGTTGCGCGATGGACAAGAAGGCGAAGCCCGAACCGACCCCGGTCGTTCCCGTCGTGGCCGCACCCGTCTCGGTCGCGGTGGCGAAGCCCGTGGTGCCGGAGGCTTCCGCCCCCGTCGCCGAGACGGCCGAGTCGCAGCCCCTGTTGAAGTCCCAGCCGGTCGTACCGGCAGCAAAGCCGGTCGCGAAGAAGCCGGCCCCCGCGAAGGCGCCGGTGCGCATCGCGAAGCCACCACGTGCCGCCTCGGCGGCCACCGCAGCAAAGGATGTCACGATGGACACGATCAAGACCATTACCGAAAAGACCCAGGCCATGTTCGCCGGTGCCGACGCCAAGGGCGCGATGGAGAAGGGCCAGAAGATGTTCGACGAGATGAACAGCTTCTCGAAGGGCAACATCGAGGCAATCGTCGAATCGACCAAGATCGCGGCCAAGGGCTTCGAGACGCTCGGCCAGGACGCGGTCGCCTATGCCAAGAAGTCGTTCGAGGAGGCCACCGCCGCCGCGAAGACGATGGCGTCGGTGAAGTCGCCGACCGAGTTCATGAAGTTGCAGTCGGACTATGTCCGCAGCGCGTTCGACATGATGGTCGCCGAGACCTCGCGCTCGACAGAGACGATGCTGAAGCTGGCCGGCGAAGTCGCCCAGCCGATCTCGAACCGCGTCGCGATCGCAGCCGAAAAGGTGAAGATCGCCGCCTGATCGCGCGACTTCGATGCTATAGGAAGGGGCGGCTGCAGCGATGCGGCCGCCCTTTTCGCGTCGGCGGACCTTTTGGCGGCTTCGGGGCTTTTCCCCCTGCAGGCCCCGGTTTGGCCCTTGCCCCTGACGCAGGGGATGCCATATTTTCGGAACCGACATGCAGATTCCACTCACATCCATGGCCGAGCGCCGCGACGACAGCGGCAATGATGGTGCCGGGGACGGCTCCGGGAACGACACCGGCACCGGCCTGGCGACCAAGACGCGCACCCGCACCAAGCAGCCGACGCCGTACCGCGTGCTGATGCTCAACGACGATTACACGCCGATGGAATTCGTCGTGCTCTGCCTGCAGCGCTTCTTCCGGATGGACATGGAAGCCGCGACGCGGGTGATGCTCCACGTCCACCAGAAGGGCGTCGGGGTATGCGGCGTGTTCAGCTACGAGGTGGCGGAGACAAAGGTCGGCCAGGTGATCGACTTCGCCCGCCAGAACCAGCACCCGCTTCAATGCACGCTGGAGAAGGCGTGATACGGCACGCCTGATCACCGTCACCCCGGACTTGATCGGGGTCCGTCTAAGCGGCGATCGGAACAGAAGGGTGTTCGCGCAGAGACGCGAACAACGCAGAGACGGCGACCGCGACAGCGTCATCATACCTCCTACATGGCACATGCGGCACCCGATGAGGGGAGAGCCGCCTTTACGGCAATCGCACCATCTCTGCGTCCTCCGCGCCTCTGCGCGAGCCCTCTTCTCCCTGTCTCGAACGACACGCCCTTGCACGCGAGCCTCCGCGCGCTAGACCGCGGCGATGGATCGTATTCTCATTCGCGGCGGTAACCGGCTCAGCGGCCGCCTGCCGATCTCCGGCGCCAAGAACGCGGCGCTGACGCTGATGCCGTGCGCGCTGCTCACCGACGAGCCGGTGACGCTGCGCAACCTGCCGCGACTCGCGGATGTCGACGGCTTCGGGCATCTGCTCAACCAGCTCGGCGCGTCGACTTCGATCGAGGGCACCCGTCCGGAGGATTTCGGCCGCGTGATGACGATCCGCGCCGGCAAGCTGACCTCGACCGAGGCGCCCTACGACATCGTCCGCAAGATGCGCGCGTCGATCCTGGTGCTCGGCCCGATCCTCGCGCGCGCCGGCGTCGCGACGGTGTCGCTGCCCGGCGGCTGCGCGATCGGCAACCGGCCGATCGATCTCCACCTGAAGGCGCTCGAGGCGATCGGCGCGGAGATCGAGATGGCGGCGGGCTATGTCCGCGCCTCCGCCCCCGGTGGCCGGCTTCCGGGTGGGCGGTTCAGCTTCCCGATCGTGTCGGTCGGTGCGACCGAGAACGTCGTGATGGCGGCGGCCACCGCGCGCGGCACCTCGGTGATCGAGAATGCGGCGCGCGAGCCCGAGATCGTCGATCTGTGCAACTGCCTGGTCGCGATGGGTGCGCACATCGACGGCATCGGCACCGAGCGGCTCGAGATCGAGGGCGTCGATCGCCTCCACGGCGCGACCTATGCGGTGATGCCCGACCGGATCGAGGCGGGCAGCTACGCCTGCGCCGCGGCGATCACCGGCGGCAGTCTGGAGCTGGTCGGCGTGAAGGCCGCGGACATGCGCGCGACGATCGACGCGCTGGTCGAGGCCGGGGTCAGCGTCGCCGAGACCAAGGACGGCATCCGGGTCAGCGCCGACGGGCGGCTGCGCCCGCTGACGCTGTCGACCGCCCCCTATCCCGGCTTCGCGACCGACATGCAGGCGCAGTTCATGGCGATGCTGTGCCGCGCCGACGGCGCCAGCGTGCTGACCGAGACGATCTTCGAGAACCGCTACATGCACGTGCCCGAACTCGCGCGGATGGGCGCCGACATCCAGGTCCGCGGCCGCACCGCGGTGGTCCGCGGGGTCGATCACATGGCCGGCGCGCAGGTGATGGCGACCGACCTGCGCGCGTCGATGAGCCTGATCCTCGCCGGCCTCGCCGCCGAGGGCGAGACCCAGGTCAGCCGGGTCTATCACCTCGATCGCGGTTACGAGCGGCTGGAGGAAAAGCTCCAGGCGGTCGGCGCGGATATCGAGCGCGCCAGCGACGGGTGACGAAGATGGAGTGGACTGCTGCCACTTTAGATGTGCTCCCGCGCAGGCGGGAGCTCAGGACCAAGCAGCGCCACGATCGTTGCTTTGCCCGATCCTGTATTCCCGCCTGCGCGGGAATACGATTGGCGTAGGAGAGCTCAGGCAAGCCGCTCCGGCACCGCCGCCGCGTCGTCCGCCAGGGCGGCCGCCGGCGCGATCGCTTCCCACGGAAACACGAACCAGTCCTTCGTCACCGTCCGGTCGATCGTCCGCGCGCTGTAATCCACCCGCTCGGCCGAACTCAGATTGTCGATCAGCGTCGCGAACCGGATGCTGCCCGGCACCGCCCCCGCCGCGACGAGCGCGCCGCGCAGATGGGTGATCGTCCGCCCCGAATCGTTGATGTCGTCGAGGAACAGCAGCCGCTCGCCGGCGCGGGTGCGCGCCGCCAGCTTGACCAGCGGTTCGTCCGCGAAGTCCGCGACCTGGCTGGAAAAATCGACCGACAGCATCGGCAGCCCCGCGGCGTGGCTGAGGAACACCGCCGGGGTGAGCCCGCCGCGACCGATGCCGATGATGAAGTCGGGCCGCCAATCCACGCTCGTCGCCAGCTGCGCCGCGATCGCGCGGATCGCGGCGACGAACTCGTCCTGCGGAATGTCCGTGAAGACCGGCATCAATGCGCCGCCACATAGGCGTCGAGCGCTGCGAGGTGGGTGGCGACGACGTCGTCGGGAAGGAACGATCCGAGGAAGCTGTTGCGCGCCAGCATCGCCAGGTCGCGGCGATCGAGCCCGCGCGCGGCCGCGGCGGCGCGGTAATTGTCCGCGACATAGCCGCCGAAATAGGCCGGATCGTCCGAGTTAATCGTCGCGCGCAGCCCCTCGCGCAGCATCCGGTCGATCGGATGGTCCGCCATGTCGCCGACCACGCACAGCTTGAGGTTGGAGAGCGGACATACCGTCAGCGTCATCCCCGTCCGTGCCAGCCGTGCGACCAGCGCCGGATCCTCCAGGCTGCGGTTGCCGTGATCGAGCCGATCGACCCCGAGCAGGTCCAGCGCCTGGTAGACATAACCGGGCGGCCCCTCCTCGCCGGCGTGCGCGACCCGGCGCAGGCCGAGTGCGTGCGCCGCCGCGAACACCCGCGCGAACTTCTCGGGCGGATGGCCGAGCTCGGACGAATCGAGCCCGACCGCGGTGATCCGGTCGAGCCACGGCCGCGCCATCTCCAGCGTCGCGAACGCGTCCGCCTCGTCGAGATGGCGCAGGAACGACAGGATCAGCCGCGACGTCAGCCCGTGCGTCGCCTCGGCCGCGGCCATTCCCGACAGCAGGCCCGCGATGACGGTGTCGAAGTTCACCCCGCGCGCGGTGTGGGTCTGCGGGTCGAACATGATCTCGGCATGGACGACGCCGTCCGCCGCGGCGCGATCGAAATAGGCGACCGCGAGATCGTGGAAATCCGCCTCGGTGCGCAGCACGTCGGCGCCCTTGTAGTAGATGTCGAGAAAGTCCTGCAGCCGCGAAAAGCTGTACGCCGCGCGGACCTCCTCGACGCTGGCGAACGGGATCGCGACGCCGTTGCGCGCAGCCAGTGCGAACATCAGCTCGGGCTCGAGGCTGCCTTCGATGTGCAGGTGCAGCTCGGCCTTGGGCAGCCCGGCGATGAAATCGTGATCGGTCATCGCGACGTCATCGCCGGAAGCGGCGATCGGGGCAAGCGGTGGGGGCGGGGTGCCACTTCTTCGCCGTCGCGAGACCTCTCCGAACTTCTTCGTCATCCCGGACTTGTTCCGGGATCCACCGTTCCCCAGAAGCAAAACTCGTTTATGTCGCGGCACCGTGGACCCCGGAACAAGTCCGGGGTGACGAATTAATTTGGTGAAGTCGGCTATCGTTGCCGAGGTCTCGCCTTCGCGGGGATGACGGGCGTGGAGCCCCCCTCAGATCGCCTCCAGCGCTTGGGTGAAGTCCGCGATCAGGTCGTCGGCGTCCTCGACGCCGATCGAGATCCGCACCAGATTGTCGGTGATCCCGAGCGCCTGCTTTCGCGCGTCGGGAACCGACAGATGCGTCATGCCCGCGGGGTGGCTCGCCAGCGTCTCGGTGCCGCCGAGGCTGACCGCGAGCTTGGCGATCTTCAGCGCATCGAGGAACGCGAAGCTCTCGCGCTCGCCGCCCTTCAGGTACAGCGAGAAGGTCGATCCGCCACCGGTGCAGTGCCGGCGATAGATGTCGGCCTGGCGCTCCATGCCGGGTTCGTCCTCGAGGAAACCGAGATACGCGACCCGCTCGACCTTCGGATGATGGCGCAGATAGCCGCAGACCTTCACCGCATTCTCGCCGGCGCGGCTCATCCGCAGCTCCAGCGTCTCCAGGCTGCGGAGCAGCATCCAGGCGGTGTTCGGGTCGGTGATCGTTCCGATCGTGTTGCGCATCGATCGAATGGTGTTGATGTGCTCCTTCGATCCGAGCACCCCGCCCGCGACCAGATCCGAATGGCCGCCGGCATATTTGGTCAGCGAATAGACCACGATGTCCGCACCGTGCTTCAGCGGTTGGTGCCACAACGGGCCGAGGAAGGTGTTGTCGATCGCGATCGGCGGCTTGGTGTCGCCGAAGATCGCGTCGCGGCTCGCCGCCACCGCCTGCACGTCGACCAGCGCGTTGGTCGGATTGGCGGGCGATTCGAGATAGATCAGCGCGACGCTGCCCGTCGCGGCCTCGGTCATCACCGCGTCGATCTCCTCGCGGGTCGCGCCGGCGGGGAAATCGAGCCATTTGACCCCGAACTTGCCGAGTACGCGGCCGATCAGCGTCTCGGTCGCCGCATAGAGCGGGCCCGAATGGACGATGGTGTCGCCGGGCTTGACCATCGCCAGGAACAAGGTCGCGATCGCGGACATGCCGCTGGAGAAGGCGAGCGCGTCCTCGGCTTCCTCCCACACGCCCAGCCGATCCTCGAGGATCTCCTGGTTGGGGCCGTTGAACCGCGAATAGACCAGCCCCTCGGCACCACCGGGGCGCTTGCCGGTCACGCCCTCGAAATGGCGCTTGCCCGCCGCCGCATTGGGGAAGACGAAGGTCGAGGTGAGGAAGATCGGCGGCTTCAGCGATCCTTCGGACAGCGCCGGGTCGTAGCCATGCCCCATCATCAGCGTCGACGGCTTCAGCTTGCGCCCGCCGATCTCATCGACCGCGGGCTTGGGGGAGACCCGTGCCTCCACGCCGCTCAATTCGGCTTCGTTCGGGGTGGTCGGTTCGGACATGATGCTCTCCCAATTACGATGAGCATCATACGCCGATATGGTCTCAAGGGAAACTATACGACGGCGATGAGCGCGATCTGCCGGCCATAGGAGGGCTCGCCGTGGTGGGTCGCGCGGCGATAGCTGTAGAAGCGCGCCTCGTCCGCATAAGTGTCGAGCCCGAGCGCCTCGACCCGGCCGATCCCCGCGTCCGCCAGCCGGTGCGCGACATAGGCTTCGAGGTCGAAGCGGTGATGCCCCTCGCGCGCGTCGGCGAAGAACCGCTCGTTCTCGGGATCGGCCTCGGCGAAGCGGCGCGCGAAGCAGTCGTCGACCTCGTAGCTGGCGCGCGCGATGCACGGGCCGATCGCGGCAACGATGCGGTCGCGGCGCGCACCCAGCGTCTCCATCGCCACGATCGCGGCGTCGGTAATCCCTCCCAGCGCGCCCTTCCACCCGGCATGCGCGGCGCCGACCACCCCGGCCTCGCGGTCGGCGAGCAGCACCGGCGCGCAGTCCGCGGTGAGGATGCCGAGCAGGAGGCCCGGCCGATCGGTGACGAGCGCATCGGCGTGCGGGCGCTGCGCATCGTCATACGCCGCGGGCACGCTCACCGCCTCGGCGGAGTGGACTTGGTACACGGTGCACAGCCGCGCACCGGGCAGCACCGCGTCGGTGGCGAGGCGGCGGTTTTCCGCGACGGCGGCAGGATCGTCGTCCGAGCCGAGCCCGACGTTCAATCCCGCCGTGACCCCGGTCGACACCCCGCCGCGCCGGCCGAGAAAGCCGTGCGGCGTGCCGGCGAGGGCGCGGGCGCGGATCACCTCGACGTCGCTCACAGCATCAGCCTCATCACTTCGTCGCGGTCGATCTGCGTGCCGGTGTGGAACGCGTAATCGCCGACATGGACGAAGCCGTAGCGATCGTAGAAGCGCCGCGCGCGCGGGTTGTGTTCGAACACGGTGAGGAACAGCGCGGGCGCACCGCGGCCACGCGCGGTGTCGATCGTCCAGGCCATCAGCGCCTGCGCGATGCCGTGGCCGTGCCGGTCGGCGACGACGTAGAGCTGGCTGAGCTGCAGCGCGTTCGGATCGTTCGCGGCCTCGACCACCCAGGGCTTGGTGAGCTTGGCATAGCCGACGATCCGCCCGTCCTCGACCGCGAGGCGGAAATGGATCGCGGGATCGGCGAGATCGCGGAGCAATGCGCCGTCGGGGCCGTAGGCGGTGGCGACATAGGCGGCGATGTCGGCGGCGGGCGCGGTGTGCGCGAAGGTCGCGATCCAGATCTCGCGCGCCATCGCGTCGAGTGCGGGGCCGTCGCCGGGCCGGGCGTCGCGATAGTCGATCATGCGAACGCCGCCGGGGTCGGCCAGTGTGGCGCGGTGAGCGCGAGCGCGCGGAACAGCTCGCCCATGTCCTGCATCAGCCGGGTACGGCCGGCGAGCACCTCGTCGGCACGGTCTGGCGCGGTCCGCGCCAGCGCCGCGGCACGCGCGTCGATCCCGAGCTGGCCGAGCAGGTCGCGCTGCGCGATCGGCCCCCAGGCGACCGCACCCTCCGCCTGCCCCGCCGCGGCGAGCGTCGCGAAATCGACATGCGCGCTGAGATCCTGCGCTCCCGGATCGGCGAACGGGTTCGCGGCGGCGTGGCCGCGCACCGCCTGCAACGTCTCGCCGAGCGCCGGGCCTTCATAGCCATAGTCGATCGCGAGCAGCGCCCCGCCCTGCGCCGCGAGCCGCCCCGCCAGCGCGCGCGCGATCGCCACCGCGTCGGGGCTCGCCTCGATGATCGACCCGGGCGGCGCGTCGCGAAAGCGATCGGGGACGATCGCGTCGGGAATCGGCTTGCCCGCGATCGGCAGGAACAGCGTGTCCTGGCACGCGACCAGCCGCTCGTGCCACTGCTCGCGCTTGATCAGCTGGCGGATCGGCAGCGCGTCGAAGAATTCGTTGGCGACCACGACCAGCGCAACGTCACCAGGCAGCGTGTCGACCGCATCGTGCCAGGTCGCACCCGGCACCCGCTCGCGCTGCAGGCCGCGGAGCACCGGACTGGTCTCGACCAGGTGCATCGTGGGCGTCAGCCCGGCCTTGGCCATCGCCCGCATCGCGTCGGCGGCGAGCGTGCCGCGACCGGGGCCCAGCTCGACCCACGCGATCTCGGGCCGCCCGGCGCGGTCCCACAGATCGGCGCACCACAGGCCGATCAGCTCGCCGAACATCTGGCTGATCTCGGGCGCAGTGACGAAATCGCCGGCGGTGCCGAGCGGGTCGCGCGTGGCGTAATAGTGCGCGTTAGCGGCGGCCATGAACTGCGCGACCGACATCGGCCCCGCGATCGTCATCGCGCTGGCGAGCCGTTCGGGGAGGGGGAGGGTGTGGGTCACGATCGCCTATCATGTGGAGTTCGCGGGAGCACAATGAACAGCCCTAAGCCACGCTCTCCTGCCCCGCGATCGATTCCACCCGGACGCGGCGCCTGGCGGCGGTCGCGACCAGATACACGCCGCCCGCGATCATCGGCACGCACAGCCATTGCCCCATGTGCAACCCGGTGCGCTCGGCGAAGGCGCGCAGCTGCGAATCCGGCTCGCGGAAGAATTCGACCACGAACCGCGCGATGCCGTAGCCGAGCACGAACAGCCCGACGAGCTTGCCCGGATCGTAGCGCGCCTTGGTCCGCCAGAATGCGAACCACAGGACCGCGAACAGCACCAGCCCCTCCAGCCCGGCCTCGTAGAGCTGGCTCGGGTGGCGCGCGGGTTCGACCATCCCGAACGGCACGGTGCGGTCGAACACGATGCCCCAGGCGACGCTGGTCGGCTTGCCCCACAGCTCGCCGTTGACGAAGTTGGCGAGCCGACCGAAGAACAGCCCGAACGGCACGCAGCAGGCGATGTAATCATGCACCCGCAGCCAGTTGAGCTGGTGCTTGCGCGCGAACAGGATCAGCCCGATCGAGGTGCCGATCACCCCGCCATGGAACGACATCCCGCCGTCCCACAGCCGCAGCACGCGAAGCGGGTGGAGCAGCATGTCGGGCGCGTAGAACAACACGTACCCGATCCGCCCGCCGAGGATGATCCCGAGCGTGGCGTAGAACACCAGGTCGTCGGCATGACGCCGCGCCATCGGCGCGCCCGGCTGCGCGATCAGCTTTAGCAGATACCACCAGCCGAGCAGGATGCCCGCGATATAGGCCAGGCTGTACCAGCGCAGCGTGAAGAATCCGATCGAGAACACATCCGGCTTCAGCCCGAGATCGGTGAAGCGGATGGGGTCGCCCGATGCGGCGGCGAGTATGGACAGGATCAAGGCTTCCCCCTGGGCTTTGCGGCCTGCATAAAGCTGCAAAGGCATTAGACCAAGCGGAGAGAGCGATGCGGACCGAACTCGACCGGCGCATGGATGCGACGATGGCGGCGCTGACCGGGCCGGACGGCATGCTCGCGCTCGGCAGCGCGGAACGGTTCGGGGTCACCCTGCCGACGATCGCCGCGGCGCCGCCGTCGCTGCCCGCCTATTTCGCGCATTATTGCGCCCAGCATGCCGATGCGACCTTCCTGGTCTCGGGCGAGGAGCGGCTGACCTTCGCCGAGGTCCACGCCGCGGCGACCCGGGTGGCGCAGGCGCTGGTGGGCACCCACGGCATCGTGGTCGGCGACCGGGTGGGGATCGCGATGCGCAACTCGCCGTCCTGGATCGCGCTCTACATGGGCATCCTGATGGCGGGCGGAGTCGCGACGCTGCTGAACGGCTGGTGGCAGGCGGAGGAGCTGGCGACCGCGATCGCGGAGGTCGATTGCACCCTGGTCGTCGCGGACCCGCCCCGCGCCAAGCGGCTTGCATCGCGATCGGCGCGGGTGGTGGTGATCGACGACACCCAACCGCTCGCGACCGCACTGACCCCGCTCGCCGCGGCCGCTGCGGCGCCGGTCGATCTGCCCTCGGTCGGCCCGCTCGATCGCGCGACGATCCTGTTCACCTCGGGATCGACCGGCCAGTCGAAGGGCGCGCTCGCGGATCATCGCGGCATCGTCCAGGCGATATTCAACTATCTGGCGCAGGCGATGATGATGGTCGGCCTCGCGACTCAGGACGGCAATCCGCCCGAGGGGCAGCCCTCGACGCTGCTCACCGTGCCGCTGTTCCACGTCACCGCGGAGGTGCCGGTGTTCCTGCAGAGCTTCGCGATGGGCCGCAAGCTGGTGTTGATGCCGAAATGGGATGCCGAGCAGGCGATGCGGCTGATCGAGGCGGAAGGAATCACCTATTTCGTCGGCGTGCCGCTGATGAGCTTCGAGATCCTCACCCATCCCGATCGCGCGGCCTACGACCTGTCGACGGTGACCGACTTCGCCGCCGGTGGCGCGCCGCGCCCCGAGGAGCATGTCCGCCGGATCGAGGCCGAACTCGGCACGCCCGAGGGCAAGGGCGCGCCGCTGATCGGCTACGGTCTGACCGAGACCAACGGCGTCGGCACCGGCAACTGGCGGAGCAATTACATCGCCAAGCCGAATTCGGCGGGCCGGCCGTCGGCGCCGCTGGTCGATCTCGCCATCCTCGACGACGACGGCCGCCCGGTCGCGGTTGGCGAGCGCGGCGAGGTGTGCCTGCGATCGATCTGCAACTTCGTCGAATATTGGCACCGTCCCGACGCCACCGCCGCGGCCTTCACCGCCGACGGTTATTTCCGCAGCGGCGACATCGGCTATCTCGACGAGGACGGCTATATGTTCATCGTCGACCGCAAGAAGGATATCATCATCCGCGGCGGCGAGAATATCAGCTGCCTGGAGGTCGAGGCCGCGTTGTACGAACATCCCGCGGTCGCCGAGGCCGCAGTGTTCGGGCTCGCTGACGAACGCTTCGGCGAGGTGCCGGGCGCGGTCGTCCATCCGCGTGACGGTGCGGCGATCGACGAGGAGGCGCTATGCGCGTTCCTCGAGGCGCATATCGCCGCGTTCAAGGTGCCGCGCCGAATCTGGATCTCGGCCGCGCCGCTGCCCCGGCTCGGCACCGAGAAGATCGACAAGGTCAGCCTGAAGAACACCTACCGCGCACTGGCGTCGCGCGCCGCGGCCTGATCGTCGACGCGGTTCGACGCGACTGGGTAGATCCAGCGCGAGGCCGCCACCGCCAGGCCGAGCACGAGATAGGTGGCGATCACCACCACCGGGTTCCACAGCACCGCGGCGCCCAGCAGCACGCGCAGGTAATTGGCGTTGAAGCCGAGATCCTGGCCCAGACCCTCGCAAACACCGAAAAACGTGTCGGGGCGGTCGAAAAGCGGCGCGGGCGTTGCGGTCATGATCGGTTCCTTGGCTGTCGCACCGGCTGGCCGGCGCCTCTGCCCCCGCCACTGCAACCGGCGTGCCATTTCCAAAAATCGTGTGGAATCAACGGCTTGGTCTTCGACCATTGCCCTCGCGGCCGGCGCGCTCGCCACAATCTGGTGGTTTCCGCCACGGTCGCCGGCCTGCCGCCCCACCGTCCCGCGTCGGCACAGGAAACTACCACCTACGTATCATACCGGAGTAGTTTATCCTATATTATTGGATAATGGTTCGATTACTGCTTTGACACATGGTGGGAATGGCAATGGACAGCATGACGAAACAACTGGTGGTCGACGAAGAAATCGAACTGGATACCACGACCAAGCCGACGGCCCAGCCGTTTCGCTTCGGCTTCCTGGTGCACGACGTCTCGCGCATGCGCCGGACGCTGTTCGACGATCAGATGAAGCCGCTCGGCGTCACCCGGTCGCAATGGTCGGTGCTCGCCTATCTGTCGCGGGAATCGAACAACGGCACGATGCAGGTCGATCTCGCGCGCGACATGGATGTCGGCAAGGTGACGATCGGCGGGTTGATCGATCGGCTTGAATCGAGCGGCCATGTCGAACGCCGGCTCGACGCCCGCGACCGCCGCGCGCGCCGGATCTTCATCACCGAAAAGGGCTTCGAAACGATCCGCCGGATGCAAACCGTAGGCGCCGAACTCAACGATCGCGTCCTCGAAGGCATCTCGGAGCGCGACCTGAAGGTCACCGAAAAGACGCTGGCACGGGTAAAGGAAAACATCCGCAGCCTCTTGCACGCCAGCTCTGCAAACGTTTGATTGAACCAGGCGGGCGTGCATCATGGTGCATGCCCGCCTATCGTTGATTGAACATCGGTACCGTTCGCGGGCCAGGTCAAGAACGCACTGGCGGTGTCGCCCGGCGGGGTCTAGGCGCCTCCCGCATGCGTTCGGCGTCCCTCCTGCCCGTGCCGGACTTCCGACAGGCGTCGGTCAGACGGCGTGCCGCATCGATGGCGCTGACGATTGCGGCGCATCTGCTGATCGTGTGGCTGCTGCTCCGGCTGGCGCCGCCGCTCCCCGCGCCGCGCGCGGTCGAGAAGCGGCCGACCGAATTCACCCTGCTCCCGGATCGCGCCGACACCCCGACGCCGTCGCCGCGCGACCGCAAGGTCGCCAAGGTGAAGACCCCGAGCGGCGGCGCCGCTCCGCGCGCGCGCAAGGATCCCTCGCCCCCGGCCGCGACCACGCCGCCCTCCTCGCCGACCCCGCCGCCGATGATGATGGCGGGCGGCATGGAGCTGTTCGACGCCGCCGATATTTCGAAGATCCCCGCCCGTCCGGGCGACGCCGACGATGCCGGCGGCGACGGCGACGGTGCGGGGGCGGGCAAGAACAGCGGCTCGGCCTATGGCCCCGGTGAGGGGCCGGGCGGTGCGCGGCTCTACAATGCCGAATGGTATACCGAGCCGACGCCGTCGCAGCTCGATTTCTACCTGCCGCCCAATCGCCCGGCGGGCAGCTGGGCGCTGATCGCGTGCCAGACGATCGCCGACTATCATGTCGACAATTGCCGCTCGCTCGGCGAATCGCCACCCGGATCGGGGCTCGCGCGCGGGTTGCGGCAGGCGGCATGGCAATTCCGCGTGCTGCCGCCGCGGATCGGCGGCAAGAAGATGGTCGGCGCCTGGGTCCGGATCCGCTTCGACTTCATCCAGGGGCAGCTGCGGGTGAAGTGATCCCCCAGAACGCGCAACAGGAGAGAGCAGAATGGCCGGCCGACATTATGATCAGTGGAGCGTCGGCGATCGGATTGTCCACGACATCCGCCGCACCGTGACCGAGACCGACAATCTGCTATTCTCGACGATGACCCACAACCCGCAGCCGCTGCACCTCGATGCCGAGGCGGCGAAGGCCAGCGAGTTCGGCCGGATTCTGGTCAACGGCACCTTCACCTTCGCGCTGATGATCGGGCTGTCGGTGGGCGATACCACGCTCGGCACGCTGGTCGCCAATCTCGGCTACGACAAGCTGGTGATGCCGCACCCGGTGTTCATCGGCGATACGATGCGCGCCGAGACCGAAGTGGTCGAGCTGCGCGACAGCAAGTCGCGGCCGACCGCGGGCCTGGTGACGTTCCGCCACGTCCTGACCAACCAGCGCGACGAGATCGTCTGCCAGTGCCTGCGCACCGCGCTGCTGTCGCGGGCGCCGTCATGAGGCTCCGGTCGCTGCTGTTCGTGCCCGCCGATCGGCCCGAGCGCTTCGCCAAGGCCGCCGCAAGCGGGGCCGACGCGATCATCCTCGACCTGGAGGATTCGGTGGCCGCGGCGCGCAAGCCGGTCGCGCGCGAGGCGGTGGCCGCCGCGCTGGCGATGCCCGAGCCCGGCGTGCTTCGGTTGGTGCGGATCAACCCGCTCGATGCGGGGATGCTCGCCGCGGATCTTGCCACGGCGCGGGGCGCGGACGCGCTGGTGCTGCCCAAGGCCGAAGGCGCGATCGCGATCACCGCGCTCCATGACGCGTGGGGGGAGGGGTGCCCGCCGATCCTGCCGATCGCGACCGAAACGCCCGCGGCGATCTTCGCGCTCCGCGAATACGACCAGGTCGCGGGCGATCTCTGCGGGCTGACCTGGGGCGCCGAGGACCTGCCCGCCGCAATCGGCGCGGCGACCAGTCGCGAGGCGGACGGCAGCTACACCGCGCCGTACCAGCTGGTGCGGTCGCTCGCGCTGTTCGCCGCGCATGCCGCGGGGGTCGCCGCGATCGAGACGGTGTATCCCGCGCTCGACGACGACGTCGGGCTCGCCGCCTATGCCGCCCGTGGCGCGCGCGACGGGTTCACCGGGATGATGGCGATCCATCCGCGTCAGGTCGCGACGATCAACGCCGCCTTCACCCCCGATGCCGCCGCGATCGCGGCGGCGCGCCGCATCGTCGAGGCGTTCGCCGGAGAGCCCGATCGCGGTGCATTCCAGCTCGACGGGCGGATGATCGACGCGCCGCACCTGAAGCAGGCACGCGCGATCCTGGCGCGCGCGGGGGAGGCGGCGGCAGGCGGCTGAACCGCCACCCCGACCGGAATCACCTTGCCGTTCCGGTCCGGAGCGCCCATCTGGCGCGATCATGCCATTCTCGACTCTGCCCCCGCTTCTCGCCGAAGCGCTTTCCGCGCGCGGCTACACCACCATGACGCCCGTCCAGGCTTCAGTCATCGAGGAGGGCGCGCGCGGTCGCGACCTGCTGGTGTCCGCGCAGACCGGATCGGGCAAGACCGTCGCCTTCGGCCTTGCCATGGCCGACGAACTGATGACCGACGGCGCGATGCCGCCCCCCGGATTGCCGCTGGCGCTGATCGTCGCACCGACCCGCGAGCTCGCGCTCCAGGTCAGCCGCGAGCTGATGTGGCTGTTCGGCAAGGCCGGCGCGCGGATCAGCACCTGTGTCGGTGGGATGGACGCGTCCAAGGAGCGCCGCTCGCTCGGCCACGGCACCCACATCGTCGTCGGTACCCCGGGGCGGTTGCGCGACCATCTCGAACGCGGCGCGCTCGATCTGTCGGCGACGCGGGTGGCGGTGCTCGACGAGGCCGATGAGATGCTCGACATGGGCTTTCGCGACGAACTCGAGGCGCTGCTCGACGCGACTCCCAAGGAACGTCGGACGCTGTTGTTCTCGGCGACGATCCCGCGCCCGATCGCGGCGCTCGCCAAGGCGTACCAGCGCGATGCGCTACGGATCTCGACGGTCGGCGAGGATCGCGGGCACGGCGACATCACCTATCAGGCGATCGCGGTGTCGCCCTCGGATATCGAGAATGCGGTGATCAATCTGCTCCGCTTTCACGAGGCGGAGACCGCGATGCTGTTCTGCGCGACCCGCGACAACGTCCGCCACCTCCACGCCTCGCTGGTCGAGCGCGGGTTCGGCGCGGTGGCGCTGTCCGGCGAGCATTCGCAGACCGAGCGCAACCAGGCGCTGCAAGCCTTGCGCGATCGCCGCGCGCGGGTCTGCGTCGCGACCGACGTCGCCGCGCGCGGGATCGATCTGCCGACGCTGAGCCTCGTCGTCCATGTCGAACTGCCGCGCGATGCCGAGACGCTCCAGCACCGCTCGGGCCGCACCGGTCGCGCGGGCAAGAAGGGCACCGCGATCCTGATCGTGCCCTACCCGCGCCGCCGCCGGGTCGAAGGCATGCTGCGCGGTGCGCGGATCGCGTTCGAGTGGGTGCCGGTGCCGAGCGCCGACGACATCCGCGCGCAGGACAGCGAGCGCCTGCTGGAAACGCTGCTCGCCCCGGTCGAGGCCGACGACGCCGATCGCGCGCTGGCGCAGCGGCTGCTCGCCGAGAAGACTCCCGAGGAACTCGCGATCGCGCTGGTGCACCAGGCTCGCGGCGCCCTGCCCGAGCCCGAGGAGATGATCGACCGCGACACGCCCGGTGCCGCCGAGACCCGCACCGAAGGCCCGCGCCGCGGCTTCGAGGACACGGTGTGGTTCCGCCTCAACATCGGCCGCAGCCAGAACGCCGATCCGCGCTGGATCCTGCCGCTGATCTGCCGCCGCGGCCACATCACCAAGAACGAGGTCGGCGCGATCCGCATCGGCCCCAACGAGACCCAGTTCGAGATCCCGCGCGGCACCGCCAGCCGCTTCATGTCCGCCTTCGTGCGCTCGGCGGACGAGGACGACGGCGTCGCGATCGAGCCGATCGCGGGCAACGGACCGCCGCAGACGCCCCGCGGCGCCCCGCGTGGCGGACCGCGGACTGGTGGCCCCGGTGGCCCGCGCCCGCATCGCCCGTCGAACGCGCAGGCCGGACGGCGGCGGTAATTAGCCTCCCCTACAGGGGGAGGTGGCTGGCGTCAGCCAGTCGGAGGGGTGACGCCTTCTCCGGATAGCTGGTCACCCCTCCGCCAGTCCTGCGGACTGCCACCTCCCCTTGCAGGGAAGGACTTGCTCTGGGAATGTCTTCGCTTGATCACCCAATCGCCCGGACGATCTCCGCCGCGATCTCGGCAGGCGGGCGCATCTCGCCGTCGCGGCCGGTGACCACCCGCTGCCAGCGCCCCAGCAGCGCGCCCTCCGTCATCGCCGCATAGGCCGCGCGCACCGCCCGCTGGAGCGTGTCGTCGGCCTCGTGCGCGTCGTAGGTCTGGTCGGTATACGACCGCCGCCGCTTGCGGGCGATCTGCGCGCGCGCGACCTCCAGCGGGGTGTCGAGATAGATCGACAGATCGGGCGCGGGCATCGCGAACTGCCCGGTCTCCAGCGCGACGATCCAGCGCATCAGGTCGCCGGCCTCGTCCGCCGCAACCTTCGCCGCCTGGTACGCCATGTTCGACGCGATGTAGCGATCGAACACCACCACGTCGCACCGCGCCGCGGTCGCCAGCACCAGATCGCGCGATTCGAACCGGTCGAGCGCATAGAGCGTCGCCAGCGCACGCGGCGACAGCGCATGCGGCAGCCGCCCGGCGAGGAAATCGCCGAGCACGTGCCCGCCGACCGTGGCGGTGTAGCGCGGGAACGAGATCACCTCCGCCGATCGCCCCGATGCGTGCAGCGCGGCGACGACCGCGGCGGCGGTGGTCGCCTTTCCCGCGCCGTCCGCGCCCTCGATCGCGACCAGCAGCGCCATCTCAGCCACGCAGCTGCTGGTGATGGCGGATCACCTCGTCGATGATGAAGCGCAGGAACTTTTCGCTGAATTCGGGATCGAGCTCGGCCTCCGCGGCGAGGTTGCGCAGCCGCTGGATCTGCCGCTCCTCGCGTCCCGGATCGGCGGGCGGCAGGCCCGAACTCGCCTTGTAGCGGCCGACCGCCTGGGTCACCTTGAAGCGTTCTGCGAGCAGGTGGACAAGCGCGGCATCGATGTTGTCGATGCTCTTGCGATATCCCTGCAACACGTCGTCGACCATCAGCGTAAACCCCCGCGGCCGCAGCCAATGATTTCTCCCTTGGCGGCATTGCCGGGCGCGGGCAAGGCTTGCCTTTGCCCGCCTCAGACGGCACAGCGGCGGCGCGATGAGCGCCACCATCCACCGTTTCGACAGCGCTTCGGGGCGCGAGCCTTCGCTGGAGCCGATGCTCCAACTCGTCGCGGGCGATCTCAACAGCGTCAACGCGGTGATCCTCGATCGCATGCAGTCGCAGATCCCGCTGATCCCCGAACTCGCGGGTCACCTGATCGCGGGCGGCGGCAAGCGGATGCGGCCGATGCTGACGCTCGCGAGCGCGCGGCTGATCGGCTATACCGGCGCACGCCACCACCGCCTCGCGGCGGCGGTCGAATTCATCCACACCGCGACGCTGCTCCACGACGACGTCGTCGACGGATCGGACCTGCGCCGCGGCAAGCGCACCGCCAACATCATCTGGGGAAACCCCGCCAGCGTGCTGGTCGGCGATTTCCTGTTCAGCCGCAGCTTCGAACTGATGGTCGAGGACGGCAGCCTGAAGGTGCTGAAGATCCTGTCGAACGCCAGCGCGGTGATCGCGGAGGGCGAGGTGAACCAGCTCACCGCCGCGCGGCGCATCGATCTCGGCGAAGACCGCTATCTCGACATCATCAACGCCAAGACCGCGGCGTTGTTCGCCGCCGCCTGCCGGATCGCAGCGGTCGTCGCCGAGCGGCCGGAGGGCGAGGAGGCCGCGCTCGACGCCTATGGCCGCAATCTCGGCATCGCGTTCCAGCTGGTCGACGACGCGATCGACTATGTCTCGGACGCCGGCACGATGGGCAAGGACGCCGGCGACGATTTCCGCGAAGGCAAGATGACCCTGCCGGTGATCCTCGCCTACGCCCGCGGCGACGCCGAGGACCGCAAGTTCTGGAAGGACGCGATCGAAGGCCGCCGCGACAGCGACGCCGATTTCGCGCACGCGATCGACCTTGTCCGCCGCAGCCGCGCGGTCGACGATACCTTGGCGCGCGCCCGCCATTACGGCCAGCGCGCGATCGACGCGATCGGTGGCTTCGCGAACAGCAACGCCAAGGACGCGATGGTCGAGGCGGTCGAATTCGCGGTCGCGCGAGCTTACTGAGGCAAAGTCTGGCGGCCCTCAACCTTCGCTGTCACCCCGGACTTGATCCGCGGTCCCGCTAACTCGCACGACCGGAACAACGTAAGCGGGACCCCGGATCGGGTCCGGGGTGACGGGATGGGGTGCCGGTTCAGCCGCAGCACCGCCATCCGTTACTCACACCCGTCGCACGCAGCCCCCGTCTCCACCTGCAACGTCGCATGCCCGATCCCGAACCGGCGATGCAGCATCTCCCGCGCCTCGGCCAGGAACGCATCGCCCGGATGACCCGCAGGAATCACCAGATGCGCGGTGAGGACCGGCTCGGTCGTCGACATCGGCCAGATATGCAGATCGTGGCAGCGCTCGACGCCGGGCAGCGTGCGCAGCGCCATCGTCACCGCATCGTAGTCGATCCCGCGCGGCACCGCGGCCAGCGACATCTCGATCGTCTCGCGGAGCAGCGCCCAGGTCTGCATGAACACGATCCCCGCGATCGCCAGGCTGACCAGCGGATCGATCCAGCCGAAGCCGGTCCACCAGATGACCACCCCCGCGACCACCACGCCCGCCGACACCGCGGCGTCCGACGCCATGTGCAGATACGCGCCGCGAATGTTGATGTCGCCCTTGCGGCCGCGCGCGAACAGCATCGCGGTGGCGCCGTTGATCAGGATCCCGACCGCCGCCACCAGCGCAACGGTCAGCCCGGCGACCGGCGGCGGCTCCGCGAATCGCTGCCCCGCCTCCAGCACGATCGCGCCGAGCGCGACCAGCAGCAGTAGCGCGTTGGTCAGCGCCGCGAGGATCGTCGATCCCTTCAGCCCGTAGGTGAAGCGCTTCGACGGCGGCGTCCGCGCCAGCGCCGCGCCGCCCCAGGCGACCGCCAGCCCCAGCACGTCGGACAGGTTGTGCCCCGCATCGGCGAGCAGCGCGACGGATCCGGTCCACAGCCCGGCCCCCGCCTCCGCCGCGACATAGGCGATGTTCAGCCCGATCCCGATCGCGAAGGCGCGATCGAAATTGGCGGGCGCATGATGATGGCCGTGCCCGCCATGCGAATGGCCGGCGTGACCGTGATCGTCATGCGTGTGGGCGTGGTCGTGCTGGTGATCGGCCAAGTCGGTCTCCGTGAAGAGCCAGCATAGCCGAGGACCGGGCGACATCCAGTCCCCTGTATCCCCGCGAAGGCGGGGATCCAGTACTGGGCTCCCGAATTCGCGGGAGCACACGTGGCGGGGGCCTCCTCCCGTCGGCTTACGCGCCTCTGTCCTACCCCCCGGCCCCCGTGGCATAGCCGCCCCATGGCCCCACCCGCTCCCGGACCCGGCAATCCTGCAGCCACCCACGTCGACGGGCCGGCGGCTGACGCGCGGAGTGACCTTCAACTTATTCAACATTCGCCGGCCGCACTGCCTGTCCTGGCCGTGCTGCCCGCCCTGTTCGCCCATCTTCGCGCATCCCCGAACGCGGTCCTCGTCGCGCCACCGGGCGCGGGCAAGACCACCGCGGTCGCGCCGGCGTTGCTCGGCGAGCCGTGGTGCACCGGCGAGATCCTGGTGCTGTCCCCGCGCCGGCTCGCCGCACGCGCCGCGGCGGAGCGGATGGCGGCGATCGCGGGCGAGCCGGTCGGCAAGACCTTCGGCTATGCGACGCGGATGGACACGCGGCGATCCGCCGAGACGCGGGTCACCGTGATCACCGAAGGCATCTTCGTGGCGCGCATCCAGGCCGATGCAGAGCTGGTCGGCGTATCGGCGGTGTTGTTCGACGAGGTGCACGAACGCAGCCTGGACGGCGATTTCGGGTTGGCGCTCGCGGTCGATGCACAGGCGGGTTTCCGCCCCGACCTGCGGCTGGTCGCGATGTCGGCGACGCTCGACGGCGCGCGTTTCGCGGCGATGATGGGCGGCGCACCGGTGATCGAGAGCGAGGGGCGCGCACATCCGCTGACGCTTCGCCACATCGGTCGCCGTGCGGAGACGCGGATCGAGGACGAGGTCGCGAGCGCGGTGCGCCGCGCGCTGGCCGACGAGGACGGCGGCGTGCTGGTGTTCCTGCCCGGCGTCGCGGAGATCGAGCGCGTCGCCGATCGGCTGGCGGGACTGCCAGACGCCATCGCGCTCCACCTGCTCCACGGCAGCATCGATCCGCCGCTGCAACGTGCCGCGATTCAGGCCGAGCCCGATGGCCGGCGCAAGCTGGTGCTCGCCACCTCGATCGCGGAGACCAGCCTGACCATTCCCGGCATCCGCATCGTCGTCGATTCGGGGCTCGCCCGGCGACCGCGCTACGATCGCCAGGCGGGAATGACCCGGCTGGTCACCGAACGCGCGAGCCAGGCCGCGGTGACCCAGCGCGCCGGCCGGGCGGCACGGCAGGGGCCCGGCGTCGCCTACCGGCTGTGGGAGGAGGCGGCGACCGCGGGGCTGCCGCGCTTCGATCCGCCAGAGGTCCTCGAAGCCGATCTGTCGGGGCTCGTGCTGGCGGGCGCGATCTGGGGCGTCGGCGATCTCCGCGACCTGCGCTGGATCGATCCACCGCCCGCCGCCGCGATCGCCGAGGCGCGGCAGCGGCTGGAGGGGCTCGGCGCGATCGATCCGGCGGCGCGGCCGACCGATCATGGCCGCGCGATCGCGGCGATGCCGATGCCGCCGCGGCTCGCGCACATGCTGCTGTGCGCGGCCCGGCTCGGGCTCGGCGCGATCGCCGCCGAGGTCGCGGTGCTGCTGTCGGAGCGCGGCCTGGGGGGCAACGACGCGGACGTGGACGCGCGGCTGCGGCGCTGGCGCGGCGAGCGCGGCACGAAGGCGCAGGCCGCGCGACGCCTCGCGACGCGCTGGGCGGCGAGCGCTGGCGGGCCGGACCGGCGCGACGATCATGGCGAGCTTGCCGCCGGCGTGGCGATCGCGTTCGGCTTCCCCGACCGTGTCGCGCGGCGGCGCGACGTATCGGGCGAGAGCTGGGCGTCAGCGGGCGGCCGCGGCTTCCGGCTGGATCAGGCCGCCGGGCTTGCGCGGCACGAATGGCTGGCGGTGGCCGACACCCAGGGCGCGGCGTCGGGCGCGCGCATCCTGGCGGCGGCGCCGCTCGATCTCGCGACCATCGAGGAGCTGTTCGCCGACACTATCGAGCATCGCCGCATCGTCGACTTCGATCCCACGACCGGGGGCGTCGTCACCCTGCGCGAGCGGCGGCTGGGATCGTTGCGGCTATCCTCGGGCCCCGATTCGAGCGCGGATCCCGACGCGATCGCGCGTGCGTTGCTGGCGGGGGTGCGCGATCACGGCCTGGCGCTGCTGCCTTGGAACGCGACGGCGGCGACGCTGCGCAGCCGCGCCACCTATGCCGGGTACCAAATCGACGACACGACGCTGATCGACCGGCTCGACGAATGGCTGCCGGCGCTGCTCGTCGGGCGGCGGCGGCTCGACGCGATCCCGCCGGGTGCGCTCTCCGATGCGCTGCGGACGCTGATCGGCTGGGACGGCCTGCGCCAGATCGATCGGCTGGCGCCGCCCGACTTCACCAGCCCGGCCGGGAGCACCCACCCGATCGATTATGCCGCGGAAGGCGGGCCGCGGGTCGAGCTGCGGCCGCAGTCGCTGTTCGGGCTCGCCGAGCATCCCGTGATCGGCGAGGCGCGGGTGCCGCTGGTGCTGAGCCTGACCTCGCCGGCAGGTCGCCCGATCCAGACCACGCGCGACCTGCCGGGCTTCTGGGCGGGCAGCTGGGCGGCGGTCGCGCGCGAGATGCGCGGGCGCTATCCCCGGCATCCCTGGCCCGACGATCCCGCCGCGGCGACCGCGACGCTGCGCACGAAAAATGCGGATGCGCGTCGGCAGCAGAAGGGATAAAGAGCGCGCATGCCCCACGCCCGTATCTTCCAGCGTCCCAAGAACGCGATGCAATCCGGCAATCACCGGACCGCCAACTGGCAACTCGAATTCGAGCCCGCCGAAGCCAAGCACGCCGATCCGCTCACCGGCTGGGCGGGCAGCGGCGACACCCGCGACCAGCTCCGCCTCGGCTTCGCCAGCGAGGCGGAGGCGATCGCCTACTGCACGCGCGAGGGCATCGACTATACCGTGGTGCCGACGCCGCAAAAGTTGCTGAAGCTGCAGTCCTACGCGGATAATTTCCGCTAAACGGCGACTATAGCCCGGCCAGGATGCCCCCGCCGAGCACCAGCAGCATCTTCGCATCGATCGCCAGCCCCTCGTCACGCTTCCGCGCGACGAACGCGCCGACATCGCTGATCGGCACGCGGTGGACGGTGATGTTCTCGCCCTCCTCGCCGCCGCCGTCGCCGACGCGGTCGAGTCCGCGCGCGACGACCAGCGTGAAGGTCTCGGACGTCATACCGGGCGAGGAGCAGAACACGCCGTGGGCCTCGATCGAGGTAGCGCGGTAGCCGGTCTCCTCCTCCAGCTCGCGCGCCGCGGCCCTGGCGACGCTCTCGCCGGCGCTGTCGTCCCCGACCAGCCCGGCGGGCAGCTCCAGGCAGCTGCGGCCGACGGGCACGCGATATTGCTCGACCAGCAACAGGCACCCCTCACGGTCGACCGCGACGATCACCGCGGCGGCGATGTCGTTGGCGCGGGCGGCATATTCCCAGTTGCCGTCTTTGTGGACGCTGAGGAAGCGACCGGCCCACATCGTCTCGCTCATAATTCGATCACTCGGTCGGGAAGTTCATTGATGTCGTCGGCGCGGCGCGGGAAATGCTCGGCGAGCACCGCGCCGATCCGGGTTACCGCCTCGGCCATGCCGTCGCCCGGCCGGCCATCACGCACCGCCGCGATCAGCGCGATCATCGCGTCGCCCCAGATCTCCGGCGCGACGCGGGAATGGATCGCGGCATCGGCGACGATCTCGGCACGGCGTTCGGCGAGCGACAGATAGAGCAGCACGCCGGTGCGCCCGCTGGTCCGCCGCTCCGCGCTCGCCCTGAAGAGTGCGATCGCGCGGCGACGGACGCGGCGCGCCTTGGTGGTGCGCGGGGTGAGCGCGAGGCGCAACGGTCGCCAGGCGAGCAGCACCCGGACCAGCAGGAACGCGACCGTGACGAGGATCAGCGCGATGCCGAGCAGCGCGCTCGGCGGCATCGTCAGGCTCCACCGGCCGACGACCAGTTCGTAGAACGGATCCGCCGCGCCCGGCCACGCCGACAGCAGCGCGAGCACGAGCAGCATGGCGAGGATCGCCCAGTGCAGCGCAACGTCGTGATAGGCGTCCGATTCGGTCGCGACGATCGTGACGATCTCTCCCGCGGTACCGAATTCGGCCGCGGTGACCGCTGCGCCGACGGTTGCGCGGTCTGTCTCGCTGAGCAGCATCACCAATCCCCCGACGCGCCGCCGCCGCCAGCGGACCCGCCGCCGCCGCCGGTGAAGCCCCCGCCGCCCCAGCCACCGCCGCCGGACGAGTCGCCTCCGCCGCTCCACCCGCCGGCGCCACCACCGGAGCTTCGGCCGATCTCGTTGGCGATCGACCAGAGCACGATCGGCAGGTTGCCGCCGCCGCCACCACGATAGGCACGCCCGCGGCCGCGGCCGCGCAGCATCGGGATGACCACGACGGCGAGAATGACGAACCAGAAGATCAGCGAGATCGGGAAGCCCCCGCTGCCGCTACTACCCTGCGCCTGGCGGTGCGTCCGGTCGAATTCGGCGATCGCGGCGTCGGTCCGCGCCTTCGCCTCGTCCGGCGACGCGCGCAGCTGCGCGACGATCGCATCGGTGCCGGCGATCATCGCACCCGATACGTCACCGGCGTGGAGCAGCGGCATCATCTTGGTGTTGATGATCACGCTCGACAGTGCGTCGGTAAGCACCGGCTCCAGGCCATAGCCGACCTCGATCCGCGGGCCGCGCTGCCCGGTCGGCTCGTTCGGCGCGATCAACAGGATCGTGCCGTTGTTAACGTCTTTCAGGCCGACGCCCCACGACCGCAGCAGCCGGTAGCCATAATCCGAAATCGGATAACCCTGAAGGTCCGGGATCGTCGCGACGACCACCTGGCGCTTGGTGTCACGCTGCAGCGCCTCCAGCTTGGCGGTGAGATCCGCCTTCGCCTCCGGGGTGAGGACATTGGCGGCATCGACGACCAGCCCGGTGAATGGCGGGAAGGTCTGCGCCGTTGCCGCCGCCGGCGTCAGCACGGCGAGCAGCAACGACAGCCAGGCGATCAGCCGGGTCAGGCGCCGTTTCCGAAGTTGACCGTTGGTGCGACGTCGGCATTGGCGCTGGTCGCCTGGAACGGCACCTTGGGCTTGGCGCCGTAGAAGATCTTGGCGCCGACCGCGTCGGGGAAGGTGCGGATCCGGGTATTATATGCCTGCACCGCGGTGTTGTAGTCGCGGCGCGCGATGACGATGCGGTTCTCGGTCCCTTCCAGTTGGCTCATCAGCGTGGTGTAGTTGCCCTGCGACTTCAGCTCGGGATACGCCTCCTGCATGCGCTGGAGCGATAGACTGACATTGTTCTGCGCACGCTCGTACTGGCGGACCTTGGCGGGATCGCTCAGTTCCTCGGGCGACAGGGTCACCGCATTGGCGCCGGCGCGGGCTTGGGTTACCTCGACGAGGATGCTCTTTTCCTGTGCCCCGGCGGCCTTCACCGTCGCCACCAAATTGGGGATCAGATCGGCGCGGCGCTGATAGTCGTTCTGCACGTCGGCCCAGCGCGCGTTGACGGTTTCCTCCGCGGTCGGAATCGAATTGATCCCGCACCCCGCGAGCGAAACGGCCATGGCGGCGGCAGCGATGAAACGTAGCGTCATGAACACCCTCCTGGCTCTGTGCCAGCCATATAGTACACGCTCGCGGCTTGGCGAATAGCCCATCCTCGACTAGCCTGTGCGCATCATCACGATCTGGAGCCGGGCATGTTGAAAGAGTTCAAGACGTTCGTGATGCGCGGCAACGTGCTTGATCTGGCGGTCGCGGTGATCATCGGCGCGGCGTTCGGCAAGATCGTGACCTCGCTGACCGACGACGTGCTGATGCCGATCATCGGACGGATCTTCGGCGGGCTCGACTTTTCTAGCTACTTCGTCGCGCTCGGCCCGATCCCCGCGGCGCTGGCAGGATCGACCGACTACGCCGCGCTGAAGAAGGCGGGCGTGCCGCTGTTCGGCTATGGCGCCTTCATCACCGCGGCGGTCAACTTCCTGATCATCGCGTTCATCATCTTCATGATCATCCGCGCGGTGAACCGGATGGTGCCGCAGGCCGAGGCGCCGCAGGCGGCCGAGCCCGCCGACATCACGCTGCTGCGCGAGATCCGCGACGAGTTGCAGGCGCGTCCGCGGGTCTGACCGCGGGCGCGGTGCGCGTCGTCAGGCGGCGGCCAGATCCTCGCTGTTCGCGTCGGCGAGGCTGGTGCCGTCGAGGATCCGGGCGGTCTCGTCACGGACCCGGAGCATCGCGTGGCGGATCGCGCAATCCGCCTCGCTGCGGCAATCCTTGCAGGCGCGATACGCGGTGCGGCTGACGCAGGGGATGAGCGCGAGCGGCCCTTCGATCACGCGGATGATCTCGCCCAGCGAGATCAGGTGCGACGGCCGCGACAGGCGGTAACCGCCCATCTTGCCGCGATGGCTGATCAGGAAGCCCGCATCGCGCAGATCGGCGAGGATCAGTTCGAGGAACTTGCGCGGCACGTTGGCCTCGACCGCGATCCGCGTCATCGGGATCGGCGGTCCGCCTGGCGGCGCTTCGGCGAGAAACAGCATCGCACGAAGAGCGTAACGGGAACGCTGGGTCAACATGATCCGATCGCTATGGTCCTTTATTGTGGCGAGCGAAAGGCGGGGTTTGCGCGCGGCCTGGCGCTCACCTATATTGGTTGCGTCGGCGGGCTTCGGCCAACCGACTATGGCGATAAAGGATTGCGTACAATAGGCGCAGCGGACCCGGGGGCAGTACCCGGCGGCTCCACCACCGCCTCCCGGCAACGGGTGGCGATGACGGGGCCGAACCAGGATCGACGTGTGTTGAAAAGCGCTTTCTTTTGCTCGGAATGGGACCACCGTGACGGCCCATACACAAGTGCCAACGATAACGAAGCACTCGCGATTGCGGCGTAACTAAGGGCTTAACGGCCTGAAGTTACTCTAAAATAGCGCGGTTGGACCGCACCGGGCAACAGAAGCGGATTCCAGCGGTACGGGGAGCACCGGGCAACAGAAGCTCCCCACTTCGGCTGGCTCGAGCGGCGTGGCCGTATCCCATCATTTGACCGTCATCCTGGATCGCTTCTTGATATCGAGGATTGAAGTGCGGCGGGACGCACGTCTGCCACACCACCTATTTTCCACCTCGCGGTATGCTCCTTCGCCGCTCGCCGTTGAGCAGCGCTCGCGAAACGGGTATGGTCGGTCGCGAACGACATTCGGAGAGAGACTGATGGCCACCCTCGCATCGATCGACTCGAAGGGCGATACCGGCAACCGGATGGCGCCGGGCGAGTGGGAGGCGCGGGTCGATCTGGCCGCGGCGTACCGGCTGGTGGCGCTCTATGGGTGGGACGACTTGATCTTCACGCATCTGTCGGCGCGGGTGCCGGGGCCCGAGCATCATTTCCTGATCAACCCGTACGACATGATGTTCGAGGAAATCACCGCGTCGAGCCTGGTCAAGATCGACGTCCATGGCCAGCCGGTCGGCAAGGCGGATCATCCGGTCAACCCGGCCGGCTTCACGATCCATTCCGCGATCCACATGGCGCGCGACGATGCCGCGGCGGTGATGCATCTGCACACGCCGCACGGCCAGGCGGTGTCGGCGATGGCGTTCGGGCTGTTGCCGCACACCCAGACTTCGATGATCGCGGGGCACGATGTCGCCTATCACGACTATGAGGGCATCGCGACCGATCTCGAGGAGCGCGAGCGGCTGGTCGCCGACATCGGCACCAAGAATGCGATGATCCTGCGCAACCACGGCACGCTGGCGGTGGGCGAGAGCGTCGGCGCGTGCTTCCTGCGGCTCTATTTCCTGGAGCGCGCGTGCGAGGCGCAGGTGCTGATGCTGTCCGCCGGACGCGAGAACCTCAACAACCCGCCGCAGGGCGTCGATCACAAGGTCGCCAATCAATCCAACCCCAAGGGCATGGGGATGCTGGCGGAGCGGCTCGCCTGGCCGGCGCTGCTGCGCAAGCTCGACCGACTCGATCCGAGCTTCCGCGACTAGAGGAGCCTGGATCAGGCCGCCTTCAGTTGCACCACGAACCGGTCGGTCGCGGCGAGTAGTTGCTGCGCGGTCGCGGACAGGCCGGTGGCGGCATCGGCAACCGAATCGGAGAGAGTGGCGGTCTTATCCGCGACCTGCGCCACCCCGGTCATCTCGCCCGCGATTCGGTCCATCTGGTCGGCGGTGGTGCGTGCGACACGTTCGATCGCGGTGGCGGTCTGGTGATGGTGGCGGACCTCGCAGCGGATCGTCTCGGCGGCGTTCGACAACTGGTCGATCATCCCCGCGATATCGGCCAGCGCGCCGTTCGCGACCGACGCGCTGCTCTCGACCGATCCCGCGAGGACGCCGATCTCGCCCGACGCGCCGCGGGCCTGCTCCGCGAGCGAGCTGACTTCGCCGGCGACCACCCGGAACCCGCGCCCCGCATCGCCCGCCCGCGCCGCCTCGATCGTCGCATTCAGCGCGAGCAGGCTGGTGTTCGCGGCGATCTGCTGGATCGAGGTTGCAAAGCCGTGGATCATCGTGGTGCGCTCCGCGAGCGCCAGCACCGCGGCGTTGCTGGCTTCGGACGCCTGGCGCGCCTTGCCGCCGAGGCTCGCCTGTTGTTCGGCTGACCGAGCGATCGCGACCACCGAGTCGCTCAGCGACCGGATGCGCCCGGCGAGATCGGTGGCGTCGCGGGAGGACGAGGAGGTGGTGATCGCGGTCGCCTGGGTGCGACAGGTAGCGTCCTGCGCGAGGACGTTGAGCGCGCGCGCGGACCCGTCCAGCCCGGTGGAGGCGGCGCCGACCGAGCGCGCGATGTCCGCGACCGAGGCCTGGAAGGCGTCGGCGAGGCGGAGCATGACCACGCGCCGTTGTGCCTCCGCTTGGCCATCTGCGATCCGGCGCTGCTCGCGCTCGTTCGCGGCGCGTCGTTCCGCCGCGATCGTCCGCTCCATCGCCGCCTCGAGTTCGCCGCGTGCCTCGATCGCGCGGGTCGCCATGCGGTCGCTCTCGATCCGCGCGAGATGCTGGTGGGTCATGAGCGCCCGGAGCTGCGCGGTTACGTAGCAGAGCACCGCCGCCTGCAGCACGACCGCCCCGGCATGGACGAGGATCTCGGCGGTCGGCGGCGCGGCACCGGCGCCTCCCGGCAAGACACCGACGCTGACCAGGACGTGGTGCACGACCGTCAACGCCGTCGCGATCGCGATCGGACGCCAGTCGCACAGCACCACCAGGGCGGCGAGCGCCACGAACGAATAGATGCTGTCATAGGCGTTCCATCCCGCCCCTTGCAGCAGGTAGAAGGCCAGCGCCGGATGGATCACCGCGAGCGATCCGGTCAGCAGCCGCGCGGCGCGATCGTGGCGCTTGTGGAGCACCATCATGGTCGGCAGCAGATTGGCGTCGATCGAAACCGGCACGACGCCGAACGTCGCCGTATCGCCGGCGACCCAGCCGAGCGTCGCCAGCACCAGGGTGCACAGCCAGCCCGCGACGATCAGGATCCGCATGCCGCGATCGCGGAACCGATCGAGCTCGTCGAGCACCATGCCGTAGCCGGTGCCCCGCCAGATCCGCAACGCCCGGTTCCCGAGAGCGACCGCCAGCGCGGACGCGGCTGCCGTCGCCGGCCAAGAACGCAGCATCTCCATCCACCCAGTATAGGAGATGAGCGTACCGCTTCGGGTTTGCGGCCGAACTTTGCTGCCGGTCACGAAAAAGGGGCCCGGTTTCCCGAGCCCCCTTCGTATCGTCCGCCGAAGCGAAGCGATCAGTCGCGATCGCCGGTCAGGAACGCCGGGGCGAACTCGGTCGCCGGGGCGTCGTCGCCGCTGCGCTCGGGGCGCGGACCGCGATTGTCGTCGCGACCGCCACCGTCGCGGCGGGGGCCGCGGCCACCGTCGCCGTCGCGGCGTGGGCCACGACCTTCACCACGACCGCCGCCGCCTTCGCCACGCGGGCCGCGACCGCCGTCGCCGTCACGACGAGGACCGCGCGGGCCACGGTCGCCGCCTTCGCCCCGATCGCTCCTGGGTTCGCGTGCCGGACGGGTATCCTCCAGCTCGGCACCGGTTTCCTGATCGACGACGCGCATCGACAGGCGCACCTTGCCGCGCGGATCGATCTCGAGGACCTTCACCTTCACCGCCTGGCCTTCGCTCAGCGCGTCGGCGACCTTCTCGACCCGCTCGTTGCGGATCTCGGAGACGTGGACGAGACCGTCCTTGCCGCCCATGAAGTTCACGAACGCACCGAAATCGACCAGGTTGACGACCTTGCCGTCATAGACCTTGCCGACTTCCGCTTCCTCGACGAGGCCCTTGATCCACTTGATCGCGGCGTCGATCTGCGCGGTGTCGGACGACGAGACCTTGATCACGCCCTCATCATCAATGTCGACCTTGGCGCCGGTGGTGGCGACGATCTCGCGAATCACCTTGCCGCCGGTGCCGATCACTTCGCGGATCTTCGATTTGTCGATCGTGAAGGTCTCGATCCGCGGCGCGTGAGCCGACAGTTCCTCACGGGTGTGGTCGAGCGCCTTGGCCATTTCCGCCAGGATGTGCGCGCGGCCTTCCTTGGCTTGGTCGAGCGCGGCCTTCATGATCTCCTCGGTGATGCCCGCGATCTTGATGTCCATCTGCATCGTGGTGATGCCCTCGGACGTGCCGGCCACCTTGAAGTCCATGTCGCCGAGGTGATCCTCGTCGCCGAGGATGTCGGACAGCACCGCGAAGTTCTTGCCTTCGAGGATCAGGCCCATCGCGATGCCCGATACGGGGCGCTTCAGCGGCACGCCGGCATCCATCATCGACAGCGAACCGCCGCACACCGTCGCCATCGACGACGAGCCGTTCGACTCGGTGATGTCGGAGAGGACGCGGATCGTGTACGGGAAGTCTTCCTTCGCCGGCAGCACCGGGTGCAGCGCGCGCCAGGCAAGCTTGCCGTGGCCGACTTCGCGACGCCCGGGGGCGCCGAAGCGGCCGACTTCGCCGACCGAATAGGGCGGGAAGTTATAGTGGAGCATGAAGTGCTGGTACGACAGCCCGTCGAGACCGTCGATCATCTGCTCGGCGTCGCGAGTGCCGAGTGTGGTGGTGCAGATCGACTGGGTCTCGCCGCGCGTGAACAGCGCCGAGCCGTGGGTCCGCGGCAGGAAGTGCACCATCGCCTCGATCGGGCGGATCTGCGTGGTGGTGCGACCGTCGATGCGGGTGCCGTCCTTCAGGATGGCGCCGCGGACGATCTCCGCCTCCAGCTTCTTCATCAGCTTGCCGGCTGCCATCTGGTCCTGCGGGGCGGCATCGGCGAACGCCGCCTTGCCCTTGGCGCGCGCCTCGTTGAGGAGGTTCGAGCGCTTGGACTTGTCGGTCACCTTGTAGGCGGCGGCGATGTCCTTGCCGACTAGCTTCTTGAGCTTGTCCTTGGCCGCGGAAAGATCGGCCTGCGCGGCCATTTCCCACGGATCCTTGGCGGCCTGTTCGGCCAGGTCGATGATCGCGTCGGCGGCCTCGCGGCAGGCGACGTGCGCGAACTGAACCGCGCCGAGCATGACCTCTTCCGACAGCTCCTTGGCTTCGGATTCGACCATCATCACCGCGTTGTGCGTGGCGGCGACGACTAGGTCGAGATCGCCTTCCTTGATCTGCTCGCTGGTCGGGTTGAGGATGTACTCGCCACCGACATAGCCGACGCGAGCGGCGCCGATCGGGCCCATGAAGGGCACGCCCGAGATCGTCAGCGCCGCCGACGCCGCAACCATCGCGAGCATGTCGGGCTCGTTCTCGCCGTCATAGCTGAGAACCTGGCAGATCACGTTGATCTCGTTGTAGAAGCCTTCCGGGAACAGCGGTCGGATCGGGCGATCGATGAGACGGCTGGTCAGCGTTTCCTTTTCGGTCGCGCCGCGCTCGCGCTTGAAGAAGCCACCGGGGATGCGGCCCGAGGCCGAGAACTTCTCCTGATAGTGGACGGTGAGCGGGAAGAAATCCTGCCCTTCCTTGACCGTGCGCGCGGCGGTGACCGCGCAGAGCACCACGGTCTCGCCCAACGTCGCGAGAACCGCGCCATTGGCCTGACGAGCGACGCGGCCGGTCTCGAGCGTCAGGGTCTTTCCGCCCCACTCGATGCTTACCTTCTTGGTATCGAACATGTATTTTCCTTCACTCCGCACGCCAGATGCGTGCGGGGCCTATCTGCGGGCTAAGCCGGCCCGCGGCGGTTCAGGGCATTTCGTTGCCCCGCCAGTGTCGCCTTATTGCTAGCTGGCCTGTGCCTCCGCCACGAAGCGGAGGTATCCTGGATGCAGAAACGGCGCCCGAGGGCGCCGTTCGCGTTACTTGCGAAGGCCGAGCTTCGCGATCAGATCGAGATAGCGCTGGCCGTCGCGGTGACGGAGATAATCGAGCAGCGTGCGACGCTTGTTGACCATCATCAGCAGGCCACGGCGCGAATGATTGTCCTTCGCATGGCCCTTGAAATGTTCGGTCAGGTTGCGGATCCGTTCGGTTAGGATCGCGACCTGGACCTCGGGGGAACCGGTGTCGCCTTCGATGCGGCCATGTTCCTTGATGAGCGCGTCCTTGCGCTCGGCAGTGATCGTCATTCGTTTTCCTTCGACATCGCGAGATTGAAGCCGCGGACGATATGGACGTTTCCGTCCCGAACCTCGACGAGCGCGACCGGAACATCGTCCATGCACGCGAAGCGAAGGCCATCATCGACAGCGAACCCGGCCAGCACACGCCCCTGTCGGAGCGCTCCTGCCTGGTCGGGATCGAGCGCAAGAGCCGGGATGTCGTCCAGCCCCGCCCTCAATGGCAGGAGTAAATGTTCCAGGCCGCGCGCCATACCGGCTTCCGCCAATTTGTCCAGCGATATCGCCCCCGACAGGTCGAACGCACCCGCCCTGGTGCGACGGAGCATGGTAACGTGGCCGACGGTGCCGAGCGCCAGCGCGATATCCCGCGCGAGGCTGCGGATATAGGTGCCCTTGGAGACATGGGCGGTCAGGGTGACTTCCCCTAATTCCTCCCCGGCACGGGGAGGGGGACCATTCGCAGGATGGTGGAGGGGGGTCTCCACGGGCGTCACTGCCTGGGGAGCGCCCCCTCCACCATTCGCTGGCGCGAACGGTCCCCCTCCCCGTACCGGGGAGGAGTATAGCGCGTGGATCGTCACGTCGCGGCTGGCGAGCACGACGACCTCGCCGGCGCGTGCGAGGTCGTAGGCGCGCTTGCCGTCGACCTTCAGCGCCGAATAGTTCGGCGGCACCTGCGCGATCGGGCCGGTGAAGCGCGGCAGCACCGCCTCGACCTGCGCGAGGGTCGGGCGGACGTCGCTGAGCGCGATGTCCGCGCCTTCCAGATCGAGCGTGTCGGTCTGCACCCCGAAGCGGATCGTGAATTCATACACCTTGTCGCTGTCGAGCATCCGCCCGGCGAGCTTGGTCGCCTCACCGATCGCGATCGGCAGCACGCCGGTCGCGAGCGGATCGAGCGTGCCGCCATGGCCGACCTTGGCCTTGGCATAGCCGCCCTGGCGCAGCGCGCGCTTGACCGCCGAGACGCCCTGGGTCGAGCCGAGTCCGAGCGGCTTGTCGAGGATCAGCCAGCCGTGCATCGCCGATCAGCTGATCGCGGCGGCGAGCGACAGGAACATCCGCACCACCGCCTCGGCCGGGGGCACGACCAGCCGCGCGACGACGTTCGCGTTCGGGAACGCCATCGGCAGCAGCACGAGCAGGAAGATCATGATCAGGAAGCCGAACGGCGCCAGCTTGGCATAGTGCACCGCCAGCGAGCGCGGCAGCAGGCCCTGCACGACGTGCCCGCCGTCGAACGGCGGCAGCGGCAGCAAATTGAACAACGCCAGGAAGACGTTGACCAGCAGGAAGTTGACGAGGTTGGCAACGACGAACGCGCCGACGCCCCCCGGCTGCCCGGTGCCGATCGCATTGCCGAACAGCCCGAGCGCCACCGCCGCGATCGTCGCCAGTGCCAGGTTCATCCCCGGCCCGGCGAGCGCCACCGCCATCATCCCATATCGCGGGTTGCGCAGCCGCTCGGCGATCACCGGCACCGGCTTGGCCCAGCCGAACACCGGTGCATGCGCGATTGCCAGCCCCAGCGGCACGACGATGGTGCCGATCGGATCGACATGACGAATGGGGTTGAAGCTCAACCGCTTGCGCTCCGCCGCGGTCGGATCGCCGAGCCATTTGGCGACCCAGCCATGCGCGACCTCGTGGAACACGATCGCGATCACGAGCGGGATGATCCAGATGGCGCTGCGGTAGACGATGTTGTCGGGGTTCATGGTGCAGCATGTAGGAGGTGGCGCGAGTGGCGGCTAGTCGCCCGCCCGGACGGTCGCTTCAGCTCGCCAGCGCCTCGGTGAAGTGCCGGCGGCACAGCGCGAGATAGCGATCGTTGCCGCCGATCTCGGTCTGCTTGCCTTCCGCAATAGGGTTGCCCTCGGCATCGACGCGCAGGTTCATCGTCGCCTTGCGCCCGCAGACGCAGACCGATTTGATCTCCACCAGCGAATCCGCGATCGCAAGCAACCGCGCTGCGCCTTCGAACAGGCGACCCTGGAAATCGGTGCGCAGGCCATAGGCGAGCACCGGGATGCCCATCGAGTCGCAGATCCGCGCAAGCTGCGCGACCTGGATGCCGGTCAGGAATTGCGCCTCGTCGACCAGCACGCAGGCGAGCGGATCGGCGGCATGCTGCGACGCGACGCAGGCGGCCAGATCGGTCTGGGCGTCGAACGGGGTGGCGGGCGCCTCCAGCCCGATCCGCGAGGTGATCGTGCCGGGCCTGAAGCGATCGTCGACCGCGGCGGTGAACAGCATCGTCGCCATCCCGCGCTCGCGATAGTTGAAGTCCGCCTGGAGCAGATTGGTCGATTTACCCGCGTTCATCGACGCGTAGTAGAAGTAGAGCTTGGCCACCCCGCGCTCCTTCCACGCCGCGCGCCTGCGATCAATCGTCGAACAGCATGACCACGGCGGGACGCTTCTCGACGCCCACCAGCCGTTCGCGCCGGAAGCCCGCGCGTGCATAGGCGCGGCGGGCGCGGGTGTTGCGGATGTCCGGATCGATCGCGACGATCGGCACGCCGCCGCGGCGCAGATGTTCGGCGAGCAGGCGCAGATAGGCGGTGCCGTGGCCGCGCCCGATCAGCGCGGGGTTGCCGATGAAGGTATCGATCGCGCGCGCGCCCCGCGGCAGATGCGCGAATTGCGGCTGCGGCCACGCATGCACCGCATAATGCTGCGCGAACGCGAACGGCCGGCCGTCGAGCGCGACGATCAGCATCGTCATCGCAGGCTCGTCGAAATCGGCACGGATCAGGTCTGCCTCGCGGCGCGGATCGCCCCACCATCGGCGCGCGGCGGGCGTCGCCAGCCACCGCCGCAGCATCGGCAGGTCGTCGTGCCGGACCCGCCGGAAATCGTAGCGCGGGCCGGGATCGAGCGCGCGATCGGGGTTGGTGGTCACGCCGTGCATCAGGCGGGGGCGGGGGTCAGCTTGAGCAGGCGGCCCTGCGATCCGTCGTCCTCGTCCTCGATCACCAGGATGGCGCCGTCGGCAGTCTGGTCGACGTCGCGGATCCTGGCGCCCATCGCCCATTGATCGCCCTTGCGCGCGGCGGTGCCGTCGAGATCGACGCGGACCAGCGACTGCGACGACAGCCCGCCGATGAAGGCGTCGCCCTTCCAAGCCGGAAACAGCGTGCCCGAATAGATCATCAGCCCGCCCGGCGAGATCACCGGGTTCCACCAGACCTTGGGTGCCTCATAGCCGTCGCCGGGCGCATGATCGGGGATGTCGCGGCCGTCGTAATGGCTGCCGTTCGAGACATTGGGGTAGCCATAGTTGCGGCCCGGCAGGATCAGATTGACCTCGTCGCCACCCTTCGGCCCCATCTCCTGCTCCCACAGATTGCCCTGCGCGTCGAAGGCGATGCCGAGCAGGTTGCGATGGCCGTAGCTCCAAACCTCGGGCTGGAAACCCTGCGCGGCGAGCGGATTGCCGAGCGCGGGCTTGCCGTCGAGGGTGAGCCGCAGGACCTTGCCCAGCGTCATCGTCTTGTCCTCCGCGGGGGTGAATTTCTGCCGCTCGCCATTGGTGAAGAACAGGTGCTGCCCATCGGGGGAGAAGGCGATGCGGCCGGAATAATGGCCGTTGCCCTCGACGAACGGCCGGGCGCTGAACAGCGTCTCGATCCCGCCGAGCCGCTCGCTGCCCGCAGCACCCTCCAGCTTGCCACGCGCGAGCACCACGCCCTTGCCGCCGGGCCCCGCGGTCGAATAGCTGAAATAGACATGGCCGTTGTTCGCGAAGCCCGGCGCGGCGACGACGTCCATCAACCCGCCCTGGCCAGCCGAATCGACGGCGACGGTGGCGACCGTGCGGCGTTGCTTGCCGTCGGCCGAGAGCAGCAGCATCCGCCCCTTCTTCTCGGTCACCAGCAGGCGCCCGTCGGGCAGCACCGCGATCGCCCAGGGCGAATCGAGGTCGGCGAGCACGGTGGCGCGGAACGGCAGGGCGGCCGGCGCATCCGCGGCCTGCGACTCGCCCGGCGCGGCGGCGCCGGCGGTCGCGGTCAGCATCGCGGTGGCGAACAGGGCGGATCGGATCATCAAGGGCTCCTCGGGGCCGGGCGGGGCGGGACGTGCCTCGTGCAAACGCCGACGGGCGTGCCCCGGTTGCGACGCTTGCCTAGTCCGTCGCGCCGGACTATATCGCAAGCACATTCTCTACATCGCTAGCGGTGAAGAGGCTGGAGCCACCCGGTTCCGGCGACGACGACGCATGTATTGGATCTGAGCCGCAATGGCCGACATCGCCCTGCTGACGACGCTGATCGAACCCGAGGCCAAGGCGCTCGGCTTCGATCTCGTGCGCATCAAGATGACCGGCGGCAAATCCGATCCGACGCTGCAGATCATGGCCGAGCGCCCCGACACCCGCCAGCTGACGATCGACGATTGCGCCGAGCTGTCGCGCCGGGTGTCCGACGTGCTCGACGAGAAGGATCCGATCGAGGAAGCGTATCGGCTCGAAGTGTCGTCGCCGGGGATCGACCGGCCGCTGACCCGCGCCAAGGACTATGCCGATTGGGCGGGTCACGAGGCGCGGCTGCGGCTGCTCGACGCGGTCGAGGGGCGCAAGGTGCTGACCGGTGACCTGGTCGGCGTCGACGGCGACCGGGTGACGATCGACGTTCGCGGGCACCAGCCGATGACGGTCGGGCTTGGCCAGATCGGCGAAGCCAAGCTGACGATCACCGATCGGCTGCTCGCGGCGACCGCGCCGCTGGTCAGCCTGGGTGCCGAAGAATTCGAAGACGATGAAGCGGCGTTCGACGACGACGCCGAGATGGAAGGACAGAATTGATGGCCAGCGTTGCCACCGCCAACCGCGCGGAGTTGATCGCGATCGCGAATTCGGTCGCGTCGGAAAAGATGATCGACAAGGGCATCGTCATCGAGGCGATGGAGGACGCGATCCAGCGCGCCGCGCGCGCGCGCTACGGCGCCGAGAACGACATCCGCGCCAAGCTCGATCCGACCACCGGCGATCTCCGGCTGTGGCGTGTCGTCGAGGTGGTCGAGGCAGTCGACGACTATTTCAAGCAGGTCGACCTGAAGGGCGCCGAGAAGCTCCAGAAGGACGCGGTCGTCGGCGACTATATCGTCGATCCGCTTCCCCCGATCGAATTCGGTCGGATCGCGGCGCAGGCCGCCAAGCAGGTGATCTTCCAGAAGGTCCGCGACGCCGAGCGCGAGCGCCAGTTCGAGGAATTCAAGGACCGCCAGGGCGAGATCATCACCGGCGTCGTCAAGCGCGTGGAATTCGGCCACATCGTCGTCGATCTCGGCCGGGCCGAGGGCGTGATCCGCCGCGACGCGCAGATCCCGCGCGAAGTCGTCCGGGTCAACGACCGCATCCGTTCGCTGATCCTCAACGTCCGTCGCGAGAATCGCGGGCCGCAGATCTTCCTCAGCCGCGCGCACCCAGATTTCATGAAGAAGCTGTTCGCGCAGGAAGTGCCCGAGATCTACGACGGCATCATCACGATCATGGCCGCCGCGCGCGATCCCGGCAGCCGCGCCAAGATCGGCGTGATCAGCCGCGATTCCTCGATCGACCCGGTCGGCGCCTGCGTCGGCATGAAGGGCAGCCGCGTCCAGGCGGTGGTGCAGGAGATGCAGGGCGAGAAGATCGACATCATCCCCTGGTCGCCCGACACCGCGACCTTCGTCGTCAACGCGCTGCAGCCGGCGTCGGTCAGCCGCGTCGTGATCGACGAGGAAGAGGACCGGATCGAGGTGGTCGTGCCCGACGACCAGCTGAGCCTCGCGATCGGCCGTCGCGGCCAGAATGTCCGCCTCGCCAGCCAGCTGACCGGCAAGGCGATCGACATCCTGACCGAGCAGGACGCGAGCGAGAAGCGCCAGAAGGAATTCGTCGAGCGCTCGGAGATGTTCCAGAACGAGCTCGACGTCGACGAGACGCTGGCACAGCTGCTGGTCGCCGAGGGCTTCGGCGCACTCGAGGAGGTCGCCTATGTCGAGCTCGACGAGATCGCGGGTATCGAGGGCTTCGACGAGGATCTCGGCCAGGAGCTGCAGAGCCGCGCGCAGGAAGCGCTCGACCGTCGCGAGGCCGCCGCACGCGAGGAGCGCAAGGCGCTCGGCGTCGACGATGCGCTTGCCGGCATGCCGTATATGACCGAGGCGATGCTGGTGACGCTCGGCAAGGCCGGGATCAAGACGCTCGACGACCTCGCCGATCTCGCCACCGACGAGCTGGTCGAGAAGAAGCGCGTCGAACCGCGCCGCCGCAACGAGGACGCGCCCAAGCGGCCCGAGCCGAAGGGCGGCATCCTCAGCGACTATGGCCTGAGCGACGAGCAGGGCAACGAGATCATCATGGCCGCGCGCGCGCACTGGTTCGAGGACGAGGATGCGGGCGAGACCGCCGAGGCCGACGCGGCCGCGGAGGATGCCCCCGCCGATGACGCCGCCGTCAAGGGAGCGGACGAAGCCTGATGCCGTTCGTCTCGATCCGCATCGCGGGCACCGCGGACCACGACCAGAAAGCGGGGATCGTCGCCGACGTCACCGCTTCCCTGGTCGCGCGCCTCGGCAAGAACCCGGCCGCGGTGCAGATCGTGATCGAAGAGGTGTCGCCCGAAAACTACGGCGCGGGTGGCCAACTGATCGCCGACCGCGACGCGCCGACGACAAAGGGAGACGCTCATGCGGACGTCTCCCGATGAGAAGCTGAACGGCGCTTCACAGCCTTGTTCCTTACTGTCGCGATGGTGGGCCCCGCCAGGGGCACGGGCCGATAGCCTGACCGCGGTTGTGCTCCCGCGAAGGCGGGAGCCCAGTACTGGGTCCCCGCCTTCGCGGGGACGCAATGGCGGCTGCCTGCCGGTTTGGGCGGCAGCATGACCGCGGCCGATCCCGTCCGCAAATGCATCCTCTCGCAGGAGCGGGACCGTCGCGATCATCTCGTGCGGCTGGCGCTCGCGCCCGATGGCGCGATCCTGCCCGACGTGCGTGCCAAGGCGCCGGGGCGCGGCGCGTGGATCGGGGTGACGCGCGAGACGCTCGAGACCGCGATCGCCAAGGGCAGGCTGAAAGGCGCGCTCGCGCGGGCGTTCAAGACGTCCGACTTCACGATCTCGCCCGATCTGCCCGCGATGATCGCGGCGGCGTTGCAGCGCAATGCGCTCGACCGGCTCGGGCTGGAGGCGAAGGGTGGCACGCTGCTCACCGGCAGCGACAAGATCGAGACCGCGGCGCGGCAGGGGCAGCTCCATGCGCTCTATCATGCCGCGGACGCGGGCACCGACGGCAACCGCAAGCTCGACCAGGCCTGGCGAGTCGGGTCCGATCGGGAGGGCAGCGATGTCAGGGGCTTGGCACTCCCGATGCCGCGCACCATATTGTCGTTGGCGCTAGGCCGCGAGAATGTGGTACATATCGGCCTGACCGACCGCGCTGCGGCGAAGCGGGTGAGCGATGCGCTCGACCGCTGGCTGCATTTTATCGGACCCGAACCTTTACCCGCACCTTGCGAAACGGCCTCGCAAGGCGCAACGGCGTCCGGTTTTCCGGACATGCTACCGGCCGTAGACAGCATCGAGGAATTTGAGTGAGCGAGACCGACAACGAAAAGCCGAAGCTCGGCATGCGCACGCCGCTGGGGCTGAAGCGCACCGTCGAGACCGGCCAGGTGAAGCAGAGCTTCAGCCACGGCCGTTCGAACACGGTGGTGGTCGAAGTGAAGCGCCGCCGCGTCCTCGGTGGTCGCCCGGGCGAGGTTGAGGTGCCCGTCCAGGAGCAGGCCGCTCCCGAGCCGGCCCCCGCCGCCGCGCCGGTCGCCCGCGCGCCGGAGCCCGCCCGCGCGCCTGCCGCGCCGGCGAGCAACCTGTCCGCGCAGGAGCGCCAGGCCAAGCTGCTCCGCGAGGCCGAAGAACAGCGGATGAACTCGCTCGAGGACGCCCGCCGTCGCGGCGAGACCGAGCGCGCCAAGGCGGTCGAGGACGACAAGCGTCGCGCCGACGAGAAGCGGGTCGAGGCGGCTGCCCCCGCAGCACCCGAGCCCGCTCCCGCGCCCGAGCCGGTCGCAGCTGCCCCCGAGGCGGCGCCCGTCGCCGCGCCGGCGGAGGTCGAGGCCAAGGCGCCCGAGCCTGCCCCGGCGCCCGCGCCGATCGCAGCGGCACCCACGCCCGCTCCTGCCCCGGCACCCGCTCCGGCGCCGACGCTGGAGCTCGGCCGCGATCCGTCGCTGCCCGCACCGCGCCGCTTCTCGCCGGTCGCGCGCCCCGAGCGGCCTCCGCCGCGCCCGGCACCCGCGCCTGCTCCCGCCGCCGAGGCCGCACCCGCGGCCGCGTCCGGCACCGGTGGCGCTTCGGCACAGGGCAACCGCGCGCTGCCGAGCGGCGTCGCGACTCCGCGCAACTCGCCCGCCAGCCGGCCGCAGCAGCGCGACCGCAAGGGCGACGATCGCCGGACCTCGGGCAAGCTCACGGTCACCCGTGCGCTCGGCGACGGTGATGGCGCGCGCGCGCGTAGCCTCGCGGCGCTGAAGCGCGCCCGCGAAAAGGAAAAGCGCCACTTCGGCGGCCCGCGCGAGGCGCAGGCCAAGCAAGTCCGCGATGTCCAGGTTCCCGAGGCGATCACCGTCCAGGAACTCGCCAACCGCATGGCCGAAAAGGGCGCGGACCTGGTGAAGGCGCTGTTCAAGATGGGCATGCCTGTCACCATGAACCAGACGATCGATCAGGACACCGCCGAGCTGCTGGTGACCGAGTTCGGCCACAACCTCACCCGTGTGTCGGATGCGGATATCGATCTCGCGATCGACACGGTCGAGGATGCCGCGGAATCGCTGCAGCCGCGGCCGCCGGTGGTCACGATCATGGGCCATGTCGATCACGGCAAGACCTCGCTGCTCGACGCGCTGCGCGGCACCGACGTGGTGCGCGGCGAGGCGGGTGGCATCACCCAGCATATCGGTGCCTATCAGGTCACGCTGAAGGACAAGTCGAAGATCACCTTCCTCGACACGCCGGGGCATGAGGCGTTCACGCAGATGCGCGCGCGCGGTGCGGACATCACCGACATCGTCGTGCTGGTGGTCGCCGCCGACGACGGGCTGATGCCGCAGACGATCGAGGCGATCAACCACACCAAGGCGGCGGGCGTGCCGATGATCGTGGCGATCAACAAGATCGACAAGCACGAGGCCAACGCCCAGAAGGTGCGCGAGCGCCTGCTGAGCGAAGAGGTCGTGGTCGAGGAAATGGGCGGCGACGTCCAGGACGTCGAGGTGTCGGCGCTGAAGAAGACCGGGCTGGACACGCTGATCGAGAAGATCCAGCTCCAGGCCGAGCTGCTCGAACTCGCCGCCAATCCCGATCGTCCTGCCGAGGGTACGGTGATCGAGGCCAAGCTCGACAAGGGCCGCGGCCCGGTCGCGACGGTGCTGGTCAACCGCGGCACGCTGAAGGTCGGCGACGTGTTCGTGATCGGTGCGGAAAGCGGCAAGGTCCGCGCGCTGGTCGACGACAAGGGACGCCAGCTGAAGCAGGCGGGTCCGTCGATGCCGGTCGAGGTGCTCGGCCTGTCGGGCGTGCCGTCGGCGGGCGATCCGCTGCAGGTCGTGGAGAACGAGGCACGCGCCCGCGAAGTAGCGGAATATCGTGCCAGCGTGCTCACCCAGAAGCGGACCACGTCGACGCCCGCCAGCCTCGAGAGCATGTTCTCGGCACTGAAGGACAAGCAGGCGATCGAATATCCGCTGGTTGTGAAGGCGGATACGCAAGGGACGGTCGAGGCGATCGTGGCGTCGATCAACAAGATCTCGACCGATCTGATCAAGGCGCGCGTGCTGCATTCGGGTGTCGGCGGGATCACCGAGAGCGACGTGACGCTGGCGGGGGCATCGGGGGCGCCGATCATCGGCTTCAACGTGCGCGCCAACGCCAAGGCACGCGAGATCGCCGAGCGGCAGAAGGTGGCGTTGAAATATTACGACGTCATCTACGACCTGATCGACGAGATCCGCGCCGGCATGGCGGGCGAACTCGGCCCCGAGGCGTTCGAGACGGTGGTCGGCCGGGCGGAGATCCGCGAGGTGTTCTCCGCGGGGAAGCATGGCCGCGCGGCGGGCCTGCTGGTCGTCGACGGCTATATCCGCAAGGCGCTGAAGGCGCGCATCACGCGCAACGACGTGATCGTCTACAACGGCCAGATCGCGTCGCTGCGCCGCTTCAAGGACGATGTCGCCGAGGTCCGTGCGGGTCTCGAATGCGGCGTCACCTTCGAGAGCCACACCGACATCAAGCCGGGTGACTTCCTCGAAACCTACGAAGTCGAAATGCGCGAGCGCACGCTCTGATCGAAGCGCGTCCTCTCCCGGGTTCGGGAGGGGGCGCGGTTTGCGGCGGAGGGACGATGAAGCAGGACCAGCCAGACAAGTCGGTACGCACGCTGCGGGTCGGCGAACAGGTGCGCCATATCCTCAGCGAGGTGCTGCAGCGCGGCGACGTGCATGACGCGACGCTCGACAAGCATGTCGTGTCGATCACCGAGGTGCGGATGTCGCCCGACCTGCGCCACGCGACGGTGTTCGTGAAGCCGCTGCTCGGGCGCGACGAGGAAGCGGTGCTGAAGGCGCTGCGCACCAACACCGCCTATCTGCAGCGCGAGGTCGCGTCGCGGGTGCAGATGAAATACGCCGCCAAACTGAAGTTCCTCGCCGACGAGAGCTTCGACGAAGGCAGCCATATCGACGCCCTGCTGCGCGCGCCGAAGGTGGCGCGCGACCTGGGCGGGGACGGGGCGGAGTAGGCGGCGCGCTCGTGCCTGCCGTCCCTCAATCCCGCACGATCAGATAATTCATCCGCGCGCTCGCGATCGGCTTGGCGCGGTCGTCCTGCCAGGCGATCGCCTCGACATTGGCGACCCGGGTGCCGAGGCGGGTGACGATTCCCTCGGCGCGGGTCGGCTTGTCGCGGCCGCCGCGCATGAAATCGACGGTGACGTTGACCGGCTTGATCCGGCCGCCGCCTTCCTCTTCCAGCGCGTACTGGAGCGCGACGATCGCGGCCATTTCGAGCAGCCCGGAGATCGCGCCGCCGTGCAGGAAGCCGGGGCGTCCGAGCACGTGATCGCCGAACGGCATCACCAGCAGCGGCGCGGCGGCGTCGCGCGGCTCGATCGACAGACCGAGCACCTCGGCATAGGGCGGCAGCGTCATGCCGGCGCGTCCATCGTCATGAAGGTGCCGGCGACGTGCGCGAGCGGATCGGCGACGTCGTCGTCATAGGCGACGCCGCGGACGAACGCGATCGATCGGGTGAGGCGCAGGCATTCGCCGCGGCCGATCACGGTCCTGCCGGGGGTCGCCGGGCGCAGATAGTCGACCCGCAGGTCGACCGTCGCCTGGGGCGCGAAATGGCCGCGCTTGACCCACACCGCCAGGCTGGTCGCCATGTCCATCATCGTCACGATCGGCCCCGACGCGATCACGCCGCGACCCGGATCGCCGATCAGGCGTTCGTCATAGGGCAGCGCGAGTTCGACCCAGCCGGGCCCCTCGGCGTGGAAGCGGAGCCCGAGCGCCTTGCCGTGGCCGCCGAAGCCGTGCGCGACGAAGCGCTTCAGATCGAAACTGCTCATGAGCGCCGTCGTACACCGCGCGACCCGCGGTGCAACGATTGCCGCGCCGGTGGTGCTCCGATAGCGTGGCGGCAACCAGGAGAGAGCCATGAACGACCGCGTTTCGACCAGCATCGCCGACGGTATCGCCGACGTCCGGCTGACCCGCGCCGACAAGATGAACGCGATCGATCCGGCGATGTTCGAAGGGATCGGCGCGGCGATCGATGCGCTCGCAGAGCGGGCCGACGTGCGCTGCGTGGTGCTGTCGGGGGAGGGGCGGGCGTTCTGCGCCGGGCTCGACATGGCGAGCATGCAGGCCGGGGGCTCGGGCACCTCGCGGACCCGCAACGATCAGGGATCGATCCTGCCGCAGCACGTCACCTGGGGCTGGCGCAATCTGCCGATGCCGGTGATCGCGGCGGTCCACGGCGTCGCGTTCGGCGGCGGCTTCCAGATCATGTCGGGCGCCGACATCCGCATCGCCGCGCCCGACGCGCGCTTCGCGATCCGCGAGAGCTATTGGGGGCTGGTGCCCGACATGGCGGGCTTTCCGATCTGGCGCGGGCTGGTGCGCGACGACGTGCTGCGCGAGCTGGTCTATACGGCGCGCGAATTCGATGCCGCGGAGGCGCTGGCGCACGGCTTCGTCACCCGCATCGCCGACGATCCGCACGAAGCCGCGATGACGCTGGCGCGCACGATCGCAGGGCGAAATCCGCATGCGATCCGCGGGGCGAAGCGGCTGTGCAACATGGCGCACGACGCCGATCCGCGGACGATGCTGGAGGCCGAAACCGACGAGCAGGTGAAGGTGATCGGCAGGCCCAACATGATGGAGGCGGTGGCGGCGCACATGGGCAAGCGAGAGCCGGTGTTCGTGGATTGAGGCCTTCGTGGGTGCGTCAACCAACCACACCCCGGCGAAGGCCGGGGCCCAGTCGGGAGACGATGGGGGCGAAGCGTTTGCCTCCGTTACATCCACCGTCGCGACGAGGCCCCGGCCTCCGCCGGGGTGGTGCAGAGGTAGGGATCATCAACCTATGCCGCTGACCATCCACCCGCCCAGATCCGTCCGGAAATCCTCCGGCAGTGCCTTCGCGCCGGTCTCGCTGCTCATCACGATCGTGACGTCGCAGGTCGCCAGGGCGCGGCCGTTCTGGAATGCGGCCGACAGGATCCGCCACGAGCGCATGCCGATGTCGCCGATCCCGGTCGCGACCTCGACATCGTCGGGAAAATGCCCTTCCGCCAGATAGTTGATCTCGACGTTCGCGACCAGCCAGCGATGTTCGCGCCGCCCCGCCAGCCCGATCGCGTGGTTGAACTTGACGCGCCCGGTCTCGAACAACGCGGCCCAGGCCACGTTGTTGATATGGCCGAGCACGTCGAGGTCCTGGAAGCGGGTCTGCACCGCCGCGTGGTGCGGGTAGCTGGCGGGGAGTAGCCGCCAGGGGTCGGGCCTCGCCATTCAGCGCGGCGCCATGCGGATCGCCCCGTCGAGGCGGACGTCCTCGCCGTTGAAATAGCCGTTCTCGATCATCGTCAGCGCCAGGCCGGCATATTCCGAAGGGTTGCCGAGCCGCTTGGGGAAAGGAACGCTGGCGGCGAGCGCGTCCTTCACCTGCTGCGGCGCGCCTTGCATCAGCGGGGTGTTGAAGATGCCCGGCAGGATGGTGTTGACGCGGATACCCTCGCCCATCAGGTCGCGTGCGATCGGCAGCGTCATGCCGACGACCCCGCCCTTCGATGCCGAATAGGCGGCCTGGCCGATCTGGCCGTCCTCCGCGGCGACGCTGGCGGTCATGACGATCGCGCCGCGCTCGCCATCGGCGCCGGGATCCAGCGTCAGCATTCCTGCCGCGGACTTGGCGACGCAGCGGAAGGTGCCGACCAGGTTGATCTGGATGAGCCAGTTGAACGCTTCCAGGCTGAAATGCTTGATGCTGCCGTCTTCCTTGGATCGGCTCGCGGTCTTCATCGCGTTGCCAGTGCCGGCGCAGCAGACCAGCACGCGCTCCTGCCCGTGCGCCGCGCGCGCCTTGGCGAGCCCCGCGTCGACGCTCTCGTCGCTCGTGACGTTCACCTCGCAGAAGATGCCGCCGATGTCGGCGGCGACGGCCTCGCCCTTTTCCGCCTGCAGGTCGAAGATCGCGACCTTGGCGCCCCGCGCGGCGAGCGCGCGCGCGGTGGCCTCGCCGAGGCCGGAAGCGCCGCCGGTGACGATCGCGGCAGTGTCGGTGTCGATGTTCATGGTCAGTCTTCCCTTTCCGGTCGTTCTACCCTTTCGTCACCCCGGGCTCGACCCGAGGTCCCGCTGCCTTGCTCGGTCCATAAGAAGCGGGACCCCGGCGCAAGGCCGGGGTGACGGGGGTCTGGCGCTAGAGCCGCTCGATGATCGTGACGTTGGCGATGCCGCCGCCTTCGCACATCGTCTGGAGTCCATAGCGGCCGCCGCGCTTGTGCAGCGCGTGAACCAGCGTCGCCATCAGCTTGGTGCCGCTTGCGCCGAGCGGATGGCCAAGCGCGATCGCGCCGCCATTGACGTTCAGCTTGGCGTGATCGCCGCCGACGTGCTTCAACCATGCCAGCGGCACCGGGGCGAACGCTTCGTTGACCTCGTAAAGGTCGATGTCGTCGATCGACATGCCTGCGCGCTTCAACGCGCGATCGGTCGCGAACAGCGGTTCCTCGAGCATCACCACCGGATCGCCCGCCGTCACGGTGAGGTTGTGGATGCGCGCGAGCGGGGTCAGTCCATGTTCCTTCAGCGCCCGCTCGCTGACCACCAGCACCGCGCTGGCGCCGTCGCAGATCTGGCTGGCATTGGCGGCAGAGACGATCCCGCCCTCCTTCAGCAGCTTGACCGCGCCGATCGACTCCATCGTCGCGTCGTAGCGAATGCCCTCGTCGCGATCGTGGCGGACCTCGCCCTCCGGCGTCTCGACGGTCAACGCGACGATTTCTTCGGCAAAGTCGCCGCGCTCGGTCGCGGCGGCAGCGCGGCGATGGCTTTCGAGCGCATAGGCGTCGGCGTCCGCACGGCTGAAGCCGTATTTCTGCGCGATCATCTCCGCACCCATGAACTGGCTGAACTGGATGTCGGGAAACTTCTCCTCCTGCCGCGGCGACTTGGCCTTGCCGAGTCCCGCCTGCGCGAACAGCATGCCGGTCGATCCCATCGGGACGCGGGTCATCGATTCGACGCCGGCCGCCATCACCACGTCCTGGGTGCCGGACATCACCGCTTGTGCGGCGAACTGGATCGCCTGCTGCGACGAGCCGCACTGGCGATCGATCGTCACCGCGGGCACGCTCTGCGGCAGCTTGGACGCGAGCACCGCGCCGCGACCGACCTGGAAGCCCTGTTCGCCGCCCTGGCTCACGCAGCCCATGATCACGTCCTCGACCGCCGCGGGATCGATCCCCGACCGCGCGATCACCGCGTCGAGCGTCTCCGCCGCCATATCCGCAGGATGCCAGGCGGCGAGCCGGCCACCGCGGCGACCACCGGCGGTCCGCACCGCCTCGACGATATAGGCCTCGGCCATTTCCCTCTCTCCATAACAGATGTTATCCTCGTCGTTGTCGCGCAAATCGGCTGCGGCGGCAAGGGGAGCGGGCATGGAGTTGTGGCAGGCGATCGAAGCGCGGCGATCGGTCCGCGGTTTCCTCGAGCGGCCGGTCGAGCCGGCGCTGCTGCGCGACCTGGCGGTGAAGGCGTCGCGTGCCGCGACGGGGGGGAACATCCAGCCCTGGCACATCGACATCGTCCATGGTGCGTCGCTCGGCGAGCTGAAGGCGATCATGGCGGGCAAGCTCGCCCGCGGCGAGACCGAGACACCGGGCTACGACATCTACCCGCGCGAGATGGCGGACCGATACAAGGGGCGGACCTTCGCGATCGGCGAGGCGATGTACGCGCATCTCGGCATTCCGCGCGAGGACAAGGCGGCGCGGCGGGCGTGGTTCGCGCGCAACTTCGCGTTCTTCGGGGCACCCGCGGCGTTTTTCTGCACGGTCGACCGGCGGATGGGGCCGCCGCAATGGTCGGACCTCGGCATGTACCTGCAGAACCTGATGCTGCTCGCGGTGGATGCGGGGCTCGCGACCTGCCCGCAGGAATGCTGGGCGGTATATCCCGGGACGGTGGAGCGCTTCCTGGAGACGCCGGCGGAGCGGATGCTCTTCTGCGGCGTCGCGATCGGGTACGAGGATCCCGAGGCGGCGGCGAACCGCCTGCGCAGCGACCGCGCGCCAACGGCGGAATGGCTGACGGAGCGGGGGTGATCATTCCTCCCTCGCGCAGCGGGGGAGGTGGCAGGCTTTGGCCTGACGGAGGGGCCTATCCGCGAGCGATATCGCTCGTGGCGAGGCCCCCTCCACCGTCCTACGGATGGTCCCCCTCCTGCGCTTCGCGAGGGAGGACTCAAAAGATCAGCGCGGGGCCGAGGTGCCCGTGCCGCGACCGGGACCGCCTCGGCCCTGGCCACCGCTGCGGCCCTGACCGCCGCCGCCGCTGCGACCCTGGCCGCCGGGGCGACCCTGGCCGCCACCGCCGCCGCCGCCACCATGACCGCGGCTCGCGCCGGCATAGCTGCGGCCGGTCGGGCTCGGGGCGTGGGTGGCGCGGGGACGCGGCAGCTGGCGCTGACGCTCGACGCGAACCTCGGGATCGGCGCCGATCGCGTTGGTACGCGTCTGCTTGATCTTGTTGGCCTGGGCGAGGAAATCCTCGGGCAATGCTTGCACCGTGACCTTCTGCCTGGTCAGGCGCTCGATGTCGCGCAGGTAGGGCTTCTCGTCATCGGCGCAGAACGCGACCGCGATGCCGCTGGCGCCGGCGCGCGCGGTGCGGCCGATGCGGTGGACATATTGCTCGGCGACGTTGGGCAGTTCGAAGTTGATGACGTGGCTGACGCCCGACACGTCGATGCCGCGCGCGGCGATGTCGGTCGCGACCAGCACCTTCACCTTGCCCGCCTTGAACTCGCCCAGCGCGCGCTCGCGCTGGCCCTGGCTCTTGTTGCCGTGGATCGCGTTCGACGCGATGCCGTTGCCGGCGAGCAGCTTCACGACGCGGTCGGCACCATGCTTGGTGCGGGTGAAGACCAGCGCGCGGTCGATCGAGGGATCGGCCAGCGTGATCGTCAGCAGCGCCTGCTTCTCCGACTGGTTGCAGAAGGTGACGTACTGGTCGACCCGCTCGGCGGTGGTCGCCGCGGGCTTGACCGAGACGGTCTTCGGCTCGTGCAGGAACTGGCCGGCGAGCTCGCGGATCGCGTTCGGCATCGTCGCCGAGAAGAACAACGTCTGGCGCTTCTTCGGCAGCATGCGGACGATCTTGCGCAGCGCGTGGATGAAGCCGAGATCCATCATCTGGTCGGCTTCGTCGAGGACGAGGATCTCGATCATCGACAGGTTGACGAAGCCCTGTTCGACCAGGTCGATCAACCGGCCCGGCGTGGCGACGAGGATGTCGACGCCGCGGCTCATGTCCTGGCGGTTCTTGTTGATGCTGGTGCCGCCGAACACCGTCGTCACCGACATCTTGGAGAACTGGCCGTAGCCGCGCGCGCTGTCGGCGATCTGGCTGGCGAGTTCGCGGGTCGGGGCGAGGACGAGCATGCGGCAATGCGTCGGCAGGACGCGCTTGGCGTTTTCGACCAGGCGCTGGATCGACGGCAGCACGAACGCCGCGGTCTTGCCGGTGCCGGTCTGCGCGATGCCGAGCAGGTCGCCGCCTTCGAGGAGGATGGGGATCGACTGCGCCTGGATCGGCGTCGGGTCGGTATAGCCCTTTGCCTGGAGCGCGCGGACGAGCGGATCGGCGAGGCCGAGATGTGCGAATGACATGAAATGTCGACTTTCAGATGTGCCGGGCTCGCGCGTCGAGGACGCACGAGGGGCGGGGGAGATTGACACCCCGCGTGAAAAGGGAAGCCCGTTTAAAAACGACCGAGGCGGAGCCTGGACCCGGATTTTTCCCATGGCCCGATCACGCTGCATGACGCCTCGATGCGCGGCAGATGCGCGCGAAGTTGGGGAATGTCAAGGTTCACCCTATTCCTCCCTCGCTGAAGCGAGGGAGGAGCTCAGAGCGACCGTCCGATCAGTTCCTTCATGATCTCGCTCGTGCCGCCGTAGATCCGGCTGACGCGCGCGCCGCGCCACATCTTGGCGATCGGGTATTCGTTCATATAGCCCGCGCCGCCGTGGAGCTGGAGGCATTTGTCCATGACCTCCCATTGCAGCTCGGTGTGCCACAGCTTGGCGGCGGCGCCTTCTTCGTTGGTCAGTTCGCCCTTCAGGTGCCGCGCGATCGCCCAGTCGAGATGCGCCCAGCCGACCTGGAGCTTGGCCTTCAGGTCGGCGAGGACGAAGCGGGTGTTCTGGAAATCGAACACCATGCCCGCGAACGCCTTGCGGTCCTTGGTGAAGGCGACGGTGTCGTCGAACGCACGCTGGGCGGAAGCCTGGGTGCCGACCGCGATCGTGAGGCGTTCCTGCGGCAATTGGCTCATCAGGTAGATGAAGCCCTTGCCTTCCTCGCCGAGGCAATTGGTGATCGGCACGCGGACGTCGTCGAAGAACAGTTCGCTGGTGTCGGCGGCGTCCTGGCCGATCTTGTCGAGCTTGCGGCCCTTGCGAAAGCCCTCGCGGTCGCTTTCGACGAGGATGATCGACATGCCGCGCCAGGCGGGCTTGGCGTCGGGATCGGTCTTGCAGACGACCAGCGTCAGATCGGTGTTCTGGCCGTTGGTGATATAGGTCTTGCTGCCGTTGACGACATAATGGTTGCCGTCCTTGCGCGCGGTGGTGCGGATCGCCTGGAGATCGCTGCCGGTGCCCGGCTCGGTCATCGCGATCGCGGTGATCACGTCGCCCGACACCATCTTCGGCAGCCATTCGCGCTTCTGCTCTTCGGAGCCGTAATGCTCCATATAGCCCGCGACGATGTCCGACTGGAGCGAAAAGCCCGCGGGCACGCCCTGGTAGCTCATCTCCTCGTCGACGATCGCGTTGTAGCCGAAATCGAGGCCCAGGCCGCCGTAAGCCTCCGGCACGGTCGGGCAGAGCATCCCGACCTCGCCGGCCTTGCGCCAGAACTCCTTGGGGACGAGGCGGTCCGCCTCCCATTTGTTGACGTTGGGAACGCCCTCCTTGGCGAGGAAGCTGCGCACGGTCTGGCGGAATGCCTCGTGATCCTCGTTGTACGCGAAGCGGCCGGGCAGGGTGTCGAGCGACATGGCGTTCCTCTCATGCTGTGGCGGCAGCGTGCTGACGAAGCCGGGCGGGGTCAAGAGTAAGGTAACAAAAGTTATGGCGACCGTCGCGATCGAGCGCGGCCACTACCCGTCGCGGGTTAGGCTCGGTAGAAGGGGCGCAGACAACAGCAGGAGACCGCATGAAACTCGCCAGCCTCAAGCACGGCCGTGACGGCAAGCTCGTCGTCGTTTCATCCGATCTTGCCTGGTATGCGGATGCCGCGCACATCGCGCCGACGTTGCAGGCGGCGCTCGACGAGTGGGACCGGGTCGCGCCCGATCTCGCCAATCTCGCGACCGATCTGGCGCACGAGATGATCCCGATGCGCCGCTTCCACGAACACGACGCCGCCTCGCCGCTGCCGCGCGCCTTTCAATGGGCGGACGGGTCCGCCTATGTGAACCACGTCGCGCTCGTTCGGCAGGCGCGCGCCGCGGAGATGCCCGACAGCTTCTGGCACGATCCGCTGATGTACCAGGGCGGATCGGACGGCTTTTTGGGTCCGCGCGATCCGATCCCGCTGGCCGACGAAAGCTGGGGCTGCGACCTGGAGGCCGAGGTGGTGGTGGTCACCGGCGACGTCGCCCAGGGCGCGTCGCGCGACGAGGCGCTGGCGGCGGTGCGGCTGGTGGGCCTGACCAACGACGTCAGTCTGCGCAACCTGATCCCTGCGGAGATCGGCAAGGGCTTCGGCTTCTTCCAGTCCAAGCCAGCGAGCGCCTTCTCGCCGGTGTTCGTCACCCCCGACGAGCTCGGCGACTGGTGGCAGGACGGCAAGCTGCACCGCAAGCTGATGGTCGACCTCAACGGCGAGCCGCTCGGCCGTGCCGACGCGGGCGAGGACATGACCTTCGATTTCGGCACGCTGATCGCACATGCCGCCAAGACGCGCCGGCTCGGCGCCGGGACGATCGTGGGATCGGGCACGGTATCGAACCGCGACGCGGACGGCGGCCCCGGCAAGCCGATCGCCGCGGGCGGGGTGGGCTATAGCTGCCTCGCCGAGGTTCGTACGATCGAGACGATCCAGGGTGGCGAGGCGAAGACGCCGTTCCTGAAGAAGGGCGACACCGTGCGGATCTGGGCAGAGGACGACCGCCATCATCCGATCTTCGGGGTTATCGAACAGACGGTGGAGTGACTGCAAACGAGCTTGAAATTTAATTACAATGGTCCGAGAGGCGCTGGTGAGCGTCTGGCCGCACGGGAGTCGGCGCCGAGTGGAGAAGAACGTGGCCAGCGATATTCCGCGCGCCAATCTGCGGCCCTTGTCGCTGCACGTGCCGGAGCCGAAGTTCCGGCCCGGCGACGAGGTCGATTTCGCCGCGGTCGACGTGCCGTCGGCGGGGGCGCAGCGCCGCCCGGACACCGCCGACGCGGCGAGCAGCTTCACCGACCTGTCCTATACATTGGTGCGGGTGCTCGACGAGGACAACCAGGCGGTCGGCCCGTGGAATCCGCGGCTTTCCCCCGATATGCTGCGCAAGATGCTGCGCAGCATGGCGCTGCTTCGCGCATTCGACGAACGGATGTTTCGCGCGCAGCGGCAGGGCAAGACCAGTTTCTACATGAAGTCGCTTGGCGAGGAGGCGGTATCCGTCGCCGCCGCGCTGGCGCTCGATTACGAGGACATGTGCTTCCCCAGCTACCGCCAGCAGGGGCTGCTGATCGCGCGGGGGTGGAGCCTCGTCGACATGATGAACCAGATCTATTCGAACAAGGGCGACCGGCTGCAGGGCAAGCAGCTGCCGATCATGTATTCGGTAAAGGAAGCCGGCTTCTTCTCGATCTCGGGCAACCTCGCGACGCAATATCCGCAGGCGGTCGGCTGGGCGATGGCTTCGGCGGCGCAGGGCGACACGCGGATCTCGGCGGTCTGGTGTGGTGAAGGATCGACCGCGGAGGGCGACTTCCATTCGGCCTGCACCTTCGCCAGCGTCTACCGCGCGCCGGTGATCATGAACGTCGTCAACAACCAGTGGGCGATCTCCAGCTTTTCGGGGTTCGCGGGGGCCGAGGCGACGACGTTCGCGGCGCGCGCGGTCGGCTACGGCATTGCCGGGCTGCGGATCGACGGCAACGACGCGCTCGCGGTCTATGCGGCGACGCAATGGGCGGCGGAGCGTGCGCGGACCAACCAGGGGCCGACGCTGATCGAGCATTTCACCTATCGCGCCGAGGGTCATTCGACCTCCGACGATCCGGGCCAGTATCGCTCCGCGGGTGAGCCCAATGCCTGGCCGCTCGGCGACCCGGTCAAGCGGCTGAAGGATCACCTGATCGCGATCGGCGAATGGGACGAGGAGCGCCACGCCGCGCAGGACAAGGAAGTCGCCGACGAGGTGAAGGCGGCGCAGAAGGAGGCCGAGAAGAACGGCATCCTCGGCCATGGCCTGCACCAGCCGCTCGACACGCTGTTCGACGGGGTGTTCGAGGAAATGCCCTGGCATCTGAAGGAGCAGCGCCAACAGATGCTCGACGAGGAGACCGCGTCGGGCCGGCCATGGGATCGCAAGGCATGAGCGACGCTCAGGACGCGCCCGTGGACACCGTGCGCATGAACATGATCCAGGCGATCAACTCCGCGATGGACGTGATGCTGGAGCGCGATCCGACCGTGATCGTGATGGGCGAGGATGTCGGCTATTTCGGCGGGGTGTTCCGCGCCACCGCGGGTCTCCAGGCCAAGCACGGCAAGACCCGGGTGTTCGACACGCCGATCAGCGAGATCGGGATCATGGGCGTCGCGGTCGGCATGGGCGCCTACGGCCTGCGCCCGGTGCCGGAGATCCAGTTCGCCGACTATATCTACCCGGCGCTCGACCAGCTGGTGTCGGAGGCGGCACGGCTGCGCTATCGATCGGCGGGCGAGTTCACTTCCCCGATCACGATCCGGTCGCCGTTCGGCGGCGGCATCTTCGGCGGCCAGACCCACAGCCAGTCGCCCGAGGGGATCTTCACCCACGTCTCCGGCGTGAAGACGGTGATCCCGTCGACACCCTACGACGCCAAGGGGCTGCTGATCGCCGCCATCGAGGACAACGACCCGGTGCTCTTCTTCGAGCCCAAGCGGATCTACAACGGCCCGTTCAACGGCTATTGGGATCGCCCCGCGGAGAATTGGTCGAAGCACCCCGACGGCGCGGTGCCGACCGGCCATTACCGCGTCGAACTCGGCAAGGCGCGCGTGGTGCGCGCGGGCGAGGCGCTGACGATCCTGGCCTACGGCACGATGGTGCACGTCTGCGCGGCGGTGATCGCCGATGCGGGGATCGACGCCGAGATCATCGATCTACGGACGCTGGTGCCGCTCGACATCGAGACGATCGAGCAGTCGGTCAAGAAGACCGGGCGCTGCATGATCGTCCACGAAGCGACCCGGACCAGCGGCTTCGGCGCGGAGCTGTCGGCGCTGGTGCAGGAACGCTGCTTCTACCATCTGGAGGCGCCGATCGAGCGCGTCACCGGCTTCGACACGCCATATCCGCACAGCCTGGAATGGGCCTATTTTCCGGGCCCGGTGCGCATCGGCGAGGCGCTCAAGAAGATCATGAAGGACTGACGATGGCACGCTTCACCTTCAAATTGCCGGATATCGGCGAAGGCATCTCCGAAGCCGAGATTGTCGCGTGGCACGTCGCGGTCGGCGACCGGGTCGAGGAGGACCAGCAGGTCGCCGACATGATGACCGACAAGGCCACGGTCGAGATGGAGTCCCCGGTGACGGGCATCGTCGTCGAACTGGCGGGCGAGGTCGGCGATCAGGTCGCGATCGGCGCGGCGTTGGTGGTGATCGAGACCGACGCGGTGGTCGAGGACGACGCGGTGGTCGCGGCGCCCGCGACGGCGGCGCAGGTCGAGACCGCGGAACAATACGAAGCGGAAAACCCTGGGGTCGAGGAAGCGAAAATCCTCCCCGAAACGGGGAGGGGGACCGCCGGCAAAGCCGGTGGTGGAGGGGGAGCGCCGCAAGCGCCCCGGTCTGAAGAGTCCCCACAAGCTGCTGCGCCTACGGCACCGCCCCTCCACCCCCAGCCTGCGGCTGGCGGTCCCCAGCATCGGGTCGGATCGTCCGGGGGACGATCCGACCCGATGCTCCGTCCCGGGGAGGATCAGAAGGTGCTAGCATCCCCCGCCGTCCGCGATCGCGCCCGCGCGCTCGGCGTCGATCTCGCCCAGGTGAAGTCCGATTCCGACCGCATCCGCCATGCCGATCTCGACGCGTTCCTGCGCTACGGCGTTGGCCAGGGTTATCAGGCGCCGGGCGCCAGCCGCGCACGCGAGGACGAGCAGGTTCGCGTCATCGGCATGCGCCGCCGCATCGCCGAGAACATGGCGGCGTCGAAGCGCGCGATCCCGCACTTCACCTATGTCGACGAGATCGACGTCACAACGCTGGAGGCGATGCGCGCCGATCTCAACGCCAATCGCGGCGGGCGGCCGAAGTTGACGATGCTGCCGCTGATGATCGTCGCGATCTGTCGCAGCCTGCCCGACTTTCCGATGCTCAACGCCCGCTACGACGACGAGGCGGGGGTGGTGACGCGCAGCGGGCGGGTCCATCTCGGCATGGCGACGCAGACCGATGCCGGGCTGACGGTGCCGGTGATCCGCGATGCGCAGGACCGCAACGTCTGGCAGCTGGCGACCGAGATCGGCCGGCTCGCGGAGGCGGCGCGCGCCAACAAGCTGGCGCCGAGCGAGATGGGCGGTGGAACGATCACGGTGACCTCGCTCGGGCCGCTCGGCGGGATCGCGACGACTCCGGTGATCAACCGGCCCGAGGTCGCGATCATCGGCCCGAACAAGATCGTCGAGAAGCCGGTGTTCCGCGGCGACGACATCGTCCGCGCCAAGTGCATGAACCTGTCGATCAGCTGCGACCACCGCGTCGTCGACGGCTGGGACGCGGCGAGCTACGTCCAGGCGCTCAAGCGTTACCTCGAAACGCCGGTGCTGCTGTTCGCGGACTGATCAGAGAACGACGCCGGCCTTACCGCTCGCTGAGGTAATAGCGATCGACCGCATTCAGCGCGTCGTCGAGATCGTAGACGATCGGCTGACCGGTCGGGATCTCCAGCGCGGTGATCTCGTCGTCGGGGATCTTCGACAGATGCTTGACCAGCGCGCGGAGCGAATTGCCGTGCGCGGAGATTAGCACCCGCTGGCCGTCGCGCAGCGCCGGCGCGATCCGCTCCTCCCAATAAGGCAGCACGCGCGCGATCGTGTCCTTCAGGCTCTCGGTCGCGGGAACGGCGATGCCGGCATAGCGGCGATCGTGCGACAGGTCGTAGGCGCTGCCGGACTCGATCGGCGGCGGCGGCACGTCGAAGCTGCGCCGCCAGACATGGACCTGTTCGTCGCCATGCCTGGCCGCGGTCTCGGCCTTGTTCAGCCCGGTCAGCCCGCCATAATGCCGCTCGTTCAGGCGCCAATCCTTCTCGACCGGCAGCCACAGCCGGTCCATCTCCTCCAGCGCCAAGTCGAGCGTCTTGATCGCGCGGGTCTGGAGCGAGGTGAAGGTCATGTCGAAATCGAGACCCTTGGCCGCCATCAGCGCGCCCGCGGCCTTGGCTTCGGCGACGCCCTGGTCGGTGACCGCGACGTCCCACCACCCGGTAAAGCGGTTCTCGAGGTTCCAGGCCGACTGGCCGTGACGGATGAGGACGAGCTTTGGCATCTATGCTCCGAGGTCGAGGGACATGAACCGATTGTGCGGGCTCGCCGGATAGCCGCCGAAGACCGGCCCGTCCACGAAGCCGGCGGATTCGTAGAGGCGATTGGCGGCGTCGAATGCGGGCGCGGTGCCGGTCTCCAGGCTCAGCCGTGCGTAACCGCGTGCCCGCGCCTCGGCGACGATCCGCGCGAGGATCGCGGCAGCGACGCCGCGTCGCAGGTGCGTGGCGGCGGTACGCATCGACTTCACCTCGCCATGATCCGGCGCGAGCTCCTTCAACGCGCCGAAGCCGGCGAGTTCGTCACCGTCCCACGCGCTCCACAGCGTCACCGATGCGGCCGCGAGCCCGCCCGCATCGAGCACATGGGCGTTTTCGGCGGGCGTATGCGCCCGCGCACCGGCGACATGGATCGCCAGCAGCGCGGCGAGCGCAGGCGAGGCCGGGTGGTCGGGGCGGACCTCGATCACAGCTCGTCGATCATGCCCGCGAGCGTTTCGAGGCAGGCGACGCCGAGGCGCTTGGATCGCTCGGGCGACCAGCCGAACTCGGCGTCCGGGTTCGGATCGTGATCCTTGAACGGCATCTCCAGCGTCATCGACACCGCGCCGTAGCGTTCGGCGACGAGATTGGTCGACATCGACAGATTGGCGCGGCCGGGCGCGGATTTCTCATAGCCCTTGTCGGTCTGGAAATCGGGGGTATGCGCGGCGAGCCGGCGGCCGAATTCGTAGAACTTTTCGCCGCGCTCGTCGGTCCAGCTGGGGATGCCTTCGAAGCCGGCGATGAAGTTGGCGGGGATCGCCTCGTCGCCGTGGACGTCCATCGCATAGACGACCCCCGTCCGGTCCATCTCGTCGCGGACGCAGAGCACCTCCGGGCTGCGCTCGAGCGTCGGCGCGTTCCATTCGCGGTTGAGGTTCACTCCAGCGGCGTTGGTACGCAGGTGCCCGCGGCGGGTGCCGTCGGGATTCATGTTCGGGACCACATGGACGGTCGCCGTAGCCAGCAGATCTGCCGCGGCGGGGCTGGTCAGCCAGTCGAGCGCGCCCTCCATCCACCATTCGCACATCGATTCGCCGGGATGCTGGCGGGCATAGAGCCAGACCGGCTTGGCGCCGCTGCCGATCCGGAAGTAATCGATCGCCTGCCCGTCGAGCGAGGTGCCGAGCTGGCGGTGGGTGACACCTGGCCGCAGCGCGATCCGTGCGACCAGCGCGTCGTGCATCGCCATCGTATAGGGCGCGAAATAGGCGAACCAGGCGAGGTCGGTGTCGCCGTCATGGTCGAACTCCAGCACGCCATCGGCATAGCGCGTCTCGATCATCCGCCAGTCGCGGAGGTCGGTACTGGCGCGCGCCTTGTAGCCCGGCCAGCCGAACGGATAGGCCGAGCCGCCGGCGTTGACGATCCGGAAGGTCAGCCGGCGCCCGCGCGCGCCGGCAACCCTGAACGAGAACCATTGATAGAAGTCGGAACGATGATCCTTCGCGATCTTCAGATCGATCCGGTCGCCCTCGATCGCGACCAGTTCGATGTTGCCGCCGTCGAAGGCGGCGTTGATGGCGAGAATGGTGGCGGAGGCGGCAATGGCGTCGGGTTCGGTCATCGGACCTCGATAGTGCGACCCGATTCGCCGGGGAACCCCGTGAACAGCGCGGTGGCGAGCTTGCCGGCCTGCTGGTCGGCACTCTTGATGTCGCTGACGCCCTGCGCGCGGCCTTCCCAGATCGGCGATTGATCGACCCGGCGCTTGATCGTCACCGCCAGCTCGGCGACCAGCACCGTGCTGGCACCGCCGCCGCCGATCGGGATGCCGACACCGCCGCCGAGGCCGACGCCGCCGTTACGGCCACCGCTGAACGAACCGCCGCCCAGGCCGATGCTGAACGCGGAGCGGCGCGGCGGGCCCGCGGCCTCGCGCCGGATGAAGCCGACTGTGGCGATATAGTCGGGGGTCGCGCCCGTGGCCGGCAGCGTGTAGCCCGCTTTCAGCAGCTGGCTCTCGACCGCCGCGGCATAGGTCTTGAACTCGAGGCTCGCGGGCACGCCGGGCGCGGTCGCCGGCTCGACCGAAACGGTGCCGCGCGCGATCGGTGCGCCGAGATGATAGCGCACCACGTTGGTCGGCGGCAGCGGACCGGCGGTGGTGCAGCCCGCGACCGTGACGGCGGCGAGCCCGAGGGCGAGGAGATTGCGGGTGATCATGGCGCGACTTTCCGTCTTGTTGTGCCGGTATAACGTCCGGCGCGCCCCTGCGTTGCTTGACTATCCGGGGACGCATCTCTACGCGATCGCGCTTTCTACCGACACCCAGATTAGCCTCCTTTTCTCCAAGACAGTAAAGCGAACGTGATCATGAAGATCCGCAATTCCCTGAAGTCGTTGAAGGATCGCCACCGCGACAACCGCGTGATCCGTCGCCGCGGCCGTACCTATGTGATCAACAAGACCAACCGCCGCTTCAAGGCGCGCCAGGGCTGAGCGATTCGCTGCCCACGGCCGTCATCTTCGATGTCGGCCGGGTCCTGTACGACTGGAGCCCGCGGTTCCTCTACGAGCGCCTGATCGACGACGATCGGGCGCTCGACGCGTTCCTGCGCGACGTCGTGACGCATGACTGGCATTTTCAGCACGACGCCGGGCGATCGTTCGCGGACACCTCCGTCGAGCTGACTCGCGAATACCCGCAGCACGAGGCGTTGATCGCGGCCTGGGGACCACGCTTCCTGGAGAGCATCGGCGCGCCAATCCGCGGCATGCCCGCGCTGGTCGACGATCTGCACGCGGGCGGCGTGCCGCTCTACGCGATCACCAACTTCTCCGGCGAGTTCTGGCCCCCGTTTCGCGCGCGCGAATCGGCGATGTTCGATCGTTTTCGCGATATCGTGGTGTCGGGGAACGAGAAGCTGGTGAAGCCCGATGCTGCGATCTACCGGCTCGCGCTCGACCGGTTCGGCCTGGTTGCCGAGCGGACGGTGTTCATCGACGACAATGAGGCGAACATCACCGGCGCCGCGGCGGTCGGGCTGATCGCGCTGCACTTCACCGACGAGCCGACCTTGCGGCGGCAGCTGCAGGATCTTGGCCTGCTTGGCTGAACGCCCAGCATCGTGTACACGGCGTACACGATTCGGAGGTCGTCATGGAATTATCCGTCCGCGAAGCCCGCGCTCAATTCGCCACCGCGCTTGCCGCGGCGGAACGCGGCGAACGCGTCACCATCACCAAGAACGGCAAGGCTGTTGCCGAACTCGGGCCGCCTACGGTCAAAAAGGGCGGCCTCGATCTCGCGCGCATCCAGCGATGGCGTGAGGAAAACGGCTTCGAAAGGGGCGACACCGAGCTCGACGACGCGTGGCGCAAGCAATTCGACGATCCGGCGTGGACACGCGAGATCTTCGGACCCGATTATTTCGACGATGAGGACGCGACGGACAGGCGATGAGGCTGCTCCTCGACACGCATATCCTCATCTGGCTGATCCGGGACACGCGCAAGCTGAGACCCGCCGAGATCGCGCTGATCAGCAGTCCGGAGGTCGAAGCGATCGTCTCGGTCGTGACGATCTGTGAACTGCGGATCAAATGGCAGTCGTTCTTCGCCAGTGGGCAGCGCAAGGGTGAACTGGATCCGGCCGACGCGATCCGCTTCTGCGGCGACAATGGCGTGCAGCTCGCCACGCTGAGCCCGGCCGACTATACAGCGCCGCTCGTCCCGCCGATCGCGCATACCGATCCGTTCGACGAGATGCTCCTCGTCCACGCGCAGCAGCTCGGGGCGAAGCTGCTCACGCGCGACGATCGGCTGCTCGGTCACGCGTTGGCGGCGTCGCCCTTGTAGTTCTTCAACTCGTCGCCGACGATGCCGACGACGTGGATAACGTTGGTCGAGCCCGGGGTGCGGAACGGCACGCCGGCCATCACGACGACGCGGTCGCCGGCCTTGGCGATGCCCTGGCGCAGCGCGGTGCGCTTGGCCTTGGCGACCATCTCCTCGAACGATTCGACGTCGCGGGTGTGGACCGCATGCGTGCCCCATAGCAGCCCGAGGCGGCGGGCGGTCTCGAGCTTCGGGGTCAGCACCAGGATCGGCACCGACGGCCGTTCGCGCGCGATCCGGCGGGCGGTGGAGCCCGACGTGGTGAAGCAGATGATCGCGACCGCGGACACGGTGCGCGCGATCTGCTTGGCAGCTTCGGACAGGGCGTCGGCGGTGGTGGGGTCGGGCCGGGTAACGGTGAAGTGGATGCGATCGCCGTGCATCGGATCGCGTTCCACCGCGTCGCCGATCGCGTTCATCATCGTCACCGATTCGACCGGCCAGTCGCCCGCGGCGCTTTCCGCCGACAGCATGATCGCGTCGGCGCCGTCGTAGATCGCGGTGGCGACGTCGGAAACCTCCGCGCGCGTCGGCGACGGCGACTTGATCATCGATTCGAGCATCTGCGTCGCCACCACCACCGGACGACCGAGCCGCCGCGAGGTCTCGACGATCCGCTTCTGGAGCGGCGGCACCGATTCGGGCGGCAGTTCGACGCCCAGATCGCCGCGCGCGACCATCACGCCGTCGCACATCTCGACCAGCTCCTCGAGCCGTTCGATTGCCGCGGGCTTCTCGATCTTGGCGAGCAGCGCGGCCTTGCCGCCGATCAGCTTGCGCGCCTCGGCGAGATCCTCCGGGCGCTGGACGAAGGAGAGCGCGATCCAATCCACGCCCTGCTCGATCGCGAAGGCGAGATCGCTGCGATCCTTTTCGGTCAGCGCGGCCATCGGCACGACGACGTCGGGCACGTTCAGCCCCTTGTTGTCCGACAGCGCGCCGCCGACCTCGACGCGGGTCTCGATCCGGTCGGGTCCGTGATCGGTGACGCGGAGCACCAGCTTGCCGTCGTCGAGCAACAGCCTCGCGCCGGGCTCGATCGCCGCGAAGATCTCGCGGTGGGGCAGTTCGACGCGGGTGGCGTCGCCCGGCGTGTTGTCGCGATCGAGGACGAAGCGGCTGCCGGTCGTCAGCTCGGTGCGGCCGCCCGCGAACTTGCCGACCCTGAGCTTCGGCCCCTGCAAATCCGCGAGGATCGTCGTCGGCCGGCCGAACTGCTTTTCGAGACTGCGGATCGCCTTGATCACCGCGATCTTCGACGCCTGGTCGCCATGGCTCATGTTGACGCGGAATGCGTCGGCGCCCGCCTGGAACAGGGTGGCGATCATCTCGGGGGTGTTGCTCGCGGGCCCAAGGGTTGCGAGCACGCGCACTTTCCGCGAGCGGGGCGCGATAGCTTTCGTCATGTGATTGCGGCTCCTGGGGCTTTGCCGCCAGCACCTCTAGCTCCTATCTCATCCTGATCAACCTTAGAGGACGACATGACCGATAAACTCGACCAGCTCGACGATGCCGTCGCGGCCAAGGCCTTCCGCCGGCTGGTGCTGCACCTGCGCCACCGGACCGATGCGCAGAACATCGACCTGATGGGATTGTCGGGCTTCTGCCGCAACTGCCTGTCCGACTGGATCGAGGAAGCGGGCGGGCTCGACAAGGCGGCGGCGCGCGAGATCATCTACGGCATGCCGCAGGCCGAGTGGAAGGCACGCCATCAGGCGGACGCGACCCCCGAACAGATCGCGCGGATGGACGCGAGCATGGCGAAGAACGCGGCTTGAGCCGCTCCGGCTAAGCGCCTAGACGCAGCCGCCTACCGGAGCGGGTCGACCGTCCGGTATTCCATTCGACGATCAGAAACACCGCGGGCGTTCGCCCGTGGGCGGGGGGACTGCATGGCTGAAGAACGACAAGAAGGCATGGGCGGCGGGCAGGTCGCCGCGGACGAACTGCGGCTGCTGATCGAGCGCGCCGAGCGGCTCGAGGAAGAGAAGAAGGGCATCGCCGAAGACATCAAGGACGTGATGGCCGAGGCCAAGGGCCGCGGCTACGACCCCAAGGCGATCCGCAAGATCCTGTCGATCCGCAAGAAGAAGAAAGAAGAATATCAGGAGGAGGAGGCGATCCTCGAGGTGTATATGCAGGCACTGGGAATGATCTGACCCTAATTCCTCCCTCGCTTTAGCGGGGGAGGGGGACCCCTCGCGCAGCGAGAGGTGGAGGGGGCGTCTCCGCAAGCGCCCGCTCTCGTGGAGAGGCCCCCTCCGTCAGGCTGACGCCTGCCACCTCCCCCGCTGCGCGAGGGAGGATCTTGAATTTACCCCAGCGCCGCCAGGTCGAACGCCACCACGCGCTGGCGCTGTTCGCCGAGGCCGGTCACCCCCAGACGCATCTCGTCGCCCGGCTTCAGGAAGATCGCCTGCGGCTTCTTGCCCTCGCCGACCCCCGGGGGGGTGCCGGTGATCAGCAGGTCGCCGGGGTGGAGCGTGATGAAGCGGCTGACATAGGCGATGCATTCGGCGACCGGGAAGATCATCGTCCGGGTGTTGCCGGTCTGCATCCGCTCGCCGTTGACGTCGAGGAACATGTCGAGCGCCTGGACGTCGCCGACCTCGTCGGGGGTGACCAGCCACGGGCCGCACGGGCCGAACGTGTCGCAGCCCTTGCCCTTGTCCCACTGGCTGCCGAGTTCCTTCTGGAAGGCGCGTTCGGACACGTCGTTGACCAGCACATAGCCAGCCACGTGATCGAGCGCGTCGGCCTGCTCGACATAGCGGCAGGTGGTGCCGATCACGATGCCGAGCTCGACCTCCCAGTCGGTCTTGCGCGACTCGCGAGGAATCATGACGTCGTCTCCGGCGCCGACCAGGCAGGAGATCGCCTTGGTGAAGAAGATCGGCTCGGGCGGCACCGGCAGGTTCGATTCGGCGGCGTGATCGGCATAGTTGAGCCCGACCGCGAGGAACTTGCCGATCCCCGCGACCGGAACGCCGTATCGGGGCGTGCCATCGACCAGCGGCAGCGCGGCGGGATCGATCGCCCGCAAGCGCGCGATCGCCGACGGCACGATATCGGCAGGCGTGAGATCCGCGACATGGGCGGAAAGATCGCGGAGGCGGCCGTCGCCATCGACCAGGCCGGGCCTTTCCTGTCCATGCGGGCCATAGCGGCAGAGTTTCATGGCAGATCCTCGATTTCGATTGGGTGTGGAGCGGTCGCGTTTCACCTGTAAACGTCATCGCGGGCAACGGCCATCGGTTGCGGAACGGGTGCGAGACGATGCGGCATCGAGATCACGGCGGGACGGATCGATGAAAGCGGCGTCGACGCTCGATTATCGCGAGATCGCGCGGCGCCGGCTGCCGCGATTCCTGTTCGAATATTATGACGGCGGCTCCTATGCCGAGGTGACGCTGCGCCGGAACATCGCTGATCTCGAGGCGGTGGCGCTGCGGCAGCGGGTGCTGACCGACGTGTCCAGCATCGACCTGTCGACCGAGCTGTTCGGGCGACGGCTGGCGCTGCCGGTCGCGCTGGCGCCGATCGGGCTCGCCGGCATGGGCGCGCGGCGCGGCGAGGTGCAGGCGGCGCGGGCGGCGGAGGCGGCGGGGGTGCCGTTCTGCCTCTCCACGGTGTCGGCCTGCTCGATCGCCGAGGTCACGCGCGGCGTCACCAAGCCCTTCTGGTTCCAGCTATACATGATCCGCGACCGCGGCTTCATGCGCGACCTGCTGCACCAGGCCCGCGCGGTCGGGTGCGATGCGCTGGTGTTCACGGTCGACATGCCGGTGCCCGGATCGCGCTACCGCGATTATCGATCCGGCCTCGCGGGTGCGCCGGGGTTCGCGGGATCGCTGCGGCGGGCATTCCAGGCGCTGCAACGCCCGCGCTGGGCCTGGGACGTCGGCGTGCATGGCCGGCCGCACCATCTGGGCAACGTTGCGCCGGTGCTCGGTAAGGATAGCGGGCTGGAGGATTTCTTCGCCTGGATGCGCGGCAATTTCGATCCGGCGGTGGGCTGGCACGATCTCGACTTCATCCGCAGCGAATGGGACGGGCCGGTGATCGTGAAGGGGATTCTCGACGTCGAGGATGCGCGCGAGGCCGCGGCGCGCGGGGCCGACGGCATCATCGTCTCCAACCATGGCGGGCGTCAGCTCGACGGCGTGCCCTCGACCGCCCGCGCGCTGCCACCGATCGCGGCGGCGGTGGGGGATCAGCTGACGGTGATGGTCGATGGCGGGGTGCGTTCGGGGCTCGACGTGGTGCGGATGCTGGCGCTGGGCGCGAAGGGCGTGCTGCTCGGCCGCGCCTGGGCGTTCGCGCTGGCGGGCGGCGGGCAGGCCGGGGTGGCGCACATGCTGCGGCTGATCGAGGCGGAAATGCGGGTGGCGATGGCGCTGACCGCGCGGACGAGCATCGCGGCGATCGACCGGTCGGTGCTGGTCGAGGGGTGACGGAGGAAGCCTAAGCCGCCTCGCTCGACGCCGTCGTCCAGCCGAGCCGGGGAATCGTGATCGATCGCTTACCCGACAGATCGGTCCGGCACACGAACAGGTCGCGAGATTCGATATAGGTGATCAGCCGGCGGACGCGGCCGAGCGAGCTGGTGCCATAGGTCGCGGCGATCGCGGCATCCGAGGGGCAGGGTTCCCCCTCACGCGCGGCGCGCGCGACGAGCAGGAACGCGCCCAGCATGTCGTCGGGCAGCGCGCTGGCGAGCGTCAGCGCGTCGCGCCATTCCTCGTCGGTGACGTCGAAGATCCCCGCGCGCGCGCAGCTCAGCCGCTTGGCGAAGGCGGGCAGGTCGAGGGCCGGCCGGGCAAGCCCCGCCATCCGGCAACGCACCTGGAAATCCTGGAACAGCACCGCCGCGGGGCGCATTGCCGCCTCGGGATCCTCGACGATCGCGCGCATCACCGCGGTGTAGATCGATTCGATCTCCTCGGGCGGCGTCTCGGCGACCGGTTCGGGGGGGGCGGGCGCGGGCCGCGCGAGCTCGGCGATCAGCTCGTCCGCGGCGACGCGACGCGGCACCGGATCGGTGAAGGCGAAGGTCGGCGCGAGCGGCACCGGCGCGAACACCAGCTCCTGCAGGTCCGCAGGCGCGGCGCTCGGCAACGGCACCAGCTTGGGGCTGCCGCTGCGCGCCGACGTCTCGACCGCGCCGATCTTGACCGTCACCGGGCGCCGCGAAACCGCAGGCCCGAGCGCCAGGAAGCTTCCGCGCGGCAGATCGCGGATCGCTTCCGCCTGGCGCCGTTCCATGCCGAGCAGGTCGGCGGCGCGCGCCATGTCGATATCGAGGAAGGTGCGCCCCATCAGGAAGTTCGACGCCTCCGCGGCGACATTCTTGGCGAGCTTCGCCAGCCGCTGGGTCGCGATCACTCCGGCAAGCCCGCGCTTGCGCCCGCGGCACATCAGGTTGGTCATCGCCGACAGCGATGCGCGGCGCACCTCCTCCGCGACCTCGCCGCCGGTCGTGGGCGCGAACAACTGCGCCTCGTCGACGACGACCAGCGCCGGATACCAATGGTCGCGCGGGGCATCGAACAGCGCCGACAGGAACGCCGCCGCGCACCGCATCTGCCCCTCCGCCTCGAGGCCTTCGAGGCTCAGCACCACCGAGGCGCGATGTTCGCGCAACCGGCCGGCGATGCGTGCGATTTCCGCTTGCGAATAGTCGCCCGCCTCGATCACGACATGACCGTAGCGAGGCCCGAGCGTGACGAAATCGCCTTCGGGATCGATCACCACCTGCTGGACCTGCCCGGCGCAGCGTTCGAGCAGGCGACGCAGCAGATGCGACTTTCCCGACCCCGAATTGCCCTGGACGAGCAAGCGGGTGGCGAGCAGTTCTTCGAGATCCATGGTCACGGGCGCGCCGCGCTCGTCGCTGCCCATGTCTACGCTGACGGTCATCGCCGCCGCGTGTGGCCGATCGGATGGGGCTGGGGCAAGCGCTTTGCGCCCGGTTGCCCGACCGGTCCCCCGCGACTAGGGGACCCCCCGTCCGCAGAATCGAGGAACGACCCAATGGCCAAGCTTGCGCTCGCCGATCTCGCCCTGCACCTGCTGCACAAGCCCGCCCATGCGCTCGACGAGGAAGAGCGCCGCGTCCTCGACAGCATCGACAGCGGCACGATCGTCAGCCGCGACGCCGCCGACGAATCGGATGCGCGCGCCAGCCTGGGCGACCGGCTCGCCGACAAGGTCGCGGCGGTCGGCGGTTCGTGGGGCTTCATCATCGCGTTCTCGGTGGTGCTGTTCGGCTGGATGCTGCTCAACACCGACGTGCTGGCGCGGTTCGGGGCGGCGTTCGATCCCTATCCCTACATCTTCCTCAACCTGATGCTGTCGACGCTCGCCGCGGTTCAGGCGCCGGTGATCATGATGAGCCAGAACCGGCAGGCATCGAAGGACCGGCTCGCCGCCAGCCTCGACTACGAGACCAATCTGCGCGCCGAGCTCGACATCCTGCGGCTCCACCACAAGATCGACGTCAGTGTCCTCGAACGGCTGGCCGCGATCGAGGAGAAGATCGATGGGCTGGCGAACCGCGCCCCTGCCGCCTAAAGGCAGGCGATACTCCGCTAGAGGCAATCATGGCAGGCCATTCCAAGTTCAAGAACATCATGCACCGCAAGGGTGCGCAGGATAAGAAGCGCAGCTCGCTGTTTTCCAAGCTGAGCCGCGAGATCACGGTGGCGGCGAAGATGGGCCTGCCCGATCCCGACATGAACCCGCGGCTGCGCGCGGCGGTGGCGGCGGCCAAGGCGGCGTCGCTGCCCAAGGACAATATCCAGCGATCGATCGACAAGGCCAGTCGCGGCGATGCCGAACTGTACGAGGAGATCCGCTACGAGGGGTTCGGCCCGGGCGGCGTCAGCCTGATCATCGAGGCGCTGACCGACAACCGCAATCGCACCGCGACCAACGTCCGCACCGCGGTGGCGAAGAACGGCGGCAATCTCGGCGCGAGCGGATCGGTGAGCCACGCGTTCGACCGGATGGGTCTGATCTCCTATCCCGCGAGCGTCGGCAGCGCCGATGCGGTGTTCGAGGCCGCGCTGGATGCGGGCGCGGAGGACGTGCAGTCGAGCGAGGACGGCCACGAGATCTGGACCGCGCAGGGCGATCTCCACGGGGTCGCCAAGGCGCTCGAGGCGGTGCTCGGCGAGGCGGAGGGCGCGAAGCTCGCCTGGCGCCCGCAGACGATGGTCGCGGTCGACGAAGGCGACGCGACGACGCTGTTCAAGCTGATCGATACGCTCGACGACGACGACGACGTGCAGACGGTGTGGGGCAATTACGAAGTGTCGGACGAGGTGATGGAGAAGCTTGGCTGAGTTGATAGGCCTAAGCGGCGACGCGGAGCAGAAGGTGCGCGCAGAGACGCGGAGGACGCAGAGGATGTTTCGCTCCGCGCAGCGGCTTTCATCATCGCCGACCAGCGACACCCGACTGTTCGCCGGCGCGACCCGATCTTCTGCTATCTCTCTGCGTCTTCCGCGTCTCTGCGCGCACAATCCTGTCTCCGTGCTCCCGGTACGACGGGTGAACCGGATCGGTTCATGATCATCCTCGGCCTCGACCCCGGCCTCGGCACCACCGGCTGGGGCGTGATCCACGCCGACGGCAACCGGCTAAGCCACATCGCCAACGGCCAGATCAAGACCGACCCGTCGATGGCGCTGCCGCGCCGGCTAACCAATCTTCACGCCGCGCTGATCGACGTCATCCTCGCCGAACGCCCGGACGGCGCCGCAGTCGAGGAGGTGCTCGGCAACACCAACGCGCAATCGACGCTCAAGCTGGGGCAGGCGCGCGGCGTCGTGCTGCTCGCCGCGGCTGGCGCGGGGCTGCACATCGGCGAGTATCACCCCTCGACCGTCAAGAAGGCGGTGGTCGGCACTGGGGGGGCGGACAAGCGGCAGATCCAGGCGATGATGGCGGTGCTGCTGCCGGGCGCCAAGCTCGCCGGCCCCGACGCGGCGGACGCGCTCGCGGTCGCGATCACCCACGCGCATCATCTCGCCAGCGCCCGCGCCATGGAGCGCCGCCGCAACGCCGGTGGCTGATTCTGGTACGCTCGCGGCCGCATCGGCCAAGAAACGGGTGGCGCTACGCCCGAAGCGCGCTTATTTCGCCGATGCTGCAGTGCGAAGGAATTGAGTGATGAGCTATGTTGAGCTGATCGACGTGCGGACCGGGTACATGGCGCCGATGGGCGGCCAGACGCTCGGCACCGAACTGACCGAGCGATATAACGCGGCGTCGCCCTTTCCGCACATCGTGATCGACGATTTCCTGCCCGCACCGCTGCTCGACAAGGTGCTGGCACATTGCGACCAGCTCAAGATCGACGAAGAGGCGGCGACGTTCGATCGGCCGCAGGAGCGGTTCAAGACCAGCTATCAGCCCGACACGCTCGACGACGATCTTCGCGCGCTGTTCTATTCGTTCAATTCGAAGCCGTTCATCAAGCTGATGGAGAACATCACCGGGATCAAGGGCCTGATCCCCGACCCTTATTTCATGGGTGCGGGTATCCACGAGATCAAGCAGGGTGGGCATCTGTCGGTCCATGCCGACTTCAACCACCACAAGCCGATGAACCTGGAACGGCGGATCAACGTGCTGATCTACCTGAACAAGGACTGGAAGAAGGAATATGGCGGCTCGCTCGAGCTGTGGGACGAGCCGATGACGACCCGTCATCACGACATCGTGCCGCTGTTCAATCGCTGCGTCATCTTCAACACCACGTCGAACAGCCAGCACGGTAATCCCGAACCGATCGCGCATCCCCAGGGAATCTCACGCAAGTCGATCGCGCTCTATTACTACACCTCGACCTGGGACGGATCGAAGCGCTCGCACACCACGCAGTTCCAGGTTCGTCCGGGATCGGCGGACAAGCGCGACTGGCAGGTGAAGCTGAACGAGCTGAAGAACGAACTGCTGCCGCCGATCATCGCGCGCCGCATCCGCTTCTGACGCGCCAACGCGTCAGAATGCCGCTTTTGCGAGGTGACGGCGCCGCATGCTTGCCGTACCGCGGCCGACGTGATCGCGCATCTGAAGGGCAGGCTTGACGCCACCGGCATCGACTATGCCGTGATCGATGTCGGCGGCGTCGGCTACATGGTCGGCGCATCGTCGCGGACGCTCGCCGCGATCGGGCCGGTCGGCGACGCCTGCACGCTGCATACCGAGATGCTGGTCGCGGAGGATTTCATCCGACTGGTCGGCTTCGCGCGCATCGACGAACGCGACTGGTTCCGCTTGTTGACCGGCGTGCAGGGGGTGGGCGCGCGGGTGGCGCTCGCGATCCTGTCGGCGTTCGAACCGGTCGATCTCAGCCGCGCGATCGCTTCGCAGGACAAGGCGATGGTGGCGCGCGCCAACGGCGTCGGCCCGAAGCTCGCCGAACGGATCGTGCGCGAGCTGAAGGACAAGGTCGGCGCGCTCGGCGTGGTCGCGGGCGCCGCGAGCATGCCGGCGCCGAGCGGGGCCGGCGCCGATGCGGTGTCGGCGATGCTCAACCTCGGCTTCCGCCCCGCCGAAGCCGCCAACGCCGTCGCGCTCGCCGAGGAGGAGCTCGGCACCGGCGCCACCCTCGACGCGCTCGTGCGGCTGGCGCTGCGCAAGGCGGCAAGATAGTGGCTTGTCCGCTGGACCCTTCGTCACCGCAAGACTATAACGGGAACATGGCGCACCTGGACATTTCCCTGCCGGCCGATCTTCAGCGTCATGTCGATGCGCGGGTCTCCCGCGAGGGGTTTACCGACACCGCCGACTATTTGCGCGCGCTGATCGAACGCGACCAACATCTCTACGAGGCCGACGTGCGCCGCGTCCGGGCGTTGATCGAGGAGGGGATCGCGTCGGGGATCGTCGATCGGGAGCCCGAAGACATCCTCGACGAGATCATCGCCGACATTCGCAAGCCGAATGGCTAAGCTCCGTCTTAGCACGAAGGCTCGGCGCGATTTGCAGGACATCGGTAGCGTAGGAACCCGCGAATACGGGGCGATCGCCTCCGCTGCGCACATCGAGGGATTTCGTCGCCTGTTCGGGCTGCTGCGCGACCAGCCATTCGGCGGACAGGAATGGCCGGATCTCGAACTCGGCGTACGATCATTGTCGCATCGGCCGCATCGTATCTTCTACCGGGTCGAGAGCGATTTCGTGATCATCGATCGCATCATCCATCAGGCGCGCGACGTCCGCCTTGTCTTGACGGAATCGCAATGACCGACGACCGCGTTCTCGATGCCGGGCGCCGGCCCGAAGATATCGACGCGGCGCTGCGGCCGAAGTCGCTCGACGATTTTGTCGGGCAGCGGGCGGCGCGGGAAAATCTTCGGGTGTTCATCCAGGCGGCGCGGGCGCGTGGGGATGCGCTCGATCATGTGCTGTTCTTCGGGCCGCCGGGGCTGGGCAAGACCACTCTGGCGCAGATCGTCGCGCGTGAGATGGGCGTGGGATTTCGCGCGACGTCGGGGCCGGTGATCGCGAAATCGGGAGATCTGGCGGCGCTTCTCACCAATCTCGAGGATGGCGACGTGCTGTTCATCGACGAGATCCACCGCCTGCAACCCGCGGTCGAGGAAGTGCTGTACCCGGCGATGGAGGATCGCGCGCTCGACCTGATGATCGGCGAGGGGCCGTCGGCGCGGTCGGTGCGGATCGATCTGCCGCGCTTTACGCTCGTCGGCGCGACGACGCGGCAGGGCCTGCTGACGACGCCACTGCGCGATCGCTTCGGCATCCCGGTGCGGCTGCAATTCTATACGGTCGACGAACTGGAGCGGGTGGTGACGCGCGCGGCGGGGCTGCTCGGGCTGGCGATCGCGCCCGATGGGGCTACCGAGATCGCACGGCGTGCGCGGGGGACGCCGCGGATCGCGGGGCGGTTGCTTCGCCGGGTGCGCGACTTCGCCGACGTGGCGGGGCATGCGATCGTCGATCGTGCCGCGGCCGATTCGGCGCTCAACCGGCTGGAGGTCGATGCGCTGGGGCTCGATGCGATGGATCGGCGTTATCTGACGATGATCGCCGACATCTATCGCGGCGGTCCGGTGGGGGTGGAGACGCTCGCCGCGGGGCTGAGCGAGCCGCGCGACACGATCGAGGAGGTGATCGAGCCTTACCTGATCCAGCTAGGGCTGGTGGCGCGGACGGCGCGGGGGCGGTGCCTCAACGCAGGCGGGTGGAAGCATCTGGGGCTGAACCCGCCCGCGGGCAACCAGGACGGGTTGTTTGACGGCTGAGGCGGCGAAAAGATCGGGTTCGCGCAAAGGCGCGGAGGCGCAAAGATGTCGCGCTTGCGACAGCGTCATCTATCACCTTTGACCTGATCACCCTGGCACCCGGCGTATCGGAGCTGCCGCTGCCCAGGACCGATCGACTTTGCGCCTTAGCGCCTTCGCGTGAACCAACCTTCCCCACAACGTAAGATGCCGCATGGCACCCGGCTTCAGCATCTGTTAGCTCAGCCGCATGCCCGTTTCGGCCGCCGCCTCCGCCCGCGAGATCCTGACCCGTCTTCACGACGTGATGGCGGGGCGCAACCCGGCGCAGGCCAAGCTCAACGCGGTCGTCGGGATCATTGCCGAGGCGATGGATAGCGAAGTCTGCTCGATCTACCTGCTGCGCGAGGGCGTGCTCGAACTGTTCGCGACGCGCGGACTGGCGCAGGAGGCGGTGCACGTCACCAAGCTGGCGCTGGGCGAAGGGTTGGTCGGCACGATCGCCGAGGATGTCGAGGTCCTCAACCTCGACGAAGCGGCGTCGCATCCCGATTTCGCGTACAAGCCCGAGACCGGCGAGGAACGCTATCACAGCTTCGCAGGCGTACCGATTATCCGTCGCGAGCGATCGGTCGGGGTGCTGGCGGTGCAGCATTCCGCACAGCGCAGATATCAGGACGTCGAGATCGAAGCGCTGCAGACCGTGGCGATGGTGCTGTCGGAGCTGATCGCGAACGCGGGGCTGATCGATACCGGCGCGGGCGGATCGAATCGCCCGCAATCGACCGCCGCGGTCCGCATCCCGGGGCAGAAGCTGGTCGAGGGCATGAGTTCGGGTTTCGCGGTGTTCCACCAGCCGCGGATCAACATCGAGCACACCGTCGCCGAGGACATCGATGCCGAGCGCCACCGCGTTTATGCGGCGTTCGACAAGATGCGCGAGGGCATCGACCGGATGACCCGCGATGCCGAGTTCGGCGTCGGCGGCGAACATGTCGAGGTGCTCGCGACCTACAAGATGTTCGCCTATGACGAAGGCTGGTCGCGGCGCATCAACGAGGCGATCGACAGCGGCCTGACCGCCGAGGCGGCGATCGAGCGGGTCCAGCAGCGCACCCGGCAACGGATGCGCCAGATCGACGATCCGCTGCTCGCCGATCGCATGCACGACCTGGAGGACCTGTCGAACCGGCTGCTCCGGATCGTGTCGGGCCAGATGGGCACCGCGGCGCAGCTCGGGCTGCGGCAGGATACCATCCTGATCGCACGGAACCTGGGGCCGGCCGAGCTGCTCGAATACGACAAGCGCCGGCTGAAGGGTGTGGTGCTGGAGGAAGGATCGCTGACCGCGCATGTCACGATCGTTGCACGGGCGATGGGAGTGCCGGTGCTCGGCCGGGTCCGCGACGTCCGGCGGCTGATCGCGGAGGGTGATCTGCTGCTGCTCGATGTCGTCGAGGGCAACGTGTTCGTGCGGCCGTCCTCGGCGATGGAGGAGGCGTTCGAGGCCAAGCTGGCGATGCGGCAGAAGCGCAAGGCGGCGTTCGCGGCGCTGCGCGACGTGCCGCCGGTCACCAGCGACGGGCACCGTGTGACGCTGATGGTCAATGCCGGGCTGCGCGACGACGTCGCCGCACTCGACATCACCGGCGCCGACGGCATCGGGCTGTTCCGCACCGAATTCCAGTTCCTGGTATCGGCGACGCTGCCGCAGCGCGAGCGCCAGCAGCGGTTGTACAAGGAGGTGCTCGACGTCGCGGGCGATCGCCCGGTGATCTTCCGTACTGTCGATATCGGCGGCGACAAGGCGCTGCCGTACCTCAACAAGGAGGATGCGGACGAAGAGAACCCGGCGATGGGCTGGCGCGCGCTGCGGCTGGCGCTGGAGCGCGACGGGTTGATGAAGGCGCAGGCACGCGCGTTGATCGAGGCGGCGGCGGGGCGGACGCTCAACGTCATGTTCCCGATGGTCTCGGAAGCCTGGGAGTTCGACGAGGCGAAGGCACTGTTCGAGGCGCAACGGGCGTGGCTGGCGGGGCGCGGGCGCAAGCTGCCGATCGAGATCCGCTACGGCGCGATGCTCGAGGTGCCCGCGCTTGCCGAACAGCTCGACTTGCTGCTGCCCAAGCTGCAGTTCCTGTCGGTCGGCACCAACGATCTCACCCAGTTCCTTTTCGCGGCCGACCGCGCGAACCCCAAGCTCGCCGAACGCTACGACTGGCTGAGCCCGTCGATCCTGCGGTTCCTGGCGCGGGTGATCGGGCCGTGTCGCGACGCCGGCGTCGCGCTGGCGGTGTGCGGCGAGATGGGGGGACGCCCGCTGGAAGCGATGGCGCTGATCGGGCTCGGCATCGATCGGCTGTCGATCACCCCGGCCGCGGTCGGGCCGATCAAGGCGATGGTCCGGTCGCTCGATCGCGCCGCGGTAAGCGCGTTCATGGCCGAGCTGCTCGCCGCGCCGCCGCGCGACATGCGCGGTGCGCTGTCGGCATGGGCGGCGCAGGCCGGCGTGGAACTCGCGTGACCCGCCGGTTTTCGGCGGTGGGGCGCGTTGACAGGGGGTGGGCGCTCTGGAACATGTGAGCGCGAACGAGAAACCGCAGGAGACGGGAATGGACGAGGTCGCACCCGGCCAGACGACCAGCACCGATGCGCCTGCGAGCGCGGGTGAGACGTTGCGCGCGGCGCGCGAAGCGCAGGGCCTGTCGCTGGCCGATATCGTCGCGCGGACGCGGATCCCGACGCGTCATCTCGAGGCGATCGAGATCGGCGATTACGGGAGCCTGCCGTCGTCGACCTATGCGGTCGGGTTCGCCAAGGGCTATGCGCGCGCTGTCGGCGCCGACGAGGTCGCGATCGCGGCGCAGGTCCGCGACGATGTGGGGCGGATGAGCCGCGCTGCGCATTACGTGCCGTACGAGACCGCGGATCCGTCGCGGGTGCCGTCACGCGGGATCGCCATCGTCGGACTGGGGATCGCGCTGGCGGTGGTGATCCTCGCCGCCTTGTGGTTCGGCACCGGGCTGTTCCGCGGCGGACCTGCCACCAACGAGCCGGTGATCGCTGATAGCGGCATGACCGCCCCGGCCGCCGCCCCGCCTGTCGCGCCACCGGCGCCGACACCGACCGGCGGGCAGGTGATTCTGGCCGCGACCGACGAGGTGTGGCTGCGGGTCTACGACGCCGACAACAAGACGCTGTATATCGGCACGATGAAGCCCGGCGAACGCTTCGACGTGCCCGCGGGTGCGCGCGATCCGATGATCAATGTCGGTCGACCGGACAAGCTGCAGGTGACGCTGAACGGCGCCGCGATGCCGCCGCTCGGCACCGGCGAACGACCGATCAAGGACGTCCGCGTCAGTGGCGAGGCGGTGTCGGCGCGGCTCGCGGGTGCAACGGCCGGGGCGGTGCAGACCACCCAGCCGGTGCCAGCGGCGAGCGGGGTCGCGATCGGGAATGCGGGCGCGGCGGCGGATTGATCAGCCCGCGTCGTCACCCTTCGGTGTTCGCTGCCTTGTGTCCCCGCGAAGGCGGGGACCCAGTACTGGGCTCCCGCCTTCGCGGGAGCACTGGAGGTGCTGACAAGGCGGCCGATGCTCCGGCCAGTCGCCGTAGAATGCTGAACGTCGGCCCTAGTACATCAGCGGCCGATGTCGTTAAGAACGCCGTGTCGGTGCCGATTTCGGGGTGTGTAACCATGCGTAATTTGATCATGTTCCTTGCAGTGACGACCGCGTTTCCGGTCACCGCGGCGGCGCAGAGCAACGTCGAGGGCCGTGTCGGCAAGCTCGAGAGCGAGATGCGCGCGGTACAGCGCAAGGTGTTCCCGGGCGGCGCGGTGCTGGTCCAGCCCGATATCCAGGCAGCGACCCCGACGACGCAGGTTCCCGGATCGCCCTCGGCGGGCGCGCTCGACGACTTGACCCAGCGGGTCGCGTCGCTGGAGCAGCAGCTCGCGTCGCTGACCGGGCAGGTCGAGCAGAACGGCTATGCCACCCGCCAGCTCCAGACCGCCTTCGATGCCTACAAGACCGCGACCGACGCGCGGTTGAAGGCGGTCGAGCCGAACGCGCCGCCGCCGCCCGCCGAGAGCGCCACCGACATGGGCGGACCCGGCGCCGGATCCGATGGGACGGCGCCGACGCGCCCGACCACGCGGCCCGAAGCGGCGACGCGCCCCGCCACCACCCCCGATCGTGCACGAACCGTGGCGGCGGTCGAGCGGCCGTCGAGCGGCGACGCGCCCGAGGACGAATATCTCTATGGCTACCGGCTTTGGCAGGCGAAGCTCTATTCCGAGGCCGAGGTGCAGCTGAAGAAGATGGTCGCGGCCTATCCCAAGCATCGCCGCGCCAGCTTCGCGCAGAACCTGCTCGGGCGCGCCTATCTCGACGACGGCAAGCCGAGCCTCGCGTCGATGGCGTTCTACGACAATTACAAGAAGATGCCCGACGGTGAGCGCGCGCCCGACAGCCTCTATTATCTCGCCCAGGCGCTGGTAAAGCTCAACAAGCCGGCGGACGCCTGCAAGGTCTATGGCGAGCTGACCGACGTCTATGGCGCCAAGATCTCCGGAAGCATGAAGGCCGATGTCGAGAAGGGCCGTACCGCCGCCAAATGCCAGTGACCCGCTCGACGGCATGGTCGCGCGGTTCGGGGACGACCTGACCCGCGCCTGTGGCGGCGTGCCTGCGGCGCCGTTGCTGCTGGCGGTGTCGGGCGGGCCCGACAGCATGGCGATGCTGGTGCTGGCGCTGGCGGCGCTGCCCGGCGGTATCGCGGCGGCGACGGTCGATCATGGGTTGCGCCCGGAAGCCGCGGCGGAGGCGGCGCTGGTGGCGGGATGGTGCGCAGATCACCGCGTGCCGCACCGGGTCCTGATCCCCGCCGCGCCGATCGCGGGCGCGAGCATCCAGGCGCAGGCACGCGGGGCACGCTATGCGCTGCTCGCGGCGCATGCCCGCGAGATCGGCGCGGGGTGCATCGCCACCGCTCATCACGCGGATGATCAGGCGGAGACGTTCCTGATGCGCGCGGCGCGTGGATCGGGGCTGGCGGGGCTTGCAGGCGTGCGCGTGCATACCCTCATCGAGGAGGCGGCGGTGGTGCGGCCGCTGCTCGACTGGCGGCGCGCCGAGCTTCGCGCGATCGTGCGGCGGCTGGAGGTGCCGTTCGTCGACGATCCCGCCAATCACGACCTGCGCCACGACCGGACACGGTTCCGGCGGCTGCTCGACGCCAATGAATGGCTCGATACGCCCAATCTCGCGCGGTCGGCGGCGGCGCTCGCCGAGGTGGATGCCGACGTGCGGGCCGCGGTCGAATGGCTATGGGAAGCGCACGCGGTGGTCGAGGGCGGCACCGTCCGGCTACGCGCCGATGGCCTGCCACGCGAGTTGCGCCGCCGGTTGGCGCGTCGTGCGATCGCGGCGGTGCGCGCGGCGGCGGGGATCGAGGCGCCGGCCTGGAGCGATTCGGCCAATATCGAGCCGTTGCTCGATTCGCTCGCGGCGGGGCGGCGGGCGACCCAGGCGGGAGTTTCGGTGTCGCCGGCGATGGGCGAATGGCGATTCAGGGGCGCACCGGCGCGCCGTTCACACTGATCGACGAAGAAGGTTCGCGTTCGAAGCGGGTTTGTTCCATTGCCATTAACCTGCCTGCGCTTATCTTGGCTCACGAAAGGTCTTGTGCATGAGCGATAACGACAAGCGGCCCGGTCAGGACGACAGCGGCGGCAACGGACCCAATCCGTGGATGAAGAGCCTGCTGATCTGGGTCGGCATCCTGCTGGCCCTGGCGCTTTTCGTCACGATGTTCGACGGACGCCCGGCGGCGGGATCGGGCAACACGATCGCCTATTCGACCTTCCTCGACAAGGTCGACGAAGGCACGGTGAAGGACGTCAACATCTCGCGCGACATCATCTCCGGGACGTTGTCTTCGGGCGAGAAGTTCCGCGCCTACCCGATCCAGGATCCGACGCTCGTTCCCAAGCTGCGCGAGAAGAACGTGATGATCGCGGCGAAGCCCGAAGAGGGCACGTCGATGTGGATGGTGCTGCTGTACCAGTCGCTGCCGTTCCTGCTGTTCCTCGGCATCGCGTTCTTCGTGCTGAAGCAGATGCAGAAGAATTCGGGCGGCGGCGCGATGGGCTTCGGCAAGAGCCGCGCTCGAATGCTGACGCAGAAGGAAGGCAAGGTCACCTTCGCCGACGTCGCGGGCATCGACGAAGCGCGCGAGGAGCTGGAGGAGATCGTCGAGTTCCTGAAGGACCCGACCAAGTTCGCGCGACTGGGCGGCAAGATCCCGAAGGGCGCGTTGCTGGTCGGTTCGCCCGGCACCGGCAAGACGCTGCTCGCCCGCGCGATCGCGGGTGAAGCCGGCGTGCCGTTCTTCACCATCTCGGGCTCGGACTTCGTCGAGATGTTCGTCGGCGTCGGCGCCAGCCGCGTCCGCGACATGTTCGAACAGGCCAAGAAGAGCGCGCCGTGCATCGTCTTCATCGACGAGATCGACGCGGTCGGCCGGCATCGCGGTGCCGGGCTCGGCAACGGCAACGACGAGCGCGAACAGACGCTCAACCAGCTGCTCGTCGAGATGGACGGGTTCGAGGCGAACGAAGGCATCATCATCATCGCCGCGACCAACCGCCCCGACGTGCTCGATCCCGCGCTGTTGCGGCCGGGCCGGTTCGACCGGCAGGTCGTGGTGCCGCGCCCGGACATCGAGGGCCGGATCAAGATCCTCGAAGTCCATATGAAGAAGACCCCGCTCGCCCCCGACGTCGATTCGCGCACGATCGCGCGCGGCACGCCGGGCTTCTCGGGCGCGGATCTCGCCAACCTCGTGAACGAGGCGGCGCTGACCGCGGCGCGCAAGGGCAAGCGGCTGGTGGCGATGGCGGAGTTCGAGGAAGCCAAGGACAAGGTCATGATGGGCGCCGAGCGCCGATCGATGGTCATGACCGAGGACGAGAAGCGGATGACCGCCTATCACGAGGCCGGGCACGCGATCGTCTCGATCCACGAGCCGGCGTCGGATCCGATCCACAAGGCGACGATCATCCCGCGTGGCCGTGCGCTGGGCATGGTGATGCGGCTGCCGGAACGCGACAGCTACAGCTACCACCGCGACAAGATGTACGCGAACCTCGCGGTGTCGATGGGCGGGCGCGTCGCCGAAGAGGTGATCTTCGGTTACGACAAGGTCTCGTCGGGTGCGTCGGGCGACATCCAGTATGCAACGGGTCTCGCCCGCGACATGGTCACGAAATGGGGCATGTCGGACAAGGTCGGGCCGGTGGAATACGCCCAGCCCGAAGGCGAAAGCTTCCTCGGCTATTCGTCGTCGCAGCCGGTGCGGATGTCGAACGCGACCGCGCAGCTGATCGACGACGAGATCAAGAACATCGTCGAAGGCGGGCTCGCGCGCGCCAAGCACGTGCTGTCCGAACATATCGACCAGCTGCACCTGCTGGCCGGCGCGCTGCTCGAATACGAGACGCTGTCTGGCGACGAAATCCTCAAGCTCGTCGCGGGCGAGGAGATCGGCCGTCCCGATCCGGGCGCGAAATCGTCGGTGCCGCGGGCCGGGACCTCGATCCCCAAGACGCGGCGGCCCTCGGGCCCGTTCGGCAGCCCGACCCCGCTCGGTGCCTGAACGGTTCAGCGATCTGCAATGACGGGTTGCCTATCGGCGGCGCTCCCCTGGAGTGCCGCCGATGTTGCGTAGACTGCCCCTGATCCTCGTCGCCACCGCGCTGGCCGCCGCCCCCGCGAGCGCGGCGATGAACGTCGCCACCTTCCTCGCCCGCGCCGATGCGCTGAAGGCGCAAGGGGTCGGCGCGATCATGTCCCCCGATTTCCAGGTGCTGCGCGCGGAGGCTAAGGGCGCCACGACTCAGCTGAAGGAAGAGCGTGCAGCGCGCGAAGCCGCGGGCAAGCCGCCGATCGCGTGCATCCCCGAGGGAGAGTCGGTCGGGATCATGGCGATGTTGGACGGGCTGGCGGCGCTATCGCCGGCGGAGAAGAAGCTGTCGTTGAAGGATGGCTATGCCAAGGTGTTGGCCAAGCAGTATCCGTGCCGATGACGCTGGGGCGATGGGGTGGGGCTCTTCCTGTCCTCGCCGAGACGAGCTGCCCCACGTCCTTGTGTCCCCGCGAAGGCGGGGACCCAGTACTTGGCTCCCGCCTTCACGGGAGCACATGCGAAAGTCGCAGCAGGCCAATTTATCTTCGTCACCCCGGACTTGATCCGGGGTCCCGCATTGCAGTGAGCCCAAAGGCTGGTGCTCCTGCGGTTCAGCGGGACCCCGGATCAAGTCCGGGGTGACGAGAAGTTTTCCCACAGGTCTCGCTTTTGCGAGAGAACAAGAAGGCGAAGCCGACGATCCCGCTACAGCTCGCCCGCCCACGCGCTCAGCAACGTGTGCGCGATCGCATAAGGCGGCGGGGCGATGAACGGGCCCTCCTCGCCTCTCAACACCGCTTGGACGATCGCGCGGTGGACCCACATGGCGTCTTCGAGCTCGTTGGTATCGAGCGTAATCGCGTCGTCCTCGGCTTCGGCGATGCAGGCCATCATCAGCGACGACGGAAAGGGCCAGGGCTGGCTGGCGACGTAGCGGACGTTGCCGACGCGGACGCCCGATTCCTCGACGATCTCGCGCGCGACGGCTTCCTCGATCGATTCGCCGGGTTCGAGGAACCCCGCCAGCGCGGAATAGCGACCGGGGGGCCAGCCCTTGCCGCGGCCGAGCAGCGCGCGGCCGTCATGGTCGGCGATCATGATCACGACCGGATCGACCCGCGGGAAATGTTCGGTGGCGCAGGCGTCGCACTTGCGGCCCCACCCGGCGCGGAACGCGGCGGTGGCGTGGCCGCAATTGGCGCAGAAGCCGTGGCGGGCGTGCCAGTCGATCACGCTGCGCGCCGCCGCGTAGGTCGCGGCTTCGCCGGGGACGAGCGAGGCGAGCGCGGCCATCAGCGCGGGATTGCGCATCGCCGGCGTGTTGCCGGCCCGCAGGCCGGGGCGGTAGGCGGCGAAATGAGCGCGTCCTTCGCCTAAACCGAGCAGGATCAGCTCGGCATCGTCGGGCGCGTCGGCGAGGCTGGTCCAGCCAAGCCGGCCCTCGTCAGTGACCTCGGGGGTCAGGCCATCGAGCTTCAGCAGCCGTGCGCGCCAGTCCATCGCCGCGGCGAGCGCACCGGCGTCGTGGCGCAGCGCATCCGCGCGGTCGAGTTGCCCGCCGGTGAAGCCCGGTACGAGTCGCGGTCCGGTCAACGCGCGTACCGTGCGGCGTCCTTGGCAAGCGCGGCGACGCTTTCGCTGCGGGTCGGCCATTTTTCCGACGGAAAGTAGTTGACCATGATCGTGCCGCGGATCCGCTTGACCGGATCGACATAGGCGATCGTGCCCGCTGCGCCGCCCCAGCCATAGGTGCCCTTGGAGGGGATGCCGAACGGCCCGTCGGCGAGGTAGACCGAGCCGCCCGCGCCATAGCCGAGCGGCGCCGCCGAGGTCGTGCCGCCGGTGCCACCGCCGATCCCGCCGAAGGTGACGCCTGCGGGCAGCAGGTTCGACATCATCAGCGCCGCGGTCTCGCGCTTCATGACCCGGACGCCGTCGAGCGTGCCGTAGTTCTGCAGCATGTGCAGGAAGCGATCGTAATCGCGCGCCGAGCTGACCAGCCCCGCGCCGCCGTAGGGGAAGCTCGGCGGCTGGAGGTAGACCGAGGTCGCAGCCGGATCGATCGGCGTGCGGGTGTCGCCGGTGAAGGTGTAGTTGGTCGCTAGGCGCTGCACCTCGCCGCGGGGCACCGTCCAGTAGCTCGAGCGCATCTTGAGCGGGTCGAAGATCCGCGCCTGGACGAAGGCGTCGAAGCTCTGCCCCGATGCGACTTCGATCACCCGGCCCATCACGTCGAGCCCGATCGAATAGCTCCATTTGGTGCCGGGCTGCGCGATCAGCGGCAGCGTCGCGACGCGATCGGCGAACTCGGCCAGTGTCTTCGGCCGGACCGCGCGCATCTGCGCCTCGACCGCCATGTTGACCTCGGCCGGCAGGACGCCGAGGCGCTCATATTCTTTCAGCAGCGGGCCCTTGGCGATGATGTTGTAGCTGAGCCCCGCGGTGTGGGTCAGCAGGTTGCGGATCGTGATCGCGCGGGTCGCGGGCACCGTATTGAGGCTGGTGTCCGGGCTGGTCAGCACGCGCATCCTGGCGAAGGCCGGGATGTATTTGGACAGCGGATCGTCGAGCTTGAGCTTGCCCTCCTCGATCAGGATCATCGCCGCGGCGGCGGTGATCGGCTTGGTCATCGAATAGATCCGCCACAGTGAATCGGGCCCGGCGGGTGCGGCGCTCGACACGTCCGCGATCCGGCCCGCGGCGGGGAACAAGGTCGGCGCGTCGCCAAAGCCATAGGCCGCGACGATACCGGGCATCTTGCCGTCGCGGACATAGCCGTCGAACAGCGCCTGGGTGTTGGGCATCGCGCCTGCCGCGACGTTGGCCACGGGCATCGGCTGGGCCGGTTGCGGCGCGGCTTGCGCAAACAAGGTCGCGGCGCTCGCGAGCAGGATCGGGACGGCCAGGGTGGCAAGCTTCATCATGCTCTCCGTATCGCGGCGGCGGCCTTGGCGAACACGGTCGGCAACCCTGCCGAAGCGAGGTCGTCCACCAGCCACCAGTCAGCCTGTCGATCGGCCTGATGCGCCGCCGCGTCGGCGACCGCAAGCGCCAGCGTCAGATCGAAATGCGTGAAGCCGTGGGCGACCGACACGTCGAGCATCCGCCAGTCCGCCGGCGCGGGCGCCTGATCGAGGCCCGGCGCGGCGTCGGTCCACGGCCCGGTCGGCAGCGCGCGCATGCCGCCGAGCAGCCCCTTGTCGGGGCGGCGGACGAGCAGCACGCGCCCGTCGCGTTCGAGCCAGAAGATCGTCCCGAACCGCTGCGCCTTGGCGGCCTTGCGCGGCTTGACCGGCAGCGCGGCGGGATCGCCACCCGCGAACGCCTCACAATCGTCGCGCAACGGGCAGAGCAGGCAGCGCGGCGCGCGGACGGTGCAGATCGACGAGCCGAGATCCATCATGGCTTGCGCGAAATCGCCCGCGCGATCGTCCGGGGTGATCGTATCCGCCGCGGCGCGGATCGCGGGACGGGCGGCAGGGAGCGGCGTACGAATCGCGAACAGTCGCGCGACGACGCGCTCGACATTGGCATCGACGACCACCGCGCGTTCGCCGAACGCGATCGCCGCCACCGCCGCGGCGGTATAGGCGCCGAGACCGGGCAGGGTGCGGAGCGCCGCCTCGCTGCGCGGGAAGGCGCCGCTGTGATCCGCGACCACCGCCTTCGCCGCGGCGACGAGGTTGCGTGCGCGGGCATAGTAGCCGAGCCCCGCCCAGGCGCTCATCACCGCGTCGTCGGGCGCGGCTGCAAGGCTTGCGAAGTCGGGCCAGCGCGCGATCCACGCCTCGAACCGCGGGCGGACGGTAGCGACGGTGGTTTGCTGGAGCATCACCTCCGACAGCCAGACGCGGTAAGGATCGGGAGTCTCGCCGGGCAGCGCGCGCCACGGCAGCACGCGGCGATGCACGTCGTACCAGGCGAGCAGCCGCGGCGGGATCGATGAGCGCTTGGCGTCCACCCGGCGGCTATGGCATGGAGCGCAGGATGAGCAAGCGCGTCCGCGCCCCCGAGCCCGAAGCCCCCCGCCAGAACCGCGCCCGCGCGGTCAGCGAGCTGCTGCCCGCGATCGGCGGCGCCGCGTTCAAGCGCTTCGGCTTCGTCCAATCTTCGATCGTCAGCCGCTGGAGCGAGATTGTCGGCGAGCGCTGGGCGGGGGCGTCGATGCCCGAATCGATCCGCTTCCCGCCGGGCAAGAAGAGCGAGGGCGTGCTGACGCTGACGGTGCGCGGGGCGCATGCGCCGATGATGCAGCATATCGCCCCCGAGATCGTCGAGCGGGTCAATCGCTTCTTCGGCTATGCCGCGGTCGCGCGGCTGCAGATCCGGCAGGGCGACATAGCCCGCCCGGCGCCGCGCCAGGCGTCACCGGTGCGCGAGCCGGTGTCCGCGGAGATCGGCCAGGGGCTGAAGGCGATCGCCGATCCCGAACTGCGCGCGGTGCTCGAATCGCTCGCTGCGGGGGTCCACGCCACCCACGCAATCCCCAAGATAAGGTGATCATGATCGCGTCCGTCCTTCGCCTGCTCGCCCTGCTCTTCGGCGCGGTGCTGCTCACCGCCGCGACGCCGGTCCGCGACTGGTCGACGGTGACGCGGCTGCTGCCGACCGGGGCGCACGTCACCGGCAATCCCGCGGCGCCGCTGAAGCTCGTCGAATATGGCAGCTACACCTGTTCGCATTGCGCCGACTTCGCGGTCGAGAGCCGCGCGGTGCTGCACGACCGGATGATCAGATCGGGCAGGGTCAGCCTGGAATATCGCCACCTGATCCGAGACCGGCTCGATCTCGGCGCCGCGGTGATGGCACGCTGTGCGGGCCCGGCGCGGTTCGACGGCGCCTCGCACGCGATCTTCGCCGCGCAGGAGACGTGGATCAAGCGGGTCGTCGACTGGCAGGCCGCGCACCCCGAGGCGGCGCAGCAGCCGCCGCTCGATCAGCTCCGCGCGCTCGTCGGCGCGGCGGGGTTCGACACGATGATGAAAGCGCGCGGGCTGAGCCAGGCGCGGATCGACGCCTGCCTCGCCGACAAGGTCGCGATCGATCGGATCGTCAAGATGACCGCCGATGCGCCGGTCGAGGTGCAGTCGACCCCCTTCTTCTTCCTAAACGGCGCGGCGCAGCCCCCTCTGAAATGGGCGACGCTCGAACCGATCCTGCGCGCCAAGGGCGCGCGTTGATTACCCGCGAACTGGAGTCCATGCGTTGATCAAATCCTTCTGCACGATGGCGCTCGCCGCCCTGGCGCTGACCGCCTGTTCCGGCCAGGGCAGCGATGCCGGCAACGCCACCGCCGCGGCGCCGGTCGCGCCGATCCAGCCGCCGGCGGGCAAGGCCTGGGCGGAGATGGTCGTGAAGACGCCCGAGGGCGGCTATCGGATGGGTAATCCAGACGCCCCGATCAAGCTCGTCGAATATGGCTCGCGGCTGTGCCCGACCTGCGGCGCGTTCGGCCAGACCGGGATGAAGCCGCTGGAGAACACCTATGTCGCGAGCGGCAAGGTTTCTTATGAATTCCGCGAGTTCATGGTCCACGGCGCGCCCGACTTCGCACCGGCGTTGCTCGGCCGGTGTGGCGGCGAGGGGCCGTTCTTCCCGATCCTCGAACAGATGATGGTCGCGCAGCCGCAGATCCTGCCGAAGATGGAATCGGCTGGCGAGTTCCAGAAGACGCTGCAGGGCCTGCCGCCCGCGCAGGTCTTCACCGCCTGGGCCGAACGGCTCGGCTACATCGATTTCGTCAAGCAGCGCGGCATCCCCGAGGCGAAGGCGCGCGCCTGCCTGAACGACACCAAGCAGATCGATGCGCTGGCGGCGATGACAGAGAAGGCCGGCACCGACATGAAGGTGAGCGGCACGCCGACCTTCTTCCTCAACGACGCGATGCTCGAAGGCCAGGTAACGTGGCCGCAGGTCGAACAATCGCTGAAGGGCGCCGGCGCCTGATCCTCGCACCCGCCGCGCCGGAAGAGGCGCGGCGGGTGCATGACGGCCGGTGCTGGGGGCGCCGCGGACATGCAGATCAAGCGGCTGCGGATTGCCGGGTTCAAGAGCTTCGTCGACGCCGCGGACCTGCGGATCGAGCCGGGGCTGACCGGGGTCGTCGGGCCGAACGGCTGCGGCAAATCCAATCTGCTCGAAGCGCTGCGCTGGACGATGGGCGAGAACAGCGCGAAGTCGCTGCGCGGCGGCGGCATGGACGACGTGATCTTCGCCGGCACCGCGACGCGCCCGCCGCGCGATTTCGCCGAAGTGTCGATCCTCGCCGAGATCGCGGGCGACGAGCGCGAGGTGGTCCGGCGGATCGAACGCGGTGCCGGCAGCGCCTACCGGATCGACGGGCGCGACGTCCGCGCCCGCGACGTCGCGCTGCTGTTCGCGGACGCGGCAACGGGCGCGCATTCGCCCGCCCTGGTCAGCCAGGGGCGGATCGGCGCGGTGATCGCGGCCAAGCCGGCGGACCGGCGCGCGATGCTGGAGGAAGCGGCGGGGATCGCCGGTCTCCACGTGCGGCGCAAGGATGCCGAGGCGAGGCTGCGCGCGACCGAGGCCAACCTGGTGCGGCTCGACGCGGTGATCGCAGACCAGGATAGCCGCGCCGCCGCGCTCCGACGGCAGGCGCGCGCTGCGGAGCGGTATAGGGAGATTTCGGACCGGATCAGGGTCGCCGAGGCGCGGATGATCTTCTCGCGCTGGCAGGCGGCGGTGGCGGCGGCGGATGCGGCAAAGCTGGAGGCGGCGACCGCGGATCAGGCGGTCGCGGCGGCGACGAGCGAAGAACGCGACGCGGCGGCGGCGCGGGAGCAGGCGGTCGAGCAGGTTGCAGCGGCGCGACGATTGGCACTGGAGGCCCGCGACCGCGCGAGCGATGCCGGGCACCGACTGGGTGCGTTGCGCAACGAGCGCGCCGCCGCGGAACGCCGGGTCGCCGAACTCGCCGACGCTCGCCGCCGGATCGTGGAGGATCGCGCACGCGAGGGGACGCTCGCCAGCGACGCCGCAGATGCGTTGGCGCGGATCGCTGCGGAGAAGGAGGAGCTCGACGCCCGGATCGCGGACGCCGCGACCCGGGGGCCGACGCTCGATGCGGCTCTCATTGGCGCCGAGCGCGAGGCGCGCGATGCCGAAGTCGCGCTGGCGCAGGCGTTGGGGCGGCAGGCGAGCGACGCGGCGGAGGCGCGGGTCGCGAGCGCTGCAGTGGCGGCGGCGCAGGCGCGAGCCGATCGCGCGGGTCGCGAGGCCGCCGAAGTCGCGGCTTCGGTCGCGGCCTTGGGCGATGCAGTGCCTTTAGTGGGTTCGCGCGATGCTGCTGCTGCAGCGCGCAAGGCGGCGGCTCGCGCGGCGGAGGAGGCGCGGGCGGCACTGGCCGTCGCGGAAAGCGACGAGCGGATCGCGATCGGCGCGCGCGACAGTGCGGAGGCGGCGCAGGCCGGGGCGCGATCCGCGCTGGCGGTGATCGACAGCGAGGTCGCGGCGCTGACCCGCGCGACCCAACGGACGGGGCGCGAGCGGCTGCTCGATCGGTTGACCCCGGCGCCGGGCTACGAGCGTGCGCTGGCGGCGGCGCTCGGCGACGATCTGGAATTGGGCATGGAGGCGTGGCCGGGGGAGGCACCGCGCGCCGGCGATCCCGCACCGCCGGGCGGCGTGGTCCGGCTCGCCGATCGGGTAGAGGCGCCAGCGGCGCTCGCCCGGCGGCTCGCACAGGTGTTCGTGACCGACGAGGACAGTGGCGTCGCGCTGGCCGCGGGGCAGCGGCTCGTCACCCGCGACGGCGCGCTGCGGCGGTGGGACGGCTTCGTCGCGCAGGGTAGCGGCGCGGCGGCGGCGGAGCGGCTCGAACGGCTCAACCGGTTGAAGGCGCTGGAGGCGGACCGACCGGCGGCGGCGGCGGCGCTGATCGCGGCGGAGGCGACCCGGGCGGGGGTGGAGGCGACGATCGTGGCGGCGCGGAGGGCCGCCGAGCGCGCGCGCGCCGATCTGAAGCGCGCCGACACCGGCGGGCGCGACGCCGCGCGCGACGAGGAACGCGCAATCGCCTCGCTCGAACGGCTGAGCGGCCAGCGTGCCGATCTCGACCAGCGCGCCGCGCGGATCGGGCGCGATCTCGCCGAGGCGCAGGCCGAGCTGGCGCGCGCGGCGGCGGTGGTGTCGGCGCTGCCGGACGGCCGCGCGAGCGGCGAGGCGGTGGCGACGCTGGGGCGCGAGGCCGAGACCCGCCGCGCGGCGGTGGCGCAGGCGCGCGCCGACCGCAGCGGGCTCGATCGGGCGGTGCAGGCCGATCGCGAACGGCTCGCCGCCGCGCTGGCGGATGCGCGATCGTGGCGTGCCCGCGCGGGCGAGGCGGCGAAGCGGATCGCCGACATGGACAAGCGCCAATCGCAGCTGGCCGAGGAGGCGGATGCGGTGGCGGATCGCCCCGCGGCGCTGGCGGCGGACATGGATACGCTAACGGCGGAGCATGACTCGGCACGCACCGCCGCCGATTCGCTCGCCACGGCCGAACGCGACGCCGATGCCGCGCTTCGTGCCATCGAGGACCTCCACCGCCGCAGCGGCGAGGCACTATCCGCCGCGCGCGAGGTCCGCGCCGGGGCGGTCGCACGGGTCGAGAACCAGGAGCTGCGCCGCGTCGAGATGGGGCGGCTGTCGGGTGAACGCTTCGAATGCCCGGCGGTGCTGCTGCCCGGCAGGCTCGGCTTCGAGGCCGCATCCATCCGCGAACCGGCGCAGGAATCCGCGGCGCACGAGCGGCTGAGCGCGGATCGCGAACGGATCGGGCCGGTCAACCTCGTCGCCGAACGCGAGCTCGCCGATCTCGAGGCGGCGAGCGTCGGCAATGCCGCCGAGCGCGACGAGCTGGGTCAGGCGGTCAACCGGCTGCGCGGGTCGATCGGGACGCTCAATCGCGAGGGGCGGCAGCGGTTGCTGGCGGCGTTCGAGGCGGTAGACGGACATTTCCGCCGGTTGTTCACCGCGCTGTTCGACGGCGGCCAGGCGCATCTGGAGCTGATCGATTCCGACGATCCGCTGGAGGCCGGGCTCGAGATCCTCGCCCAACCGCCCGGCAAGCGGCTGCAATCGCTGACGTTGCTGTCGGGCGGCGAGCAGGCGCTGACCGCCGTCGCGCTGATCTTCGCGCTGTTCCTGACCAACCCCGCGCCGATCTGCGTGCTGGACGAAGTCGATGCGCCGCTCGACGATGCGAACATCGAACGCTTCTGCGACCTGCTCGACCGGATGACGCACGAGACCGAGACCCGCTATCTGATCGTCACCCACAACGCGGTGACGATGAGCCGGATGCACCGACTGTTCGGGGTGACGATGATCGAGCGCGGGATCAGCCGGCTGGTGTCGGTCGACCTGCAAGCCGCGACGACGCTGGTCGCGGTCTAGCTATTCGGTCAGTCCACGAAGCAGCAGCAGAACGACGAAAGCGGTCAGCGCCAGCCCCGCGAATACCAGCAGCGCGATCGTCCGCCACAGCGCGGATCGCTTGCGGAGCGAATAGGCGCCGCGGAGCTGCGCGAACATGTGCACGGGCGGCACCAGCAACGACGCCATCACGATCCACCCCTCCGCGACCGACAACGCTCCCGTAACGATCAGCGCGATCACCAGCAGCATCATGAAACTGAGCGAATAGGTGACGAAGATCGCGTGGTCGTACAGCCCGAAGCGGCGGCGCCACAGGAACAGCAGCGCCACGAACGGGGTCGACAGCGGGATCAGCAGCCAGCTGTATTTATACGCGCTCGACTGCAGCTTGTAGATGGCGAGCCCCGGATTGGCGTTGGCCTTGGCGATCCCGTGATCGAGCCGCTGCCAGCCGGTCTTGACGTTGGTGAAGGTGAATTCGTCGGATTCGGCGGGCATCGATCCGGTGACCGCGTTCAGCCCCGCGATCGTGGCGCGCAACGTCGCGATGTCGTTGTCCGCGTTCGCGGTCGGCTTGCCGGCCTTCACCAGGGCGGCGCGCTTCGCCTCCTCCTTGGCAAGAACCGCGCGGACCTTTTCGCGCTGCGCGACCATGTTAGTGCGCGCCTTCCCGCCTTCGTTGCCGACGATCGTATCCGACATCTCGCCGCCGAACGCGCTGATCGTCGCGAACATCAGGAACACCGTGAACAGGAACAGCGCCAGCGGCGAGACGAACCGCGCGCGCTCGCCCAAGACGTAGCGCCGGGTGAGGTCGCCCGGCCGAAAGGCGAGCATCGGCAGCGTGCGCCAGATCTTGCCTTCGAAATGGAACACGCCGTGCGCGATTTCGTGGCCGATCGCGCCGACGGTGCGGTGGATGTGTCCCGCCTGGCCGCAGGCATGGCAATGCGCGCCGATCAGCCGCGTGCCGCAGTTGAGGCAGAGCCCGCCGCCCTTACCATGTGCTTCCCCGGCGTACGGCTCCACCGCGCGCCCCGCGAGCGCACCGGTGATGATGTCCCCTGCTGCTGCGATATCCCCCGACATGGACGGTGCGTTAGCAACAGCCGCGCGTTGGCGCGAGCGCTGATGCATGGTATCGGCGCCGGCATGGCCGATGCCGATGACCCTGCCGCGCTGATCGCCGATCTCGGCCGCCGCGCCCGTGCCGCCTCGCGCGTGCTCGCCGCGCTGCCGACCGCGGACAAGGCGCGCGGGCTCCACGCCGCTGCCGCCGCAATCCGGGCGGAAGCGCCGGCGATCCTCGCCGCCAATGCCGCCGACATGGCGCGGGGCGAGGCGGCGGGGCTGTCGGCCGCGATGCTCGACCGGCTGCGCCTCGACGAGCGACGTGTCGCCGGCATGGCGGACGGCGTCGCCGCGGTGGCGGGGCTGCCCGATCCGGTGGGCGAGGTGATCGACCGGCGCGACCGCCCCAACGGCCTGGCGCTGTCGCGGGTGCGGGTGCCGATCGGCGTGATCGGGATCGTCTACGAAAGCCGCCCCAACGTCACCGCCGATGCCGCGGCGCTGTGCGTCATGGCGGGCAACGCGGTGATCCTGCGCGGCGGATCCGAGGCGATCGCGAGCAATCGCGCAATTTACGCGGTGCTGGCGCGCGCGCTTGGCCATGCCGGCTTGCCCGAGGACGCGGTGCAGCTGGTGCCGACCACCGATCGGGCCGCGGTCGGCGCGATGCTGAAGGCGGACGGCGTGATCGACCTGCTGGTGCCGCGTGGCGGCAAAAGCCTGGTCGCGCGCGTCCAGGCCGAGGCCAGGGTGCCGGTGCTCGCGCATCTCGACGGCATCAACCACGTCTATGTCGATGCCTCGGCCGATCCGGCAATGGCGCGCGCGATCGTGCTCGACGCCAAGATGCGCCGCACCGGGGTGTGCGGGGCGATGGAGACGTTGCTGATCCACCGCGACTATGGCGACCCCGACGCGCTGGTGGCGGCGTTGGTCTCCGCCGATTGCGAGGTGCGTGCAGACATCGGCCTGCGCGCGCTACGGCCCGAGCTGCCCGCCGCCGCCGACGCCGATTGGGACACCGAATATCTCGACGCGATCGCCTCCGCGCGGCTGGTGGACGGCATCGACGACGCGATCGCGCATATCGCGCGCCACGGCTCGCACCATACCGATGCGATCGTCGCCGGGGACGCCGCGGTGGCCGAACGCTTCCTGGCGGAGGTCGACAGCGCGATCGTGTTGTGGAACGCGTCGACTCAGTTCGCCGACGGCGGCGAGTTCGGACTGGGCGCGGAGATCGGCATCGCGACGGGGCGGTTGCATGCCCGCGGGCCGGTCGCGCTGGAGGGGCTGACGACGTACAAGTGGCTGGGGCGCGGATCCGGGCAGGTCCGGGGTTGATGGGGTCGTCTGTACGAAGCGTGAGCGGCGACATCGTCCCTCATCAGCGGATCGTTGCCGCAATCGACGCGATGATCGAACGACATCGCGCGCGATGCGCGTAGGCTCGACCATGGAGAGGCTGATCGCCGTTGCTTGTGCTCCCGCGAAGGCGGGAGCCCAGTACTGGGTCCCCGCCGTCGCGGGGACACGTGACGGACGAGGTTCTTCCGTCAGTCTGGGGCAGTCTCATGCGGTGGCGCTCCGCCCGCTCATCCGCTTTAGCCGGGCGCAGCGGATGTACTTCGGAATGGGTCAGGGGTGACGGAGACGATCCGGCCGCTCGCGTCATGACCCGCATCGGCCTGCTCGGCGGCTCTTTCAATCCGGCGCATCGGGGACATCGCGGGGTGACGCTGGCGATGATCCGGGCGCTCGATCTCGACGCGGCGTGGTGGCTGGTGTCGCCGGGCAACCCGTTGAAGGCGGACGCGCGCGACATGGCGCCGCTGGCGGTGCGGCTCGCGTCGGCGAAGCGGATGGCGCGACGGGCGCCGATCCGCGCGACCGATATCGAGGCGCGGCTGGGCACGCGCTACACGCTCGACACGATCGTCGCGCTCAGGCGACGCTACCCACGGACGCGGTTCGTGTGGCTGATGGGGGCGGACAATCTCGCCCAGTTCCACCGTTGGCGCGACTGGCGGCGGATCGCGCGTGCGATCCCGATTGCGGTCGTCGCGCGACCGGGCTATGACGACAAGGCCCTCGCGGCACCCGCGATGGGTTGGCTGCGGCGCTTCCAACACCCCGCACGCCATGCGAAGAACTGGACGACGTGGAGCTTGCCGGCCCTCGTGCTGCTGCGCTTTCGCCCCGACCCGACTTCGGCAACGCAGGCCCGTGCGGCCGATCCCGACTGGCACCGGCGTTTCAGCCACCCGGCCCAGCAACCCAGGAGCTAACTTGGCGACACCTTCCCCCGTAATCCGCGCGACCGACCCGCAAGAGGTTGAGGCGCTGCACAAGCTGATCCTCGACACGCTCGAAGACGATCAGGCGGTCGAGACCGTCTCGATCCCGCTCGCGGGCAAATCGTCGATCGCGGACTTCATGGTGGTGACCTCGGGCCGGTCGACCCGGCAGGTCGCATCGATGGCGGGCAAGCTTGCCGAGAAGATCAAGGCCGACACCGGGCGCATCGTCCGGATCGAAGGCCTGCCGACCGCGGATTGGGTGCTGGTCGACGCGGGCGACATCATCATCCACCTGTTCCGTCCGGAAGTGCGCAGCTTCTACAATCTGGAGCGGATGTGGGCGTTCGGCGACGCGCCGCCGCCGCCCGGCGCGAGCGATCCGGCGGCGGTGGGGCCGGCCTGATCCTGCTCCACATCGTCGCGCGCGGCCGGATCGGGCGATCGCCCGAGGCCGAGCTCGTCGACCGGTACATCAAGCGGATCACCTGGCCGACGCGGGTGACCGAACTGCCCGACCGCGGCGGCAAGCTGCCGATCGTCGAGCCGCAGACCCGGCGGGTGATGCTGGACGAGAGCGGCGAGATCCTCGGATCGGTCGCGTTCGCGACCCAACTGGGCCGGTGGCGCGACGACGGCGTGCGCGAGGCACGGTTCATGATCGGGGCGGCGGACGGCTTCGACGACGCGACGCGCGCCGATGCCGATCTGCTGCTAAGCTTCGGCCGCGCGACCTGGCCGCATCTGCTGGCGCGCGCGATGCTCGCCGAACAATTGTTCCGCGCGGTCAGCATCCTTGCCAATCACCCCTATCATCGCGAAGGCTGAGCGGGTGAGGCGGGGATGGGCATATGCGGGCGCGACGATGCTCGCGATCGCGGGCGTGTCCGCCATCGGGGTGCGCGCGCAGGCGCCCTCCGCCGTTGCCGCTGCCCAGCGCGCCAGACTCGCGACCGCGCAGCGCGAGGCACGCGTCGCCGCGGCCCGCGCGGATGCGCTCGCCCGGCAGGCGGCGGGCGAACGCGATGCCGCCGATCGCGCGCGGATCCAGGAAGCGTCACTTGCCGCGCGGGTGACCGCCGCTGCCGCCGACCTCGCCGCGGCGAAGGCGCGTGCGGCGCTGGTCGACCAGATGCTCGCCACGCAGCGCGCGCGGCTGGGCGAGGCTCAGGCGCCGGTCGTGCGGCTGCTGGCGGCATTGCAGTCGCTGGCGCGGCGACCGACCGTGGTCGCGATCGCGCAGCCGGGGTCGGTCGACGATCTGGTCCATGTCCGCGCGGTGCTCGGCAGCACGTTGCCGGTGATCCGCGCGCGGACGGTGGCGGTGCGCGCGGACGTGGCGCGGATGCGATCACTGCAGGCGCGTGCGGACGTCGCGGCAGTGGTGCTCGCGCGCACGCGGGGCAAGCTGGAGACGGACCGGGTGGCGCTGGCGACGCTGGAGGCGACGCACCGCCAGCGCAGCCGGGCGCTGGGACGTGGCGCGCTGGGCGAATCGGATCGTGCGCTCGCGCTCGGCGAACAGGCGCGCGACCTGGTCGACCGAATGACCGAGGAGGGGAGCGCCGCGACCACCGCGATCGACCTCGTCGCCATCGACGGCCCGCGCCCGCGGCCGATCGCAGCGGGGAGCGTGGTGCCGCCGCCGCCGCGCGGCGTTTACCGACTGGCGGTACGTGGCCGGCTGGTCACCGGGTTCGACGAGATCTCCGCCGCGGGCGTGCGATCGCGCGGGCTGACCTTCGCGGTCTCGCCGCGCGCGCCGGTGGTCGCGCCGGCCGGGGGCGTGGTGCGCTATGCGGGGCGGTTCCGCGCGTACGGCGTGGTCGTGATCGTGGACCATGGCGATGGCTGGACCAGTCTGGTCGCCGGGCTGGGCGAGACCGCGGTGGCGGTCGGCGCGCGGATCGCGATGGGCGCCCCGATCGGCCGCGCCGCCGCTGGCGAGGAACCGCTGATCACGATCGAGCTCAGGCGCCGCGGCCGGCCGGTCGACATGGCGGCCCTGGTGGGCTGAGCCACGGCCGCTCAGGCGCGGTTCAGCACCGGTTTGCTTTGATCCGGGCGGCAATGGCGTTAGAGATGGACGCCATCCCCTTATCAGGAAGTCCGATGGCCCGCCCGCTCCTTACCGCGACCGCCCTGCTCGGCAGCGTGATCATGATCCCGATCGCGACCCAGGCGATGGCCGCGGTCGATACCGACACCTATCGCGAGTTCGACCAGTTCCTCGACGTGTTCAATCGCGTGAAGGCGGATTATGTCGACAAGGTCGACGACAAGACGCTGATCAAGGGCGCGATCCAAGGCATGCTGGCATCGCTGGATCCGCATTCGTCGTACGTCGACGCGCTCGATTTCGACAATCTGAAGATCCAGACCGAGGGCAATTACGGCGGGCTGGGGCTGACCGTCTCGATGGAAGACGGCGCGGTGAAGGTGATCGCGCCGCAGGAGGACACGCCTGCCGCGCGCGCCGGGGTGAAATCCGGCGACTATATTACGCATATCGACGGCAAGCTGATCTACGGCGACACGCTCGACGAATCGATCGGGCTGATGCGCGGCAAGCCCGGCACCAAGATCACCCTGGGGCTGGTCCGCCCGGGCCGCGACAAGCCGCTCGAATTGTCGATGGTGCGCGAAGTCATCGTCCAGAAGCCGGTGAAGTGGGAAGTCCGCGGCGACGTCGGCTACATCAACATCAACACGTTTTCCGAGAACACCGGCGCCGACACCCGCGCCGCGATCATGTCGATCGACAAGTCGCTCGGGCATCGGCCGCTCGGCTATGTCGTCGATCTGCGCGCCAATGGCGGTGGGCTGCTGACGCAGGCGATCGCGGTCAGCGACGCGTTCCTCGATCACGGCGAGATCGTGTCGCAACGCGGCCGCGAGAAGACCGATATCGAGCGGTATTTCGCCAAGCCGGGCGACGACGCGCACGGGCTGCCGGTGGTGGTGCTGACCGATCCGGGCACCGCATCGGCGTCCGAGATCGTCGCGGGTGCGCTCCAGGACCACCACCGCGCGCTGGTGATGGGTGAGCGGACCTTCGGCAAGGGATCGGTGCAGACGCTGCTGCCGATCGGCCCGTCGACCGCGTTGCGGCTGACCACCGCGCGCTACTATACGCCGTCGGGCCGGTCGGTGCAGGAGGGCGGGATCGAGCCCGATATCCGCGTGCCGCAGATCAGCGATCCCGACTACAAGTCGCGGCCGGTGTTCCGCGAGGCTGACCTGCGCCGCCACCTGATCAACGAGGTGAAGGCCGACGACAAGATCCTTGAGGAGGACACCAAGACCGATCCGCGCTTCGCGATGACACCCGAGGCGCTGAAGAAGGAAGGGATCGAGGACTTTCAGCTCTACTATGCGCTGAAGACGGTCGCGCGGCTGGGCGGCGCGGCGCAGGTGGCCGCGGCGACCAGGCCGGTCGTGAAGATCCCGGCCGCGAAGTGACGCCGGCGCTGCGGCTCGCCCGGCTGCTGGCCCTGCTGATCCCCGCGGCGTTACTCGCGGGGGCATGGGGCGCGCAGCTGATCGGGCATCTCTACCCGTGCGAGATGTGCCACTGGCAGCGCTGGCCGCATTACGCCGCGCTGGTCGTCGCGCTGCTCGCCTTCGTCGTGCCGGATCCGCGCGCGACCCGCGGGCTGGTCGTGCTCGCAGCGCTGCTGATCGCGGTGAGCGGTGCGATCGGGGTGTTCCACGCCGGCGTCGAATATCATTGGTGGCAGGGCGTCACCGCCTGCACCAGCACCGCCACGCTCGACGGGCTGACCGCGGCGGCGCGGCTCGACCAGCTGATGAACGCGCCGATCGTGCGCTGCGACGCCGCGCAATGGACGCTGGGCGGGGTATCGCTCGCCGGGTTCAACGCGATCCTCTCGCTGGCCGGCGCGGCCGCGATCCTCCTTTGCCTACGGAACCCACGATGACCGGTTGGAAGCCCGGCGACCGCAAGGCCGCGACCGATGCGATGATCCGCGTCGACCAGGCGGGGGAATATGGCGCGACGCGGATCTATGCGGGGCAGCTCGCGGTGCTCGGTGATCGCCATCCGGCGGCGCGCGCGATCCACCACATGGCCGCGCAGGAGGAACGCCACCGCGCCTTCTTCGATGCGATGATCGTCAAGCGCGGGGTGCGCCCGACCATCCTGCAGCCGTTCTGGCACGTCGCCGGCTTCGCGCTCGGCGCGATGACCGCGGCGCTCGGGCCCGAGGCCGCGATGGCGTGCACCGCGGCGGTCGAGACCGAGATCGACGATCATTATGGCGAGCAGCTCGTCGCGCTCGGCGACAGCGACCCCGAACTCAGCGCCGCGATCGCCGATTTCCGCGCCGAGGAAGTGGAACATCGCGACCATGCGATTTCGGCCGGCGCTGAAAGCGTGGTCGGCTATCCAGTGCTGAGCGGGTTGATCCGGCTCGGCTGCAAGGTGGCGATCGCCGCCGCCAAGAGGATTTGAAAGGAATGCCGATGCGTCTGCGTCATGCCATGTCGATCGCCGCGATCGCGCTGCTCTCCGCGACCGCGAGCGCGCAACAGGCGGCGCTGCCTGGCGCGCCGCGGGTCAAAGCCGCCGAGGGGCCGGGCGAAGTCGCCAAGCGCGCGCCGATCAACGGCGTGCTGGTCCTCTACGGCAACGAACGCTGCCCGACCGACAATGCCGGCAACGAGATCGTGGTCTGCGAGAAGCGCGGTGCCGAGGAGCAGTTCCGCGTGCCGAAGGAATTGCGCGAGTTCCAGGTGACGCCGCAGAACGAAAGCTGGGCCGCGCGGGCGCAGGGCACGATGGACACCGGCGTCGGGGTCAGCTCGATCGGCAGCTGCTCGACGGTCGGCGCAGCGGGCGCGACCGGCTGTTTCGCGCAACAGGCGCGGGCGGCGCGGAAGGCGAATACCGCGGCGAAGGCAGCGCAGAGCGAGGGGCAGTAGGGCTTTCCCCTTCTTCTTACCCCGGCGAAGGCCGGGGCCCAGGTGCGAAGGTGGAGGAAACGGAGCGGGGCTCCTCGCCGGTTTCGCTGCGCAACTGGGCCCCGGCCTTCGCCGGGGTAAGAAGAGGGAATGGCAAGCAAGCTTGTGCTCCCGCGAAGGCGGGGGCCCAGTACTGGGTCCCCGCCTTCGCGGGGACACGGGGTTGGGGCGGCAATTGCCTCTACGCTCCGCCCGGCTTAGCCTCTCCCGCCTAGTGAAGGAGCCCGCTTCATGCCCGACCCGCTGCACATCGCCTTCCTGCTGTTCCCCAACGTCACCCAGCTTGACCTGACCGGTCCGGCGCAGGTGCTGTCGCGGCTCGGGGATGCCCGGCTCGATCTCGTGTGGAAGACCCGCGAGCCGGTGTCGACCGATGCGGGGTTCTCGATCCTGCCGACCGCGACACTCGCCGAGGTGCCGCGCGCGGACATACTGTGCGTGCCGGGCGGGTTCGGCACCAACGACGTGATCGCCGACGACGAGGCGATGGAATGGGTCGCGAGGGTCGGGGAGGAGGCCGCATGGGTGACCAGCGTCTGCACGGGATCGCTGATTCTCGGCGCGGCGGGGCTGCTGCGCGGCTATCGCGCGGGTTGTCACTGGGGGCAGCGCGACATGCTGCCGCTGTTCGGCGCGACGCCGGTCGCGGATCGCGTGGTGGTCGATCGCAACCGGGTCACCGGCGGGGGCGTCACGGCGGGCATCGACTTCGCGCTGACGCTGACCGCGATGCTGCGCGGCGAGGCGCATGCGAAGGCGGTACAGCTGAGCCTCGAATACGATCCCGCGCCGCCGTTCGACAGCGGATCGCCCGACACCGCGGATGCCGCCATCGTCGCCGCGGTCCGGCGCCGCACCGCGCAGCTCGCGCCGACCCGCGACGACGACCTGCGTGCGCTCGCGATCAGCCGCGGTTTTTCCTGATGCCGTTGACGCGGTGCCAGATGTAGAGCGCCGCGAGGGCAACCAGCACCAGTCCGATCGCGAGGTCGGCCTGATGGAACGCCGCCTTCACCCGCGGATCGCTGTTCCATCTGTCGCCCAGCGTCATGCCTAGCCAGGCAAGCGCGAGGCAGAACGGCCAGGACCCCAGGAACGTGTAGATGTGGAACGGCACCAGCGGCATCCGCGCGACGCCGGCGGGAAAGGCGATGAACGTGCGGATCACCGGCAGCAGCCGCCCGACCAGCACCGCCAGGTTGCCCCAGCGCTGGAAGAAGCGCTCGGCGACGTCGAGTTCGTCGGCGCCAATCAGCAGATAACGTCCCCAGCGCTCGACGAACGGGCGCCCGCCGCGCTTACCCGCCTCATAGGCGACGATCGAGCCGAGATTGCACCCGAGCGCGCCGGCGGTCGCGGCGGCGAACAGGTTGAACTGGCCGGTCGACACCAGATAGCCCGCGAACGGCATGATGATTTCGGACGGCAGCGGGATGCACGCGCTCTCGATCGCCATCAGCAGCACGATGCCGAGGTAACCGCCGCTAGAGATCACGCCGATGGTGAAGGTGGCCAGCGCCGCCAGGATCTTCTCGAACATGGGACCGGCGCTTGCGGGATCGTCGCGCGCAAGGAAAGCATTTTCGCGTGACGGCGTACGGCGCCGCCGGAACCTCGCGCGTGCTGGCGCGCTTCCCGCGGTCATGACACAGATGACGCTCAACGACGGACGCCCGATGCCGCAGCTCGGCATGGGCACCTACCAGATTCCCGATGCGCAGGTGGCGCTGGTGGTCCGCAAAGGGCTCGATCTCGGCTTCGAGCTGGTCGATACCGCCGCGCTTTATCACAACGAACGCGGCGTCGGCGACGCGATGCGCGGCAGCGACGCGTTCCTCACCACCAAATTGTGGAACGACCGCCACCGCGATGCGGAAGCCGCGCTCGACGAGAGCCTGGCGCTGCTGGGGGTCGAGGCGGTCGACCTGTACCTGATCCATTGGCCGCACCCGGCGGGCGAGGCCTATGTCGATGCATGGCGCTCGCTGGTCGCACTCCGCGAGGCGGGCAAGGCGCGGTCGGTCGGCGTGTCGAACTTCCTGCCCGAGCATATCGACGCGATCGTGGAGGCGACCGGGGTCACGCCCGCGGTCAACCAGATCGAGCTCCACCCGCGCTTCCAGCAGCGCGCGGCGCGCGACTATCACGCGGCGCACGGCATCGCCACGCAGAGCTGGAGCCCGCTCGGCCAGGGCGGCGCGCTGCTCCGCGAGCCGGCGATCGAGACGGCGGCGGCGAAACATGGCCGGTCGGCGGCGCAGGTGGTGATCGCGTGGCACCTGGCGAAGGGGCTCGCGGTGATCCCGAAAGCCGTCGATGCCGAGCATCTGAGCGACAACTTCGCCGCGCTCGACCTCACGCTCGACGACGAGGATATCGCCGCGATCGACGCGCTGGACGATGCCGACGGGCGGATCGGCCCTGATCCGGCGGTGCTGTAGCCTTCTTGTGTCCCCGCGGAGGCGGGGACCCAGTACTGGGCTCCCGCCTTCGCGGGAGCACAATGTTGTGAGTTACCCGCCGACCCCGATCATCGCCGCCGCGGCGCGCAGGTCTTCGACGAAACGGGCATATTCCTCCGCCTTCTGGACCTCGTCGGGCAGGCGCAGCAGGTAGCTCGGGTGCACGGTGATCCAGGCGACGCCGCCGCCGGGCAGCGCGATCGCGCGGCCACGTTCGCGGCCGATCGTCACGGTGCGGCCGAACAGCGAGCGGGCGGCGGTGGCACCCATGGCGACGGTGACCTGGGGCTTCACCAGCATGCGTTCCTGATCGATCCACCAGCGGCAGGCGTCGATCTCGCCGATGCCGGGCTTGCTGTGGATCCGTCGCTTGCCGCGCTGTTCGAACTTGAAATGCTTGACCGCGTTGGTGACGTAGACCCGCGAGCGATCGACCTGCGCCTCCGCCAGCGCGCGATCGAACACCTGCCCCGCGGGGCCGACGAACGGCCGACCGGCAAGGTCCTCCTGGTCGCCGGGCTGTTCGCCGACCACCATCATCGCGGCGTCGACCGGCCCCTCGCCGAACACCGTCTGCGTCGCGGGCTTGTAGAGCGGGCAGCGGGTGCAGCCCATCGCCTCCTCGCGCAGCGCCGCCAGCGCGCCCGTGCTGTTGCCGCCGACGCGATCGCGTGCCGTTTCGATCATCCCGCTCTCCCGTGCCTGCGCGCCAGCGATCAGCGCGGGGACGAGCGCGGTCTCGGGCATGTTCTTCCAGTATTTCCGCGGCATCTCGCGGAGCATTGCGCCGATCTTCAACCGCGCCGGGTTGAAGATGTTGGCGTAATAAGTCTTCCAAACCTCCTCGGTCGGATCGCCGTCGGGGGCGTCGGCCTTGCTCGCGCCGGGCCCCTCGCTCAGCGTCTTGCCGTCCCAGTGGATCGACACCTCGGGGGTGAGGATCGACCAGCGCATGCTGGCGAAGCGATCGATGAAGAAGCCGGCATTGGCGCGAACGATGTGATGATCGGGTTCGAACCAGGCGACGAACCGCGCGCCGTCGTCGTCGGCGACTTCGCGGAAGCGGACGAAGGCGCGCATCTTGTGGATGTCGCGGCGGACGTCCTTGGCGATGGTGTCGAGCCGGCGGACCAGCGGATCGGCGCGGTCGTCCATCAGTTTCGGTTCGTGGCGGAGCCGCACCAGCAAGGTGTAGAGCAGCGCGAAGCGTTCGGGCTCACGAGCCAGGATCGCGCGCTTGGCGAGATCGATGAACGCGCGCGGCACCGCGAAGGACGGGCCGGGCGGGGTGGGGCCGGTATCCGCCGTCGAGGCGAACAGGTCGCCCGGCGCATCGCCAACCTGCCAGACGACATCCTCGGGCGCGACCCCGCCCGCGGCGAGACTGCGTGCGGCATCGCGCCAGGCATCGAAATCGTCGGACTGGGGAAGGATTACCGCGTGCATGGGGGGTGTCTGTGGGAGGCGCCTGAAGATTCACCACCCCGGCGGAGGCCGGGGCCCAGTCGGGAGACGATTGTCATGATGCGCAGCACCCGGCCACGATCATTTCCCACCTGGGCCCCGGCCTCCGCCGGGGTGGTAGCAAAGGGGGTTGGCGCTGCAAAAATTCTCGTTGGCATCATCTCACTGAGGACAACCGGCCATCCCCCTCGCAGGTTGCGCGGACGCGTCAGGCAGCGAACAATTCCATCTGCTGCGCTTTCGGTTTGGGGAGCGGAACGATCTCGGCGCGGTCCGCCAGCACCACCGGGCGCCAATCTTCGGCGACGATGAATGGGCGCACCTTCGCCACCGATACCGTCAACCGCGCAACATCGGCGAGATGAAGCCGCCGCCAGCGCCGGCTCGTCAGGATCGACGCCACCGCCTTCGTCCCCAACCCCGGCACGCGAAGCAGCATCTCGCGCGGGGCGCGATTGACGTCGACCGGAAAGGAGCCGCGGAACTTCAGCGCCCAGGCGAGCTTCGGGTCGATGTCGAGCGGCAGCATGCCCGTCGCGTCGTCCGCCGCGGCGACGACCTCCGCCGGGCTGAATTCGTAGAAGCGCATCAGCCAGTCGGACTGGTAGAGCCGGTGTTCGCGCATCAGCGGCGGGCGCTGGAGCGGCAGCACCGCGCTGGCATCGGGGATCGGGCTGAACGCCGAATAATAAACGCGGCGTAGATCGAACCGGTCGTAGAGCGACGAGGCGCGGGTGACGATATCGCCGTCGGTCGCGGCATCGGCGCCGACGATCATCTGGGTCGACTGCCCCGCGGGGGCGAAGCGCGGCGCCGACTTGAAGCGCTTCTTGGCGTCCTTCAGGTCGATGATCGAGGTCTTCACCTCGCGCATCGCGGTCTCGATCCGCACGCCGTCCTTTTCGGGCGCGAGCCGCTTGAGCCCGCCCGCGGTCGGCAGCTCGACGTTGATCGAGACACGATCGGCATAGAGACCCGCTTGGTGGACCAGCTCGGGATCGGCATCGGGGATCGTCTTGAGATGGATGTAGCCGCGGAACTGGTGATCCTCGCGCAGGCTGCGCGCGACCTCGACGATCTGCTCCATCGTGTAGTTCGACGAGGCGATGATGCCTGAGGACAGGAACAGCCCCTCGATATAATTACGCTTGTAGAAGGCTAGGGTGAGATCGACGACCTCCTGCGCGGTGAAGCGCGCGCGGCGGACGTTGGAGCTCTTGCGGTTGATGCAGTAATGACAGTCGAAGATGCAGCTGTTGGTCAGCAGGATCTTGAGCAGGCTGATGCACCGACCGTCAGGCGCATAGGCGTGGCAGATGCCCATTCCGCTGTCTGTCGATCCGACCCCCTTGCCGTCGCGGGACGTCCGTTTGACGCTGCCCGAGGACGAGCAGGACGCGTCATATTTGGCGGCGTCGGCGAGGATCGCAAGCTTCTCACGGGTATCGAGCTGCGCCATCGCGTTCAATATATGTTCTTGGCGTCACGATGGCAAGTGACTGTAAGCGTGCGATGTTGTCCGGGCACCTATCCGCGCGGGCGCGCCTGCGGATAGGTGCCGAGCACGCGCAGCCATTTGGAGTGGAAGCCGAGTTCCTCCAGGGCGCGGTCGAGCCCGGGATCGCCGGGGCGCCCGACCACGTCGGCGTAGAACTCGGTCGCCGCGAAGCTGCCGCCGCGCTGGTAGCTCTCCAGCTTGGTCATGTTGACGCCGTTGGTGGCGAAGCCGCCGAGCGCCTTGTAGAGCGCAGCGGGGACGTTGCGCACCTCGAACACCAACGTCGTCATCGCCGCCCCGTCGTCCTGCATCGGCGTACCCCCGCGGGCGAGCACCACGAAGCGGGTCATGTTGTGATCGGCGTCGGCGATGTCGGTGGCGAGCAGATCGAGCCCGTAGATCGCCGCCGCGCCCGGAGGTGCAAGTGCGGCGACGCCGGGGTCGCCCAGTTCGGCGACATAGGCGGCGGCGCCCGCGGTGTCGGGATAGCTCGCCGGGCGGATGCCGTGCGCCTTCAGCCAGTGGCGGCACTGGCCCAGCGCCTGCGGGTGGCTCATCGCCTCGCGTACGCCGTCGCGCGGGCCGAGCCCCATCAGCGCATGACGGATCGCCAGGAAATGCTCGCCGGTGATCGCCAGCCCGGATTCGGGGAGCAGGAAGTGGATGTCGGCGACCCGGCCGTGGAGCGAATTCTCGATCGGTATCATCGCGCAATCGGCGCGGCCTTCCTTCACGGCATCGATCGCGTCCTCGAACGAGAAGCACGGCAGCGGCAGCGCGTCGGGGAACGCCTCTGACACCGCGACATGGCTGTTGGCCCCAGGCGCGCCCTGGAACGCGACGCATCGTTCGGGCGATCGCGCCGCGGCGTCGATCATGGCCGCTACGATCGGGCGGGCGGGCGCGGCGAAGTTCTGCATGGCACCGCGCGATACGGTCGCGGCGTTTCGCGTTCAAGCGCCGCTTGCGGTGACTGGCGGCCTTTTCTATGGGGAAGCGACTTTATTTCAGGGGCTCGGCGCGCAACCATGGACAATCGGACCAACACGATCGCTGGCTGGACGCTGGCTGCCTGCGGCGCGGCGCTGGGGCTGTCGATCGTCGGCGGCATGGTGTTCCACGGCGAGCGGCCCGAAAAGATGGGCTATGCGATCGAGGGCGTCGAGGCCGAGGGCGGCGCCGGCGGCGCGGCTGCGGAAGTACCGATCGCATCGCTGCTCGCCACCGCCGACCCTGCCAAGGGCGCCGAAGTGTTCAAGAAATGCGCGGCCTGCCATACCATCAACCAGGGTGGCGCGAACGGGGTCGGCCCTAACCTGTGGGGCACGCTCGGCGAGGGCGTGGCGCAGGGCAAGGCGGGCTTCGCCTTCTCCGACGCGTTGAAGTCGGTCGGCGGCAATTGGGACTTCGACAAAATGAACGCGTGGCTGATCAGCCCGCGAAAGTTCGCCAACGGCACCAAGATGACCTTCGCCGGGCTCGGCAACGCGCAGGATCGCGCCAACGTGATCCTCTACATCAACCAGCAGGGCTCGAACCTGCCGCTGCCCGCCGCCCCCGCAGCGGGTGCTGCCCCGGCCGCAGGGGCCGCACCGGGCAAGGACGGCGTCGCGGTGACGCCTGCGTCGAAGGCCGAGAACGGCGCACGTGGCGGGACCGCCGACATCGGCAACACCGGCACGCCGGCGTTGGGCGCGCCGTCGGTCGATCCGGCTGCGGCGGTCGAGGGCGCGAAGGCCGGGAAGTAGGGAGCTTACCTTAGACCCCTACGCCGTCCCCCGGACTCGATCCGGGGTCCCGCTAGGCCGCGTTCGCGGACCTCAGTGGGGCGCGGTGAGCGGGGCCCCGGATCAAGTTCGGGGTGACGGAGAAATTGTGGCTAGCCGGAGAACCGCGCCTACTCCCGTTCACACCGGCGGCGACGGGTCCTGCTTGGCGCGTTCGTCGTAGAAGCGTTGCACTGCCGCCCATGCTTCGTCGGCGGTCTCGACGAAGGTGAAGATGCCGAGATCGCGTTCGGACACGACGCCTTCCTCGACCAGCGCCTCGAAATTCACCACCCGGTCCCAGAATTTGCGGCCGACCAGCAGCACCGGGATCGGCTGGATCTTGCCGGTCTGGATCAGCGTCAGCAGCTCGAACAATTCGTCGAAGGTGCCGAACCCACCCGGAAATGCGGCGAGCGCGCGGGCGTGGAGCAGGAAGTGCATCTTGCGCAGCGCGAAATAGTGGAACTGCATCGACAGCGACGGCGTCACATAGGGGTTGGGCGCCTGTTCGTGCGGCAAAACGATGTTGAGCCCGATCGATTCGGCGCCTGCATCGTGCGCGCCGCGGTTGGCCGCCTCCATGATCGACGGGCCGCCACCCGAGCACACCACGAACTGGCGCTTGCCGTTCTCGTCGACCGGCAGCTGGCTGACCTTGTGCGCGAGTTCGCGCGCGACCTCGTAGTAGCGCGATTTCTCGACCAGCTTCTCGGCGATCGCGCGGCCCTTTTCGTCGGCGGCGAGATCGAGCATCGCCTGCGCCTTGGCGGGCTCGGGAATACGCGCGGAGCCGTAGAACACGAAGGTCGACGCGATCTTCGCCTCGTCGAGAAGCAACTGCGGCTTCAACAGTTCGAGCTGGAAGCGGACCGGGCGAAGGTCCTCCCGCAGCAGGAAATCCATGTCCTGGAAGGCCAGGCGGTAGGCGGGGTTTTCGGTCTGGGGCGTCGAGAGGCCGGCGTTGGCGGTCTCGGCGTCCTGCTTGGCGCGCGGGAAGACGCGGCTCGGTACGCGGGTTTCAGTCATCCGGGGCGGTTAGGGCAAAGCGCGCCCGGACGCTAGCGGCAGAAGTGCGCGCCGTCGTTCTCCAGATGCAAATGGTTGCGGTGCGCGGCGTTGTAATCGGGCGACAATACTGTGCCGAAGCGTTTGCAGGCCGATGCGCGGATGGTCTGAAGGAAGGTACGGACCGCCGGATCGGGCGATGCCCAGTCGTTGAGGATGGTGATGCGGCGTCCGTCCTTCAGCGTGAACCCGCCGATGTCGATCGCGTTGGCGATCGCGTGCCCCGATCGTTTGTCGGCGTTGCGCGCCGAACCGACGACGTTGCGGCAGGCATAGCTGCCCATCGTCTCGACCCGTGCGAGCTCGCTGCCGAGCATCTGGAACGCCGCGGGTGCGACGGCGTAGCGGACCCAGGAATCGAACGCGCGCGCCTGGCCGCACCGCACCGCAGTGAGGCCGGTGACCGGCACCCCGATCTCGACCAGCTGCACCGCACCCGCCAGCCCGCAGCCATTGCCGTAATCCTTGTCGGGCAGCACCCGGAACGCGATGCTTTCGGCGCGCAGATCGGCGAGGCACTGCGCGGTCTCGCGCAGCGACGGCGCCGCGATCCGCCGCGGCTGTTCGGCCGGCCGTTCGCTCCGGCCGCAGGCGGTCAGCAGGACGAGCAGGAGCGGGATGGCGAGTTTCATCCGTGCTTCATCGAAGCATCTCAACACTTTGTCGATGTGGCTTGCCCTCGTCCCATCGCATCTCTAGGGCCGTCCGCGGGCCACGCCGTCCCAACGCGGCGCGTGCTCTCTGTAAGGAGAGATACATTGACGGATACCGCGACCGCACCCGTTACCGGTGCGCCTGCCAAGCCTGCCACCAAGCCGGCTCGCCCCCATTTCTCGTCGGGACCCTGCGCCAAGCCTCCAGGCTGGGATGCGTCGCGACTCGCTACCGAGGTGCTCGGCCGATCGCATCGCTCGAAGCTCGGCAAGGCGCGGCTGCAATATAGCATCGACCTGATGCGCGAACTGCTCCAGCTCCCCGACACTCACCGCATCGGCATCGTCCCCGGCTCCGACACCGGGGCGTTCGAAATGGCGATGTGGACGATGCTGGGCGCGCGCCCGGTGACGACGTTGGCATGGGAGAGCTTCGGCGAAGGCTGGGTGACCGACGCGGTCAAGCAGCTGAAGATCGATCCGGTCGTGATCCGCGCCGATTACGGCCAGCTGCCCGATCTGGCGGCGGTGGATTGGTCGAGCGACGTGCTGTTCACCTGGAACGGCACCACCTCGGGCGTCCGCGTGCCGGACGGCGAATGGATCCCCGACGATCGCGAGGGGCTGAGCTTCGCCGACGCGACCAGCGCGGTGTTCGCCTACGACATTCCCTGGGCCAAGATCGACGTCGCGACCTTCTCCTGGCAGAAGGTGATGGGCGGCGAGGGCGGCCACGGCGTCATCATCCTCGGCCCGCGCGCGGTCGAGCGGCTGGAAAGCTACACCCCCGCCTGGCCGTTGCCGAAGGTCTTCCGTTTGGTGTCGAAGGGCAAGCTCGCCGAGGGCGTGTTCAAGGGCGAGACGATCAACACGCCGTCGATGCTCGCGGTCGAGGATGCGATCTTCTGCCTCGAATGGGCGAAGTCGCTCGGCGCCGGTGGGTTGATCGCGCGATCGGATGCCAACGCCGCGGCGTTGGACCGGATCGTCGAGGCACGCGACTGGCTCGGCCATCTCGCCGCCGATCCGGCGTCGCGCTCGCGCACCAGTGTCTGCCTGACCGTCCAGGGTGCGGACGAGGCGCTGATCAAGTCGATGGCGTCGCTGCTGGAAAAGGAAGGCGCCGCGTTCGACGTCGCTGGATATCGCGACGCTCCGCCGGGGCTGCGCATCTGGTGCGGCGCGACTGTCGACACCGCCGATATCGAGGCGCTGGGGCCGTGGCTCGACTGGGCCTATTCGACCGCCCGAGCTGCCTGACCAGCCGTGCTCCTGCGAAGGCAGGAGCCCAGAGCCACGCCTGTCCCCGCCCGTAATCCTGGGCTCCTGCCTTCGCCGGAGCACGAGAAGGAATTGACCATGCCCAAAGTCCTCATTTCCGACAAAATGGACCCCCGCGCCGCCCAGATCTTCCGCGAACGCGGGGTCGAGGTCGACGAGATCACCGGCAAGACCCCCGACGAGCTGATCGCGATGATCGGCGACTATGACGGGCTGGCGATCCGCAGCTCGACCAAGGTGACCAAGGCGATCCTCGACGCCGCGACCAACCTGAAGGTCGTCGGCCGCGCCGGGATCGGCGTCGACAATGTCGACATCCCCGCCGCGTCGGCAAAGGGCGTGGTCGTGATGAACACGCCGTTCGGCAACAGCATCACCACCGCCGAGCATGCGATCGCGCTGATGTTCGCGCTCGCCCGCCAGCTGCCCGAGGCCGATGCCTCGACCCAGGCGGGCAAGTGGGAGAAGAATCGCTTCATGGGGGTCGAGCTGACCTCCAAGACGCTGGGGCTGATCGGCGCGGGCAACATCGGCTCGATCGTCGCGGATCGCGCACGGGGCCTCAAGATGAAGGTCGTCGCGTTCGATCCCTTCCTCACCCCCGAACGCGCGGTCGAGATGGGCGTCGAGAAGGTCACGCTCGACGAACTGCTCGCGCGCGCCGACTTCATCACCCTGCACACCCCGCTGACCGACAGCACCCGCAACATCCTGTCGGCCGAGAACATCGCCAAGACCAAGCGAGGCGTGCGGATCATCAACTGCGCGCGCGGCGGGCTGATCGACGAGGCCGCGTTGAAGGCGGCGCTCGATTCGGGGCAGGTCGGCGGCGCCGCGCTCGACGTGTTCGTCGAGGAACCGGCCAAGGCATCTCCGCTGTTCGGCACGCCGAACTTCGTCTCGACCCCGCATCTCGGCGCGTCGACCACCGAGGCGCAGGTCAATGTCGCGATTCAGGTCGCCGAGCAGATGGCGGACTTCCTTGTTTCGGGCGGGGTCACCAACGCGCTCAACATGCCGTCGCTGTCGGCGGAGGAAGCGCCCAAGCTGAAGCCGTACATGGCGCTCGCCGAGAAGCTCGGCAGCCTGGTCGGGCAGCTCACCACCGGCGCGATCCCGCGGATCTCGATCCACAGCGAAGGCGCTGCGGCGGAGCTCAACCAGAAGCCGATATCGAGCGCGGTGCTGAGCGGGTTTCTGCGGACCCAGACCGATACGGTCAACATGGTCAACGCGCCGGTGCTGGCGCGCGAGCGCGGCATGGAGGTGCGCGAGGTGCGTACCGAGCGCGAGGGCGACTACCACACGCTGCTGCGGGTATCGGTGAAGACCGACGCGGGTGAGCGGTCGGTGGCGGGGACGCTGTTCGGCGACCAGGCGCCGCGGCTCGTCGAGCTGTTCGGGATCAAGGTCGAGGCCGATCTCGGTGGGCCGATGCTGTACGTCGTCAACGAGGACGCACCGGGCTTCATCGGTCGGCTCGGCACCGCGCTGGGCGAGGCGGGGGTCAATATCGGCACCTTCCATCTCGGCCGCCGCGAGGCCGGCGGCGAGGCGGTGCTGCTGCTGTCGGTCGACGAACCGGTCACCGCCGACCTGCTCGCCACGGTGAAGGCGCTCCCCGGCGTCCGCACCGCGATGGGGCTCAACTTCTAACTCCCTTCCGGGGAGCGAAGCGGCTAGGGGCCTTCCACGATGACTGCTCTGCTCCCCGAAGGATTTCGCGATCGGTTGCCGCCGTTTGCCGATGCCGCCGCCGCGCTCGAGGCGCGGGTGCTGGAGGCGGCGCGGCTGCACGGCTACGAGCGGGTCGATCCGCCGCTCGCGGAGTTCGCGGAAGGGCTGGCGACGCGGCTGAAAGCGGGCGGGTTGCACGATGCGGTGCGCTTCGTCGATCCGGTGTCGCAGCGGACGCTCGCGGTACGGCCCGACATCACCGCACAGGTGGCGCGGATCGCGGCGACGCGAATGGGGCACCACCCGCGCCCAGTACGCCTAAGCTATGCGGGATCGGTGCTGAAGCTGCGGGCGTCGCAGCTGGCGCCGGCGCGCGAACAGCGGCAGATCGGGTGCGAGCTGGTCGGGCTCGACAGCGTCGCCGCCGCGCGCGAGGTGGTCACCGTCGCGGTCGACGCGCTGGCGGCGGCGGGGGTGACCGACGTCTCGATCGATTTCACGCTGCCCGACCTGATCGATACGCTGGCGGACGCGACGTTGCCGGTGGCCGACATCGGCCAGTTGCGTGACCGGCTCGATGCGAAGGACGCGGGTGCGGTCGCCGAGCTCGCGCCCGGTTACCTGCCGTTGATCGCCGCAGCGGGGCCGTTCGACCAGGCGCTCGACCGGCTGCGCGCGTTCGACGTCGCGGGATCGCTGGCGTCGCGGCTCAACGCGCTGGCGCGGATCGCCGATGCGGTCGGCGACCGGGTGCGGCTGACGCTCGACCCTACCGAGCGGCACGGCTTCGAGTATCAATCGTGGCTGGGCTTCTCGCTGTTCGCGGGTGGGGTCGCGCGCGAGGTCGGGCGCGGCGGCACCTACACCGTGATGCACGAGAACGGCGCGGAGGAAGTCGCGACCGGCTTCTCGATCTTCGCCGACGATCTCGTCGCGCAAGTCGGCGAACCCGATCGGCGTCGGTTGTTCCTGCCGTTCGGCACACCCGCCACCGCAGGCGCTGCGATGCGCGCCGATGGCTGGGTCACCGTCGCTGCACTGGAGGCGGGCGACACCCCCGACGCGCAGCTCTGCACGCATCTATGGGCGGACGACGCCGCCCGACCGATTTAGGGAGAAGGTACATGGGCAACGTAGCCGTCATCGGCGCGCAGTGGGGCGACGAGGGCAAGGGCAAGATCGTCGATTGGCTCGCCGAGCGCGCGGACATGGTCGTGCGTTTCCAGGGTGGGCACAATGCCGGGCACACACTCGTCGTCGGCGACCAGACCTACAAGCTGTCGCTGCTGCCGTCGGGGATCGTCCGCGGGACGCCGTCGGTGATCGGCAACGGCGTGGTGCTCGATCCCTGGGCGCTGAAGGCGGAGATCGAGCGGCTCGGCGCGCAGGGCGTCACCGCCACCCCCGAGACGCTGCGGATCGCCGACAATTGCGCGCTGATCCTGCCCTTCCACCGCGATCTCGACGGCCTGCGCGAGGATGCGAGCGGCGCGGGCAAGATCGGCACCACCCGGCGCGGGATCGGCCCGGCCTACGAGGACAAGGTCGGACGTCGCGCGATCCGGGTCTGCGACCTCGCGCATCTCGACGCGCTGGGCGCGCAGCTCGACCGGCTGACCGCACATCACGATGCGCTGCGCGCCGGCTTCGGCCAGCCGCCGATCGACCGCGAGCAGTTGCTCGCCGACCTGCGCGAGATCGCGCCTTATGTGCTCGCCTTCGCCAAGCCGGTGTGGCGCGATCTCAACGAGGCGCGGGCGCGGGGGCGGCGCATCCTGTTCGAAGGCGCGCAGGGCGTGCTGCTCGATATCGATCACGGCACCTATCCGTTCGTGACCTCGTCGAACACGATCGCGGGATCGGCGGCGGGCGGATCGGGGCTGGGGCCGAGCGCGGTGGGCTTCGTGCTGGGGATCGCCAAGGCGTACACCACCCGCGTCGGATCGGGACCGTTCCCGACCGAGCTGGAGGACGAGGTCGGCGAGCGGCTCGGCACGCGCGGCCATGAGTTCGGCACCGTGACCGGGCGCAAGCGGCGCTGCGGCTGGTTCGATTCGGTGCTGGTGCGGCAATCGGCGGCGGTCGGTGGGATCACGGGGATCGCGCTCACCAAGATCGACGTGCTCGACGGGTTCGATCGGGTGTCGATCTGCACCGGCTACCGGTTACGCGGCGAAACGCTCGATTACTTCCCGTCGCATGCTGCGGACCAGGAGGCGGTCGAGCCGGTCTACGAGACGATGGAGGGATGGCAGGAATCCACTGCTGGCGCGCGCAGCTGGGCGGAGCTCCCCGCGCAGGCGATCAAGTACATCCGTCGCATCGAGGAGCTGATCCGCTGCCCGGTGGCGCTGGTATCGACCAGCCCCGAACGGGAGGATACGATCCTGGTGCGGGATCCGTTTTCGGACTGATCGAGGGACGACATTTTCGTTCTACGTCAACCCGGACTTGATCCGGGGTCCAGCTACCTTGTGACCTATGACGTCGGCCCGCGTGAAAGCGGGACCCCGGATCAGGTCCGGGGTGACGGAATGTTGGTAACTCGGGCTGTTTCAGGCGCAAAAAAAGGCCGGGCGGACGTATCGTCCACCCGGCCTTTTCAATCATCGGCCGAGGATCAGTTCGGCGTGGTCGGCGATGCCGGGGTGGTCGTCGAGCCCGTCGACGGCATGGTCGACATCGTCGAACCCGGTGCAGTCGTGGTGGTCGCGCCCGAACTGGTCGCCCCGTCGGTGCTCATCGTCGCGTCGCCCGAACTGGTGGAGCCGGCGCCCATCGTGTCGGCGCCCGCCGTGCCGCCCATCGTACCGGTGGTGCCGGTGCCGCCCATCGTGCCGCCGGTGGTCGAGGTCGTCGAATCGGTCGTGGTCGTCGTCGAGGTGCTACCCGACTTACCCTTCTTCATCTTCTTGTCGGCCTTGGTAGTCTGAGTCGTGGTGCCCGTCGTGCCGGCAGTCTGTGCCATCGCGACGGTTGGAACGAGCAGTGCTGCGGCTGCCAAAGAAAGGATCATGCGCATAATATCGTCTCCTAGATTACAGGAGATCCAACGGGTTGATGGTTAACTCGTTCCCTAGTTTATCCGCATTGGCCGCGATGCAGCAACGCTTGGTCCGCTAACACCAGGGCGACCATCGCTTCTACTACCGGGACCCCGCGAATGCCGACGCAAGGGTCGTGACGACCTTTGGTCGCGAGTTCGGTGGCCTCGCCCCCGCGGGTGATCGTCTCGACCGCGGTGAGGATGGAACTGGTCGGCTTGAACGCCACGCGTACCCTGATCGGCTGGCCGGTGGCGATGCCGCCCGCGATCCCGCCGGCATGGTTGGCGAGGAATTCGGGGCCCTTTTCCCCCGGGCGCATCGGATCGGCGTTGGTCTCGCCCGACAGCGCGGCCGCCGCGAAGCCGTCGCCGATCTCGACCCCCTTCACCGCGTTGATCCCCATACAGGCATGCGCCAGCTCGGCGTCGAGCTTGGCATAGAGCGGCGCGCCCCACCCCGCGGGCACCCCGGTCGCCTCGCACGCGATCACCGCGCCGAGCGAGGAGCCCGCCTTGCGCGCCGTGTCGACCAGCGCCTCCCAGCGGAGGGCTGCCACCGGATCGGGGCAGAAGAACGGATTGGCGTCGATCTGCGCGTCGTCGAAGGCAGCCGGATCGATCGCATCGCCGCCGATCGCCTCGACCCAGGCGCGGATGCGGACCTGGGGCACCACCAGCCGCGCGATCGCGCCGGCGGCGACACGCGACGCGGTCTCGCGCGCCGACGATCGCCCGCCGCCGCGATAGTCGCGAAAGCCGTATTTCGCGTCATAGGCATAGTCCGCATGACCGGGGCGGTAGGCGGTTGCGACCTCGCTGTAATCCTTCGACCGCTGGTCGACATTCTCGATCATCAGGCTGATCGGCGTTCCCGTCGTCCGCCCCTCGAACACTCCCGACAGGATGCGCACCAGATCGGGCTCGCGCCGCTGCGTGGTGAAACGCGAGGTTCCCGGCCGCCGCTTGTCGAGCCAGGGCTGGATATCGCCCTCGCCAAGCGCGATCCCCGGCGGGCACCCGTCCACCACCGCGCCGATCGCGGGCCCGTGGCTCTCGCCCCAGGTGGTGAACCGCAGCAGATGACCGAAGCTGTTGACGCTCATGCGGCGCGGGCGGGAGCGGTGCTTTCCCATCGTTGTGCCAGCAACGTCGAGATTGCGATGTCCTCATCGAGCTCGTCCCAATGCAGGCCGCTTGGCGATATGAACAAGTCCTCGCGAGCAGCCGGGCTGCCGTGAAGCAGGCGCGGGAACCATGCGAGGGGGACGCCGATGGTCCGCCCGTCCTTCAGCGCCACCCACATCGAATCCTCGTCGAAGGTGACCTTAGTCGCTTCCGGCGAAAATTGCGGTCCATCCACGTTCGATCTCCTCTCGACGACGCCTTACGATCTCCTCCACGATGCGCAGCTCACGTGGAGTCAGGCCGCAGTTATAGGCGACCCGCACCTCTGGATACAGCCATAGCTTCGCGTCCGCGTCAGGGCGAGCGACGTGAATATGCACGGGCTCACGGGGGTTGCCTTCGTGCGAGAAGAAGTGGAAGCGAAACCCGCGTTCGCGGAAGATCACGGGCACCCGCTTAGACCAGCGCGATGTCGGGCGCGTCCTCTGCCTTCATGCCGATCACGTTGTAGCCGGCGTCGACATGGTGGACTTCGCCGGTCACCCCGCTCGCCAGGTCGCTGAGCAGATAGAGCCCAGCGCCGCCGACATCCTCGATCGTGACGTTGCGCTTCATCGGCGAGTTCAGCTCGTTCCACTTCAGGATCAGCCGGAAATCGCCGATCCCGCTCGCCGCCAGTGTCTTGATCGGGCCGGCGGAAATCGCGTTGACGCGGATATTGTCGCGGCCGAGATCGACGCTCAGATACTGGACGCTGGTCTCCAGCGCGGCCTTGGCGACGCCCATGACGTTGTAGTGCGGGATCACCTTTTCGGCGCCGTAATAGCTGAGCGTCAGCAGCGCGCCGCCGTCGGGCATCATCTTCGCTGCGCGCTGCGCGACCGCGACGAAGCTGTAGACGCTGATGTTCATCGTCATCAGGAAATTGTCGAGGCTGGTGTCGGCGTAGCGACCGCGCAGCTCGGCCTTGTCGGAGAAGCCGATCGCGTGGACGACGAAATCGATCGTCGGCCATTCCGCGGCGAGCGCGGCGAAGGTCGCGTCCAGCGCGGCCATGTCGGACACGTCGCAGTCGAACACCCGCGCGACGCCGAGCTGTTCGGCGAGCGGGCGGACCCGCTTCTCCATCGTCTCGCCCTGATAGCTGAAGGCGAGCTCGGCGCCCGCCTCGGACAGCTTCTTGGCGATGCCCCATGCGAGCGACTTGTCGTTGGCGAGACCCATGATCAGCCCGCGCTTGCCCGCCATCAATCCGTTCACGCTGTCGCCGCCTCCATTGCCGTCGTGCTCTGTAGACCCACCTCGGGCGGTTCCGCCAGTGCCGCGTTCAGATGCGCGCCGAACACGATCCCGAGCCCGATCAGATAGAAGAACAGCAGCATCACGACGACGCCTGCAAGGCTGCCATAGGTCAGATCGTAGCCACCGAGCTGCGCGAGCACCACCGGCAGCAGTGCGGTCATGCTGACCCACCACGCCGTGGTGAACAGCGCGCCGGGCCATTTGCGGCTGTTGCTGTGGCGGTATTTGGACGGGGTCACCGAATAGAACAGCATGTAGAGCGCGCCGAACATCACCAGCCCGGGGATGATCCGCGAGATCCCGATCCAGCTCGCGGCGTTCTCGGCGAAGGGCAGCAGCCGGTACACGAACTGCTCGGCCGCGGTGAGGATGCCCTGCACCAGGAACGAGACCAGCGCGAGGATCACCGATGCGACGATCGCAAGGCTGAGGCGAAGCCGTGCGCGCCACAGCACCTGCGTGCTTTTCGTCCCGTAGGCGCGGCGGAAGATGTCGCGGATCGTCTCGACGAAGCTGCCGACCGTCCATAACCCGACCAGCCCGCCGAGCCACAACAGCGATCCTGTCCGCGCGGCGAGCACGTCGCCGAGCGGTTTGCGCAGGATGTCCGACACGTCAGGGGGCAGCACCTGGAGGAAGGATGCAACGGTACGCTGCGTCTCCGCACTCTGCCCGACGACCGACAACACCCACGCCGCGGTGATGAAGAACGGGAACAGCGTCATCAGCGCCAGATAGGCGAGGTTGCCGGCGTGAATGAAACCGTCGTTGAAGACCCCGAGCGCGGATCGCTTGATGATCTCGAACGCATAGCTGCCCGGCTTTACCTTGGCGAACTCCTTGTCGAGGCGACGGCGGGCGGCACCGTGGTGCTTGCCCCGGTCTTCAGGCGTCAGGGCGGGAACATCGGTCACAGGGGCTCAGACGCCCATCGACGCCCTCGGGTTCCCGCTCGTCTCCCAGCCTTCGACGAAGTCCGCCAGCGCGGCATCGTCCGCGGGGATGTCGATCATCAGCGTGACCAGCTGGTCGCCGCGCCCGCCGCTCTTCTTGTGAAAGCCCTTGCCCTTCAGCCGCAGCGTCTTGCCCGACGTCGTGCCCTTGGGAATGGTCAGCATCACCGGCTTCTCGACCGTCGGCGCGCGCACCGATCCGCCAAGGACCGCCTCCTTCAGCGTGATCGGCAGATCGACCCGCACGTCGTCGCCGTCGCGGGTGAAATAGCGGTGCGCCTGGACCTCGATCGTCACCAGCGCGTCGCCGGCGCCGCCCGGTCCGGGCTCGCCCTTGCCGGTCAGCTTCATCTGGGTGCCGGTCTCGACCCCGGCGGGAAGCTTCAGGTCGATGGTCTTGCCGTCGCCGAGGGTCACCCGCTGCGCGCTGAGCGTCGCCGCGTCGACCAGCGGCACCTGCAACGTGTAGTTGATCGTCGCGCCCTTTGCCGGCGGGCGCCGGCCGAAACCGCTGGTAAAGCCGCCGCCGCCACCGCCGCGCCCGCCGAACAGCCCTTCGAAGATGTCGCCCATCTCGGCATTGTCGCCGCCGAATTCAAAGCCGCCACTGTTGAAGCCGCCGGGCCGTGCGCTCGCGGCGCCGGGCCGCTGGCCGCCATAGCCGAACGGCGCGGCGGGGTTGCCGTCGCCGTCGATCTCGCCGCGGTCAAAACGTGCGCGCTTATCCTTGTCGCTCAACAGGTCGTACGCGTTGGTGACCTGGCTGAACCGTTCCGCGGCCTTGGGATTGTCCTTGTTGCGGTCGGGATGAAGTTCCTTGGCGAGCTTGCGATACGCCTTCTTGATATCGGCTTCCGCCGCGCCGCGCGCCACGCCCAAAATCTGATACGGATCGGCCATCATTTCCCCATTGGTGTATTACCCGCCTATGTGGGGCAGGGCCCGCCGCAACGCAATCTCGGGGCTAGGCGGCGATCGCGGTGAGTGGCGCGACGTCGACGCTGACGTCCATCCGCTGCGCGCCCGAACCCAGCACGACGCCGTCGACCGGCGCGATCTCGGCATAGTCACGGCCGACCGCCATGACGATATGGTCGCCCGCCATCCAGATGCCGTTGGTCGGATCGAGACCGACCCAGCCATGGACCGGGCCGCACCACAGCAACACCCAGGCATGCGTGGCGTCGGCGCCGACCAGGCGTTCCTCGCCGGGCGGCGGGATCGTCCGGATGTAGCCCGAGGCATAGGCGGCGGGGAGCCCCGCGGCGCGCAGCCCGGTGATCATCACCTGCGCGAAATCCTGGCACACGCCCTTGCGCTGCACGAAGGCGTCGTGCGGCGGGGTGTCGACCAGCGTCGCCTCCGAATCGAAGGTGAATTCGCGCTGGATCCGCTGGGCCAGCGCGATCCCCGCGTCGAGCGCGCCGCGATCGGGCGACAGATCGGTCGCGCACCAATCGGCGATGTCGCGGTCGAGCGGGATCAGCGGCGATGGGAAGAGGTAGTTGGCGGGTCCCGCCGCTGACAGGTCGCGGCTGGCGCGCGCCATCAGCGCGATCTCGCCGAGCGTCGGATCGTCGGCCGCGGGCATCGGCACCGGCCGGTCGACCGCGACGCGGGCGCGGCTGGAGATCGTCAGCGCGCGTACCGGGCTGTCGACCACCAGCCGGGTGACGTTGGCAAGCCCCGCTTCGGCCCGCGCAGGGGCGGTGCGGCCGGCGGGTTCGACGGATAGGCTGTATTCCTCGAGCATCTGGCCAGGCCAGTCGATCGGCTTCAGCCGCAGGTTGCACCGCGCGAACTTGACGCTGGCACCGTAATCGAACCGGGTGACGTGGCGGATGTCGTAGATCATGCGAGCGTCAGCCCCCCGGCGCGGAGCGGCTCGGCGCCCTGCAGGAAGTACCGCCGCGCGATCGAGTCCGACAGGCTGCCCAGCCGCCGCTCGACATCGCCCAGCACCTCGCCGTCGATCGTCGCCGCGGTGGCGGTGGCGAGGGTGGCGGCGAGCGCGGTGGCCTGCGCCTGTTGCGGCTCGGCCATGCCGTCGTCGGCGAGCACCGGCAGCTCCTCCAGCCGTTCGGTCATGCGTTCGGTCTGATAGGCGAGCGAGCGCGGGTTGCCCGGATCGAGCGCGACAAGATCGACCACCGGCACCCGCGCAATGCCGGTCAGGTAACGCTGGCGGTAGCTGATCTGGCTGTCGGCGAGATCGAGCAGCGTCGAGAGGTCATCCGCGGTGGCGCCGGGCATCCCGAACAGCCGCACCGCACGCGCCATCGCGGTCGCGCGCTCGACGCGGCGGCCGAGATCGTGGAACCGCCATGCCGCGGTCCGCCCCATGTGCTCGGCGGATAGCCCCGCGATCGCGGCATAGCGGCGCTGGAGCGATCCGGCGCGGTCGAGCATGCCGCGATGGGTAGGAAAGGGCGCCTCCAGCAGTCGCACCATGTCCGCCGACAGCCGGTCGCGCGATCCGTCGCCGATCCCGCGGGCGAGCCGGTTGATGGTCGCGACGGAATGCCACGCCTCGTCCTCCATCGCGGTACGCGCGAAGGCGGTGAGGTCGGCGCGGCGCAGCGAGGGGGGATGCGACGCCGCGCCTGCGCCGGTGATCAGCCCGACCAGCTTGCCGACCGTGGCGGGCGCCAGCGCCGCACCGCCATCGACGTCGATCGAATTGCCGAGCATCACCCGGATCGCACCCAGCAGCGCTTCGCCGCGTTCGAGATAGCGGCCCAGCCAGTAGAAATTGTCCGCAACCCGACTCGGCAGCGTGCCGGGGTTGCGACGGATGTGGAGCGAATCCGTCGCGGGCAGCAGCGATACCGGCGCGACTGCGTCGCTGCCGTGGATGCAGACGTCCGCCGACCAGATGCCCTCTCCCATGATCGTCGCGCGCGAGTCGGCATGCTCCCCGATCCGCGCGAAGCCGCCGGGCATCACCGTCCAGGCGCCGTCCGCCCCGCGCGCGGCGAACACCCGCAACGTGAAGGGGCGCGGCACCAGCGCATCGCCGAGCACGACCGGCATCGTCGACAGCCGGACGATCTCCTGCCCGACATAATCCTGCGGCCGACGCCGAAGGTCGGCGAGCAGCGCGTCGCGCGCGGCGCCGGTGATCTCGGCCCCCGGGACCATGCGATTGGCGGCGAGCCCGACCGTCGCTGCACCGAATGCCGGGCCGATCAGCAGCCGATCAAGATCCTCGATCACGCGCGCGCATTCAATCGGCTGCCCGCACCACCAGGTCGCGATGTTGGGCAGATGCAGGCTCTCGCCGAGCAGCCGGGTCGCAAGCTGGGGCAGGAACGCCCCGAACGCTGGCGCCTCCAGCACGCCGACACCCGGCGCATTCGACAGCACGACATTGCCCGCGGCGAAGGCGTCGATCAGGCCGGGCACGCCGATCTGCGAATGGGTGTCGAACGCCAGCGGATCGATCATCCGCGGATCGACCCGGCGCCACAGCGCATCGACCCGCTTCAGCCCGGCGATGGTACGGACATAGACATTGTCCTCCAGCGCCGCGAGATCGGCGCCCTCGACCAGCAGGAAGCCGAGATAGCGCGCCAGGTGCGCCTGTTCGGGATAGCTCGGGCTGTAGCGGCCGGGGGTCATCAACCCGATCCGCGGGTCCGACCGGCGGCAGAACGCGGCGATGCCCGCGCGGAACGCGGCGAAGAACGGCGCGTGCCGCTGGACGTTGAGCCGGGCCTGCAGCCCGCCGAGGGTGCGGCCGAGCGCCAGCCGGTTCTCTAGCGCATAGCCCGCCCCCGCGGGCGCGCGGAGATGATCGGCCATCACCCGCCATTCGCCGCTCGATCCGCGCCCCAGATCTACCGCGATGAAGTGGAGATGCTTCCCCCCAGGCGGATCGAGCCCGACCATCGGCCGCAGGAAATGCGGGCTGCCGGTGACTAGCGCGGCGGGGATCATCCCGCGCTCGACGAGCTGCCCCGCGCCGTAGAGATCGGCGATCACCGTCTCCATCAACTCGGCGCGCTGCGTCACGCCGCGCGCGATCTCCCCCCATTCGTCGGCCTCGATCAGCAGCGGCACCGGGGATACCGGCCATGGCCGCTCGTCCGCCTCGCCAATGATCCGGAATCCGGTGCCGATGTCGGCGGCGTGGCGCTGGACCCGTTCGCGCGCATGGCCGAGATCGTCGGAGGCGACCGCGGCCAGTTCCTCGAACATCGCGGTCCACGCCGCCGCTGGTCCCGAACACAGCACGTCGTCCGCGGTGGCGCGGGTGCGATAGTCCGCGATCCACCGCCCTGCGTGCGTCGCTGCGTCGAACAGGGGCGCGGGTTGCGTCGCCATCGCCAGCTTGATGCCCTTCGTGTGAACCCCGCGGGCGACGCTCTACGGTTATGTGCTGCTACGCAACATCAAAAGTATGCGGTCGGGTGGTGAAGCGGGGTACGCCCCCTCCCCTTCATGGGGGGGAGTAAATACGCCTCAAGCCCGCTTCTTCGCCGCCGGCTTTCGCGCCGCCGCTGGTTTCGCCGCGGCGGGCTTCTTCGCAGGCGCCTTTTTCGCGGCCGCCGCCTTTGCCGGCGCGCCGCCGGGCTTCTCCATCGACTTCTTCAGCGCCGCCATCAGATCGACGACGTTCGACCCGGACCGGCCGCCGCCGTCGCCTTCCTTGTCCTCGATGATCTTGTGCCCCTTCGCCTTGCGCTTGCGGGCGACGAGGTCCTTCAGCGCGTCGACATAGCGATCGTGGAACTCGGCGGGATCGAACGCCGCGCTCTTCTTCTGGATCAGCGCCTCGGCGAGGTCGAGCAGGTCGGCGTCGGGGGTGTCGTCGGGGATCTCGCGGAAATAGCTTTGCGCCTTGTTGACCTCGTCGGCGTAGCGCAGCGTTTCCAGTACCATGCCGCGGCCGCACGGCTTCAGGCTGACGACATATTCCCGCCCGCGCAGCGCGAGCTGGCCGAGCCCGACCTTCTTGGTCCGCCGCAACGCCTCGCGCAGGACGATGAAGGCTTCCTCGGCGAGATCGTCGGCGGGAACGACGAAATAGGGCTTCTCGTAATAGAGCACGTCGATTTCGTGCGCGTCGACGAACTGGGTGAGTTCGAGCGTCTTCTTCGATTCGAGCTTCACCGCGTCGATCTCGTCCTGTTCGAGCAGGACGTACTCGCCCTTTTCGACCTCGTAGCCCTTCATGATCTCGTCGGTATCGATCGGGCCGATGCCGGTGACGACCTTTTCGTAGTGGATCGGTTTGCCGGTCGGTTCGTGGATCTGCTTGAACGAGATCGATGCGCCGGATTTGGTCGCGGAATAGATCTCGACCGGGATCGACACCAGCGCGAGCCGGATCTGTCCTTGCCAATAGGCGCGTGCGGGCATCGGCGGGGAAACCTTATCGTTGCGAAGGCGATTCAATCCGTGGCGCCGTGAGTCGTTCCGCAATGGCATCCGATCGCCTCGCCGGCGCCTTTGCGTGGGCCGATTTTATGCTATGGGCGCGGCGATGGCCGACGATCCCTTCGCGCTGTTCGACGCCTGGCTCACGGAGGCCGAAGCGAGCGAACCCAACGATCCCAACGCGGTGGCGCTCGCCACTGCCGATGGCGACGGTCGCCCCGCGGTGCGGATGGTGCTGCTGAAGGGGCATGGCCGCGACGGCTTCGTGTTCTACACCAACCGCGAGAGCGACAAGGCGCACGATCTCGCCGCGAACGCGCAGGCGGGCTTGCTCTTCCACTGGAAGTCGCTGCGCCGGCAGATCCGCATCGAGGGCGCGGTGACGATCGCGTCCGATGCCGAATCGGACGCCTATTTCGCCAGTCGCGGCCGCGATTCGCGGCTCGGCGCCTGGGCGTCGGACCAGTCGCGGCCGCTGGCATCGCGCGAGACCTTCGAGGACCGCGTCGCGGCGGCGGCGGCGAAATTCGAGGGCGGCGACGTGCCGCGCCCGGCGCACTGGGGTGGCTACCGCGTCGTGCCGAGCCGGATCGAATTCTGGCAGGACCGCGCACACCGGCTCCACGAACGCCGGCTCTTCACGCGCGACGGCGACGGCGACGGCTGGCGCGAAGGGTTGCTATACCCATGACCAGGGACGAACGCCGCCGTTTCGTGCCGCTCGCGACGCGCGCCGCACTGGCGAGTGTCGCGGTCGCCGCATTCCTGCTCGCGCTGAAGGCATTTGCGGCGTGGCGGACCGGATCGATCGCGATGCTGGGATCGGTCGCCGATACCGGGCTCGACCTGCTCGCCTCGCTGGTGACGCTATATGGTGTGCGGCTCGCCGCCACCCCGGCGGATCAGGATCACCGATTCGGTCACGGCAAGGCCGAAGCGCTCGCCGCGCTGTTCCAGGTCGCGCTGATCACCGCGTCGGCCGGCGCAATCGCCTGGCGCGCGATTGCCGCGCTTGGCCGCGACGAGCCGACCGCCAACGCCGATTTCGGCATCGGCGTGTCGCTGGTGGCGATCTTCGCGACGCTGCTGCTGCTGCGTTACCAGCGCGGGATCATCCGCCAGACCGGCTCGGTCGCGATCATGGCCGACAACATCCATTACCAGTCGGACGTGCTGCTCAACGGATCGGTGATCGTCGCGCTGGTGCTCGATCAGTTCCTCGGCTGGCACGGCGCGGATCCGATCCTGGGCATCGCGATCGCGCTGTGGCTCGCCTGGGGGGCGTTCCAGGCGTCGTCCAACGCGATCGACCAGCTGATGGACAAGGAGTGGCCCGACTCGCAGCGCGCCGCCTTCCTCGATGTCGCGGCGCGTCAACCGGGGCTGAAGGGCATTCACGATTTCCGCACCCGCCGGTCGGGCAGCCACGATTTCGCGCAGTTCCACATGGAGGTTTCGCGCGACCTGACCGTCGGACACGCGCACGACATCGTCGAATCGGTCGAGCGCAATCTGCGCACCGCCTTTCCCAAGGTCGAGGTGCTGATCCATCTCGATCCGGAGGGGCATGTCGATACCGACAACCCGCTGGTCGAGGCCGACGTGACCCCGCACTGGTTCGGCAAGCGGCTGTGAGCGGAACGCGATGAGAATACCCTTCACCCAGGTCGATGCATTTTCGGGCGAGCCGTTCGGCGGCAACCCGGCGGCGGTGATGCCGCTGACCGCGTGGCTCGACGATGCGGTGCTCCAGCGGATCGCGGAGGAGAACAACCTCAGCGAGACCGCGTTCATCGTTCCCGCCGACGGGACTGATGCCGATTTCGAGCTGCGCTGGTTCACCCCGACGAGCGAGGTCGCGCTGTGCGGCCATGCGACGTTGGCGAGCGGGCATGTCGTGCTCGAATCGGGGACGTCGTTGACGACGGTGCGGTTCCGCACGCGGCAGGCGGGGATACTCGAGGTCGCACGCGCGGACAGCGGCTATACGCTGGCGCTGCCCGCCTGGGGAGGGAGCGCGATGGACCTGCCCGCCTATGTCGCGGCGCTGGGTCTCGACCGGGTGGATGCGACCTTGTGGCACGACAAGGGCTATGCGCTGGTGGTCGTGGAAAACGAGGCGATCGTCCGCGGGCTCGAACCCGACCAGCGGGCGCTGAAGGCGGCGGGGATGGCGGTGGTGATCGTCACCGCGCCGGGCGAGGCCACCGACATCGTCAGCCGCGTCTTTACGCCGGCCTACGGGATCGACGAGGACCCGGTGACCGGCGCCGCGCATGCGGTGATGGTACCCTATTGGGCGGACCGGCTCGGCCGCGACCGCTTCACCGCGTTCCAGGCGAGCGCCCGGGGCGGGCGGCTGACCTGCCGGCTCGACGGCGACCGCGTGGTGCTCGGCGGCGCGTGCGTGAGCGTGATCGAGGGTAGTTTCCTGCTGCCGTAACCAGGTGCGCAGAAGCAGAGCGGCGCAGGATACCGCCGTTCTTCTTTTCGTCATCCGGCGAATGCCGGGACCCATGGACACGCGCGGCTAATGCTACCGAGCGACCACTGGGTTCACCGCACCCATGGGTCCCGACTTTCGTCGGGATGACAAATGGTAAGCGTCGAAGCGACGATCAGCCGTTAGTTCACGCTGCCTGCGCGACGCTAGCCGGCTCGGTCACCGCAATCCAGCCGCCGCCGAGCACCCGGTCGCCGGCGTAGAGCACCGCCGCCTGCCCGGGCGCGACGCCGTATTCGGGGGAGTCGAACACCAGCCGGTCGCCCGCGAACCGCGCCGCGACCGGCTTGGCCATCGACCGGACCTTGGCGGTGAGCGGCCCGGCATGATCGCCGCCGATCCAGTTCAGGCCGGTGAGCGTTGCGGCGGCGACCGCGAGCGCCGCGCGGGGGCCGACGACGACGCGGCGGGTCTCGGGCTCGATCCGGACGACGTAGAAGGGTTCGGGCGCGCCGCCGATCTCCAGCCCGCGGCGCTGGCCGACCGTGAAATGGATCAGCCCGCGGTGGGTGCCGAGCCGGGTGCCCGCGAGATCGACGATCTCGCCCGCAGTGTCAGCCTCCGGCCGCAGCTTCCTGACCAGCCCGGCATAGTCACCGTCGGGCACGAAGCAGATGTCCTGGCTGTCGGGCTTGCCCGCCACGCCGAGACCCAGCTCGGTCGCGATCTCGCGCACCCGCGGCTTGGGTAGCGCGCCCAGCGGAAAGCGCAGGAAATCGAGCTGCGGCTGGGTGGTGGCGAACAGGAAATAGCTCTGGTCGCGTGCCGGATCGGCGCCGCGGTGCAGCTCGGCACCCGCGGGACCCTCGACGCGGCGGACATAATGGCCGGTCGCCAGGCAATCGGCGCCGAGATCGTGCGCCATCGCCAGAAGATCGGTGAATTTTGGCCCCATGTTGCACTGGACGCACGGGATCGGGGTGCGCCCGGCGAGATATTCGTCGGCAAACCGGTCGATCACCTGCGCACGGAAGCTGGTCTCGTGGTCCACCACATAATGCGCGATGCCGAGCCGGTCGCACACCGAGCGCGCGTCGCGGATGTCGCGGCCCGCGCAGCAGCTGCCGGCGCGGCCGACCGCCTCGCCGTGATCGTAGAGCTGCAGCGTCACCCCGATCGTCTCCGCCCCGGTGCGCGCGGCGAGCGCGGCGACGACGGAGCTGTCCACCCCGCCCGACATCGCGACGACGATGCGCTTGGCCTTGGCGTCCCCGCCGAGCTGGAAATCGGTGCCATCCATGCCGCGCACATAGGGTGCTTCGGCGGCGCGCGCAAAATTAGGGAAGGTTCACGAACCCTTGCAGTCGGCTTTACCCGGCTTTCACGACAGCGCGGGTAGGCAGGGTGAACCAGAGAACAAGCAATCGAGTGTCGCCCGTTGGACCTGAGCTATCCCCGTTTCGATCTGAAGGAGGAGCTGACCGAGCTTCCCGGCGACGTCGCGTCGCTGATCACCGGGGTTGCGGCACGTCAGGCGGCGAGCCCGACCGCGCAGACCCAGGCGCGGTTCGGTACGATGATGCTCGATCCGCGCCTGTTCGCGCCCGTCCATGGCGCCTTTAACGGCTCGATGGCCGCGGCGCTAACGCGATGGAGAGAGGAATGAAGCCGCCGTTTACCGAGGCGTTTCAGCCGATCTTCAACCCCCGCTGCTACCAGAAGCGAAGTTCAGAGAGGGGGCCCCCCGCCCCGATCGAGGTTTAACGATGATCGAGAATCAGAAAATCCGTCCCGCAAAGGTCATCGGCCCGCTCGGCGAGCAGTTGACGCTGGACACGCTGCCGCCGCCGTCGACGACACGGTGGGTGGTGCGTCGCAAGGCGGAAGTGGTCGCCGCGGTCAATGGCGGGCTGTTGTCGGTCGACGAAGTGTGCACGCGGTACAACCTGACGGTCGAGGAATTCGCCGGCTGGCAGCGCGCGATCGATCGGTCGGGGATGCCCGGGCTGCGGGTGACGCGGATCCAGCACTACAAGACGCTGTACGAACGCCAGCAGAAATATTGAACCATTACGGGACCCGATCAAAACGGACGCGGAACATTTATCCCGGTTCGCGAGTCTTTCCGCCACAGCCCGACGGACGGGTGCAACGGAGGGATTTATGGGTATCATCATGTGGCTCATCGTCGGTGGCGTGATCGGCTGGCTCGCCAGCATCATCATGCGGACCGATGGACAGCAGGGCATCTTCCTCAACATCGTCGTCGGCATCGTCGGCGCGTTCATCGCCAGCCTGATCTTCTCGGGCGGTTCGATCAACAACGCGCCGCTGACGCTCTACTCGTTCCTCGTGTCGCTGGTGGGTGCCATCATCCTCCTCGCGATCGTCAACCTCGTCCGTCGCGGCAGCGTCCGCTAAGCGGACTGCGCCGACCGACTGACGGACAGGAAGGGCCACCCGGCAACGGGTGGCCCTTTTTCGTTGTCGGGGGTGGCAAACGACACCCCCGCCCTCCGTGTCCCCGCCTTCGCGGGAGCACAACGAAAGTTAGCGCGGGCGGGCACCTACTGGAGTAGGAACCGCACCGACAAGGTCGCGGTGACGTCGGTCTCGCCCGGGACGACCACGGTCTTGGCATCCGCCATCATCGCGCGGGCGCGGAACACCGGTTGGCCACCGCCGCCGCCGTCGTTCTGGCCGGCCTCGGCGATCGAGACGATCCGGCCGACCTTCAGCCCTGCCGCGGCCGCGTAGAGATCGGCGCGTGCACGGGCGCGCTTGACCGCGTCGGTGCGGGCTTCGTCGAGCGCGGCGTCGGCCTTGTCGATCGAAAGACTGGGGCCATCGATCTGGTTGGCGCCTTGAGCGACCAGCGCGTCGAGGATGCTGCCCGCCTTGCCGACGTCGCGGAAGCGGATGGTGACGCCGTTGGTCGCCTGGTAGCCGGTGATCACCGGGGGCACGTTTTCGCCGTAGCGATACTGCGGCGCCAGCGCGACGTTGGCGGTCGCGATGTCGCGCGGCGCGATGCCGGCGCGGCGGAGCGCGGCCAGCACCTTCTCCATCCGTGCCGCATTGTCGCCGAGCGCGGCGGCGGCGGTGGTTCCTTGCGCGACCACGCCGGCGCGGATCGTCGCGATATCGGGGACCCGCGTGGTGCGGCCCTCCGCGGTCACGTCCAGGATCGCGCCCGCGGCAGGGATCAACGGTTCCACGGTCGGCGTCGTCTGCGCGAACAGGCTCGCCGGACAGGCGATCAGCGCAAGCAGCGATCCGATCTTGATCTTCTTGGTCGCTCGCATCGTCATTCTCCCTGGTTGGTCGATGTTGCGTGCGATCTGCCGGGCGCCACGTCAACGCAAGCTGAACGGCAATTTACTGCGTCATTATTGCTGGTTTGCTTGCGACTGGCCTCGAAAACGCGCATGGCGCGACCATGCGCCTGCCGGGGGGCTTGAGCGCAGTGATCTATTCAGGTAACACAGTATTGGACCGGCGCTGACCGAGTACCGCTGCGGGGATGAGAGTGGCATGAATTACGACACCGGACAGATCGGCCAGGAAGAACGGCTCGCCCTTGCGGGGCCGGACGAGGCCCGGTCGGGACGCGGTAAGATCATCGCCATCATCCTGGTCCTCGCGCTGGTCGCGGCGGCGATCGGCTGGTCGATGTTCGGGCGGAGCAAGCCCGCGCCGCCGCCGCGCGCCGCCGAGGCGCCCAACGTCACCGTCGTCGTGCCGGGCCGCAAGACCGTCGATCGCGTGCTGTCGGCTACCGGCACGCTGGCGGCGCGGCGCGAGCTGCCGGTCGGCGTCGCTGGCGAAGGCGGGATGATCACCCGCGTGCTGGTCGAGCCCGGCCAATGGGTGTCGGCGGGGCAGGTTCTCGCCACCGTCGATCGCTCGGTGCAGGTGCAGACCGCCGAATCGCTCGGCGCGCAGGTCTCGGTGGCACGGTCCGATCAGTCGATCGCGCAGTCCGAACTCGATCGTGCGCAGGCGCTGGTCGATCGCGGCTTCATCTCCAAGGCCGATCTGCAGCGCAAGGCGGCGACCCGCGATGCCGCGGCGGCACGCGTGAAGGTGGCGCAGGCGACGCTGCGCGAGGCGCAGGCGCGCAACGGCCGCCTGGACATCCGCGCGCCGTCCGCCGGACTGGTGCTGACCCGCGGCGTCGAGCCCGGGCAGATCGTCGGGGCAGGATCGGGCGTTTTGTTCCGGATGGCCGCGGACGGGCAGATCGAGCTGCGCGCCGCGCTCGCCGAGGCCGATCTCGCGGGGCTCCGCGCCGGCGCGCGCGCCAGCGTCACCCCGGTCGGCACCACCCAGAGCTTCCCCGGCGAGGTGTGGCAGGTTTCGCCGGTGATCGACGCGCAGAGCCGCCAGGGCGTGGCGCGGATCGCGCTGAAATACGATCCGGCGCTGCGGCCGGGCGGGTTCGCGGCGGCGACGATCGTTGCCGGCGCCAGCGTCGCGCCGCTGCTTCCCGATTCGGCGTTGCAGAGCGACGACAAGGGCAATTTCGTGTATATCATCGGTGCCGACGACAAGGTCGCGCGGCGCGACATTCGGATCGGCCAGGTGTCCGATGCCGGCGTGGTCGTGCTGGGCGGGCTCGACGGCACCGAGCGAGTCGTCCAGTCGGCGGGCGGGTTCCTGGCCCCGGGCCAGAAGGTGAAGCCGATCGTGAAGAAGGCGAGCTGATCCGATGAACTTCCGCAACATCTCGGCCTGGGCGATCCGCAATCCGGTGCCGCCGCTCGTGCTGTTCGTCGCACTGACGCTGGCCGGGATCGTGTCGTTCATGCGGATGGACGTGAACAACGACCCGGACATCGACTTCCCGGTCGCGATCGTCGTGATCAATCAGCCGGGCGCGGCCCCCACCGAACTCGAGACCCAGGTGACGCAGCGGGTCGAGGCGGCGGTACGATCGCTGCAAGGCATCGACGAGATCAGCTCGACGATCACCGAAGGCCAGTCGCAGACCGTCGTCCAGCTCGCGATCGGCACCCCGATCGACCGCGCGGTCACCGATGTCCGCGACGCGATCTCGCAGATCCGCAGCGACCTGCCCGAGGGGATCCTCGAACCGCAGGTGTTCCGCGCCAATACCACCGACCAGGACCTCGCCAGCTATTCGGCGGTCGCCGACGACATGACCGTCGAACAGCTCAGCTGGTACATCGACAACAATGTCGCGAAGGCGCTGCTGTCGGTGCCCGGCATGGCCGCGGTGCAGCGCAACGGTGGCGTCAGCCGCGAGATCCGCATCATCCTCGATCCGCTGAAGCTGCAGAGCCAGGGGCTGACCGCGAGCCAGGTCAACCAGCAGCTGCGCCAGGTCAACCTCAACGCCGCCGGCGGCCGCGCCGAGATCGCAGGTTCCGAACAGTCGGTCCGCGTGCTCGGCAACGCCAAGGACGCGCTGGAGCTCGGCCAGACCCAGATCAACGTCGGTGGCGGGCGCACCGTGCGCCTCGCCGATATCGCGCAGGTCCGCGATCTCTACGCCGAACAGCGCAGCCGTGCCGCGGTCGACGGGCGCCAGGCGATCTCGTTCGATTTCCAGCGCGCGAAGGGCGCGTCCGACGTCACCGTGTTCAACGACGCGGTCAAGCAGCTCGCCGACCTCGAGAAGCGCAATCCCGGCGTCCGCTTCGTGCTGCGCCAGAACAGCGTCAAATACACCGAGATGCAGTATGAGAGCGCGATGCACGCGATGCTCGAGGGCGCGGTGCTCGCGGTCATCGTCGTGTTCCTGTTCCTGCGCGACTGGCGTGCGACGGTGATCTCGGCACTGGCGATCCCGCTGTCGGCGATCCCTGCCTTCTGGTTCATGGACCTGCTCGGCTTCAACCTGAACCAGATGACGCTGCTCGCGCTGAGCCTGGTCGCGGGCGTGCTGGTCGACGACGCGATCGTCGAAATCGAGAACATCGTCCGGCACATGCGGATGGGCAAATCCGCCTATCAGGCATCGATCGACGCCGCCGACGAGATCGGCCTGGCGGTGCTGGCGACGACGATGGCGATCGTCGCGGTGTTCCTGCCGGTCGGGCTGATGCCCGGCGTGTCGGGCCAGTTCTTCAAGAATTTCGGCCTGACCGTGGTCGCGTCGGTGCTGATGAGCCTCGCGGTCGCGCGCCTGATCACGCCGATGCTGGCGGCCTATTTCCTGAAGTCGTTCGGCGTCGCCAGCCATGGTGAGGGCCGGATCATGGACGCCTATGTGGCGACGCTGCACTGGACGCTCGATACCCGGATGGCGCGCGCCGCGCGCGCCAGCGGTGGCCGGGCCAAGCGGTTCTTCGCGCGGTTCCGCGATCACCGCATGTGGGTGATGGGGCTCGGCGCATTCGCGTTCCTGCTGACGATCGTGATGTTCGGGGTGCTGCCGATGCAGTTCCAGCCGCAGCAGGACAACGACACCTCGACCGCGATGATCGAAATGGTGCCGGGTACGACGCTGCAGCAGACCGACGTGGTCGTCACCCGCGTCGCCGCGCTGCTGCGCGCGCAGCCCGACGTCGAATCGGTCTATGCGCGCACCGGGCAGAACGGCGCGGTCAACAGCGGGCGGGTCACCGCGACGCTGAAGGACGGCCGCAAGATCACCAGCACCGATTTCGAACGCAGCCTGGCGCCCAAGCTCGCCGACTTCGCGGATGCGCGGGTGTCGTTCCGATCGCAGAACGGGTGGGGCGGCAGCAGCCGCGACATGACGGTGACGCTCGGCGGCGACGATCCGAAGCTGCTGCAGGCGACCGCAGAGAAGATCGTCGCGGAGATGGGCACCCTGTCGACGCTGGTCGCGCCGCGGATCGCGGGCAATCTCCAGCGACCCGAAATCGTGATCAAGCCGCGGCTCGATCTCGCCGCCAATCTGGGTGTCACGACGCAGGCGCTATCCAGCGCGATCCGGATCGCGACCCTGGGCGACATCGACCAGAACAGCGCGCGCTTCTCGCTCAGCGACCGCCAGATCCCGATCCGCGTCGCGCTCGATCAGGGCGCGCGGTCGCAGCTGTCGACGATCCAGAACCTGCCGGTATCGACCTCCAATGGCGGCTCGGTGCCACTGAGCCTCGTCGCCGAGATCGGCCTCGGCTCCGGGCCGACCAAGATCGACCGCGTCAATCAGCAGCGCCAGCTGTCGATCGGCGCCGATCTCGCCCCCGGCATCGTCTCGGGCGTCGCGCAGAAGCAGATCGACGCACTGCCGACGATGAAGAACCTGCCGATGGGGGTGAACAAGCTGACGCTCGGCCAGGCCAAGTGGCAGGCGGAGATGGTCAACAACTTCATCATGGCGGTGATCGCGGGCACCTTCCTGGTCTTCGCGGTGCTGGTGCTGCTCTACCGCCGCGCGTTGCCGCCGTTCGTCAACATGGGGTCGCTGCTGCTCGCGCCGCTCGGCGGGCTGATCGCGCTGTGGGCGACCGGCAACCCGATCTCCATGCCGGTGTTCATCGGGTTGCTGATGCTGCTCGGCATCGTCGCCAAGAACTCGATCCTGCTGATCGACTTCGCGCTGGAGGAGATGGCCAAGGGCGTCGACGTCGTCACCGCGATCATCGATGCCGGGCACAAGCGCGCGCAGCCGATCGTGATGACCACGGTCGCGATGGTCGCAGGGATGGTGCCGACCGCGATGTCGCTCGGCGGCGACGGATCGTGGCGCGCGCCAATGGGCATCGTCGTGATCGGCGGGCTGATCCTGTCGACCGTACTGACGCTGTTGATCGTGCCCGCCACCTTCAGCCTGGCGGTGGGTGTCGAGCGTTGGGTCGGGCCGCGGCTCGGCCGGCGCCTGCTCACCTATCGTCCAGGCGACGACGGCAGCGAGGTCATCGGCATCGCCGGGCCGACCAAGCCGCAGCTAGGACCGGTCGCGACCCGGCTCGGCTATGCCGACGGCGACGAAGGCACCCAGCCTGCCGAATGATCCGGCGAGGCCCGCCGCACGGGCACCCGTGTGCCCGGGCACCGCGGCGGCGACCTTGAACTATCGCGGCGTTCGGGGATTGTCCCGGCGATGACCGCGATCCCCCTCCACCGTTCCGCGCAGGACGTGACGCCACCGGGGCTGATCCGGATGCGGATGGTCGCGACCGCGCTGCTGGTGTTGATGGCGGGGATCTTCTTCGTCAGCCGCACGATGATCGCGACCCACCCGGGCTGGGGCTTCGTGCAGGCGTTCAGCGAAGCGGCGATGGTCGGCGGATTGGCCGACTGGTTCGCAGTCACTGCGCTGTTTCGCCACCCGCTCGGCCTGCCCATCCCGCACACCGCGATCGTGCCGCGCAACAAGGACCGCATCGGCGACACGCTGGCGCAGTTCCTGCGCGACAATTTCCTGGTGCCGACGGTGATCGCGCGGCGGATGCGGCGGCTGGACGTGGCGGGCGCGATCGCGCGCTGGCTGACCGATCCGCCGGAGGGCGCGGGTGGGCGGTTCCGCCAAGGTGCGTCTAAGCTCGTCGCGCAGGTGCTGGAGGGGCTGGACCCGGCGCGGCTCGGCGGGATGGTGAAGGCGGGGATCGGCGCACGGTTGCGCGAGACCCAGGTTGCGCCGGTGCTCGGCCAGCTGATGAAGGCGGCGATGGCGGAGAACCGCCACAAGCCGCTGCTCGACGCCGGGATCGGCTGGGCGGCCGGCGCGCTGGCGAGCAACGATCATCTCGTCCGCGCGATCGTCCACGAACGCGCCGGATCGGTGCTGCGCTGGACCGGGCTCGACGAGACGCTCGCGGACAAGCTGATCGCCGGGCTCGACAAGCTGCTCGCGGACATGGCCGCCAACCCGGAACACCCGCTGCGGATGAAGGCGGAGGAGGGCCTCGATCGGCTCGCCTGGGAGCTGCAATACGACCAGCGCACCCATGCTCGGGTCGATGCGCTGAAGCTCGAATTGATCGAGAACCCGGCGATGCAGCGCTGGCTCGACGGGCTGTGGGAACAGGCACGCGCGGCGCTGCTGAAGGTCGCGCGCGATCCGGAGGCGGCGATGGCGGGCAAGCTCGGCGACGTGCTGCGCCAGATCGGCCAGACGCTGGTCGACGACGATCGGCTGGCACGGACGATCAACCGCTTCGTGCGCCGCGCGGTGGTCGGCACCGCTGCCGATTATGGCGACGGCATCGTTCGGCTGGTGTCAGAAACCGTGCGCGGCTGGGACGCCGACACGATCACCCGCCGGCTGGAAAACGCAGTCGGCCGCGACCTGCAATATATCCGCATCAACGGCACCATCGTCGGCGGGCTGGTCGGGCTGGTGATCCACGCGATCGACGTTAGCGTCTGAGTTCACAGGTTAGAGCATCCGTCCAATCCATCCCGTTCGTCCCGAGTAGCTGTCGAGTAGCCCCGCAGGGGCGTATCGAGATAGCGTATCGAAGGACAGGTTGTTACGCGCAACCTGTACCTCGATACGAGCTCTCGATACGGCTCTTCGAGCCTACTCGATCTCTACTGGGCACGAACGGGTGAAGGGGATGCCATGCTGCGCTGATCGTAACCCAGCGTTTCATTTCACCTCGTACGGCTATCGCCTTGCCGCGGGGCGCGGTTTCGACCAAAGAAGCCTTCGATGAATGGCATGGCCGATTTCGAGCAGGACGGCGGCACGCTCCGCTTCACCGGCAATCTGTCGTTGTCGCGGCTCGGCACCTTGCCGGATCGGCTCGACCGGGTGTCGGGCGACGTCGCCCGCATCGATCTCAGCAGCGTCGATCGCATCGACACCGTCGGCGCGTGGCTGGTCCACCGCCTGGCGGTCCGCCACGACGCCCCGGTCGAGGGGCTGGACGAGGACGGCGCACACCTGATGCGCCAGGTCGTCGCCGCCGATCAGCCGGTCGCGACCCGCCCGCGCAAGGTTCGCGCGCTCGAACGCGTGCTCGGCGAGATCGGCGCCGCGACCGCGCTGTCGATGCGCACGCTCTACGGCCTGCTCGGCTTCATGGGCGCGACCGTGATCGCGTTCGTCAACGTCATCCGCCATCCGCATCGCTTCCGCTACAATGCGGTAATCCAGCGGTTCGAGGTGGTCGGCGTCTCGGCGCTCGGCATCGTCGGGCTGATGAGCTTCCTGATCGGCATGGTGATCGCGCAGCAGGGCGCGGTGCAGCTCCGCCAGTTCGGCGCGGAGGTGTTCACGATCAACCTGGTCGGGCGGCTGACGCTGCGCGAGATGGGCGTGCTGATGACCGCGATCATGGTCGCGGGGCGATCGGGATCGGCGTTCGCGGCACAGCTCGGCACGATGAAGCTGACCGAGGAAATCGACGCGATGCGCACGATCGGCGTGTCGCCGATGGAGGCGCTGGTGCTGCCGCGTACGATCGCGGCGATCGTGATGATGCCGCTGCTCGGCTTCTATGCGTCGATGATCGCGCTGCTCGGCGGCGGGCTGCTGCTGTGGGTGACGCTGGGCATCCCGCCGATCACCTATATCCAGCGGATCCGCGAGGTGGTGCCGATCACCGATCTCTATATCGGGCTGATCAAGGCGCCGGTGTTCGGCGCGATCATCGCGGTGGCGGGGTGCTTCCAGGGCCTGCAGGTCGAGGCCGACGCCGAACAGGTCGGGCTGCGGACGACCTCCGCGGTGGTGCAGGCGATCTTCCTGGTGATCGTGCTCGATGCGTTCTTCGCGGTGTTCTTCACCTGGTTGGGGTGGAACTGATGGCGGTCGATCGTGCCCCGGATGACGATCAGGCCGCCGACGATTTCGTCATCTCGGTGAAGGGACTGCGAAACAGCTTCGGCGAGGCGGTGATCCACGAGGGACTCGATCTCGACGTGCGCCGCGGCGAGATCCTCGGCGTGGTCGGCGGATCGGGCACCGGCAAATCGGTGCTGATGCGTTCGATCATCGGCCTCCAGACCCCCGATGCGGGTACCATCGAGGTGTTCGGCGAGGAGACGATCGGCCGCGAGGAAACCGACGCGGTCGACATCCGCAAGCGCTGGGGCGTGTTGTTCCAGGGCGGCGCGCTGTTCTCGACGCTGAGCGTCGCCGAGAATGTCGAGGTGCCGCTGCGCGAATTCTATCCCGAGCTCGACCAGGCGCTGCTCGACGAGATTGCGGCCTACAAGGTGGTGATGACCGGCCTGCCCGCCGATGCAGGGCCCAAATTTCCGGCCGAGCTGTCCGGCGGCATGCGCAAGCGTGCCGGGCTGGCGCGTGCGCTGGCGCTCGATCCCGAGCTGCTGTTCCTCGACGAACCGACCGCGGGGCTCGACCCGATCGGCGCCGCCGCGTTCGACGATCTCACCCGCTCGCTCCAGAAGACGCTGGGGCTGACGGTGTTCCTGATCACCCACGATCTCGATTCGCTCTATGCAATCTGCGATCGCGTCGCGGTGCTCGCCGACAAGAAGGTGATCGCGGTCGGCACGATCGACGAGCTGCTGGCGCTCGACCATCCGTGGATCGAGGAGTATTTCAAGGGCCCGCGCGGGCGTGCCGCGGTCGCCACCCAGGAACATCACGCATCGGGGCAGGAACCGCCGCGAAGGATTGAGGCCAACTGATGGAAACCCGATCGAACCACGTCCTCGTCGGCGCCGTCGTGCTGATCCTGCTCACCCTGCTCGCGGTGTTCACGGTGTGGATCGCCCGCCTCGGCGGTGCGTCCGAGAAGGAGTATGACATCTTCTTCAAGCAATCGGTCGACGGTCTCGCCAAGGGATCCGCGGTCACCTTTTCCGGCGTGCCGTCGGGGCAGGTGAAGGAGATCGCGCTGTGGCGGAACGACCCGCAGTTCGTCCGCGTCCGCATCAACGTCAACGACGACACGCCGGTGTTGCAGGGCACTACCGCGTCGATCTCGGGGGTCGGCTTCACCGGGGTCAGCCAGGTCTCGCTCGATGGCGCGCGTAAGGGCGCCGCGGCGATCGGCTGCCCGGAGACCAACCCGCTCAGCCAGTGTCCCTACGGCGTGCCGGTGATCCCGACCAAGCAGGGCGGCCTCGGTGCGATTCTCAATTCGGCGCCGCAGCTGCTCGAGCGGCTGTCGACGCTGACCGAGCGGCTGACCGGGCTGCTCTCCGATCGCAACCAGGCGTCGATCGCGGGTATCCTCGAAAACACCAACCGTCTGTCGGACGCGCTCGCCGATCGCGGGCCGGAGATCGCGGCGACGCTCGCGCAGACCCGCGTCGCGATCCAGCAGGCGGGCGACGCCGCGCAGCAGATCGGCCAGCTCGCCGCGACCACCAACGGCGTCCTCGCGGACGATGTGCGGCCGGCGATGGCCAATCTCAACAAGGCGATCGGTTCGGCGCAGCAGAGCGCTGAATCGCTCAACGCCGCGATCGCCGATGCGCGGCCGGGGCTCCAGGCGTTCAGCAAGCAGACCATCCCCGAGGTGGGCCAGCTCGTCCGCGACCTTCGCGTGATGTCGCAGGCGCTGTCGTCGGTCGCCGAGAAGGTCGATCAGGGGGGCGCGGGCTCGCTGATCGGTCAGCAGAAACTCCCGGACTACAAGGGCAAGTGACGATGAAGACACCGCTCATCATCCTGGCGGCGACGCTGCCGCTCGCGGCGTGCATCAGCTTCGGCGCGAAGCCGCCCGAAGCGCTGCTGACGCTGACCGCGACTGCGGCGATCCCGGTGGGGCAGGCGCAGAGCTCGGCCAGTGCCAAGTCGATCACCATCGCGGTCCCCGCGGTGCCGCAGTCGCTCGCCAGCGCGCGCGTGCCGGTGCAATCGGGGCCGACCGAGATCGCCTATGTGAAGGACGCACTCTGGGCCGAACCGCCCGCGCGGTTGTTCGCGCGGCTCTTGTCGGACACGGTCACGACCCGGTCGGGCCGGGTCGTGCTGTCGCCGGCGCAGTCGCTCAGCGACCCAGGCGCGCGGCTGGGCGGCGAACTGCGCAACTTCGGCATCGACGGCACCGCGCGCGAGGCGGTGGTGACCTACGACGCCTCGCTGATCCGCGGCGACGCGGCGACCGTGGAGAAGCGCCGCTTCGAGGCGCGGGTGCCGGTCTCCGCGATCGACGCACCCGCCGCCGCGACCGCGCTCAACGACGCCGCCAACCGCGTCGCGGTCGAGGTCGCCGAGTGGGTCGGCCGCTAGCCTAGGGCCGGCGTCGCACCGCCGGCAAGACGTCGCACACCGCGGCGCCGGTCGGCACCGTCGGCGCCTCCGCCTGCTCGCGGCGGCGCACCGCGGCGGCGAAGCGCGCATTGTCTGCGGCGCGATATTGGAAATGGGGCCGCTCGGCGGGCACGAGATCGCTCGCGAGCCGTACCGACACGATCGGCACGCGCTCGGCGACGGTCGCATACATGCCCATGGCGGCATCGCTGCGCGGCAGTGCGGACAGATACTGCATGCCCTCCACGATCCGCCCGACGACCGTATAGTTGCGGTCGAGCCGCCGCGCCGATTGCCCGATGGGCGTGAAGAGTTCGGACCCGCTCCCGGTGCTCGGCAGCGCATCGCGCGCGACCCCGACCATGCCGTAGCAGTGCGTCAGCCACGCCGCCTTGCCGTCGCTCGCGACCGGCCAGCCCTCCGCGGTGATCCCGGACGCGGTGGAATAGCCGTCCGCACGCGCCATCCGCACCGCGGGTGCGAAGGCAGCGATCTCGAACTCGGCGGCGGGAGCATCGGTGATGCCGGTGGGCAGCGGTTTCTTCTCGCTCTCGTCGCCCCATTGCGTGACCCAATTCTCCTGCACCCGGTAGACGCTGGTCCCGTCCCACCACCGCGCCCGCGCCAGCGCACGGACATTGCCGATATGCGCGGGCGCGTACGCGGCGGCCAGCCGGATCACGACCTGCTTGCCGGTGCCGAGCGTGATCACCATCAATTCGTCGTCGGGGATCGCGCGCCAATCGGCTTCGATCGGATCGGACGGCAGCGGCGCAGCGGCGGGCGCGACAGCCTGGGCGAGCACAAGAGCAAGGGCGAGGGTGGTCATCCCCGCAACCTGCCCGACGCCGGCGCCACGCGCAATTGCTTGCGGCCACCCGCCCGACACGCTAGTCGCCCCGCTTCCAGGGAATGCGGAGCGGTGGCCGAGTGGTCGAAGGCGCTCGCCTGGAAAGTGAGTATACGCCAAAAGCGTATCGAGGGTTCGAATCCCTCCCGCTCCGCCAGTCAACCCTGCTAAGGACTGCAATCGCTAGTATATTTGGCTTCGCGATGCGCGACGATCACCAAGTTGCTAACCAAGCGAGTCGTGGTGCGCCTTCAGCGATCTCCGAGCGAACAGGATTGACGCGACGTCTTTGAACCCCGTGACAGGTACCAACGGTATGTCCGGCGGTCGAAGCGACCGCCCATTAGATGGCATAAGGGGAGGCGGTTGGCCGTCATCTTGCACGATGTTGAGGGCCTAAGCGAATTCGATGCGCCGATCCCCCGAACGTGCCGCAACCGTAGCCACGGTTTGGAAGCGGCTCGCGACGTCGGAGCGGTCTTCGATGATCCGTAGTTCCGCTCGCATCGCGTGGTGCTGCAGATCCAGCTTCACCCAGCCGGCATGTACCGTGTCGTGGAACCGCACCTGCGGATTGTTGCGGGCGATGTCGCCGAAGCGGCCGATCGGCGGCGATGCCGCGGCGAGCGCGGTCGTGACGATCTCGCTGCCGACCCGGACGCCGGCAGCGCCGAGGTCGTTGACCCAGAACGAATGGACGTCGCCGCTGAGCACGATCGCGTCGCGCACCGTCGGCCTGCTCATCTCGGCGAGCAGCCGGGCGCGATTGGCGGCATAGCCGTCCCATTGGTCGCTGAAGGTGGTCCGGCGACCGCCATCGAGCCAGAGCGGCGCGAAGAACACCTGCTGGGCGATCAGCGTCCAAGGCCGATGCTCGCGCCCCAGGCGATCGGCCAGCCATCGCTCCTGTGCCCGGCCCATGATCGTTCGCGAAGGATCGATGGCGTCAGTGCAATTGGTCAGGCGCACGTTGCGCGCGACGTTCGGCGACGCGCAGGGCGGCGCGCTGCGATACTGGCGGGTGTCGAGCACCGACAGCGAGGCGAGGTTCGCCCAGTCGATCGCGCGATACAGGCGTGGCTCGCGCCGGCCGCGCCAAAGGCTCGGACGGATCGGCATATGCTCGAAATAGGCCTGGTAGGCCGCAGCCCTGCGCGGCGCGAAGATGGCCGGCGGAAGCCCCTCGCGGTTGGCGAGCCCGGCATAGTCGTTGAGCACCTCGTGATCGTCCCAAGTGACGATCCACGGGCACGCCCGGTGCGCCGCCTGTAGCTCGCGGTCGGTCTTGTAGAGCGCGTGCCGGCGTCGATAGCTGTCCAGATCGACGGGCTCCGGAGCGCCGAACGCACGGACCTTTGGCAGATCGGGATAGCTCTGCTCGTAGATATAGTCGCCGAGTTGCAGGATCAGGTCGGGCTCGGCGCGGACGATGTCGCGGTAGACGCCGAACTGCGCCTGCTCCCAATGCTGGCACGAGGTGACCGCGAGCCGCAGCCGGTCGGCAATGCGCGGCACGGTGGCGGCACGACCGACCGGGCTGGTCGCGTCGAGGGCGTGAAATCGATACCAATAGGGCCGCCCGGCCGACAGCCCGGCGACCTCGACATGTACCGCATGCGCGCGTTCGGGATGAGCTAGGCCGTGACCCGCGCGGACGATGCGGTGGAACGCGGGATCGGCGGCGACTTCGTAGCGTACTTCGACCGCCTTCGCGTCCAGCGGCTCCAGCACCCCGCCGACGAGCCGTGTCCACAAGACGAAGCCGTCGGGATCGGGATCGCCGCTTGCTACCCCCAACGCGAAAGGATCGGCGATCGCGCGGGCACCCGCATCCCATGCGATCGCGGGCGTCGCGGCAAGCGAGGCCATGGCGGCAAGGACCGCACGACGGTGCCAGAGGAGGTCGTTACCTGCCATCGCCGAGCGCTAACCTCTGCCGATGACCGGTTCGTGACGAGAGCGCCGTTTCGTCACAAAAGTTTCCCGCGAACGTCATGCGATCGTCGCGGACCGGCGATACGCGGCGGGCAGCAGAGGTCGCCGAACGATCCCTTCCTACCTCCAAAAGCGGGAACTCCATTGACACCGAAGACGCTTATGCTCGCCACCGCGAGTTCGCTCCTGTTTATCGCGCGTCCTGCCGCGGCGCAGACCGTCGCGGTCGCCGATACCGCGGCGGACACTGCACCGGCCGCGCAGGACGACATCGTCGTTTACGGCGCCGGCAAGGTCCGCCAGGAACAGACCGTCACTCAGAAGGCGATTGAGATCCTCCCCCCGGGAAGTTCGCCACTGAAGGCGGTGGAGCGGTTGCCCGGTGTCGCGTTGCAGAGCTCCGACCCGTTCGGCAGCTACGAACTCGGCACCCGGTTGTCGGTACGCGGCTTCAACCAGAGCCAGATGGGGTACACGCTGGACGGCGTGCCGCTCGGCGATATGTTCTACAACAACCACAACGGCCTCCACATCAGCCGCGCGGTTGCGGCGGAGAATATCGCGCGCGTCGATGTGTCGCAGGGTGCCGGCTCGCTCGGGATCGCATCGACCAGCAACCTCGGCGGCAATCTCGAATTCGTCTCGCGCGCGCCGTCGCAGACGATGGGCGGCGAAGTGGCGCTGACCTACGGCATGTACGACACGGTGCATCTCTTTGGTCGGCTCGACAGCGGCGAACTGCCGACCGGCACGCTGCTGTCGCTGTCGGGCGTGATCCACGACGCGAGCAAGTGGAAGGGTTTCGGCAACCAGTCCGACACCAAGGTCAACGGCAAGATCGTTCAGCGTTTGGGTGCGGCGACGCTGACCGGCTGGTTGAACTATTCGCTCCATAAGGAGCGCAACTATGCCGACCTTTCGCCGGCGACGCTGAAGCGGATCGGCTCCGATCTCGATTTCCTCCGCCCCGACTATGCGACCGCGATCCTCTTGTCGCAGGTGAGCGCGAATCAGGCCGCCGCCGCCGCTAAGCGGGCGCTGCCCTTCCCGACCGCGGGCGTGGCATTTCCGTCGCCCTACACCAACGTCAACGACACCTACTACGACAGCGGCGGCGTGCGTCGCGACTGGCTCGGCGCGCTGACGCTGGATGCGCCGGTGACCACATGGCTCGACGTCACCGCGACCTATTATCACCATTACGATAAGGGCAGCGGTGGCATCTACACGCCCGCAGTCTTCTCGCCGGATGGCTTTCCGCTGTCGGTGCGGACCACGGAATATGGCATCAAGCGCGACGGCGGCATTGCGCGCGCCACCGCTACGCTCGGCGATCACACGATTCAGATCGGCTATTGGCACGAGGACAACCGCGCCAGCACCGATCGCAACTATTACGCCGCGAGCCTCACCAACCGGCCCGACGTCACCGATTTTCTCGAAAACCCGTTTAGGAGCGACTTCCTGACCGACCTGACGACGGTGACGAACCAGTATTTCGTCAGCGACAGCTGGACGGTGTTCGACGCGCTGACGATCGCCGGCGGCTTCAAGGGCACCCGCGTCGCCAACGGTATCGTCACGACCTTCGGCACGCCGTTCATCAACGGCCGGATCGCGGCCAAGGACTGGTTCCAACCCCAGATCGGCGCGACCTACAGGATCGGCCGCCAAGAACTGTTCGCCAACTACGCCGAGAACATGCGCGCCTATATCAGCTCGTTCCGCGGTCCGTTCGGCACCACCCAAGTCGGGTTCGAGGCGATCCGCAACACGCTGAAGCCCGAAACCTCGCGCACCGTCGAGGGCGGCTGGCGATTCGATCTCGGCTCGGTCCGCGGCGTGATCGCGGCGTACGACGTCAAGTTCGAGAACCGTCTGCTCGCGGCGTTCAGCGGTGCCAACATCCTCGGCAATCCGAGCATCCTCCAGAATGTCGGCAGCGTCACCAGCCGCGGGGTCGAGATCGGCGCGACCTACCAGGTCAGCCGGCCACTGGCGGTGATCGCGTCCTATTCGTACAACGACAGCACCTATGACGACGACACCGTCAACGGCACCGCCTTCGTGCCGACCAAGGGCGTCCGCACCGTCGACACGCCGGCGCATCTGGCGAAGGGAGAGGTCAACTACGACGACGGCAGCTTCTTCGGCAACGTTGCCGGTGCCTATACCTCGCGGCGCAACGTTACCTTCACCGGCGACGTGACGGTGAAGGGGTACACCCTGTTCGATGCCGCGATCGGCTATCGCTTCCCGACGAACAGCGCGTTGGCGGGGGTCGAGATCCAGGTGAACGCGGTCAATCTGACCGATGAGCGGTACATCGCCGCCCTCGGATCCGGGCAGTTCTTCAACAACGCCAGCTCGCTCAACAACACGCTACAGGCCGGCGCGCCGCGACAGGTATTCGGCACAATTCGGCGGCGTTTTTGAAGACCTGCCATCACAGCCAAGTCGCGACGATACAAAACGTTAGATTGCCGGAAGTCTTGCCTCACACTGCGAGCTCAATCTCACCTGTAATATGATTTCGTGATCAGGGAACAAGTTCGATACTACGGCTGATCGAACTTGGTCCCGACATAATCCTCGCAGGCGGAGAGCCATGGCGGTTGAGCCCTTGGGGGCGGCATTTCAGCGTCCATCGATGCGCGCGGGCCGGACATGGGCGAGCCCCGTGGGACGTTCGCCCTTCAGTAATCTGCCGGTCGGCGTATTCAAACCGCACCTGAGTCAACGCGGGTCACATCGGGTTAAAGCTTTAGTATAAAAAGCCCGAGCCGCGCGTGGCGGCTCGGGCAAGTTGCTCGTGGGAGTCTGATACAAGCCTTGTCCGAGGCGATGGTCTTCTTGCCTACGGGTTGTTGCACCTTGAAGACTACTCGCGTTTCAGTCGGCGATCATTTCTGCTTGGCCGCGAGATGGCCATCCACTCGCACCAGGACTGATTTAGAGCTGCCAGTGTAGCTCTGCCCATCTGCGGCGATTAGAACGTGACACATCTCGCACAAAACGGTCACATCGCAGCAACCAAAGCGCCGCCAAACCGCAACATCCCGCACCTACACGCCACTCGATCAGGCTCGAAAGCCTGCGGGGGAACACACGACATGACCAACGTCTCACGCCTGCTTTGCGCGACCTTGCCGCTTGCCCTCTCGGCCTTCGGCGCGACGCAGGTCGCGGACGCGCAGACCACTTCCGCTCCGTCGGCAGGCGACATGAGGATTGATGCCAGCGCCTCTACTGCTGCGGAGCAGAGCCCTGAGACGGTCAGCCAGGCCGGAGACGATATCGTCATCACCGGCACTTACGCGCAGAGCCTCGCCGCAGCTACCGAGACCAAGCGGCAGGCGGGGTTCGGCGTAGACGCGATCAACGCCACCGATATCGGCAAATTCCCGGCGCAGAACGTGGCGGAGGCGCTGCAGCTGGTGCCCGGCGTCGCCATAACCCGTCCGCGAGGAGAGGGACTGTATGTCAGCGTGCGTGGACTCGGTCCGCAGTTCCAGAGCACCTTGCTCAACGGCCGCCCGGTGGCGATCAACGACCTGATCGAAAACGGCGGGGCGAATGGTCGGCAGTTCCGCTTCGAGATGCTACCCGCTGAATTCGTGTCGCAGATCGACGTGGTCAAGACACCGACGGCCGACATGACCGAGGGCGCTCTCGGCGGCAATATCGATGTCCATACCTTCCGCCCGCTCGAGGTGGGTGACAAGACCACGCTCAACCTGCGCGGCACCTACACGACGTTGGCGGAGAAGGTGAAGCCGAACGCCACGGTGCTGACCAGCGCCAAGAACCAAGACGGAACATTCGGCATCCTCGCTGCGGCGCAGTACTGGGGCAAGTCGGTGCGCAACGACCGGGCTTACAACACCGGATGGTATTTGGATAAGTTCAGTTCGGTGCTCGGCGCCGGCTTCTACACGCCGGGGCGCACCAGGCCGACGGTGGAGACGGAGGACCGCAAGCGCCTTTCGGGTTTAATCTCGGCACAGTGGAAGCCCAGTCCTGAACTGGAGACGACGCTGGACGTGCTCGCGACCCGGCTGGACGTCGCCTATGACGAGTATGGCCTCGACATCTATCCCGACGACAGCAGTGTCGCCGGACACAGGCCGGTACTGGTGCCCGGTTCGGTCAAGCTCGACGGCAGCACGGTGGTCGCGGCGACGATCAACGACGTGCGTTTCATGGGCACGCGCGAATACAGCCTCAACAGGCACGACCTGATCACCATCGGTCTAAAGCAGGCGTGGAACCCGGAAGGCTGGCATGTCGTCGCCAATGCGAACTGGTCATATGCCCATAGCTTTCATCCAAGCTACGCCGAAGGCACGGTGCGCAGCCGCATCCAGTTCTTTGCGCCCCTCACCTATGACACGTCGGGCGGCTACAAGGTGGCGCCGACCATCTCCACGCCTGTGAACGTGCTCAACCCGGCCAACTATACGCTCTACCCGTTCAACATCGCACCCAAGAACAGCAGGGATTGGGACCGCTATGTCCGGCTCGACATCGATCATGAAATGGACGGCTTCATCACGAAATTGAGTGCCGGCGGCGAGTATCATTCTCGCAAGCGCGATTATCGACGCCGCGACTTCACCGTCAATCCCGCGGCGAACACCACCCTGAACAGCTTTGCCCCCGACGGTTTCGAGCAGCTCCCCTATGACAACTTCCTGTCGGGAGTGGGGGGCAATTACCCCAGGACGTGGATCGTGCCTATTACCGACGTGTTCTACAGTAAGTTGTTCACTACCGCGATTGCCAACGCGCCGCTGACGGCGGGCGACCTTCGCGCCTCCTACGTGGTGACTGAGAAAACAGCGGGCGGCTACGCGCGCGCCGATTATGCCTTCCCGCTTGGCAGCGTAGCCGTGACTGGGAATTTGGGTGTACGCTATGTGCATACCGATCAGGTCGCGAGCGGCACGCTGACGACCGGCAACGTGGCGACACCGGCGCGCTTCCCACAGACGTTCAATGATTGGTTGCCGAGCTTCAATCTTCGCGCCGAATTGACGCACGATCTGGTCGCCCGCTTGGCGGCAAGCCGCGTCCTGACCCGTCCAAACGTGACGCAGAGTGCACCACAGATCAGTGTCTCGACCGACCAGCCAACCGCGAGCGGTGGCAATCCCGCGCTGAAGCCGTTTCTCGCTACGCAGTTCGACGGCTCGCTGGAATGGTATTTCAATCGCGCAGGCTCGCTTACCGGGGCGCTTTTCTACAAGGCGATGGACGATTACATCACAGCTCAGAACATCAACGTGGAAATTCCGGGTCGCGGCACCGTGCTGCTGAGCACTCAGGTCAACGGTGGCAGCGCCAAGGTTTACGGTGCGGAAGCAGCCTATAACCAGGTATTCACGTTTCTACCGGCGCCTCTTGACGGACTAGGCTTCCAGGCGTCCTACACGCACACCTCGGTTCAGGCGAACTACACGGCGGGAGCGCGGCCGATCAAGGACCAGCTGATCGGCCTTTCAAAAAACAGCTTCAACGTCGTGGGATTCTATGACCAGGGGCCGCTGTCGGCGCGGCTGTCGTACACCTGGCGCGACAAGTATCTCGCGGGTATTGGCAGCACGACTCAAGCGACCACCACGGTCGCGGCGTTCGGATCGCTGGATGGCAACCTGTCCGTTCGCGCCACCGATCAGCTGCTCTTCAGCGTCGAGGCGATCAACATTGCCAATGCCAACAGCTATAGCTTCAACGAGAAGGAGCTGCAGTTCGGCGAGATCAACAACTACGGCCGCACCATACTCTTCGGCGTGCGGGCACAGTTCTGATGCTCGGCGCCATCCTTCTCGGTGCCGCACTGTTGTCCGATGGCGCTCCACCGCCCAAGGCCATGAACGACATCCAGGTCGTCGGATCGCACAACAGCTTCAAGGCCGAAATCCCTGCGGCGGTCATGGCCAAGATCCGTGCCACCGAGCCGAAGCTCGCCGATGGGCTCGACTACTATCATCTGCCGCTGCAGCAGCAGCTTGATCGCGGCGTCCGACAACTCGAGATCGACATCTTCGCCGATCCACAAGGCGGCCGCTACGCCGATCCCAAGGGCGAGGTCCTCGCCCGCGCCGCGGGCCAGGCCACCGGGTTCGACCGCAATGCAATGCTGAAGCCGGGCTTCAAGGTGTTCCACATACCCGATGTGGATTACCTCAGCACGTGCGTGACGCTGGTTCGCTGCCTGCGGGAGATCGATCGTTGGTCCCGCGCGCATCCGAAACATCTGCCGATGATGGTCACGATCAACGCCGCCGACACGCCCTCCGGTCGAGTGGGGATCAGCGACCCGCTGCCGCTCGATAACACCGGCCTGCTTGATGCCCTGGATGCCGAGATCCGCTCTGTGCTGCCAGGTCGCCGACTGATCACGCCCGACGAAGTTCGAGGAAGCGCCAGAACGTTGCGTGACGCTGTTCGCGGGCGGGGCTGGCCGACACTGCAAACGACCAGGGGACGGATCTACATCGTCTTGGACGTGCGCCCGGCGGTGTCGGATACCTATCGCTTGGGTCACCCCTCCCTTGCGGGACGGGCTATGTTCGGCTGGTACCCCGACGATCAGGCAGAGTCGGCTGTTCAGATTGTCCAGGATCCGCTCATCGACGGGATCGCATCGGGCGCTGGGTGCGCGAGGGTTTCATCGTGCGCACTCGCACCGATGCCAACACCTCAGAGGCGCGAGGCCACGATCTATCGAAGGCCCGCGCCGCGATGACCAGCGGCGCGCAGGCGGTTAGCAGCGACTATTATCCCGGAGCACCCGATCCGCTTCACCTTCAATTTACCGTCACGTTGCCCAGCGGCGCGATGGCGCGTTGCAGCCCGGCGCGGGTCGCTTCGGGTTGCCGGCTCGAACCATGAGCGCGGCGATCTGCCGGATAGCGGCGGTCGGGGTTTGGCTGCTGGTAGGCGCCGCCGCGCCAGCGCCGTCCGTGTACGTCGTGGAGCGGGCGGTTCTGGTGATGCGCCACGGCATCCGGGCGCCGCTGGAGGGCGAGGTGCCGACGGGAACCAGAACCGCCGCAGCATGGCCCCGTTGGCCTGTTGCCGAAAGTCGGATCACGCCGCACGGTGCCCGTGCGCTGGAACTTGTGGCCGCCGAAGACCGCCAGTTGCTGGGAGCGCGCGGTCTGCACGTCGCCGCTAGCTGCCAATCCCTCGCGCTCAGCATCAGGAGCAACAGTTCGGATCGCAGTATCGCGAGCGGCGAGGCCTACGCCCGAGGGTTTGCGCCCGGCTGCGCCATTCCGATCGAGCACCAAGCCTTGGGAACGGCCGATCCGCTCTTCGAGCCCCTCCGCGCCCGAGCCACTCGGTTCGACGCCCGCGCAGCGATCTTGTCCATCAACGCCGAGACGGGCGGCATGGAGAGGCTTGCCGCGCGTTATCGGTCCGCACTCACCTTACTCGACAGAATTCTCGGCTGCGGTGCCCCGGGGACAGAATGCCTCCCCATGCAGGCGGCAAGTGTCACTCCCGCCGTCGACGGACGCGAGATCGTCCTGAGTGGCCCGATACGGATCGCTTCGGGTATCGCGCAGGTCCTGCTTCTCGAGCAGTTGGAGGGCATGCCGTCTCGTGACGTTGGCTGGGGGCGAGCAAGCCCGGCGGACCTGAAGCGACTGGGTGCTCTTCATGCCGCTCTGTTCGCCGTCTTGACGCGTCCAGCCTACATGGCGGCGCATCAGAGCGCAGCAATGGGACGCGCAGTGTTGCAGGCGCTGGATGGATCAGGGCCGGCATTTCGCGTGTTCATGGGGCACGACACCAACGTGACCGCGCTTGCGGCGACGTTGCAGGTCAATCTCGCTGCTGCCGGCTACGCGATCAACGACGTCCCGCCGGGCGGCGGCCTGCTGTTCGAGAAGGTGAGGAACCGCACGACGGGCGCGACCTACGTGCGAGTCTCTTATCGGACACAGTCGCCAGCTGCGCTGCGCTCGTTGAGCCCTGCCACCTCGGTCAACGCGGTTAAGGTGCTCGGCTCCGTTTGGACGCTACTTCCGAGCGAGGCATTCAAGAAGAAGTTAGAAGCACGGCTTGCAGCACTCGAACCTGCAAGCTGACAGGCCGAGTGAAGACTGATCGCGAACCATCGTCTGAAGACCTTTCGGCATCAGTTCTCGGATCGTTGATTGCCGCTTGTCTTCGTGGAGAATGGCCCGGTTTGCAGGAACGAGAGGTGAGACTTCATTACAGAGACTGAGTCGATGCGCGGCCGAGCGATCGCAGGTCGACGAGCGCGCCGACATCGCGAAGCGGCTCCTGCAGTCAGGCGACCGCAATGTTTTGCCTTCATCTCCAGTCGTGATGAGAGCGACATCATCGGCGGCCGACACTCCGATACTAATACCCTGAGGTGGGGCGAACCGGCAGCGGCCCTACTGGGCGACTTGCCGTCAACGCTGCCAAGCGGCGGGCAGCCGCAGGCTAACGAGCGGTCTTGGCCGAGAAGGGTCGGCATATCGTCACGTCTCCCGCGTGGTTGCACCACGGCATACGCCCCTACCAAGGTGTGGGCGATTGGATCTCAATGGCATTAAAAATTGATGTGATGTCAGCACGCTGAGCAGCAACGCGCAAATGACGTCGGTACGCGTTGCGATCGTGCTCAGGGCCGTCCGACAGCGCGGGCGGCCCCTTCCGCGACTTGGATCAAAGACCGACCACGCCTCCATCGTCCTTCGTGATCACGATCGTCGCCGATCGTGGGCGTGAAGGCGCGGCGACGGCGCCGGCCTGGTTGGCGGGCCAGCTGCTGGTGATGTTCGCTGGACCGCCATTCTCGCCAGGATGCTGGACGTTGACGAACAGCGACCGGCCATCCGGTGTCGAGTGGATGCCAGTGATCTCACACTCTTTCGGCCCTACCAGGAAGCGGCGGAGCGTCGCGCCCGGCGACTTGCCGATGCGGGTCGTTACGGTGCTCGTCGTAGTGACGTTGGCGGCGGTGGTGAGCGTATTGTTGACCACCCGCGTGCTGCCGTCGCCGACACTACCTGGAATGCAGGCGAGCAGCATGCAATTGGTGACGTCGGTATAGGCGCCGTCGTCGGTTTCGATCCACATCACCGGGGACACCGTACCAGACGCGTTGCTCGGGAGGCCGAACCACAGTCCGTCCGGCGACGAGAAGTCGTTGGTCGCGTCGAGCCCTGAAAGGTTGATGTTGGTCGCATCGAGATCGCTGCCTGAGCCGAACGCATACACGTCCCACGCGAAGCCTAGCGCTTCGGAAGTGTCGCCCGTCTCGCGCAAACGGATCACATGGCCGTTGGCGTTGCCGCGGGTCGCTTGTGCAGTCGTTGGCGGATCGGCGTTGACCAGATCGCCCTGCGGCTTCTTGGGATCGGTATAGGCGCGCGGGTTCGATGCGTTGGTCGTCGTGGGCGTGCGCGACGAATTGTTCGTCAGCGTGCAATACATCTCGCCAGTAGCGGGGTTGACCGCCGTCCATTCCGGTCGGTCCATTCGGGTAGCACCAAGCGCGTCGGCAGCAAGCCGGGCATTGGTTAGCACATCGGCCTGACTGCCGAAGGGATAGGCGGCGTTTGCCGCAGTAAGCGGACCCTCACCGAATACCAGCGCCAGCCATTCCCCCGAGCCGTCGGCGTTGAAGCGCGCGACGTAGAGCGTGCCGGTGTCGAGATACTTGTCGCCAATCGCCAGACGATTGGCTGCCGTCGCGTCGGCCGCGGCCCAAGGCGTCGCTGACACGAACTTGTAGATATATTCGTTCTGCGCGTCGTCGCCCATGTAGAAGGCGGGACGGACCCCGGCGATCGTCCGCCCAATCTGACAACCCTCGTGGTTCATCCTGCCGAGCGCGGTCCGCTTGCGCGGAGTGGAGGCGGGATCGAAGGGGTCGATCTCGACCACCCAGCCGAACTGAAATGCCTCGTTGCGAAAGTCGCCGCTGCCGTCTGCTTGGCTGGCCGCGCCCGCAGTGATGTTCCACCGGCGGTAAAGAGTGCTTGCCGCGTCCGCCGTGGTGACGGTCGACCAGCCATAGTTGCCAGGGCGGTTCTCCGGAATGCCGTAACGCGTGAGCGAGGCGTTGGCCTTGGCGCCTACGGCGCCGCTCGCGCTGCGCACGGCCGCGTCACCGGTATCACGCCGAAAATACCCCGCCCAATTCTCCTCGTTGGTAAGGTAGGTGTGCCACGGCATCGTGCCGTTGGCGCAGTTGTTGATCGTGCCGCGGCCTGCGGTTGCATCGGTCGAATAGGCGGTTCGCAGGATCGCGTCGCCGCGAACGGGCCCGCTGAAGCTCATCGGCGTGAGCGGCGTGATCCGGCGGTTGAATGACGACGCGGGAACGTAGCTCCACGCTGTGGCCTTCGTCGCTTCGATGACCGAAACGCCGTGGCACTCCATCTCCTTCAGCGCTTCGGCCTCCGGGCGTGCGCCGCCTGCCGTTGTGGGCCCGGCGGGGTGCAGATACGCTTGGGTGATGTTCTCGTGGTTTAGCACCAGCAGCCCGCGCGTGTTGCCGTTCGGATCAGGCGCGCCTGCCGCGGATAGACCGAAATAGGACATCCCGTCATGGTGGTCGCCCGCACGTCGCGCGAAGTTCACATCGGTGCCGTCATTGGCGTAGGCGGCGACGCCAGCCGCGATCGGATCGCCTAGCCGGTAGAGCACCGTCACCGAGTAGCCCGCTGGCACCGCCACCGCGTCGGCAAGGCTCTTGGTCACCGCGGTAAAGCCGAGCGCGGCGGCGCCGACCGTCACGCTGGCGGTTGCCGCGGTCGTCTTACCTGCCGACGTCGCCGTAAAGGCGAAGGTGAGGATCGTGCCCGTCGCCGCACCAGGCACGACGAAGGTCGCGGCCGAGGTCATCGCGCCTGCCAGCTCGACGGTCGGTCCTGCGGTCTGGGTCCAGGTGACGCTATCGACTTGGCCGATAGCGCTGCCAGTAAGCGTTGCAACGCGACCGGCGGCGGAACTGCCGCCGGCGGTTGCGGTGACGGTGACCGGGTTGACGCCGTCGTCGTCGCTGCCGCATCCGGCAAGCAGCATCCCACCGAATACCGCGGCGGTTGCTGCCGACAGTCCGCCCATCAGCGTCTGCCTTCGCGAATAGCGTACTTCGATCAGGTCGCCGAGGTGTGGGTTGAGTGTCGGATTGGTGTCGATGTCGCCATCGTCATAGGTGGTGGTCATGTTAGTCCCCCGAGAAGCGGCACGTGGTGCCGCAATGATTTGCTTGTGGTCGTGGCGTTGCGGTCAGAACCGCGCGCCGAGCTCCACGCCGTAGAAGCGCGGCTCGCCGGTGATGTAGGTCGGGATGCCGAAACCACCGCCGGTGTTGCCGGCGTCGATCAAATATCGCTTGTTGGTTAGGTTCCGGGCGAAGCCGCCGATGCTGTAGCGCCCGCCGACCAGTTCCAGGCCTGCACGCACATTAACCAGCGTATAGCCGGGCGTGCTGATCGCAGGGTTGTTCGGCAGCTCGAAGAAGACTTTTGAGCGATATGTGATGCTCGGCGTCGCATAGGCGGTGGCGGTGCCGACGGGCAGGCGCAGCATCGCGCCGCCGGATGCGGTTGTCTCCGGCTGCAGGCGGAAGCGGTTGCCGGCAAATACGCCGTTCGACGCGTCCTTGCCGATACCGCCGTCGATGTAGGCGAAGGTGCCGAACACGGACAGGTAATCGGCAAGGCGAAGGTCGCCCTCAAGTTCCACACCGACATTCTTGGCGGACCCGGCACTTCGCGTGGTGGTCACGCCATTCTCGGTGACGGAGACCTGGAAGCCGTCATAGGTCTGGTAGAAGACCGATGCCGCACCAGTGAGCGGGCCGACCCGTCCTTTGATGCCGCCTTCGTAATTCCAGACATTTTCCTCCGGCACTACCTGAATGTTTGGGCCGACGCCGAAGGCGGTGCGTGCGGCAGCCAGCTGGACCACGGGCGAACGCCGACCCTTGCTGATCGTCCCATAAAGGTTGAGACCATCACCAAGCTTCAACAGTGCGTTGAAGCGCGGCAGCAATGCTGTGAAACTCTTTTCGGCGACGAACTTGTTGCCCGCGGTATTGGCGGTCCCAAGCAGGCTGCTCTGGACGCCGAGTCCTGCAAGCAGGAGCGAATTAGGCTGCACGGACGAGTAGCCGGACTGGCGATCCTCAATCAGGACGCGCGCGCCTGCTGTGAGCTCGAGTGCAGGCGTCGGGATGTACGTCGCATCGGCGAACACCGAATAGGTATTATTGCGGCCGAAGTTGGTGAACACCGACGAATAAGGCAGCGACGTGAGCCTTCCACCACTCAGCACCGCCGTCGCCTTCAGTGCAGGGATCGTTCCGTTGGGTGCTACGCAGGCAGTGCCAGTGGGGATGCCAGCCGCATTGAGCGCGGCACGGACCCGGGCGTAGGCCGCGGCGACGGAGCAGGCCAGATACGTGCCCTCCTCGGTTGCGAAGGGCACGCGCTGAGAGCCATTTTCGAAGAAGGCGTTCCAGCCGAGAGAGGCGCGGTACTTCGGTCCGTCGAAGGCGAAGCGCCCCTCGTGACTCCATTGGTCGCCCTGCGCGTCCTCGGCGAACTCAAGATAGGCAGCGGGGCCGCCATCCGCGTCAAACACTTCCAGCGCGTCGAAGCGCCGATAGCCGTTTACGGTGGTGAAGCTGACCCCCGGCCCCAGGTCGACGGCAACGCTCATATTGGCATCGTAGACGTTGCGATCGAGCCCGAGCTTGCGTGCGCCGAGCACCGCGAGGCTGTTCGGTGATCCCGACAGTTCGGCATAGCCATAGTCGCCGGTCTGCCCGCCGGTTGGTGCGTGCGCGCGACTTTTGAAGGCGGTGCCGGGGTTGCGCTGGCCGTCATAGGTCAGCACGAGGTCCGCAATTACCCGGTCGTCAGGTCGAAAGCGCAGCGATCCGCGAAGCCCCCGCTGGTCCTGGCCGTTCAGGTCGTCTTGATCGACGCCCGCTTGGTTCTGATTGGGAAAGGTCGGGTCGCCCGCGATGTTGCGAACATAACCGCGACGATATTTGTATGCCCCCGCCAGCCGGGCCGCGACCGTCTCGTTGCCTACGTTGACGAAGCCCGAGACCTGTGTGCGGTCAAAATTGCCGTACGATGCGTCGATGGCGGCGGACGAGCCTGCTTCGGGCCGCGCCGAGATGAGGCTGATCGCTCCGACCGCAGCAGCGGTCCCGAACAAGGTAGCCTGCGGGCCCTTCACAACCTCGATGCGCTCCAGATCGTAGAGATCCTGCCAAGCACCACGCGAACGGCTGATGTCGACACCGTTGTAGTAGAGCGTCACGCGAGCGCCTTGCTGCGCAGAGCCGTTGTCCGATGTGATGCCGCGGATGACGAAGCCCGGATTGTTCGCGCTCTGCTCCTGGACCTGCAAGCCTGGCACGAAGGCGGCGACCTCGTCGAGCTCGGACACACCGATGTCCGCCAGTCGCCTTCCAGTCAGCGCGGTGACAGTGACGGGAACATCCTCGATCCGCTGCTCCCGCTTCTGGGCGGTCACGACTATGTCGTCCTGCCCCGTGTCTAGTTGAGCAGTCGATTGCGCCAGCGCCGTCGTCGAGCACGCTGCAGCAAGCGTCGCGAGCGTGAGCCGCGAGTGAACAGATAACATGAATTCCCCCGTCTTGTCGGAGGAGCGCTAACGGTCGCGGATGACGGCCTCGCGTCGTCGAGATGACATCTCCGCGTCGGAAAGATGAATTGGATGTTACAATCCTGCTTTAATTCGACGGCGCACAAGGTGAAGCTTTTCGCGCGATCGAAGGTCTTTGCAGTGCCTTCGGCCTGGAGCCGTTATCCAAACCGCTGTCGCACGATCGTCATTGTACCCGAAAAGGGAGGGGTTGGCTGTGTCAGCCCTTACGCACCGAGTAAAAATTCAAGTGGGGCACGGTAGGTGACGGGCTATGCCACGCCGCGCAAGCCAGCCATTCCGTTCCGTTACTTCAACAGCTCGCCCGAGGTAATTTGGCTGGTGGTGCTGATGTACGTCCGCATCCCCTTGAGCCTCAGGAATGTGGAGGATCTGCTGTTCGAGCGCGGGATCGACATCTGTCAAGAGACGGTACGGCTGTGGTGCAAGCGGTTCGGCCCGCTGTTCGCCGGCGAGGCGCGCAGAAAGCGCGCGAGCCACATGCGCGGCTTTCGGCATTGGCGCTGGCACCTCGACGAGATGTACGTGAAGCAGACCGACGAGAGGGTCTATCTCTGGCGAGCGGTAGATCACGAGGGCGAGGTGCTGGAGAGCTAAGTCACGAAAGCCAGAGACAAGGGAGCGGCACTGACCCTCATAAAGAAGTCGGTGAAGCGCCACGGCTCACCAGAGGCGATCACCACGGACGGTCTGCGCTCCTACCGTGCAGGCATGAACGAGCTCGGCAACGCCGAGAAGCAGGAGGTGGGTCGCTGGGCCAACAACCGGGTCGAGAACTCGCACCTGCCGTTCCGACGACGAGAGCGAGCGATGCTGAGGTTCAGGCAGATGAAGACACTGCAGAAGTTCGCCTCGTTGCACGCCAACGTTCACAACCACTTTGATCTGGAGCGCCACCTTACCGACCGACAGACGACAAGGAACGACGCTCCGTCGCGCTGGCGGAGTGGCAGATCGTCGCGAGCTAGGGCGCCGCGTTCAAAGACCGATGTGCATCGTGTGGAGAGCGGTTCGCGTTAGACTGACAGCACCCTTTAATGCCATAGCCGCAGCAGATGTGGACCGCGATCTCGGCCTTCAGCCTCTCCGCCGCGCGCTCCAGCGCAGCGATGCCCCAGTCATTGGCCTCGTCGAAGAAAACGTAAACGCGGGCTCGTCGAAATGGATAATGTCGACGCGGCCGCTTCCAATTCGCGCGCTTCCTCGTTGAGGATGCGCGCGAACTCCTATGCCAGCTTCTCGCGGCTCCGGTGATGCGCGTCGTACAGAGTATCGATCATCGTTATCGGCACGGCAGCGTCCACTCGATCGGCTGATGGTCTGCGCGCGCAGAAAACGCGCATCGACGCCAAATACCGATTTGTGGCGTGAGACGGCGCCCACGACTGTCGGCACGTGGTGATCATAGCGATCGCGGATGCGCACCGGTTCGCGCTGCTCAAAATCGACACCCTCGAGACGCTCGACGAACGTGGTGACTAAGTGTTGGCGGGTCTGCTTGCCGTCCCCAAGAATGTCGATGCCTGCCTGCCGCTGATCGGCGCCCGCCAGGCGCCGCGCGTCCTGCTTGCCCGCGACCAGTTCCTCGTCCTCCAGCTTCCCGGGGCGACCATAGCGTTTGGGGCGGGCGAGCCAGGATGGCTTGGGCAGGCTGCCCGCGGTCATTGTCGGCAACGATGTCTTGATTGGGAATAACTTCACGTGCGTTAAAATCAGAGCGCGAGGTAGCTCATGAGGCCACCGACATCGACATGGTCCAACAGGTCCTCGTCACGCTTCGCACTCTAGCATCGCTCTACCAGCGCCGCCTAGGATCAGTCCCGCCGCTGGATCACGTCTGCCTTAAGGGAGTCGGCCTCGGCACCGCACGCCGTAGCGCTGATCACCCCGAGGCAGTCGTCGGTGCCGCACGTGCTGATCTGCGCGTCGATCGCGCCACGCATGAAGTGCTCAGCGACTGCCCGTGCGGTCGGCTGCCTCAGCGCCTCGCGGGTCTGTTCGAGCTTTTCGACTTCATAGAGTTCGAGCACCTTATGGAGCAGCCTCCTTGTTGCCGAACGCGGCGTAGGGGCTCGGCTTTGTGATGCCCGTTGCCTGCGTCGGTTCGGCCATGGAGGCCCCCTCATAGCCCTTCGACCAGAACACACCGAGGGCCGTTGCCAACGCTTGTTCCACGCAGAACTCGCGCGGGCGCCCTTTTTTGGTCAGTTGGGAGGAATTTTTATAACGACTGGCTTATAAACTTCGTCTCGCGCAACGTAAGGTTAGGAGGAGGGCTCCTCGCTGCGTTCATCGTCTTGACGGTACGCCGATCCATCAAAGGCTCGACAGGCACGAGGGTGGCGTTCGGCACCGACCTGCTGTTGCAGCCCTGGAGCACGAAGAACAAACCCGTCCTACTTACCCGTTTCGCCACGGTGTTCGGCAACGTCGGCATGTTGCAGTTCGCCGCGTCGGGGAACTGCGAGCTGTTCGCGTTCAGTGGCGAGCGCAATCCCTATAAGGACGCCAAATTCGGCGTGCTCCAGCGCGGTGCCTGGGCCGACATGCGGCTGGTCGACGGCGATCCACGCAGGGCATCAGCGTACTGAAGAGCCATAGTTGCAACCTCGCCGTCATCATCAAGGACGGCAAAATCTGGCAGAACCGGCTCGGCGTAGGCGGAGCCTGAAATCGATTTGCTCGCGCCCGCCCTAAATTGCCGCGCCATCGTCACTCGCCACCTCGCTTCCGGTCGGTTGCGCGTCGCGACCAGATGTTCAGGCCCTCCACGCCCGCTGAGAATGCCATCGCGGTATAGATATAGCCCTTCGGCACATGCGCGCCGAAGCCTTCGGCCACCAGCACCATGCCGATCATGAGCAGGAACCCCAGCGCCAGCATCACCACGGTCGGATTGCGGCCGATGAAGTTCGCGAGCGGATCGGCGGCGAGAAGCATGACGCCGACCGCGACGACAACGGCGATGACCATCACGGGCAGGTGATCCGTCATGCCGACCGCCGTCAGGATCGAATCGAACGAGAACACGATATCCAGCGCGATGATCTGAAGGATCGCAGCGCCGAAGCCGATGGCCGCGGGGCGGTGCTTGTCCAGCACGGTCTCGGCCGGCCGGGGATCCAGCGAATGGTGGATTTCCTTGGTCGCCTTCCAGAGGAGGAACAGGCCGCCGCCGATCAGGATCAGATCTCGCCAGGAAAACGCCATCTCCCAGCTGTGATGAAGCTGCCGCGTCACCGGATCGATTGCGCTGCTGCCGGCGAAGCCAAGATCGATGACGGTTGCCGTGAGGCCGACGATCCAGGCGATCATCGACAACAGGGCGAGGCGCATCGCCAACGCGAGGCCGATCCCGATGCGGCGGACTTTCTGGCGATGTTCCACCGGCAGCTTGTTCGACAGGATCGAGATGAAGATGAGGTTGTCGATACCGAGGACCACCTCCATCACGATCAGGGTGAGGAGCGCTGCCCAGATGGACGGATCAGCGAAGATCGAGAGATCGAACATGACGAACCTTGATAGCAGGGCGGGTCGTCGGCGACGCGGCCGAGGCCGGACAGATCGCCATGGGCATCCGATGGCGCGTTGCCGACATCGAGCCGTCTTTGCCGATCGGCGGCTCGGGAACGGCTGACCGCCTGCGGCACGGCGCAGGCGGACGGCTGGTGCACCGGCCGGATCGAACGGGCCGCATCGAAAATTCAGATAGGCTGCGGCCGGAGCATGCGTGCGTAGAGCTGGTCCTTTACCCGCAAGCGCAGCCTCTTGAGCCGCAGCAGGCGGAGGCTGTCGGGCATGCGCCGGTTCGTTTCCGCGCGGATCTGCCCGTCCAGCTTTGCGTGAAGCCTGGTCAAGTTATAGGTGAACATCGGTAACGCCTCTCTCCAATCATCGACTGAAAAAATCGGATGGATCGCGATGAAAGGGAGGCGAATAGGCCAGGCCAATATCGAGATCACCCGATGCGGTCCGACATCACGTTCGTCCGTAGACGATCGCCAGAGGGGCCCGGCCCGCCCAATCAAGATAAGCGACACCGAGCGAGCGTCAAGGGGCGTGGTTTCCGTTGCGGCAACGCCGCGGGTTGACGGCAGAGGGTGTCATCGTCATCTATGTCGTATGTACGCCTTCGCGACATATCAGCGTTTCCGCAATCATGCCGGCCAACTCGCCGCACGCACGTAGCCCGAACTCGTCGGGTTGCTGATCGAGTTCGGGCATTATTCGATTTGATCTTCGGGCGTGGCCGACGCGCCCGAATTCTCGAGTAAGCGGAAACCTACAGTGTCTGATATCGAATTCACGGCGGCCGATCGCCGATCGGAACCTATTGCCCAAGACGGTTCGGCGATTTCGCCAAGACGTGTCCTCGTGATGAGGCCAGCAAGCTTCTTCTCCAATCGATTCAAGATGTACGTCGAAGATGAAGATTGCGAAGAAGGATCGGTTCGAGCGTCATCGCCGCGAACCGGCATCAACCGCCTCGCGGATCTCAACCTGTTGCTGTTGATCTTGATCATCGGTGTGCCGCTGCTGATCTACTGCATCATGGATTCACCCTGATGGCGCAGTAAGCGGTCGGGTCGACGTACCGCGCTCGCATCATCACCTAGGTCAGATGGACGCTCCAGCGACATACAGGCGTTTTCGCCACCACGTGGGACAGTTCGCCGCGCGTGCGTAGATCGAGCTCGGGTCGGCTCCTGCCGCCTGAGTTCGGGCCCTATTCTACCTAAAAAAATTGCCAGGATGCGCGCGGAACATTCATGATCTCCAAAAAGTAAAGTCAACTTCATGCAACACGACACCGTGACAGCAGCCGATCGTCCCGCCATCCATCTGACCGCAAGCGAGTGCGATGCGCTCTCGAATCTCGCACTGAGTGCCGAGCACAAGCATCCGCTGTCCTCGGCGATGCTGCTGGCCGAACTAGATCGCGCCGAACTTTGCGAGCCCGGTGATTTGCCGGCGCAGACCGTCGTCATGAATTCCCGCATTCAGTTCGTCGACGAAGCCACCGGCACGCGGCGCACCGTGCAACTCGTCTATCCGCGCGATGCGGACATCGCCGCGGGGCGCGTGTCGGTGCTGACGCCGATCGGAGCGGGCCTGATCGGGATGACGGCCGGTCATTCGATTCGCTGGCCCGACCGCGAAGGCCATGACCGGCTGCTTCGCATCGAGGGTGTCACGGCCCCGGTCGGGGCGTGACGATGATCGAGGAACTTGCTCGTCACCGCTGCGTCGATGGTGATGGTACGCCATTGTTCGTCGTCGAACATCGGCATGTCTTCATCACGCAAGGCGATGCAGGTACACGAGAGCACCGCGGTGCCGCCTGGACGACCCTGCTCGACGGCGAACCGGTTCGCTACATCGACGCCCGTACCTTCGAGATCGTCGCGACCGGCGAATTGCTCACCCACGATCAGGGGCGGTGCGTCTGCGCGCCTGCGGTCAGGGTCGATACGTTCGACGGCATGTCGAAGGCCTCGATCGGAAGCGCGTGATCATCCACGATCTTGCTCATCGCATCTCGTCGAACCGCGGACACGATACCGCTCGCGCGCGATCACAGCCAAAGGAAGATCCGGACCCTGCGGCTACACGAAACGTTATGACGTCGATCCATCATCGGCAGCCATTCGTGTCGCTATTGCCTCCAAGTCCAAGGGACATCCATGAAGCGCTTCTCCTTGCTCGCCGGCCTTGCCCTAGCTTTCAGCCCGACGACCGTCTCGGCCGCCGAAATCTCGACGCATGTCCTCGACCTGGCGCGCGGAGTGGGTGGTCAGGGCGTCCCTGTCGTGTTGCTGAAGAAGTCGGCCGACGGCCATTGGGTAGAGGTAGCACGTGCACGAACCGACGCGAACGGCCGGGTGAAGTCGTTCGGCGATCCGAAGAGCTTCACCGTCGGGATCTATAAACTGACGTTCGACATGACGGCCTATCCCGATCCGCGAGCCACACCCTTCTTCCCGGAAATCGATCTGGTCTTTCAGGTCGGCGATGCCAGCGTGCACTATCATGTACCGGTCGTGGTCAGCCCCTATGGATATTCGACGTACCGGGGGAATTGAGGCGCCAGCTAGTCGACCTGCTCGCCAGGGTCCGTTGCCTTGGCCGAGGTGCAAACCGTCACGCGCTAAACGGCCGCGCTGAGGGCCGAAGTGCAATGGCCGAGGACGGTCGCACCCCAATCGCTACCTACGCCTGCTGCACCACGTCGATGTTCATGGCGATCGAGATCCGATCGGATGCCCCGTAGTACGGCCGCACGCCGTGACGCAGCCAAGCCGGAAAAAGGACGATATCGCCCGCCTTCGTCGGCCATCGCCGTTCGTTGGCCTGCGGCTGGCCATCGATGCCGATCATCCGAAATCCCGCCATGCGCATCAGTGGAAGCGGAAAACGGGGATCCTCGAAGAACAGCTCGCCGCCATGCGCGCCATCGGGCCCTGGCTCGCCCATCGCCACATAGAAGACAGCAGCCCACAGCACGCCTGGATGGGAATGGCTCATGTTCAGCGATCCCGCGGGCGAGATGTTCGCCCACATCTTCATGCTCCAATCCACCGCGCCCTGGTCGAGGTTCCCGAAATTGCTGACGCGCTTGGCCGCATTGAGCGCGAGCTGCCCGAGCTTCTCTGCTGCAGGTCCGCCCCATGCCAGCATGTCGGTTGAGGAATGCCACCCGCCGATATTGGATCGGGCGACCCCGGGTTCGGCAGCGCGCCGGGCCCGGATGATCGCTTCCAGCTCGACGAGCAGATCGCCTGTGCCGATCAGCTGACCGTGCAGGATCGGGGTTTCGAACAACCCGACCTGCGCAGCCCTCATCCTGACATTGGTGAAATCTGCTGGGCCTGCTGCGTCCGCCGTCGACATAGTCACTTTCCGAGGTCGGAAAATCGGGTCGCAGGATCGCGTACTGCGCAGATTGAAGCTGCACGCGTGCCCGAGCCGATGCTGCCGCCGATTTTCGTCGCAGGCGTATCGCTCGATGCTGAAGCACCACGATTTCGCGAACCGGCGCAGGTCACGTTGCGTACGCGACCCGCGGCGTGCCGTTCCGGCGGCGCAGCATGCAGCCAGCCGCTCCCATCCCCAGGATCATCAACGCCCAGCTCGTCGGCTCCGGCACGGCCGTCGCGGCGATCGTGACGGAGAAGGTCGCGTCCAGATATCCGAGCGAGTTGAACACGGGGCCATCGGCGAGCACGTTGCCGGTGACCAGCGTACCGAGGTTCGGAATCGAATTGGAACCGCACCCGGCGAACGGCAGGCATGTTCCGACCGTCGCCAATCCCGCATTGTCGGCGAGGCCGAACGTGCTGATGAAGGCGACATAGGTCTCGCCCTGCATCAGCTTGATACCGGTCGGATCGAAGGCGAAGAGGCCAGCGGCGCCGGAACGGACTTCGCTGCGGTAAAGCTCGTCGGTGGGTCGAGATCCATCCCACTTGAACACGATGCCATAAGCGGACTGCAGATCGGACGCGTTCAACGTGAACTGGAAATTGGTGAGATTGCCGGCGATCGGCGTGGTGAACGTCTCGCCGAAATACTGCGTTTGATTGCCCCCGGTCAGCTGGCCGGAAAGATAGGGAGAGCCGTAGCTGTTGGTCGGGTTCGCAATCGTCACAGCGTGGGCTGACCCCGCACTCACACCCGCAACACCGATCAACGCAGCAAGCGTCGCTTTCACAAACCGCATCACATTCTTGCTCCCGAACCGACGGGCGGCGCGAAGCACGCCGCCCTCGAGGCGGTCACCGGTGCCATGTGGATGTTACGCGTCGTTGACAGTCCGCCCCCTCATCCTTTGTAGCGGGCCTCGAGCAGATCGAGTTCGCGCACCAGCTTCTGGGCCACGGCGCTGCCAAGCTCGCGTTCCCGGACAATGCGAAACACCTCGTCGCGCTCGGCGCGGATCGCGATCAGCCGCAGATCGCGTTCGACACAATCCTGCCGTCGTGCCTCCTTCAAGTCGCGCCCCTCGTGGCTCCGCAGCTCGATCCGGTCGCGATCGGCGTCTTCCGTCCGCCGACGAGGGCGGTTGCCGGATACGTTCGCGCGGGAGATCGCACCGCGCTACGTCCCGTGGTGATCCGCGGGCTCGTGGCGCACTGGCCTGCCATCGCCGCAGCAAGGGCTGGCAATCGCGACCTCGCCGCCTATCTAGCGCCGCTGGACAGCGGCGAACCCACCGTCCGAGAGCGCACCCGGGGGATGTGGCGCTTTTCGCGACTTTGATCCGGACCCATCCTAACGAGCTGGCTGCAAGTGTAATTCGATGCGCCGCCGCACCCTCACTCTCCAACCGGCTCCGCATAGGTTCCGACCAAATCCCCCGCCGCGATCACATGCCCCGCGATCGCCTGGGCGAGCTGGTCGCGGGTGGCGCCGAGGGGAAGCTCCAACGCTCGGTCGAGGGCGAGGAGCTGGAAGTGGTAGGGGTGGGGCTTGTCGCCCTTGGGTGGGCGCGGGCCGTACCAGCCGACGGTGCCGCGGGAGGTTGCGCCCTGCATGATCCCCTCGAGCGGGCCGCCGTTCAACCGGTCGCGCTCCTGCAGCCCGGCGGGGAGGCGGGTGGTCGTGGCGGGAATGTTCCAGGCGGTCCAGTGTACCACCGGGTGCGCGGCGCCGGCGGGGTCCTCGACGACGATCGCGTAGGATTGCGCGCCCGGCACCGCGGGCCAGGATAAAGCGGGCGAGAAGCCGAGGCCGTATTCGGTGTGCTCGCGCGGGATCGGGCCGTTGGCGCGGAACGCCTCCGCCGTCACCGCGATCGTTGCGGCGCCGGTCGCGCGGCCCTCCGCACGCTGGAGCAGCAGCGCGACGTTCGATCCGCGCGCGGCCTGTTCCAGCATCGGTCCGGCGGGCGGCGCAACGGGCGCGGCGCCGCCCTGGGCGCCGTCATAGGTGACGCGGTACAGCACGCCGTTGGCGTCGTCCGACAGCAGCAGCGAGCCGTCGCGCATCACCGCCATGCCGCAGGGCCGGCCGTAGTGGCTGCGGCCGTCGGCACTCATGAAGCCGGTCAGGAACGGCTCGATCCGCGTCGCCTGACCGTTGGCGTCGAAGCGCACGCGGACGACCTCGTAGCCAGAGGCCGGCTTGCGGTTCCAACTGCCGTGCATCGCGACGAAGGCATCGCCCGCGGCGTCGGGCCCGAAGCCGCCGCCCGGGTGAAACGCCCATTGCATGCCCGCAGCATGCGCGGTGTACATCAGCACCGGGTTGCGCGACGCCGCCGCCCATTGCGCGCCGGTGATCCCGCCCGGCGGTTCGTCCTGCGGATTGCGCTTGCCGTCCTCGAACACATAGGGCCAGCCATAACGTGCACCGCGCTCGATCTTGTTGACCTCCTCGCGCTGCAGGTCGTTGCCGAGCCAGTCGATCCCCTGGTCCCAGCCCCACAACTCCCCGGTGCGCGGATGCCACCCGAAGCCGATCGTGTTGCGCAGGCCCGACGCCCAGACGCGTCGGCTCTTGCCGTCGAGGCTGGCGCGGATCAGCGTCGCGTTCTCCTGGCTGGATTCGTCGCAGGCGTTACAGGTCGAGCCGGCGCTGATGTAGAGCATTCTGTCGGGCCCGACCGCCAAGGTGCGGTTCAGATGCTGACCGGCGTCGGGCAGGTCGTCGATGATCGTCTCGACCCGTCCGATTCCGCCATCGGGCAGCAGCGGCGCGCGGAACACCTCACGCGCGGTCATGAAGTAAAGTTGGCCCTCGTGGACGGTGAGCCCGTGGAGGCCAGGCCGGTTGACGATCACCACGGGCGGGCCGTCGGCGCGGCCATCGCCATTGCGGTCGACAAGGCGGACGATGTCGGCTTCGGATCGGCGGCTGACATAGACGTCGCCGCCGGGCGCGACCGCGATCATGCGCGCATTGCCCAGATCCTGCGCCCATACCGACACGCGGTAGCCGCGGGGCAGCTTCAGTTTCGACGCGAAGTCGTTGCCGGGTTTGACCGGGGTCAGTTCGTTGAACCAGGCGCGGACCGGTCGCTTGTCGTTATCCTCCGGGCTGCTCTGGGCGGTTGCCGCGGTCGCGGTGAGGAGAAACAGGGTCGCGAGCGGGATGAGCTTCATGAACGGCTCCGGATAGGGTTCCCTACGACAATGCTTCGCCCGTCGATGCGCTCCCGACCTTATTCGCGACCTTCGCTTTTCCGCGTCCGACCCTCCTCGGCGGGTTGGCGGAAGCCCAGCAACACATTGCCTTCGGTCGACAAATAGTTGCGCCGATAGTCGAAGCGCGGCGTGTCGGCGAACAGCAGATAATAATATTTCATCTGTTCGGACCACCAATAGCCGGGGCAGTGATCCGCCTGGCGCTTGGGCGTGGCGGTGACGTCGGCGAGGTCGGTGTAGCCGTAGCGCGCCTTGTTCCAGCGCTTCATCGCGTCGAAATGCGCCAGGCCGATCCTGCGCCAGCGCGGATCGCGATCGATCAGCCACAGCGTGAACGCGGCATCCGCCAGTTCAGGACGCAGCGCGTTGGTACGCTGCGTCGGCATCGCGGTGGCATAGTCGTATCCCTCCGGCAGGACGCCGAACCGCGCCTGCACCTTGGCCCAGCTCTCGGTATAGGCCGCACCCTGCTTCATCGCGCCGCCCTGCCCGAGCAGGCCCCCGTAGAAGGAAGCGAGCTCGTCCTGTTCGGTCGCGACCACCGCACCGGTTTCGAAATCGACGTCGGCGAACCACAGGCTGCCGTCCTTCCAGACCTGCTGGTGCTCGAGGATCGCGGCGGTGCAGACCTCGTACATCCGCTTGCACTCGGCATCGCCAAACAGCTGCCAGCTGTCCCACAGATATTCGAAGAAGCTGTCGCAATAGGACCCGACCGTGGCGCGCCGATCGCGCCATTCGCCGGTCAGCACGTCGATCTTGGTCGCGACCAAGTCGATCTTCGACCGGCGTGCGAACACCGCGACCAGCGCCTTGCGCGCCACGGTCGCATAACGTGGGTCGCCGGTCAGCCGGCTGAGCATGCCCCATTCGGGCAGGTAGGTGGCGATGTCGGCGGGACTCGTGACGGGTTCGCGCACCGCGCCCGTCTTCAGGTTGACGAAGCGATACGGCATCCCGGTCGGCGTCGCGAACGCGGGCAGCAGGCGATCGGCCAGGTCGCGCGCCTTGGCGAGCAGCACCGGATCGCCACAGGCATGATGCGCGGACAACAGCCCGCCGAGCAGGCGGATCGAGGTTTCGAACACCGACACCTCGCCATCGACATCGGCATCGAAGTGCTGCTTCACCCAGCCGACGCCGGCCGCGAACCGGCTGTCGAGCCCCATCACCCACAGCGTATCCAGCGCCTCGATCAGGCTGAGCCCGAGATGCCGGGTCTTGAGCGGGAAGGACGAGAAGGTGCCGCTGACCGGCTTGATCTCGTCCTTGCCCCAGGCGTGCTGGCGGTAGAGATCCCACGCCCAGGCCATCTGGGCCTTTACGTCCTCGGCGACGGCACTCCAATCGGTGTCCCGCGCGCGCGCGGCTGCCGCCGCCGCAGTCGCACCCCCAAGCGCAGCAGCGCCCGCCAACATCGTCCGCCTGTCGATCCGCACCCCGGCATCCCTCCCAATCCTGCCCGCAAGTTACCCCGCGATCATCGCCGCCTTTTGCTCAGATCCGTCGGTCGGCGCCACATCGTGGTCCAGCAACAGGCGCAACCGCTCCGCGTCCGACGGCGTCGCCGGGTTGTAGATGATCATCCCCAGCTCGGGCCGACCTTCGACCGCGAAGGTGGAGAATTCCATCGCCAGCAACCCGGTGACGGGATGGTGAATGCGTTTGGTTCCTTCGTTGTGCGAGACGACCTCGTTGTCCTGCCACAGCGCCGCGAATTCGGGGCTGATGCGGGAGAGCTCGGCGACCAGATCGGTCGCGGCGGCGCTCTCGATCGCGCCGGCGCGGGTCACGTCGGCGCGAAAGGCCCCGACGACGAAGCGCGCGATGCTGTCCCAATCCGCGTTGCGGGCGCGGACGTGATCACTCGCGAACATCAGCCGGAGAATGTTGCGCCCCTCGCGCGGCAGCTTGGAATAGTCGGTCAGCAGCAGCGCCGCCGCGCGGTTCCAGCCGACCACGTCCCACATCGCCGTCTTGATGATCGCGGGGCTGAACGGCATCGCGTCGAGTACGCTCTGCAACCGCGGCGTGATCCCGCTGACCGGCTGGTAGCGGGCTTCCGGCGGGCGGCCGAGCCCGAGCATGTAGAGATGCTCGCGCTCCGGCTCGGTGAGCATCAACCCCTTGGCGATCCGGTCGAGCACGTTGGCCGACGGCGCCCCGCCGCGGCCCTGCTCCAGCCAGGTATACCAGGTCGGGCTGATGTTGGCGCGGCTCGCCACCTCCTCGCGGCGCAGTCCCGGGGTGCGCCGCCGCCCGCTGCCGAACCCGAGGGCCGCCGGATCGAGCCGCGCGCGGCGATCGCGCAGATAGGTGCCGAGCGGATTCTGCGCCTCACGCGCCATGATCGATCCTGTTGCAGCTTATACCACGATATCGTCACTACTTTAACAGGTTCCCGGCGGCCGCGATATGCCGATCCGACAATTAGGAGATCAACGATGCGTGTGTTTCTGACCGGCGCGACCGGCTTCATCGGCTCGCACCTCATTCCCGAGCTGCTCGACAGCGGCCACCAGATCCTCGGCCTTACGCGATCCGACGCAGGGGCTCGCCGGCTCGAGGCGGCGGGGGTCGAGCCGCATCTCGGCGACCTCGACCAGCCCGAGACGCTCGCGATCGGCGCGGCGGCGGCCGATGCGGTGATCCATTGCGCGTTCGATCACGATTTCTCGAACTTCGTCGAAAACACCCGCAAGGACGATCGCAACATCGCGGCGATGGGCGATGCGCTGGAAGGCACCGACAAGCCGATCCTGATCACTTCGGGCGTCGGCCTGGGCACGCCGCTAGGGGGCGGCGCGGCACGGGAGGACGTACTGAACCCGCGGCATGCCAATCCGCGGATCGCGACCGAGCTCGCCGGTGCGGCGCTGATCGCGAGGCGAATCGACGTGCGGACGATCCGGCTGCCCCAGGTCCACGACACCACCAAGGCCGGGCTGATCACGCCGCTGGTGGCGGAGGCGCGGCGTGCCGGCGCGATCGCCTATGTCGGCGAGGGCCAGGCGCGCTGGTCGGCGGCGCATGTCAGCGATGTCGCCAGGCTCTACGTCCTGGCGCTCGAACGCGGCGAACCGGGCGCCCGCTACCATGCGTCGGTCGAGGAGGGCGTCACCGCCCGGGCGATCGCCGAGGCGATCGGCACGGGCACAGGGCTGCCGGTCCGCTCGATCGCGCCCGATGAGATCGAGCGCTATTTCGGCTGGATGACTCCTTTCGCGACGCTCGACATGGTCGCGTCGAACGATTGGACGCGGGCACGGCTGGGGTGGGAGCCGACCGGCCCGGATCTGCTCACCGATCTCGCCGCGATGGATCATGCGGTGCCCGTGGCGGCATGAGCCACGCCGTCGCCCGTTAGCCGCGCCTATGCCCAGCCAGCGGGCGACGGCCCTCGTCCGATCGCGATCCGACATCCACCCGCAACCCGTGGCGTCGCCATCCGTTGGCCTGATGAACCGACGAAGGATGACCATGCCCGACACTGCACTGAACCCCGGCAACGGTGGCGAGACCCATCAGGTGACCGACGCGGATCATCCGGTTCTGACGACCAATCACGGCACGCCGATCAGCGACAACCAGAACCAGCTGAAGGCCGGTGCGCGCGGCCCGGTGCTGCTGGAGGACGAGGTCTACCGCGAGAAGATCAACCATTTCGATCATGAGCGCATTCCCGAACGCATCGTCCATGCGCGCGGATCGGCCGCGCATGGCTATTTCGAATGCACCGACAGTCTCGCCGACATCACGTGCGCCGACCTGTTCGCCAAGAAGGGCCAGCGGACCGAGGTGTTCACCCGCTTTTCGACGGTCGCGGGTGGCGCGGGGTCGGTCGATACGCCGCGCGACGTCCGTGGCTTCGCGGTCAAGTTCTACACCCGCGAGGGGAATTGGGACCTGGTCGGCAACAACATCCCGGTGTTCTTCATCCAGGACGCGATCAAGTTCCCCGATCTGATCCACGCGGCGAAGATGGAAGCCGATCGCGGCTACCCGCAGGCCGCGACCGCGCACGACACCTTCTGGGACTTTATCAGCCTGATGCCCGAATCCACCCACATGATCATGTGGGCGATGTCCGACCGCACCCTGCCGCGGACCTTCGCGAACATGGAGGGGTTCGGGATCCACACGTTCCGCTTCATCAACAAGGAGGGGAAGAGCACCTTCGTCAAGTTCCACTGGAAGCCGAAGGCGGGGCTCGCCTCGACGATCTGGGACGAGACCGTCAAGATCGCGGGCGCGGACCCCGACTTCCAGCGCCGCGATTTGTTCGAGCGGATCGAGCGCGGCGACTATCCGGAGTGGGAGCTCGGGGTGCAGCTGTTCGACAAGGCGTTCGCCGACGCGCAGCCCTATGACGTGCTCGATTCGACCAAGATCATCCCGGAGGAAGTGCTGCCGGTGCGGATCGTCGGCAAGATGGTGCTCGATCGTTATCCCGACAATTTCTTCGCGGAGACCGAACAGGCGGCGTTCGTGCCGAGCCATGTCGTACCCGGCATCGGCTTCACCAACGATCCGCTGCTGCAGGGACGGTTGTTCAGCTACACCGACACCCAGCTGTCGCGGCTGGGCAGCGTCAACTTCCACCAGCTGCCGATTAATTCGGCCAAGGGTCGTGCGGAAGCGGCGGGTTGTCCGTTCATGAACCAGCAGCGCGACGGCCATATGCAGATGGAGGTGCCCAAGGGCCGCGCCAATTACGAACCCAACAGCCTGGCCAAGGCGGGTGAGCCGGCCGGCGCGCGCGAGGACCCCGACAACGGCTACAATACCTTTCCGTCCGAAGAGGAAGGCCAGAAGCTCAGGATCCGCGCGGAGAGCTTTGCGGATCACTACAGCCAGGCGCGATTGTTCTTCCGATCGATGGACCCCGCGGAGCAGGCCCATATCGCGTCGGCGCTGGTGTTCGAACTCAGCAAGGTGTCGCTGGAGCATATCCGCCTCGCGATGTTGGCGAACCTGCGCAACGTCGACGAGGATCTGGCGAGCCGGGTCGCCGCGGGCCTCGCGATGGACCTGCCCAACGCCTCGCCGACGGCGGCGCCGGTAATCGACATGGACGTGTCGCCGGCCTTGCGCATCATCCGCGGGCCGCTGGAAAAGCACACCCTGGAAGGGCGCACCGTCGGCATCCTGATCGCGGACGGCAGCGATGCCGAGGCGCTGGCGACGCTCACCGGCGACGTCGCCGCCGCCAAGGGCGTCGCGAAGCTGATCGCCCCCAAGATCGGCAAGGTGCCGCTGTCGGACGGTTCCGCGGTCGCCGCGGACGCGCAGTTGTTCGGGCAGCCCTCCGTCACCGTCGATGCGTGCGCGGTGATCCTGTCGCAGGAGGCATGCGCGAAGCTCTGCAAGGAGGGCGCTGCGGTGCAGTGGGTGATGGACGCGTTCGGCCATCTGAAGGCGATCGGCCACAATGCGGACGCCAAGCCGTTGCTCGACAAGGCCGGGGTCGAGCCGGACGAGGGCGTCACCGACCTGGTGAGCTTCGTCGACGCCGCCAAGCGCCGCCACTGGGATCGGGAGGCGAGCGTGCGGACGCTCGCCTGATCGAAGCGAGATGGTCGAGGAACGGGCGGAGCGAACGATGGATGAGGCGACTTCGATGCAACTCGGCATCAGGCGATCGGCGGAGATGGCGGCGCTGTTCATGATCGGCGATGGCATGCTCGGGCTGCTGCAAGCGAGGCGTCATGTCGAGTTGTGGCGGTCGGACGTGGCCGCGGTGGACGTACTCGTGCGCCCCTTCGCCGAGCGGCCGGCGCGTCGCCGCGCCTATGGGCTGCTGCAGATCGGTGCGGGCCTCGCGCTCGCATCGGCGCTCCGCCGCTAGACCGCACGTCGGCGCCGTTACGAACGCATCCGATACGACCAGGAGCCGCATTCTTGACCCTCGCCGCCGTGTCCGTCTGTGTACCGCTTCGCAACGAGCAGGAGGCGCTGCCGTCGCTGTTGACCGCATTGGCGGGGCTCGATCTGCCCCCGGCGCGGCTGGCGGTGTTCTGCCTGCTCGACAATTGCACCGACGACAGCGAACGCGTGCTGCGTGGCGCGGCGACCGACTTTCCACACCCCATGACGATCGCCAGCGGCACGCCGAGCGCCGATGCCAATGCGGGTCGGGCGCGACGGGCCGCGATGGCGCTCGGGCTCGACCATGCCCGATCGGGTTCGGGCGGTATCCTGCTGTCGACCGATGCGGACAGCCAGCCGCGCGCGGATTGGGTGCGCGCGGCGTTTCACGGATTGGCGCTGGCCGATGTCGTCGCGGGCCGCGTCATCCGGTCGGCCGCGGACCGCGACCTCGACCAAAGCAGGGTGGAAGCATATTTCGATCGACTGCATGCCTTGCGCCGGACGATCGATCCGGTGCCGTGGGATACCCCGGCGGGGTCGCATCATTCGGGCGGCGCCAACCTCGGCTTCAGGGTCGATGCCTATGACCGTCTGGGCGGGTTCAGGCCGCTGCGGTCGGGCGAGGACGCGGCATTTATCGACGACGCATCGCGGGCCGGTATGCGGGTGCGGCGCGAACCCGCGATGGTGGTGGAGACGTCGTCGCGTCGCGACGGCAGGGCACCGGGCGGTCTTGCCGCTGCGCTGCGCGAGATCGACGGCCACGGCCTGCCCGGTATCCCGCATCCGGCCGCCGCGGTTTGGCAGTATCGGCTCCAGGCCGATGCCCGCCGGGTGTTCGGCATGATCGACGATCGTCGCGCGGTCGCCGGCTTCGGCGAGATGATCGGATTGAGTGCCGATCACGTGATCGGCGTGGCGCGCGATTGCCCCAATGCCGAGGCATTCGCGATGCGCATCGTCCCGGCCGCGCCCTTTGCCAACCCGGTGATCGCATTCGTGGACGCCGAGCTGGCGCTGGCGGCGCTGGAGCGCACGGCATTCGTGGAGGCCGCATGACGACGATGGCCGCGATCCTGGGCGGATGCATCGACGACGCGGGATGGGTCGATGCGCCCGCCGGCGATCCCGTCGACGCGCCCGCCTACCTGGCCCTGCTACGGCATCTATATCACACCGGGCGACGCGACTTGCCGGCGGGCCGATTGCTCGAGGGCCATGTCGACGCGGTACAGATCGTGCTGCGCTATGGATCACCGGATCAGGTCGAGCGCTTCCGGGCGAGGCTGGCGGACGGCGCCACGGCTGGCGTGTGGAACGCCGGCCTGCCCGGCGAGCCGCTGGTGCTCGCGGACGATCGTCTGGGCGGCGGCAAGAGCTATGCGTCGGGGGCGGGGGTCCTCAGCCATGCGCTGGTGAACGCCGACACCGATCGCGGGCCGCAATTGCTGTTGCTCGATCTCGCCCGGGTGCCGCCCACGATCGATCGCAGCTGGTGGAAGACGCTCGGCATGCAGCGGTCCGAGACGCATCAGGTGCGCTGGTCCGATGTGCCGATCGCCGCCGACGATGCGATCGGCGAGCCCGGCAGCTATGCGCGCGAGCCCTTCTTCAGCGGCGGCGCGCTCCGCTTCGTCGCGGTGCATGCCGGCGGCATCGCCGGCGTGCTGGATGCGGTGCGCGACCATCTGGTCGCCACGGGCCGCGCCGACGACCCGTTCCAGGCCGCCCGTATCGCCGAGCTGTTCTCGCTCGCCGAGAGTACCGCCGCGACCGTGCGCCACACCGCGCAAGTCTGGTTCGACGAACCCGATTCGGCCCGCCTCGCGCGGGTGGCGGCGGCGCGGCTCCAGGTCGCGACCGCTGGCGAACGCGCCCTTGCGGTGGCGCAGGAGGCGGTCGGGCTGCAGGGCCTGTTCCTCGCGCACCCGCTCGCCGCGCGGCTGGCGGATCTGATGGTGTACCTCCGCCAACCGGCGCCAGACGCGCAGCGGCTGAAGGTCGGCCGGGCGGTCGCTGCCGGCGATCTGGACGCCGCGCTTTGAGGCTGCGTATCGGCAACCCGCGCACCGCGCTGATCGTCGCGCCGCATCCGGACGACGAGGTGATCGGGGCGGCGGCGCTGATCCAGTCGCTCCGGCGGGGCGGCACGCGGGTGCGTGTCGTGGTGGTCGCGGACGGCGCCGCCTCCCATCCCGCAAGCCGCCGCTGGCCGCGCGCGCGGCTGGTTTCGGCGCGCCGACGCGAGAGCCGCCGCGCGCTGGCGCGGCTCGGCGTGACGGCGGGTGCGGTGCGTTTCCTGGGGCTGCCGGATGGCGGCTTGTCCGGTCGCTGCGACCGCGCAGTCGGCCGCGTCGTCGCCCGGCATCGGCAGCTCGGCCTCATCGTCGGGCCGATGATCGACGACGCGCATCCCGATCACCGCGCCGTCGCCGCTGCGATCGCGCGCTGCCGCACGCCGGCGCGGCGGCTCGGCTACCGCGTCTGGCCGCATCGGCGCGGCGGGCAGAAGCTCGCGGCGTCGGTCAGGATGGCGGGCGGGTGGCTCGCCAAGCGGTCGCTGATCGGCGTCTACCGCACCCAGCTCGGCATGATCCGCGACGATCCCGGCGGCTTCGCCATCGCCCGGCACGAACTGGCCGCTTTCGCCCATCCACTCGAGACCTTCGAAGAGCTGCGGCGATGAGCAGCATCGACCTGGCCGGCTTCTCTGCGAAATTCGCCGGCGACGACGATCCCTGGCGGACCTTCACGGCGCGCGACGAGGCCGTGAAGCGCGCCGCGATCCTTCACGCGCTCGGCCCGGGGCCGATCGGGCGCGTGCTAGAACTCGCCAGCGGCAACGGCTCGAACAGCGTGGCGCTGGCGCCACGATCGCTGCGGCTCGACGCGACCGAAGGCACGCGCGAAGGCACCGCGCTCACCGCCCGCGCGATCGCCCGCTACCCCCATGCATATGCGAGCCTTCTCCCGCTCCCCGCGCGACCGCCGCTGCCGGTCTATGACGCGGTCGTCATTGCCGAGATCCTCTACTATCTGTCCGAGCGCGCGATGCTGCGGGTCGCTCGCGACGCCGTTACCTGGCTGCGGCCGGGCGGCACGCTGGTGCTGGCGCACCACCGCATCGACTTCTTCGACTTCGCGCAACACGCCGCCGGCATCCAGGACCGCTTCCTTGCCCAGTCCGGCCACCGCTGGGCCGCCCGCGCGGTCCGCCGCACCGGCAAGTGGATCGTGTGCAGCGCACGGCGTCGCGACTAGGGCAATGGCAGCCGGACCATGAAAAAAGGCCGCCGCTCTTTCGAGCGACGGCCTCGGATCATGGTATGCCGGTGCGATCAGGCGAAGGAAACGCCCGTGGTCACCTTCGACTTGCGGCGCATCGCGCCACCGATGGCGCCGAAGCCGACCAGCATCATCGCCCAGGTCGCGGGCTCGGGAACGGCGGCGACCGCTGCGGAGGCGGAGCCGGTCAGGCTGGCGTCGAGCCGGCCCGACTGGACGAGCTGCGTGCCGTTGAACAGCGAGAAGCTGTAGACGTCGCGGTAACCGCAGCAATCGGTGCGGCCGAAGATCGCGATGCTGTCGATCGACGTCGCGGCCGCCAGCGTCAGCGTGAACACGTCGTTCCCGTCGCCGTCATTGCCGTGATAGATGCTGGGATAGGTGCCGCCCAGGCTACCGTCGTTGGCGAAGGTCGCCGCGGCATTGTTGCCGCCGGGAATGTACACGCTGGTCGCGTCCGCAGTGCCCTGAAGGGCGACATTGACCGCGCCCGAGAACGCCTGGAGTTCGGCGATCTGCAGATAGCTCTGGCCGGACACGCCGTAGACGTTCTTGATCTGGATCGACGTGACCACCGCTGCTGCCGACGCCGGCGCAGCAGACAAGAACGCAGCGCTCAGCGCCAGACCTGCAAGTATCGATTTCATGACGGCTCCCCTTTTGTTTTGCTTCACCGTTCCTATGGCCGAGCCGGGGGTCTGCGTGAATGGATATAGCTGAAGCGCATCGTACGATTGTGTGCCGTTCTGCTACGTTCCTGCCGCGTTGCTGCCGATCGGGGAGCGTGGGGCAGGCAGGCAGGCGCCTAGTCTGTCCCGCTTCGGGACTCATGGCGAACTCCGTTCATGCTGGCGGCATCAGCCCTCACGATAAGGTCGTTTCAGCCAGGAACGGGCACCGGGAGCGTCGCAACAGTGGAAGATGTCGTCGATTGGTACGCGGAAGCATGCCTGTGCCTGCGTTCGGGCATCCGTGGAAAGAAGGCGTCGGAACTGTTCAGGGGCCAGATCGGCGAAGCCGTCCATGTGGCGCTCGGTCGTCCCGAAGAAGAGCGCGCGCGGCTGATCATCCAAAGCGATACCATCGAAGCTCGGCTACCCTGGGCGAAGATCGCGCAACTGGCCGCGCGCCCGGATTTCCCGGTCATCGTGTAAGCCTGTCGGCGCATGCCCGCTTCGCTAAGGCGAGCCGGTATTGGACCACGCCGCCCCAACCGGCGTAAGCAATCGCATGGCTTCGTCGACCAGCGATCCCGCATCCCGGCTGTTCCGGCTTTCGCTCGGCGTCTTCCTGATCGGCGGCTTCATGGCGTCGCTGATCAGCCTGCTCGTCCCGCGCGTCCGGCTGGCGCTGGGACTGGGTTACGCCGCCGCGGCGGGCATCCAGCTCGCGTCCTTTTCGAGCTATCTGGTGCTGGCGGTGCCGGTCGCGGCGCTGGTGACGATGGCGGGGTATATGCGTGCGCATGCGATCGCGCTGACGATGATGGCGGTCGGCTGCATCGTGCTGCTCGCCGGGCTCGCTCGGCAGGATTATGCGGTGATCCTGATCGCCTTGCTCGCGGTTTCCACCGGCGCGACGATCTTGCAGATCGCGAGCAACACCGCGGTGACGATGGTCGGCGATCCGCGCCGCGCGGCGTTCCGGCTGACCATCTTGCAGGGGTTCAACTCGCTCGGCACGGTGCTGGGGCCGGCGGTCGGTGCCTCGACGATCGTGGCGTCCGCGCAGACCGGAGCCGCGTTCGGAGGGCCGGCGCTGCCGTTCGGGTTGGCGGCGGTGGCTCTCGCCGCGCTGTCGCTGGCGTTCTTCCGCCACCGCGACCTGTTGCGCGGAATGCCCGCGGGAGATCTGCGGGTCCCGCGCGCAGCGTGGCTGGGCGCACTACGCGACCGTCGGCTGATCGCGGGCGCGGGCGCGATCTTCGCCTATGTCGGGGCGGAGGTGGCGATCGGCGCGCTGCTCACCGATTTCCTGATGACGCCGCACGCACTTGGCCTTGCGCCCACGGCAGCGGCGAGGCTGGTCGTGCTCTACTGGGGCGGCGCAATGATCGGGCGGTTTGCGGGTGCCGCGGTCATGCGCCGCGTCGCGCCCGCCACGTTGCTCGCCATCGCGGCTGCGCTTGCCGCGGTTCTGGTCGTCGGCGCGGTGTTCGGCGGCGGACCGGTCGCGGCGGCTGCTCTGCTGGCCACGGGTATCGCGCATTCGATCATGTACCCGACCGTCTACGTCCTGGCGCTACCCGACCGGCCGGAGCAGGCGACCCCGGGGGCGATGGTGCTGTGCGTCGCGGTAGTCGGCGGCGCAGTGGTGCCGTTCCTCACCGGCCTGCTCGCCGACCGGATCGGGCTCGTCCCGGCGTTGCTGCTGCCCGCCGGCTGCTACCTGCCGATCCTCGCCTTCGCGCTCCGGGTGCGCTGCCCGCGTCCACCCAGCTGATTTGATGTTGCGACCTCGCGCAATTGTGGTACGAAATTGGAAGCGCTTCCAATAGACCGTAGCATACGGCGGCGCGGAACGATGCTCGGGCTGGGACCGGGCGAAGGGGAGGAAGAATGAACACCCGAATTGTGCACGCACGCCGCGTGACGACGCTGATCTCGCTGCTGCTCGGCACCACCGCGCTGGCACTGCCTCAGGCTGCTGTCGCACAGGAGGCCGCCGCCCCCGTGCCGGGCGAAGCGCCGCAGACCGACAGCACCACCGCCGACACCACTGCCGCCGATCAGTCGGGCGACGACATCGTCATCACCGGCATCCGCCGCGGCATCGCCGACTCGATCAGCCTGAAGCGCAACGAGACCTCGATCGTCGAGGCGGTGTCGGCCGAGGACATCGGCAAGCTGCCCGACGTGTCGATCGCCGAATCGATTGCGCGCCTGCCCGGGCTCGCGGCGCAGCGCGTCGCCGGGCGTGCGCAGGTGATCTCGATCCGCGGCCTCGCCCCCGACTTCACTACGACGCTCCTCAACGGGCGGCAGCAGGCGAGCTCGGGCGACAATCGCGCGGTCGAATTCGATCAATACCCGTCCGAACTCCTGTCGAGCGTCGTCATCTACAAGACGCCCGATTCTCAGATTTCGGGCATGGGACTGTCCGGCACGGCGGATCTCCGCACCGTCCGGCCGCTGACCTTCGGCAAGCGCGCCTTCGCGGTCAACGTCCGCGGCGAGAAGACCGAGGGCAAGAAGCTCAACGACGACATCCGCAACACCGGATACCGCGTCAGCGCCAGCTATATCGACCAGTTCGCCAACGGTACGCTCGGCATCGCGCTCGGCTATGCGCGGCTCGATTCCCCGTCGGGCAACCGCCACTACAAGGCCTATGGCTACGAGGCATTCGGCGACCAGACCGACGCCAACGGCGCGCCGATCAACGTCGTGTCGCCCAATGCGGCGGACGGCGCGCTGCTGGTCAACGGGCAGGAGACGTTCGTCACCTCGCGCACCAACATCCGCGACGCCTTCATAGGCATCGTGGAATGGCAGCCGAGTGACGTCGTCCACAGCACGCTCGACGTCTATTATTCGCAGTTCAAGCAGAACGAGGTGACCCGCGGTGCGCAGTGGTTCTCGAATCCCTTCGCCGACGGGCTGACCTTCACCGGCGTCACAACCGAGGATCGCGGCGGTTCGGCGGTCGCGATCGGTGGAACGCAGGTCGGCGCGGTGCCGATCATCCGCAACGACAACAACAAGCGCCGCGACGAGCTGTTCTCGGCTGGCCTCAACAACGAATTCCAGCTCGACGAACGCACTCACGCCTTTGCCGACCTGTCCTATTCCACCAACAAGCGGCGCGAACAGATCCTCGAGACCTATGCCGGCTACGGGCTCGGCACGGGCGGGGTGACTCCGGCCACCCAGAATGTCGGCCGCACGCTCGACAATATCGGCTTCGAGACCCCCGCGGACGGCTTCCCCACCTATGGCGAGGGGCTGAACTACGCCGATGCCAGCAGGGTTTCGCTGGGCGATCGTGCGCCATGGGGCGGCTGGGGCCATGACGGTGCGATCCGCTTCCCCGAGGTCGAGGAGAAGGTCTACGCGCTCGACCTGCGGCTCAACCACGAAGTCGACGGCTTCTTCAGCAGCTTCGACGCGGGCGTGAACTGGACGCATCGCAGCAAGGACAAGACGGTCAGCGACAACGACCTGTTCCTGAAGAACGGACGCCAGCAGGTGCTGGTCGATCCGAGCTTCATCGGCAGCCCGACCAATCTCGGCTTCGCCGGCTTCGGCGAGGTGCTGACCTTCAACCCCGCCGATCTGCTCGGCCGCTATTACGACATCGCGCCGATCCGCGACGCCAATTATTACGACAAGAACTGGGCGATCCTGGAGGACGTGATCACCTGGCACGTGAAGGCGAACATCGACTGGGGGCGGCTGAAGGGCAATATCGGCGTCCAGGTGGTCAACCAGGACCAGTCTTCTACCGGCGTGGTCATCAACGGGCTGGAACCGGGGCAGCCGATCGTGCCGCAGCGCATCCGCGACGGCGCCAGCTACACCGACGTGCTGCCGAGCCTGAACCTGATCTTCGACATGGGCGGCGGCCATCGGCTGCGGTTCGCGGCGTCCAAGACGATGGCGCGACCGCGGATGGACGACATGCGCGCCAACGTCGCGCCGGGCTTCAATTCGCTGGTTTGCAGCGGCCAGACCTGCTCGCCCGGCACCGTCGTCAACCCCTGGTCGGCATCGGGCGGCAACGCCAAGCTGAAGCCGTGGCGCGCCAATGCGCTCGACGCGGCGTACGAATGGTACGTCAATCCGACGACCTATCTGTCGATCGCGGGCTTCTACAAGGACATCAAGACCTACATCTACCAACAGTCGGGGACGTTCGACTTCAGCGGCATCCCGCTGCCGACCACCGCCTCCGCGATCCCGCCGGGCGTGGTCATCAGCAACATCGGCCAGATAACGCTGCCTGCAAACGGCAAGGGCGGGAACGTGAAGGGGCTGGAATTCAGCGGCGCCTTCAGCTTCGGTACGGTCGCGAGCCTGCTCGACGGGCTCGGGGTGCAGGGCAGCCTGTCGCTGACCAAGTCGAACCTCAACCCGACGAGCAACCCCGATCCGACCCAGGCAGTGCGAATTCCCGGGCTGTCGGGCCGGGTGTACAACATCACCGGCTATTACGAACGCGACGGCTTCCAGGCGCGGATCAGCCAGCGCTACCGGTCGAGTTTCAAGGGCGAGGTGGTGCAGCTGTTCGCGACCCGTGGGTTCACCGAGATCCTGGCGGACAAGCAGGTCGACGCGCAGATCGGATACACCGTCCAGAGCGGCGCGCTCGAAGGACTGGGCGTACTGTTCCAGGTCAACAACCTGACCAACTCGCCCTACCGGACCCGCCTCGGCCTCGATGGCGGCGGCACCAAGACCCAGGACGGCGTCGCGCTGCTCGAGACGTACGAGGATTACGGGCGCCAGTTCCTGCTCGGGTTCAACTACCGGTTCTGACGTCCCCCGCATGGTGGCGGGCGCGTCGTCGCCCGCCACCTCTTTTCCCTTCGACGACGCAACCGGCTAGGAACGGCGGATGGCAGTGCTCAAGCGCATCCTGATCGCCGGCGGTGGCTCGGCCGGGTGGATGACCGCGGCGATGTTCGCGCGGTTGTTCAAGGGGCGGTACGACATCGTCCTGGTCGAATCGGATGCGATCGGCACGGTCGGCGTCGGGGAGGCGACGATCCCCGCGATCAAGAAATTCAACGAGCTGCTCGGGCTCGACGAGGACGACTTCCTCCGCCGCACCCAGGGCAGTTTCAAGCTGGGCATCCAGTTCAACGATTGGCTGCGGCCGGGCAGCAGCTACGTCCACGGCTTCGGCGTGATCGGCCGCGATCTCGAATGGCTGCGCTGCCACCATTATTGGCTGAAGCTGCATGCCGAGGGGCGGGCAGAGGCGTTCGATCGCTATTCGATCAACACCTGGGCGGCGCTCGCCAATCGCTTCATGCGACCGCGCACGGACATGCCCGACAGTCCGATCGGGCAGATCGCCTATGCGTTCCACTTCGATGCCGGCCTCTATGCCGCGCTGCTCGCCGACTATGCCCAGGCGCGGGGCGTGGTGAGACGCGAGGGACAGATCGTCGATGTCGCGCAGGACGGCGAGACGGGCTTTATCCGCTCCGTGACACTGGACGATGGTGCGGTACTGGAGGCGGATCTCTTCATCGACTGTTCGGGGTTCCGCGGCCTGCTGATCGAACAAACGCTGAAGACGGGCTATGAGGAATGGAGCCATTGGCTGCCCTGCGATCGCGCGGTCGCGGTGCCGAGTGAGCGATCGGCCAATTTCACGCCCTACACGAAATCCACCGCGCAGCCGGCGGGGTGGCAATGGCGGATCCCGCTGCAGCATCGCACCGGCAACGGCCATGTCTATGCGAGCCGGCACATGGACGATGCGGAAGCAGAGGCGATCCTGCTCCGCAATCTCGACGCGCCCGCGCTCGGCGAACCCCGCCGGCTGTCGTTCGTGCCGGGCAAGCGCCGCGCCGCCTGGGTGCGCAACTGCGTTGCGATCGGGCTGGCGGGCGGCTTCCTCGAGCCGCTCGAATCGACCGGGCTCCACCTGATCCAGTCGGCGATCCTGCGGCTGGTGCGGCTGATGCCCGATGCCGGGTTCGATCCCGCCAACATCGCGGAGTTCAACCGGCAGACCGATTACGAATTCGAACGTATCCGCGACTTCATCATCCTCCATTACAAGGCGACCGAGCGCGACGACACGCCGTTCTGGCGGCACGTCCGCGACATGGCGGTGCCCGACACGCTCGCCCGCAAGATCGCGCTGTTCGCCGCCAACGGCCGCATCTTCCGTGAGGACGACGAACTGTTCGCGGAGGAAAGCTGGATCCAGGTGCTGATCGGCCAGGGCATCATCCCGCGCGCACCCGATCCGCTGATCGACGTGACGCCGCGGGCGGAGATCGAAGCCTATCTCGCGAATACGACCGCGATCATCGACAAGTGCGTCGCGCTGATGCCCAGCCACGAGGCATTCGTCGCCCGCACCTGCGCCGCGCCGCCGCTGCCTAGCGCGGTGCATCCCCGCGTTGCAGCGCGGCGATGATGGTGCGGCGCAGCTGCGCCATCTCGTCGGGCGTCTCCGCGGCCAGGATGCCGCGTGCCGCGGGAGGCAGATGCGCCGCCGGATCGCCATCGGCGAGGAAGACATAATGGTCGAACATCGCCCGCCACGCCTGGCGCTGGTCGGGCGGCAGCTGGCGCAGGCTCATCATCCCGTGCATCAGCGCGTCCCAGGGCGATCCCAGATCGCGCCGCGCCGGATCCCACCAGTAATTGACCAGCATGTTCACCGCGGCGAGCGCCTCGACATGGTGATACCAACCATAGGGTATGTAGATCGCATCGCCCGGTTCCATCTCCGCGGTCTGTGCCGCGTCGAGTGCGGTGGCGAACCGAGGGAAGCGATCCAGATCGGGCCGGGTGACGTGGACCATGCTGACCGGGGTGCCGGCGGGGGTGACGTGGAACGGCCCCATATAGAGGTTGCCGACCTGATCGGGCGCGAACAGCGTGAACCGGCGCGTCCCTGCGACGACGCAGGCGATGTTTTCGGCGGGATCGTTGTGGGTGGCGACCTTGGCCGCGGTGCCGATCCAGATGCGGGGCACGACGTTGGCCGGCAGCAGCGGCATGAGGTGCGCCGCCGCGAAGTCCGGCAGTACCGCGCGGGTGTCGAGCCCCTGGACCGCCAGCGTTCCCCGCTGCGGTGTCGCCGCCTCCAGCACGGCCAGGAATTGGCGCATCGTCACCGGCGTGCGGGTGAAGTTGGGACCACGCAGCGCCGCCTCGTAATGCAGCAGCCCATCCTCCTCGGGCGCGGCGCGGACCATCGGGATCGGTTCGTCGGTCGCCATGCCCGTCAGGTGATCGCGCAGCCGCCCCTCACGCGCGGCGACGACCGCAGGCCAGTCGCGGACCAGCCCGCGCAGCACCGCCGGACGCCCCTCCGCACGGATCGCGGCGAAGCGCGCGGCATCAACGCCTTCATACTCGGGAAGCGGCACCATGGCTTACGGGTCCACGCTCGTCGGAACGGTGTCAAGCGATGACGCTGCCGAGGATCGAGGTCCGGCGGATCGGCGACGAAGGCGAACCGATCGTCATCATCGACGATTTCGCGCCCGCCCCGGCCCGCCTGGTCGCAGAGGCGTCGGCGGCGCCGCTCGCCACCCTGGGCGGCTTTTATCCCGGCGTTCGTGCGCCGGCGGGGGCGGCCTATTGCGCCGAGGTCGGTCCGCTGGTCGCAGGGGCGGCGCGGCGGGTGTTCGGGTTTGCCGAGACGCTGGCGTTCGATCGCGCTCTGTTCTCGCTGACGCAGACGTCGCCGGGCGAGCTGACGTTGCCGCAGCGGCTGCCGCACATCGACGACGTCGCGCCCGGCAAGCTCGCGATCGTGCATTATCTCTGCGCGGAGGATTGGGGCGGGACGCGCTTCTTTCGCCATCGCAGCACCGGGTTCGAGACCATCGGGCCCGACCGCCACCGCGCATATCTGGACGCGCTCGCCGCCGATCTGCGCCGCGACGGCGAGCCGGAGCCGGGCTATATCGACGGCCCGACCACGATGTTCGAGCCGATCGCGGCGGTCGACGCGCGCTTCAATCGCGCGGTGATCTATCGCAGCAGCCTGCTGCACTGCGCGGCGATCGACAATCGCCGCGACCTGCCGGCCGATCCCGCGCGCGGACGGCTGACGATCGCCAGCTTCCTCAGCGCGACGTGATCATGGGTCGCGGCGCGCTTGCGCCGGCTGCGGCCCGCTGCCAGACGCCGGCCGGCACGAAGGATGGTGGGTGACGAGACGCAGGCCAACGATCGACGATGTCGCCCGCCTGTCCGGCGTCGCCCGGACGACGGTGTCGCGCGTGCTGAATGACGGGCCCAACGTCAGCGATCGGATGCGTGCGCGCGTGCTGGAGGCGGTCGCCACGCTCGGCTATCAGGTCAACTTGCAGGCGCGTTACCTAGCGGGCGGCGGCAACCGGTCGGTCCTGCTGATCCTGTCGTCCGACACCGAAAGCGAGCCCAATTCCTATTATCAGGCGGCGCTGGAGATCGGGGCGCTGCGGGTGTGCATGCAGGCGTCGCTGGAGCTCGTCACGCACACGCTGGTGCAGACCCGCGACGGCGTCGACGAGCGGATCGTCGATCTGGTCGAGGACAGCCGGTGTTCGGGCGTGATCGTGACACCGCCGTTCTGCGACCGGATCGAGCTAGTCGATCGGCTGCGGCGGACCGGGGCGGTGGTCGTCCGCATCTCGCCCGGCGTCGCCCACGACGGCGACGTCCCCGGTGTCGGCATGGACGACGAGGCGGCGGGTTTCGCGCTCGCCGAGCATCTGATCGCCTGCGGCCATCGCCGCTTCGGTTTCATCAAGGGACTCGCGGAGCATCTGTCCGCGGAGCAGCGATACCAGGGTGCGCAACGGGCGTTGCGCGACGCGGGACTGGCCGGCGCCGCGATGACATCGGTCCGCGGCAACTTCACCTTCCGCGCGGGTGTCGAGCTGTTGCCGGAACTGATCGCGGTCGCCGACGCACCGACCGCGATCATCTGCGCCAACGACGATACCGCGGTCGGTGCGCTGTTCGCGGCGCATCGCGCGGGGTTGGAGGTGCCGGGCGACCTGTCGATCGCCAGCTTCGACGATACCCCCGTCTCGGCGATGGTGTGGCCGCCGCTGACCACGGTGCGCCAACCGATCCAGGAGATGAGCGCCCGCGCGGTTCAGATTATCGCGAACGCCCGGTCTGGCAGCAGTGGCGGTGCGCCGACCCAGCCCGCAGAGATGTTGCCGTTCACGATCGTCGAGCGCGCGTCGGTCGCTGCACCGGTCGAGCGTTGACAATGGCCGCAGCGCATCGGATTAACATCGTTGGAAGCGCTTCCAATCAAGGGCGGCGACGAAAGGGAGAGGCATGAAGCTTTCGACGCTCGCGCAGGTCGCGGCGACCGCGGCAATACTGATCGGCGCGTCCGCGGACGCGGGCCAGACGCAGGCCAGGCGTGCAGCCGGCGGACCCCAGGTTCAGGGGGAGGCGCAGGATGACGACGCGCGGGCCGCGGCGCTGGCGGCGAAGATGACGCGCGAGGAACAGCTGCGCTACGTGTTCGGGTACTTCCCGCCGATGAGCAAGGATCGTCCCGCGGACATGATCCCCTCGGCGGGCTATGTGCCCGGTGTGCCCCGGCTCGGCATCCCGACGCTGCGCGAGAGCGACGCCTCGCTCGGGGTCGCCAACCAGATCGAACAGCGCAAGGGCGACGTCGCGACCGCCCTGCCCGCCAGCCTGGCGCTGGCGGCTAGCTTCGATCCCGAGCTTGCCTATCGCGGCGGCGCGATGATCGGCAGCGAGGCGCGGGCCAAGACGTTCAACGTCCTGCTCGCGGGCGGCGTCAACCTGACCCGCGATCCCTGGGGCGGCCGCACGTTCGAATATCTCGGCGAGGACCCGCTGCTGTCGGGGATCATGGCCGGTGAATCGATCCGTGGCGTCCAATCGAACCACATCGTTTCGACGGTGAAGCACTACGCACTCAACCCGCAGGAGACGCTGCGCACCACGACCGACGCCCGCATCGACGAAGCCGCGCTGCGCGAAAGCGATCTGCTCGCGTTCGAGATCGCGATCGAGCGCGGCCGGCCGGGATCGGTGATGTGTTCGTACAACAAGGTCGACGGCGACTGGGCGTGCGAGAACGACCGCCTGCTCAACCACATCCTGAAGGACGACTGGGGGTATAAGGGCTGGGTGATGAGCGACTGGGGCGCGGTCCATTCGACCGTGAAGGCGGTCAAGGCGGGCCTCGACCAGCAGTCCGGACGCGAGCTCGACAAGGAGATGTTCTTCGGCAAGGCGCTCGCCGACGCGACCACGGCGGGCACCATTCCCGCCGCGCGGCTGGAGGACATGAACCGCCGCATCCTGTGGGGCGTGGTGTCGACCGGGCTGATCGACCACCCCGTGCCGACCGACGCCCAGCCGATCGACTATGCCGCGCATGCCCGCGTGGCGCAGGAAATCGCGGAAAAGGGCAGCGTGCTGCTGAAGAACGATCGCGGCGTGCTGCCGCTCGCACGGACCGCCAAGCGGATTGTCGTGATCGGGGCGCATGCCGATGTCGGCGTGCTGTCGGGCGGCGGATCGAGCCAGGTGCGATCGGTCGGCGGTGCGCCGGTCGAGATCCCGCTGACCGAGGGTGCCGCCGCCTCCTTCGCGCGGGTGACCTGGCATGCCTCGTCGCCGCTCGCCGCGATCCGCGCCCTGGCGCCGGGTGCGGCGGTCACCTTTGTCGACGGTCGCGACCCCGCCGCCGCGGCAGCGGCCGCGCGCGACGCCGACGTGGCGATCGTATTCGGCTGGCAGTGGCGGACCGAGGCGCAGGACGTCGAGACGCTCTCGCTCCCCGACAATCAGGATGCGACGATCGCGGCGGTGGCGGCGGCCAATCCGCGCACCGCGGTGGTGCTCGAAACCGGCGGCCCGGTGCTGATGCCGTGGCTGGCGCAGGTGCCGGCGGTGTTGCAGGCCTGGTATCCGGGGCAGCGTGGTGGCGAGGCGATCGCCAACATCCTGTTCGGCGCGGTCAATCCGTCGGGCAAGCTGCCGATGACCTTCCCCGCCGATCCTACGCAGGCGCCGCGCGCGGTGATCCCCGGCCTCGCCGCAATGAGGGCGGTCGACGCCGCGAAGAAGGCGGGCGGCACCTACGGCATGATCGAACGCGACCTGTCGCCTGCGATCGCCTATTCCGAGGGCGCCGCAGTCGGCTATCGCAGCTATCTGAAGCGGGGCACCAAACCGTTGTTCCCGTTCGGCTACGGACTGTCCTACACCGACTTCCGCTACGCCGATCTGCGCATCGAAGGCGGGCAGCAGCTGCGGGTCAGCTTCACCGTCACCAACACTGGCCGGGTGTCGGGCGCGGACTCGCCGCAGGTCTACGTCACCGCCGGCAAGCGCGACGGCGCCACCGTGCGGCTCGCCGGGTTCGAACGGGTGACGCTCGCGCCCGGCGAGACGCGGCGGGTGTCGGTCACGGTCGATCCGCGCGTGATCGCCGACTTCGACGTTGCCGGGCATCGCTGGCGGGTGGCGGCCGGGCGCTATCCGGTCGCGGTCGGCCGCTTCGCGGGTGATCGCACGCTGGCGGGTGAGGCGACGCTCGCGGACCGGCAGATCAAGCCGTGATCCGGCGCGTCGTCGCCGCCGGTGCAGCGCTGGCGGCGATCGGCGCGGCGCCGCCGCCAGCGTCGCGTCCGGTGGCGCGGGGCTGGCAGACGAGCGGCGATGGCAGCCAGCGGCTCACGCCGGTCGACGTCGCCGAGCGGCGCACCGCCGACACCGTCGTGATCGCGATCGACCCGCAGCAGCGATTCCAGACGATGGTCGGGTTCGGCGCGGCGATCACCGATGCTTCGGCGATCCTGATCCAGGGACTGGCGCCAGCCGAGCGCGCGGCATTGATGCGCGACCTGTTCGGCACGGGTGCCGATCGGCTGGGGCTCGGCTTCACCCGGCTGACGATCGGCGCGTCCGACTTCTCGCCGACGCACTACAGTTTCGACGACATGCCTGCGGGCGCGCGGGATCCGTCGCTGGCGCGCTTCTCGATCGCTCCCAATCGGGACGCGATGTTGCCGACGGTCAAGCAGGCGCTCGCGATCAATCCCCGGCTCGTCGTCATGGCCAGCCCGTGGAGCCCGCCCGGCTGGATGAAGACGGGCGATTCGATGATCGGCGGCACCTTGCGCGACGACGCCTATGATCCCTACGCGCGCTATTTCGTCCGCTACCTGAAGGCCTACGCCGCGGAAGGGGTGACGATGCGCTACGTCACCGTGCAGAACGAACCGGATTTCTCGCCGGGCGACTATCCCGGCATGAAGTGGCCTGCGGTCGATCGCGCGCGCTTCGTCGGCCGGCATCTCGGGCCGGCGCTGGTCCAGGCGCGACTGCCCACGCGGGTGCTCGAATGGGACCATAATTGGGATCAGCCGCGACAGCCCGAGACGGTGTTGGCCGATCCGGCCGCCCGCCGCTATGTCGCGGGCGTCGCGTGGCATTGCTATGGCGGCGACGTGTCGGCGCAATCGCGAGTCCGGGCGGCATACCCAAAATCCGACGTGTTCTTCACCGAATGCTCCGGCGGCGGCTGGCGGCCGGGTTGGAATGCCGGCTTCGGCGATACCGTCCGCAACCTGATGATCGGATCGACGCGCCATTGGGCGCGCGGGGTGCTGCTGTGGAATCTAGCGCTCGATCCGAAAGGCGGGCCGCACAAGGGCGGCTGCGGCAATTGTCGCGGCGTCGTGACGATCGACCCCGCGACCGGCACGGTGACGCGTGAGCTCGAATATTACGCGCTGGGACACCTCAGCCGCTTCGTCCGGCCCGGCGGGGTCCGCATCGCGTCGAGCGAGACGGGATCGCTCGCCACCGTCGCGTTTCGCAACCCGGACGGTGGCGTCGTCCTGCTGGCGTATAATCACTCGCCCAAGGCGCTACCGATCGAAGCAGCGATCGGCGGCGTCGTCGCCCGGCATCGGCTGCCACCCGGCGCGGCGATCACGATCGCCTGGCCGTCGGCAGCGCGCTGACCGCCTTACCCCGCGGTCGTCATTCGGTGATGCGCGCGGTCGACACCGCCTGCGAGAACAGCTTGTTGAGCGCGGCGGTGATGTCGTCGTCGGTCGTCACCTTGCTGTACAAACCGTCCGACGCGCAGTCCTTCAGCGCGGGCTCGACCTTGTAGAGGTTCGGCTTGACGTTGTCCTTGGACCAACTGTCAGACAGCGATTCCGGCAGATATTCGGTGTACAGCACGCCGATGCGGATGCCGCGGGCCTTGATCGTGGTGCACCAGGCCCGGTCGATCTCCGCCTCCGGCTTGCCGCCGGGGCGGCTTTCGTCGCGCATGCCGTCGGTGATGATGAACATCACAGCCTGCGGCTTGTCCAATAGCAGGTTCGTCCCGCTACCCGGCGCCTGCATCATCGAATTCATTTTCGAAAACGCATCGCTGGACGCTGTGTCCTGATCGTTGTTGCAATAGTCTTTGGTCGGGCACCCATTGCTGTAGTAGAGCGAAGATGCGACGCCCTTCGACGAGTTCGACACATCGGTCAGCACCGACGTGATCCCTTGCCGAGTGGTAAAGTAGTTGTTCGACCGCGAGTCGGCTGCCGCGAAGGTCGATAGCGACGCACGATACTTCGCCTTGTTGGCTGCGCCGGTGGACGCCGCTTGCGTCATCATCGCCTGCACCGCGGACTTGGCTTCGTCGATGCGCAGCACGATCCCATAGGATCGAGCGACACCGTAATAGTCGGTCCGGCTGCCGTCCTTGGCGATCGCGGTCGCGTCGTTGGTCGAATGACAGGCGAACGCACAGCCGTTGGTCTTGGAGGTGAGCAGCGTCAAGCCGCTGGAGGTGGACGGCAGCGCCATCGACCCCGATGTGTCGAGCAGGATGTGGAAATCGACGTTGGGCGCGGTCTTCGCGGTCGCCGTTGCCGATCCGCCGATGCCCGATTCCTCGAGCTTCAGGACGTTGGAGAAGGTGTTGTGGGACAGCGCGTCGTATGACACCGTCGCGGTGCGCGACAGGCCGGTCAGGTTGATGTCGGTCACCACCACCTTATAGGCGCCGTAATCCAGCGTGTAGGTCGTCAGCGTCTGCGACGCCGTCGGGGTCGCGCGAAGCGGCGTCTTCCACGTCAGTCCCTGCAGGCCGGATGCCTGCGAGATGAACATCCTCGACGCGGCCTGCGCCGCATCCTTGATCGGCTGGCTCATCATCGGCGTCGTCACCGCCGCGAGCGCCGCCGCGTCGGCTGCGGAGTTCACCTTGGTCTGCAACCGCGCCGCCCGCGAATAATCGATCGCCATGCCGGTCGCCGCGGTAAGCGGCAGCATCGAGAAGGCCATGATGATCAGGACGTTGCCGCGCCGCTCGCCGGCGAACGAACCGATCTTCGTCCGGGCGCCCTTGATGCTCGATCGTAGATCGATACCGATGCTGCTGGCCATATCTTGCGCTTACCTGTCGATCTCCGACCGGCTGCCGTGCGTGCTAGGACGATCGGCAAGCGGACGGACGCCTTGTCGGTGCACGCCATAAACCCCGATCTATCAACCAACCTTTAACGTCCGCGGGCAGCGCCGCGGGCGATTGGGCCGTCGCCCGTCAGGACGGCAGCATCCGGCGCAGCACACCGTCGCGCAGCAGGAAGTGGTGGCGCAGTGCCGCGGCGATATGACCGATTACCAGAGCCGCCATCAGGTAACCCAGGTAATGATGCGTCGCCCCCGATGCGCCGACGATCGGGTCGGCGCGCGTCACTGCGAACTTCGGCACAGAGAACAAGCCGAACCACCCGAGCGGAGACTTGCCCGCCGACGACATGATCCAGCCGCTCATCGGCATTACCACCATCAGTGCGTAGAGCAGCAGGTGCACGCCCCCCGCCAGTCGATGTTCCAGCCGGCCGGTGTCGGCCGCGGTGAGCGGCGGCGGCTTGTGGGTGAGGCGCCAAGCGATCCGGAACAGGGCAAGCGCGAGGACGGTAAGGCCGATCGACTTGTGCAGCGGAAACGGGCTGCCCCCGAGCAGCGTTTCGATCGCATCGCCGAACAGGCCGATGAAGAGATTGGCGATGATCAGCACCGCCATCGACCAGTGGAGTGCGATCGCGACCCGCGAATACGATGTCGAAGAATAAGCCATGACGGGATCATGACGCGTCGTGCGCCGGGACGCCACCGCCAATCGGCAGGCGGCGACGTCCCGGCGCGGTGCCGACTACAAGGTGCGCAGGAACGGCAGCGACGGCATGAAGAAATACTCGCCGCCCTTCATGTGCACGGCCTGCGGCACCGCGCTTGTCGTCCTGTGATGCGACAGATCGCCGATCGATGCGCCCCATGCGACGGGGCAACTCATGTCGGGCCGGCTGCCCTGGCCCATGACCTGGTCGAGACCGGGCGCCGAGCCGCCCCCCGGCACCGCCGGAAAGGACGCGTTGTTGGCCCAGTTCTTCTGCACGAATTCGAACTGCTCCCCCAGATCGACATTGAATGCCATGAACAACAGGCCGACGTCGCCCGACGGCTTGTTCTTGATCCGGCCGTCGTTGGGGTCGTCGGTCCGAATGCCGTAAGTCTGGCCGCGCCGCGCCATGATGTGCAGCCGTTCGGACTCGACGGGCTCGAAGCCGCCGCTGCCGCGCGGGTTCATCTTGCGAATGTGCCCAAAGAACGGGCATTTGCCGCCCTCGTCGTCGCTGTCGTAGGTGAAGTCGTTCGCGACCGGGTTGTGCGCGCCGTCGGCGAACTGGCTGGTCAGCGGGGTGCCGTCTTCGAATCGGCCGACCAGCATCGCGCCCGCGCGTTCGGCATCGGCGCCCTTCAGCTTCAGCCGGTTGGCGAGCTTGCGCTCCTCGCTCTTGAACAGGCGGACATCCTGTTCGAGCTTGCGGAACACGAAATAGCTGCCGTGCTGGACCGTCGGATCGGGTGCCGCCGGGTCGGGCACCAGCACGCGGCCGAGCCCGAAGCCCGGATCCCAGTTGGTCGCGCCGTCGGTGCCATGCATCTCCGCCGCGACGTCCTCGGCGAGGAACAGCGGCTGGCTGCGCCCGTCGACATAGCCGAAATGCTCGATCCCCTCGCCGTTGCGATTGTGCAGGCCGAAGCCGGCCTCCTCGCCCAGGGCGACGACACCGGGGTTCGCCGCGAGCAGCGTCCGCACCTTCTTCAGCGCCTTGTTGCGCGGACCCCTCAACTGGTCGCCGACCATCACGACGGCATGGATGTCGCCGCGATAGTGCGGATCCCAGACCTGCGAAGCCGGGTCGAGCAGCTGCGACGCTTTCATGCCGCCGGTGAATGCGGCGTCGCCGGGGCGCTGGCCCGCGGCGATGCCCAGCGCGACATAGCCGGCCGCGCTGATCCCCACGCCGATATAGGGCGTGCCCTTCTTGTCGAGCGTCTTGAACGCCTTGATCTCCTGCAGATGCGCATGTGCGGACTTCATCTGTGCCGCGAGCGCTTTCAGGACGGTACGGCCCTGCGCCTGATCATCGATCCGCAGGAAGAGGATGGTGAGAAACTCGCGGGTATGGGCCTTCACGATGTTGGGCTGGAGCGCCTGGAGCATGGTGAGGTCGTCGCCGGCGGCGGATTCCCACGCGATCGGCTTGTCGAGGGTGACGGGCATGCGGATCTCCTTGTCAGGCGAACGCGCTGCCCAGGCAGTGCCTGCGACAGATCGGTCTCGCCCGTTCGTTTAAGGATTCGCTTGCGGAACTATCGTCCGGTCGGCGGCTGTTGCTACCCGAGGCGGGTTATAGATGGGCGATCTGCGGATTGCAGCAAGATTCGACGCGGGCTGCACCGAATTGGCGGTAGATCACCGCGGGCGGTAACTTGTCCCGATCGGCACCGCGCAAGCAGCGAGACCGTTCGGCGGGTCATCGTCTTCGATTTGGCGGGCTTTACCGGCCGAATATCGTCACCGAAACCTTCATCATGCCCGATCGAACGCGTCACCCGATCGCGATGCGCAGGCCGAGCGCCGCGGCAAGCGCCATCGGCATCACGATCGCGCCGACCTTCAGGAAGCGCCAGAAGCCGACATTCTCGCCCTCGCGGCGGATCGCCTGCAACCACAGGATCGTCGCCAGGCTGCCGGTGATCGACAGGTTGGGACCGAGGTCGACGCCGATCAGCAAGGCGTCGACCACCAGCCGCGGCGGATGCGCCTGCGCGATCGCGGTACTGGCGATCAGCCCGGCGGGCAGGTTGTTCATCAGGTTCGATGCGACAGCCAGGATCGTGCCCGACAGCGCCGCCGCCCATGCCGGATCGACCGACGCCGCGCGGATCGCCGCGGCGACATGGCCGATCACGCCGGTGCGGTCGAGCGCCTCGACCAGGACGAACAGACCGGCGACCAGCGGCAGCACGCTCCAGGAGACGTCGCGGAGCAGCGGCATCGGCGACGATCGTGCGATCGCGCACACCGCCAGCGTCGTGACGATGCCGGCAACGGCGGTCGGCGCGCCGAGCTGGACGTCGAGCGCCGACACCAGCAGCAGGACGCCCGCGGTGGCGACGATGCCGACCAACGCCGCCTTGCCGCCCAGGGTCAGCGCGGGACGCTCGACGTCGCTGCTGCATACGCCCGCCAGCCGGTCGCGCTCGACCCGGCGCAGCGCCAGGAAGGTCACCGCGATCGCCGCGACCGAGGGCAGCGCAAACGACGCGAACCACTGCCCGAGCGGGGGCATGCCGCCGCCGTACAGCACGAGATTGGCCGGGTTGGAAATCGGCAGCACGAAGCTCGCCGCATTGGCGATCAGCGCGCAAGCGAACAGCAGCGGCAGCGGATCGGCCTTCGCCTTCTTCGCCGCGGCACAGACGGCCGGGGTCAGCACCACCGCGGTCGCGTCGTTTGACAGGAACGTCGTGGTGACGACGCCCGCGGCGTAGACCAGCGCGAACAGCCGCGCGGTCGAGCCCCCGGCGTGGATCACCGCGGTGGCCGCGACCCAATCGAACAGCCCTTCGGCACGCGCGACTTCGCTCAGCAGCATCATGCCGATCAGGAAGAGGTAGACGTCGAGCCCCTTGGCGACCGCCCCGGCGGCGAGCGGTAGCGGCAGCAACCCGAACAGCAGCAGCGCCGCCGCACCCGCGACCGCCCAGATCGCCTCTGGCCAGCGGAACGGCCGCGCGATCACCGCCGCAGTGGCTACCGCGCAGATGGCCCAGGTCGCGGCGGTGGCGAGGATCACCGCTTCCCGGCCCGATCGGGCGCGAGTCGCGTTTCAGGCATGGCGGTGAGATAGAGCACGAACCCGGCGGCGGCGATCCCGGCAAGGGTGAGGAAGCTGGCGCTGTAGCCGGCCCAGACGATGATCGATCCCGCCAGCGTCGCCGACAGCGCCGCGCCGAGGCCGAACACGCTGGAGACGACGCCCTGGCTGACGTTGAACCGGCCAGATCCCTTGGTCAGATCGGCTACGATCACCGGGAACAGCGCCCCGAAGATCCCCGCGCCGACGCCGTCGAGCGCCTGGACGCCGACCAGCCACCAGGGATCGTTGGACAGCGTGTACAGCGCACCGCGCGCGGCGAGGAAGCCAAAGGCGACCAGGAAGATCGGTTTGGTGCCCCAGCGTTCGGTGTTGCGTCCGACGACGATCGCGACCGGCACCATCACCAATTGCGCGGCGACGATGCACGCCGCAGTGAGCGAAGTCGCCTTGTCGGTGCCGACGGTGCGCCCGAGCAGCTGGCTGACCGAGGTGAGCATCGCCGCGTTCGCCAGGTGGAAAGTAAAGGCGGCGGCGGCGAAGATCATCAGCGCGCGGTTTTCAACCAGCGTCGTCCAGCCGCTCGGTTCCTCGCAATCCTCCTCGGGTTCGCAGTCGAGGCCGCGGGCGATCGCATTGTCGATGTCGTGGTTGTTCAGCCGCATCGCGACCGCGATGCTGGCGACGGTCAGCGCCGCCATCAGCCAGAACACCACGACCGGGCCGAACGACCAGGCGAGCACCCCTGCCAGTGCCGCCGAGACCGCGTTGCCGGCATGGTTGAACGCTTCGTTGCGGCCGACCCGCTTGGCGAACAGCCTGGGGCCGACCAAGCCCAGCGTGATCGCCGAGATCGCAGGCGCGAACACCGCGCCCGCAGCGGCGGCGATCGATTGGGTGATCGTCACCATCGTGAAGCCCGAGACGATCGGCAACGACAGGCTGCCGAGCGTCACGAGCAGGGCGGCGGCGATGACGATGCGCGGCTTGTTCCGCGTGCGGTCGATCAGGCCGCCCGCGGGGGTCTGCGACACCAACCCGACAATGCCGGCGATCGTCAGCACCAGCCCGACCGTCGCTTCGTTCCAGCCGTGCGACGGGCCCCGCACCACCAGCAGATAGATGGCGAGGTACGGCCCGAGCCCGTCGCGCACGTCGGCCAGGAAGAAGTTGAGCGCGTCGAGAGTGCGCGTCGGCGTACGGGCGGGCGCGCCGCCACGCGATGGCCCCGTGCTACCGGGGTTCACTGCCGCAGTCGCCATTCGGTTGCTCCAGGTCGAGGTGTACGCGAGATGGCGTAGGCATATGGTAAGACACGACAACGGCAGCAGGCTGAACGGACGCGTTCAGCTAAGGTTTAACGAAAGCGCCAGGGCAGTCGCACCGGGAAAGTGCGTCGGGCAGCCGCCGCCGGCCGACGGCATCTATTCGCCGCAGTCGAAGCTGATCGTCGCGCTACGTCGCTGCTTGCCCCAGGTCGCGGTGGCGACGATCGGACCCGCGCATTGCACGCCCGACACCCATAACGGGCTCCAGACCGGATCCCCGTAGGGGATCGCGACGAAGGTGAAGGTGCGCGACGCCAGTAGTTTGCCCGATCGCGTGCGGACGCTGATCGTCAGCGGTACATCGCTATTCTCGCCGATGTCGCGGCCAGGCGGCATCTGAATGGGCACCGATACCAGCAGGTCTTCGGCGGGCTGCTTGGCGTCGCCCTCGCCAGCGCCGGTGTTCCACAGGCTGACATGCCGGGGCGGCGCGATGTCGGCCGAGAGCGTGCCGGTGGTCTTGTAGTAGAGCTGGAGCCGAATCGGGCCGAGCACCGGCTCGCCCGGCGCCACGCCGAGCAGGAAAGGAACGAGCGCAATCGTCGATCGCTTCATTGCGACGGTGAAGCAGCCGGGGCGGGCGAAGGCAAGGGCGGGCGAGGCAAGGGCGGGCGAGGTTCAGCCGCGGACGTGTTCCCATACCTTGGAGATCACCACCGATCCCTCGCCGACCGACGAGGCGACGCGCTTGACCGATCCGGCGCGGACGTCGCCGACCGCGTAGATGCCCGGTCGCGACGTGGCGTAGGGCGATTGCGCCCCGACCGCCTCACCGGTCAGCACGAAACCCTTGTCGTCGAGCGCCACCAATTCGGACAGCCAGCCGGTATTCGGCGCGGCGCCGACCATCACGAACAGCGCGCAGGTGTCGATCCGGCGATCGCCGTCACGGTTGCGGATCGTCACCGCCTCCAACGAGTCCCCGCCGTGCAGCCGGGCGGCGTGCGCGCCATATTCGATCGTGATCGCAGGGTCCGCCTCCAACCGGCTCGACAGGTAGCTCGACATCGACGTTGCCAGCGTGTCGCCGCGCACCAGCACGCGCACGTGGCGCGCGGTCCGGCTGAGGAACATCGCCGCCTGGCCTGCCGAGTTGCCGCCGCCGATCACCAGCGCCTCGGTTTCCCGGCAGAAGCGCGCCTCGTTCTCGGTCGCCGCGTAATAGATCCCCTGGCCCTCGAAGTCGGGCAGGCGATCGAGCGGCAGGCGCCGATATTGTACGCCGCTCGCAACCACGACCGCGGCGGCCTTCACCCGCTGGCCGTTGGCGAAGGTCGCGCAGAATGCGTCGTCGTCGAGCTGCTCGAGTGCCGCGACCCGGCGGGGCATGACGAAGCGGGTGCCGAACTTCATCGCCTGCACCTCGCCACGCCAGACGAGGTCGGCGCCCGAGATGCCGGTCGGAAACCCCATGTAGTTCTCGATCCGGCTCGACGTTCCCGCCTGGCCACCGATCGCGAGTTCGTCGACGACGAGCGCGCACAGGCCCTCGGCGCCCGCATAGACCGCCGCCGCGACTCCGGCCGGGCCGGCGCCGACGATCAGCACGTCGAACGCCTCGTCCTCGGGCAAGTCCTGATCCAGGCCGAGCAGCCTTGCGACATTCTCCGGCGTCGGGTCCTCGACCACCAGATCGCGACCGAAGACCACCACCGGCGCATCGGGCGCGGTGCCGCAGCTGCCGGCGATGGCGGCGGCCTCGGTGCTGCCGAGCGGATAGGAGCGGTAGGGCAGGCGGTTGCGCGCGGCGAAATCGGCGACGCGGCGGACCGCACGGTCGCTCTCCTCCCCGACCAGCACGAGCATGCCGTCGCCCGCCTCCAGCTGCCGCCGACGGCGCGCGGCGAGCACGGTGATGACGATGTCCGACATCTCCGGCACCGCCGACATCAGACGCAGCAGCGCCGCCCGCGGCACCTCGATCACCGCAGTCTCGCGCACCGCGCGCATCGGCAACGACCAGGTCCCGCCCGATAGCAACGCGATCTCGCCGACGAACTGGGTCGCGCCGATCGTCGAGGGGACAAGCCGTTCGCCGGTGAACGGGTTGACGACTTCGACCTCTCCGTCCTCGACATAGATGAAGCGATCGGCCGGCGCACCGAGTTCGGTCAGCATCTCCCCCGCTGCGTACCGGCGCGGCGACCCCGCCGCGCGCAACGCCTCGACATGCGCCGGCGCCAGCGGGATTCGCTGCATTTCGCGCAGATCGCGCCCGATCGTTTCCATTCCCGCCTCCGTGTCGCCGTCCCTGCCGCGGGATTACCGCACACTAGCGTGCTTGTGGAGGTGGTCGCGCGCTGGGCGATCGGAGCCGGCTAGCGCTGGCCGTCGCGCCGCATCGGCATGGCGTCGATTGTCCCTTGCAGGGTGGCGGCAGGGATAGGCCGGCTCTCGCGCAGCTTGGCGCCGCCGTCCTTGCCGATCAGCACGACCGCGAAGCCGGCGGCGGGCAGCCTGTAGCGTCGGCGAAGCGCGGCGGCGGTGTCGCTGACGCCGTGCACCTCGTTGCCGAGGATCTCGACCACGGCAAGATCGCGGTCGTCGGCATTCGCCTTCCACGCTGCGATGATCCGGCGTTGTTCGTCGAGCAGAGGATCGCGGGCATCCGCCGCGTTGACGAGCAACACGCGCTTCTCCCATTTCAGCGCGGCGATTGCGGCCGGTGCAGCGGCGATCAGCGACATCGTTACCAGTGGAGCGATCAGGGACATGCACCGACAACGCGCGACGCGGATCTGCGTTGCGGCTTCACCCGAGTCGCGATCAGGTGTCGTCGGGCGGACGCCGACCGCGGCGACCCCGACCCGCGGTCATCGGATCGGGCTTGGGCGGCGGTCGCCAGCCGGGGGGCGGGGTCAGGCGTTGCTGGCTTGTGCCGAGCCCCATCGCGCCGGGCTGCTGGCGGACCAGCCCCGACGGATCGGCCCGCTCCGCATCCTGCGCGGTCGCGCCGCCGCGCAACAGGCTGATCCGGTCGCGACACTGCGACGCGCGCTCGAAATCGAGCGCTTCGACCGCCGCCTCCATTTCGCGCTGCAAATCCTCGATGCTGCTCATCATGTCTCAACGCACGAGCGCGGGTCCTGGGTCGCCCGAGCGCCTTGCGTCAGTCGACGCCGACCTCGGCCTCGGCGCCGTCCCACTTGCCGGTGAGGCGCGGAACCTCGTCGAGCTGGCGCAGACTGTCGAAGCGCCCGCGCTCCTCGCGGTAGCGGACGATCTCGAAGCCGTGCCCCTTCAGCTGCGGCACCGCATCGAGTTGCTCCGCCGTCGCCGCATTGAGGTCGATCATGCGCAGACTCTCGTTCCGCCGGCCGCCGCGAGCTCAACCAACCTGCACGCCCTTCCAAAAGGCGATACGGTCGCGGATATTCTCGGCCTTCGCCTTCGGATCCGGATAATACCAGGCGGCGTCTGGGTTGTCGGCGCCGTCGACATGGAGGCTGTGATAGTGCGCGGTTCCCTTCCACGGGCAGATCGTCGTCGTGGCGCTCGGCCGCAACACCGCGGCGTCGACCGCATCGGCGGGAAAATAGTGGTTGCCCTCGACGACGACCGTGTCGTCGCTGCTGGCGATCACCGCGCCGTTCCATCGTGCTTCGATCATCATCCGTCTCCTGACATCGGTTCTGGTGAACGAGCCGATCTGCTCGACGCCGCCTTCGCCGAGTGCATGCAACGCATCACCGGGCCGGAACGCCGCGCGCGTCGCCGATTTCCAGCCAATAACCGTCGGGATCCTGGACGTAGATCTGGCGGACACCGTCGAAGCGGGTCTGCATGGTGCGTGGCGTGCCGCCGAGATTGGTCCAGACGAGGTGATGCCGGTCCAGCCAGGCGGTGACGGTGGCGAGATCGTCGACATGCAGCGCCAGGTGTTCGTTGCGGTTCGACGGCTTCGGCGCGACGCGGCCGTCGAGGATGTGCAGCGCCATGCCGTTGCCGAGGTCGAGCCAGCGGCGGTTCTTCAGCGGGGTGGGGATGAGCCGCAGCCCGAACGCCTCGTGATAGAAGGCGGCGCTGCGATCGAGGTCTGATGCCTGGATCGCGACATGCTCCGCCCGCGCCGTGACGTCGGCCGCAGCCTGAGGCACGGCGGCGAGGAGGAGCAGGAGGGGATAGGCGATCATGTGCGGCGGCTCCTTGTCGGACGAGCGGCAGCCTAGCGGGTTGGCGGCACGTCGCCAGCCCCTGCGTCGCGGCATCGCTTGCTGGCCGGCGGGGGATGGGCGAGGTAGGTTGCTCCGGCTATCACAGGAGGAAGACCGATGAAGCTCAGTGCGCGCAACCAGATCGCCGGCAAGATCGTCGCGATCGCGCCCGGCGCGGTGAACGGTTCGATCAAGGTCGAGATCGGCGGCGGCGATATCGTCACCGCGAACATCACCGAAGAGGCGATCGCCGAGCTTGGCCTGACGCTCGGCGATACGGTGACCGTGATCGTGAAGGCCAGCGACGTGATGATCGGTAAGTGAGGTGAAGCGCGGGCCGCTCTGGCTGAAACTGCAGATCGCCTGCGGCGATGCGCTTGCGCTCGGGCCCGGCAAGGCGGATCTGCTCGAGGCGATCGGGGTCGAAGCGTCGATCACCGGCGCGGCGCAGGCGCTGGGCATGAGCTATCGACGCGCCTGGCTGCTCGTCGACGAGATGAACCGGTGCTTCGATCCCGCGCTGGTCGACACGCTGAAGGGCGGCGGGCGCGAACGCGGTGCCCGGGTCACCGAAACCGGTGCCGCGGTTCTTCACGCCTATCGGACGATGGAGCGCGAAGCGGCCGAGGCGGCGGAGGGATCCGCCTATGCCGTGCTGACGACGCATCTGCGCAAGGAACCGATCGCGTCTGGCTGAGCCGTCGATGACGACGTAGATCTATATACGCTCGAATATGATGTCGATATACGGCCGGATATGATGGCAGCGGAAGAATCCGCGCCAAGGGGGTTCCGGTCCATGTCCAAGCGTTTCGTGCTGTTGCTGATCACCGTCGCCGCGCCGATGTCCGTGTGGCCCGCCCAGGCGCAGTCGATCGCGACACCCGCCGACGGGGACGCTGCCGGAACTGCGCCATCCATCGACGCGCTGCCCGACGTCATCGTCACCGCCCGGCGCCGCGCCGAAAACGCGCAGAGCGTCCCTGCGGCGCTGTCGGTGATCGGCGGCGAGCTCATCGACCAGAGCTTCACGGTCAACACGCAGGGACTGACGACGCTGATCCCGAGCCTCAACTACAGCTCGGCCAACCCGCGCAACACCGCCTTCACGATCCGCGGGCTCGGATCGAGCGTGGTCGCGGTCAGCCAAGCGAACGACGGGCTGGAACCCGGCGTCGGCTTCTACATCGATCAGGTCTACCACGCCCGCCCGGCGACCGCGGCGTTCGACTTCGCGGACATCGAACAGGTCGAGGAACTACGCGGGCCGCAGGGCACGCTATTCGGCAAGAACACCACCGCCGGCGCGCTCAACATCACGACGCGCAGCCCCACCTTCGCCCGCGAAGGCTTTGCCGAGCTGTCCTATGGCGAGCGCAATCTCGTCCAGGCCAAGGGCTGGGTGTCGGGGCCGATCAGCGACACCGTCGCCTATCGCGTATCGGTAGTGTCGACCCGTCGCGACGGCGTGATCGACAATCTCCGCACCGGCCGCGACACCAACACGCTGGGCACGCAGGCCGTGCGCGGGCAGCTGCTGATCAAGCCCGATGATACCATCCAGATGCGGCTCATTGCCGACTTCACCAACTTCCAGGCCTATTGCTGCGGCCAGGTCTATCTGCGCACCGGCACCTCGCTGCGCGCCGCCAACCGTCAGTTCGGCGGACCGAGCGGGCTCGCCGCGCAGTTCGGCTATGCGCCCGCCAGCACCAATGCCTACGACCGGGTCACCGACATCGACGGGCCGCTCGGCGTCGACACCAACGAAGGCGGCGTCAGCGCGATCACCGACTGGAACCTCGGTTTCGCGACGCTGACATCGGTCAGCGCGTGGCGGTTCTGGAACTGGGATGCGGAAAACGATCGCGACTATACCGGCCTGCCGATCCAGTCGTCGCAGCACATCCCGTCGCGGCAGGACCAGTATAGCCAGGAGGTGCGGCTCGCCTCGAACGGTGCGGGGCCGTTCAGCTACGTCGCTGGTCTCTACGGCTTCCGCCAGAAGATCGTCGGGCGACCGATCAGCATCTACGGGCCGGCCGCGGCGCGTTACCTGATCGGTACGACGACCGGCACCGCCAACACGCCGGTGCCGGGCAATCTGCTCGACGGCTATGGCCAGGACGGCCGCACCGATTTCCGCAGCCTCAGCTATGCCGCGTTCGGCGAGGTCAACTGGCGTATCGTGCCTAGCCTCACCGCAACGCTCGGCCTGCGCTACACGCAGGAGGATAAGGACGGTTACTACACCACCACCGTCTCGGGTGGTTCGGCGACGACGAGCACCGCGCTCGTCAACGCGCGGCTGGGTGTGCTGCGCCCGCAAAGCTACGAAGCGCACGACAGCGACGGCAGCCTGTCGGGCCGCGGCAACTTCGCGTGGCAGGCCACCGACGATGTGATGGCCTATGCCAGCTATGCACGCGGTTTCAAATCGGGCGGCATCAACATGTCGGGCCTGCCGCTCGACAACGCCAACCGCCCGGTGCTGGCGACCGCTGTCGTCCGGCCGGAGCGCAACGAGACCTATGAGGTCGGGCTGAAGACCGCGCTGCTGGATCGGCGGCTGATCTTCAACATCGACGGTTTCTACACGAAGGTGCGCGACTTTCAGGCGACCGTCGTCGAGAACTCGCTGACGCAGACCGTGCAGTTGCGCGGCTATCTGTCGAATATCCCTGCGGTCACGGTGAAGGGGTTGGAAGCCGACGTCACCGCGATCCTGCTGCCGGGACTCAGTGCGCGAACCAATGTCGCCTATTCGGACGGCACCTACAGCGACTATCCGGCGGGACCCTGCCCGCTCGAGGTGCAGACCGCGGCGACGACCCAGTGCAGCCTTACCGGCCGGCGGCTCGCCTCGCTGCCGCGCTTCGCGCTGACCGCCGGCCTGGATTACACGCGACCGGTCGGCAGCGGCCAGGTGTTCGCCCATGTCGATACGGCGTCCCGCAGCGGCTATAACGGCGATCCCAGCCTGTCGCGCTTCACCTATATCCGCGGCTACAACCTGACCAACGCCAACATCGGCTACCGCTTCGCGGACGGGCTGGAGATGATCCTGTGGGCGCGCAACCTGCTCGACGCCGACTATATCCAGAACCTGACGATCCAGGCGGGCAATTCCGGGTTGATCCTGGGCTCGCCGAGCGAACCGCGCACGATCGGCGGGACCGTGCGCGTGCGCCTGTAGCTGGATCAGTCGTTCAGATCGTCGGGGTCGAGCGTGCAGACATAGACGCGTTCGGAGCTGTGGTCGTGCGCCCAGGCAAGTCCCGCCGCCTCGGCGAGTTCGAAGGTGCGATAGGTGTCGCCGCCGATCAACGACACCGAATCGACCTCGCCGTCGCTGCTATCGGCCTGAAGCGCATTGCAGTTGAGTTCGAAGCCGCCGTCGGGCTTGCGGATGACGCGCACGCAATCGCACTCGTCGGGCGCGAGTTCGCCGGCGGGTAGCTTGATGATTTCCAATGCCCTTCTCCTTGCTGCAACAGGCGCAACGCCCGCCCCGGCGGAAGGTGCCGCGTTCGTGCCGGTGGAGGTCGTTCGGATCAGGTCGTCGAGAAGCTGGTTCAGGTCCGCGTTCGCGGGAACGCTTCTGAGGTCGCTGAACCGCGGCCCCGGGGTGCCGGCGGCAGACGGTCCGCGACGGCTGTCTTCGGTGGCGGCGTCTTCGCCGAACAGCCTGGCGAGGTAGCAGCCCGCGATCGCGTGGTGCGCTGCGGCAGCGCGCGGTGTGGTTGCGTCGGCGGCGAGCACCGACTCCTGGATCGAGCGCGACAGGAGATACTCGCTGTCGGGGATCAGCCGTGACGGAAACAGGCCCATGGCGTCCTCCCAATTGCCGGGTCACCGGAGTGGTGCCGGGCGCGTCAATCGTCGTGGGTGCCGGTGTCGCCGTTGGCGATCAGATCCAGCTCCAGGCACCGATATTCGCGCTGCCGCTGCCCGAGGATCTCGGTCAGCAACGGCATCAATTCGATCGCCTCCTCGACATCCGCCTTCGAGGCGTTCTTGTCGCACAGGATCAACATCTGTCGCTCCACCTCGCGTTCGGTGACCATCAGGAGGCCATAGGCGATCCGCAGATCCGAACGCTGGATGTCCTTGACCAAGCGACGCGAGCGACGGAGCGCGTTCAGCTTGTCAGTGATGTCGATGACAATACCCATGTGGATGCAATGTCGGCGCACAGTCGACGTTCCGGCCAAGGGCCCCACTATTTACGGTAAATTCACGATTACGAACGAACATGGTTAAGGGACAATTGCGATGATCTGTTTTGGTACGGATCAAGCAAATCTTAACCGTGAATATTTCTTGACGCTGTGCCTGTAGCCGCCCGACTTAGGTGCGAACTTGGTTAACACTTGACCTTGGCCGAAGCGAACGTTCCACCTGGTTGTGCTCCCGCGAACGCCGGAGCCCAGTACTGTGTCCCCGGGTTCACGGGGACACATCGGGCATACCGGGAGCGTTCGAGCGCCCGCTCTACCGTCGCTTCAGCCGAATCGCCTGCCCGCCGCCGGGCGCGAGGGCCACGGTCAGGCGGTCGCCCTTGCGCACCGTCCTGGTCTCGAAGGCGATCGAATGGCGGGCGGTGGTGCGGTAATCGGCGCCGGGGCCGTCACGGTAGATCTGTGCCGTGTAGCTCTTGCCCGGGTCGAGGAAGTCGAGCGTCACGGTGAGCGTCCGCGCATTCTCGTCGGTGATGCTGCCGATATACCAATCGTCGGAGCGGCGATCGCGCCGGGCGAAGGTGACGTAGTCGCCGACCTCGCCGTTCAGCACGCGGGTGTCGGACCAGTCGGTCGGCACGTCCTTGATGAACTGGAACGCCTGTGGGTATTTCGCGTAGTTCTCCGGCGTATCGGCTGCCATGACAACCGGCGAATAGAGCACGACGTACAGCGCGAGCTGCTTGGCGATGGTCGACAGGATGTCGCTGTCGTCGCTGCCCTTCAGGCTGAGCACGCCTGGGGTGAAATCCATCGGGCCTTCGAGCATGCGCGTGAAGGCGAGGTTGGCTTCGTGCTCGGGCGGGTTCTTGCCCGCCCAGCTGTTATATTCCATGCCACGCGAGCCCTCGCGGGCGACCCAGTTCGGATAAGTGCGACGCAGGCCGGTGTCCTTCACCGGTTCGTGGCTGTCGATCGCGACGCGGTATTTCGCGGCGGTCGTGACGACGCGGGTATAGTGGTTCACCATCCATTGCCCCTCGTGCCATTCGCGCTTTGCGGTGCCGTCCGGATCGACGCGCTCGATCTGGCCGGCGTCGGTGACGTAGCCGGTCTTCACCGCGGGAATGCCGTGGTCGCGCGCATAGCCGAAGGCGCGGTCGAGCTGGGCGTCGTAATGGCTGGCCGAGCCGCCGGTCTCGTTGTGGCCGATCAGGTAGACGCCCTTGGCCTTAGCGTAGCGGGCGAGTTCGGTTGCGTCGAAATCGGGGGTCGGCGTGTCGAACTGCATGGCGTTGCCGTTGCCGAACCAGTCGCCGTCCCAGCCGACATTCCAGCCTTCGACGAGGACGCCTGGAATCTTGTTGGCGCTCGCGAAGTCGATGTAGGTCTTGACGTGCGCGGTGGTGGCGCCGTGCTGAGGGCCGGTCGCCCAGCTCCACTTGCCGGTGATCATGTTCCACCACACACCGACGAACTTGCCGGGCTTGATCCAGCTGACATCGCCCAGCTTGTTGGGTTCGTTGAGATTGAGCTCGAGGTGGCTCATGTACAGGCCGGGCGCGTCGTCCGCGAGGATCAGCGTACGCCACGGCGTGGCGAAGGCGCCGGTCCGGGTCACCTTCGGGGCACCGGCGCCGGGGGTCAGCACCGCCTTCAGCGTGTTGCCCTCGACCTTGGCGACGTTCATGCCGGCATAGTCGACCAGCGCCGCCTCGTGCAGCGCGACATGAGTCCCGCTCGCCAGTTTCAGCGTGATCGGCGTCGCCGCGGTGCCGACGCCGGTCAGCGGCGTGCGATTGTAGAGATATTCCTCGCGGTTCCATTCGAACGCGGGCTTCCACCACGCGGTCGCCTCGGTCGCGAAGGCGAACTGGGTGAGTTCCTCGGCGATGTTGACGGTCTTGAAGCCCGGCTGTTCGGGAAATTCGTAGCGGAAGCCGACGCCATCGTCCTGCAGGCGGAACACGACGTCGATCATCCGCTTCATCCGATCGGTCTCGACCAGGCGGACGCGCATCTCGATATGATTGTCGCGGATCGTCTTCCACTCGCCCCATGGCTGGGTCCAGGTCGCATCCGCCTTGTCGCGGGTGACGCTCTCGATCTTCAGGTGGCGATCGAACTTGGGCGCGTCGGTGAACAGGAAGCCGAGTCGCGAGGGGGTGACGATCAGCTCGCCCTTGCGGCTGATGCTATAGGTCGCATGCCCCTCCGCATCGGTCGCCACGGTGACCGCGATGCTGCCGTCGGGCGAGGTCGCGATCGCGCTGGGGATCGCGCTCGGCGGCTGCGGCTTGATCGTCTCGTTGGTCGTCGCCGGCTCGGTTTGCGCCGCGGCGGGGGCGGCGATCAGGGCGGCGGAGAGCAGCAGGAGGGTCTTCATGATCAGGCGATCCTTTCGGCGACGATGGCGGCATAGCCGGCTAAGATCCATCCCCCGGCGTGATTGACGCTGTCGCGCAAGCGCCAGCGTTCGGGCTGGGCGGGCTGCCATTCGATGGGCGCGGGACCCATGTTGAACAGGCACAGCATCGTCTGGTTCGCGGCGCGGCGTTCGAAGACGAGCAGGGTGGGCGCGACCTCGACAAGCGTCAGGTCGCCGGTCGCGAGCGCCGGGTTGGCCTTGCGCAGCGCGAGGAGCCGCCGCGTCAGGTGGAGCAGCGAACCCGGATCGCGCTCCTGCCGGTCGACCGCCAGCGACGGATGATCGGCGCCAACGGGCAACCACGGCGTGCCGTCGCTGAAGCCAGCTTGCGGCGCGTCCGATCGCCACGGCATCGGCGTCCGCGCGCCGTCGCGTGACAGCGTCAGCGGCCAGTTGGCGATCGCCTCGGGATCGCGGAGCAGCGCGAACGGGACATCGACCTGGGTCAATCCCAGTTCCTCGCCATAATAGAGGAAGATATTGCCGCGCAGGCAGACCAGCAGCAGCATCTTCATCCGCGCAAAGGCGTCGCGGTGCTCGGGTGCGGCCCAGCGCGACACCGCGCGGGGCGCATCGTGGTTCTCGAACGCCCAGCTCGGCCAGCCGGTCTCGGCCTGCGCGGGCCACAGCGTGATCGCGTCGGCGACGGTGCGGGGTTCGAGCGTGGACGCGTAGAGGAAGTCGAAGCCATAGGCGCTGTTCAGCCGCGCGTTGCCGCGGGTGAACAGCTTCATCTCGCGGTCGCTCTCGGCCCCCCCCACCTCGGCGACGGTGAACCGGTCGCCATAGGTGTCGATCAGGCGGCGCAGGCGTTCGAGGAAGCCGGGGATGTCCGCGTGACTCTGGTTGTGGATGTGGCGCTGGAAATCGAACGACCGCGTCTTGATGCCGTTGTCGGCGACCGGCGGATTATCGGTCAGCGCGGGGTCGTGCATCGCGAAGTTGATCGCGTCGAGCCGGAAGCCATCGACGCCGCGATCGAGCCAGAAGCGCGCGGTGTCGAGCAGTTCTTCCTGCACCGCGGCGTCGTGAACGTGGAGCTGCGGCTGTTCCTTCAGGAAATTGTGCAGATAATATTGGCGGCGCCGCGCGTCCCAGGTCCAGGCCGGGCCGCCGAACACCGATTGCCAGTTCGACGGCGGGCTGCCGTCCGGCTTGGCGTCTGCCCAGACATACCAGTCCGCCTTCGGGTTGGTGCGCGACGAGCGGCTCTCGACGAACCACGGATGCTCGTTGGAGGTGTGGCTGTAGACCTGGTCGATGATCACCCGCAGCCCCAGCGCATGGGCGCGGGCGATCAGCGCGTCGAAATCGGCGAGCGTGCCGAAGATCGGATCGACGTCGCGATAGTCGGCGACGTCATAGCCGTAATCGCGCATCGGCGAGGTGAAGAAGGGCGACAGCCAGATCGCATCCACGCCGAGGCTGGCGACGTGATCGAGGTGCCCGGTGATGCCGGGCAGGTCGCCGATGCCGTCGCCGTTGCTGTCGGCGAAGCTGCGCGGATAGATCTGGTAGATCGACGCGCCCTTCCACCACGGGGTATCGGCCGCCGGTTCGGGCTGGCGCGTGGGCTCGGGCATCATTTCGGTGCCGCGGCGCACACGGCATAGCCGAAGGCGGGCAGGCTGATCGACACGCTGCCGGGCGCCGCGGCGCGGGTGGGGCAGGGGCCGGCGAGCGTGGCGAAGCGGGTCGACGCGGTCTCGACCTGCACGGCCCCGGTGATCGCGGTGGCGCCGGTGTTGAAGGCGAGCAGGATCTCGCGCCCGGTCGACGGATCGAATCGCGACACCGCGAACAGCCCAGGGGACGGTCCGCGCGCCCGGACGACGGTCCGGCCCCGCGTCAGCGCCGGGTTCGCGCGGCGCAGCGCCGATAACGAGGCGATCTCGCGGTAGAGCGGGTGGGTGGTGCCGAAATTGGCCGACGCGGTAGTCGCCTTGGTGCCGACCAGCACATTGTCGTTGTACACCGCGACCTGCGACGCGAACAAATCCTCGCGCGCATCCTGATCGTCGCCGTCGCCGGCGAACCCCTGTTCGTCGCCCGAGTAGATCGTCGGCACGCCACGCAACGTCAGCAACATCGCATGCGCGAGCTTCACGCGCGCCAGCACCTCGGCATCGTCGGCGGCGGGGTTGAGCCGGCGGACGTCGCGCGCGAAGCGGCCCTGGTCGTGATTGCCGAGGAAAATCGGCAGCGTCATCGCGGTCGCCGCCCCGCCCTTGTACAGCACGTCGCCGTCGAACAGCGCGGCGAGCTCGCTGGTGCCCTTGTTGCCGGCGACGACATCGGTGACGCCCCAGCGGAACGCGAAGTCGAGCACCGCGGGCAGGCGGTCTCGCCGGGTGAACTGGGCGAGATAGCCCGGGTCCATCGTGCCGCCCGCGACCTCGCCGAAGATGTGGAAATTGGGAATGCCGTTGGCCTTGGCGCGCGCGATCATCGCGGGTGCGAACGCCTGCCAGAAAGCCGGATCGACGTGGCGCGCGGTGTCGATGCGGAAGCCGTCGACCTTGAACCGGTCGATCCAACCGCCGAATATCTCGGTCATCCCCGCGAGCACCCGCGGGTTTTCGGTCATCAGGTCGTCCAGGCCGGAGAAGTCGCCCATGGTCGAGCTCTCGTCCGCAAACGTCGAATCGCCGCGATTATGATAATAGATCGGATCGTTGAGCCACGCCGGGACCTTCACCGTCCGCTCGGCGGCAGGGACGTAGGGCGTGTAGGCGTAACCCGGATCGGTGAGCGCCGCGAAATTGGCGGCGGTCGCGACGTCGTCGCCCGCAAACCCGGTGTTGATCGGCTTGCCCCCGGCACCGCCCTTGCGCTGGTAGGGATAGGTGGCGCGGTCGCGATAGGGACACGGCGTGCCCTCCGCGCATTCGCGGTAATGGATCACGTCGGCGGTGTGGTTGACGATGATGTCCATGTAGACCTTCATCCCGCGCGCGTGCGCCGCCGCGACCAGCGCCGCCATGTCGTCGTTGCTGCCAAGATGCGGATCGACGCGGGTGAAGTCGGTGATCCAATAGCCGTGATAGCCGGCGGATTCCTGCCCCTTGGCGCCCTGCACCGGCTTGTTCCGGAACACCGGCCCGAGCCAGATCGCGGTGGCGCCGAGCGACCGGATATAGCCGAGCCGCTTGGTCAGCCCCTTCAGGTCGCCGCCATGGTAGAAGCCCTTCGCGGTCGGATCGAAGCCCGTGGCGAGGCGGTCGCCGGTCAGGCCACCGCGATCGTTCCCCGGGTCTCCGTTCTCGAACCGGTCGGGCAGGACGAAGTAGATCACCTCGTCCTGGGGCAGCCGCGCCCGGTAATCCGCGACGGCAGCGGACGGCTGCGCCGCCGCGGGGCAGAGTAGCAGCGAACTTGCCAACACCGCGGCGACGGACTTGAACATCGATCTGCCCTTAGAAGCGGAAGCTGGCGCCCAGATAGAATTGCCGGCCGAAATACTGAAGCGTGCCGGTCTGCGCGGGCTGACCGAAATAGGAGCGGGTGGGTTCGTCGGTGAAGTTGTTCGCCTGCGCGAGGAGGGTCATGCCCCCCAGGGCGCTGTCCGCGGGGAATTCGTAGCTCATCTGCGCGTCAAATACGGTTTCGGCGGCGTTGGTGACGATCTGTTCGCTAAGGCCGAACTGCGGCGCGACGAACTTGGAGCGGTAGCGCATCGACACGCGGGTCGAGAAACCGCTCTTTTCGAAGAAGATCGTCGGGTTCGACACGACCTTGGACAGGCCCGGCAGGGTCAGCGACAGCGTGTTGCCGCTGATCGCGTTGGTGATGCTGACGTCCGACTGGTTGTACGAGACGTTGAGCACCGCGCCCAGGCCGTCGAACGGCGCCGGCAGGAAATCGAACGTCTTGGTCAGCGCGGCTTCGAAACCGTAGACATAGCCGCCCTTGCCGTTGACCGGCGCCGACAGATTGCCCGTCGTGACCACGCTGGTGAAGCCGGTGCCCGCGAGTGGCGGGGTAGAGATGCCGTTCGCCGCGAAATCATAGTTCGGGATGATCCCGCCGATCACGAAGCTGCGGATGTCCTTGTAGAAGGCGCCGAGCACGAGCGAGCCGCTGCTGCCGAAATAATGTTCGTAGGTCGCATCGAACTGGTTGGCGCGGAACGGCTGCAGCGTCGGGTTGCCGCCCGATCCGTCGAGCCGCGCGACCCCGCCGCCGATGCCGACCAGATTGGTCGAGATCGAGTTGCGGAAATCGAAGAAGCGCGGACGCGAGATCTGGCGCGACAGCGAGAGGCGGGCCTGGTCCTGTTCGCTGAGACTCAGGATGAAGTTCGCCTGCGGCAGCCAGTCGGTGTATTTGTCGCCGCGGCTATTGGCGTAGCGGCCGCCACTGCCGTCCGCGATCGTCGACGACGAGCTCTGGTCGGTATGGATGACGCGCAGGCCGATATTGCCCTTGAACGGCAGCGATCCGGCGATCGTGTCGAAGTTGAGCTGGCCGTAGCCGGCGTAGGTCTTCTCGTCGATCGTGAAGCTCTGATCGCGGGTGAAGGCCTGCGACTGATCGACGACGCGGTTCGTGCCGAGCTGCTGGTCGAAGATGCTGCCGATGTCGGCGACCAGGAAGTCTGGATAGGAGCCGAACTTGCCCTTGAAACCCGCGATCTGCGAATTCGAGCCGGTGAGCGTCACCGGGCTTGCGAAGCTGAAGCTGTTGAAGCTGGTGATGGTGCGCTCGGCGCGGCGGTTGCCGTAGCGGCCGCCGACTTCGATCGACTTCAGGAACGACCCGTCGACCTTGTAGAGCGCGCTGCCCGCGAAGGCGTAGAGCCGATCGGTGTCGCGCTGCGGCACGATGTAGAACCCCTCGAAGGTGTTCGCGGCGGGATCGGTATAGTTGGCGCTCGTCGCGAACGACCCGACGTTGAGCCTGTCGAGCTTGTAGGTCAGCGTGACCGGGTTGGTCGTGGTGTTGCCGTTGTCGTCGAGCCCCGAATTGTTGAAGAAGCTCGACGCGCGCGAATAGGAGCCGTCCGCGGTCAGCGTCAGCTGGCCGATGTCCTTCTGGATATTGCCGCCGAAGGTGTAGAGCTTGTCGAGCCGGTTCTCGTCCTGCTGGATCGTGCGCGTGCGGATGCCCGAGGTCGTGCCGCCGACGATGGTGTTGCCGATCACGGTCGGGTCGGTCAGCGCCGCGCTCGACGATTGCAGGTTCTCGACGCGGATGCCGCGGCGATACACGTCCGATTTGAATTGCGAGTAATAGCCGTCGACCAGGATGCGCAGCGTGTCGGTCGGTTCGTACTGAATGCTGCCGAGCACGCCGTCGCGGGTTTCGTTGCCGCCCGCCTGGACGGTTTCGAAGCCATAGCCGATCGCGTCGGGGCGGCCGTTGCCGTCGACGTCGCGCGCCGCGGGGCTGCCGTTCTGGCCGGTCGCGGTATAATCGTAGCCGACGAATCGGGTGGCGACGTTGGCCTGCTTCAGCCGTGCGTAGCCAATCGCAAGGCCGAGCGTGTCGTCGAGCAGCTTGGTCTGGATCGACGCGCTGCCGCGATAGCCGAACTTGCTGGCATCGGGGTTCTGCCCGGCGCGATCGTTGTAGACGCCGCGGACGTTGACGCTGACCAGCGTCTTGCCGGGGATGCTGAGCGGACGGGCGGTGGTGAGTTCGACCTTGCCGGCGACGCCGCCTTCGATCTGCGACGCCTTCGGGCTCTTGTAGACCGCTGCCTGGTTGACGAGTTCGGACGGGTATTGATCGAATTCGATGACCCGGTTGCCCGAGGTCGCGACCTGTTCGCGGCCGTTGAGCGTCGCGGAGACGAGGTCCTGGCTGAGCCCGCGGATGTTGATCGCGGAGGCCTGTCCGCCGGTGCGCTGCGAGGTGACGCCGGGCAGCCGTGCCAGCGATTCGGCGATCGACACGTCGGGAAGGCGGCCGATGTCCTCGGCCGAGACGACCTCCGCGACGACGTCGAGGTTGCGCTTCACCGCGATCGCGGAGCGGAGGCTGGCTCGGAAGCCGGTGACGACGATGTCGCCTTCGGACACTGGCTCGGCGGCGGGATCGGCCTGATCGGTGGCGGTCTGCTCCGTTGCGGTCGTATCGGCGGTAGCGGCAGCGGTTTGGGCTTGCGCTGCGCTCGCGACCAGCAATGCAATGCCGAGCGCGGTGCCGCTGACGCCGATGTTGAGCAGTCCGCGGGTCGCGAACGTCGAGTTGCGGTAGGTCATCTTCCAGTCTCCCCTGTTGACCGCCCGGCGTCTTGCTGCGCCGTGAGCGGGTTGGATCACCGCGCACCAGTGCGATTACTGGGCGGCAAAGCCAATCGAACCGCATACGTATTCAGTGGATCGGCGGCGGGCCCGCTGCGGTCGATCGCGCGCGGAGGCTATATTGACGGTTCCGCGTTCGCGGCCCACGCATCGGGAAAATGGCGCCGCGAGACGGCCGGGAAGGGGGGATGCGTCGTGACTGCCCAGCATAGAGCAACGTCGTTCGACATCGCGCAACTCGCGGGCGTGTCGCAGCCGACGGTGTCGCGGGCGCTGCGCGGCAGTCCGACGGTCAGCCTGGCGACCCGCCAGCGGATCGAGGCGATCGCGCGGCAGTTGAACTATGCGGTCGATCGCAGCGCGTCGAACCTGCGCAGCGGCACCACCCGGACGATCGCGCTGCTGCTGTTCCGCGATCCCAATCCCGACGATACGGTGGTCAACCCGTTCTTCCTCGGCATGCTCGGGTCGATGATGTCGGCCTGCGCGCAACATGGCTACGACCTGCTGGTGTCGTTCCAGCAATTCTCGTCCGACTGGCACACCGATTACGAGGACAGCCACCGCGCCGACGGGCTGATCCTGCTCGGCTATGGCGATTATGCGGATTATCGCGCGCGGCTCGAACAGCTGGTGGCGCAGGGCACGCATTTCATCCGCTGGGGATCGGTGCAGCCGGGCCAGCCGGGGCTGACGATCGGGTGCGACAATGTCGCGGGCGGCGCCACGGCGACCCGCCACCTGATCGAGCGCGGGCGGCGGCGCATCGCCTTTCTCGGCGACGCGACCGATCACTATCTCGAGTTCCACGACCGCCACCGCGGCTATGCCGAGATGCTGGCCAGACACGGCATGACGATCGATCCGCGGTTGCAGATCGACACCATCTCGACCGAGGAGGACGCAACCCGCGCGGCGACGACGCTGGTCGATCGCGGTGTCGCGTTCGACGGGATCGTCGCGGCGAGCGACCTCATCGCGCTCGCGGCGATGCGGGTACTAGCCGAGGCCGGCATCGCGGTGCCGGGCGACGTCGCGATCGTCGGCTTCGACGACATACCCGCCGCCGGGCTCGCCAATCCGCCGCTGACCACGATCGCGCAGGACAGCGGGCTGGCGGGGCGACAGTTGGTCGAGACGCTGCTCGCGCGGATCGGCAATCGCGAGGTCGCGAGCACGATGCTGCCGACCCAGCTGATCGTGCGGCGATCCTCGGGCGACCTGGCGTCGTGACCGCCCAGAAGCCGCGCCAGGGGTTCCGGGGCCTGTGGAACATCTCGTTCGGGTTCTTCGGCATCCAGATCGGCTTCGCGTTGCAGAATGCGAATGTCAGCCGGATCTTCCAGTCGCTCGGCACCGGGGTCGACGACCTGGCGTTCCTGTGGATCGCCGCGCCGCTGACCGGGCTGCTCGTCCAGCCGGTGATCGGCCATTACAGCGACCGGACCTGGGGCAGGCTGGGGCGGCGGCGGCCCTATTTCCTTGCCGGTGCGATCCTCGCGACGATCGCGCTGGTGGCGATGCCCAATGCGCGGGTGTTGTGGGCCGCGGCGATCCTGCTGTGGATGCTCGACGGATCGCTCAACGTCGCGATGGAGCCGTTCCGCGCCTTCGTCGGCGACATGCTCGGCCGGTCGCAGCGTACCGCGGGCTATGCGTTCCAGACCGGCTTCATCGGGGCCGGCGCGGTGGTCGGCAGCCTCGCGCCGATCATCCTCACCAACGTGTTCGGCGTCGCCAACACCGCGCCGGGCGGCGGCATTCCGCCATCGGTGCAATACGGCTTCTACATCGGCGCGGCGGCCTTGTTCGTGGCGGTGGCGTGGACGGTGAGCACGACGCGGGAATATTCGCCCGCGCAGATGGCGGCCTTCGCCGATGCGGACCCTGAGGCCGTCCACGTACCGCGCACCGCGGCGACCGCACGGCTCGCGCCGGTGTGGATCGCGCTGGGCGCGGCGATCGTCGCCGCGGTGTCACGATTCGGCCTCGACAAGCCGGTGTACCTGCTCGGCGCGGGGCTGATCGCGTTCGGCGGCGCGCTGCTGGCCAGCGCCGCGCTGGTGCGGTCGGGGCGGGGCGACAATGTGCTGAGCGGGATCGTCGGCGATCTGGCGGCGATGCCCGCGACGATGCGGCGGCTGGCGCTGGTCCAGGTGTTCACCTGGTCGGCGCTGTTCATCATGTGGATCTACACGACGCCGATCGTGACGGCGCGCGCGTTCGGCGCCACCGATGCGGCGAGTGCGGGCTATAACGAAGGCGCCAATTGGGTCGGGGTGTTGTTCGCGGTCTACAACGGCGTCGCGACGCTATGGGCATTCGTGCTGCCCCGGCTCGCCGAACGGCTGGGGCGGCGCGACACCCATATCGTCGGGCTGGTCTGCGGCGCGGCGGGGTTCGCGTCGTTCCTGGTGGTCCGCGATCCGGATGTGCTGATCGCGTCGATGGTACTGGTGGGGATCGCCTGGTCGTCGATCCTGACGATGCCCTATGCGATCCTGGCGGGAGCGCTGCCGCAGGACAAGCTCGGCGTGTACATGGGGCTTTTCAACATCTTCATCGTCCTGCCTCAGCTGGTGGTGTCGTCGATCATGGGCGAGGTGGTGCGCAGCTTCTTCCCCGGCGAACCGGTCTGGACGATGGCGATCGCGGCGGCGGTGATGGTGCTGGCGGCGGCGGCGATGCTGCGGATCGATCGCAAGGCGTGACCTCGCTTGCCGCCGGTCAGGCGGCGAGCAGCGGGCGCTGGTCGATCAGTTCACCGACGATCGCGGCCATGCCGGCGAGCTGGTCGAGCACGTGGCTCGACACCGTCCGCACCCGGTTGTCGATCACGCACAGCGCCCCGACGATGACGCCGTCGGCCCCGAGCACCGGATGGCCGGCATAGCTTCTGATCACCGGGCCGTGGGTCACCAGCGGATTGGCCGCGAAGCGCGTGTCGGCCGCCATATCGACGACGACGAAGGCGCCGCCCTGCGAGATGGTGTAGTTGCAGATCGCCTGGTCGCGCGGCGTACTCTTGATGCCGAATCCGACCGACGATTTGATCCACTGGGTGTCTTCGTCGATGAAGGTCAGCAGGCAGGTCGGATAGGCGGTGACCTTCGCGACGTGCCGGGTGATGAGATCGAACTGCCGTTCGGCGACGCTGTTGGCAAGCCGCTTGCCGCTGATCCGCCGCAGCCGCCGCTGCTCGTCGACCGGGCGGGGGAAGCCAGCGGTGCCGGCGGCGCCCGGCGTGAACGACTTGTAGGCCTTGCCGCCGAAGGTGCCGAGATAGTGACGATCCTGGCTGCCTAAACGCGCCGCCGCGTCGTTGACCCGATCGAAGAAGGCGGCGGCGTCGTTGACGAGGTCGCTTTTGGCGAGGCACGCGGCGGCGCCGGCCTCGACCAGCTTCGTGGTCAGCAGCGCGTTGCGGGCGGAGTGATCGGAGACGATGATCTTGCAGACCTGGCCGAGGTCTCGGATCGCGTTCAGCAGCGCCGCACCGTCGAGATAGGCCATGCACAGGTCGATGATCACGATGTCGGGCATCAAGCGCTTGATCATCTCGGCGGCGACCGAGACGTCGCTGCAATATCCGACTACGCGGAAGTCGTCGCGTTTGCTGAGCGCGCTGTTCAGCAATGCTTCGATCGTCCACGAATCATCCACGATGACGACGCGTCGTTCCAATCGTGTATCAGGCATGTCGAACCCCAGCAGAACGTCATCGAACGGGCACGTGATGTTGCTCGCTACGGCCGCAATAGGCATCGTCAGGGTTACGGCAGTCCTAAAAACTCACATATGTTATTTCGTCAGCGGTACGTACGTCGTTCCGGTTGCAATATCGGCGCAACCGGAAGTCGAACACGTTGCTCGGTGGAGGATGCCAGGATCATGCCGGCGGCAAAATCGTGACCGATCCGATGATTGCGATCTGCCCGGTTAGTGCAGTGTTAACCCCGATCTGGTTTCAATCGGCGATGAACGAAAGACGTCCTCGCCTCCGCCTGCTCCTCGAATGCCTTGTGTATTTCGGCGTCGCGACCCTGACCATCGCGACGACGCGGTTCGGCGGCGGCGTGGCGTTCATCTGGATCGCCACCGCGCTGCTGATCGGCCGGCTGTCGAGCATGCCATATACCCGCTGGTGGCCGACGATGATCGGCTGCGGGTGCGCCAGCATGATCGCGACCGGGTTGTTCGGGCTGGGTCCGGTCGCAGCACCTGCGCTCGCGATGATCAACATCGGCGAGGCCGCGCTCGCCGCAGCGCTGGTCCGGCGATCGCGCATCCCGGACACACCGTTCCAGTCGCTCGGCTGGATGTTCAACTTCATCGTCGCGGTCGGCGTCGTCGCCCCGCTGGTGAGCGCGATCCTTGGCGCAAGCGTCGCCGATCTGTCGGTCGGGGCGGACTGGCGGGAAAGCCTGTTCCGTTGGTATGCAGGGCACGCGCTCGGCAACCTCACCTTCACGCCGATCGCGACGCTGATCCTGCGCGGCGATCTGATGAAGCGCAGATCGGCGATCTCGCGGCGGTTGGCCGTCGAAGCCGTCCTGCTGCTGTCGCTGGTGATCGTTGCGAGCATCTTCGTCTTCTCGCAAAGCGCGATGCCGCTGCTGTTTCTGCCGATCCTGCCGATCATCCTGGTGACGTTCCGGCTAGGTCGGCTCGGCGCCGCCGCCTCGATCGTGATCCTCGCTGCGATCGGTGGCGGCTATACGTCGGCCGGCAGCGGCCCGATCAGTCTGATGCACGTCGACCTCGGCACGCAGCTGCAATTCTTCCAATTCTATCTGGCGTCGTCGGTGCTGACGGTGCTGCCCGTCGCGACCGACCTGGCCCGGCGCAGCCAGCTCTACCGGGCGCTGCGCGACAGCGAGGCGCGCTATCGGGTGCTCGCGGAAAATTCGACCGACATCATCCTGAATATCGATCTCGACGGAAAGATCCGGTTCGTGTCGCCATCGATCCGGCAGCTCGGGGGCTATGATCCCGCCGATCTGGTCGGCAAGAACGCGGCGTTGCTGGTCGCGCCCGAGCATCGCGCGAGCGTCCACGAGGCGCATCTGCGGACGATCGCGGCAGCCGGCGAGCCGGTGGGGGTGGAATATCTCGCCGTCACCCGATCGGGCGATCTCAGATGGTTCGAAACGCACACCCGCGCGATCGTGGCCGAAGACGGCGAGGTCGACGGCGTGGTCAGCATCGTTCGAGACATTGCGGGGCGCAAGGCACTGGAAGCGCGGTTGACGATCGACGCCGCGACCGATCCACTGACCGGACTGCTCAATCGGCGCGCGTTCGTCGCGCTGCTCGATCGGCAGGGCGGGGTGGAGGGTTGCCTCGCGATCTTCGACATCGATCACTTCAAGCGGGTCAACGATCGCTGGGGTCATGCCGCGGGCGACCAGGTCCTGCGTAGCTTCGCCGAGGTCGCCCGACGCACGGTGCGCGGTGCCGATCATGTCGGGCGGCTCGGTGGAGAGGAATTCGCGATCCTGCTACCCGGCGCGTCGATGGAGCAGGCCGAAATCGTCTGCGAACGGCTCCGCCGGGCGCTTGCGGAAACCGTGACGATCCACGAACAGGCAGCGATCCAGGTGACCGTCAGCGGCGGCGTGGCGCCGCTGATCGGCTCGCCGACCCGGGTGCTGGAGGAGGCGGACGCGGCGCTGTACCGCGCGAAGTTCGGCGGGCGGGATCGGCTCGAGCTGGCGGGCGCACCGCAGGCGCGGTTCGCGCTCGCCAGCTGACGGGCTGCGCCGATTCAGAAGCGCTGTTCGTTCGAGGTGGCGCCCATCGCGACGCGGTATCGCACCGTTCCCGGCGTAGGCAGGGTCTGCTGCCACGCCTGTCCGGCATAGAGCCGCCTGGAGGGCAGGTCCTTGCAGGTCGCGGCGGTATCGCCGGTGCAGGCGCGTCCCTCGAACAGGTCGGCGTTGGTGTTGCCGATATTGCGCAGCGTCAGCTGGTCGCCGTTGCGTTCCCCGACGATCTTCGGGGCCGGCGCGGCGGGGCGGTAGATGACGAGGACGTCGTAGCCGACCAGCAGCTTCAGCGCGGTGACGGGCGCGGTGACGGGACCCGCGACCGGCTTGATCGTGACCCGGTAGACGCGGTCGGTGGAGCCACGGGGGGTGATCGCGGCGATCCGGACGGTCTTGCGCTCGCCGGGTTGCAGGATCAGCCGCTGCGGGCTCACCAGCAGGCCACCGAGGCCGGGATCGACGATCGGCTTGCGCGTTTCCCCCGGCTGGCCGGGCGCGATGATCTCGGCGGGCTCGGCGACGACATAGGCGATATCGGTGCCGTCGTTCGACACCTCGATATTCTGCGCCACGTCACTGGTTGGCAGGATGTCGACCACGACCTGGCTGAGCACGATGCTGGCCTGCGCGGGGTAGGCAGCGGCGGCGATCGCGGCGAGGGGAAGGAACGAGCGGATCATGCTCGGCATGGGACGTCTCCAAGGGGAACATAGGTGGTTTGAGCGGTGCCCGCAGCAAGGGTGGCGGTGCATTCGGCGCCGCCGGTCGCGCGGACCTTCAGCACGGCGTCGGGGGCGGCCTGGATCTGGAAATAGCCGCGGCTGTCGGTCGCGGCGATCGCGCCGTCGGTGACGATGTCGGCGTCGGCGATCGCAGCGCCGTCGCGGCCGATCAGCCGCCCGAACATCGCCACCACCGGCTGCGCGCGCCAATCGAGCCGGGCGAAGGAGCCGGGCAGCATGTCAACAACGCGGGTCTGGGTATCGAAGGCGAGCAGATCGGTGCCGATTGCGCGGAGGCGGACCTTGTAGCGGCGATACGGCGGCACCGCGATCACCAGCCGACGGTTCGCCGTCACCGTACCGCGCACCGCGTCGTCGACCAGGACCTCGAACTTGGCGCTGGTGGCCGGACTGTGCAGCGCGACCGCGATCACGCTGTCGGCCTGATCGCGCGCGCCGATGCTGAACGCGCCCTTGCCCCAGCCGATCGTGGTCTGGCCGGCCAGCCCGTATTGCGTGCCCGCGGTGCGGCCGCCGACGCGTTCGACCAGGCTGGCGGTGAGGTAGCCGGGCGCGCCGCGTTCGTCTGCCGAGGCTTGGAGCACGAGCCCGTCCTCGCCGTGCTGGAGCACCGCCGCACCGTCGAGATTGCCGCCGAGCACATCGTCACGCTGTACCGAGGCGCCGAGCTCGACGTAATCGCCCGTCGAACCGCCGCCCGTGCGGTTGGTCGATTTCACGCCCGCCGACGCGCTGAAGGACGCGCGCGGACGAAGCAGCTGCAGTTGCAGCCCGACCGAGGCGGAGGGGCCACGATCGGTGCGGACATAGCTGCCGTTGAAGCTCATCTGCATCCGGTCGCGCTGGACGATCGACCAGCGCACCGCAGGGCCGACCGCGTAGGACGAGCGGCCGCCGCGCCCGCGGCTGTAATAGCCGGTCGCGGATATCTGCGCGCTCGCGAGTCGATAGGAGATGTTGCCGATCAGCTGGGTATAGTCGGCCGCGGTCCCGAAGCGCTCGGTGGCCTTGCTGCCGGCGAAGCCGCCCGGCAGGTCGATGTCGAGCGGGATCAGCCCGTTGCCGCGCCTGCTGCGGACCTGACGCAGATCGAACGAATAGTTGAGGCTGCCGCCGGTGGACGATCCCAGCGTGAACGCGGCGCCGCGATCGCCGTTGGGCGCGCGGAGCACCGCGACCCGGGTCTGCACGAGCGAGGTGATCACCGACACACCGATCTCGGCGAGTGCGGTGCGATCGGTCGCCATGAACGCCGCATCCCAGGCAATATGCGCGCCGTGCCGCCCGGCAACCCCTGCGGTGACCAGCGGCGTGCGCGACATCGCGAAGGGCGCGTCGTCGCGGTTGAGCGCGATCATGCCGGCCTCCGCATGGAAGACATGGCGTCCGACCGGGGCGAGCGAGGCGCTTTTCGTGAAGAAGCGCTGTTCGCGCCGGGTTGCGCCGGTCGCGTCCTGGATCCGCAACTCGACCGCGTAGGAACCGTCGGGCAGGCCGCTGGTGTCGAGCTGCTGGTTGCCGCTCTCGAAGGTCTTCGACGTCGCCAGCCGCCCTTCGACATAGAGATCGACGCGCGATCGCTGGGCGAGAAAGACCACGATCGGGCTGCCCATCAGCTCGGTGCGGTCGAGCCGGGTGTCGAACTGCGACCCGATGCCGACCCCCAGGATGCGCCGGCGACCGACCAGCGCTGCGCCGGGCGCGTAGAACAGGCCGGCGGCGTAGCGGAAATTGGGGCGGTCGAGCTGGAGCCCGAGCGTCTCCACCTCGAGCGCCTGCGCCGAGGAGGTGGCGGCCTCGGCGATCAGGCGCGCATTGCCAGCGCCCAGCACGAGCCGGTTGCGAAAATTATAGGCGGTGCGCTGGCCGTCGCCGCCCGCGACCGCGAAGCTGACGGTATCGACCATCGATGGCATCACCGCGCCGGGTTCGAGGAAGCGCGCGGCGGCGGCGCCGTTGACGCTCAACAGCCGCGGGTTGACGAACAGATCGATGCGAAAGCGCGCGGCGTCATAGACCAGCGCGGCGGTCGCGGGCTGGGGCCGGTCGCAGGCGGGCAGCGAGGGGTCGCAAAGGAACCGGGCGTTGGACGGCTGCGGACCGGTCAGCGCGGCGACCAGCGCCGGGCGATCGACGAGGTCGGGCACCGCGGTGGCGAGTGCGACCGGGTCGATCACCCGGACGGTATCGGGGGTGGTCTCGATCTGGAACTGACCGACCCGGCGATCGCCGAGGAATACGTCGGCGACGACGCGGCGCGTCTCGGCGAGGTCGGCGAAGGCGGCGGGCATCGCGGCTGCGATCGGCTCGGCGGCGCGCGCGGCGGTGCCGGTGGCCGCCAGCGCCGGGGCACTGCCGATGCCGATCCATGCCGCGAGGCACAGCGCCAGCGATGCCGCCCGCCCGCCCATGCTAATTGGCCGACAGGATGATCGTCAGCGTGCCGGTATAGGCACCCGCGGTCGCGCTGCTGAGCGCCGCGGCGCGCAGCACGACGGTCAGGCTGGCGTTGGTGGTCTGCAGGATCGGGCAACTGAGCAGCATCGTCTGCCCGCCGAGCGGCACGCCCGGTGAAAGATTGGTGCCCGATGTCTGGCCCGACGAGGTGCTCCACTGCACCTCGTACGGCAGCCGTGCGGCGCCGTTGGCGAGCGTGAACGCACCTGCGGCTCCCGATCCGGTCGCGGCGACGGTGTAGCGGCCACCGAGCAGCCCGCTATAGGCACAGATCGACTGGCTCTGGGTGCGATCCGCGCCAAAGCTGGTGATCGTGCCGAAGCCGATATCGCTCAGTCCGGAGACGAGGACGGCCTGCCCCGATGCCGCCGATGCCGCGGCGACCGCGGCGATGCCCGCGATCAGCCGGACGAGGCGTCGGCCGCCCATGATCCCGTCCGCCCCGGCAACGGCTATTGCGGGGTGACGAGCAACGTCAGCGAGCCGGTGTAGCTGGTCGCCGACTGCATGTTCTGCAGGTTCGGCGCGGCGATCGAGACGATCAGGCTCGACGAGGTCGTCGGGCTGGTGCTGCAGGTCGGGTTGACCGCGGTGCTGGTCAGCCCGGCGAGCGCGCTGCCCGCCGACAGCGCGGTACCGCTGCTCTGGCCCGAGCTGGCGCTCCACTGGACGCTATAGGGAACCGACAGCGCGCCGTTGGCGAGCGTGAAGGCGCCGCTGGTGCCGCTGCCCGTGGCGGTGATGCTGTAGCCCTTGGTCGCGGTGTTGCTCCACACGCAGTTGCTCTGCGCGGCGGTGGCGGCGGTCGACGGATCGATGTTGGTGAAGGCGACGTCGGTCAGCCCGGTGATCTGCGCGCGGTTGGCGACGCTGACGGTGATGGTGAGGCTGCCGGTCGACGTCGCGCCGAGCGTACCCTGCGTCGCCGCGGCGGCGGGCGTGCCCGATGCGATCAGCGACAATGCCGAACCGGCGATCGCGGCGCGGCGAAGCAGAGTATGGAAGCGTTGGCTGGCAGAGAGCGTCAAGGCACCTATCCTCATCAAACAACGTCCGGATGACGGCACGTTCTATTCGACCAGGCTAGGGTTCGATCCTTAAGGGAATCGCAAAAACCCGATGTTGTTTCGATTGTCTGCTTTACACCTCAATTCGAGTTTTATGCTGGTGGCGACGGGCTGTCGCAAGAGCACCAGCGCGGCAAGGGCGAGGGCGGCGACGATGAGGTCGAGCGCGAGGATGTCGGGCTGCCCGGGCCGCAGCAATGCCGCATGCGCCGCCGCGGTGACCGCGATCGCGATCAGTACCGACCGGCGTAGCGCCCTAATTAGCAGGTTGGCGCGTCTCCGAACTGATCAACTGGCTATCCCCGCGAGAAAGGCCGCGACGTTGTCGCCCAGGTCCGCGGTGGCATAGCCGCCTTCCATGACGATCAGGGTCGGCAGATCGAGCGTGGCGATGCGCTGGCCGAGACGCGTGAAATCGGGCCGGCGCAGCGCGAAATGCGAGATCGGGTCGTCGACGAAGGTATCGGCACCGAAGGACACCACCAGGAACCGGGTGGCATAGGCGGCGACCGCATCGATCGCGCGATCGAGCGCGGGTTCGTAGGCGGCCCAATCGCTGCCGCGCGGCAGCGGCAGGTTGAGCGTGGTGCCCTCGCCCGCGCCGGTGCCACGTTCGTCGGCATGTCCCCAATAGAAGGGGTAATCGGTGGCGGGGTCGGCGTGGATCGATACGAAGAGCATGTCGGGATCCGCGGCGAAGATGTCCTGCGTGCCGTTGCCGTGGTGATAATCGACGTCGAGGATCGCGACCGGCCCCAGCCCGCGGCGGCGCGCCTCCGCCGCGGCGATCGCGGCGCTGTTGAGGAAGCAATAGCCGCCCAGATAGTCGCGTCCGGCGTGGTGGCCGGGCGGGCGGCACAGCGCGAACGCAGGCGCGCGCGTGGCCTCGTCGAGCGCGGTAAGCGCGGTCTGGGCGGACCAATAGGCCGAGGTCCAGCTATGCGCGGTGATCGGCGTGCCGGCATCGTAGCTGTACCGGCCGAGCCGCGCGTCGATCCGGGTGAGATCTAGCTCGCGCCGCCCGACCACCGGCCAGACATAGGGGATCGCGTCGCCGCCGCGCCCCGCCGCGACCCAGTCGCGATGTGCCGCCTGGAGGAAGGCGAGATAGCCCTCGTCGTGGACCGCGGCGATCGGCGCCATGCCCAGGTCGCGGGCCGGCAGCGCGGGGCCGAGCGCGGCGAGGACGTTCTCGGCGCGCCCGGGGATCTCGGCATGGTCGGCCCAGCCGCCATTGTGGAGTTCGCGCAGCGGCGCGTGGAGCAGCTGGTGGGGATCGAAGATCGTGATCATGTCGGCGAGCCTATAGCCGCGGCGCCGGCGCGTGTACCCCGATCAGCGCGCCATCGCCGCCCTGGTCCGCTCGGCGCCTTCCATGACGCGCAGGATGTTGCCGCCTGCGACCTTCGCGACATCGGCGTCGGACCAGCCGCGCCGCATCAGTTCTGCGAGGAGCGCGGGGTAGGTCGAGACGTCGCCGAGCCCCTGCGGCAGGGTTTCGCCGACGCCGTCGAAATCGGAGCCGAGGCCGACATGATCGACGCCGGCGACCTTTGCGATGTGATCGACATGGTCCGCGACCTGGGAGAGGGTGACGCGCGGCGCGGCATGGGCCTTCAGCCAGATCGCGTAATCGGCGGCGGCCTTGTCAGGCTGGCCGATGTCGAGCCCGTTATAGGGCGGTGCGTTGAGCCGGGTCTTCTCGGCCGCGGCATCCGCGGACCAGCGGCGATAGGCGTCGGACACGTAAGCCGGCGCGTAGTTGACCATCACCACGCCGCCGTTCCTCGCCACCAGCCGCAACACCGCGTCGGACACGTTGCGCGGATGATCGTCGATCGCGCGCGCGCTGGAATGCGAGAACATCACCGGCGCCTTGCTGACCGCGATCGCATCGCGCATCGTCTTCTCGCTGACGTGGCTGAGATCGACCAGCATGCCGAGGCGGTTGAGTTCGAGCACCACCTTGCGGCCGAAATCGGTCAGGCCGTCATGCTTGGGATCGTCGGTAGCGGAGTCCGCCCAGTCGATTGCGCGGGTGTGGGTAAGGGTCAGATAGCCCGCCCCGAGCGCGGCATAGGCGCGGAGCACCGACAGGCTGCCGTCGATCTGCCCGCCGCCTTCGACCCCGATCATCGAAGCGATCCGGCCCGCGGCATGCGCACGACGGACGTCGTCGGCGGTGCGCGCGAGCGTGAAGACCAGGGGATAGCGATCGGGTAACGAGCGAACGAGATCGATCTGCTCGAGCGTTTGTTCGACCTGATCCTTACCCGGCAGATCGGGGGAGACCCACACCGACCAGAATTGCGCGCCGACCATGCCGCGCCGCAGCCGCGCGATGTCGGTGTTGTAGGCGGCCTTGCTGCGCGAGAGATCGCCGAGGTCGATCGTCCAGCGCGCCTCGCCCTCGCGTTCGCGCAAGACCTCGGGCCAGTCGTTATGGCCGTCGATCAGCGGCGTCGCCTTCAGCACGCGCGCGACGCGGGCGGCGTAATCCTGCGCGGCCGCCGGCGTGGCGAGCGCGACCAGCGCGACGGCGGCGAGCAGCGTGGTCCTCACAAGCCACCCCGCAGGCGGCGACCTAGTGTCGGTGGTTCGTTCTCGTTCTCCGCGGCGTCCGCGCGCTGGCCGTGGTGGAGGGTGAGTAGCGACTCCATCAGTTCCTCCTCCGGGCTCGACATCACTGCCAGCACTTCCGCCTCCTCGCAGCCGTCCGCGGCGAGATAGGCGTGGCCCATGCTCGAATCGATGTAGAGCGACTGGCCGGGTTTGAGCGTGACCGGATCGTAGAATTCGGTCTGCACCTCGATCGCGCCGCTCAGCACGTAGATGAACTCCTCGCCGCTGTGACGGACGAGCTCGCCGAACTGCTCGGCTGAGCGAGCCCGGATCTTCGTGACGACCGGGATCATCCGCTTGCGGCGGAGCTCGGTGCAAAGATAATAATAGTCGTAGTTCGGCGTCTCGACCCGCACCGATCTGGCGACATCGCCGAGGCTGCGGCGCGCGGTGACGAGCTGGACCGGCTCCTCCTGATCTTCCGCAAACAGATCGGTCATCCGCATCCCGAGCCGCTTCGCCAGCCCCTGGAGCTTGTCGTAGGTCAAGGTCAGCCGATCATGTTCGATCTTGGACAGCGTAGAGACAGGGATGCCGGACTTGGCGCTCATCTCCTTCAGCGTCCAATTCTCGCGAGCGCGCAAGCCCTTCAGCAGCGTGCCCAGCGTCGGCGGAGATGTCGGCACGGGCGATCCTTCAGGCCGTTGACGAGATGCCTAAACAGGATCATTGTGTCCTGATCAGGCTACTGAACAACAGTACCGAACATAAGGCTCGACGGCAATGGGGACGATCGGATCTAAACTGGCATGGCTCCTGGCGGGGCTCGGCGCGCTCGCTGCGGTGACGATGGCACCTGCGCAGGCACCGGTCTCGCCGCTGACGCCCGCGGCAACGGAGGCGCGGCCCGCCACCGCGCCCAAACCCGCAGCAGGCGGCACCCAACAGCTGAGCGCCGAGGACGTCGACGCCTGGCTGGACGGCTACATGCCCTATGCGCTGCATACCGGCGATCTCGCGGGGGCTGTCGTCACCGTCGTCAAGGATGGGCAGGTGATCGCGGCGCGCGGATACGGCTATTCCGACATCGCCAAGCGCAAGCCGGTCGATCCGAACCTGACGCTGTTCCGGCCCGGATCGGTGTCGAAGCTGGTCACCTGGACCGCGGTGATGCAGCAGGTCGAGGCGGGCAAGATCGACCTTGACGCCGACATCAACCGCTACCTCGATTTCAAGATCCCGCCGCGCAACGGCCAGCCAATCACGATGCGGCAGATCATGACCCACACCGCTGGGTTCGAGGAAGCGAACAAGGGGCTGATCACCTACATGGCCGGAGACGTGGTGCCGATCGGCACCTATCTGAAGCGCTACGTGCCGCCGCGGGTCTACGACGCGGGCACCACCCCGGCCTATTCCAACTGGGCGACCACGCTTGCCGCCTATGTGGTAGAGCGGGTGTCTGGAATGACCTTCGACGATTATGTCGACCAGCGGATCTTCCGTCCGCTCGACATGAAGACCGCGACCTTCCGCCAGCCGCTGCCCGCCCGGCTCGCGCCGCTGATGTCGGTCGGCTACCCGCAGGCATCGGTGCCGCCGAAGGGATTCGAGGTGGTCGTCGCGGCGCCCGCCGGGTCCCTTTCCGCTTCCGGTCTCGACATGGCCAAATTCATGATCGCGCATCTGGAGAACGGCCGCGGCATCCTCGATCCGCAGACCGCGGCGATGATGCACGACAGTCCGCTCGCCAAGGTCAATCCGCGATCGCTGATCCCGCCGCTCAACCGGATGGAGCTTGGCTTCTTCGAAACCAACGTCAACGGTCGCGAGGTGATCGCACATCTGGGCGACACCAACCAGATGCACACCTCGCTGCATCTGTTCATGAACGAACATGTCGGGTTCTACGTGTCGTTCAACACCGCGGGGCGCGAAGGCGCGGCGCATGTGCTGCGCGGGCAGCTGTTCCAGGATTTCGCCGACCGCTATTTCCCGTCGACGGTGCGCGACGGGCGGGTCGATGCCGCGACGGCGGCAGATCATGCGCGCAACATGACCGGGCATTGGCAGGTCAGCCGGTCGTCGCTGACCAACTTCGTCAACATCCTCAACCTGTTCGGGCAGATGGAGGTGACCACCGACGCCGAGGGGCATTTGCTGGTGCCGGGACTGAAGGGACCGGGCGGCGCGCCGCTGCACTGGGTGGAGATCGCACCCTATGTGTGGCGCGACGCGAACGGGCATGATCGCCTCGCCGCGCAGGTGGTCGACGGCAAGCCGGTGCGCTGGAGCTTCGACCTGATCGCGCCGTTCATGGTCTATGACCGGGTGCCCGCGTCGCGGTCCGCGGCGTGGCTGGTGCCGGCGCTCTATGCGAGCCTCGCGATCCTGCTACTGACGGTGCTCTACTGGCCGGTCGGCTGGTATGTCCGCCGCCGCTTCCAGTCGCCGACCCCGCTTGCCGGCGCGTCGCTGCGGTCGGCACGGGCGGCGCGGATGATGGCGCTGGCGAGCCTGCTGGTGCTCGGCGGGTGGTTCTGGCTGATCTCGGTGATCTTCGGCGACGGCGCGCCCGGCGACGGCGTGCTGCTGCTGCTCGAGATCGCGGGCGTGATCGTGTTCGTCGGGGCGGTCGGCATCGCGGCGTGGCACGTCGCGGTGGCGTTCCGCGACGGCCGCCACTGGACGCGCAAGCTGTGGAGTGTGCTGCTGCTGCTGGCGACGCTGATCGTGCTGTGGACCACCTGGTCGTACAGCCTGCTCGCGATCACGACGCACTACTGATGCTCCGCCTAGTCCACGAGACCGCCACGCTGCGGCTGGCGCGACCGTTCCGGATCTCGGGCTATGTGTTCGAGACCGCCGAGGTGCTGGTCGTCACGCTCGACGACGGCACGCATCGCGGTCGGGGCGAGGGGGCGGGTGCCTATTATCTGGGCGACGATCTCGCCAACATGCAGCGGCAGATCGAAGAGGCGCGCGGCACGATCGAGGCGGGCATCACCCGCGACGCGCTGCGCACCGCGATGCCGGCGGGCGGCGCGCGCAACGCGGTCGATGCCGCCTTGTGGGAGCTCGAGGCGGCGCAGGCGGGCGTGCCGGTATGGCGGCTGGCGGGCCTGGGGAGCGAGCCGCAGCCGATCGTCACCACCTTTACGATCGGTGCGGACACGCCCGACGCGATGGCGGCGAGTGCGCGCGATTATGCCGAGGCGAAATCGATCAAGGTCAAGCTGACCGGCGAGCTGCCGCTCGACCTTGCCCGCGTCGCCGCGATCCGAGCCGCCCGGCCCGACATCTGGCTCGGCGTGGACGGCAACCAGGGATTCGCGCGCGCCGATCTGGCGGCGCTCATCGACGGGTTGGCACAGCATGGAGTCTCGCTGCTCGAACAGCCCCTGGCGCGCGGCGCCGAGGCCGAACTCGACGGGTTTCGGTCGGCGATCCCGATCGCGGGCGACGAGAGCCTGCTGACCCTCGCCGACGTCGCGCCCGCGAAGGGGCGGTTCGACGTGGTCAACATCAAGCTCGACAAGTGCGGCGGGCTTACCGAGGGGCTGTTGATGGCCGCGGAGGCGCGGCGGCTGGGGCTCGGGGTGATGATCGGCACGATGATGGCGACCAGCCTCGGCACCGCACCGGGCTTCGTCCTCGGGCAGATCGCCGATCTCGTCGATCTCGACGGACCCGCGCTGCTCGCCGAGGACCGGCAGCCCGGCGTCGTCTATCGGGGCGGCATGCTCTACGCCGGCCCGGAGGTTTGGGGGTCGGGCCAGCACACGCCGGCATGACCGACGAGCGCACCTGGTTTGGTCAGCCGCGCGGGTTGACCATCCTGTTCCTGACCAACATGTGGGAGACCTTCTCCTATTACGGCATGCGCGCGCTGCTGGTCTATTACATGACCAAGCAGTTGCTGATCGCGCAGGACAAGGCGTCGCTGATCTACGGCACCTACACCGCCTGCGCCTATTTCACCCCGATCGTTGGCGGCGTGATCGCGGATCGGGTGCTCGGCAAGCGGCGCGCGATCGTGATCGGCGGGACGATCATGGCGATCGGCCATTTCCTGATGGCGTTCGAACCCTTGTTCTACGTCGCACTCGCGACCATCGCGCTCGGCAACGGGCTGTTCCTGCCGAGCCTGCCGAGCCAGATCGACGACCTCTACGAACCCGGCGATCCGCGGGTCGGCTGGGCGTACAACGTCTATTATGTCGGGGTGAACATCGGCGGGTTCCTGGCGCCGCTGGCGTGCGGCTGGCTGGGGGAGACCTATGGCTGGCATTACGGGTTCGGCGCAGCCGGGGTCGGCATGCTCGCGGGCGTGCTGATCTACGTCTGGGGTCAGCGCTATCTGCCGGCGAGCGCGCGGCATCCTGCGATCGAGCAGGGGCATGCGCCCGCGGTGCGGTTCGGACGCTCGACCGTCCTGCTGCTGGTCGCGGTGGCGCTGTCGGTGACGGTGTTCCGGGGCGCGTACGAGCAGGTCGGCAACACGCTGCCGCTCTGGGCCGACACCGGCGTCGACAAGCAGGCGGGCGGGTTCGCGATCCCGATGACGTGGTTCATCTCGCTCAATCCGCTGTTCGTGATCCTGATGACGCCGCCGCTGCTCGCCTGGTGGCGGCGGCGTGCCGACCGGCGGGGGGAGACGATGCCGACGCGGCGGATGGCGGTCGGCGCGTTGATGGTCGCCGCCGCCTATGTGCTGATCGCGGGCGTATCGGCGGTGTGGACAAACGCGTCGTGGACGTGGCTGGTGCTGTTCTTCGCCATCTTCACCTTCGGCGAATTGTTCATCCTGCCGACCGGGCTGGGGCTGTTCGCGCGGCTGGCGCCCAAGGGGCTGGGCGCGACGACGGTGGCGGCTTGGTATCTGGCGATTTTCGCCGGGAGCCTGTTCGCGGGGCTGGTCGGCACGCTGTGGAGTCGAATGAGCCACCCGCTCTATTTCCTGCTGCTCGCGGGCATCGCGGCACTCGCCGCGCTGCTGTTGCGGCTGATCGATCCGAGCGCGCACATCGCCGCCGACGAAAGACCGCCTACGTCCGAATTGTCTTGACAGATTTCCGATTAGGACGATCTTCTCTGATTAGAAGAACAATGCTCCTCATCGGGTGAGTGGGGACGCGGGCCACTGCCGAAGGGGAACAGCGATGACACGTACCTTGCTTCTGATTACGAGCGCCGCCGCGGCCCTGACAGCGGCATCGGCGACGGCGCAGACCACCCAGTCGCAGCCGCCGACCGCGGCGGCGGCGGACAATTTCGCGGACCAGCGCGACGACATCATCGTCACCGCGCAGAAGCGCGAGCAGACGCTGATCGACGTGCCGCAGTCGGTGTCGGTGGTCAGCGGTGCGGCGCTGGAGCGCAACAGCGCGCAGACCTTCCAGGATTATCTGAAGCTCGTCCCCGGCCTCCAGGCATCGCAGTCGAACCCCGGCGAGGCGCGGCTGGTGCTGCGCGGCATCAACACCGGCGGCGTCGCCGCGACGGTGGCGACCTATATCGACGAAACGCCATTCGGGTCGTCGACCAGCCTGGTCAACGGCGCAATCCTGTCGGGCGAGCTCGACACGTTCGACGTCGCGCGCGTCGAGGTGCTGCGTGGACCGCAGGGAACGCTTTACGGAGCGAGTTCGCTCGGCGGCGTGTTGAAGTACGTCACCGCGCTTCCCGATACGACCAAGACCGAGGCGCGGGCGCGCGGCGGGATCGAGGCGGTCGACGGCGGCGACCTCAGCTACATGGGCTCGGCGATGATCAACCTGCCGCTCGGCGACAAGCTGGCGGTGCGCGCATCGGGCTTCTATCGCGACATGGCCGGCTTCATCGATTCGATCGGGACCAACGGCTCCGACGTCGCGAAGGACATCAACGGGTACAAGAGCTATGGCGGCCGGGTGTCGGCCTTGTTCAAGCCGAGCGACCGATTCTCGGTGCGGCTGACCGCGTTGTTGCAGAACCTGGACAGCCAGGCGGGAAGCATCGTCGAAACCGATCCGGTCAACTTCAACACGCTGTACGGCCGCAACACGCAGTCGCAATATGTGCCGACCTTCACCGACATCGCCTACCGGCTCTACACCGGCACGCTGACCGGCGATCTCGGGTTCGCGACGGTAACGTCGACCACCAGCTACGGCACGCTGCACGAGACGCTGCGCGACGATTTCACGGTCTATTACGGCACGCTGCTCGGGCTCTACAGCGACGCGACCGGGCCGGCGGCGGATATCGGCCTGGCGCAGCGGACCAACACCAACCGCTTCACCCAGGAGGTGCGGCTCGCGTCCGACGGCGACGGCGCGATCGAATGGCTGATCGGCGGCTACTACAGCAACGAGGACGGCAAGCTGCTGCAGCGGCTCGACGCGTTCGATCCTGGCACCTTCACCCTGTTCGCAGGGGTGCCGCAGCTGGCCGACATCTTCCTCAATTCGCATTACGAGGAGATTGCGGGCTTCGCCAACGCGACGGTGCATGCCGGGCCGCGGTTCGACCTGACCTTCGGCGGGCGCTACAGCCACAACAAGCAGAACGCCGAACAGGGCGGGACCGGGCTGCTCGCGGTGGCGGCGCCCAAGGTGGGCAGCGACGAAAACGTCTTCACGTGGTCGGCCGCGCCCAAGTTCAAGATCAGCGAGAAGGCGATGATCTACGGGCGGGTCGCCAAGGGCTTCCGCCCGGGCGGGCCGAACGTGCTGCCGCCGGGCGCGCCCGCGGGAACGCCGTCGACCTTCGATTCGGATTCGATCATCAGCTACGAGGTGGGCGCCAAGGCGGAGACCGAGGATCGCACCTTCGGCATCGACGTATCCGCGTTCCATATCGACTGGAAGGACATCCAGCTGCTCGCCCAGGTGAACGGCTACGGCGTCAACACCAATGGCGGCAGCGCGACGAGCGACGGCGTCGAATTCACCGCGACGCTGCGCCCCACCCAGGGCTTCACCGCCTCGGTCAACGGTGCCTACACCGTCGCCAAGCTGACGGAGGACACCGATCCGGTCGCGGTCGGCGGGAGGGACGGCGACGCCCTGCCGTTCGTGCCGCGCTTTTCCGGCGCCGTGAACGCCGATTACGACTGGCGGGTAGGGGCGGAGGCGACCGCCTATGTCGGCGGATCCGTGCGGCTCGTGGGGGACCAGCCGGGCAACTACAGCCCCGGCTATCTCGCGAGCTATGGCCGGCAGCCGCGGATCGGTTCCTACAACGTCGTCGATCTGCGCACCGGGGTCGACTTCGGCAAGTTCTCCATCGAGGTCTATGCCAAGAACCTCACTAATTCGGCCGGCCGCATCAGCGCCACGGTGACGCCGGCTTTCCCGGCGGCGGGTGAATATCCCTTCGGCGCGATCGGGGCGGCGATCATCCGTCCGCGCACGATCGGGCTGACGCTCGGCGCCGGCTTCTAGTTGGTGGCCGACGCCGCGATCCGCCCGATGCCCGCGGCGAAGCGCGCGGTCCACGCGCTTCCCGCGCCGTATCTGCTGTTCCTTGGCGATGCGGTGGAGGCGGGGTTCGCCAAGACCGCGCTCGGGTTGCGGGACTGGGCGCCCGATCGATGCCTCGGGGAATATGCGCTGCCGACCGCGACGGTGACGACCGGCCTGCCGCGGATGACCCCGGCGGAAGCAGCCGCGGCGGGCGCGCGGGCGCTGGTGATCGGGGTCGCCAACCAGGGCGGCGTGGTGCCCGCATCGTGGATGCCCGCGCTGCTCGCGGCGATCGCGGCGGGGCTCGACCTCGTCGCGGGGCTGCACACACGGCTAGGCGAGATCCCCGTGCTGCGCGATGCGGCGGCGCAGGCGGGGACACGGCTGATCGACGTGCGCGTGCCGCCGCCGGACCTGCCGATCGCGACCGGCGCCAAGCGTTCCGGTCGGCGGCTGCTGACGGTCGGGACGGATTGCGCGCTGGGCAAGAAATATACCGCGCTCGCGATCGCGCGCGGGCTGCAGGCGCGGGGCGTGGACGCGACCTTCCGCGCGAGTGGGCAGACCGGGATCATGATCGCGGGCGAGGGGATCGCGATCGACGCGGTGGTCGCGGATTTCGCGGCGGGCGCGGCGGAGCTGCTGAGCCCGGCGGCGGCCGACGATCATCTCGATGTGATCGAGGGGCAGGGATCGCTGTTCCACCCGTCCTACGCCGCGGTGTCGCTGGCGCTGCTGCACGGCAGCCAGCCCGATTTGTTCGTGGTCTGTCACCAGCCCGCCCGCGCGCTGATCCTGGGAACGCCGGGATATCAGGTCCCGCCGATCGAGGCGGTGATCGAACAGACCGTCGCGATGGGGCGGCTGACCAATCCGGCGATCCGTTGCGCCGGCATCAGCCTCAACACCGCCGCGCTCGGCGATCGGGAGGCGGACGCGGAGATCGAACGGACCGCGTCGCGCGTCGGCCTGCCCGTAGCCGATCCGATCCGCGGCGGCACGGCGTTCGATCGCCTGCTCGACGCGTGCGCGCGATGAGCGCTGTCGCGGTCGATCGCTTCCGGCGCTTCGTGCTGCCCGGGCTCGCCTTCAAGGCGGTGGTGATCGGCGGCGGCTATGCGACCGGCCGCGAGCTGGCCGAATTCTTCCTGCCCGCAGGGCCATGGGGCGGGCTGCTGGCGATGCTGCTGGCGACGGTGATCTGGGGCGTGGTCGCGGCGGCGACCTTCCGCTTCGCCTATCTGGTCGGCGCGCGCGACTATCGGACGTTCTTCCGCGCGCTGCTGGGGCGCGGCTGGCCGTTGTTCGAGGCAGCCTATGCGTTGTTCATCGTCGTGATCCTGGCGGTATTCGGCGCCGCGGCGGGGGCGATCGGTGCGGCGACGCTGGGGGTGCCGCCGATCGCGGGGACGCTGGCGCTGCTGGCGGGGATCACGGCCTGCGTCGCCTGGGGCAATGCCGGGGTCGAGCGGGTCTTCGTGTGGGTATCGATACTGCTCTATGCCACCTATGCGGTGTTCCTGGTGCTGGCGCTGACCGAGGTCGGGCCGCGGATCGCGCAATCCTTCGCCACCGCCGCTCCGGTGCATGGCGGCTGGGTGCTGGGGGGCATCACCTATGCCGGCTACAACATCGTCGGTGCCGTGATCGTGCTGCCGGTGGCGCGGCATTTCCGGTCGGAGCGCGACGCGGTGATCGCCGGCGCGATCGCGGCGCCGCTGGCGATGCTACCGGCGCTGCTGTTCTTCGTCAGCATGACCGCGTTCCTGCCTGCGATCGCCGACGCGGTGCTGCCGTCCGACTATATCCTGACGCGGCTCGGCCACCCGCTGTTTCATGTCGCGTTCCAGCTGATGATCTTCGCGGCGCTGCTGGAAAGCGGCACCGGCGCGGTCCACGCGATCAACGAACGCGTGGCGCATGCCGGGCGGCTGACGCTGCGCCCTGCCACCCGCGCGCTGCTGGCGCTGGCGTTGCTGCTGCCGTGCATGCTGCTCGCCGAGCGGGTCGGATTGGTCGGGCTGATCGCCTCGGGCTATCGCGCGCTCGCCTGGCTGCTGATCGCGATCTACGTCCTGCCGCTGATGCTCGCGACGTTGTTCGCGCGCATCCGCGTCCCACAAGCGGAGCCGACGACATGAGATTAGCCGCATTCCTGCTCGCGGCCATCGCCGCGCCCGCTGCCGCAGAGCTTCCCGCCGGGTTCGAGGCGCACGTCCAGCAGGTGATGAAGGCGTCGGGCACGCCCGGCATGGCGATCGCGGTGGTCGAGAACGGGCAGGTCACGCTCGCCAAGGGCTTCGGGGTGCGTCGGATGGGCGGCGCCGAGCCGGTCGATCCCGACACTTTGTTCCTGATCGGATCGACCGCCAAGGCGATGACGGCGGCGGCGATCGCGACGCTGGTCGATGCGGGCAAGCTGAAGTGGGACGACCGGGTGATCGATCACCTGCCGGGTTTCCAGATGTACGATTCCTGGGTCACGCGCGAGATGACGGTGCGCGACCTGCTGGTGCATCGCAGCGGGCTGGGGTTGGGTGCCGGGGACCTGCTCTACGTGCCGCGCGGCAGTTATCCGCGTGCCGAGATCGTCCGTCGGCTGCGCTTCATCAAGCCGGCGACCAGTTTCCGCAGCGCCTATGCCTATGACAACATCCTCTACACCGTCGCCGGGGAGCTGATCGAGGCGGTGAGCGGGCGGACCTGGGAGCAATATCTCCGCGAACAGGTGTTCGCGCCCGCAGGCATGACCCACGCGGTCGACGAGCTGGAGACGATGTGGGCGACCCCCAACCGCGCCTATCCGCATGCGCGGTTCGGCGGCGCGGTTCGGGGCACCGGGGCGATGCGACTGCTGGACGAGCGGGACCAATTGCCGCAGGCGGCGGCACCCGCCGGGCTGGTCGCGGCGAGCGCGACCGATATGGCGCGATGGCTGCAGGTGCAGCTGGGCGGCGGCGCGGCGCCCGGTGGCGCTCGGGTCTTCTCTGCGGCGACGGGCACGGAGATGTGGACCCCGGTGACGCCGATCCCGATCACGCCGCTGCCCGAACCGGTCGCCGCGACGACGCCGAGCTTCGAAGCCTATTCGCTCGGCTGGGAAGTACGCGATTATCACGGCGCGCGGATCGTGTGGCATGCGGGCGGGCTGTTCGGCATGACCTCGACGGTCGTGCTGATCCCGGAGAAGAAGGTCGGGTTCGCGATCGAGCTGAACAGCGAGGAGGCGGAGCCTCGCCATGGCCTGATGTGGGAGCTGATCGACCATTATCTGGGGCTGCCGCCACAGGATTGGCCCGCCAAGTTCAAGGCATATCGCACCCAGCGGATCGCCGCGGCGGAGGCGGTGGTGACCGCGAAGACCAAGGCGCCCGCCAAGACCGGCCCGTCGCTGCCGCTCGCGCGCTACGCGGGTCGCTATACCGATCCCTGGTACGGGACGATCGCGATCGGCGCGGACAAGCGCGGGCTAACGGTCGATTTCACCCCGACGCCGCGAATGTCGGGGCGGCTGGAGAAGTATCAGTACGACACCTTCATCGCGCGGTTCGACGACAAGAATATCGAGCCCGCCTATCTGACCTTCGCGCTCGATGCCGAAGGCAAAGTCGCGCGGATCACCGCAAAGCCGGTCTCGCCGATCGCCGATTTCAGCTTCGATTACGGCGACCTGGCGTTCGAACCCGAACAGGCGAAATGAGATGATGACGATGAAGAAGCGGATCGTTGCGCTGCTCGCCACCCTGCTGGTCGCGGCGACCCCGGGGCAGAAACCTCCGGTCGGGCCGGTGCCCGCCGCGCCGACCGACGCTGCGGCCCAGCCGACCTCGTCGCCCGCGACCCCGGCATTGACGGCGGCGGATGTCGGCGCGTGGCTCGACGGGTACATGCCCGCAACGCTCGAAGCCGGGAAGATCGCGGGCGCGCAGGTCGCCATCGTGAAGGACGGCGCGGTGCTGTTCGAGAAGGGCTATGGCTATGCCGATGTCGGCGCCAAGCGGAAGATGGATCCGCGGCAGTCGCTGATGCGGATCGGATCGACCTCCAAGCTGCTGACCTGGACCGCGGTGATGCAGCAGGTCGAGGCGGGCAAGATCGATCTCGACGCCGACATCAATGGCTACCTCGATTTCCGCATCACCCCGCCGGGCCGCGCGATCACGATCAACGATCTGATGCGGCACCAGGGTGGCTTCGAGGAGGGGCTAAAGGACCTGCTCGCGACCGATCCCAAGCGGCTGAAGACGACCGAGCGCTATCTGAAGGAAAATACCCGCCCCTTCCTGTTCGCCGCGGGCGAAGCGCCGGCTTATTCGAACTACGGCGTCGCGCTGGCGGGCTATATCGTCCAGCGGGTGTCGGGCGAACCGTTTGCAGACTATGTCCAGCGCCACATCACCGGCCCGCTCGGGATGGCGCACACCAGCTTCGTCCAGCCGCTGCCGCCCGCGCTCGCTGGCCTCGTTGCCAAGGGATATCGGCAGAGCGACCAGGCGCCGCAGCCGTTCGAACTGGTCGAGACCGCGCCCGCAGGCAGCGTCAGCGCGACCGCAGACGACATGGCGCGGTTCATGCTCGTCCACCTCGGCGACGGCAGCTGGAACGGCGTCCGCATCCTGAAGCCGGAGACGGTGCGGCTGATGCACACGCCCGCGGAGGTGCCGGCGCCGGGCTTCGACACGATGGCGCACGGCTTCTTCTCGATGGCGCGCAACGGCACCACGGTAATCGGGCATGGCGGCGACACCGTGGTGTTCCACACCGATCTCAACCTGCTGCCCGAAAAGGGCGTCGGAATCTTCGTGTCGTTCAACAGCCGCGGCGAACGCGACGCGGTATACGGCGCGCGCGAGCGGCTGTTCGACCTTTTCCTCGACCGGTATTTTCCCGCACCGCCGGCGCAGACACCGCCCGCGATCGCGGGGGCGGCGGACGATGCACGCGCGCTGGTCGGCCCCTATGAAAGTTCGCGCCGGGTCGAGACCGGGTTCATCAGCCTGTTCTACCTGCTGCAGCAGGACGGCATCGCCGCCAACGACGACGGCACGATCAGCGTGTCGTCGATCGAGGGCAAACGGTTCCGCGAGATCGCGAAGGGGCTTTGGCGCCAGATCGACGGTACACGGATGCTGCGCGTGACCGAGCTCGGCGGCCGGCGGACGATCATCGACAGCCAGAACCCGGTCGGGGTGCTGCAGGCGGTGCCGGCGGCGCGCAATGCGAAGATGTTCCAGCTCGTCGTCGGCGCGTCCGTCGCGGTGCTGCTGCTGACGATCCTGTTCTGGCCGGTCGGCTGGTGGGTCCGCCGGCGCCATGCCGCAGGCCCGGTCGCGACCGGACGGGTGGCGCGGGTGCGCCTGCTGACCCGCCTAGCCGCGCTGGCCGACCTGATCTACCTGTTCGGCTGGTATCGGGTGCTCGCACCGATCCTCGATACGCGCGTGGAGGTCTACAACAACGGGCTCGACGGCACGATCCGCCTGCTCCAGGTCGCGGCGCTGATCCCGATCGCGGCGGCGGCGATCGGCATCTGGAACATCGTCGTCAACCTCCGCCAGCCGTTCGGGTGGGGGGTGAAGCTGCGCGCGGTGCTGGTCGGGCTCGCGCTGCTGGGCGTGTTGTGGGTCGCGACGATCGCGCACCTGATCGGGTGGAGCCTCAACTACTGACGGTCGCGATGTCGACCAGCACCAGCGCGCGCATCTTGGCGACCAGAATAGAGGTCTGGTCGGCCGAGAGCCCGGCGACCGCGACGCCGATCCGATATCGGTCGCCGACCCGCACGATCGCCGCGGTCTCGCAGGCGAGCGAGCGTTGTGCGAGCAGGTTCAGCACCCGCATCGGTAATTCGGGATGGAAATCGCCTTCGACGTGGAAGCTGACGGTCATGAATAAGGTCCTGCGAATCTCGGTGCTGGGGCGGTGTCCCACGACCGCGGCGAAAAAGATCGCCCGGTTTCGCGCCGTCGCGCCCGAACCCGGTCGATCCGACCGCGCCGACGCCGATCGGAGACAAGGATGACCGCGCTCGACGATGCCGAACGGCGAATCCTGCGCGAGCTGCAGCGCGACGGCAGCCAGACGATCGCGGAGCTGGCGGCGAAGGTCGGGCTGAGTGCCTCGCCATGCTGGCGCCGGGTCGACCGGCTGGAGCGCGAGGGTGTGATCCGCGGACGGGTGGCGCTGGTCGACCGGCGCAAGGTCGGGCTTAGCGCGCACATCTTTGCGCAGGTGCGGCTGAACGCACACGGCCGCGCCAATCTCGACGAGTTCGCCGCCGCGATCCGTAGCTTTCCCGAGGTGCTCGATGCCTATGTGCTGATGGGCAAAACCGATTTCATGCTGCGCATCGTCGCGCGCGACATCGAAGCCTATGAGCGGTTCTTCTTCGACAAGCTGAGCCGGCTGCCCGGCATTCAGGAAATCACGTCGACCGTCGCGCTGTCGGAGATCAAGTCGACGTCGGAGCTGCCGATTTGAGGAGCCGCGTCGATGCCGTGACGGGAACCGGGTTGCCGCGTCGTGACGATGGGCTAGGGGAAGCCGATGGACCTCAACGACCAGATGCGCCGCTATTTCGGCACCGCCGACCTCGGCGCGGTGCCCCCGGGCGCGCTCGCCGCGGGGCTGGAGCATGTCCGGGTCGATCTGGGGCTGGAGAAGGATCGGTCGCGGCGCTTCGCGCTCTGGACCTTGCTGTTCACGCTCGACGCGGCGCCCGATCTGGAGGCAGTGTTCAAGGATTCGGCGGATCGCGACGCGGCCCGAACGCTGATGGACCTGTCGGAAAAGATGGCGCCGGACGACTATCCCGATGCCTAACGGGGTGATGAGGGAGGTCGGACATGTCGGTTAGGATGGTCGCAGCGGCAGCACTGGCACTGATCGGCGCGGCGGACGATCCGCTGACCCGGCCGCTCGCGCTCGAGCGCGCCGCGGAATGGCTGGCGCCGCGTCCGCCGGTGCGGATGTTCGGCAACAGCTATCTCGTGGGGTTCGGCGGCCTGAGCGTCGCGATGATCGATACCGGCCGGGGCCTGATCCTGATCGACGGCGCGCTGCCGCAAGCCGAGCCGGCGATCCTCGCCAACATCGCGACGCTCGGCTTCCGGCCGCGCGACATCAAGTACATCCTCAGCACCGAACCGCATTTCGACCATGCCGGCGGGCTCGCCGCGCTGTCCCGCGACACCGGCGCCACCGTGATCGCCAGCGTGCGGGGCGCGGAGGGGTTGCGTTCGGGTCGCCTTGCCGCCGACGATCCGCAGCGCGGCTATGACAGCCGCTTCCCCGCCGTGCCGCGGGTGCGGACGATCCGCGACGGGGACACGGTGCGGCTCGGCGACGCGGTGGTCACCGCGCGGGCGACGCCGGGCCATACGATGGGGAGCATGAGCTGGAGCTGGCGGTCGTGCGTGGCGCGACGGTGCAAGGCGTTCGTCTTCGCCTCCAGCCTCAACCCGGTATCGGCGGATGGCTATCGCTACACCGCGCCAGCGAGCCGCCCGATCGTCGCGGGCTTCGGCCGCAGCTACACGGTGATGCGGGGGTTGCCGTGCGATTTCCTGATCACCGCGCATGCCGATCAGGGCGGCGCGACCGACCGGTTCCGCACGCGGCCGGGCGCCTGTCGCGCCTATGCCGACGCGTCGCGACGCGCACTTGCCGCGCGCTTGGCCGAGGAAGACAGGCGGTAGATCGCGGTCAGCGGGTGGCGGGGCGCCTGGTCACGGGGACCATCCAGCCCTCGTCGCTCAGCCAGTCGGCGAGTCGATCGGGCCAGTGCTGGATCGAGATGCGGTCGTTGTGCATGGCGAGGTTGAAGCCGTGATCGGTGCTCGCGAACATGTGTAGCTCCGCGGGGATACCAGCCTCGCGCAGCTGGGTGTAGAGCGTGATCGCCGGCTTGGCGCAGCACTGGTCGAGCGACCCGGCGGTAATGAAGGCGGGCGGGGCTCCGGCCACCGACCTGGCGGGGATGCCGAGCGGGCCCGGATAGACCAGCACCTGGAAATCGGGTCGGGCGCTCTCGCGGCCGACCGGGTCGCGCGGCGTCGGCTCGACCGGCGCGGGATTGTCGGCGACCAGCGACACCAGTTCGCCGCCGGCCGAAAAGCCCATGATCCCGACGCGGTGCGGATCGACGCCATAGTCGGCGGCGTGCGCACGCACCCAGCGGATCGCGCGGCGGGCGTCCGCGGCGGCGTCGCGCTCGATCGTGTAGGTGGCGCCGGGTTCGCGCGCGAGGCGGTATTTGAGGACGAAGGTGGTGATCCCATAGCGGTTCAGCGCGCGCGCGGGCACCATGCCCTCGTTCTGGAACACCAGCATGCGATGGCCGCCGCCGGGCACGATGACGATGCCGACGCCGTTGGCACGTGCGGGGTCGGCGCGCGACACGGTCAGCGAAGGGCGGTGGACGTTGTGGACATAGGCGCCGTTCTCGAGCCGCTCGGGTTCGCCTGCATGCCCCTCGGCGCCGGGCGCATCGCCCGTCCAGAGGGGGATTGCAGCGTCCTGCGTCACCTGTCCCGCGGGCGCGGCGCCCGACCAGGCCAGTAGAGCCGCGATCATCCACCGGCTGCATCTCATCGAACCCGGACCTCCTTGCGACGATTCATACCAGCTGGCATGCCCCGCCGGCACCGCGACGTTGGTCGTGGGGTCGCGAGGAAGCGATTGCGCCGGTGGCGCGCATCCTTATGGACGATGACCGTCATGGACTTGCCCGCCGCCATCCTTCCCGCGCTCCCCTATGCGGGGCGGCGCTTCGACGCGTTCCTGTTCGACATGGACGGCACGCTGATCACCAGCATCGATTCCGCCAATCGCGCCTGGACCAGCTGGGCGGTGCTGCGCGGCTTCGATCCCGCCTACGTCATCTCGATCATGCACGGGGTGCGCACCGTCGAGACGATGAAGCGCCTCGGAGTCGCCGATCCGCTGGCGGAGGCGGCGTGGATCACCCACCGCGAAATCGAGGACACCGAGGGTGTCGAGACGATCGCGGGCGCGGCCGAATTCCTCGCGCGCATTCCGCAGGAGCGCTGGGCGATCGTCACCTCGGCCTCGCGCGCGCTGGCCGAGGCGCGGCTGGCGCGGGCGGGCATCCGGGTGCCGCCGGTGATGATCACGTCGGACGACGTCGAGCGCGGCAAGCCCGACCCCTCCTGCTTCCTGCTCGGGGCGGAGCGGCTGGGCGTGCGCGCGGCGGACTGCCTGGTGTTCGAGGATACCGTCGCGGGCCTGACCGCGGCCGATGCGGCGGGGGCGGCCGGGCTCGCCATCACCGTCACCCACGATCATCCGATCGATACGGGGCATCCGTCGATCCTCGACTATCGGGGGCTGGCGGTGACGACGGCGGTGGACGGGCTCGCGATCGTCGGCGACGAGGCGCGGTGACCGCGATCGACACCGTCGCCGACGCGGCCTTCGCGCCGGCGCGCGCGGCGGTGGCGGACGGGCGGATCCCCGGCGCGGTGTTGGGGATCGTGACCGCGGACGGCGAGCGATCGGTCCGCGTCGCCGGGCTGGCGCAGCGCGAGCCGAGCGAGGAGATCCTCACCGCCGACCACTGGTTCGATCTGGCGTCGGTCAGCAAGGTGATCGCGACGACGGGCTTCGTGCTGGCGCTCGCCGACCAGGGGCGGATCGATCTCGACCGGCCGTTGACCGACGCGATCCCCGACCTGCGGCAATACGACGTCGCCGGTGCGCGCGAGCGGCGGCTGACCTTCCGCGACTGCCTTGCGCACCGCACCTTCCTGCCCGCGGTCGAGCCGATCTACACCTATGGCGACGATCCGTCGCGGCTGCGCGCGTTCGTGCTGCAGCGGGCATGGCGGCCGGGGCCGCCGGTTTATTCGGACATCAACTATCTGCTGCTCGGGATCGCGGTGGAGCGGCTGATCGGCGGGTCGCTCGACTTGCTGTCGCTCGGGCCCGGGCTGAGCTGGGGTCCGCCGCCCGGCCCGGCGGTGGCGACCGAGCGGTGCACTTGGCGCGGTCGCGTGCTGAAGGGCGAGGTGCATGACGAGAACTGCTTCGCGATGGGCGGGCGGACCGGGCATGCGGGCCTGTTCGGCACCGTTGCGGGGGTGCTGGGGTTCGCGCGCGGGCTGCTCGACGGCAGCGGGGCATCGGCCGACGCGATCGCGGCGATGCGCACGCCGATCGAGGGACACCGGACCGCGGGCTGGGAGATCCGCCACGATGGCTGGTCCGGCGGGCAGACCTGTTCCGCGACGACGATCGGGCATACCGGCTTCACCGGCACTGGTCTGTGGATCGATTTCGCGCGTGGCATCGCGTGGACGCTGCTCACCAATCGCGTGCACCCGACGCGCCACGCCGACAGCGGCATCTTTGCGCTGCGGCCGGCGACGGGGGACGCCGTGATCGCCGCGCTCGAGGGAGCTTAGTTGGCCGCGGCGATCGCCAGCAACGCCTGATCGATCGAACGGGTGGCCGACGCATCGTCGGGCATGTCGTTGGCGAGGGCGGCGAAAGTCAGGGTGCGGCCCTTGGCGGTGATCAAGAAGCCCGAGAGCGCGTTGGCGGGGTTGAGGGAGCCGGTCTTGGCGAACAGCTTGCCGTCCAGCGACGTGCCCTTGAAGCGACGGGCGAGGGTGCCGTCGAGGCCGCCGACCGGCAGCGTCGCGCGCCAGGCCGCGCCCCAGGGCTGTGCCTGGGTCCAGCGCAGAAAGCGGACGGTCGCGCGCGGGGTAATGCGGTTGTAGCTCGACATGCCCGATCCGTCGGCGAAGTCGTAGGCCCAGCGCTGGACGCCGGCGCGGTCCAGCATCGCGATCACCGCGGCGCGGCCGTCGGCGACCGAGCCGCTGCCGGCGACCGCGCCGATGCGGCGCAGGAACAGCTCGGCATGGAGGTTCTGGCTGACCTTGTTGGTGTGGGTCAGATCCTCGAGCAGCGGCGGCGGGGCGAGGGTGGCGAGCGCCGGCGGCTCGGGTGCGCGCGCGACCGGTGTGGCGCCGCGCATGGCGGGGTCGTCGGCCGAGGTCGGGGCGCGGTGGCGAGCAGCGATGCGGCCGGTGACACGGATATTCGCTGCGCGGAGCATCGCGGCGAACAGCCACGCGGCGCGGTGTGCGGGATCGTCGACGCCGACGGTGACGGTCTCGGGCAAGGCACCGGCGGGGATGGTGCCGGCGATGCGGAGCAGGTCGGTGCCAGGGGTGCGCGTCGCGGTAAGATCGGCCTTGCCGCCGGCGGAGATGGTAAGCGCGGCGTTGTCGATGCGGTAATAGCCGTCGCCGGTGATGGTCGGCGCTTCGCCGGCCGCGCGCGGGGTGACCGCCAGCGTCGCGACATTGTCGTCGATGGTCAGCGCCGAGATCGCGGTGCCGTAGCGGCCGACCTGGTTGTTCCAGCTCATGCCCGCGGGCCAGCGATCGTCAGGGAAGAAGCTGTCGTCGCCGATCACGTCGCCGACGGTGCGGGTCTTCGCGGCGACCGCGCGGGCGAGCGTCGCGACGCAATCGACGGTGCAGCCGGGGGCGCTCGACAGGCGGGCGTCGCCATGGCCGCTCAGCACCACGTCGCGGCCGTCGAGCCGCACGGACGCACCGCCGCCGCCATCGGCCGCGGCGACGTCGAGCGTCGCGAAGGCGGCGGCGGTGGTGAAGATCTTGGTGTTGGAGGCGGGGATGAAGCGTTCGTCGCCGCGCACCGCGACGATCTCGCGGCCATTCTCGTCGACCACGACGAGGCCGATGCGTGTGCCGACCGGCGCGGTGGCGAGCGCCTGGTCGACCGCGCGGTCGGCGGCGGCGGCGGGGGCGAGGTAAACGGAGGGGACGGCGAGCAGCAGGGTGAGCAGGAGGCGCATCATTCGCTTTCGATGACGGTGTTCAGCTGGGCGAGGAATTCGATCGCGAGGGCGCTGGGCGGGCGATCGAGCAGGTGGATCGCGTTGATGTCGAAGGTCAGTGACGGCTTCAGCGGGCGCACCGCCAGCCCCGGCGCCATCCACGCCGCGGCGGTAAAATTGTCGACCACGGTCATGCCGACCCCGGCGCGGACCAGCGCGGCGGCGATGTAGAAGGTGCGCGCGGAGGCGACTTCGTTCAGGTCCAGCCCGAGCCGTTCGAGCTCGTTGGTGAAGAGGTGCCCGATCGGACCGCTGGCGGCCGGCGTGATGAAGGGCCGGCCGGCGAGCTGCGACAGCTCCACCCGCGGCGGCGCATCGGGCATGTCCTCCTCGCGGTAGAGCATCACCAGCTCGCCCTCGCCGTGCCAGCTCTGCCCGAGCGGAGCGCCGCGCGGCGCCTCGTAGGCGATCGCGATGTCGGTCTCGCGCTCGTAGAGCTTGCGGAGCAGATCGTCGTGATGGACGGTCTGGAGATCGAAGCGGACGTCGGGGCGCTTCTTCAGGAACTGCGATACCGCGGTCGGCAGCGCGCCGAGCGCGAGGCTCGGCAGGGCGGAGATGCGGAGCGTGGCGCCGGCGCCGGCGCGCAGGTTGCGGCCCGCCTCGCGCAGCGCCCGCACCCGTTCCTGGATGTCGGCGACGCCGCCGAACATCGCGTGCGCGTCCTCGGTCGGGACCAGCCGGCCCTGCACCCGCTGGAACAGTTCGAGCCCGAGCAGCGTCTCGGCATGGCGCAGCGTCTTCGACACCGACGGTTGCGAGATGTTGAGCGCACGCGCGGCGGCGCTGACCGAGCCGTTGACATAAACCGCGTGGAAGATCTCGATGTGGCGCAGGTTCATATCGCGGGCCCGCGATATACGCGTTCATCGAGCGCGCCTTCGCTACGCGCCACCAGCGTCGCCACGGTCAGGTTCGCCGACGCCGAGGGGACGGTGCGGGTCATGTCGAGGAGGCGATCGAACGGCAGGACGAGGCCGACCACGATCGCAGTCTGTTCGGCGCTCACCCCGACCGCGGCGAGCATCGCTGCGAGCATGAATAGCGAGGCGGAGGGCACCGGCGCGGTGCCGAACGCGGCGAGCGCGCCGGTCAGCAGCATCACGCCGAGCATCCACGCGTCGGGCACGATGCCGAGCGCCTGCAAGGCGAACTGGCCGAGCAGCCCGACATACATCGCGGTGCCGTCCTTGCCGATGCTGGCGCCGAGCGGCAGCACCGTCGAGGCGACCGGACGGGCGATGCCGAGATCGTCCTGCGCGACGCGGAGCGCCACCGGCAGCGTCGCCGACGACGAGGCGGTGGAGAAGGCGACGACGAGCGCGTCGGCGATGCCGCGGAAGAAGCGCGCGACCGGCAGCCGCGCGACCAGCGCGATCAGTCCGGCATGCACCACCAGCATCTGCACCAGCGACGCGGCGACGACGCACAGCGCCAGCCAGCCGACATTGACGAACACCGCGACGCCGCCGGTCGCGACCGCGTTGGCGATCAGCGCGAGCACGCCGAACGGTGTCGCCTCCATGACGATGCGGACGATCTGGAGCAGTACCGCGGCGAGCCCCTGGAGCAGCGCCACGACCGGCCGTCCGGCCTCGCCCGCGACGACGCTGCCGATGCCGAGCAGGATCGCGGTGAAGATGATCGCGAGCATGTCGCCGCGCGCCAGTGCCTCGACGATGTTGGCGGGGACGATGCCGAGCAGCTGGTCCGCAGGCGCGATCGCGGGGCCGAGCGGGTGCGGCGCGACGCCGGCGAGCGCGATGCCCTCGCCGGGGCGGACCAGCAGCCCCGCGGCCATGCCGATCATCACGGATATCAGCGTCGTCAGCGCGAACAGGCCGACGGTCTTGCCGCCGATCGACCCGAGCCGGCGCGGATCGCCGAGCGCGGCGATGCCGGCGGCGATGGTGATCAGGACGACCGGCACCACCAGCATCTTGATCAGCCGGACGAACAGGTCGCCGACCAGCCGGATCGCGGTCGCGCCTTGCGGCCAGAGCAGCCCGAGCGCGATGCCGAGGATCAGGGCGCCGACGACGCGCTTCCACAAGCGGATGGCGAACCAGCGGCGCAGCAGCGTCAAGCGGGGGTGCCCCAGAAGCCCGGCGCTGGCGGGGACAGCATGCCGTCACGATCGACGACGCCGCCCGGCCGATCGTCGGACAGCCAGAGCGGGCCGTCGAGATCGACGAACGCCGCCTCACCCGCGATCAGCAGCGCGGGCGCGATGCCGAGCGACGAACAGACCATGCACCCGACCATCAACCCGAACCCCCGCGTGCGTGCAGCATCGACCAGCGCCAGCGCCTCGGTCAAGCCGCCGGTCTTGTCGAGCTTGATGTTCACATAGGCATAGCGGCCGGCCAGCGCGTCCAGATCCGCGGCGGTGTGCAGCGATTCGTCGGCGCAGATCGGCACGTGCGACGCGAAGCCGGCGAGCTCTTCGTCGGCCCCGGCGGGCAGCGGCTGTTCGAGCAGATCGACGCGGTGTTCGATCAGCAGGCCCTGCAGCGCGACCACCTCCGCCATCGTCCAGCTTTCGTTGGGATCGACGATCAGCCGGGGCGCGGGGGCGGCGGCGCGGACCGCGGCGATCTGGGCGGCGGCGCCGTCGCGATCGACCTTCACCTTCAGCAGCGGCACCGATGCCGCGCGTGCCGCGGCGGTGGCCATTGCGGCGGGCGTATCGATTGCGATCGTGATCGCGGAGGCGACGGGGGTGGGCAAGGGGCGACCGGCGAGCGCCGCCACGGTGGTTCCTGCGCGGCGTGCCTCGAGATCCCACAGCGCATTATCGACCGCGTTCCGCGCGGCACCTGCGGGCATCGCCGTAGCGAGATCGTGGCGGGAGGCGCCGCGTTCGATCAGCGGCGCGATCGTGGCGATGTCGGCGAGCGCGGCCTCGATCGTCTCGCCGTAGCGCGGATAGGGCACGCCCTCGCCGCGGCCTTCGTGGGTGCCCTCGCGGATCGTCACCGTGATCACGTCCGCGGCGGTCTTCACCCCGCGCGCGATCCGGAACGGCGCCCTCAGGCCGAAGCGCTGATGGGCGGCGGCGAGGGTGCGAAGCATTGCAGCATCCGATCGACGAAGGGGTCCGCTCCGAAGCGGAACGGGTCGGTACAAGGCATGCCGAGCGCGGTCCCAGTGTCGGCGCACAGGCGGTGGGCCGCGGCCTCGTCGAGCTTGACCGTGTTGAGCGCGACGCCGACCGGCAGCACGTCGGGGCTGGTGAGGCGGGCGACCGCCAGGTTCGCGGCGAGGCACTCCGCCAGATCGGGTAGACGGAAGTGCGGCAGGCCGCGCATGTGCGGGCGCGACGGATCGTGGCACAGCAGGATCGCGCGGGGCTGGGCGCCGTGGAGCAGCCCCGTCGATACCCCGGCGAACGACGGGTGGAACAGCGAGCCCTGGCCCTCGATCAGGTCCCAGCCGTCATCGGTCCGGGCGGGGGCGAGCATTTCGATCGCGCCCGAGATGAAGTCCGCGACCACCGCGTCGAGCGGCACGCCCGCGCCGGCGATGAGGATGCCGGTCTGCCCGGTGGCGCGGAAATCGGCGGCGATGCCGCGGCGGCGCAGCGCGGCGTGGAGCGCCAGCGTCGCGTACATCTTGCCGACCGAACAATCGGTGCCGACGGTGAGCAGGCGGTTGCCCGCGCGCGGCTTGCCGTTGCCGACCGGCAGGTCCTTCGGCGCATCGCGCACGTCGAACAGCGCGACTCCCGCCTGCTTTGCGGCCCGCACGAGCCGCGGTTCGTCGCGGAGGCGGTGGTGGAGGCCGGAGGCGACGTTCAGGCCTGCCTCGATCGCCGCGATCGCGTCGCGCACCAGCGGCTCGCCAAGGGTCCCGCCGGCATTGGCGATGCCGAGCACCAGCGTCCTCGCACCCGCCGCACGCGCCGCCGCGGGAGCGAGCAGGGGCAGGCCGAGCGTGAGCGGACAATCGTCGTGTCGCCATTCGCCGACGCAATCGCCGGTGCGGAAGATCGCGAGCCCGCGCGACGTCTTGATCCCGACCTCGTCGTCCGAGTGGCCGAGATAGAGGAGGAAGGGGCCGGGGATCATCGCATACCTTCATGGCCGGGGGTCGAGACGCGCGGAATAGGCGGTCTGGCACGATGCTGGCCAGCCATGCGCCACCGCCTAGCCATAACCGCCGGCTATGGTCTGACGGAGGCCGGGCAGCCTGCGGGGGTCGGGCGCAACAGGACGCGACCCGCCGCTATGCCGGTCGCAGCGCCGTCGGCAAGCGCCAGCCGGCCGTTGACGAACAGTGCGACGACGCCGCGTGCGGGGACGGTCGAGTGGACATAGTCGGCGCCCGGCGCATAGCGATCCGGATCGATCACGACGAGATCGGCATGGTAGCCCGGCCGCAGATAGCCACGCCGGTCGAGCCGGTAGATGTCGGCGGTGAGGCCGGTCGAGCGGCGGATGAAGGCGGCGAGATCGATGACCTTCCGGTCGCGGACATAGCTGCGATATTTGCGCGGGAAGGTGGCGTATTGGCGGGGGTGGCCGTCCGATCCGTCAGAGCTGGTGATCACCCAGGGCTGCTTCATGATCAGGTCGACGTCGCGATCGACCATGTTGAAGCTGGCGACGCCGACCCCCGCGGGCGCGGTGCGATCGGCATTGGCGACACGCAGGATGCGGATCGCGGCATCGATCGGAGCGAGGCGCCACAGCGCCGCCATCTGCGCGAGGGTCTTGCCGGTCCAAGGCTGGCCGGCCGAGGTGAGGAGCATCGACGTCGCGCCACCGCGACGGCGCAGATTGTCGGTCATCGCGGCCTTGATCCGCGGCAGCGTCGCGGGGTCGTCGAAGCGCGCGATCATCCGGGCATAGCCGCCGTCGAGCGCCCAGCCGGGCACCAGCGACGCATCGACCGAGGTGCCCGAGGCGAGCCAGGGATATTGATCGGCGGTGATGTCCTGCCCTGCGCGGCGCGCCGCCTCGATCGTCGCGATCAGGTCGGGGGCATGGCCCTGCAGATCGACGCCCAATGCCTTCAGATGCGCGATATGGACGGGCATCCTTGCATCGCGACCGATCTCGATCGCTTCGCGGGTGCTGGCGATCAGGCCGATCGTGTAGTCGGATTCATCGCGCTGGTGGGTATCGTAAAGGCCGCCGCGCTTGCCCGCCTCGCGCGCGACCGCGACGACCTCGGCGGTGGTGGCGAAGCTCTGCGGGGCGTAGAACAGGCCGGTCGACAGGCCGTACGCGCCCTCGCACATGCCCTTGGCGGCAAGGGCGGCCTCGCGGGCGAGCTCGGCGGCGGAGGGCGCGCGATCGGCTTGGCCGAGCACACGCGCGCGGATCGCGCCGAAGCCGACGAACGGCACCACGTTGACGCCGATCCGGCTCGCCTGGAGCGCGCGTGCGTCCGCGGCGACGTCGGGCGTGCCGCCGCCGTCGACGCCGGTGACGATCGTCGAGACGCCCTGCGCGAGCCACGGCAGCGCGAGCCGTGCCTTCGCGACGGGCGAGCGGGTATAGGTGTCGGGATGGGTGTGCGCGTCGATCAGGCCGGGGGCGACGATCCTGCCGCGGGCGTCGATCGTGCGGCGCGCGACGGTGCCGCGCGACGGGCCGACATAGGCGATGCGATCGCCGACGATTTCGACATCGCCGACGATCGGTGGCGTGTCGGCGCCGGTGTAGATCGTCCCGCCCCTCACGACGACATCGACGCGGGGGAGCGGGGCGACGGAGGCGAGCGCGGTGGCGAGCAACGCGGCGAGCAGGCGTCTCATCGGCGTGGTCGCAGCGTCACTCGCGCGGCGGCATGCGCATCGACCGCGGCGCGGCCGAACAGCATCGGCTGCATCGTGCCCGCGACCCAGGGCGCGACCTGATCCGAATAGCGCGGCGAGCGCGGATCGTTCGACTGGCCGGGCAGGTTGAGCATCAACGAATTGTCCCACGCACCGACATCGATGACCTGAAGATAGCTCGCACCGCCGCCGACGCGCCAGCCCGGACCGTTGCCGAGCCACCGCGCCATCACGGTGTAGGAATCGCCGCCGGTGCCAAGTCCCGCGATCGGTGGGAACGCCGCGGCAATGGCGGGGATGCGCGACAGCGGGTGCTGGATCGTCATCTGGTGCAACCTTTCCCAGCGCCACGCCGCGGGATCGGGGCCGAGCTGCGCCTTCGCCGATGCCCAGGCGGTGGCCAGTGCCGCCTCGACCATCGCGTCGCGGGCGGCGGCGGGGGACCGGCCGAGCCGCGCATCGGGCCTGGCGAGCAGGTCGAGCAGCACCGACGGCGCGATCTCCGTGATCAGCGGCTTGGCGCGGGCGGGGACGATCGCGGCGAGCATGCGGGCGCCGAGATCGCGCCACAGGATTTCGAACAGCGCCGCCGCGGCGCTGCCGCCGTCGATCCGTGCGTTCCAGCCGCGGAGCATCGCCAGCGCCGGCGCCGCCGCCTCGTCGACCGAGGCGGGCAGGAGCGCGATCAGCTGGCGGGCGGGGGTGGAGAGGGTGTCGTGCTGGAGCGCGACGCTGTCCGCCAGCGTGTGCCGCGGTTGCCCCGACAGGACATCGGCGATGCGATCGTAGCGATAGGGATCGCGGAACGAATAGGCGGGGACGCGGTCGGCGGGCCAATCGGCGGGAAGGTTGTTCTGGTTGGCGGAGGCGAACCAGCCCCTGGCGGGATTGAACGCGCTCGGCATCGCGCGGTGATCGCGCATCCCGGTCCAGTCGTAGCGGCCGTCGCCCGGCACCGGCAGCAGCCCGTCGCCCTCGCGCCGGACGGGGGCGAAGCCGATTACCTGCCAGCCGGTGTTGCCGTCGATGTCGGCATAATGGAAGTTGGTCGGCGAGGGGTGGAGCCGGAACGCCTCCTGCAAACCAGCCCAGTCGTGGGCGAGGTTGATTGCAATCATCGCGAAGGCGCCGCCGCCGCCGGGCTGCATCGCAATCGAGGCGAGCACGGTGGCGCGGTGCCGGGCGGGATCGTACGCGATCACCGGGCCCTGCACCGAATAGCGCTGCGTCGTCGCGGCGGGGGCTGCGTCCTTCACAGGGATCGCGACGTCGATCCGCTCGAACCGCTTCCACGCGCCGTCGTGGCGGTAGCGCTCGGGATCGTTCGGGTGAAGTTCGAGGACGAACAGATCCTGCTGGTCGATGTGGAAGTTGGTCCGCCCGAATGCGAAGCGATCGGTATGGCCCTGCATGATCCCGGGCAGGCCGGGCGCGCCGCCGCCGATCACGTCGAGCCCGGGGGCGGTCAGATGCGCGACGTGGCGCGGGCCGAAGCCGCCGATGCCGAGATGCGGATCGTTGGCGAGGATCGGGCGCCCGGTCGCGGTGCGCGCGGGCGCCACGGTCCAGGCGTTGCTGCCGGCGTTGCTGCGCTCGACGGCGGTCGGCGTATCGGGGCCGAACGGCAGCCGGCCGAGCTGGAGGACGCCGAGATCGTCCTCGCCCACCGCGGCGACGTTCAGCCCGTCGGGCACGACCATACGGTGCGCGGGCCGCAACGGCGCGACGATCGCGTCGAGCTCGAGCAGCCCGATTGCGGCGAGCTGCGCGCGGCGCACCTCGTCGTCGGCGTTGCCGATCGACGCGCCGCGGGTGATCACCAGATCGCGCAGCGTCCAGCGCAGGGGCGCGATCCCGAGGATCCGGTATTCGAGCGGCAGCAGCGTGGGATCGGCAGCGACCTCGTCGATCCGTGCGTTGATCCCGGCGATATAGGCGTTGGCGGAGGCGAGCACTTGCGCGGGGATGCGCTTCAGCTCGGCATCGATATCGCCGCGATAGTGGAACAGCCGCGATGCCGCATCGTAATCGGCGAACTGCGGGCCGAACGCCTCCGCCATCCGGCCGAGTTCACGCCGCTGGCTGAAGTCGATCTGGAACAGCCGGTCGCGCGCCACGACATAGCCCTGGCCGAAGAACGCGTCGGGGATCGAGGCGGCGCGGATGTGGGGGACGCCGTACGCGTCGTCGACGATCTCGATCGGGGCGGCGAGACCGCGAACGTCGATCGTGCGGGCGGTGGCGGGGGGCACGTCGGACGCCGCACAGCCGCGTCGACCCGAGGCGAGCGCCAGGATCGCGACAGATCCGAGCAGGAACGAACGACGATCGAGCATCGCAACCTCCCCTATAGTTCCGGCGGCGTGTGCGTCGCGGTCTAGGCCAACGTCGCGCCCGGTGACAGGGCCGCGTCGCGACCCGCCCCATAAGCTGTAGTTATAGCTTGGCGAAGTTGGCGAACATCGGGCCTTGACGCTCCGGGGCGCCGACGCGCACGTTGGCTGAAGCAGGGCGATTGCGCACGGTCCACCAGAGGCCGGCGTCGACGCATCGAGGGAATGATCGAGGACCGGATGCCCGCTGCCGCGGGGCGGCAGGCCGCCGGTCTCAAGCGACTATTAGGGGGCTAACATGACGATTTCGGGTCAAATTCGGCGGCGCAGGTCGATCCAGGGCGGCGTCTGCAGCCTGCTCGCCTTGTCGATCGCCACCCCGATGGCAGCACAGACCACGACGGTGGACACCCCGCCGACCAGCGTGGCGGAGGCGCAGACTGCCGAAGCGCCGGGCGGCGACGACATCTTCGTCACCGGATCGCGCATCGTCCGCAGCGGCTTCGAATCGCCGACCCCGCTGACCGTGATCTCCGCCGAGGAGATCCAAAACAGCGCGCCGACCAACAACATCGCGGACTTCGTCAACCAGCTGCCGGCGCTGGCAGGGTCGACCCGCCCGGCCAATTCGCGGCTCAACCTCAGCAGCGGGCAAGCGGGCATCAACGCGCTCAACCTGCGCAACCTGGGTGAGACGCGCACGCTGGTGCTGCTCGACGGGCGGCGATCGGTGCCGTCGACGATCACCGGGCTGGTCGACATCAACACCATCCCGCAATCGTTGATCAGCAGCATCGAGGTCGTCACCGGCGGCGCCTCCGCGGCCTATGGATCCGACGCGGTCGCGGGCGTCGTCAACTTCGTGCTCGACAAGAAATATACCGGGCTGAAGGCGACGGTGGACAGCGGCGTCACCACATATGGCGACGGCGGCAATTATTCGGGCAGCATCACCGCGGGCGTGCCGTTCGCCGGCGGCCGCGGCCACATCCTGTTCAACGCCGAGGTCGCGCACAAGGACGGCATCTTCGACGTCGACCGCGCCTGGAACGCGACCGGCTATGTCCGCATCCAGGATCCGAACTGGACCGCGACGAGCACCACTCCGCAATATCTGATCCGCCGCCAGGTCGGCGCGGTGAACTCCACGCCTGGTGGCATCGTCACCGGCAACACCGTGCTCGCGGGTAGCGGGCTGACCGCCAACAACCTGCGCGGCCGGTATTTCGGGCAGAACGGCGCGGTCAACCAGTTCCAATATGGCGCACTGACTTTTCCCGCTGTCGGCGGTGCGTCGGCGCCGTCGCTGACCCAGGGCGGCGACTGGCGGGTCAACGACACCGGGCGGCGGATCGGGCTCGATGCTCAAGACGACCGCCACGGCTTCTTCGGCCGCGCCAGCTTCGAGGCCACCCCGGGGATCGAGCTGTTCGCCGAAGCCGCGTACAACCGCCAGCGCGTGGTGTTCAACGCCGGCCCCAACCTGTCGACCGGGGTCGTCCTGCAGCGCGACAATGCGTTCCTGATCAACACGCTCGGCGCGGCGGCGCTGACCGGGGTCAACACCGTGACGATCGCGACCTCGGCGGCCGACCTGCCGTATCGCGGCGTCGACAATCGTCGCGAGGTGCAGCGCTACACGATCGGCGCGAACGGCGATTTCGAGGCTTTCGGCAAGCGATCGGCGTGGAACGTATACGGCCAATATGGCCGCGCCGAGCTGCACGAGCAGCTGACCAACGTGATGAACACGCAGCGCATGCTGAACGCGACTGACGCGGTGTTCGCCCCCGCGGGCAACGCCGCCGGGGTCGCGGCGGGCACGATCGTGTGCCGGACGACGCTGACCACGCCGACCAACGGATGCGTGCCGCTCAACCGGCTCGGTCTCGGCGTCGCCGACCCTGCGGCGATCGCCTATGTGCTCGGCAGCCCGTATCGCGACGAGACGATCGAGCAATATGTGACCGGCGCCAATCTGTCGGTGACTCCGTTCGCGACCTGGGCGGGCGACGTCAGCGTCGCGGTCGGCGGCGAATATCGCAAGGAGCAGATCAAGGGCTTCGTGCCGCCCGAGTTCAAGCCGACGGTGAACCAGAACAGCACGATCAACCAATGGTCGGTCGGCAATTACCTGCCCACCAACGGCAGCTACGACGTGAAGGAGGCGTATCTCGAGACCGTGGTGCCGCTGGGGCTCGGGGTCGAGTTCAACGGCGCGGTGCGCGCGACCGATTATTCGACGTCGGGCTATGTCACGACCTGGAAGCTCGGCGCGACGTGGCAGCCGATCGAGGACATCCGCTTCCGCGTGACGCGGTCGCGCGATATCCGCGCGCCGAACCTCAACGAGCTCTACCAAGCGGGCGCGTCGAACAGCGATTCGGTCCGCAACCCGTTCTTCGTCGCCAACGATCCCAGCAAGGGCCCGGCGACCTATTCCTATTCCGCGACAATTACCGGTAATCTCGACCTACGGCCCGAGAAGGCGGATTCGTGGAACATCGGCGGCGTGCTGACCCCGCGCTTCCTGCCCGGCTTCAGCGCTTCGGTCGATTATTTCCGAATCGAGATGAACGATGCGATCGGCAGCCTGAGCGCACAGGAGATCATCAATCGCTGCTTCGAAGGCACCCAGGCCTATTGCGACGCCTATTCGCCCGACCCCAGCAACGCGTCGCGGATCCTGTTTCGCAGCCAACCATTCAACTTCACGGAGCAACTGGTGCGCGGGATCGATTTCGATGCCAGCTATCGCCTGCCGCTGAGCCGGTTGTTCGACAGCGCGAAGGGTGCCGTCACGTTGCGCGGAGTAGCGACGCGGTACATCGACAACGTCATCGACCAGGGGATTGCCGGCACGGTGCCGATCGACACCGTGGGCGCGAATGGTGGGCAGGCGAGCACGCCCAAGTGGATCTACCGGTTCACCGCAGGGTACGACACGCCCGATTTCTCGATCACCGGGGTGGCGCGCGGGGTGAGCGCGGGCAAGTACCTCGCCAACGCGATCGAGTGCCAGACCGGGTGCCCGATCTCGACGACGCAGTTTCCGACCCAGGACGACAACCACGTGTCGGGGCTGTTCTACGTCGACCTCAACCTGACCCAAAAGATCGGCGCGGATGCGGAGCGCGGCGCGGAGTTCTTCGTCAACGTCACCAATCTGTTCAACCGCTGGCCGCTGCTGGTGCCGGAGACCGGGCTCGCCGCGAACAGCACCTATTCGGACCTGCTGGGCCGGCAGTTCCGGGTCGGCTTCCGCGTGCAGCTGCGCTGAGGCCAGGCGGCGGGATCAGTTCCCGCCGCTCATCGAGAAGGGCCGCGCGGTGCGCGCAGTGCCGCGGCGCTTGTCGGGCGTCGCGGCCATCGTGAAGCGCAGCTCGCCGCCGGCGCGGATCTCGGCATCGCGCAGGTAGCTGCGATCGAGCGGCGCACCGTTCAGGGTGACCGCGGCGACATAGCGGTTGGTGGCGGAGAGCCCGTCGGCTACGATCGCGAAGCGCTTGCCCCCCGGCAGCGCCAGTACCGCGCGATCGACGAACGGGCGGCCGATGACATATTCGTTCGATCCCGGGGCGACCGGATAGAAACCGAGCGCGGTGAACACCAGCCACGCCGACATCTGGCCGAGATCGTCGTTGCCCGACAGCCCGTCCGGGGTCGGCTTGTACTGCGACGCGACGATCTGCGACAGCCGATCCTGGGTACGCCAGGGTGCGCCGGCATAGGCATAGAGATAGGCGACGTGGTGGCTCGGTTCGTTGCCGTGGATATACTGGCCGATCAGCCCGGCGATGTCCTCGGCGTGGCTGTAGTCGAGCTTGCTGTTGTCGTAGTCGAACATCGCATCGAGCTTGGCGATCGCCTTGGCGTCGCCGCCGAGCAGGCGGATCAGCCCGGCCTCGTCGTGCGGCATGAACCAGCTATATTGCCACGCATTACCTTCGGTATAATCGGAGCCGTAGTTGATCGCGGTTGGATCGAACGGGGTGCGGAACGCGCCGGTCGACAGACGGGCGCGGAGCCAGCCGGTCTTCGCGTCGAAGCTGTTGCGCCAGTTGCGCGACCGCTTCTCGAACCGGTCGGCGATCGCGGTGCGGCCCATCGCGCGGGCCATCCGCGCGATCGTCCAGTCGTCATAGGCATATTCAACGGTTTTCGATGCGGCCTCCGGCTCCTTGTCGATCGGGACGTAGCCGCGCGCCATATAATCGCCGAGCCCGCCATAGGGCGCGTAGGAGGCGCTCGCGACCATCGCATCGAGCGCGGCGTCGGCGTCGAATCCGCCAATCTCCTTCAGATACGCATCGGCGATCACCGGCACCGCGTGATAGCCGATCATCGTCCAGGTCTCGCGCCCCGCGAATTGCCACACCGGCAGGATGCCGTCGGGGCTGTTGCGCCGGCTTTCGATCAGCGACCTGACGACGTCGGTGGTGATCGCCGCAGGCTGGACCAGAGTCAGCAGCGGATGTTCGGCCCGGAACGTATCCCAGAGCGAGAAGGTCGAGCGGAAGGTGAAGCCGGTGGCGGTGTGGACCTGATCGTCGGGCCCGCGGTAGCGTCCGTCGGCGTCGCTCCAGACGCTCGGCGCGAGCAGGCTGTGGTAGAGCGCGGTGTAGACGCTGGTGCGGATCGGCGCGGGGGCGTCGATCTCGACCGCGGCAAGCGCAGTGGTCCAGGCGGCAGCGGTGCGCGCCTTCACTGCATCGAAGCCACCGCGCTCGGCATCGAGATTGGCGACCGCGCCGGCTTCGTCGACGCCGGACAGCGCGACGGCCACCTCCAGCGGCGCGGCGAGCGTGCCGAAATCGAGCCGCGCCTCGAGCGCGCGACCGAGCTTCTCGGCGAGCGCGTCGCTGCCGCGGCCGGGCCCCTGAAAGCCCTTGTAGGTCACCGCAGGATCGCGATCGACGAAGCCGTGGCCGGTCAGCGGCGCCGAGAAGCGCATCGCGAAGAACAGCTTGCGCCCGGGTGCCCAGCCACGTGTCTCGCGGAACCCGGTGAGGGTGCCGTCGGCGTGCAGGTGCAGCCCGGACCAGAGGATCTTGCCGGGATAGTCGTAGAGCGACGAGCGCAGATCGATGACGAGATGCGCCCCCTTGCCGCGCGGAAAGGTGTAGCGATGCACCCCGATCCGGGTGCCCGCGGTCAGCTCGGCGCGGACGCCGCCGTCGAGCAACGTCACCGCGTAATAGCCCGGTCGCGCGGTCTCCTGTCGGTGATCGAAGCGCGATCGATAGCCGCTGCCCGGCCGCTTCGGGTCGCCCGGATCCATCCGCACCGCGTCGCCCGATTGCGGCATCACCAGCAGGTCGCCGAGATCGGAATGCCCCGCGCCCGAGAAATGCGTGTGGCTGAAGCCCTGGATCGTCGGATCCTCGTACCGGTATCCCGCAGCGTGCGAATAGCAGGCGCGGATCTCGCAGCCGGTATCGGTGTCGGGCGACAGCTGGACCATCCCGAACGGGGCGGTCGCGCCCGGAAAGGTATGTCCCTCGCCACCCGTGCCGATCATCGGATCGACGGTATCGATCGGCGCGGGAGCGGCTTGCGTCGGTGCGGCAAGGGCGAGGAGCAGGGTAGCGAACATTGTGCAGGCATAAGCGGTACGGGCCGCCCTGCTCAACCCGCACGACGTATCGGAACGGTCAGTCCGCGGCCGAGGGGCTGATGAAGACCTGCTCGATCGCGAGGCCGAACAGCTCCGCGATACGGAAGGCGAGCGGCAGCGAGGGATCGTAACGCCCCGTCTCGATCGCGTTGACGCTCTGGCGGCTGACCTCGAGCATGTCGCCGAGCTGCTGCTGGCTCCACCCCCGTTCGGTCCGGAGCGCGCGGAGATGGCTCCTCATGCCGGGCGGCGATCGAATAGCCGGTGCAGACAGGCGCCGAAACCCAGCCCCGCGCACCAGATGATCGGCCAGGCATAGCTGACGATGTGGGGGACGAGATCGAACCCTTCCAGGAACCCCCAGATCGTCGCGGCGGTCATCGCGATCCCCGTCGCGATCAACGACTGGCGGACCACCAGCAGACGCAGATACTCGTCCTGCTCGTCGACCAGATAGATGCCGAACGCCACGAAGAAGCCTGAGACCGGGAGCGCCGGCAACACCCCAAGCACATAGGCGAGCGGCCCGGCGACCAAGTGCCGCGACAGCAGGAACACCGCGGGCAGCAGCAACGCTACATAGGCGATCGAGAGAACCAGGACGCGACGATTGTACCGCCGCTGGGCAGGGGAGAAGCGCATGGAAGACTCCTTGGATTGATGTGAAGGAAGCTTGTCATGGAAAGCGAGCTTTACGTCAAGTGTCTTTTACATATTTAGCGTCTCGTTCGTTGACGCATCGGGGTTGTGGCCTAGGGTGGCGGATCGAGGCTCATCGGAAGAACGCGGGCGCATGGTGATCTGGGACGGGGGCCGCGGCGGGGCGGGCGTGGAGACGAATGCGTGCGGATGACGATCAAGGACGTCGCGCGCGAGGCGGGAGTGTCAATCAAGACGGTGTCGCGGGTGCTCAACAAGGAGCGCTATGTCGGGGAGGCCACGCGGGTGCGGGTGGAGGCGGCGGTCGCGGCGTTGAAGTTCCGGCCGAGCGTCGCGGCGCGGACCCTGGGAGGCAAGCGCAGCTTCCAGATCGCGTTGGTGTGCGACAATCCCAGCCCGCATTATGTCTACGAAATGCAATCGGGCATCCGCGATCGTTGCGAGCCCGACGGGGTGCGGATGATCGCGCAGCCCTATGATCGCGGGTCCGAACGGCTGCTCGACGATCTGGAGGGACTGATCGACGCGACCGCGATCGACGGGTTGATCCTGACCCCGCCGATCACCGATCGCGCGGCGGTGCTCGACCTGCTGGCGCGGCGATCGGTGCGGTTCGTCCGAGTGTCGCCGGGCGCACAGCTGCCCGATTCGTCGTCGGTGTTCATCGACAATCGCGGCGCGTCGCGGGTGATCACCGATCACCTGCTGAGGCTCGGCCATCGCCGGATCGGGCTGGTCGCCGGCCATCCCGACTACGCCACCAGCGTCCAGCGCGCGCAGGGCTATCGCGATGCGCTGGCGGCGGCGGGGGTGGCGCACGATCCCGCGCTGGAGGTGCGCGGCGATTACGACTTCGCCTCGGGCGCGCGGGCCGGGGCGGCGCTGCTGGCGCTGGCCGAGCCGCCGACCGCGATCTTCGCGTGCAGCGACGACATGGCGGCAGGGGTGCTCGCGGCGGCGCACGGGCTGGGGCTCAGCCTACCGCGGGATTGCTCGGTCGCTGGGTTCGGCGACGATGCGCTGGCGGGCTATGTCTGGCCGCCGCTCACCACGATCCGCCAGCCGACGCGGTCGCTGGCGTGGAACGCCGCGGACCTGCTGCTGACCGCGAGCGAGCAGCCCGAATACCGCGAATGCGCGTTCGAGCTGATCGTGCGCGCGTCGACCGCGCCGCTCAGCCGATGATCAGCAGCGCCGCGGCGAGCGACAGCAGCAACGCGGCGATCGTCGCGATGAAGATCACCGCCAGCGGCCGCGGGCCGGCCTCCAGCAACTGACCGAGCGGCGAGCGGATCGCGGTCGCGGTGACCGCCGCGGCGAGCAGCCCGGTCGCGGCCTGTTGCGCGAGATGGGTTACCGCGGTCGGGATCACGCCGGTCGAGTTGACGCCGGCGAGCACGAAGAACCCGACTACGAACCAGGGCAGCATCACACCGCGCGCGGTGCCGTCGCCGCGCGGCAGGAACATCGCGACGATCGCGAGCACCGGTGCGAGCATCGCGACGCGGGTAAGCTTGACGATCGTCGCGATCTGCCCCGCCGCATCCGAATAGGAATAGCCAGCGCCGAGCGCCTGGGCGACGTCGTGGATCGAGGCGCCGAGCATGAAGCCCGCGCGCAGATCGCCGAGCGACAGCGCGTGCGCGATGATCGGGTAGACCACCATCGCACAGGCGCTCATCGCCGAGATGCCGACGAGCACCAGGGTCAGCTGGGCCTGGCCGACGCGGCGTTCACCGAGTGTGGTCGCGAGCGCCATCGTCGCCGACGCGCCGCAGATCGCCACCGCGCCGCCCGCCAGCGCACCGAAGGCGGTGTCGAAGCCCAGACGTCTCGCGGCGAGGATGCCGATGCCAATCGTCGCGGCGATCGTCACGATCACGCAGGCGAGTGCGACCGGGCCGAGCGCCAGGATCTGCCCGAAGGTGATCCGCACCCCGACCAGCACAATTCCCCAGCGCAGCAGCGATCGCGACGCGAACGCCAGCCCCGGGGTCAGCCGCGCGTCCGCCGAGAGGAAGTTGAGCGCGAGCCCGATCAGCAGCGCCATCAACGTCAGCGGCGCGCCGTAGTGATCGGAGATGAACCCCGCCGCCAGCGTCCCCAGCACCACGATCGTCAGCCCCGGCAGATAATCCTGGAACCGCGCCTTCGGCGTCGGCTCGATATCGCCGTAGAGGTCGGCGGCCATCGGCAGCGGGCGGGTAGTGGCGCGCATTCCAAATCCCTGATCTACGATAGCGCCGGACTATCCCGGCCGGGCAATCTATGACAGCGTTATCAGCAACGACGGTATCGGGGGAGCAGGCATGGCAATGACGGTCGACCGCAGACGCTGGGTGATCGTCGCGATGGTCTTTTTCGCGATCATGCTCAACTACGTCGATCGCCAGATCCTAGCACTGCTGAAGCCGACGCTGGAGACCGAGTTCGCCTGGACCGACCAGGATTATGCCAACATGGGCACCGCGTTCCAGTTCGCGACCGCGGTGGCGTTCCTCGGCACCGGCTGGTTCATCGACCGGGTCGGTTTGCGCCTGGGCTTCGCGCTCGGCGTAGCGGTGTGGAGCCTGGCGGGCATGGCGCATGCGTTCGCCAGCGGGGTGACGGGGTTCATCGCGGCGCGGGTGGTGCTCGGGGTGGGCGAATCGGTGGGCACGCCCGCGGCGGTGAAGACCGCGGCGACCTATTTCGAACGGCACGACCGGCAGATGGCGCTCGGCATCGGCAACACCGCGCCCAATGTCGGCGCAGTGGTGACGCCGTTGTTCATCCCCGCGCTCGCGGTCGCGTTCGGCTGGCAGGCGGCGTTCCTGGTCGCGGGCGGCGCAGGGCTCGTCTGGGTTGCGGTGTGGTTCGCGCTGCGCATCGCCCCGGTCGCCGAGGACGCGGTGGCGCCGGTCCGGGTGTCGTGGCTGACCGTGCTGCGCAGCCGCGAGACGCTGACGATCGCGATCGCGAAGGTGCTGTCGGACCAGGTATGGTTCTTCATGCTGCTGTGGCTACCCGATCTGTTCCACCGACTGTTCGGGATGAAGCAGGGGACGCTCGGGCTGCCGGTGGCGCTGGTCTATGCGTTCGCGGCGTGCGGGGCGCTGACCGGCGGGTACATCCCGCAGCGGCTGATGGCGGGCGGCTGGAGCGTGAATCGCGCGCGAAAGACCGCGATGCTGGTCTATGCCCTGCTGATCCTGCCGATCCCGCTGGTGATGTACGTCGCGAGCCCTTGGACCGCGGCGCTGATCCTGGGACTGGGGCTGTTCGCGCACCAGGGGTTCTCGACCAACGTCTTCGCGCTGACCACCGACATCGTGCCCGCGCGCAACGTTGGCTCGACTATCGGGATTGCGGCGTTCTGCGGCAACATGGGGTCGATCGGGATGATCCAGTTCTCGGCCTGGTCGCTCGGCCATGGGCTAGGCTACGCGCCGATGCTGGCGATCTGCGCGTGTTCGTATCTGGTGGCGTTGGGCGCGATCCAGCTGCTGCTGGGGCGGATCGAGCCGATCGAGCGCGACGGCAGCGACGTGGTCGCGATGGGGCATTGATGACGTCCTCCCCCCACAAGGGCCTGCAAGGGGAGGACGCGGGTCAGAAGCCTATCCGCGCGGTCACGCCGTAATAGCGGTCGGCGTCGCGCGGGATCAGGTAGCGGTAGCTGCCGCCCGGCCCGCCGCTGGTGATCGCGGAGGCGAAGCTGGTGTCGAACAGGTTCTTGACCTGGAACAACAGCCGGAACTTGTCGGTCGGATCGGCAATGCCGGCCGTGAGATCGACCAGCCCATAGGCCTTGATCGTCGTCGCCGCGCGGACCGCGGGATTAGCGTCGAGCTGAGAGATCTGCTTCGACTGGTACGAACCCTGCGCGCCGATAGTAAAGTCGACCGGGCCACCGGTGCGCAGGCGATAATCGGCGCCGAGTGATCCCTTCCACTTGGGCGCGTAGGCGAGCGGCGTTCCCGAGGCGATCACCCCGGTGGTGACGCCGTTGGTCGGCACCTTGAACTGATCGATATGTGCGTCGGTGTAGGCGACGCCGCCCGAAATGCTGACGTCGCGGACCGGACGGAACAGCAGGTCGAGTTCCCCGCCGCGGGTCGAGATCCGGCCGGCATTGGTGAAGCGCGTGACCAGCACGCCGGCGACGATGTCGGGGTTGTTCGCCTGGAAGTTGTTGTACTTGGCATAATAGGCGGCGACGTTGATCGTTAGCTTACCGTCGAACAGCGTGTTCTTCAGTCCCGCCTCGTAGCTGTCGGCGGTTTCCGGCTCGACGACGTTGGTGCCGGTCGCAGTCAGATTGTAGAAGACGTTGAATGCCGGGCCCTTATAGCCGCGCGCATAAGTGGCGTAGAAGGTCGATTGCGGTACGATGTCGTACTGGAAGCCGCCCTTGCCAGACCAATTGTCGTTGGTGGTCTTGCCCGTGAACGGCCCGAAGCTGGGGTTGATCCCCGGCCCGGCGAGCGTCGTGACGCGCTGGTGGAACACGTCGAGCTGGTCGGTGGTGTAGCGGATCCCGCCGATCAGCCGCAGGCTGTCGGTGAGGTTGACCGTGCCCTGCCCGAACAGCGCGAAATTCTTGAAGGTCGAGCCGAAATTAGCGACCCCGCTCGGCCGCGTCGTCACCGTGCCGGGAGTGCCGCACGGCGTCAGCACGGTGGGCGTCGGCGCCGCGGTGCAGACCACGTCGTTGCGGGTGAAGGTCCGCTCGGTATAGGCGCGCGAGTAATAAGCGCCGAGCACGTAGCTGAAGAATTGCTGCGCGGGCGAGGTAAGCCGGATTTCCTGGGTGAAGGTGTTCGATACCTGCGGCCCGACGTCGTGGAGCTGGTTGAACCCGACATAGGCCTGGGGCAGCCAGTCGCCATCGCGAACCTCGGTATTGTCGTACTCGCGGTAGGAGCCGATATAGGTGACGGTCTGGGTGCCCAGCGTCCAATCGGCCTGGAGCGAGGTGCCCCAGCTCTTCTCGGTGGTGGACGTGACCAGATCCTGGTTGACGGTGCGGGACTTGTCACCGGCGATGTCGGGCAGCACCGTTGCGGTAAGGTTGGTCGGGCGGGTGCCGATCACCTCGGCGCAGCAATCGTCGTCGCTCTTGCGATAGTCAGCGATCAACGTGAGCGTCAGATTGGGAGTAGGATCGGCGACGATCAGCCCGCGAACGCCGTAATGTTCGTAGCCATTCACCCGCGTGTTGCCCTTGGCGATGTTGCGGATGTTACCGTCATAGTTGCTGTAGAAGCCGGTAATGCGGCTCTTCACCAACTCGCCCAGCGGAACGTCCACTGCACCACGCACGCGGTATTCGTTGCCGTTGGTGTAGTACCCGCCCTCGACGAAGCCACCGAAGTCGCTACCCGGGCGCTTGGTGACGATATTGATCACGCCCGCACTGGTGTTCTTGCCGAACAAGGTGCCCTGCGGCCCGCGCAGCACCTCGATCCGGTCGATGTCGATGAGGTCGCTGAACGCCTCGCCCGCACGGCTGTAGACGACGCCGTCGACCACCGTCGAGATCGACGGTTCGCCCGCGATCGAGAAGGTCGAGGTGCCGACCCCGCGCAGGAACAGCGACTGGTTGATCGCGGTGCCCGATTTGCGGAAGTTGAGCGTGGGCACGAGGTATTGCGCGCTCTCCAGATTGACCCCGCCCTTCAGCGCGATCGCGTCGCCCGAGATCACCGAGATCGCGACCGGCACGTCCTGCAGCCGTTCGGAGCGCTTCTGCGCGGTGACGATGATGTCGCCGGGCTGGTCGGCATCGTCGCTGGTGGCGGCGTCATCGGCCTGTGCCGGTGCGGCGGCAGCCACGCCCGCGGTGGTGGTGTCCTGCGCGGCTGCGGCGGGTGCCCAGAGCGCCAGCGTCGCGGCGCCGGCCAGCCAGATTGCCTTGATCATCGTCCATCTCCCCTAATTCCCACGCTGACGGTGGATATTGTTTTCTCCCGCATGTGCACGGGTCGTTCGTCTTGGTCGCGGGAAAGCCCCGCTTCGCTCAGAAACCCAGTTCGGCCATCTCCACGACGCGGTGTTCGCGGGCGCTGATCTCCGCTGCGGTGCCGATCGCGACTGCCATCAGCCCGTCATGCGCGGTGACTTCGACCGCACCTTCGCCGCGCACGGCGGCGATGAAGCGCTGATGTTCGTAGAAGGTCGAGCCGTGGTGGCTGCCCGCATCGAGCGCCGCGGGGTCCACCTCGATCACCTCGCGGGTGACCTGCTTGGGCTGGCGGAAGCCGACCCGCGGGCTGCGGACGATCGCGCCTTCGGGAATCAGCACGTCGAGCCGGGCAGCGTCGCCGACCGCGGTGATCTCCTCCTGGTTCTCGGCACCGTCGGCGAACATCGAGAGATCGAGCATCGCCCGCACGCCGTTGGCGAAATCGATCGTCGTGTAGCTGTTGTCGATGATGTCGGGTCGCGCGCCGTCATAGGTTTCGTCCACGTGATTCACGTCCATCGCGCCGGAACAATGGACGCGCACCGGCTCGCTGCGCGTGATCAGCCGCATCAGATCGAAGAAGTGGCAACATTTCTCGACCATCGTGCCGCCGGTGTTGCGCGCGAAGCGGTTCCAGTCGCCGACCTTTTCGAGGAACGGGAAGCGGTGTTCGCGGATCGAGAGCATCCGCAGCGTGCCGATCGATCCGTCATGGACCTGCGCGATGAACCGCGCCGCGGGCGGCATGTAGCGATATTCCATCGCGGTCCAGAAGATGCCCGGCGACGCCGCGGCGCGATCGACGATCCAGCGAGCATCGTCGATCGTCGTCGCCAGCGGCTTTTCGCAGAGGATGTGGAGCCCAGCGTCGAACAGCGGCCCCAGCACCGCGCGGTGGGTGTGATTGGGGCTGGCGACGATCACCGCGTCGACCAGTCCGCTCGCTGCAAGGTCCGCCGCATCGGCGAAGACGGCAACCGGCGCGGCGCGCTCGCCGAGCGCCGCGCGTGCCCGATCGATCGAGCCGGTGACCGGATCGGCGATCGCGGTGACCACCGCGCCGGGCGTGATCGCGAGGTTGGCGAGATGCTCCACCCCCATCATGCCGGTTCCGACCAGGCCGTATCGCACTTGCTCCGCCACGCTTTGCCCTTAAGATGACAACGATGTCTGAAATTGCACTTACACCTGATCCGCGCCCGCTCGGCAAGAGCGGAATCACCGTCGGCCCGATCGCCTGGGGGATGTGGCGCTTCGCCGGAGTGGAGGCGCGGCAGGGTCGCGCGCTCGTCGAGGCGGTGTTCGAAGCGGGGATCACGCTGTTCGATACCGCCGACATCTACGGCTTCGACGGCAGCGGCGGGTTCGGGGATGCCGAGGCGCTGCTGGGCGAGGTGTTCGCCGAGGCACCCGGGCTGCGCGAGCGGATGGTGCTCGCGACCAAGGGTGGGATCACACCGCCGGTACCCTATGATTCAGGGCGCGACTATCTGATGCGCGCGCTCGACGCGTCGCTGGGGCGGTTGCGGGTCGAGCAGGTCGACCTCTACCAGATCCACCGGCCCGATATTCTCGCGCATCCGCAGGAGGTGGCGCGGACGCTGGAGGAGATGATCGCGTCAGGCAAGGTCCGCGCGATCGGGGTGTCGAACCATACGACCGCGCAGAGCCGCGCGCTGGCGGCGATCCTCTCGACGCCGCTCGCCACCCAGCAGCCGGAATTCTCGCCGTTGTGCACCGCGCCGATGACCGACGGGCTGTTCGATGCGGCGATGGCGAGCGACACTGCGATCCTCGCCTGGTCGCCACTCGGCGGCGGGCGGATTGCGGCGCCGACGACCGATCGCGAGCGCGCGGTCGCCGCCGCGCTGGACGTGGTCGCGGCCAAATCCGGGGTCGGCCGCACCGCCGCCGCGTATAGCTGGATCATGGCGCATCCGGCGCGCGCGATCCCGATCGTCGGCACCCAGAACGCCGCACGGATCGCCGAGCTGGCCGAGGTCTACCGCGTCCGCTGGAGCCGGCAGGATTGGTACGACGTGCTGGTCGCGTCGCGGGGGGAGAAGCTGCCATGACCGACAGGGTGACCGACCGGACCTGCGAGATCAGCTGGTTCTCGGCCTTGTGCGACGACGATTACGAATTCCTCGGGGTGCCCGACGCGCAGCTCAGATCGAGCTGGGAGCATTGCCGCGACATCGTCATGCAGGCCGAGACGGGCGGCTTCGACAACATCCTGTTGCCGTCGGGCTATGCACTGGGGATCGACACCACCGCCTTCGCCGCGGCGATCGCGCCGATGCTGCGGCGCATGGCGCTGCTGATGGCGGTGCGGATCGGCGAGACGTGGCCGCCGCAGCTGGCGCGGCAGATCGCGACGATCGACCGGATGCTCGGCGGGCGGCTGACCGTCAACATCATCTCGTCGGACATGCCGGGCGAGACGCTGGGATCGGCGCCACGCTATGCGCGGACGCTGGAGGCGATGCAGATCCTGAAGACGCTGCTGAACGGCGAGGCGATCGATCATGACGGCGAATTCTGGAAGCTGAAGGTCGATCCGCCGCGGGTCGGCATGGTGTCGGGCAAGGCGCCGCTGCTGTATTTCGGTGGCCTCTCCCCCGACGCGCGTGAGGTCGCCGCCAAGGCGTGCGACGTGTTCCTGATGTGGCCAGACAAGAAGGAGACGGTCGCCGCGATCATCGCCGACATGCGCGATCGGGCGGCGCGGCATGGCCGCACGATCCGCTTCGGCTACCGCGCGCACGTCATCGTCCGCGATACCGAGGCGGAGGCACGGACCTATGCCGATCGACTGCTGTCCAAGCTCGACGCCGACCAGGGCGCGGCGATCCGCGCCAAGTCGCTGGACTCCACCTCGGCGGGGGTCGCGGCACAGGCGGCGCTGCGTGAAAACGCGTCGGACGACGGCTATGCCGAGGAGAATCTCTGGACCGGGGTCGGGCGGGCGCGATCGGGCTGCGGCGCCGCGATCGTCGGCGATCCGGATCAGGTGCTCGCCAAGCTGCGGATGTACCAGGACATGGGGATCGAGGCGTTCATCCTCTCGGGCTATCCGCACGCCGCCGAGGCGGACCTTTTCGCGCGGCACGTGCTGCCGAACATCGAGCATGCGCCGTTGGCGCGGTGAGGCCGCAGTTCCTCCCCTGCAAGGGGCGGTGGCAGCCGCAAGGCTGTCGGAGGGGTGACCCGCTGTCCGGATGGGGCGTCACCCCTCCGTCTGGCTGACGCCAGCCACCTCCCCTTGCAGGGGAGGATTGCATCACCGCTGGACAAAGCGTCGCCAGCCTCCGAGGTCGGTGATGTCCTCCGCGCCAACGATCGCACGGGGTTCGGCGACGAACCCCTTCACCTGGCTGCCGTCCGCGAGCGTTACGGTGCCGATCGCGAGCGGCGGCGGGACGTCGGCGACGAAGCTGCCGAACGCGGCCATGTCGAGTTCGTAGACCTCGACCGCGATCCCGGCGCCGTCGGCGCTGTGGATCAGCGCGGGCTTGGGCGGGACGCTGTCGGCCATCGCATAGAGGCGGTAGGTGGGCGCGGTGGTCGTCTCCACGACGAAGCGCGCGTCGCGGGACGTGAGCTGCCAATGCAGCGGCATGTCCTTCAGATGCGCGCCGACGACGGCGAGCTTTACGGTGTCCATGCGTCCCTCCAGGTCGAGCGGCGGCGGGGATGCCGGCGCGGGAAATAAGCCGATCGCGGCATCGATCAGGCTGCGGTCGCTGCCGGCCGGCCCCATCAGCGTGATGCCGAAGCCGACGTCGCTCTGGTAGCGGCCGGTCGGCACCGCGATCGCCGCCATGTCGAGCAGGTTGACGAAATTGGTATAGGCGCCGAGCGTCGCGTTCAGCGCGACCGGGGCGGCGAGCATCTCGGCGACGCGGTAGCTGGTCGGCGCGGTCGGCAGCGCGAGCAGGTCGATCGTCGCCCACATCTCGTCGGTCGTGCGGGCGAGATCGGCGAGTCGGTAGCTGGCGGCGAAGGCATCGACCGCGGTGTAGCGGGTGCCCTGTTCGACGATCTCCCTGACGACGGGGTGGATCGCGTCGGGATCGTCACGGAGCAGATCGACCAGCGCGGTAGTGCGTTCGGCGACCCAGGGGCCATCGTAGAGCAGCCGCGCGGCTTCGTTCAGGGGCGCCATGTCGATCTCGACCAACTCGGCGTCGAGCTCGGCCAACGCGCGATCGTACAGGTGCGCGGATTCGATGTCGCCGAACCAGGGTCGCTGGTCGGGGCGGGGGATGCCGATGCGGCGGCGGTCGCGCGGCGCGGGGAGGATCGCACGCGACAGGCTGTCCTCGCGGTCGAAGCCGGCGGCGATGTCGTCGACCAGCGCGGCGTCTTCGGCGGTGCGGGTGAAGGCGGTGATGCAGTCGAGGGTGCGGCACGCGGGCACGAGGCCGCGGCTGCTCCATCGACCGCGGGTCGGTTTCAACCCGATCAGATGCTGGAAGGCGGCGGGCACCCGGCCCGATCCGGCGGTGTCGGTGCCGAGCGAGAAGGCGACCAGCCCCGCGGCGACCGCGACCGCCGATCCGGAGCTCGATCCGCCGCTGAGATAGGCGCGGTTATAGACGTTGCGCGGGATGCCATAGGGGCTTCGGGTGCCGTTCAGGCCGGTCGCGAACTGGTCGAGGTTGGTCTTGCCGATCGGGATCGCGCCCGCGGCGACCAGTCGTTCGACGACGGTGGCGCTGCGACCCGGCCTATAGGCGAAGGCGGGGCAGGCGGCGGTGGTATCGAGGCCGAGGACGTCGATATTGTCCTTCACCGCGAACGGCACGCCGGCGAGGGGGAGATGCTCTCCGGCCGCGACACGGCGGTCGACCTCGGCGGCGGCAGCGCGCAAGGTGCCGGGATCGAATCGCGCGGTCCAGGTCGCGGACTGAATCCGGTCGTAGAAGACTACGCGATCGATGACGTCGTCGATCACCGCGGCGGCGGAGCGACTGCCCGACTGTACCGCCGCTGCGATCTGCGCGACCGAAAGCGGCGCGAGGTCGGTCATGCGCGCACCAGCGCCAGCATCGGCGCGCCGGGCGTGACGCTCTGGCGTTCGCCGACGTAGAGCGCGGCGATCGTGCCCGCCGCGGGGCTGACGACCGGGAACTCCATCTTCATCGCCTCGAGGATCGCGATCGTCTCGCCCGCGGCGACGGTGTCGCCGGGTGCCTTCAGCAGCTGCCAGACGCTGCCGCCGAACGGCGCCTCGACCAGCTCGGCGCCATCGGGGAGGACGAGATTCTCGGTGGGCTGGTCGTCGGCTTCCTCGGTCAGGCTGGCGACGCGATCGAATTCGCCGCGGCGTTCCCATTCGGCGCGCTCGGCGGCGAAGGCGGCGTTGCGGCGATCCTCGAACGCCTCGATCGACGCGGCGTTGTCGGCGAGGAAGGCGCGGTAGTCGGCGAGCCGGAACTCGGTCTCCTCGATTTCGATGTGGCGACGGCCGAGCGGGAAATCGCGCCGCCATTCGGTCAGCTCGTCATGGCTGACCGGGAAGAAGCGGATCTGGTCGAAGAAGCGCAGCAGCCACGGCTTGCCGTCGGTGAACGCGCCCGATGGCTGGTGGGTCTTCCAAACCTGGATGGTGCGGCCGAACAGCTGGTAACCGCCCGGGCCCTCCATACCGTAGATGCACATATAGGCGCCGCCGATGCCGACGACGTTGGGCGGGGTCCAGGTGCGTGCGGGGTTGTACTTGGTGGTGACCAGCCGGTGGCGCGGATCGATCGGGGTGGCGACCGGCGCGCCGAGATAGACGTCGCCCAGGCCGTAGACGAGGTAGTGCGCGTCGAACACGGTGCGGTGGACGTCGTCGGCGCTGTCGAGGCCGTTGGCGCGGCGGATGAATTCGATATTGTCGGGGCACCAGGGGGCATCGTCGCGCACCACCGCCATGTAGCGTTCGATCGTCTGGTGGATCGCGGGGTCGTTCCAGCTGAGCGGCAGGTGGACGATCCGCGAGGGGATGGTGAAATCGTCGAGCTCGCCGAGATCCTCCTCGATCGCCATCAGTCGGTCGAGCAGCGCCGCCTCGCGCAGGCCGACGCCGTCGAAATGGACCTGGAAGGAGCGAATGCCCGGCACGATGTCGAGGATGCCGGCGAGGTCGAGCGCGGCGAGCGCGGCCGTCGCGGCGTGGACGCGCAGCCGCAGTTCGAGATCGAGCGTGATCGGGCCGTATTCGACCAGCAGGTTGCGGTCGCCCTGGCGGCGATAGATGATCCGCGGGCGGCGGCCGGCGGAAGGAATCTCGGCGAGGATCGCGTCGCGGGTCGCGGCGGAATCCGGCGCGTCGGTGGGCGCGGCGGGGCGGCCGTCGATCAGGCTTTCCTCGTGGACGCTCGCGGCGTCGGCCTCCTCCAGCCCGATCTGCTCGAAGCGGATGCGGTCGCCGGGCGACAATTGCCCGACCTTCCACAGGTCCGCCGCGATCACCACGAACGGGCAGACGAAGCCGCCGAGCGAGGGACCGTCGGGGCCGAGGATGATCGGCATGTCGCCGGTGAAGTCGATCGCGCCGATCGCATAGGGATTGTCGTGGATGTTCGACGGATGCAGCCCCGCCTCACCGCCGTCCTGCCGCGCCCAGTGCGGCTTGGGGCCGATCAGGCGGACGCCGGTGCGGTTGCTGTTGTAATGAACCCGCCAGTCGGCGGTGAGGATCGTCGCGACATCGTCGGGGGTGAAGAAGTCGGGCGCGCCGTGCGGGCCGTAGAGCACGCGGATCGTCCAGTCGGGGCCGAGCGCGGGCTGGTCGACCGCGCGCCGGCCGGGGATGACCGCGGGCGGGTGCGGCGCGAGGTGAAGCGTGTCGCCGACCAGCAGCCGCCGCCCGCCATGGCCGCCGAACTCGCCCAGGTCGAAGGTGCTGCCGCTGCCGAGATAGGCGGGAACGTCGAGCCCGCCCGCGAACAGCACATAGCCGCGCATCCCGCCGCCGCCGACGCGGCCGAGCGCCAGCACCTGCCCGGCAGCGACCGCGATCGGGCGGTTGCGCTCGACGGGGTCGCCGTCCAGCATCGCGGCGAAGTCGGCGCCGGTTAGGCAGATCCGGGTGTCGGTGTTGAAGGCGAGGGTGGGGCCGGTGGCGGTGACCTCCAGCCCGGCGGCGTCGGCGTCGTTGCCGAGCAGCGCATTGCCGAGGCGGAAGGATCGTGAGTCCATCGGCCCCGATGGCGGCACGCCGACGTCCCACAGCCCGACGCGCCCGGGGAAATCCTGCACCGTGGTGAGCGTGCCCGACGCCTGGACCGAGATGCTGCGCGGACGATGGACGACGCGGTCGAGCGACCGGGTCGACACGTCACCCGAGACGAAATCCTCGCTCCGCGCGACGTCGCGCAGCCAGCGTAGGTTGGTCTCGATCCCGGCGAGCCGGGTGCGGTCGAGCGCGGCCTGCATCGCGGTCACCGCGGCGGCGCGATCGTCGCCATGGACGATCAGCTTGGCGATCATCGGGTCGTAGAAGGGAGACACCTTGGTGCCGCTCTCGACCCAGGTCTCGACGCGGGCATCGTCGGGGAAGACCACCTGGGTGAGCGAGCCGGCGGCGGGGCGGAAATCGACCGCTGGATCCTCGGCGTAGAGCCGCGCCTGGATCGCCCAGCCGCGTGGTGCGGGCACGGGGGTGTCGAGAAAGGCATAGTCGCCCGCGCCGCCGCGGATCATCCATTCGACCAGGTCGATGCCGGTGACCTCCTCGGTCACGCCATGTTCGACCTGGAGCCGGGTGTTGACCTCCAGGAAGAACCAGTCCTGCCGTTCGGCGTCGTAGAGGAACTCGACGGTCCCCGCCGACCGGTAGCGCGCGGCGGCGCCGAGGCGGAGCGCGGCGTCGACCAGTGCGGCGCGGATAGGCGCCGGCAGATCGGGGGCGGGCGCCTCCTCGACGACCTTCTGGTTGCGGCGCTGGAGCGAGCAGTCGCGCTCGCCGAGCGAGACCACGCGGCCGGTGCCGTCGCCGAAGATCTGTACCTCGACATGGCGGGCGCGAGGCACGAAGCGTTCGAGGAACAGGCCGGCGTCGCCGAAATTGCCCGCGCCGAGCCGCGCGACGGTGGCGAAGCCTTCGCGCACCGCGCGCTCGTCGGTGCACACGCGCATGCCGATGCCGCCACCGCCAGCGGTCGCCTTCAACATCACCGGATAGCCGATCCCCGCCGCCGCCTCGATCGCGGCCTCGGCGTCGCTCAGCAGCCCGGTGCCGGGGGCGAGCGGCACGCCTTCGGCCTCGGCGAGAGCGCGGGCGCTGTGCTTCAGCCCGAACGCGCGGATGTTGTCGGGGGTCGGGCCGATGAAGGCGATGCCTGCCGCCTCGCAGCTTTCCGCGAAGTCGGCGTTCTCCGACAGGAAGCCGTAGCCGGGATGGATCACGTCCGCCCCGGTCTCGCGTGCGGCGGCGAGGATGCGGGCGGTGTCGAGGTAGCTTTCGCCCGCCGGCCCCGGCCCGATCCGGATCGCGACATCGGCTTCGGCGACGTGGCGCGAAGCTTCGTCGGCGTCGGAGAAGACCGCCACCGAGCGGATGCCCATCCGCCGCAGGGTGCGGATGATCCGGCAGGCGATCGCCCCGCGATTGGCGATCAGGACGGTGCCGAAGCTCATGCGGTGACGATCATGCGCACTGGCGTCGGGTCGAAGCCGTTGCAGGGATTGTTGATCTGCGGGCAGTTCGACACGACGACGATCACGTCCATCTCCGCACGCAGATCGACGGTGAGGCCGGGCGCCGAGATGCCGTCGACGATCCCGAGCACGCCGTCGGGCTCGACCGGCACGTTCATGAAGAAGTTGACGTTGGAGACCATGTCGCGCTTGCCGCGGCCGTCGCGCAGATTGGCTTCGAGGAAATTGTCGACGCAGCTATGCTGGGCCTTGGTGTGGTGGCCGTAGCGCAGGCTGTTCGACTCGCACGAACAGGCGCCGCCGATGGTGTCGTGATAATCGACCGCGGTGGCCGCGATCGTCATCATCGGCCGGCCCTCGTTCGACAGCAGCACGCTGCCGGCGCGCAGGAAGATGTTGGCCTGCGCGGCGATGGTGTCCTGCGCGCTGTAGCGTTCGGCGTCGTCGGCGGCGGCATAGAGGAGGAAATCGACCGCCTGGTTGCCCTCCAGATCGACGATGCGCAGCGTCTGGCCGGCGTCGACGCGGTGGCGCCAGGGCGCGCGGGCGGCGACGATCTCGTCGTGGAGGATCTGGCCGTCGAGGCCGGCGAAATGCGGATCATCGGTCATCAGCGGCGATACAGATCTTCGGTGTTGAGGAAGGCGCGGCGACGTTCGGCGGTCCCGTTGCGGATCGTGTCGTCCTCGGCTGTCTCCGGCCCCCGCCAGGCGGTGACGCGCAAGGGGGTGATGCTCCACGGTCGGTCGTCGAGGATGTGCGGGCAGTTGGCCACGACGACGATCAGGTCCATCTCCGCGCGCAGCACCAGCGTGCGGCCGGGCGGGAACGGGCCGAACTGCGGCACCACCGCGCCGTCGGCGGCGATCCTGACGCCCTTGAACAGGTTGATGCACGGATGCACGTCGCGGCGGCCGAGGCCGTGCTTGGCGGCGCCGAGCAGTAGCCGGTCGCGCGCGTTCGGACGTTCGCCGGAATTACGGCCCTCGCCGTAGTGGCGCTGGTTCGACGCCGCGCTGGAGGGGCCGCAGAACGCGTCGTGGGTGGCGGCGTCGTCCTGCTCGATGCTCGCCAGCGCGCGGCCCATGTCCGACAGCAAGACGCTGCCCGCGGCGGGATAGGCGTCCCATTGCACCTTGATGGTGTCGGCGATGTTGAGCCGTTCGGCGGTGTTGCGCGCGTTGAATAGCAGCAGCGAGGCGCAGGCGTCGCCGCGCAGGTCGATCAGCCGCAGCCGGGTGCCGCGCGCGATCTCTCGCGAGGCATAGCCGCCGGCGGCGATCGTCTCCTCCCATAGCAGGTCGTCGGCGGCGACGCCTGCGGGCAGATCGCCGGCGCGCGGCGGCAGGATCGGCATCGCATCGACGATCGTGCCTTCCATCGCGCGGGCGTGGGCACGGGCGGCGCCGGGATCGGCGAGCGTCGCGCTCATGCCGCCTTGCTCCGCGAGGGCGCGGGGTCGCGGCCCTGTTCGTGGAGGGGCGGGAGCAGCGCGGTGGTGGTGAAGAGCCGGAGCTGCTGCACGCCGCGCAGCTTGCGCAGTGCATCGCACAGGTCGCGCAGCCGCGCCGCGGGGCCCTGGACCAGCAGCACTTCGAGCGACTGATCGTCCTCCAGGAACACGTGCTGGGAGGAGATCACCTCCTTCAGATAATCGGCCTGGGTCTGCGCGAGCTGGTGGCGGACCCGCCCCATGTCGCCGCGATAGACCAAGGTGATGGTGCCCGCGAGCGTGTCGTCGGGTCGCATCGCGGCGCCGTGTTCGGCGAGTTCGTTGCGGATCAGTTCGGCAATCAGCTGCGACCGCGACGGCAGGCCGCGTTCCTCGACCATCATGTCGAGCTGCCGGGAAAGCTCGGCCGGCAGGCTCATGCTGAGCCTGGCGAGGCTGGCGGAGAGTGTGTCCTTCACGGGATTCACCTCTGGTTGTTATTACTGATTGTGTCAATCGTAATACCGGAGATCGAAACCTCCGGCGTGTCGAGCGGTAGCTTGTTCTTGAGCGGCAGATCGTAGACCGCGGTCGCACCGAAGCGGTGCGGGGCGTGCGGATCGACCCGCCGCTTGTCGAAGGCGAGCACGCGGGTGCCGAGCTTGAAGGCTTCGGTGATGTCGTGCGTGACCATCATCACGGTGAGCCTATGCTCTTCCCACAAGCGCAGGATCAGGCGGTGCATGTCGCGGCGGATGCCGGGATCGAGCGCGCCGAACGGCTCGTCGAGCAACAGCACGCGCGGCCTGGCGATCAGCGCCTGCGCGATCGCCAGGCGTTGCTGCATGCCGCCGGATAATTGCGCGGGGTAGAGGTGGAGCGAATCGGCGAGCCCGACCTCCGCGAGCATCGCGGTCGCTTCCTCCGCGGCGCGGCGGCGGGCGGCGCCGAACAGCCGGCCGAGCAGCGGCGCGCCGGCGCATTCGCGCGCGAACATCACGTTGCGCAGCGCGGTGAGGTGCGGGAACACCGAATAGCGCTGGAACACGACGCCGCGATCGGGGCCGCATTCGGGCGTCAGCGGCGTGCCGTCGAGCAGGATGCGGCCGCGGGTCGGCGCCTCCTGGCCGAGCGTCAGCCGCAGGAAGCTGCTCTTGCCCGCGCCCGACGGCCCGACGATCGAGACGAAGCTGCCCTCCGCGATGCCGACATCGACGCGTTCGAGCACGACCTTGTCGTCATATTCGAGCCAGACATTGTCGAAGGTGAGGATCTCGGCGGTCATCGATCGACCTGCGTCGCCCAGGCGAACCCGCGGCGGCTGACCTGCATCAGCGCGACGTCGATCAGGATCGCGAGCAGCGCGATCCACGCCACATAAGGGATGATGATGTCCATCGACAGATAGCGGCGGACGAGGAAGATCCGGTAGCCGAGCCCGGTGTCCGCGGCGATCGCTTCCGCCGAGATCAGATAGACCCAGGCCGGCCCAAGCGACAGCCGCAGCCCGGCGATCAACCGCGGTAACGCCTGGGGCAGCGCGACCCGCAGCGCGACCTGCAGGCTGTTGGCGCCGAGGGTCTGCGCCTTGATCAGCTGTTCGCGTGGCAGCGAGGCGATGTGTTCAGCGAGGTCGCGGATCAGGAAAGGGGTGACGCCGACGACGATCAGCGCGACCTTCGCGGTCTCGCCGAGGCCGAAGACGATGAACAGGATCGGTAGCAGCGCGATCGGCGGGATGACCGCGATCGTCGTGACCAGCGGGCCGAAGGTGGCGCGCGCGGCGGGCAGGACGCCCAGGATCATGCCGACAAGCAACGCCGACAGCGCGCAGATGCCGAGCCCGAGCCCCAGCCGTTCTAGGCTGGCGGCGGTATCCGCCCAGAAGGCGATGCGGCCGCTCAAGGGATCGACGTCGACGATCAGCCCGCGCATCGCCGCGATCATCGCCAGCGGTGTCGGCAGGATCTTGTCCGCGCCGTTGCTCGCGTGGCGAACCGCCGAGGCGATCAGATAGAGGATGACGACGACCAGCAGCGGCATCGTGCCGAGCAGGATCGCGCTGCCGCGCCTCGGTCTGACGTTCACCCAGCGCATCGCGGCGGCCTCCTCAGAGCTTGCCCGCCGCGGCGGCTTCCATGAAGGTCGGGTCGAAGCGCAGCTTCACGTTGGCGGGATCGCCGATGGTCTTGCCGCCGGGCAGCGCGATACCGACCGCGTCGGCGGATTTCGCGCCCGCGCCGAACAGGCCCTTGGCGAAGCTGAAGTCGCGCACCTTGGTCATCGTGCTGCCGAGCGCCGGCGAGGTGATCGCGGCGACCCCGTCCTTGGGCGTGCCGTAGAGATGGGTGGTGGCGAGCTGCGCGTCGAAGCCCTGCGGGGTGGAACCGGCCATCTTCGCCATCGCGGCGCGCGCGGCGGCACCGGCGGGGGTCTGCTGCTGCATCAGGCCGATCGTCTCGTACCAGATCCCGGCCAGCGCCTTGCCGAGATTGGGGTTGGCCTTCAGCGTCGCGGTGTCGACCGCGAGCAGATCGAGGATCTCGGCGGGGATCTGGTGCGAATCGAACACCAGCTTGGTCGCCGGCGCCTTCGCCATCTCGGTCAGCTGCGGATTCCAGGTGACCGCCGCGGTCGCGTTCGGGTTGGCGAAGGCGCCGACGATGTCGGCATCGCCGGTGTTGACCGTCCTCACGTCGGACAGCTTCATCCCGACCGTCGAGAGCCCGCGCGCGAGCAGGTAATGCGAGACCGACAGTTCGACGAGATAGACGGTGCGGCCCTTGATGTCGGCGAGCCCGGCGGCGTTCTTCAGCACGATGCCGTCATTGCCGTCCGAATAATCGCCGACGATGATCGCGCTGGTATCCTTGCCGCCTGCCGCGGGGATGGTCAGCGCGTCCATGTTAGTGACGGTCACCCCGTCGAGCTTGCCCGCGTTGAACTGATTGACCGATTCGACATAGTCGTTGACCTGAACGACGTTGATCTTGATCCCGTATTTGTCGGCCCATTTCTTCACGATCCCGGCCTGCTGTGCATAGGGCCAAGGCATCCAGCCGGCATAGATCGACCATCCGATCGAGAAATCCTTTCGCGGCGCAGCATTTTGCTGGTCGCTGCCGCCGCACCCGCTGGTCAGCAGCAGGGCGATCGCGGCACTGGCGATGCGGGCGTTTCGGATCGGGTTCGCCATCTTGTTTTCCCCGTTGCTCGCGAGAGGACTTGATCTGATCGACCCGACTTTGACGCCGATATTACGTTTGTGCAATCGGGTAATAACATGTACGGATAATTTATGGGTCGTGTCACCTCGTACAGGGATGCTGCAATGCGTCATTCGCGCACCTCGCGGTCGCGCGTTCGGCGGCGCTGACGGGCTGCGGTGTCGATCGCGCTCACCGCATCGCTGGTCCTCGCGGGCGCCCTCGTCGCGGCGGTCGTGATCGCGCTGGTGCAGCGGGCGCGGCGCGATGCCGAGGGCGAGTGCCGGCGCCAGACCGAGCTGTTGCAGGACGAGATCGCCGCGCACCGCCGGACTTATGACGAACTGGGCCACGCCAAGGAAGCGGCGGAGGCGGCGAACGCGGCGAAGACCCGCTACCTCGTCGCGGTCAGCCACGAGATCCGCAGTCCGCTGAACGCGATCTACGGCTATGCGCAGCTGCTCGAACGCGACGACGCGATCCCGCCGGTCGAGGCGGGTGGGGTGATCCGACGGTCGGCGGAGCATCTGACCAACCTGGTCGAAGGACTGCTCGACATCTCGCGTATCGAGAGCGGCGTGCTCCAGCTGCGGCGCGACGTGGTGCGGTTGCCCGCGCTGCTCGATCATATCGTCGACATGTTCCGGATGCAGGCGGCGGCGAAGAACCTGACGCTGGCGTACAAGGTCGAAGGGCGGCTGCCGCCGTTCGTGCGCGCCGACGAGAAGCGGCTGCGCCAGATCCTGATCAACCTGCTATCGAACGCGATCAAATACACCCAGGTCGGCGGCGCGACGCTGACCGTCAGGTATCGCAGCCAGACCGCGCTGATCGAGGTGACCGATACCGGCATCGGCATCGCGCCCGACGATATCGACCGGATTTTCGAGCCGTTCGAACGCGGCAGCTCGCCCGAGGCGGCGTTGCAGCCCGGGATCGGGCTCGGCCTGGCGATCACACGGGTGCTGGCGCGGATCCTGGGCGGCGAAGTCACCGCGACCAGCGAACTGGGGCGGGGCAGCAGCTTCCAGTTCCGGATGCTGCTGCCCGAGCCGATGGAGCCGCCCGAGAGCACGCCGACCCACGACCGGCTGATCGGCTATCGGGGGGACCGCAAGACGATCCTGATCATCGACGACAATTCGTCGCAGCTGGTGGTCGTCCAGCATCTGTTGCGGCCGCTCGGCTTCCAGGTCTTCGCGGCGACCGGCGGGGCGGAGGGGGTGGCGCTGGCGGAGCGGTGCGCGCCCGATCTGGTGCTGCTCGACGTGCAGATGCCGGGGCGCGACGGCTGGCAGGTCGCGGCCGATCTGCGTGCCCGCTTCGGGCCGGCGCTGCGGATCGTCATGGTATCGGCCAATGCGCACGAATATCGCGCGGGCGGCGACGGTGCGGCGGATCACGACGCGTTCCTGACCAAGCCGGTCGATTTCGACGCGCTGCTCGACGTCGCCGGCCGGCAGCTGGGCATCGGCTGGATCGCGGCGGTTGGCGGGGACGGTGCCGATATCGAGGGCGGCGATGGCGCGGCGCTGCCGGTGGCGGCGGCACCGTATCTCGATCCGCTGCGGCGGCACATCAAGGTCGGCCATGTCCGCGCGATCGCCACCGTGCTCGACGATCTGGAGGCCGCGGTGCCGGAGAGCGCGGCGGCGGTCGCGGAGATGCGGCGGATGCTCGAACGCTTCGACCTGCGCGCGCTCGCCCGGAGGATCGGCGATGGCGACTAACCCGGGCGGCGGGGTGCGCGCGACGATCCTGGTGGTCGACGACACGCCCGAATCGCTCAGCTTCCTGACCGCGACGCTCGAACATGCCGGGATGACGGTGCTGATCGCGATCGACGGGCTCGCCGCGCTCGACCTGCTCGATCACATCACCCCCGATCTGATTCTGATGGACGGGGTGATGCCGGGACTGGACGGGTTCGAGACGACGCGCCGGATCAAGGCGGACGGCCGGTTCCGGCACCTGCCGGTGATCTTCATGACCGGGCTGACCGAGACCGAGCACGTCGTCCAGGGGCTCGACGCAGGCGGGGTGGATTACGTCCACAAGCCGATCGTGGTCGACGAGCTGCTGGCGCGGGTGTCGGTTCACCTGGCGAACGCGCGGATCGCGCAGGGCAGCCAGCTCGCGCTCGACACGGCCGGCCGGCCGTCCTTCGCGCTCGACGACGACGGTGCCATCGAATGGCTGACGCCGCTTGCCACCGCGATGATCGCGCGCAACTTCGCCGGCTGGAACCCGGGCAGCGGGCGGTTGCCAGATGCGCTCGGGGGCGCTGCGGCGCGGCTGCGTGGGGCCGAGGTGCCGCCCGGCGCGCAGGCGACGGTGGAGGTCGGGGACTGCGCGATCGACTGCACGATGCTGCGCCGGACCAGCGCGGGGCAATGGCTGTACAGGCTGGCGGAACGGCGCGAGGGCGATGCCGAGCGGTTGCTCGCCGAGCGCCACGGCCTGACCTCGCGCGAGGCGCAGGTGCTGGTGTGGATCAGCCGCGGCAAGCAGAACCGCGAGATCAGCGAGATCCTCCAGATCAGTCCGCGGACGGTGAACAAGCATCTCGAGCAGATCTTCGAGAAGATGGGCGTCGAGAACCGTGCGTCCGCGACCGCGATCGCGGTTGCGACCTTGTCGCAATGATCGCGCCGTTGAGTCCGGAGAGCCTGGCGCTGCTCGCGGCCCGCGACCTGGACGGCGCGCGGCGGCGGGGGGCGGCGATGGTCGCCGGCGGATCGGCGCGCGCAGAGGGGCATTTCCTGGTCGGCATGGCGGATGCGGAGAGCGGGCGGATCGTCGATGCGATCGGCCACATCGAGCGCGCGATCGCGAACGATCCGCATGGCGAATACCGCGCGCAATTGGCGCGGCTCTACGCGCTGGTGCGGCGCGACGGCGACGCCGCCGAGACGCTGCGCGCGGCCGAGGCGCGACCGCCCGCGGATGCGCTGGGGCGCGACACGATGGGGTGCGTCTATGCGCGGCTCGGCGATCACGCGGCGGCGCTGCCGCATTTCGTCGTCGCGGTCGGTCTCGATCCGGCGAACGACGCCTTCCGCTACAATCTCGCGGCGACGCTGAGCTTCCTCGGGCGCACCGAGGAGGCGGAGGCGGCGATCGAGACGATCGTCGCACGGGCGCCCGACGATGCCCGCGCGCATCATCTGCTGGCGGGGCTGCGCAAGCAGACCGCGACGCACAATCATGTCGGGCGCCTGCGCGCGGTGCACGATCGCGCCGCGCCGGGGGCGGATCGGTTGCTGACCGGCTATGCGCTCGCCAAGGAGCTGGAGGATGTCGGGCTCGCCGACGAGGCGCTGGAGCGGCTGATCGCGGTCAATGCCGCGCATCGCGAGCGGCTCGCCTATGATGTTGCGCGGGACGAGGCGATCTTCGCGGCGGTGGAGGCGGCCTGGCCGCGAATCGCGGCGGCGCCGGTCAATCGTGCCACGAGCGAGGCGCCGATCCTGGTGATCGGGATGCCGCGGACCGGCACGACGCTGGTCGATCGCATCCTGGCGTCGCATTCCGGTGTCGAGAGCGTCGGCGAGCTGCAGGCGCTGCCGCTGGCGGTGAAGGCCGCGGCGGGGACGCGGAGCCGCACGGTGCTCGACGGGGAGACGGTCGCTGTCGCCGCGACGAGCGATCCTGGTGCGATCGGGCGAGACTATGTGGCGCGCGCGGCACATTTCCGGCGCGCCCCGGATCGGCGCTTCGTCGACAAGTTCCCGGGCAACTTCTTCTATGCGGGGATCGCGGCGCGCGCGTTGCCGAACGCGGCGATCGTCTGCCTCAGGCGCAATCCGATGGACACGGTGCTCGCCAACTTCCGCAACCTATTCGCGACCGGATCGCGCTATTACGACTATAGCTACGACCTGCTCGACATCGCTGCCTATTACGCGCGGTTCGAGCGGCTGATGGCATTCTGGCGCGCGGCGCTGCCGGGCCGGATCATGGAGCTACGCTACGAGGCGCTGATCGACGATCAGGAGGGCGAGACGCGCCGGCTGCTCGCGCATTGCGGGCTGGACTGGGCGGATTCGTGTCTCGATTTCCACCGGCATGCGGGCGCGGTGTCGACGCCGAGTGCGGCACAGGTGCGTCGCCCGATCTATCGCGACTCGGTGGCGCGGTGGCGCCGGCACGCGGTGGCGCTGGAGCCGGTCCGCGCCTTCTTCGAGGCGCAGGGTATTCCGGTGGAGTGAGGCGGGGAACCTGATCCTCCCCTGCAAGGGGAAGGTGGCCGGCGTCAGCCGGACGGAGGGGTAACCCGCTGTCCGGACAAGGTGTCAGCCCTCCGCCAGTCCTTCGGACTGCCACCTCCCCTTTTAAGGGAGGGTTGCTTAGCGCGAGGCCAGCTGGGTCGGCTTCGCGGTGGTCGCCGCCGCCGTCGCGGTCGCGATGCGGGCGCGGATGTCGGCATAGACGTCCGCGCGGCACGAGCGCGCTTGCGCCTCGAGCGCGAGGTGGATCGAGCTCATGCCCTCGCCGCAGACCGCGCGTGCCGCCTGGTCCATGCGGATGGCGAGGCGCTGCTGGCCGTCGACGCTGGTGAGATCGAGCCCGCGAAGGCTGAGCTTCGCCTGGTTGGCCGCGAACGGGTTGTCGGTCGGTGCGGCGAGTGCCGGGGTCGTCGCCACGATCGCGGCGAGCGCCGCCATGCCAAGCTTCATCATCATCGTCTCCTGCGTACATCCCCGCGCTCTGTGGCGAGCAGGTCGCGACTATCTAATCCCCAGGAGAGGCAAGTACAAGTTGGCGGCGCTTTATTATCTTTACTGTGGTTCGGTAGTATTGTCGGCTCCGGTTAATACCAAATCTCAATTCAGTGCGCATAGACGGTAAGGCTCGCAAGCTCGACCGGCTTGCCGAGCGCACCCGGCGGCAGGATCGCGGTGTCGGTCCGCTCGGTGCCGGTGCGCGGATCGGCGAGCGTGATCGTCACGGTCTGACCGGACGGATCGGCGATGCCGCTGGTGGCCGCGAGCGGCAGGTCCACCCGCCACGACCGCGCGCCCTCGACCGGCATCGCGCGGCCCGCGACCCTCACCAGCACCGCGGCGTCTGCCCGGCTGCCGGTGAGGCGCAGACAGGTGTGCGCACCGCAATGCACCAGCCGCGCATCAGGCGCCGCCGCGGCGAGGCTGGGTAGCGCGAGCGTGGCGAGGGCGAGAAGCGACCGCACGGTGAGCGCGGCGGATGACGAAGGGAGACGATGTGGCATCGTGCGAGAATGCGGATCGGTCGCTTCCGGCGGAATGGGCCGTTTGACGTAGGGGAAGGCGGTTTTTCGCCGCCGTCGCAGGCCTCCGGCTTACGTCAAACACCCCATGTCGTCGCTGCATTATTATCGTTTAGCTTATCCGTAATACGTGAACGGCTCGAAGAAGCCGGGGCGACGGGGTGGGGTGTTCCAGGAGGCCTCGACGGACAAGAACAAGACAAGGGGCAAAGACTATGGCTGGAGGTTTTCCTCGCACCGCGTTGCTATGTGCGACCGCGCTCGCGACCGGTGCGATGTCGCCGGCCTTCGCGCAGGAGGTGCCCACCACCGCGCAGGCCGCGAGCCCCAGCCCGGTCGAGCCCCCGGTCGCCGAGGAAGCCGACAACAACGACATCATCGTCACCGGCAGCCGCCGCCAGACCACGCTGCAGGACGCACCGATCAACATCAGCGCGATCAGCGCGGAGACGATCAAGAACCAGCGGCTCGACGACATCCGCTCGCTCGCCTCGTTCACGCCGGGCGTCACGGTGGCCGACACCGGGCCGGCCAGCGCGGGGCAGATCATCCTACGTGGCATCTCGTCGGCGGACACCAACGACACCGGCGCAAATGCCAACAATGCGCTCGGCGTTTATCTGGGTGAAGTTCCGCTCTACCTGGATTTCAAGCTGATCGACATCGCCCGGGTCGAGGTGCTGCAGGGGCCGCAGGGCACGCTGTACGGGCTCGGCACGCTGGCGGGCGCGGTGCGATATCTGCCCAACCGACCGGATGCGACCGGGATCTCGGCGGAGGTGCATGGGCGCGGCTATGCGCAGTCGCATTCGGACCAGCTCGGCGGGGTCGGCGATTTCTCGCTCAACCTGCCGATCGTCGCGGACCACATCGCGTTCCGTACCGCCACCGGCTATTACGACAATGCCGGCTTCATCGACTATAACTACCTGTTGAAGCAGCCTGGCGTCTCCGATCCGCAGCCGGTCCGTGCAAGCGAAGGCTCGACCGGCGGTCTCGGCGGTACCGACGATTACCTGGCCAATTTCAAGCGCAAAGAGGATGTGAACTACGAACACACCTTCACCACGCGCAACCAGCTGTTGCTCGAATATAATCCCGACCTGAAGGCGTATCTGACCTACGCGCACCAGACCACCAAGACCGGCGGGCGGCAGGCGAACGGCGCCGGGGTGCTCGGCACCGGGCGGTACGAGGGGCCGTGGCGCTATCTCGAGCCCATCAGTCGCAAGGCCGACCTGTTCTCCGCTGAAATCTTCGCGAACGTCTTCAACGTCGCGCAGCTCGTCAGCACCACCGCCTATACCAAGCAGGCGAACACCAGCGTCGACGACAACACCGATTTGCTGCTCGATCTGGACTATGGCTACGAGGCGTTCCCGAGCTTCTCGTCTTATGCCAATAATGCCAACCAGACCAAGCAGTTCAACCAGGAGGTCAGGCTGGTCTCAACGCATGGTGGCCCGATCAACTGGGTGATCGGCGGCTTCTACAATCGCCAGAAGTTCGCATCGACGCGCTTCGAATACACCCCCGGCTATGCGGAATATTACGACATCCCGCGGCCCGACAATCTCGAATACCTGTCGGCCGTCAGCACCAAGCTGGTGGAGAAGGCGGCGTATGGCGAGGCGACACTGCACATCACCAGCAAGTGGCAGGTGACCGGCGGCTTGCGCTACTTCAAGTATGACGCCGACGTCTCCGGTGGCTCCGATCTGCCGCTGACCGGCGGCGGTATCCGGCGCATGCCGTTCCCCTCGATCACGATCGCGCCGAGCCGCATCCGGACGGGTTCGACCGGCAAGGACGGCTTCGTCTGGAAGGGCAACACCTCCTACAAATTCAGCGACAATCTGCTGGCGTACTTCACCTACACGACCGGCTACCGCGTCGGCGGCGTCAATCGCGTCGTGCCCTGTATCCTGCCGCTGGCAGCGGGGCAGAACCTCTGCGCGCTTCCGAACGAGCTGATCTTCGGGCCCGACAAGACCAGGAACTTCGAACTGGGAGCGCGCGCCAGCCTTTTCGACCGGCGGCTGCAATTGACGCTGGACGGCTTCCACGTCGATTGGAGCGGGGTGCAGGTGCCGAGCCAGACCGTCAACGGCGCGATCGGGATCACCGTCAACGGCGCCAACGCGGTGTCGAAGGGGTTCGATTTCAGCGGTGCGCTGAAGATCACGCCCGATCTCGACCTGATCGGCACCTATTCCTACGTCGATGCGCATCTGACCCAAGACGTGGCTGGGCTGGTGGTGAGCCAGGGGCAGCGGTTCGACGCATCGAAGGGCGATCGACTGCCGGGATCGGCGAAGAATTCGGGCAGCGCGCGGCTGGTGTACAACTACCCGCTGGGTGACGATCGATCGATTCAGGCGATCTGGGCGGCGGTCTACCGCGGCGACATCTATTCGCGGGTCGGCCTGCGCGGCAATGGCGAGAAAATTCCGGGCTATGTCACGCACAGCACGTCGCTGACCTACACCACCGGCCGCTACGATGTCGGGCTGTTCGCGGACAATGTATTCGACAAATATGCGATCACCTCGATCGGCAACGACATTTCGTCGTTCAACCAGGTTCGCACCGACGTGGTCGAGCGCTATTTTTCGCGCGGCGTGCTCACCCCGCGTCGCGTCGGCGTCGAATTCCGGGTAAGGCTATGACGGAGGCGCAGCGGCTATGAGGCAGTTCCTGTTCAGCATCGTGCAGCCGCTGATGGTCGCGGCGGTCCTGCTCTTCTGGGCGTTCGGGCCGACCGCCTGGACCTCCGAACCGTCGTCGCTGGTGATCGCGATCCTGGTCACGACGGCGATCGTGCTTGGATTGGAATGGCTCAACGAACGCTATGCGAGCTGGCGGTTGACGAGGAAGGAGTTCTTCACCGACCTGTTCTATCTGATCCTCGGCTTCACCGCGATTTCCTGGGCCACCGTGACCTTCGCCGAGGAACCGTTGAAGGCGGCCAAGGCATCGATCGGGCTGGCCACGCCCTGGGCGATGCACCTGCCCTTCGTGCTGCAGGTCGCGCTGGTCGTGGTGTTGGTCGAGTTCGGGCAATATTGGATGCATCGGCTGATGCACAACAATGCCACGTTCTGGCTGACCCATGCGCCGCATCATCACCTGACCCAGCTCAACGCGATGAAGGGCGCGGTTGGCAATCCGATCGAGCTGTTCCTCATCAGCCTCAGCGTCGTCGCGCTGTTCGACCTGCCGGTGCCGGCGGTGTTCTGCGGCTTCAACGTGCTGTCGGTGATCTCGACCTTCGCGCACGCCAACACCCGCTGCGATCCGCCGCGTTGGTATGCGTATTTCTTCACGACGATCAGGAACCACAGCCTGCACCATTCGGTCGGCTATGAGGAGACGCGCTGCAATTTCGGCAATTCGCTGATCCTGCTCGATCGGATCTTCGGCACCTATCGCGACGGCGAGGCGGAGGCGGTCGGGCAGGGCGAGCGGCGGAGGTTGTCGATCGTCGAACAGACGCTGTTTCCGCTGCGGCCCGTGATCGACGCGGTGCAGGCGAAACGGCGCCAGCCCGAGAGCGAGACCGCGCCAGCGCCCACGCCCGCGATGATCGCGGACCGCGCGGCATGAGCGGGCTGAACGGCATGACCCGATCCGCGATCGCGGCGGTCGTCGCAGGATGCCTTGCCGCGACGCCTGCGGTCGCGGCCGAGCCGAAGGAGAAGGTGATCCAGGTGCCCGGCTTCGCCGATTTCCTGGCGGTGGACGGATCGAGTGTCTGGGCGACCAACAAGGGGCGGGTAGAGCGCTGGTCCCGGCGCGGCAAGCAGGCCGAGGTGGCAATGGCGCACCCGTGCGGCGCGATGTCGATCGCGTTCGGATCGTTGTGGGTGGCGGATTGCGACGAGCGCACCGTGGTCCGGATCGATCCGAAGACCGCCACCAAGGTCGCGACGATCGCGACCGGGATCGCCAATCCCGAGGGCGAGCTGAACGTCGCAACGGGCGCGGGGTCGATCTGGGTGGCGAGCGACGCGAAGGGCGTGGTCGCGCGGATCGATCCCGCCACCAATGCGGTAATCGCGTCGATCCCGGTCGATCCGGGCACCTTCTATCTCAGCTTCGGCTTCGAATCGCTCTGGGCGGTCAGCGCCGCGGGGCGGACGCTCCAGAAGATCGATCCGGCGACCAACAGCGTCGTCCACCGCACCACGCTCGGTCGCGCGCCGGGCTTCCTCGTCGCGGGCGAGGGCGGGGTTTGGGTCCAGGAACAGGAGGACGGCACCGTCGCACGGATCGATCCCGCGACCGGCGACGTGTCGGGGCGAGTGAAGGTCGATCCGTCGTTGAAATATGGCGACATCGATGCCGGCGGCGGCAAGATCTGGCTGCGCACCACTGCAGGCCAGACGTTCGTGGTGATCGATCCCGCCACGCTCGCGATCCGGGCGCGGGTGGGAAAGGCGACCGGCAGCGGCGCGCTCCGCTACACCGATGCGGGGGTGTGGACGAGCTCGCACGACGTACACACGCTGTCGTGGTGGACGAAGCCGGCGAAGATCGGGAAGTGAGGCGGTGAGGATTGCGCGTTTTCCCGTCACCCCGGATCAAGTCCGGGGTGACGAAATTGTCCACAGTCAGGAACGCGGGCGGGGCGGCACCGGGTAGAGGATGAAATCCGCCTGCCGGTCTATGGTCGGCGGCGTGCCCTCGGCATCGACTGCTTTTTTCAGCGCGGCAATGGCCGACGGGGCGAGCGTCAGCGGGTGTTCCGCTGGGTGGGTGGCGGCCTCGTGAGGATAATCCCGCCCCGGTGTGGTCGTCATCTCGATATGCGCGCCGAGCAGCGCGCGGATCTCGTGGCTCCTGGCGAAGGCGGCGAGACGGTGGGCGCTGGCGCGGAAGGTCTCGATCTGGTCGGAGGGGACGTAGAGGCGGCCCGGATAGAGCATGTCGCCCGAGAAGAGCAGCCGCGTCCGGCCGTCGTAGACCATGATGTGTGCGGGCTCGTGGCCGGGGGTCGGGACGATGTCGAGCACGCGTCCGCCCAGATCGTAGCGCCCAATTGCGCGCGGCCAATCGCCGATGCCGAAGAAGGCGGCGACGTCTGCGGGGCGCAGGCCGACGACCGCGGTGTCGGCGCGATCGCGGAACTCGGCGTCGCCGGCGTGGTGGTCGCCATGGCCGTGCGAATGAGCGACGATCAGCCGCACCGCGCGGTCACCGTGGCGGGCGCGCCAGTCCGCGATCAGCCGGTCCACGGTCGGCCGGATCGCGAGGCCACCCGCGCCGCTGTCGATCAGCAGCGCGCGGTCGCGACCGAACAGCAGATAGAGGAAGGGCGCCTCGAAATTGGTCCGCACCGACTGGCGGATGACGAAGGTGTCGGCGTCGATCCGCTGCACCTGGGTCTCGGGTTCGCCGGGCATGGTGCCCGCGATCCAGGGGGCGAAACGCGGGCCGACGGTGGCAGGCGCGGCGGCGCTCAGCACGAGCGCGACCGCGGCGGCGATCCGAGCACGCACGCGGGTCATGACGATGCGCCCGACAGCCTTTTCCTGAACAGGTTTTTCACCAGTCGATCCTCGAGAATGCGTCCGACGACATACAGCGTCGCGAAGATCCCGGCAAAGACATAGGCGGGCTTCGGCGACGGGCTTTTCTTGTCCTCGTCGTCCTTCTTCTTCTTGGGCTTCTCCGGCGCGGGCGCACCGAGCGCCTTGTCGATCGGGTTGAGCGGCAACGCGGCCTTTTCGGCTTTCTTGGGCTTCTTGCCCGCCTTGGCCTCCGCGGCGGCGACCGCCTTCTCGTGCTTGCCGAGCGCGATCGTCGCCTGCGCCATGGCGAGGAACAGGAACGGCGCGAGGAAGCAGAACAGCAGCGCGCGGCTGATCAGATGGTAGCGCAGCACGGGGCCGTCGGCGCCGTCCTCGATCCGCAACGTACCGCTGTCGAAGATCGACATCTTGTCCTGTGCGGCCTGGTCCTTCTTGCTGAAGACCAGCGTCTCGTCGGCGCGTTGGTGGCGGGTGCCGGTCTCGCGGAAGACCGGATCGAGCCGCTCGAAGGCGTCGCCGCGCGACAGGCCTGGCGGAAGCGGCAGGCTGCCCCTGACGTGCCAGATCCAGTCGATGAAGCGCAGGTTCAAGGCGGCTCGTCGCGATCGGTGGACATCGTCGGTGATCACGGCCGCGTCGACGCCGGCCGGGGCGGTGGCACCGAGCATCACTCGGCCGGCACCGCCATGGCCTCGTCGCCGTCGGATCGACCCAGCCGCCCGGCGCGCTGCTTGAACGACTTCCACCCTTCGGCGAACGGATAGACCATCGTCTCCTGGATCGACATGCGGCGACCGCCTTCCATCCCGAGCAGCTCGGCTTCGCCGTCGACGCAGGTGCCGAACATCCGGTCGATCACGATCCAGGTGCCCGAATAATTGCTGCGGCTCGCCTCGAAATCCTGCGAATGGTGGACGCTGTGATGTTCGGTGGTGTTGAACAGGAAGCGCCACCAGCGCGGCGAATTGAAGCGGACGTTGACGTGCTGATAGGTGCCGACCGCGAGGCCGAGGGTGCCGGCGAGCAGCGCGGCGCGGGGGAGAAAATCGAAGAACCCGCCGACGCCGAGCCCGATCAGGAACAGCTCGACCGGGTTGCCGACCGCGCCTTTGTTGATGTTGAGCTGAGTGATGTAGTGGTGCGGCGCGTGGGTCAGCCACAGCGGGTGGAAATTGTGCATGCCCCGGTGCATCCAATATTGCCCGAAGTCGAAGGTGAAGGAGATCAGGAACGCCTGCACCAGCAGCGGCAAAGTCATGAACCAGGTCAGCTTGTCCCAGTGCATCGCGTCCTGCAGATATTCCGCGACCGCATCGCTGCCCACATAACCGTCGACGATCCGCAGCAGGGTGTAGCCGAGCCCGACGTAGAACAGGTCGGTGCACGCCTCTTTCCACGTCAGCCGCCAGCTGTCGAAGCGGGGATTGACCCATTCGAGCGCGAGCAGCAGCGCCTTGAAGCCGATCCCGATGCCGATCGCGGTCGATGCCTTGGCAATCGAATTCGGCGCGTAGTACCAGAAGGCGATCAGCGCGAACAATACCGCCGGCTGGAACCAGGTGAAGACGAACTGCTTCACCGGCCCGCCTACGACCTTCGGGACGTTCTCCCATCCGACCGTGACCGGCGACTGCGCGCCGATCACCCGGTTGCCTACGCGGGTTCCGTTCATAGCTGTCCCCGTGAATCGATCATGAGGACAAGCTATTCGCAACGCCGCGGCGGCGTCATACGTCATTGAACGTACGCGTGCGTCAGCCCGGCAGGGCGAGCGGCTTGGCCTCGTAGGTCTGGATCCAGCTCATGACGTCGCTGGTCAGCAGGCCGGTGACGCGGCGGGTGCGGGCGGCGAGGGTGTCGAAGGTGAGCGGCTCGCCGACCAGCAGGTCGCGGACCGCGGTCAGCTGGCCGCGGAGATCGCGGCTGCGTGCGGCGGTGCCGGAGAAATCGCCCTGCATGCGGATCCCGTAGATCGCGGCGCCGATCGCGGGCAGCGCCGCGCCGATGATCGTCGCTGCGTTGCCGAGCTGATAGGCGAGCGTTTCCGCCGCGCCGAAGCGCAGCGACAGCATCTTGACCGCGAACATCGCGACGCAGGCGAAGGCGGTGAGCATGAACAGCCAGGTGCCGAGGCGGTGCAGGCGATGTTCGAGATGGTGCATCCGCCGTGCATCGGCGCCGAGATACGCGATCTGATCGTCGAGCAGCCCGACCAGGCTGGCGCGGACGCAATCGAGATAGGCGGCATCGACCCGCGCCATCGGCAGCCCGACCTCGCGTGCGGTGGCGCGGACGTACCAGTCGGCCCAGCCGGCATCGGGCCGACCGTTGCGCAGATCGAGATCGCCGAGCTGCGCCGAGATGGCGAGGCAGCGCAGCCGTTCGGCGAGCTGGCGATTGTCGAGCCAGCGCCGGTGCCAGTCGCGCCGCCGCCCGGCATGGGTCTGGAGCAGGATCGTGCCGATCGCGAGCAGCTCCAGCACCAGCAGCGCGGGCTTGGCGCCGGGCAACGCGAGGCTGCTGAGCGACAGCACCACCGCCAGCGCCGCGAGCGCAAAATTGGCGACGTAGACGCTGCGGAAGGTCTGCGCCGCACGCGTCGCCGCGACGTCGGCCTGCGCAAAGCGGACCGCCAGCAGGCTTCGGATCCGCTGGCCGAACGCTGCGGCGGTAGCGCACAAAGCGGCGATCGGCTCCCCCGCGCGATCGGCGTCGAAGCGCTGGTCGATGTCGCTGCGCCGCAGCCCGCGCACGCCCATCATCGCCAGCAGCAGCGAATAGGCGATCGCGATCGACCAGCGCCGTGCGGGCATCGCCGCCTCGAACCGGCTTAGCCGCTCGCGGTCGCGCGGATCGACGGGCGCGGTGACCAGCGCGGCGACCAGCCCTGGGAGCGCCGACAGATCGCTGCGGGCGACGGAGTCGACGGTCTGCTGGCCGCGATCGATCGGGTGTAGCCGGTCCCACAGCAGCCGCGGTTCGTCGGCGGCCTTCGGATCGACGTGGATTACCGGGATGCCGCGGATCACCGCCTCGGCGACGATCTGCGCAGCGCCGCCGCGGCCCCAGGCGATCTCGCCGTCCCAGATCGCGATGATGAGATCGCTCTGTGCGAGCACGATCCGGCCGGCGCGTTCATAGGCGAGGCCGTCGCCACCCGGCGCGTCGCGGTCGCTGTTGAGCTCCATAATCGCGCTGCAGGCGTCGAGCCGGGCGTCATAGGCGGCGCGAGCCTCGCCCGGCGGGAAATCATGCGCGTAGATCTCGCGCGCGAAGGGCAGCACGACGTCGAGCCGCCAGTCGCGCGCGACCGCGGCATCCGCGGCGATCGCGTCGGCGCCCTCTGCGAGGCTGGTGATCAGGCGCAGGTCGCCGCGGTCGGCAAGACCGGCAGCATCCTCTAGCGCAACCAAGATGGCCTCGACCGACGCTTCGACCGCGCCGATATTCTCGACGCCCAGGCGTTGCAACCGGTGCCCGGTAACCCCGACCGTCATCAGCGTGCGCGGTGACAGCCCAGCGCGATCCGTCATCCGATGTGCCCCCACCTCAGTCCGATTGCCCCCTCTAGCGACCAATGCGCACGACAGCCATCGCCTTGGCAGCCCGCGCGCGAATCGGCTCATCGCCCGCTCTAGAGGCATTGGTGACTATCGGATCGGTACGGAACCGAACCAGTTCCTCGTCGTATATCCCACACCTTCCAACTCTTGGCGTTTGCCAAGCCGGGGAGCCATGGCCCTCGTTCGCGAGGTCATCAACGGCGTAAAAGAGGTGAGTAATGACAAAAAATATCGCAGGGCGTTCGGCATTGGCGATGCTTCTGATCGGATCCACCGCCCTCGGCGGATGCGCCACCAAGGGCTATGTCAACGACCAGATCGCGACCGTCAATTCGCGCATCGACGGCATGGATGGGCGTCTTCGCACTGTCGAGGGTACCTCGGGCCAGGTATTGAGCCAGGCACAGGCCGCCGCCGGACAGGCGCAGCAGAACGGACAGCGGATCGACCAGATCAACACGCGGGTCGATGGCCTCGAGCAGCAGATGCAGCAGCGGCAGCGCAAGCCCCGCGGGTGAGCCACCGGTTGCGTAACGTGCCGACCACGGGCCGTCCTTGGCGATCAAGGCGGCAGTGCTCGTAGGTCGGTCGCGCATCGTTAGGACCATTTGCCTGGCCGCCCTCGGGTGGCTGGGCATGGCCACGTCGTCGGCAGTGCCGGCGGCGATGGCCAAGCGTGTGGCAACCAAGCCGGCGTTGACCGATGAACCCTCGGTCGCCCCCGCCGTTGCCGGTGGCCCGGTGAAGACCGAGGGGGACCGCCTGGCGATCATGGCGGTGCAGTCCGATGCGGCGCGCCGGGTCGCGAACTGGGTGGTCGCCGCCAAGGACAATGGCGGTCGCCCCTATGCGGTCATCGACAAGCCCACCGCCTCGCTGCTGCTGTTCAACGGCAAGGGCGTGCTGGTCGGCCAGGCGCCGGTACTGCTCGGGATCGGGGTCGGCGACGATTCGACGCCCGGGGTGGGCGGCAAGGAGCTCGCCGATATCGGTCCTGCCGAGCGGACGACTCCCGCCGGCCGATATGTCGCGAAGTTCGGCCGCGCGTTCGGCAAGCAGCGGGTGCTGTGGGTCGATTACGCCAACTCGGTCGCGCTGCACGCGGTGATCACCACCCACAAGCAGGAACGCCGGGTCGAACGGCTGCTGTCGCCGACCCCGGATGACAATCGCATCAGCGCGGGCTGCATTAACATCGGCACGCGCTTCTATGCGGACCAGCTGAGCCCGATGTTCCGCAAATCGGGCGGTATGGTCTATATCACGCCCGACACCAGGAGCCTGGACGACGTGTTCCCGCGCGTGCGGCTGCTCCAGTATCTGAGCCAGGCGCGCGACCGGTGAGCGCCGGGCGATCGGTAACATAGGAGGAGTGGGCATGATCCTGCCGATGATGTTGGCGCTGGCGACGCCGACCAAGGCGCCCGTCGTGGTAAGTGCGCTGACGACGACCGCCCTGGTCGAGCAATGCCGCGGCAAGGACAACGACGCCACCGCCGACTTCTGTACCGGCTATATCCTCGGCGAATTCGATACGCTGTCGCTGTCGCGGCAGATCTGCCCGTCGCCGCAGCGCGCGTCGAACATCGAAGTCGTCACCGTGACGCGCAAATATCTGCGCAAGAATGCGGGCAAGAAGGACGTCGCGCCGTCGTTCCTGGTCCGCGACGCGCTGCGCGCCGCGTTCCCCTGCAAGCGGCGCTAGCCGATCAATAGGCGATCGGCGTCGGCGTTCCCGCGAGCTGCGCGATCTGGCTGCCGTTGAGCGTCGTGCGCGCGCCGGGCTCGTCGCCCTCGACGACAAGATAGCAATGCGCGCGCGCGGACCCGTCGAGCGTCGTCCAGCGCGCCAGGCACGCAGCCAGCGTCGACCGCTCGGGCCGGTGGATCGAGTCGACGAGCTGCGCCGCGCGGCTGGATTCGAGTAGGGACATGGTCGGGCCACCGATGATGTGAGCCCGTCGCTATGACAGGACGATGCTACCGTCGCCTTAACTGGTGCGGCTGGAGCGGCCTGGGGCGATCGGCTATCGCCGCGCGATGCACGTGACGCACGATCCCACCGACCCGGTCGCCGAGACGATCGCGTTCGACGACTTCCTGAAGGTCGACATCCGCGTCGGCACGATCGTCGCCGTCGAATCGTTTCCCGAGGCGCGCAAGCCGGCGCTGAAGCTGACGATCGATTTCGGCGCGGCGATCGGCACCAGGCGATCGAGCGCGCAGATCACCGAGCATTACACCGCCGAAACGCTGGTGGGGCGACAGGTGGCCGCGATAGTGAACTTTTCCCCGCGGCAGATCGGCAAGTTCATGTCGGAGGTGCTGACGCTGGGCTTTCCCGACGAGCAGGGCGCGGTGGTGCTGTTCGCCCCCGATCGGCTGGTGCGGAACGGCGGCCGGCTGTTCTGACGGGCAGGCGTCTGTCGAGAGCCGCAGATGTACCGATCGTTTTCAGGTGCGCGTGATCAGGGCACGGCGGCCTTGCCGCGCGGGACGACGGTAGCGACGATGACGTGGACGAGCGACTGGCCCGAGGCGTTCTCCACGTTCAGCTGCCAATGCCCTTCTTCGGCGAAGCCGGGATGGTCGGACAGGTAGCGGCCGAGATGGCGCACCGCTTCGTTGCGGGCTTCTTCGAGGTTCCCGGCCTCGATCGGGGTGCGATCGCGGCTCGGGCCGAGCAGGTTCAGGTAGAAGGTCGTCATAGACCTTCACCAAACCGCAATTCACGCGCACTTACAACGCGGTTCGCGCGGCGGCTTGCTCTATGTTGGTTGGTCCCCCGGTCCGGGGGAGCCGCTGGTTCGCCCGAGTTGGCCGGTGCGGAGGTCACTCGTAGCGGAAGACGATCTCGACGCGTTCGCCGGGTGCCACCACGCGCGACCAGGTCTGGATCCCGTCGACCGGCGCGATCGCCTTGTCGCTCGAGGTGATCTTGCTGCCGGCGCTGCCGATCGGCAGCTCGATCGTCACCGGCACGCGCAACGCATTGGTCGCGGTCACGACGTCGGTGCCGGCCACGGTCCTGCGCTGTTCGATCAGGACCTGGTTGCTGATGCCGGCGGCGATCCGGAAGGTTTCCCCCTCCGCGCGATCGGTCAGACCGCCCAGCCCGAGGAGGAACCGGTCGTCGCCGCGCGCGGCATAGGTGGCGGTGCTGCCCGACGGCAGCGCCAGGCCGAGCGCGTCCTCTTTGCGGTTGCGGAGCACCAGCACCGTTGTGGTCGGCGAGGGGCCGAGGGTCTGCCCGGGATAGATCGAGCGGCGGTATCGCCGGTCGAACGGCACGTCGGCGCGGGCGAGCAGCGCGACCTGCTTTTGCCCGCGCGCGCTGACGGTGACGCGGTCGGGCACGCGGTACAGCTTCAGGTCGCCGACGTTCTCGGGAGGAGGCGGTGGCGGGGGGGGCGGCGGGGCGGGAACCGACAAGTTCATCACCGCCGATGGCGAATTCATCACGCGCGACGCCGTGACGATGATGTCGACTTCTCGCGGTTTCTCGAGCCGGAGATCCGATGTCGTCGTGCCCAGCGGATAGCAGCGCAGCGACAGCGGCGCGGCGGCGGCGCGGATCGTCTCAACCTGGTCCCGATTGAGCCGGCCCGCGACCGCGTTGACCTCGGCGCCCGCGAACGCCTCGGGATTGGCGTTGGCGAGCGTCAGCCAGGCGAACAGGTCGAGCGTGCGGCCGTCGGGCTTGATGGTGGCGACGTAGCTGGCGCGCCAGTCGAAGCCGGAGGCCAGGTAGCTCAGCCGGACGGTGACGGTGCGCGCGACGGGGCTGACCGTGGTGACGCTCAGCACCGGCTTGCTCGACAGGTTGGCGGGCACGCCGTCGTAGGTGAGCCGTTCGGGCAGGCCGGCGCAGCGCAGCGTCTCGATCCCCGCCCGGGTGCGCAGCACGACGCCGGGTTCGGGTCCGGCGACGATCATGGCCTGCTCGCTGATCGATCGTCCGGTGGCGCGATCGGTGCGGGTCAGCGTCACCTCGCGGCCGAGACTGCCGTCGATCAGCGACGCTGGCGAGAGCAGGCGGGCGTCGCGGTTCTTCTCGACGACCCCGCCGGGCAGGCCGTCGATCACCGCGCTGACCGGGACGATGCCCTCGGCCACGCCCTCGAAGCGCAGCACGCTGCGGCCGCGCGGCAGGTGGACGCGGCGGCTCTCGGTCACCAGCGCGAAGCCGCCGAGCCAGCGCAGGTCGAGCGCGCCCCTGCCATAGGGCGCGCGGTAGACGGTAAGCGCGATGTCGCCCGGTGCGGTCGAGGTGACGACGCGGTCCTGCGCCGCTGCGGGCGATGGCCCGACAAGCACCAGCGCTAGCGCGAGGCGGAGCCGCCGCGCGTTCATTAGTAGCGGGTGTCGAAGGTCGCGGTGACGACGCTCTCCCCATTGGCGGGCACCGGGACCTGCCATTCGGCAGTGCCGGCGTTGGGGCGTTCGCTCTTGCGGCTTTCCTCGGTGACTCGGCTGTCGGTCCAGTCGAGGCCGGCCTGGGCGAGCTCGACCGTGACCGGCCGCGCGCGCGCATTGCTGACGCGGTAGCGCATCTTGGTGATCCAACGCGTGTCGCCGATCCGGGTGCGCGACACCACCACCGGCTGGACCTTCACGTCGAACGCGTCGCCGGTTGGCAGCGCGATCGTCGAGCCCTGCGGGGTGTGATCGATCCGGTTCTCGCCGGTGAATTGCGGCTGGCCGCGCGCGTCGCGGATATAGACGCGGACGACGCCCGCGGGGAGCGCGTCGCCCAGGCCGGCCGAACCGGAATTGGCGAAGCGGAGCACGCTTTGCGCGCTTCGCGGGTCCGTGCCGGTGCCGAGCCAGCCATTCTCGAACCGGTAGCCCGAAGTGGCGGACGCCCCCTTCGCGTCGAGAAAGCTGACCTGCTTGGTCTGCTTGTCCGCGATCGTGGTGCGTTCGGCGAGCGGGTAGAGATAATAGTCGCCGAGCTGTTCGCGCGCGGCGCTTTCCACGCCGGCGCGGGTCCGGGTCGGGCGGCGCGGACGGGGCGTGTAGGTCTCGGTATCGTTTTCGTCGCCGACCGATCCGGCGACGAGCAGCGCCTTCGCATTCGCGAAGGTGGTGCCGCTGGTGTTGCGCAGCGTGATCCAGCCCTGGACGTCGATCTTGCCCGCCTTGTCGTCGAACAGCGCGACATAGTCGGCGCTCCAGCCGAGTCCGCGGCTGAGATAGGAGAGCCGCGCGGGGCGGGTGCCCGATCGGGTGCTCGCTAGCATCACCGATAGCGTCGGGCGGGCGCGCAGCGATTCGGGCACGCGGTCGAAGACCGCGCGCACCGGCAGGCCGTCGTCGCGCAGCACCTCGATCCGCCCGGCAATGTCGAGCACTACACCGCCATTGACCGCGAGGACGCGGGCGCGCTCGCGGGTCTCGGCGCCGGTGGCGGGGTTGGTGCGGACCAGGGTGATCGTCTCGCCGACCGCCTTTTCCATCAGGCTCGACGGGCTGAGCAGGTCGTAATCGAAATTCTGTTCGACGATGGTCGCGTCGGGTACCACCAGCGACACCGTCTCCGGGCGGATCTGTGCGCTGACGTCGGGGAAGCTCTGCCGCACCCGGCCGTTGGCGAGATCGAGCTGGCGCACGTCCTGCACCAGCGCGACGTCGTTGTTGTAGATCGTGACCGAAACGTCGCCCTGCGCGCTGCCCGCCGCGGGCGCGGCGGCGGGGGCCGGTAGCGGCTGCTGCGCCAGCGCGCCGCTCGCCGCGATCATCGCGATCGCCAATCCCATGCTCGCCCGCATCACCATCCCCTCGGCCCGTTCGCGCGGCATCATGGCGTCGGCGGAGGGGCGATGCAATCAGTGCATGTAGAGCAACGTCTCCGCGGCGACGTAGCGCCGTTGTTCGACGAACGGCACGCTGCGGGTGTCGACGTCGATCACCTGCCGGCGGACGTCGTCGCCGCTGGCGGGGGCCTGATCCCAGCGCGGCAAGCCGGGGCCGTTCGGATTGCCGGTCTTGATGAAGTTCGCGAAATAGCCGCTCATCGTCGCCGAGACGGTGCGGTCGGCGTCGGTCCAGACGTAGAGCGGGTTCACGTCGAGATTGCCGAGCGCATATTCGATCTCGGCACTGTGCACCGCGCCGAGCGGCAGCGGCCTGCCGGAGGTGTCGGCCACCGCGTGCGGGCGGACCTTGGTGTAGTAGTAATAGAAGGTCGGTGCGCCGGTGCGACGCTGGAGATCGAACCATTTCCAGGTCGGCAGCGCGAGGAAATCGTCGCTCGCCAGCGCGGTCGCCGCGGGCAGTACCTCGGCATCGGTGGCGGCGGGATAGAGTGCGAACAGCGCGTCGGCCTTGTCGCCCAACGTGCGCGCGAGGCCGGCGCGGTACGTCGCGACGGTCGGCGGCGCGTCGCCGATCACCGCGGTGCCCGGTGCCTCCTGCGAATTGGAGCCGACCAGCAGCGGCACCCTGGCGGCACGCCCGCCCTGGAAGGTGACCGCAGGCGGCTCGGTCATGAAATACCCATCCAGGATGAAGTTGGAGGGCAGGTCCTCGGCGGTGCGTTGTTCGTCGAGCAGCCGCTGGGCAGGCAGTGCGCGCAGTGCCGCGACGGTCGGCGCGCCGATGCGCTGCGCGAAGGCGGCGCCCTTCGCCTCGGCTTCCGCGAGCGGCGGCGGGGTGAGCTTCTGCAGCACCGCGCCGCTTTCGCCGATCGCGCCGGCGATGTTGCCGCGCGATAGCGGCGAGACCATCAAGGCGCTGACCGACATCGACCCGGCGGATTCGCCCGCGATCGTGATCCGCGCCGGATCGCCGCCGAACGCCGCGACGTTGCGCTTGACCCAGGCGAGCGCCGCCGCCTGATCGAGCAGCCCGTAATTGCCCGAGGCGCGGTGCGGGGACTGTGCGGTCAGTTCGGGATGCGCCATCGATCCGAACACGCCGAGCCGGTAGTTGAGCGTCACCACGACGACGCCGCGCTTCGCCATGGCGGCGCCGTCATAGCGCTTCTCGGAACCGTCGCCGGCCTGGAAGCCGCCGCCATAGACATAGACCAGCACCGGCAGCTTGGTGCGCGCCGGCTTGTCGAGCGCGGCGGGGGTCCAGACGTTGAGGTAGAGGCAATCCTCGCTGATGCCGGGCGAGCGGAACATCATGTCGGAGAACAGCGGCAACTGCATGCACCGCGAGGCGAAGCTCTTGGCGGGCCGGACGCCCGACCAGCGCGCGACCGGTTGGGGCTCGCGCCAGCGCAGGTCGCCGACCGGGGGCGCGGCAAAGGGAATGCCGCGGAAGCTGTGGATCGCGGCGTCGCGCTCGTCGAGCGTGCCGGCGAGCTTGCCGCCCTCGACCGCGATGACAGCGTCGCCAGCGGCTTGGGCGGGGGAGGCGAAGGCCGTCGCCAGCGCGATCATCGATCCCAGCATCCGCATCACGCAATCCCCATCCACCTAGTTGACGCCGACCCTATTGGCCGGTCGCGACGATGGTCAAGCTAGGTTGCGCGAGCGATGCGGCGCTCAGCTCTTCGCCATCGCCTCGAGCTTGGCGAGGTCGATCGCGTCGATCGCGTTCTTGAACTGTGCCGGGTCTCGCGCGCTGCCCTCCGCGTTGACGGTGAAGCGGCTGCCGACCACCGCGGAATAGCTGCCCTGGTGATCGTTCGAATCCCAGCGTTCGCTGACGATCCGGTTGTCGACGGTCGCGGTGCGTTCGTATCCGGTGGCGGTCTGCTTGTTCGACTGGACGTTGAACGCGGATCCCAGCGCGGCGATCGCACCCATCGCGCCGATGTCGCTGATCGACACGGTGATGCGGTCCTCGCCCATTGTATAGGTGCCCGACGCGTTGCTGCCGCCGATCCCGCTGGCGCCGCCGCTGGTGCTTTCCACCTCGGTGCGCGACCAGCCACCGATCGAGGCGGGGAGCATCGCCTGCAACGTGGCGGGCGGGGTCGCAGGCTTGGGATGGTCGGTCTGGTCCTGCACCTGCGCCGCGGCGGCGTTCATCTGCTTGGTCGCAGCGTCGAGCTTGGCCATGTCGACCGATCCGCCGCCGGGAATGTTGACGGTCCCGCTGGTGGTGCCGACCAGTGCCGGGGTCATCATCCGCGCGCCGATAGCGCCGGTGATCGCGCCGATCACGACGAAGACGATGATTGCGGCGACGATGGTCGCGACGATGTAGCCGACCGCCTTTTCGGCCGGTGCCTTCATCAGTAGCGGCAGGCCGGTGTAGAGCAGGTAGAGGCTGTAGAGCCCGAGGATGGACAGGAAGGCGAGCGTCGGGACGATCCCGAAGATGCCCGAAAGCCATCCCGCGGTGGCCGAGAACGCCGCGACCTTCATCGCCGACACGGGGTTCTTGGTGCCGCCGAAGGTGGGCGCGAGCGCGTCGATGATCAGCGCCAGCACATAGGTGCCGATCAGCGCCATCGCGTAGGAAACCACCGCGGTGGTGAGCGCGCCGCCGACGGAAGGACGATAAACGATCCCGAACGCGCCATAGCCGAACACCAGCCCCCCGATCAGGCTGGCGACCGGGCCGATCGCGGCGAGCGGCATCACCCAGCCGGTGAAGATCTGGCGTACCGTCATCGGCTCGGCATCGATCACCGGCCATTCGGCCTTGGGCGTGACGATCAGCCGCTTGGCGCGATCGAGCATCCCGCTGCTGCGCGGCGCCAGGTCCGGGCGCGGCGGCGGCGTCGGGTCGTGCGGAAATTGGCTCGCCATCGTCATTGTCTCCCCATTGATGTCGTCGTCGTGGGAAAGGTTGCCTGCTTTCGATCCGCTAGGCCAGCCACACCGGATAAGTGTCGGCAGCGGCGTAAAATCCTGCCGCCTGGTGGTCGATGCCCGGTCTCGACATCGTGCGTCAGCGCACCCTAGTGTCGGGCAGTCATCCCGATCCACGGGAGGATGGGAGAGGGTTTATGGCAAAGATCGGGTCAGTGCTGGCGGTGGTGATGGTAGCGCTATCGATTGGTGCGGCCGCACCCGCCAAGGATCGGCCGGCGTTGCCCGGATCGAACCCGATCATCCGCGACAAGTTCACCGCAGACCCGGCGCCGCTGGTGATCGGCGATCGGCTGTACCTCTATGTCGGGCACGATGAAGCGCAGCGCGACGAGATGTTCAACATGCGCGAATGGCTGGTCTATTCGACCACTGACATGAAGCATTGGACCGATCACGGCCCGATCATGAAGGTCACCGACTTCAAATGGGCCAAGCAGGACGCCTGGGCGTCGCAGGCGATCCGCAAGAACGGGCGTTATTGGTTCTACGCCGCGGTCGAGCATGACAGCACCCATCCGGGCAAGGCGATCGCGGTCGCGGTCGCGGACAGCCCGACCGGCCCGTTCGTCGACGCCAAGGGATCGGCGCTGATCACCAACGAGATGACGCCCAAGGGGACGCACAGCTGGGAGGATATCGATCCGACGGTGTTCACCGACGGCGACGGCACCACCTGGATCGCGTGGGGCAACCGGCAATGCTACATCGCGCGTCTGAAGCCCAACATGATCGAGATCGACGGGCCGATCACCGAGATCACGCCGCCGCACTTCGAAGAGGGGCCGTGGCTGCACAAGCGCGGCGCGCTCTACTATCTGACCTATGCGTCGCTCGACCGCGCCAAGCACCGCAACGAGCGGGTGTCCTATTCAACCGCACCGTCGATCAAGGGGCCGTGGACCTATCGCGGCGAACTGACCGGGTCGGGAAAGTACAGCTTCACGATCCACCCCGGCATCGTCGAGTACAAGAAGAACTGGTATCTGTTCCTCCACAACGCGACGCTGACGATCGGCGACCTCAACGGATCGATCGGACGGCGGGCGGTGACGGTAGAGCGGCTGCGCTACAATGCGGACGGCACGATGCGGCCGGTGATCCAGACCGACGCGGGCGTGACCGCGCCCTGAGGCACCGACGCAATCGGCGTTTCGGGTCCGCGCGACAACGCGCTATACGCAAGCGAACGGCTCACGCGACGCGTCGCGGCGAGGCCGTCGCGCGCATCGGCAACCAAGGGGATCGCATGTCACTCGTCATCAATGGCACGGCGGTGGCACCGCCTGCGGACCCCCGCGTCTCGCTGCTCGATTACCTGCGCGAGGAACTGGCGCTGCCGGGCACCAAGAAGGGCTGCAACCAAGGCGCGTGCGGGGCATGCACCGTGCTGGCCGATGGCGAGCGAATCCTCTCCTGCCTGGCGTTGGCGGTGCAGTATGACGGCCGCGCGATCACCACGATCGAGGGGATCGGCGGCGAGGACGGGTTGCACCCGCTACAGGCCGCCTTCATCGAACATGACGGGTTCCAGTGCGGCTATTGCACGCCCGGCCAGATCTGTTCCGCGATCGGGATGGCCAGCGAGGCGCGGCGCGGGGTGCCGAGCAACGTCACCGCTGACCTGACCGCCGACGCGACCATGACGCGCGAGGAACTGCAGGAGCGGATGAGCGGCAATCTCTGTCGCTGCGGGGCGCATAACGGCATCATCGACGCGATCCGCGACGGCCTCGGCCAAGAGCTCGCGGCATGAATCCCTTCACCTACGCACGCGCGGCCGACACCGCGGAGGCGCTGCGGCTCGGCGCCGGCAGCGCGGCGGCCTATCTCGGCGGCGGCACCAACCTGGTCGACCTGATGCGCGAGACGGTCGCCAATCCCGACACGCTGGTCGACGTGACCGGGCTGTCCGACGGGATCGAGGAGACCGACGGCGGCGGGCTGCTGATCGGAGCTGCGGTGCGCAACACCGCGCTGGCCGAGCACCGCGCGGTGCGCACGCGCTACCCGATGCTGTCGCGCGCGATCGTCGCCGGCGCATCGGCGCAGATCCGCAACATGGCGACGGTGGGCGGCAACCTGCTCCAGCGCACGCGATGCACCTATTTCTACGACACCGAAGGATCGCGCTGCAACAAGCGTACGCCGGGCACGGGGTGCGATGCGATCGACGGGGTGAACCGCATCCACGCGATCCTCGGCGCGTCGCCGGCGTGCGTCGCGACGCATCCGTCGGACATGTGCGTGGCGCTCGCCGCGCTCGATGCGACGGTGCATGTCGAGGGTGGCAACGGCAAGCGGGCGGTGGCGTTCGGCGATTTCCACCGGCTCCCCGGCGATCATCCCGAGATCGACACCGTGCTGGCGCCCGGCGAGCTGATCACCGCGATCGAGCTGCCGCCGCTGCCGTTCGCAGCGACGTCGACCTATCGCAAGGTCCGCGACCGGGCGAGCTACGCGTTCGCGCTGATCTCGGTCGCAGCGGCGTTGGAGGTCGAGGGCGGCGTCGTGACCGACGTGCGGCTCGCGATCGGCGGAGTCGCGCACAAGCCGTGGCGCGCCGCCCGCGCCGAAGCCGCGTTGCGCGGCGGCCCCGCGACCGAGGCGGCGTTCCGCAGCGCCGCGGCGGCCGAGTTCGCCGACGCCAGACCCCTTCGCGACAATGCGTTCAAGGCGGAACTCGCGACCCGCACCCTCGTCGCCGTGCTCGGCGACCTCGCCGGAGTTGCCGCATGAGCATCGTCGATACCGCCAAGGAAGCTGCGCAGGGACTGGTCCAGGGCGCGATGAGCAAGCTGGTGCCGCTGGCCCCCGACCGCTGGATCCCGGGCGGCGTTCCCGACCCGCTGATCGCGCGCAAGCATGGCACGATCGGCTCCCCGGTCTCGCGGCTCGACGGCGCGCTGAAGGTGAAGGGTGCTGCGCGGTTCGCGGCCGAGGTGCGGATGGCGGACATGGCCTATGCCGCGCTCCGCTACGCGACGATCGCGCGCGGGCGGATCGCCAGCATCGACACCGCCGCGGCGGAGGCGGCGCCGGGCGTGGCGCTGGTCATGACGCACCTGAACGCACCGCGGATGAACCCGCCCGCGCCGTTCGGCACGTCGCCGACCGCGGTCGGGCAGAACGACCTGCCGATCCTGCAGGACGATCGGATCCACTGGAACGGCCAGCCGATCGCGCTGGTGCTGGCGGAGACCCAGGAGCAGGCGGATCATGCCGCGTCGCTGATCGACATCGGCTACGACGTCGAGCCGTCGACCACCTCGCTGGCGAAGGCGGTCGCGGCGGGAACGCAGCCCGGCGTGTTCATGGGGCAGCCGCTGCTCAACGAGGTCGGCGACGCCGAGGCCGAGCTGGCGGCGGCGGCGCACCGGGTCGACCAGCGTTACCGCACGCCCCGGCACAACCACAATCCGATCGAGCCGCACGGCGCGACGCTCGCCTGGGTCGATGGCGATCTGGTGATCCACGACATGAGCCAGATGGTCACCGCGACCGCGGCGACGATCGCGGGGGTGTTCGACCTAAAGCCGGAGCAGGTGCGGATCACCTCGCCCTATGTCGGCGGCGGTTTCGGCTGCAAGGGACTGTGGGACCACCAGATCATCGCCGCGGCCGGCGCGCGGATGATCGACCGTCCGGTCCGCATCAACCTGTCGCGCGAGGGCGTCTACCGAATCGTCGGCGGGCGCACGCTGACCGAACAGCGCGTCGCGATCGGCGCCGAGTCCGACGGGCGGTTCACCGCGATCCTGCATACCGGCATTGCGGCGATGACCCCGCACAACAACATGCCCGAGCCGTTCATCCTGGGCACCCGCGCGGGGTATGCGGCGGACAGCTTCAAGCTGTCGGTCGAGACCGTGACGATGAACATGCTCGCCAACACCTTCATGCGCGCGCCGGGTGAGGCGGTGGGCACGTTCGGGCTCGAATCCGCGATCGACGAACTCGCGGTCGAGATGGGCATCGACCCGGTCGAACTGCGAATGCGCAACGAGCCCGAGCAGGACCCGCTGTCGGGCCTGCCCTTCTCGTCGCGACACATCGGCGAGGCGTATCGCGCCGGCGCGGAGGCGTTCGGATGGAGCGAGCGGGCGGCGACCCCCGGCACCCGGCGCGAAGGCGAGTGGCTGGTCGGGATGGGCTGCGCGACCGGCACCTATCCCTATTACCGGATGCCGGGCGCGGCGGCGCGGATCACGCTGACCCGCGCCGGCACCGCGATCGTCGAGGTCGCCGCGCACGAGATGGGGATGGGCACGTCGACCACCACGGCGATGGTCGCGGCGGAGCGGCTCGGGCTGCCGATGGACAAGGTCGAGGTCCGCTACGGCGATTCGATCATCCCCGGTGCGATCATGGCGGGCGGATCGCAGCAGACCGCGGCGATCGGCGCGGCGGTGATCGCGGCGCACAATGCGCTGGTCGGCGAGCTGCTGAAGCTCGCGGGCAACGATTCACCGCTCGCGGGGCTGTCCGCCGACGAGGTCGGCAGCGAGGACGGCGCGCTGGTGAAGCTCGCCGATCCCGCCGCACGCGAGAGCTTCGTGTCGATCCTCTCCCGCGCGCAGCGCGACGAGATCATCGCCGCAGAGGAAGCGTCGCCGCCGCTCGAGCTGATGCACTGGTCGATGCATTCGCACAGCGCAATCTTCTGCGAGGTTCGCGTCAATGCGGTGACCGGGGAGACGCGGGTCAGCCGCATCCTCGGGTCGTTCGACTGCGGGCGCATCCTCAACCCTAAGACCGCGCGCAGCCAGTTCCGTGGCGGCATCATCATGGGGCTGGGCATGGCGTTGATGGAGGAGACCCAGGTCGACGATCGCAACGGCCGGATCATGAACCCGAGCCTAGCCGAGTATCACCTGCCGGTGCACCTCGACGTACCCGAGATCGACGTGATCTGGACCGACATCGCCGATCCGCACACGCCGATGGGCGCACACGGGATCGGCGAAATCGGCATCACCGGGGTCGCGGCGGCGGTTGCCAATGCGATCTACAACGCCACCGGCAAGCGCGTGCGCGACCTTCCGATCACGCTCGACAAGCTGCTGTGACCGGCGGCGCGCCGGGGCGTCAGCTCGGGTGCGCCTCGCTCTCGGCGACGTCCTGCGCGGTGGTCGGCTGGAGCGCCGGATCGACGGCATCCTCGGCGAGCTTCATCTGCTCATAGGCGATCTCGAGATCGGCGACGCCGGAGCCGGTCGGCTGAATCGGCAGGTCGGTGAGGCTGTCGATCGGGGTCTCGGGGGCGGTCGGATCGGTCATGGTCATTCCCTTCGCCGTCGACAACGCGCGGGTGCGTCGTCGGTCGCATCGGCGCTGGTGACAAGCGGGCGGCGAAGGCGGATAGTGCGGGCGTGAACCAAGGGGATCGATGCCGATGACCGGAGAGATTGCCGTGCTGGCGACCGCCGCGAGCTTCGTCGGATCGCACTTCCTGCTGTCGCATCCGCTGCGGCGTCCGCTGGTCGGCGCGGTGGGGGAGAAGGGTTTTCTCGGTCTATATTCGCTGGTCGCATTCGCCACGCTGGGCGCGACGGTGTGGGCCTATCGCGCCGCGTCGATCACCGAACCCTTATGGACGGTCGGCGACGGGATCTGGGCGGTGGCGACGCTGCTGATGCTGATCGCGTCGGTGCTGCTGCTGGGATCGCTGGTGCGCAATCCGGCGCTCGCGGGGGCGCCGACCAGCGCCGCGACCGCGGAGGCGCGCGGCGTGTTCGCGGTGACCCGGCACCCGATGATGTGGGCCTTCGCGATCTGGGGCGCGGCGCACATCCTGGTCTATCCGATCGGCAAGAACATCATCCTGGCGGCCGCGATCATCGTGCTCGCGCTCGTCGGCGCGGCGTTGCAGGACCGCAAGAAGGCGGCACTCGACCCCGCAGGATGGCCGTCGTGGCAGGCGCGGACCAGCTATATGCCGTTCGCCGCGATCCTGGCGGGCAAGGCGCGCGTCGGCGGCTTCGGCATGCACGCGATCGCGGGCGGGCTGGTGGTGTGGCTGGCGGCGACCTGGGCACACATCCCGCTCGCCGGATGGCCGGCCGGGATCTGGCGCTGGATCGGCTGACCGTCAGTGCACCGCGATCTCGAAGGTGCCGACCGGTAGCTTCGCGTCGTCGGTAAGGTTGATCGCGGGCGCGTCGGCCCAGGCGTAGCGGACGCGGGTCGCAGGCTTGCCGTCGCCGGCGATCGTAATGCGCGTGCCGTCGACCCGGCCGGCGGCGTAGCGGCAGGTGCCCGCGCCGACGCCGCAGAGCTCGAACCCGATCGCCTGCGCCGCACCGCGCGCATGCAGCGCGCCGACGACCCCGGTGAACGCCAGCGTCACGCCACCGTCGGCACTCCGCTGTGCCGAAGCGATGGCCGGGCCGGCGGGGGCGACCGGCTTTGCATACACCGCCGCGCGCATCGCCAGTGCAAGCCGTTCGCCGACGGCGTGTTTCTCGCCCGGGTGGATGTCGAGCGCATCGCCGATGTCGAGCGTCACCGCGAGCCCCGCATGCGGATCTGCCGCGGTCACCCGGCGCTGCGCGTCACGGACGTCGGCCCAACCGCTCTCGGTGGGCGCGGCGCGAGGCTCGCCATAGCCGGCGAGCTGGACCACCCCGAACCCCGCCTGCGGGCTGCCGAGCCGCTGGCGCCAGTCGGCGGCGAGCGCGGCGAGGCGTTTGTCATAGCCGGGGATGCCGGTGTCGGATTCACCCTGATACCAGGCGATGCCGGCGACATGGGTGCGGCCGAGCGGCGCGATCATCGCATTGTAGAGCGTGCCGGCGCCGTTGATGTCGTCCCACGGCACCCGCGGGGCGGAGCCGGGCAGCCTCGCGGCGACCGCATAGCGCCAGTCGGTGCCAAGCGGCAGGCTGGTGCCGTCGGCAAAGGTGATGCGCATCGCTTCGGCCGGCCCGGTCATCCCGCCGAACGCGTAGACGTCGTCGACGTTGACGGTGACGACGTTGCGGCCCGGTTTGAGCAGCCCCTCCGGCAAGGCATAGACGCGGGGTTGCGAGGCAAGGCTGCTGCCACCGACACCCTGGCCGTTCACCCAGGTGCGATCGGCATCGTCGACCGCGCCTAGCGCGATCGTAGCGGCGCCGCGGGCCTGGGCGGGTGTCACCTCGATCTCGCGGCGATACCAGATCATGCCGTTATAGTCGGCGAGCGCGGGGATGCCCCAGGTCTCGAAATTCGTCATCGCGGGCACCGGCTGCCAATCGAGCGCAGCGGCGGGCTGCCACGGCTCGCGGCCGGCGGCGTCGCCCGATCCGGCGCGCCACCACCCCTCCCAGATCGTCATCGCCCGGCGCGTCGCGGCGGCGGGATCGCGGGCATAGAGCGCGAGCAGGTCCGCCTCCGCGCCCATATCCGCGCGGTGCAGCGCCGCGTCGCTCAGCCAGGCGCTGATCCGTGAGCCGCCCCAGCTGGAGTGGATCGCGCCGACCGGCACCTTTTCGGTGCGGCGCAGCGATTGCACCATGTAGAAGCACGCTGCCGAGAAGCCGGGCACAGTCGCCGGGCTCGACGCGGCCCAGCGCGGCTGCGTCGCGAACTGCACGAGCGGCGCGGCGGCGGATTGCTTCGTGACGGTGAGCAAGCGGAGCTGGTCGTCCGCCGGCGGATGAGCGTCGGGGATGAGATCCTGCGCGTCGGAGACGACCAGTTCCATGTTGCTCTGCCCCGAGCAGAGATAGACGTCGCCGATCAGGACATCGCGCACCACCGCGCCGCCCGACGGCGCCGCGACCGTGAGGTCGTACGGGCCGCCCGCGGGCAGCGCCGGAAGCTGCGCCGCGAACCGCCCGTTGCGGTCGGCCCTGGTGGTGACCGCCGCGCCCGCCAGCGTGATCATCACCGTCTCTCCAGCCGCGGCGTCGCCGGCCAGCTCGATCGGCTGGCCGCGCTGGATCACCGCATGATCCGAGACCACGCCGTCGAGGCGCGGCGCCGCCCAGGCGGTGGAGGCGCTGCCGATCATTAGCACGGCGAGCAGTGGATTGATGCGCATGACGGACAGGTCCCTTATTGTGCCGGCTTGATCAGGCCGTGCATCGTCATCCAACGCGCGAACTCGTCGAACCATCCGGTGCTCGTCGTCGGCTTCTGGTACATGCCGAACCCGTGGCCGCCCTGTTCGAACAGGTGGAACTCGACCGGGCGCTTGGCCGCGCGCCAGCTGTCGATCAGGCCGAAGCCGTCGTTGCCGAAGAACGGATCGTCGGCGGCGAGCGCCACGAACATCGGCGGCGCGTCGGCCGGCACGGTCATCGTCGCGAGCGGGCCGTAGATGTTGCCGATGAAGGCGGGCTTGGCGTCCTGCCCCGCGATTGCAGTCGCCAGCGTCAGCATGGCACCCGCCGAGAAGCCGACCATGCCGACCCGTGCCGGATCGACATGCCATTCGGCAGCGCGCTTGCGGACCAGCGCGAAGGCGGCGCGGGCATCGGTGATCTGCGGCTGCAGGCCCGCCATCATCGCCTCCGGCTTGGGGCGCGGGGGCCGTGCGCCGGGACCGAACATCTGCGCCATCGACGCTTCGAAGCCCGGCATATCGGCGGGCGTCGGGTTGAGCCGATATTTCAGGACGAACGCGGCGACGCCGCGTGCAGCGAGCGCGCGCGCCACGTCCCAGCCCTCGTTTTCCATCGACAGCGTGCGGAAGCCGCCGCCGGGCGCGACGATCACCGCGGTGCCGTTCGCCTTCGCCGGATCGGGGAGGAAGGGTGTGAGCGTGGCGACGGTAACGTTGCGGGTGAAGGTGCTGTTGTACTGACGATGCCACGCCTCCGGCGCAGTCGCACCAGGCAGCTTGCCGGTGCCGAGGTCGATCGCACCGGGTTGGGCGGGGGTGGCGATCGGAGTCATCTTGTCGTCCTGCGCGTGTGCCGGCGTGGCGATAACGGCGACGGCGGCCAGCGCGACGGTCAGGCAGGCGCGCGGCCATGAACCCAGGCGGGGGGTGTTCTTCATGCCTTGAAGCTCCTCTCGTTCTTTATCGTTGGAGTGCACGTTAGAGGTAGCGCTACCACCGCACAATCGGGATAACGAAGTCGGCCAAGGGCGAGCAGAATGATGCGCGAGCGCAGCAAAACTTCGTCACGCGCGAGCTATACGGCTTTAGGATCGGCTCCCTAGATGCTTGCCGCCACCACAGCATGAAGGAGCTACCCGATGCCGACGACCGCGCAACCGACCCCCGACGAGGCCCTGCAGCGGTTGATCGACGGCAATGCGGCGTTCGTCGAGGATCGTCCGGTCAGCCCAGACATGTCGCGTGAGCGTCGACTGGAACTGGCGCACGGCCAGCAGCCGTTCGCGACGCTGGTCGGCTGTTCGGATTCGCGCGTCGGGCCCGAGCAGCTGTTCGGCGCCGGGCTGGGCGAGTTGTTCATCGTCCGCACCGCGGGCAACAACGTCGATACCGCGGGCATGGGATCGATCGAATACTCCGTCATGGCGCTGAAGGTGCCGCTGATCGTGGTGCTGGGCCACGAGAAATGCGGCGCGGTCGCCGCGGCGGTCGAGGTCGTGACCAACGACGTGCGTTTCCCGGGCAGCATCGGCCGCATGATCGAACCGATCATCCCCGCGGTGATCGCCGCCAATCGCGACCTCGGCGACGAGGACCTTGTCTCGCGCGCGGTAGAGGAAAACGTCCGCCGCATGGTCGAACGGCTACAGACCTATTCCGAACCGATGCTGCTGGAGCCGCAACAGGCGGGAACGCTGAAGGTGGTCGGCGCGGTGTACAAGCTCAGCACCGGGCGGGTGCACTGGCTGTAGTGTCGAGTGTCAGCCACGAGCATCCGGACTGTCCCATTTAAAGTCAATCAATCGTTTGCTGTCGATATTCATGCTCGATTCCTTTGATGAACAGCTCGTTCATCGATGCGATTAGGTGCTGTCCGCGAGTTCTCGCGGGCGCCAATTAGAATCGATCGGGTGGCTCCGCTTTGCGCGGAATATCACCCGGCAGGGAGAAGACCGTGAACATTTCCAAGTTGCTCGTACAGACTGCTTCGGCCGCCCTCGTCCTCGCGATCGCGCCTGCCGCGCAAGCCGCCACCAACCAGACCGTCACCAGCACATCCCAGTCGGTGAGCGTCGGCGGCGTCACCTTCACCGCCAACGGCGGCGGCAGCGAGAACACCGGCGGCGGTTCGACCGCAGTCACTGCCACGCGCCCATACCCGACCGCGGGCGATACCGGTTCGCTCGAGATTCACGGCGACCGCAGTCGCTACGTCATCGGGGCGCTGTTCGGTAACACCGGTTCCGCCGGCTTCAGCCTGAGTTCGCTCAGCTCGTTCACGTTCGACTGGAACAACGACCAGACCACGGGATCGCAGCTGCACGCTGCCCCGGTGGCGCGCGTCATCGTGGCCGACAAGGGTGGCGAGCGTGCAGAGCTGATCTGGGAGTACGTCTATAACGGTGGAGCCGCGGGCGTGCAGTCGCCGCTCGACACGTGGCTGAACGCCGGCGCGGATTCGGTCTGGTATGCCAACCTCCGCGCGCCGAACGGTTCCGTCCTGAGCACGTTCAAGGCCAACAGCCAGGCAAACACCGACAACTTCAACATCATCGACGCGAACGGCAACGGGGCTGGTGTGCTGGGCAACAGCGGCAACCAGATCAACCTGAAGCTGTCCGACTGGGCGCAGTATTTTTCCAGCGATGCGAAGGTCGTGGGGCTTAGCTTCGGGGCAGGCAGCGGCTTCGGCTCGGGTTTCACGGGCTTCGTCGACAACGCGAAGGTCACGACGCGGCTCGGCACCGATGCGATCAACTTCGAGACTGTCCAGAGCGCGGTGCCGGAGCCGTCGACCTGGGCGATGATGCTGCTCGGCATGGGCGCGGTCGGTGCGTCGATGCGTCGCCGCAAGGTGACGACGCGGGTGGCGTTCTCGGGCTGATCAGCTTGCGGGGAGGTGGTGCCCGACCTACGCGGGTTGGCGCTTACCTCCCCCTCCGTCAGCCCCCTGTCAGCAGTACGACGGGGATGCGCAGGACGGTGCGAAGGTCGGTGGCGTCTTCGGTCGCGCCGACCTCGACCGACCAGTTGAGGCTGGCGCGGTCGGTGACGCGGTAGGTGACGCCGAACAGGAACCGGCCGATCTGGAGATCGCGCGAGACCGTCTCGCGCATGCCCGGCCAGTCGCTGGTGGGCATCGGCAGCATCGTCCGGGTCTTGGTGCCGAACGCCCAGCTGTGCGCGTAGCCGAGGTTGATCGTGGTGCGATCGTTGAACGAGATGCCGACGCCGGCGCTGGCCGAGATCGCGTCGCCCGGATCGACATAGTTGATGATCACCGAGGGGAAGCGGGTGTCGACCGACTTGCCGAGGTTGAAGGTGTAGCCGAGCGTACCGAACAGGACGACGGGGTCGGTCGGCAAGATCGCGGTGAAGCTGGGCGAGATGCCCCAGAAGCCGGCACCGGTCGCAGCCCGGGTGAGGCTGCCGAGATCGTTGCGCGGGATCGAGAAGGGATCGGAGCCGGTGGGGATCACGCCCTGGAGGTTGGCGATCACGAAGGGCGAGCCGTTGCCGCCGTCGACCAGCTGGTAGCGCGCGGTGAGCTCGATATCGCCGATGCCAGTGCCCTTCACCGACGAATCGATCGTCGCTGCGGCGTCGTTGTTGGTGCTCCCGGCGATCGGCGCGACGATCGACGAATCGGAGCGGTGCACGAACGGCACCCGCACGCCGAGCTCCAGGCGGCGGGTGGCGCCGTAGCGCAGCGCCGCGGAGGTGGTGATCACGTCCTGGCGGCTCTCGTTGATGTCGAAAACGCCGACCAGGACCGCCTCGACCAGCTCGATCCCGCGGAACACCGCGCGGCTGCGATCGGCGCGGGCATAGTCGGCCTGGAACTCGGCGGTGAGCGCGCCCTTGCGGGTGACGACGCTGGCCTGGTTCTCGAGCACCGCGAGCTGGATCGGACGATCCTCGCTCTCGGGCGCCGCGCCGACGCGTTCGAGCGGCTGGGTGGCGGGTGAGGCGGCGGTCTGCACCGGCGGCTGGAGGACCGCGCCCGGATCGCCGTTGCCCGGCGCCGCGCCCTGCGCCGCGGCAATCGCGGGGCGTGGCGGCGTGCCCTGCGGCGCGATCACGGGCAACGGGCCGCTGGCGGCGGCCTCGTTGGCGTCGAGCCGCTTGCGGAGCGCCTCGATCTCAACGGCCTGGGCATCGAGCCGCTGCTGCTGCGCCTCGATCAGGGTCATCGCGCGGTCGAGCTGGCCTTGCAGGGCCGGTCGGCGGGTGCGTTGCGCATCGGCGGGGGTCACCGCGAGCACGGTGACCATCGCGGTTCCGGCAACCAACCAACGCTTCATCCCCGTACCCTTCATTGCGCGCGAAGTGCCGCCGTGCCGATCGCTAGATCCTGGATCTTAAACATCGATGAGCCGAGCACGTCGGGGCCCGCATTGCGCAGGTCGATCGCCACCGACGTCTGCGTGTCGATCGCTCGATCGTTGCCGGTGTTGAGGATCGCGGCGCCGAATGCGGTGCCGGCAAGATGGGTGATCGTCAGGTCGGGGCCTTGCAGCGTGACGGTGCGCAGTCCGACGTCGCCCGCGGCCGACACCGTGCCGCTGTCGGTGACCGCGCCGGCGGCGACCGGCGTCAGGCCGTCGGCGGCGGCAAGCGACTGGTTGCTGCCGGTGGTCACCGCGATCTGGGGCGCGGCGATGCCGGGGGTCAGCTGGATGCCGTTGGCGCGATCATAGGTGACGGTCGGCATGCTCGACTGGCCGCCGGTCGCGGGCGCGGTGCTGCGGGTCGCAGCGACGGTCTGGCCCGGGGTCGGCGCCAAGATGGTCAGCGTCGGCGGTCCCTGATCGGCGCGGAACACGGTGCGCAGCACGATCGCGCCGTCGAGTACGGTCTGGGTCTGCACGGTGATCGCGACGTCGATGCCGCTCGGCAGGCGGAACCCGCCGCGCTGTTCGGACAGGACAGGGTCCGACACCGGCACGGCGCCGAGCGGCGTTGCCGCCTGCGGGCTCAGGGCCTGCGCGGCGAGCAGCAGCCAGATCGGGCTCATGAAATGTCTCCATAGGCTGGCGCGGTCAGCAGCAGCGCCTGCTGGCTGACGGGATCGGAGAAGCGCGCACCGACCGGGGCGCGCGAATAAGCGGACCATTGCCGCCCTTCGTTGAAGCGCGATTTCGCCAGCGTCTGATCGTCGCCGAGCACGAAATAGATGCCGTTCCACGCCGCCCGGAACTTTGCGATCGGCATCACCGTCACGCCGCTCGACGGATCGCCGAGCAGCACCTCGGTCCGGTTGATCCCCTTCACGACGACGAAATGCCGGTAGTTCTTGATCGCGATCAGCGCGATGCCGGGCACGCCGGTCTGCGCGATTCGATCGAGCGAAACCTTGTAACCGTTGGCGTCGATGCCGCGGCTGCCGAGCCAGCGCTTCATGTCGAGCAGCGAAAAGCCGAGCCGGCGGATCTGGTCGCGGTCGCCATGCGCCCACATGCCGCGAAACGCGGTGTCTTCGGCGACGTCGAAATCATAATGATAGCGCAGCAGCGTCGCCAGCGCGGCGGAGCCGCAGCTGAAATCGTACCGCTGGCGGATCACCCCGGTAAAACGGCGGTCGACGACGCTGCGGACCGAAAGCTCGTAGGCGCCGACCGGCCCGCCCCCCGCGACGAAGCGCGTCGGCCCCGCGGTCTGCGCGGCGCAGCCCGACAGGAGCAGCAGGACGGACAGCCGGGCGAGCTTCACTGGCCGGGTTGGATCGCGATGTTGACGTTCATCGTCGCGTTGATCGCGACGTTGTTGCCGGTGTTGACGTTGAGGATCGAGAGTCCCGACAGGTTCTGGAACGCGTTGTCGGAAATGCGGGCGTCGCCGGTGGTGACGTTGTCGCCGACGCTGGTCCGGGACACACCGGCGGTCGAATTGGCGAGCGAGATCTGGTTGATGTCCTCGCGACCGGCGATCGCGCCGAGCGCGCCGTCATCGATCGCTGCCGCGCCGAACGGCGGCGCCAGGGCGGGATCGGCGGCTGGAACGGGATCCGCTGCGGTAGCGGGAGCGGCGGCGATCGCGACCTGGGCCGCGGCGGCGGTCTGGGCGGTCGGCACCACGGGATAGAGTACCGCGATCATGCAGCATAGCAGCGCGACGAGGCGGGTTGTGTGACGGGCCATGAGACACCTTCGGGAAAAACGAGGATCGGCAGCGTGGGGGTGCCACGCTGCCGACCGTCCAGTGTTTTAGAAGGCGATGTCGCCGGTGTTCGCCGCGACACTGACGCTGGCGTTCTGCGACGCGCCGACGCCGGTGTTCTGGTTGAGCGCCTGCATGCCCGCGAAGTTCGCGAAGGCATTGCCGCTGTTCGACAGGCTGTTGTCGGTCGAGTTGTTGTTCCCGTCCGACCCGTGGAACGTCACGTTGACGCCGGTCACGTAGCTCGAGAGCGTCGAGCTGGCGACCACCGCATTGTCACCGAACACGCTGTTGGTGCGTGCGGTGCCGGTGCCGGTCGAATTGTCGACGACCGAGCGCTGCGAGTTGTCGTTGTAGCTGTCGGCAACCCGGACCGAATTATCGGTGTTGTTGCTGTTCTTCACCGAATTGTCGGTGTTGTTGCTGTTCCGGGTGTTGTTGCTGTCATTGGTCGACCGGTTCGAATTGTCCGCAACGTTGGACGACCGGTTGGAGCTGTCGTTGAAGCTGCCATTGGTCGAGCTGTTGCGGTTGTCCGATGCGGTGCCGCCGTTGTTGGCTGCGACCTGACCGCTCGATGCGCTGCTGCTGTCGTTGCCGCCGTTGCCGCTGTCCGCCACCGACAGGTTGGTGGTGTTCGTCGTGGTGTTGGCGGTGCTGTTGGTCGAGTTGTTGCTCGAATCGGTGACGTTGGCGCCGTTATTGGCCGCGACGCGACCGCCCTCGGTGGTGCTGACGACGTCGTGGCTGTCGGTGTTCGACGTGTTGGTGGTGTTCGTCGTCGACGTGTTGGTCGTGGTGTTCTGGCTATCGGCGAGCGAGGTGTTGCCGCTGCTCGACGTATCGGTGTTGCCGCTGTTCGAGCTGTCGGTGTTGCCGCTGTCGGCGATCGAGACGCTGATGTCGCCTACCGCGGTGCCGCCGTTGCTGGCGGCCGACTTGCCACCGGTCGACGACGTGTCGACCGAATTGTCGGTGTTGCCGCCATTCTGGCTGTCGGCATAGGACGTGTTGCCACCATTGTAGCTGTCGTTGGTCGACGCGTTGGTGTTGGTCGACGTGCTGGTATTCGTCGCCGTGTTCTGGCTGTCCGACGTGTTGCCGCCGTTATAGCTGTCGTTGGTCGACGCATTGGTGTTCGTCGTGGTGTTGGTGGCGGTGTTCTGGCTGTCGGCGGTGTTGCCGCCGTTGTTGCTGCCCGAGCTGTTGGTGTTGCCACCGTTCTGGCTGTCCGCATACGACGTGTTGCCACCGTTCATGCTGTCGTTGGTCGACTGATCGGTGTTGGTGGTCGTGTTGGTGTTGGTCGCGGTGTTGCCACCGTTCTGGCTGTCGGCGAGCGACGTATTGCCACCGTTCATGCTGTCGTTGGTCGACGCATCGGTGTTCGTCGTGTTGCTGGTGTTGGTGTTGGTCGCGGTGTTGCCGCCGTTCTGGCTGTCGGCGAGCGACGTGTTGCCACCGTTCAGGCTGTCGTTGGTCGACTGATCGGTGTTGGTTGTCGTGTTGGTGTTGGTCGCGGTGTTGCCGCCATTCTGGCTGTCTGCATACGACGTGTTGTCGCTGTACGAGCTGTCGGTCGCCGAGTTGTTGCTGTCGGCCGTGCTCTGGTTCGTCGTCGTGGTCGACGAGGCGTTGGCGCTGTCGGTCAGCGTGGCGTCGCCGCCGTTGTTGCTGCCGGGGCTGGTGGTGACCTGGGCGATCGCCGGGGCTGCTGCCAGCAAGGCAGCGACCGAGCAGGTTTGGAAGAAGTGCAGTTTCATCGCTCGTACATCCTCGTCTTATCTGTTTCTCGCACCGATCCTGACGGGCAGACCGTCTGGCCGGCGCGATGAACCGTGGCGGCGCCGGGATCAGCGCGATGTTGTTATTAACCTTCCGTTCAGGATCACCGCCCCTTGGATGCGGTCTTTCGCGCCCCCCAAATAGGGGGTGAGCGGTCAGACGAAGCTGGCGCGGCTCTGTGGTGCGGTGCGCACCGAGCTGGTGAGCATCAGTCGGACCAGTTCGGCCTGACGATTGGTCTCGGTCTTGATGAAGATCTGCTTGAGGTAGGAGCGCGCGGTCTGTTCTGTGACGTGCATCGCCTTGGCCGACTCGGCCAGGCTGCTGCCATTCGCCAGCATGCAGGCGAGCCGGGTCTCGACCGGCGACAGGCCGTAATATTTGCACGCGGGCTCGACGACGGGGCGCAGATCCTGATCAGGATCGACCACGTAGATCACCGCCGCACTCGATCCGGCAACGTCGGGCTGGCCGTCGGCCGCGACGATCGCGGCGAGCAGCGGCCGGCCTTGCGCACGGTGGAGCGGAACGACCGGCGCCACCGGCTTGCCGATCTGGCCGGGATGCGGCGAGATCGCATGTTCGAGCGCCGCCTGTAGCCTGAGCGTGTCCGCGAGCCGCGCGCCGTACAGCGCGTTGCCCTTACGGCGCAGGCCGTCGTCCTGCGCCAGCATCGATTGCGCGACGTTGTTGGCGAAGGTCAACTGGCCGTGCGAATCGACCAGCAGGATCCCGACATCGCTGTTGTCGAGCGCGGAGGTCAGCGCCTTCACCCGGCCGAGCGTGCGCAGCCGCAGCGACCACATCTTGAAGAAGGGCTGGACCAGCGGCAGCAGCCGCGCCGCGGTGTCGCTGGCGCGGACCCGTGCGGCCTGCCCGATCCGCTTGAACAGCGTCGTGATCGTGACGATGCCGCCTTCGGCGGGGATGCTGGTGGTGAGCAGCGCGCTTTCCGCCACTTCGCCGCGCAGCCGCCACTGCGATCGCGCGCTGCCCGATGGCTGGCGCGCGACCGCGAGCGACATCTCGGCCATGTCGCGCTCTTCGGCGGATTGCGGCGCACAATCGCCCTCGGCGAACAGCACCAGTGGATCGGTGGTGCCGTCGTACCAGGTAACGAGAAGGCCATCCCCCTGCAGCTCGCGATTCATCTCGCGCGCGAAATGGGCGAGCGGTTCGACGCTCTCGTCGTCAAGGTCATGTGACCTGATCAACGCCGGCCCCTGATCCTGCGGCATGAAGCCGCGCGGGGCGAGTGGATTGGCGCGTGACGCGATCGAGCGGAGTTGGGTCGCCATTTTCAACGTCGACCGCCGCTACTGCCCGGACCGCGATCGGTGCGCGGGCCCTGCAAGGCGGATCCGACGACCTCGTGGTCGGCGATCCTCGTCGCGCTGTGCGTGTGGTTCATCACCCTCTCCTGGCTCACAACTTCGAGCGCCGACGAAGTCGACGCAGTTTCAGACGCGGCCCTGGAGCATTCTACGAACTGGCGGGACGGTGTTTGCCACCTTGTGTCTCGCCGCCCGTTATTGGCCACCGCGCCGATCGACTCGACGTGGTAAGCAAGCGTTTCATAGCGCTCGTTCACTATGCTGCGCAATGGCTGCAATGCCGGCGCAGAAATTTCTCGTCATGACTATGGTTAGTTTTCGCCGCATCTGCCGCTGCGGACAGCCGAATTTCGCCAAGACACAAAATAGCAACAAACCTGCCCGATGCCATGCGGACTATATGTGTTTCTGCGGAATCACTCTCGAATTGATACGCAGCCCACGCCTAATCGCGTTGCCCTGACGACCACGCCATCGTGGCGCGGCCCACCTGCACATGGGGCATCAATGAAGCAAATTTTCGCGGCCATCGGCTTGGCCTTCTTCGCATTGCCCGCAGGCGCCCCCGCGCAAACGGCACCTGCATCGGCCCCGGCGATCACCGTCAGCGGCTCGGCGGGGCTCGTGTCGGACTATCGCTTCCGCGGTGTGTCGCAATCGGACCAGCAGATGGCAGTCCAAGGCGGGATCACGATCGCGCACGACAGCGGCTTCTACGTCGGCACCTGGGCATCGAACCTCGCAGGCTGGGGCACCTTCGGCGGCGCCAACCTGGAGCTCGACCTGATCGGCGGTTATAAGGCGAAGCTCGGCGCCAATTCGACGATCGATGCGGGGCTGACCTGGTACATGTACCCCGGCGGCGCCGACAAGACCGACATCGCCGAACCCTATGTGAAGCTGACCGGCACCGCCGGCCCGGCGACGCTGACCGCAGGCGCGGCGTATGCGCCGAAGCAGCAGGCGATCGGCAAATGGTATGCGACCGGCGCCGATGCCGCGGCGGGGGTCTACACCGATACGGGCGCGAAGGACGACAACCTCTACCTCTGGGGCGACGGCGCCTATGCAATTGCGGGCACGCCGATCACCGCCAAGGCACATGTCGGGCATAGCTTGGGACAGGATGGGCTCGGCCCCAACGCCACCGCGGTCGCGCCGACCGGCGCCTATTGGGATTGGTCGCTAGGCGCGGACGCGACGTGGCACAGCCTCACCTTCAACCTGTCCTACGTCGACACCGATATCTTCGACCGCGACTCGGCGTATCTCCGCCCGAGCTTCAGCAAGGGGCAGGACGGCAACGGCAACATCGCTGGCGGCACCATCGTCCTGGCGCTGACCGCGGCGTTCTGAGGCACGGGCAATGCGCGCAGCGTGGCTTCGATCGTGGCGGGCCGACGTCGCGCTGCGCGTGGTGGGGGTGGTACTGGGATGCGTCGCACACGCCGCGTTTGGGCGGCTACTGGCGCTTCCCGCCCCGGCGCGAGCAGTGGGGGCGGGGGCCTATGCGCTCGCCGCGCTCGGCTTCCTGAGTGCGAGCGCGGCGTGTGCGCTGGCGATCTTCGGCAAGCATCTGTTCGACCAGATCGAGGTCAGCGCACGCTGGCGCCCTCGCGGCGATTGACCCCGGCGCTGATCGGGCAGGCGTGCGCCGCCGCCGAGCGGGCCCGCGATCGTGGCGTCGGCCTCGGCTTCGCGATGACCGACATGGCCGCCGCACTCGACGCGGAGCGGGACCCTGCCGCCGGACATCGTCCTGTGGCACGGCACGAGCGCGGACAGCACCTGCCCGCCGGCGCTGGGCCGGCTCGCTGCGGCTGGCGCGCTGGTGATCGGCGAACCGTCGTGACGAGGCGCGATAATGGCTGGCGGGTAGCGGGGGCGCTGCTGTTCGCCGGCGCCTGCGTGGTGGCGTCGCTCGATCCCGCCGCGCCGGGCTGGGTGATCTTCCCGTTCGCCGCAGCGTTCGCTGGGCTGGTGCTGATGCTGCACGGGCGGCGCGTGGCGGTGATGCTTCGGGCGGAGCGGAGCGGGCATGCGGTACGCAGTCGATCGGGGCGGCGAAACGCCGACCTCGCTACGCCGCGGGGAGAGTGATCCGGAACGCAGCGCCGGTATCGGGCGCAGGATCGAGGTCGATCGTACCACGATGCGCGCGTAGCAGCGAGCGGGCGATCGGCAGGCCGAGCCCAGTGCCGCCGGTGATGCGCCGGCTGGTGAAGAACGGCTCGAAGATGCGCTCGCGGTCCCCGGGCGGGATGCCGGGGCCATCGTCGCGGAGCGTCAGCGCGATCGATCGATCGTGTTGGACGACCGCGATGTGGATCGTGGAGGCGCCGGCCTGGCGGCTATTGTCGACCAGACCCTCGATACACGCTTCGACGACGGTGGCGGGAATGCGCGCCGCGATCGGTGGCGCAGGCAAGTCGAGCAGGATCGCGAAATAGTCGCGGCGGTAGGCATCGGCGATGCGGTGCAGCGTGCTGCCGAGATCGCTGCCGGCGCCCTCCACGGGCTCCGCCATGTCGGCGCGCGCCAGATCGAGCAGCCGGCTGACCAGCAGGTTGAGCCGGGCGGTGTCGGCGGCGACGTTGGCGAGGAAGCGGTCGCGGTCCGACGGCGCCATGTCCGCGTGATCCTGGAGCAGCTCGACCGCGCCGCCAATACCCGCGAGCGGCGTCTTGAATTCGTGGCTTACCGCGTGCGCGAAGTCGCGCAGGTAGCGCGAGCGGCGGTCGATCGCCTCCGCCATCGTCGCGAAATCGCGGTAGAGCGCCTGGATCTCGACCGCGGCGGTCGGCGGCGGTGCGGGGATGGTGCCGCCGCCCGCGGCGACGGCGCGCGTCGCTTCGCCCAGTGCCTCGACCGGGCGGACGATGCCACGCGACAACAGCCCGCTCAGCACTACCAGCGTCGCGAAGATCAAGATTGCGCCGAGCGCGATCTTGCCGCGATCCGCGTAGATCCCGACGAACAGCGCCCGCGGCGATCGCGAGAGCAGCAGGACCCCAACGAGGCGTCCGCCGGCGACGATCGGGCGGGCGTGGTGGATGCGCAGGTTCGAGGCGCGGCTGAGCCATTCGAACGCATATTCGGGGCGGTACGCGTCGTTGCGCCGCAGCGTCGTCGCGGGGCGCCCGGCAAGGGCGGCGCGGAGTTCGGGCAGGCCGCGCTCGCTTCGGCCGACCCCATCGCCGACCAGGATCGTGCCGCGCGAATCGAGCAGGAGTATCGAGGCGAGTGTCGTTCGCGTGGTCGACCGCAGCACCGGGCGGAGCCTTTGGGCCCAGGCGGTGGCGGCCTTGTCGGGCAGGGTTGCGGCGGGCGACGGTGGCGGGCGATCGGGCAGGATGCGGGCCAGTCGCAGGTCGATCGTCGGCGGTTCCGGCGCATACTCGGTCGCGGCCGGTGCCGCCCTCGCGGCGGGCCATTCCGCAGCGGCGGCGGCGGCGAGGGCAGCGCCTTGGGCGATCAGCTCCGCCTCGGTCTGGCGGACCAGGGTGTTCTCATAGACCCGGAGGAACAGCGCGCCGACGCCCGGCAACGCGGCGACGAAGACGAAGGTCAGCAGCAGGATCGTGCGCAGCCGCAGGTCGGGCCAATGCCGCCGGACGACCCGCTTGAACGATTCGGTCATCCGCTGCCGCAGGCGCCGAGGCGGTAACCGATCCCCGCCCGCGTCTCGATGACGTCGCCGGCGCCGACCAGCGCGAACTTGCCGCGCAGATTGCGGACATGGCTGTCGACGGTGCGATCGGTGATTGCGAAGCCGGGGCCGTGGAGGCGATCGATAATTGCTTCGCGGCTGAACACCTTTGACGGCATCGTCGCGAGCGTGCGCATGATCCCGAACTCCGCCACCGTCAGCGCCACCGGCCGGCCGTCCCAGCTCGCCTGCCACCCATCGGGATCGAGCACCAGCCGGCCATGGCGCAGCGGTGCCGCCATCGCCGCGGCCGCAGGCGGGCGTCCGGCGGTGCGTCGCAGGATCGCCATGACGCGGGCGACCACCTCGCGCGGGGAGAAGGGCTTAGTGACATAGTCGTCGGCGCCGAGCTCGATCCCGAGCACGCGATCGAGTTCGTCGTCGCGGCTCGACAGGAACAGGATCGGCACGTCGCCGGTCCCGCGCAGCCGGCGGCACACCTCAATCCCGTCCATCCGCGGCATGTTGATGTCCAGGACGACGAGATCGGGCGAATGATCCGCCACCATCGCCACCGCCTGCTCCCCGTCCGCTGCCTCGATCGCGTCCAGCCCCGCCTTCGCCAGCGCGAACACTAGCAGCTGGCGGATATGCGGATCGTCGTCGGCTACCAGGATCGTGCGGGGCATGGGACAGGGAATCATCGCTCCGGCCCACGCGGTCAAGGTTGCACCGTTTCGCCGCGCGAGCGGAAAGTGCCGTCGCAATCGCGATAGCCCTCTTTTGGGATCGCAGCGGGTTGGGGCGGACGGGGGCCAAGCAGGCGCGTCGCCGCAGCGAGCCGGCGGGCGCCGCGCGGGGTCCACCGGCTCCACCCAGTCTGATCGGCGCGCAGATCGGCGAACAGCTGCGCCCGGACAAAGCGCACCCGGTCGCGCGTGACCGCGTCCATCGGCCTGCGTTCGAGGGCGATCAGCGGGAGCAGCGCCCCGTCGCCGACCTCGCGCAGGTAGCAGAGGTCGATCGCCTTCGGAGTCTGCCCCCGGACGTTCCAGGCGGCGGCGACCGCGCCGAGATCAACGAAGGTGCAGATCGCGAGGACCACCGCCGCCGCCAGCGCATTCCAGTTGATCAGCCACCGTGCGCTGCGGCCCGCCAGGATGCGCCAGCAGATCAGGATCAGGCCGAGCGCCACCAGCGCCATCCAGGCGAGCGCCGCGATCCGCCAGGCGGTGAGCATCGACGAATCGATATAGTCGATCGTGCGCAGCGCGCTGGAGGCGACCAGCACCAGGTTCTGCGCGACCCACAAGGTAACCAGACGGCGCGCGAGCGGATGGCGTTCGCTGGGGCTTCCGGGGCGCAGCATCGCCAGCGCCATCACCCCTGCGATCAGCGCGGTGACGATCAGCGGATAGGCGCCGCGGTGGACATATTCGGTCTGCGTCATCCCCGCAGGCAGTGCGCCGCCGCTCCACAGGAAGGCGATGTCGAGCCCGTTCTGGACCGCGAAGATGATGTTGAAGAGAACCAGCGCGATCAGCACCGAGGGCAGCGAGGTGCCGGGCAGCGCGGGTTCGGCATCGGGGAGCCGCGCGGCGAGGCGCATGACCATCGCGTCCGGTCTCAGGCTCGGCCACAGGCAGAGCGCCACGAACGTCCATTGAATAACCCGGGCCGGGGCGGGAAAGCGGATCGCCGCGAGCGTTTGCGCGATCAGCGGGTTGGCGGCGGCGAACAGGATCAGGAATGCCGCACAGCCAATCACCGGCAGCGCCAGCATCGCGGCGAGCGCGAGCGGGTTGGTCCGCCGCCCGCGGCTGCGTCGCGCCAAGCGCTGCAGGTCGCCGATCAACCGCGTCGCCGTGCTGAAGGCGTGAATCGCGAGCCGCGCCGCCCAGCGCCAGGCATCGTCGAAGGCGGCGGCCTTCGGCAGCAACGCGGCCATCGAGAGCGCGCACCAGAACAGTGCCCAGGCGAGCAGGCCGGGGTCGTCGATCAGCGCCACCGCGAACACGGAAGCCGCGCCGACCGCGATCCATGCACGGCGATCGCGGCGCAGGTCGATGCGGGCGATCAGCAGCGCGATCAGCCATGCCGCGGCGAACACGCCGATCATGGTGCCCGAAAAGGCATCCTGGAACAGCCGGTCGAAGCCGATCACCAGCACCAACAGCACCGCGCATTTGATCAGGAATCCGTGTCGCATCTACGCATCCTCCTCGAGATGCGACGGCTCTAGCCGCGGCGGATCAGGCGATGATGCCGGTCCGGTGGACAGCGCATGGCGCTGATGTGCAGATCGCGTGCAGGCGCCCCTCGTCGGGCGAAAATACCGCGAACCATTTGAAAGATAACCAGCACCTGCGATACGCAAGCATATCGCTTCGTAGCGGGGGCCGGAGAGGCGCCGCTTGTGGGCCAGGTGAGAAGGTGAGCATCGCTAGTGACAAGTCCGCTCGAACATCGTCTGTCCCAATATCTGGCGCTCACCTTCGCCGAACGCGATGCGCTGCGCTGGCTCGAGCGGCGCGAGCGGCAATATGCGGCGGGGGAGGTGGTGGTACGCGAGGGCGAGCCGCTCGACCTGATCTTCATCGTCGCCTCGGGCTGGCTGCACGGATCGGTACAGCTGAAGAATGGCGGGCGGCAGATCCTGCGCTTCTATTTCGTCGGCGACATCACCACGACCTTTTCGATCGCCTGGGGCAGCAGCGCGGCGACGTTGACCGCGGTCAGTGCGTGCACCTTGTTCGAGATGCCGCGCGACGCGCTCGGCCGGCTGTTCCGCGATCATCCGCGTCTGGGGGCATTGCTCTATGCGGTGAGCGCGTCGGAGAATGTCGCGATGGCCGACCGGCTGACCTCGATCGGGCGCACCGACGGGATGACGCGGATCGCGACGCTGTTGCTCGATGTCCGGTCGCGGCTGCGGATCGCCGACGGGCTGGACGACGGCATGTTCGAACTGCCGCTGACCCAGCAGGATCTCGGCGATGCGGTGGGGCTGACCAAGACCCACGTCAATCGCGGGCTGAAGGCCCTGACCGAGACCGGGCTGATCGAGCGCGACGGGCGAGTGATCCGGATCACCGATTTCGAAGCGCTGTCAGCGCTCGTCGATTTCCGCGACCGCCACGGCCACGTCGCTATCGACTGGCTGCCGCCGGTCGGGGGCAAGGGTGACATAGATCACTCCGGTCCGCGGGTCAGCGAACATATGTAACGATCGCAAACTATTTTCTCGTTTTCTCGTCGATCCTGCTGAACCCATGCCGACGCCGCGACTTGGCTTTGCTCGGGCCGTCCGAGTTGCGGGCAGGCCAATCGGGAGAACAAGCATGGCGGATCGTCTTGGCGTTGCGATCGTCGGCGTCGGCGGCGCGGTCGCGACCACCGCGATCGCAGGTGTGGAGATGATCAAGGCGGGGTCGAACAGCCTGGAAGGGTTGCCGCTCGCGGACCGCGACGTCGCCGGGATGGTGCCGTACCGCGACCTGCATTTCGGCGGCTGGGACCTGACCGAGGACACGCTCGGCGCCTGCGCAATGCGGCACGGCGTGATTGGGGAAAAGGAGCTCGCCGACGGCGCCTCCAAGCTCAACGAGATGCGGCCGTGGAAAGCGGCGGGAAGCACCGCCTATTGCGCGAACATCGACGGCGGCCACAAGCTGGCGAGCGGGCACCGCGCGGTGGTCAGCCAGATCCAGGACGATCTGCAGCGCTTCCGCACCGAACAATCGCTCGACCGCGTCGTCGTGATCAATCTCGCCTCGACCGAGCGCCAGCCGGGCGGCGATGCCGCCTGCCTAGAATCGCGCGAGGCGTTCGAACGCGGGCTCGACAGCGACGATTCCGCGATCAGCCCGGCGATGCTTTATGCCTATGCGGCGATCGATGCGGGCACGCCCTATGCGAACTTCACCCCGTCGATGGCAGCGGACGTCGCGCCGCTCGCCGACTTCGCGCGCGAACGCAACGTGCCGGTGGCGGGCAAGGACGGCAAGACCGGCCAGACCTTCATGAAGACCGTGATCGCCCCGGCCCTGCGCGACCGCGCGCTGCATGTGGACGGCTGGTTCTCGACCAACATCCTGGGCAATTCGGACGGGCTGGCGCTCGACAATCCCGACGCGCTGAAGTCGAAGCTGGGCACCAAGGGCAGCGTGCTCAACCAGATACTCGGCTACCCGGTCGAGGATCATATCGTCATGATCCATTATTATCGCCCTCGCGGCGATGACAAGGAAGCCTGGGACAACATCGATATCACCGGATTCCTGGGCCAGAAGATGCAGCTGAAGCTCAACTTCCTGTGCAAGGACTCGGTGCTCGCGGCGCCGCTCGCGATCGAGATCGCACGCTGCCTCGATCTCGCGCATCAGCGCGGCGATGGCGGGGTGCAGGACCAGATGGGCGTGTTCTTCAAGCTGCCGCAGACCCGCGACGGCAGCGATCCGGTGCACGGCTTTCCGGAGCAGCAGCTGATCCTCGACACCTGGCTGGGCGACAAGACCGCGTGAGCGGCGCCTTGTCGCCGGACGTCCTGCCGCTGTTCCGCGAGCTTGGCGATCTGAAGCGGATCCATTCGGCCGACCGCATCGGATCGATCGCGGAGCGGCTGTTCCTCAGTGGCTGGACGGCCTTGGTCGCGGGTATGCCCGTCGGCGAGGTAATGGAGCGCGTCGTCGCCGCCGCGCTCGCGGCCGCTCGGCTGGGGGATCTGGACGCGGGCAAGCTGCGGTCGCTTGGACTGCCTGCTGGTGGCGTCGCGACGCTGGAGGCGGGGTTCGACGCCGTGGCCGGCGATCTGGTCGAGGCGCTGGCGGCTCGACTGCGGGCGGCGCTGTCGGCCGGCGCGCCGCCGACCGGCGCGGTGCCGGCGTTCGTCGGCAAGCTCGCCTGGCAGCCACGTGCCGGCGTCACCTGTCCGGGGCGGGCGCGGATCGTGTTGCAGCCGACCGAGAATCATGCCGAACATTGTCTGATGGTGGCGGTATATGCGGTGATCGCGAGCCCCTGGTACGGTGCCGATCCTGCGGCGGCGTTCCTGGCCGCGATGGCGCATCACCTCCACAACGCCGAGATGCCCGACAGCGGCTACACCGGCGAGATGCTGCTCGGCGCGTCGCTCGACGGGGTGATCGCGCGCGCCCGCGACAATGCGCTGTCGGAGCTGCCAGCGGCGCTGGCGGATCAGGTGCGGGAAGCGTTGGTGCCGATCGCGGGCGATGTGACACCCGAGGCGAAGACGTTCCACGTCGCCGACGTGCTCGACCGCGTACTGGAGATCGACCAGCATCTGCGCGTCCGACACCTTACGATGGCGGCGGTGCTGGACGACTATGGCCTGGTGCATGACGGCCCGGTCAAGCCGTTCCACGATCGCGTCCTCGCCGACGCCGGGCTGGCGTGACGTATCGCTCGCCACTGTCCGGGCGTGCGCTGGTCGCCGACACGCCGCACTCGCTGGCGGCGTCGGGCGAGCGGTGGCCGGTGGTGAACGGCATACCGTATCTGCGGGTAGCGAGCGAGGGGCTGGTCGCGGTCGCGCTCGATCATCTCGATGCGGGCTGCCCCGACGATGCGCTGGTGGCGCTGCTGACCGACCAGGACGAGTGGTGGACTGGGCCGGCGACCGACCTTCGCGAGCTGCAGCGGCTGGTGCGCGAACGGGACACTCTTTCGCTGCGCGACGCGATGCCGCTGCTGAAGCTGGGGCCGGTGGCGGATTACTTCGCGTATCGCTGGGTCGATCCGACGTATCTGGCAGGGCTGGCGTTGATGGAGGCGCATTGGCGGCAACCGGCGTGGGCGTTTGAGCTTGCTTGCGGGATCGGCCATTATCTGCGCGATCTCGCCCGAGTAGGTGTGGCTTGCGTCGGCGCCGACGTGGTGTTCGCGAAATGCTGGATCGCCAAGCATTGGGTGGCGCCGAACGCCGATTATGTGGTGTTCGACGCGGGCGCGACCTGGCCGATCGAACGCGCGCGGTTCGATCTCGTCGCGTGCCACGATGCGTTCTACTTTCTGCCCGATCAGGCAAATGTCGCGCGGCGGTTGCGCACCCTCGCCGCGGACGATGGCGTCGTGGTTGTGAGCCACCTTCACAATATCGACTATCGCGGCAGCGCGAAGGGGCCGGCCCGGTCCGCGGCGGAATGGCGCGCGCTGTTCCCCAACGCGGTGGTCTATGACGAACGCGCGCTGCTCGATGCGCTGTACGAAGCAGAGGTTCCGGCGCCGGTCGGCTGGCGCGACGATCCGGACGTCGAGGCCTGGTCGATCGTTGAAGGCGGCGGCGCGACGCGAGCCGTCGACGGCGGACTGGCGTTGCCCGACGCCGCGGCGTCGTTGCGCGCTAACCCGTTGCTGGACGGCGATGCGGTCGCCTGGCCGTCGGACCGTTGGCGCGACGAATATGGCGCGGGGTGCCGCTGGGCCGATCGGGGTGCGGGCGATCCGGTGCGCGTGCGCCGCGTCGTCGACTTGCCGGAGCGCTGGTGATGCGCTGGGGCATCGCTGGGTTCGGCTGGGTCGCCGCGGACTATATGGCGCCGGGAATCCGTGCGGCCGGGGGCGAGGTGACCGCGGTCGCAGACCCGTCGGCAGGGGCGCGCTCGCGGGCGGAGGCGCAGGGCATGCTCGCCTTCGACACCGCGGAGGCGATGCTGGCGGCGGGCGCGTGCGATCTGCTCTACGTCGCAACGCCGAACGATGCGCATCTGCCGCCGGCACGGGCGGCGGCGGCGGCCGGGATACCGGTGCTGTGCGAAAAGCCGATGGCGGCGACGATCGACGAGGCCGAGGCGATCGCCGCGGTGGTCGGCGGCAAGCTGCTCTACGGCACCGCGTTCGATCAGCGTCACCACCCGGCGCATACCGCGATGACGGCGGCGATCGCGGCGGGGTCGATCGGTCGGCCGGTCGCGATCCGCATCCTCTATGCCTGCTGGGTCGATCCGTCCTGGTCGCCCGATGGCGGCGTGCACGACAACTGGCGTGCCGATCCGAAGCGGGCCGGCGGCGGTGCGGTGATCGATCTCGCGTTGCACGGTCTTGATCTTGCTGAGCGGCTGCTGGGGGAGCCGTTCGCGCGACTGTCGATCGAGCTGCAGCGGCGGATCCACGATTATGCCGTCGACGATGGCGGGATGCTCACCGGGCGCACCGCGTCGGGCGTGCTGTTCCAGAGCCATGTCGCGTATAATTGCGCGGAGACGCTCCCGCGACGACGGCTCGAGGTGCTCGGCGAGCGCGGCCTGCTGGTCGCGACCGACACGATGGGTCAGACCGCGGGCGGTACGCTGGTGCGCCGCGCGAGCGACACCGGCGAGGAGGTCGCGATCGACTACGACCGGACGCGATCGCCCTTCGCCGCGCAGGCGGCGGCGTTCATGGCTGCGGCGCGCGGCGAGCCGCATGATTTCTCGATCACCCGCGATCTCGCGCTGATGCGGCTGTTCGACGGCGCCTATCGGGAGGCTTCGACATGGCTCTGAGCTGGTTCGCATGCGCCAATTGCGGGTTCTGGCAGCGCCATTTCGCGCCGCCGGACTGCCCGGTGTGCAGCGACGTGCGTAACGACCTGCCCGAAGACGGCTGGCGCTTCCTGCCCGAGGCGGAGGTCGCCGCGACGCATACCGGCGACGCGCGGCAGATCGCCGACGATCTTTGGGCTTTCACCACCAGCCCCGCGCTAGGACTGGCGGGCACCGGCTGGCTGATCGTCCGCGAAGGCGGCAATATCGCGTTCGAGGCGGCGCCCTATCATTCCGACGCGATGCTGGCGCAGATCGACGCGCTGGGCGGCATCGCCTTTCTCGCGGCCAGCCATGTCCATGGTTACGGCGCGCTGTTTCAGCTCCAGCGCCGGTTCGATCCCGCGATCGTCGCCATCCAGAAGGAGGATCTGCGCTTGACCAAGGCGTTCCGCGTAACCGCGCCCTATGACGAGCAGTTCGCGCTCGCGCCGGGGTACACGCTGCATCAGGTCGGCGGGCATTATGACGGACAGGCCTGCCTCCACGATGCGCGCGGTGGGCGGCTGTTCTGCGGCGACATGTTCAAGATCGATCAGGATGCGACAGGTAATTCGACCGCGATCTCCAGCCACAAGGCGTTCCACAAAGATATCCCGCTGACCCATGCAGAGCTGCGGCGCTACCGCGACACCATCGCGCCGCTGGCGTTCGACGCGGTGCTGACGCCGTTCGAATACGCACCGGAGGTGGACCGCGCGGTCGCGCTCGCCGCACTCGACGAGGGATTGGCGCGCGCGCCGGGCGTCAAGCGGTTGCCGCTGTGAGGTCTGGTCTGCCCCATGATCTGGGCCCCGCGGCGCACGCGTATCTCGATGCGTTTCCGGCGGGCGATGTCGTCGCGTTCCCGATCCATCAGCTCGACACGCTCGGCTTGCCGGTATGGGTGGTCGCGCTGTTTCCAGAGGACGATGCGCTTTCCGGGATCATGCCCTACGGCGTCGGTTACGGCGCCACCGACGAGGCGGCGGTGCTCGGCGGGCTGGGCGAGATCGCCGAGATGGTGTGGCCGACGCTGACGCTGGGCGAACGCGCGAAGACGAAGGGCAGCTATGCCGATCTCGTCGCCAGCCTGGGCGCGCGCGCGGTCGCCGATCCGCTCACCTTGTGCCTGCCCGCCGGGTCCGAAGTCGGACGCGACACGCCGCTCGACTGGGTGGAGGCGCGGCGCTGGGCCGACGGATCTAGCGTGCTCGTGCCGATCGATCTCGCCGCCTATTCGGCGAAGGAGCTGTCGCCAGGCTATAGGCCGTTCACGACGATCATCTCCAACGGCATGGGCGCCGGCCCCGATCTCGACTGGGCGGTCGGGCACGGGCTGTGCGAGATCCTCCAGCGCGACGGCAACGGCCTGCTGTTCCGCGCGCTCGACCGCGGCGCCACGCTGGATCTCGACGTGCCGCTGGCCGAGTCGAGCCGCGCGATCCTCGATCGCTTTGCCGCGAGCGGGATCAGGGCGATGCCGAAGTTCGCCACTGATCAGTTCGGCCTGCCCAACCTGTATTGCGTCGGCATCGACGAGGCGCGCGCGCCCACCGCGCCGATCATGGTCACCGCGTGCGGTGAGGCGTGCCATCCCGATCGCACCGCCGCGCTCGACAAGGCGCTGACCGAATATGCCGCGAGCCGCGCACGCAAGGCGTTCGCGCACGGGCCGGCCGATCTGGTCGCGACGGTCGCGCCCGACGGCTATGTCCGTCGCTTCCTGGCCCAGGCGGGCGGTGCCGCGAAATCGAGCGACACGCGCGCGTTCGACGCGATGCGCGACTGGACGCAGCGCGATGCGGATACGCTGCGCGGCTGGCTGGCGGAAACGATGCTATCCGAACGATCGACCCACGCCTTCTCCGCGTTACCGAGCCAGCCCGCCGTCGACGGTCATGCGCGTGCCGCCAAGGCGCGGGCGGCCGTGGAGGCGGCGGGGTTCGACATCCTCTATGTCGACATGTCGCCCGCCGACCGCGCGGTAACCGTGGTGAAGGTGATCGTGCCGGGCATGGAGGTGGAGACGATGAGCTATTACCGGATCGGCGCGCGCAATGCGGAGAAGCTGCTGGCGATGGACTCCCCGCTGATCGGGTTCGGCGAGCCGACCGAGATCATGCGCGAGATCCGGCTGACGCCGGCGGACAGCGAGCGACTCGGGCGACCCTTGTTCGACACCGTCGCGGCCGACGCCATCGTCGGATCGCTCTACCCGCTATACCGCGAGCCCGAGGCGCATCACGTCGCCGCCCTGGAGCAGCAGGCATGACGCTGCGCTTCGCGTACAACACCAACGGCGCCGCCAACCACCGGTTGGACGACGCGATCCGGCTGATCGCGGATGCGGGGTATGACGGCATCGCGCTGACGCTCGATCATCATCATCTCGACCCGTTCGCCGACGACTGGCAGCGCGAGGCGGAGCGGGTGGCGGGGTTGCTCGATCGGCTCGGGCTCGGCAGCGTGATCGAGACCGGCGCGCGCTATCTGCTGGATCCCCGGCGCAAGCACGAACCGACGCTGATCGCGCCCGATGCGGAGGGGCGTGCGCGCCGCGTCGGGTTCCTCCGTCGCGCGCTCGATATCGCGGCAATGCTGCGCAGCGAGACCGTGTCGTTCTGGGCGGGCGTGCCGCAGGACGGGATCGACCACGACGCGGCGTTGCGCTGGCTCGACGACGGGCTCGCGCAGGTGCTCGATCATGGCGAGGGGTGTGGCATCGACGCTAGCTTCGAACCCGAACCGGGGATGCTGATCGAAACGGTGGCCGATTACGACCGCCTGTACGCCGCGCATCCGCGGCTGAAGCTCGCGCTCGATACCGGCCATTGCCTGGTCACCGAGGACATCGATCCTGCCGACGCGGTGCGCCGCTATGCCGACCGGATCGGCACCGTCGCGGTCGAGGACATGCGACGCGGCGAGCATGTCCATCTGCCGTTCGGCGAAGGCGACATGGACGTCTCGTCCGTGATCGCGGCGTTGGAGGGGATCGGCTTCGCGCGGCTGGTCTGCGTCGAACTTTCGCGCGAGAGCCCGCGTGCGCACGCCGCGATCCCCGAGGCGATCGGCTATCTGCGCGGTATCGCGACGTGAGGATCTGCTTCGTCTCGCGGCGCTTCTTTCCCGCGATATCGGGCATGTCGATCTACGCGATCAACCTCCTCCGCCAGCTGGTCGCGGCGGGGCACGACGTGACGATGATCAGCCAGTTTTACGGCGATCCGGCGAAGCGCCGCGTCTATGGCGGCGGCGCGCCGCCCGCGGTGACCGGCGTCCGCGTGATCGGGCTCGAGGCCATGGGCGAGCAGGACGGCGGCGATTTCGAACGCGACGTCGACGCGATGATCGCCACGATCGTTGCCGAGCACGCGGCCGCGCCGTTCGACGTCCTGCATGCGCAATATGGCTATCCGACCGGATGGGCGACGCTGCTGGCGGCGCAGCGGATCGGGGTTCCCTGCGTGGTCTCGATCCAGGGCGGCGACGGGCATTGGGTCGGATCGTGCTGCGATACCCACCGCATCGCGATGGAACAGGTGCTCGCGCATGCCGGCGCGGTCCTGATCGGCGGCACGAGCTTCGCCGAGGAGGTTCACGAGCGATTGGGGACGCCGCTGTCGCGGTTCACGATCGTGCCGGGGGCGGTGGATACCGAGCGGTTCACCCCCGGCGATCCGAGCGACGGGCCGGTGCGATTGTTCTATCACGGACGGGTCGATCGTCGGAAGGGCGTGCTCGACATGCTGCACGCGCTGCCCGGGGTGGCGGGCGATTGGCGATGCACGGTGTCGGGGATCGGTCCCGACTACGACGCGGCGCGCGCGCTGGCGACCGAGCTGTCGCTCGACGACCGCGTCACTTTCACCGGCTATGCGGACTACGACGCGGTGCCTGCCCTCTACCGCGCGCACGACGTTTTCGTGTCGCCAACCTATGCGGAAGGGTTCTCGAACACGATCCTGGAGGCGATGGCGAGCGGCCACGCAGTGCTGTCGTGCCGGTCCGTGGGCGTAATCGATTGCCTGCGCGACGGCGAGAACGGGCTGCTGGTCGAGGCGGGCGACATCCCGGCGCAGACGGCGGCGCTCGACCGGTTGATCGCGGACCCTGCGCTGCGCACGCGACTGGCAAAGGCGGCGCTAGAGGAGTGCCGGCGTGTTTACAGCTGGCATGCGGTGGGCCGGCAGATCGTCGGCGTCTACGAGGCGTTGCGCGGCACCGCGCCCGCGACCGGCATCGCCGAGGCGATCCCGATCGCACCGTGCCGGTTCCGCGCGGAACCGCATCTGCTGTGAGACACATCGTCGCGATCTCGCCGCATCTCGACGATGCCGCCTTCTCGGTCGGCGGACTGCTGGCGGCGCGCGCGCGCGCGGGCGACCGAGTGACGATCGTGACCTGCTTCACCGGCAACGTCGCGCGGCCGCAGGGCTTCGCGCTGGCGTGTCAGCTCGACAAGGGGCTCGATCCACAGGTCGATTACATGGCGCTGCGCCGCAAGGAGGATCACGCGGCGTGCGCGGTGATCGGAGCCGAGACAATCCACCTGCCGTTCCTCGAAGCGCCGCATCGCGGCTATGCGAGCGCGCCGGAGTTGTTCGCGGCGCGGCGGATGGACGACGGGATGCTGCAACCGCTGACCTATGCCTTGCGCGAGGTGGTGGACGATCTGGCGCCCGATCTGTTGCTAGGGCCGCGCGCGATCGGAAACCATGTCGATCACTGGATGGTGCGCGACGCGCTTGCTGCGACCGGGCGCACGCCGATGCTGTGGGAGGACTGGCCGTATCTCCGCCGCGCCGGACCGACCGACGATATGCCCGTGGTACGGCACCGGCTGAGCGACGCCGACCGCGACGCGCGGCTGGCGATGTGCGAAGCGTACGAGTCGCAGCTCGGCTTTCAGTTCGGCGGGGCGGCGGGGCTGGAGGCGCTGATCTCCGGGGTGATCGAGGAGCGGCTCTACCCGGTCTGAGCTCAGCGACTTACGTCGTCGGCCACACCGCCATGCTGGTATCGACGAGCTGCGACAATTCCGCGCAGGTCGCGCCCGATCCGCCCTGAATGGCGAGACCCTGCATCAACGCGAAGAGGAACCGCACCAGCGCGGGCGCGGTCAGGTGCGTCGGCACCTCGCCCTCCGCGACCGCGCGTTCGAAGCGGGCGATCAGCGCGGCTTCGGAGGAGGCGCGGCGCTTCATCACCTCGGCCTTGATCGGCTCGGCTTCGGCGCCGCACGCCGCAGTGCTGATCACGCCCAGGCAGCCCTTGGGATCGCAGCTGCTGGTCTGCATCTCGAGCGCACCGCGCAGCAGCCGTTCGGCGACGCCACGCGCGGTCGGCGCTTCTAGCGCCGATGTCATGTAGGTCAGCTTTTCGCGCTCGTAGAGATCGAGTGCCTTGTGGAACAACGCCTCCTTGTTCCCGAACGCGGCGTAGAGGCTGGGCTTGGTGATCCCCATCGCCGCCGTAAGCTCGGTCATCGACGCGGCCTCGTAGCCGTTGCGCCAGAACACCGTCAGCGCCTTGGCGAGCGCATCGTCGACATCGAACTCGCGCGGGCGGCCCTTCAGGGCGGGTGGAGCGAGGGCAATATCCATACCGAACGGTATGTAGGGATTTTATCGCTCGCGTCCAGTGACCTGGCCCGACGCCGCCGTGCTCAGGCGGGACTCGCCACCGCGCCGTCGAGCGCCGCCAGCTCGCCGCTCTCGCGTCCCTTGCGGCCGTAGAAGAGCTCGAAGAGGGGCGTCGCCATCACCGTGGTGACGATCGCCATCAGCACCAGCATCGAGAATAGCGTCGGCCCGATGATCCCCTTTTGCAGGCCGATGTTGATGATGATCAGCTCCATCAAGCCCCGCGAGTTCATCAGCGCGCCGATCCCGAGCGCGGTGCGGTTGTCCTCGCCCGACAGCCGCGCCGCGAGATAGCAGGCACCGCCCTTCGCAATCACCGAGGCGATCAGGATGCCGAGCGCGATCAGCAGCAGCGAGGGCGAGTTGACCATGTCCATCCGGGTGTTGAGCCCCGAATAGGTGAAGAACATCGGCAGCAGCAGGACCACCGCGAGCGGCTCGACCTTGCGCTTGATCTCCTGCGTGAGCAGCCCGCGCGGCATTACCGCGCCGAGGATGAAGCCGCCGAAGATCGCGTGGATGCCGACCGCGTCCATCAGGAACGCCGACGTGCAGAACGCCGCGAGGACGACCGCGAGCACGAAGTTGCTCATCTCGCCCTCGCGTTCGACGATCCGGGCGAGCGGGGCCAGCAGACGCGGACCGGCGAGGATCACGAACGCCGCCCACGTCAGTCCGCCGCCGATCGCGAGGATCGCGACACCGGCGCCGCCCCCGAAGGTCGCGAGCACGATCGCGAGCACGCACCACGAACAGGCGTCGTCGAAGGCGCCGGCGGTGAGCGAGAGCGTGCCGAGCGACGAATCGGCGAGGCCGCGTTCGTTGATGATCCGGGCGAGCATCGGGAAGGCGGTGAGCGCGATGCAGGCGCCGAGGAACAACGTCGCGTTGCCGGTGCTGATGCCGGGCGCGAACAGGCCGGGGACGGTCAGCAGCCAGGGGGTGATCACCACCGCGATGCCGAACGGCGCGGCGATGCCCGCGAAGGACACCATCGACGCGCTTTTCGCCTTCGATCGGAAATGATCGAGCCGCAGCGTCGTGCCGACGAGGAACATGTACAACCCGACCCCGAGCTGCGCGCCGGCATAGAGGACGTTGCGCGTTTCCTTGGGGAAGATCGCGCCCTGCAGGCCGGGAAAGACCAGCCCGAGCAGCGACGGGCCGAGCACGACGCCCGCGATCATCTCGCCGACGACCTGCGGCTGCCCGAGCAGCTTCTTGCCGAGCCAGCCGACCACGCGACAGGCGACCAGGATCACCGCGAGTTGGAGGAAGAAGTGGATGCTGAAGTCGCCAGGCGCATAGCTGGCGGGAGCGCCGGGAGCGGCAGGCCCGTGGGCGCCCAGCACGCCGCCGAGCGTCTTGCTAAAACTGTCGAACCAGCCTTCCATTCGTCCGTCTCCACCCCCGATCCACGCCGTTCCGCGGATTCCGTGAGCGGCAGAAGCACCGCCGTCGGTCGCTTGCGCAATGGTTTTCCGGTGGCAGCCGAGCCGATTTCGCGGGTGGGCGGGCAAAGCGTTGCGGCAGCAACACAGAATAGGTACGTACCTACATTGTTGAAGCGGGGACGTAGGCAGGTAGGTACATGAAATCGGTTACGAGCCGGGCGTTCAACCAGGATGTGAGCCAGGCGAAACGGCTCGCGCGACTCGAACCGGTGTTCGTCACCGACCGCGGCAAGCCGACCCATGTGCTGATGAGCATCGATGCGTTCCGCGCGCTCGCGGCACCGGCCGAGACGATGATCGACCTGCTGGCGATCGACGAGCCCGTCGCCGCCGAGCCCGACTGGCGCGCCGCCGCCCGATGGGGTCGCGGGGAGACGCCCTGATGCACCTGCTGGATACCGCCATCGTCTGGGAACTGCGCGACGCACGTGCCGGGCGGTGCGATTTCGGCTTAGCAACGTGGATCGGCAGCCGTTCGCGCACCGAGCTGTTCGTGTCGGCCCTGACGATCGCGGAGCTCGGCGCCGCGGCGGCACAGGTCGCGCGGGGGGACAAGGCGGGGTCCGCGGCGATCAGGCGCTGGGCGGAGACGCGGGTGACCGCGGCGTTCGAGGGGCGGGTGCTGCCGATCGACGCTGCGATCGCAGCACGGGCGGGGGCGCTCGGCTATGCCGACATGCGCGACGCGCTGGTCGCGGCGACCGCGCTGGAACATGGCCTGACGCTCGTCACCCGCCGCGCACCGGCGTTCAAGCTCGGCAAGGTCAGGACCTTCGATCCCTGGGGGTTCCAGGCCGATGCGGCGGAAGCCGGAACCGACTGGCGCGAGGCGACCCGACCGGGGCCGCAATGGCTCAAGAGCCTGTTCGTTCGCGGCTGATCCCGCGCGGTGCGCCCTGCGCGAGCTGTTCGACCAGGTTCCGATGCATCGGCAGGTCGAGCGTCGCGCGTTCGCCATAGCCCTTGATCCGGGCAAACAGCCGCTCGGCCTCGGCGGTATCGGGAAAGTCACGGCGGCCGGCGGACAGATCGGTGCGGAAGCCCATCCCGTAGAGGATGTACTGGTAGTTGAAGAACGCGAAGGATTCGACGTCGATCATGAAATCGAACCGGCTAGGCGGGCGGTAGCGCCATTGATCGAGCAGGTCGCGCAGACGCTCCGGAATCGTCGCCGGATCGGCATTGTCGCGCCAGAACGGCTCGGGGCGCCGGCTGAGGCAATAATGCAGCTTCAGGAAGGTGACGATGGTCGCGTAGCGCGCGGTCATCAGTTCGTTGAAGCGACGCGCGGGGAGATCGGCGGGGCCATGATGCGGGAACAGCTCCGCGATCATCCCGACCGCCGCCTCGATCAGCACCACGCCGGTCGATTCGAGCGGTTCGAGAAAGCCGCCGGACAGGCCGACCGCGACGCAATTGCCGATCCACGGGCGCTCGCGGTATCCGGCGTCGAAGCTCAGCCGCCGCGTCGACACCTCGCCCGCGCGCGCGCCCACATAGTCGCCGAGGATCGCCGCGGCGCGATCGTCGTCGATGTAGCGGCTCGAATAGACGCAGCCGATCCCGCGCGCGCCGGCCAGCCCGATGTCCCAGATCCACCCCGCCTCGTGCGCACTGGCGACGGTGTAGCTTTCGATCGGCGCATCGGGACGGTCATAGGGCAGCTTGCAGGTGATCGCGCGGTCGGTGAACAGCTGGTCAGCCACCGAGCGGAACGGCGAGCCCATCGCGCGGCCAATCAGCTCGGCGCGAAAGCCGGTGCAGTCGATATACAGGTCCGCCTGCAACCGGCCGACATCGGTGTCGAGATGGGCGATCCAGCCATTCTCGGCCGTCGCCACCGCGTCGACGCGCCCGGGCAGGTGGGTCACGCCGAGTTGTCGCGCTCGGTCCGCGAGCACCCGCGACAGGCCGACCGCGTCGAAATGATAGGCGTAGTTTAGCGGACCTTCGAAATCGCCTTCGCTGGACTGCTTAGGGCCGCGCTGCGCCTCGGCGACACGGTTCTGGATGGTGACCGCCTCCGCAAAGGGCGGGCGCGTTGCGTCGTCCTGGAGCAGCCAATAAGGGACCAGGCTGGTGCCCTCGGCATAGAAGGGCGGCTCGAACGGGTGGAAATAGGAGTGGTCGTCGCCGCCGTCGCCCGGCGGGCGGAGCCAGTCGCGGAAGCGGACTCCCTGCTTGAAGGTCGCCGAAGTCTCGCGCACGAACGCGGCCTCGTCGATGCCCAGGAAGCGCAGCGTGTCGCGGATCGTCGGGAAGGTGCCCTCGCCGACCCCGATGATGCCGATGTCGGGCGATTCCAGCAGCGTGATGCCGACCGACGGCCCCAGCGCCTTGGCCAGATAGGCGGCGGTTAGCCAGCCGGCGGTGCCGCCGCCGACGATCAGGATGGTGCGCCGCGTCGTCACGCTGCGGCTATAGCGTGCGGGCCCGGCGCGCGACAGCCTCTGTCGGCTCAGCCCCCGGCGGGCAGATCGATCACCACCCGCAGCCCGGGAGCGGCAGGTTCCAGCCTGACCTCGCCGTCGTGGAGCCGCGCGACCGCGGCGACCAGCGAGAGGCCGAGGCCGACCCCGGCGCCGCCGCGGGCCTCGTCGATGCGGCCGAAGCGGCGCAACGCGGTGCCGTGATGTTCGGGGGCGATACCCGCGCCCTGATCGGCGATCGAGAGATGGATGCGGCCGGTGGCACGGACCAGGCCGAGGGTGATCGTGCCGACGCCGTATTTCAGCGCATTGTCGACGAGGTTGCCGAGCGCCTGGGCGATCAGTTCGCGGTGCGCGGGACGGATCGCCTCGTCGTCGATCGCGAGACGGACGTCGCGTCCGGCATCCTCGATCAGCGGCGCGTACATCTCCGCCAGGTCGCGCAGTGCATCGCCGAGATCGAGCGGCGCGAAGGCGTCGCGGCCGATCCCCGCCTCGGCGCGCGAGATGCGCAGTGCGGTCTCGACAATGGCGAGCAACCGGTCGCCCTCGGCCAGCGCGCGGTCGACATCCTCCTGCGCCGCCGGATCGCGGACCGTGACCGCAGCGCGTTCGAGCGCCGAGCGCAGCCGGGTGAGCGGCGATTTCAGGTCGTGGGCGATGATATCGGTGGCGAGCGTCAGCTCCGCGACCAGCGACTGGACCCGATCGAGCGTGGCGTTGACCGACATAGCCAGTGCCGCAAAGGCGTCGCCGCTGCGATCGTCGGCTACCCGGCGCGAGAGATCGCCGTCGCGGACGGTGCGCAGGGTGGCGACGGTGTCGTTGAGGCGGACCACGATCATCCGCGCCGCCAGCCACGCCGCGAGCGCCGCGAACGCCACCGCCAGCGCCAGCGCGATCAGTGTGGCGCGTTCGAGCAGCTTGACGATGCGGCGTTCGTCGTCGACGACACTGCCGGTGAGCAGCCGCGCGCCGTCGGGCAGGCGGGTCGCACGAACCAGCATCGCCTCCGACTGACCATGGCCGCGGCGGCGCAGCTCGACATGCTCCGTGCGGTCGTCGAGCATTACTCCACCCGGCCAGCCAGCGAGGTTCCCCGCAACCGCGCGGCCGTCGGCGTCCGCCAGCAGCAGCACCGCGTCGGAGCCGGTCGTGGTCCGGGCGCGCAGCCTCACCGCGTCGATCAGCCCGCGGACGCCGGCTTCGGCGCGGATCGCGAGCAGGTCCTGCCGGATCATGTCCGCGGTGGCGGTGGCGTTCGCATAGACCTGATCGCGGACCAGCGCGCGAACCGGCAGCAGCAGTGCCGCCGCGGCGGCGAGCTGGAGCAGGAAGACGAGCGCGGCGAAGCGCGCGGTGGTCGATCGCGGATGCATGTCAGGGGTTGGCGCTGAGCCGGTATCCGGCACCGCGGACGGTGTGGAGCAACGGGCGTGCAAAGCCGTCGTCGACCTTCTTGCGCAGCCGGCTGACATGGACGTCGATGACGTTGGTGCCCGGATCGAAGTGGTAATCCCACACGCCTTCGAGCAGCATCGTCCGGGTGACGACCTGATCGACGTGGCGGAGCAGATATTCGAGCAGTCCGAATTCGCGTGGCTGGAGCTGGATCGGTTGCCCGGCGCGGGCGACGCGGTGGCCGAGCAGGTCCATCTCCAGATCGTCGCAGCGCAGCGCCGTCTCCACCGCCGCGGCGCCCCTGCCGCGGCGGACCAATAGCCTGATGCGTGCGAGCAGTTCGGCGAAGGCGAAGGGCTTGGTCAGATAGTCGCTCGATCCCTCGGTCAGGCCCTTCACCCGGTCCTCCGCCGATCCGAGTGCCGACAGGATGATCACCGGGGTCTCGACCCCGGCGCCGCGCATGCCGGACAGCACCGCCATGCCGTCGATCCCGGGCAACATGCGATCGAGAACGATACAGTCGTAGCCGGCGTCGGTAGCGTGGAACAGCCCGTCGCGGCCGTTGGCGACGCGATCGACGACGAAGCCATGTTCGCGCAGGCCGTTTGCGACATAGTCCGCGGTAGCGTCGTCGTCCTCGATCAACAGGATCTTCTGCGACACGGCTGCACCTCGCTCATCCGCCGGCAGGCCGTGCCGGGGGGGTCGCGCGGGTGATGCCATCGCGGGTTCCCCGGGGGCAAGCGCGCAAAGATGACATATCGCTCATCTTCCGGTCAGCGGGTCGACAAGTGCGCACGTGCATCGACAGCCGATGACGACGATTGCCTATCGCCGCGCCCGGCTGGACGAACGCATCTGCCGGATGATCTGCCCGATCGCATCGGGGATGGTCGGGGTGTGCCTGACCGGGATCGGGCTGCTTCACCTCGGTGTGGTCGCGGGGCGCCGCGGCAGCTTCGCGGACGACATGCTGGCGATCGACGCGCTGCTGTTCCTGGTCGCGACGCTCGCATCGTATCTGTCGCTGCGCAGTCTCGATCAGCGGCGGCTGCACGGGATGGAGCGGATCGCCGACGCGACGTTCATAGTCGCGATGCTGGTGCTGACCGCGGCGTGTTTCGTGATCACCTATGCGATGAGCGCGTGATGGGCCGTGCGCCCCGGATCGTCGCCGCGGTCGTCGCGATGCTGCTGATCGCCGCGGTCGGCTACCTCGCCTATATCGGCTATTACAGCAGCGAGATCTACCGGGTGGAGCCCGCGAGGCGGGCGCCGCCGGCGCGACTGGCGGGCACCGTCGCGGTGTTCCTGTCGGGCGATTCCGGGCTCAAGGCGGGCATGGCGACGACCGTCGTCGCGACGCTGGCCGAGCGCGGGATTCCGGTGCTCGGCGTCAATTCGCTCACCGCGTTCAAGAACGGCCGCAGCCCGGCGGAGACCCGCACGCTGGTGGCCGACGCGACCCGTCGGGCGCTTGAAATGCCGGGCGCGCGGCAGGTGGTGTTGATCGGGCAGTCGTTCGGCGCGGACATGCTTCAATACGGCGTCTCGGCGCTACCGGGCGACCTGCGGCCCAGGGTCGCGCAGGTGATCCTGACGGTGCCGGGCGACACCGTCCTGTTCACCGCGTCGCCGGGCGGGCTGCTCGACGGCGCGCCGGACGGGCCGGCGCTGCCGAGCGCAAGTCGGATCGGGTGGGTGCCGGTGCTGTGCGTGTACGGACGCGAGGAGGAGACCAGCCTGTGCCCGTTGCTCCACGCCGCGAACGTGCGCGTCGTGCCGCTGCCGGGCGGGCATTACCTGCACCACGACGCCAGGCGGCTGGCCGACCTGATCTGGGGCACGATCCTGCGCCTACGACCTTCCCCGGCGGTGGCGCATGCGTGATCCGGTGGCGTGGATACGCCGGCACCGGCTGGCGCTGTCGATCGCGGCGTTGCTGCTGCTCGCGGTGCTCGCGATCGTCGCACTCGAGCGGCTGACGCAGGAGATCCGCTTCGCCGACGTGCGCGGTGCGGTGCATGCGCTGTCGGCGACGCAGCTTGCGGCGGCGATCGGCTTCACCGCGCTCAGCTACCTGATGCTGACGCTATACGACGTCGTCGCGCTGCGGATCATCGGCCGCGAGCTGCCATGGCGGACCGCGGCGCTGGCATCGTTTTCGAGCTATACGCTGAGCCACAATCTGGGGCTGTCGCTGCTGACCGGCGGATCGGCGCGATATCGGGTCTATACCGCGGCGGGGCTCGACGGCCCCGATGTCGCGCGGGTGATCGGGATCGCGGGCGTGACGTTCTGGGTCGGGATCGCCGCGGTCGCGGGCGCGGCGCTACTGTTGCAGGGCACGCCGATCGCGTTCGCCGGGGTGGTCGTCTCCACCGCGCTGGCGCATGCGATCGGCGCGACGATGATCGTGGCGCTCGTCGTGCTGGTGGTGACATGCGGCCGGCGGCGGACGCCGTTGCGGGTGTGGCGGTTCAGCGTGCCGCTGCCGACCAGCGGGCAGGCGCTGGCGCAGATCGGCGTCGCGATGCTCGACACCGCGGCGGCGGCGGCGGCGCTGTACGTGCTGGTGCCGGGCGCGACGCCGGCGTCGTTCCCCTTCTTCGTCCTCGCCTGGGCGCTCGGCATGCTCGCGGCGGTGGTGACCCATGTGCCCGGCGGGGTCGGGGTGTTCGAGGCGGTGGTGCTCGCGGTGGTGCCGGGCGACCGGGTGGCGATCTTCGCGGCATTGATCGCGTACCGCGTGATCTACTACCTGCTGCCGCTGGCGCTCGCCGCGGCGATGCTGGCGTGGCGTGAGGGCGTGCGCCACCGCTCGCTGACCGGGCGGCTGCTGCGCGACGGCCGCGCCGCGGCGACGGGGATCGCGCCGCTGATGCTCGGCGCGGCGACCTTCCTGGGTGGCGGCATGCTGCTGCTGTCGGGATCGCTGCCGTCGCTGCAGGCGCGGATGGGCGTGCTTGCGGCGCTGCTGCCGCTGCCGTTCATCGAGGCGAGCCACATCGCCGCCAGCCTGGTCGGTACCGGGCTGCTGCTGCTGTCGCCGGGACTGTACCGGCGGCTGGACGGCGCGTTCGTCGCGACGCGCGCGCTGCTGGTCGCGGGGGCGATGTTTTCGCTGGCGAAGGGGATCGATTACGAAGAGGCGATCGCGTGCCTGGCGCTCGCCGCGTTGCTGCAGGCGACGCGGGGCGCGTTCTATCGCCGCACCGCGCTGACCCAGACGCCGTTTTCGGGCGCGTGGCTGGCGACGGTCGCGGTCGCGGTGGCGGGCGCGACCTGGGCGGGGCTCTTCGCCTATCGGCACGTGATCTATTCGGACGATCTGTGGTGGCAGTTCGCGCTGCACGGCGATGCGCCGCGCTTCCTGCGCGCGATGCTCGGGGTGACGGTGCTGCTCGCCGGGGTCGCGCTGTGGCGGTGGCTCGGCCCCGCGCACGGCGTCGCCGACGCTGCGGCGGATCCGGCGCGGGTGCGCGCGGTGCTGGCGCGGACCGACCGCACCGATGCGATGCTCGCGCTGACCGGGGACAAGCGGTTCCTGATCGACGAGGAGGGTGCGGGCATGCTGATGTACCAGGTGCGCGGTGCGAGCTGGATCGTGATGGGCGATCCGATCGGCGATCCGGCCGCCTGGGGCCCGCTGCTGTGGCGGATCCGCACTCTGGCAGACCGTGCGCAAGGCCGGCTGCTGCTCTACCAGATCACCGCGCCGGTGCTCGATCTCGCGATCGGCATGGGGTTGCAGATCGTCAAATACGGCGAGGAGGCGGTGGTGGATCTCGCCGGCTTCACGCTCGATACCCCGCGGCTGCGATCGATCCGCAAGGCCGAGCGCGCGGCGGCACGGCACGGGCTGACCTTCCGGATCGTGCCCGCCGCGGCGGTGCCGGTGGTGATCGAGGAGCTCGCCGCGGTGTCGGCGGAATGGATGGCGGCAAAAGGCCATGCCGAGAAGAACTTCAGCCTCGGCCGGTTCGACCGCGCCTATCTCGGCCATTTCGACGTCGCGCTGGCGATGGTCGGGGACCGGATCGTCGCCTTCGCCAATCTGTGGCTCACCGCCGATCGCGGCGAGGCGTCGGTCGACCTGATGCGCCACCGCGACGATGCGCCCAACGGGACGATGGATTTCCTGTTCGTCCATATCCTGCAATGGGCGCAGGAGCGCGGCTATGCGCGCTTCACGCTGGGGATCGCGCCGCTGTCCGGGATCGAGGGCGGGCGGCTGGCGCCGGCCTGGGCGCGCGCGGCGGCGCTGGTGTTCCAGCACGGTGAGCGCTTCTACGGGTTCCGCGGGCTGCGCAGCTACAAGGAGAAGTTCGACCCCGATTGGGAGCCGCGCTACATCGCTGGTCCGCGCGGCGTCGCGCTGGTCCAGGCGTTGCGCGACCTGTCGCTGCTGGTCGGTCGCGGGATCGCGTCATGACCGCGCCGCCCGATCAGGACGCGGCCTGCCGCGCCGGCCGCCACGTGCCCGGCGGCCGGATCGTCGTCGACCAGCACGGCACCCGGCACGCGCATTGCCGGCATTGCGGCTGCGCGCTGTCGCGGCTCCAGTCGATCCGCCGGTGGTATCGATCGGGGCAGCTCGGCTGAACATGACAAAGATGTAAGGCGCGGCCCAGCCGCCGCTTACCTCGATCCGCTACACAGGCATGGTCACCGCTGCGTCGGACGTGCCGACGCGCCCTCTTCGTGAAAAGGCTTCCCGATGCCAGCGCCCGTCTTCTTCGATCCCTCCGGCCGTCGCAGCAGGATGTCGCGCCGGACGCTCGGGATCCTGATCATGGCCGTCGTGCTGGCGTCGATCGCGTTCGCCACGACGCTGATCCTGGTGCCGAGCCGGCGCGACCTGCGACTGCCGCTGCCGCAGCCGCACGCCGCCGCCGCGCGTGGCCAGCACCACCCGCGCGGACTGGCGGCGTGGCTACCGCGGCGGGTGACGCAAAACCTGGGAACCGCGCTGAGCGTCGGCTTCTACGTGCCCGGCGACGACGCCAGCCTGGCGTCGCTGCGGCGCAACGGCGGCGCGCTCGACTGGGTGGTGCCCGCGCTGGTCAGCGTGTCGGGGCCGCAGCACATCGTGTCGGCGCATCGCGACGACGCCTTCGATCGCAGCGTCGCGGCGATGCCGAATCCGCCCAAGGTGCTGCCGATGGTGCAGAATTACGGCGAGAACAGCTGGGACGGCAAGGGCACCGCGGCGCTGCTCGCCGATCCGGTCGAGAGCGCGGCGACGGTGCGGCAGTTGGCGGCCTATGTGACGGCACGCCATGCGGCCGGGCTGGTGATGGATTTCGAGGCGCTGCCGGCGACCGCGATGCGCCCCTATCTGGGCTTCCTGCGCCAGCTACGCGCGGCGATGCCGAAGGGATCGGTCCTCGCCGTCACCGCGCCGGCGGAGGACGAGCGCTGGCCGCTCCGCGCACTCGCGCAGGTCGCCGACAAGGTCGTGTTCATGGCCTACGACCAGCATTGGGAGGGCGGCGAGCCCGGCCCGATCGCGGCACAGGACTGGTTCGTGCAGCAGGTGCAGACGGCACGGCGTGCGGTGCCCGGCGACAAGCTGATCATCGCGCTCGGCAGTTATGGCTATGACTGGCACGGCGGCGACACCGATGCGCTGTCGATCGAGGATGCGTGGCTCGCCGCGCACGACAGCGACGCCTCGCCGACCTTCGATCCCGCCAGCGGCAATGCGAGCTTCGGCTATGACGAGGACGGTGTCCGGCATTCGATCTGGATGATGGATGCAGCGACCAGCTGGAACCAGATGCAGGTGCTGAAGCGGCTCGACATCGACAATGTCGCCTTGTGGCGGCTCGGCACCGAGGACCAGGGCTTCTGGGCCGATCTCGCGGCGATCCGCACCGGCGGCGTGCCCGATCTGTCACGGCCGGTGTCGATGCTGAACACCGATGTCGAGGGATCGGGCGAGATCCTGCGGATCACCGCGACGCCGACCACCGGCCAGCGCACGACCCGCATGGACGGGCAGGGCGTCATCCGCGACGTACGCTACGACGCGCTGCCCACGCCCTATGTCGTCCAGCGCACCGGCGGCGCCAATCCGAAAATGCTCGCGCTGACCTTCGACGACGGCCCGGACGGGACGTGGACGCCGCGCATCCTCGCCGAGCTGAAGGCGGCGCAGGTGCCGGGCACCTTCTTCGTGATCGGCGAGAACGCGCTCGCGCATCCGCGGCTGCTGAACGAGATCATCGCCGGCGGCAACGAGCTCGGCAACCACAGCTATACCCATCCCAACATGGCGCGACTGGGGCCGCGATCGACCTCGCTGGAGCTGAACGCGACGCAGCGGCTGGTCCAGGCCTATACCGGGCGATCGATGACGCTGTTCCGCGCGCCCTATTTCGGCGATGCGGAGCCGACCACGATCGACGAGCTGGAGCCGGCGCTGCATGCTCAACAGCTGGGCTATACGGTGGTCGGATTGCACGTCGATCCCAACGACTGGCAGCGACCGGGCACCGACGCGATTGTCAAGCAGGTGCTCGATCAGGTCGCGGCGGCGACCCCGACCAACACCGGCAACGTCATCCTGCTCCACGACGGCGGCGGCGACCGCGCGCAGACCGTGGCGGCGCTGCCGCGGATCATCTCGGCACTGAAGCACCAGGGCTACCGCTTCGTCACCGCCTCGCAGCTGGTCGGCGTCAGCCCGGCGCAGGCGATGCCGACGGTGTCGGGAACGGACCTGTGGGCAGTGCGGACCGACGTCGCGGTGTTCGTGATCCTGGCCGGGCTGGTCGGGGGGATCACCTGGCTGTTCTACGTGGCGATCTCGCTCGGGATCGCGCGCGCGGTGCTGATGACCGCGCTCGCGTGGCTGCAGGCGCGCTATCGCCGTGCCGAACCGCCGGTGTTCACCCCCACCGTGTCGGTGATCGTGCCGGCCTATAACGAGGAGCGCGTGATCGTCTCGTCGGTGGAACGGGTGCTGGCGAGCGACTATGCGGGCATCGAGGTGATGGTCGTCGACGACGGATCGAAGGACGCCACCAGTGCGCGGGTGCGCGAGGCGTTCGCGGACGATCCGCGGGTGCGGCTGCTGACGCTGGAGAATGGCGGCAAGGCGGCGGCGCTCAACCGGGCGCTGCTCCATGCCAGCGGCGAGGTGATCATCGCGCTCGATGCCGACACCCAGTTCGAACCCGAGACGATCACCCGGCTGGCGCGCTGGTTCGCCGACCCGCGGATCGGCGCGGTGGCGGGCGACGCGCGGGTCGGCAACCGCGTCAACCTGGTCACGCGCTGGCAGGCGGTGGAGTATATCACCGCGCAGAACCTCGAACGCCGCGCGCTGGCCGGGTTCGACGCGATGACGGTGGTGCCGGGCGCGGTCGGGGCGTGGCGGCGGACCGCGCTGGACGCGGTCGGCGGCTATCCCGAGGACACGCTGGCGGAGGACCAGGACCTGTCGATCGCGGTGCAGCGCGCGGGCTGGCGGATCACCTACGATCCCGATGCGGTGGCGTGGACCGAGGCACCCGAAACGTTCCGCGCGCTCGCCAAGCAGCGCTTCCGCTGGGCATTCGGGACGCTGCAATGCCTGTGGAAGCATCGCGGCATCCTGCGCAGCGGCAAGCCGTCGGGACTCGCCTGGGTCGGATTGCCGCAGGCGTGGCTGTTCCAGATCCTGTTCGCAGCGATCTCGCCGCTGATCGATCTGGCGCTGGTGATGTCGATCGTCGGCACGATCCTGCGGATCGGGCAGCATGGCTGGGCGCAGACCAGCGGGGATGTCGGGCGAATGGGGCTCTACTGGGTCGCGTTCACCGCGATCGACGTGGCATGCGGATGGATCGGCTACTGGCTCGACGGGCGGCGTGCCCGTTTCCCCGCCTTCCTGCTGGTCGCGCAGCGCCTGGTGTACCGGCAGATCATGTACGGCGTCGTGCTGCGCGCGATCGCGGCGGCGATCGGCGGCTGGACGGTCGGCTGGGGCAAGCTCGAGCGGACCGGGCGGGTCGGGGTCGGCGCCTAGGCGAGGACGCTAGGCGGCGGCGCGGCCACGCCCTACAGGCGGTGGATGTCCGAGGATTATGCCCATGGCCGGCGCGACGGCCTCCGACTCGCACTGGCGATCCTGGCGGCGGAGGAGGAGAAATGGGCGGCGCTGCTCGGCGCCAGCCGATCGGGGCGGACCAACATGATCCGTGGCGTCCGCCACAAGGCGCTGCAGGTCGCCCAGACCCGCGTGCAGACCGCGCTCAACCGGCTGGTGCCGAAGGAGGCGGAAACGATCAGCGACGAACTGGCGACGGCGCTGGACCGGATGGGCTTGTAGGCGCGGGCGAGTGACGCTTTTCAGGTTCCGGCCTTGCGGGGGCGGATGTAGACCGAGGTCAGTGTCGGGATCGCGGCCTTCAGTTCGTCCTCGATGGCACTGATCAGGGTTTCGCCTTCGCCCATCGTCAGCGTGTCGTCGAAATCGGCGGTGACCGCGACGAACACCGCGTCGGGGGCAGTGTGGATGGTGCGGACGTCGGTGACCGCAGTGATCCGCGGTTGTTTGTCGATCATCGCGCGGACCTGCTCGATCAACGCGGGAGCGGCGCTTTCGCCGATCAGCAGGCCCTTCGCCTCGCGGGCGAGGAGCACCGCGACGAGGCCGAGCACCAGCCCGATCACGATCGAGGCGACGCCGTCGATCCGGGGATCGGCGAACTGGTGGCTCGCCCATACGCCGATCGCCGCCACCGCCAGGCCGACCAGCGCGGCGCTGTCCTCGAACAGCACGATGAAGCCGGCGGGGTCCTTGGAACGACGGATCATCGCCCACCAGCCGAGTTCGCCGCGCTTGGCGCTCAGTTCGCGCACCGCGATCGTCCAGGAGCTACCCTCCAGCAGGAACGCGACGCCGAGCACGATATAGTTGATCAGCGGATCGCGCAGCGGCTCTGGCTCGCGGATATGCTGCCAGCCCTCGTAGACCGAGACGCCGGCGCCGACCGCGAAGATCAGGATCGCGACGATGAACGCCCAGAAATACAGCTCGCGGCCATAGCCGAACGGATGCAGCCGGTCGGGCGGCTGCTGGGCGCGATGCTGCCCGTAGAGCAGCAGGACCTGGTTGCCGCTGTCGACCAGCGAATGCACGCCCTCGGTCAGCATCGACGAGGATCCGCTGATCGCGGCGGCGACGAACTTGGCGATCGCGATGCCGACATTGGCGGCGAGCGCGCCGTAGAGCACGATATTGGCCCGGATCCGTTCGGCGATGGTCATCGTCTTGCGCTCGCACTCGTCCGGCGGGGAGGCCACCGGGTCATGGCGGGCAACGTACCGGCATCCGGTAGGATGCACGACGTAGCGAACGATCGGCCGCCGGACAGCAGGAAGCCGCCGACCTTTCGGTCGACGGCCTCTGCCCGCCTGTCAGGGACTATCAGGCGTAGGTAACGGCGTTGTGGCGGCGGCGATACCGTGCGGTGGCGCCGATCAGGCCGAAGCCGATCAGCATCATCGCCCAGGTCGCCGGCTCCGGAACCGCTGCGATCGCCAGATTGTCGACCTCGAACGAGTTGCCGGTCGACGAGAAGGTGACGCTCTTGAAGAACTCGCCCTCGCCACCGAAGACGGTGAACAGGCCGTTGGTCGCCGGTGCCGACTGGTTGCCGTTGGCGGGGTTGGTGAAGCTCGCGCTGCCGGGGATGACGATGTCCGGGCCCATGTTGCTGACGATCGTCAGCGTGTTGTAGGCGTCGATCGAGCCCCAGTCGAACTGGAACGAGTTCACCAGGCTGGTGAAGTTGTAGGTCGCGCTGCCGCCACCGAAGACCGACAGATACGGCGTTCCGGCAGGAATCGAGCTAGCGGGCGGCGCGCCGTTGCTGTCCGCCGGCGGAACCTTGATCGCGAACCCGGCACCGATCAGGCCGGCTGCGGTGTCGAAGGTGTTGATCACGGTGTAACCGCTCGAGGGCGACGCGCCCATCTGGACGAACCCGAACGTCGCCGCGCTCGCGGGTGCCGCAAACATGGCAGCGCTTGCGAGAAGACCAGTTGCAAATACCGACTTCAGAATAGATGACATGTTTACCTCCCGATAAAGACCGTTGATCGAGTGAGAGAGACTTCGACCCGCTTGCGCCCTTTCGAACGAGTCTTTCTCGGAACCCACGACCGGTAATTAACAGAAAATGAAGATGCGGATATGATCTATACGCGTGTTAACCTTGTTCGCGTTCGTGATCAGTGTTCAGCGAGCAGGTGATTAGAATCACATCACTTTTCCTGGGTCGACGTAGCGATCCGGGTAGTCCAAGCCGGCGCGGGACTGTCCCACTGTCCTGATTCAGCACGATCGATCGTGAGCGGATCGTAATTAAACTAGCTGATCATCGAGACCATCGTTGCGAATCGCCGCGAGTCGCGGGACTTCGCGGCTGCGCCGAGTTGTTCTCGGCTGCTGGTCCGACCGGCCGATTCAGCTCCAGCGGTCGGCGATCGTCGGGGCGGGGACGAAGCTGATCGGGCGGGGGATCGACGGCGGTGGCGCGGTCATGCCCTGTTGCAGGTAGCGCATCGCGGACATCAGGCCGTTGCGCGAGAAGGGCTTGGGGATGACCCCGTGCGCCCCGGCGAAGTCGGCGGGGATCTTCTTGGGGTTGGCAGTGACGAAGACGATCACCGCATCGTCCCAGCGATCGCGGACCAGCGCGGCGACGTCCAGCCCGCTGGATCCCCGCGCGAGGTGCATGTCGAGGAACACCAGATCGGGCGGCTCGATGCGGAGCGCCGCGACATCGTCGAGCGACGCGGCCTCGGCGACGACGCGGTGGCCGCAATCGACGACCATCGCCTCGATATCCATCGCCAACAGCGCCTCGTCCTCGACGATCAGGACGGCCAGGGTGTCGGCGCCGGATGCCACCTAGCGTGCCGCGGCGAACGTGATGGTGACGCGGGTGCCCGGCGCCGCATCCGCATAGGCCGTGGTCGCGCCGACCTGGCGAGACATGCGCTCGATGAGCGTGCGGCCGAGCCCGCCTTCACGATCGGGTCCGTCGACGAAGCCGGGGCCGTCATCGGCGATGACGATCTGCGCCTCGTCGCCGGCGTCCGCGGCACGGATCGTAAGCGTGCCCGGTCGCCCGTCGGCATAGGCGTGCTTGATCGCGTTGGTCAGGATCTCGTTCAGCACCAGCCCGAAGGCGGCGGCATTGGCCGAGGCGACCTCGATCGGCTCGACATGGCTGTCGACCACGATGTCGTCGCGCCCGCTGGCACCGACCACGTCGGACGCGAGATTGACCGCGAACGCGGCGACATCGAACCGGGTGATGTCGTCGGACTGGTAAAGCCGGCGGTGGACGGTCGCGAGTGCGTCGACGCGTTCGAGCATCGCTTCCAGCTTGCTGGTGATCGCGTCGTCCTCGATCGTCCGCGCCTGGAGCCGCAGCAGCGATCCGATCATCGTCAGGTTGTTCTTTACCCGGTGATCGACTTCGTGGAGCAGCATCGTCTTGGCTTCGAGCGCGGCGGCCAGTGCGGCGGTGCGCCGCTCGACCTCGCGCTCGATCTCCGCCTTCTGCAACGCGATCGTCTGCTGCGCCTCGACCCGGCTGGTGACGTCCAACTGCGAGGCGAAGAAGAACTGGATGGCGCCGGATACGTTGCGGACCGGGCTGACATAAAGCGCGTTCCAGAAGGTCGTGCCGTCCTTGCGATAGTTGAGCAGATCGACGTCGATGCTGGCGCCGGCGGCGATCGCGTCGCGCAGCTTGGCGACCTCGGCACGATCGGTTTCGGGGCCCTGAAGGAAGCGGCAGTTGCGGCCGACTATCTCGTCGCGCGGATAGCCGGTCAGCTTCTGGAACGCCTCGTTGCAGAACACGATCGGATTGTCGGGCTCGTTCGGATCGGTGATCACCATCGGCATGCGCGTGGCGCGGACCGCCGCGGCGAAGGGATCGCCCTCGCCCAGTTCATGCTGCACCTTGTCCGTCAGGTGCCAGTCGTCACGCTGCTTCAATAACCGGGCTCCGTCACGCCGGATACCCGGCCCGCGTACGCTGAAGGTACGGCTGGGGGGACCGATAGATGGGCTCGGGCGAATTTGCCAGAGGTCGGACGCTGCTTATCCTAGAAAACGATCGAAATGCGCGTGGGTCGCTTCCGGCTTCGAGGCGATCAGCTCGCGGACGCGACCGTCGAGTTCGGCATCGGTTTCGCCGATGTGGCGAAGCGCCATCGACCAGCTACCGAATTCCCGTTCCTCGAGATCGCGATCGACCAGCACCTCGACGTCGCGGTGCCTGCTATCCTTCGCTATCCGTGCAAAGGTGAGCGCGATCGCTTCGTCCGGTCCTTCGAGTACCTGGAGGAACCGGTCGTGGCGGACCCACAAGAGACCGGTGACGCTTTCGAGCGCGTTGTTGTGGCGCGACTGGTGGAGGATATCGTCGACGACGGACTGCCGCGGGGGTGACGTACTCGTACTGACGTAGACAACCTGACGCACGCGGCCTCCTTGCGCGGCCGCGGGTAGCACCAAGGGTATGGTACGGCATTGATATGGATCAAGAACGTTCCGCGCGGGAGTTCAGTGGTTGCGTCCGAGATTGCCTATATGAGGATACTCACTATATCCGCACTTATGAGCGACAGCATCGGCTTCCTGATCAGCGACGTGTCGCGCCTGATGCGGCGACGGTTCGACGAACGCGCGCGCGCGATCGGCGTGACGCGCCCGCAATGGCGCGCGCTGACCGCGCTTTCCCGTCGCGAGGGCGTCAACCAGGGGCATCTCGCCGACCTGCTCGAGGTCGAGCCGATCACGTTGTGCCGGATGGTCGATCGGCTCGAGGATGCGGGCCATGTCGAGCGGCGCCGGGATCCGGGCGATCGTCGCGCCTGGAACATCTTCCTCACCGATCGATCGCGGCCGTTGATCGAGCAACTGGCGGCGATCGCGGACGATCTGTTCGCGACCGCGCTGGCGGGCGTGGCGGCGGAGGATCGCACCCGGCTGACCGCGACGCTCGACCGTATCCGCGACAATCTCGCCACCCCCGAACCGGGCAAGGATAGTGCGCATGGCTGATGCCGATCCCGTGACCGACTTGCGCACCGCGGGTGCGATCGACGTCCAGGTCGAGCCAGCGAAGCCGCGGCGCCGTTGGGGCCGGCTGGCACTGATGTTCAGCGTGCCGCTGCTGATCGTGCTGGTCGGCGCGTATCTGTGGATCACGTCGGGTCGCACGGTGTCGACCGACAACGCCTATGTCTCGCAGGACAAGGTCGCGGTGTCGGCCGATGTCGCGGGGCGCATCGTCGAGGTGAAGGCGCGCGAGAACCAGCAGGTTCGCGCCGGCGACGTGCTGTTCCGGATCGATCCCGATCCCTACCGGATCGCGGTCAGCCAGGCGAACGCGTCGATCGCGACCGCCCAGGTCGATGTCGCGACGCTGCAGGCGAACTTTCGCGGCACCAATGCCGATATCGAAGCGGCGCGCGATGCGATCACCAATGCGCAGGAAGATTACCAGCGCCAGACCGCGCTGATGAACAGCGGCTTCACGACGCGCGCGCGACTCCAGCAGGCGCAGCACGCGGTCGAGCAGGCCCGCGCGCAACTGGCGAATGCGGAGGCGACCGCCGCCGAGGCGCAGGCGAAGCTGTCGAACGGCTCCGCGGTGCCCGGGACCGCGCCCGCGATCGCCGCGGCGCAGGTCCAGCGATCGCGCGCCGCGCTCGATCTCGCGCGCACCGTGGTCCGCGCGCCGGTCGGCGGCACCATCAGCCAGGCCGATCGGCTTCAGGTCGGGCAGATGATGATCACCGGGTTGCCCGCGGTCAGCATCGTCGCCAATGGCCGGTCGTGGGTCGAGGCGAACTTCAAGGAGACCGACCTCAACAAGATGCGGGTGGGCCAGCGTGCGGAGATCGGGTTCGACGCCTATCCCGGCCTGAAGCTGAAGGGACATGTCCAGTCGATCGGCGCTGGCACCGGCAGTGAATTCTCGGTGCTCCCGGCGCAGAACGCGACCGGCAACTGGGTGAAGGTAACGCAGCGCGTGCCGGTGCGGATCGCGATCGACGAGAAAAGCCCGCGCCAGTTGATCGCCGGGCAATCCGCCGACGTGTCCGTCCAGGTCCAGTAGGGTCGCGCGGGTGAACGAGGAGGCGCCGGCCCTCCACACGTCCAATCGTCCGCTGCTGACGCTGGGCGTAATGGCGGCGACGATCATGCAGATCCTCGATTCGACGATCGCCAACGTCGCGTTGCCCCATATGCAGGCGTCGCTCGGCGCGACCGCGGATACCGTCACCTGGGTGCTGACGAGCTACATCGTCGCTTCCGCGGTCGCTATCCCGCTGACCGGCTGGCTGTCGGACCGGGTCGGCAGCCGCAACCTGTTCCTGGGCGCGGTGGTCGGCTTCGTGATCGCGTCGATGCTGTGCGGGTTGGCGACGAGCCTTCCCGAGATGGTCGTGTTCCGGGTGCTCCAGGGGATCGCGGCGGCGTTCATGAACCCGCTCAGCCAGACCGTGATGATGGACATCAACCCCAAGTCGAAACAGGCGAGCGCGATGTCGATCTGGGGGATGGGGGTGATGGTCGGCCCGATCCTGGGGCCGGTGATCGGTGGCTGGTTGACCGACTATTACGACTGGCGCTGGTGCTTCTACGTCAACGTGCCGGTCGGGATCGGTTGTTTCGCGATCCTGTGGGCGTTGCTGCCGGGGCGCGGGATCACCCGGCGCCGTTTCGACCTGTTCGGCTTCGCGTCGCTGGCCGTCGCGATCAGCGTGTTCCAGCTGATGCTCGACCGCGGGCAGACCCAGGACTGGTTCAACAGCTGGGAGGTGTGGATCGAGGGAATGGTCGCGCTGGCGGCGGCGTGGATGTTCGTCATCCATCTGTTCAGCGCCGACCATCCGATGTTCAACCGCAGCCTGTTTTCCAATCGCAACCTGATCACCGGCCTCGGCTTCATGTTCGTGATCGGCGTGCTGATGACCGCGACGCTCGCGCTGCTGCCGCCGATGTTGCAGGGCCTGTACAATTATCCGGTGCTGACCACCGGCTTGCTGCTGATGCCACGCGGGATCGGCATCGTCGGCAGCATGTGGATCGCGGGGCGGCTGATGCAGCGCAACGTCGATCCGCGGATCATGGTCGGGCTGGGGCTGAGCATCGCCGCCTATTCGCTGTGGGAAATGACCGGCTGGAACCTGCAGATGGGATCGATGCCGTTCATCGTCACCGGGGTGGTGCAGGGCGTCGGGCTCGGGCTGATCTTCATCCCGTTGAACGTGATGGCGTTCGCGACGCTGTCGCCGCTGAAGCGCACCGACGGCGCCAGCCTGATGAACCTGTCGCGCAACATCGGCGGGTCGGTCGGCATCTCCGTCGTCACCGCGCTGCTCGCGCGGAACGTCCAGATCAGCCACGAGGTGCTCGGCGGGCATCTGACCACCGGGGCGATCGACGGCGCCGACCCGATCGTGTCGAGCGCGCTCGGCGGGGGCACCGACCAGGCGCTGATGATCGCGGATGCGCTGGTCAACCAGCAGGCGGCGATGATCGCCTATATCGACGATTTCAAGCTGATGATGATCCTGACGCTGGCGGCGCTGCCGCTGGTATTCGTCCTGAAGCGCCCCAAGGGTGCCGCGCCGGTCGCCGCATCGGCGGATGCGATGGGTCATTGAGGGTTCAGCCGGATCAAGGCAGGATGACCGCGGATTGACCCGATCCGTCGTTCCCGACTGCGCGGGGCGGGCGGGGGCTGGCGGCGAGGTACGACGATGACCGAGATCTCCGCAGCGCCCGACGAGCCGATCATGGCCGACGAGCCGATCGTGGCACCACCGCGCCGCCGCCGCCGGCGGATCGTCGTCCGCGTCCTGCTCGGCATCGTCGTCACGATCTTCGCGGTGTGGCTGCTGCTCTACGTCACCAAGGGTCGGTTCCTGCGGCATCCGTTCGAGCGCGTCGTCGGATCGCTGACCCACCGCGAGGTGAAGGTCGGGGGCGACTTCCAGCTCTATTTCGCGCCGTTCGCGATCAAGCTCGTCGCGGACCAGGCGAGCGTGTCGAACCCGGGCTGGGCGACGCGGCCGCAGCTGTTCAGCGCCGATCATCTCGAGGCGCGGATCGCGCCGCTGTCGCTGCTGTTCGGCCGGCGACGGCTCTATGCGCTCGATCTCGTCAACGGCGCGGTCGATCTGGAATGGAACGCGACGCACGACCGCAACAGCTGGACCTTCAGCGATAAGAAGGGCGGCAAGCCGCTCGAATTCCCAACGATCGACGTCGCGACGGTCGCGGGGACCACGGTGCGCTACCGCGATCCGCGGATGAAGCTGCTCGCCGATCTCAGCTTCGACACGATCCGGTCCGATGCCGCGCGGATCGGCCGGTCGGTCGGCTTCACCGGCAAGGGCGTGGTGCGGACGACGCCGTTCACGCTGACCGGATCGCTGCTGTCCCCCGACAAGACCGTCGCGCGCGGGCAGAACAAGCTGACGATGCGCGCGTTCGCCGCGAACAACGTCATCGACGTCGCGGGCACGCTGCCGAGCGTCGCCGAGATCGAGGGCGTTCCGCTCGCGGTGGCGGCGCGGGGGCGCAACGTCGACGAATTGCTCAACATCATCGGCGTGGTGGTGCCCGAGACGCGGCGCTACCGGATGACCGCGCAGCTGGTGAAGCGCGGCACCGACTATCGCTTCACGAGATTGAAGGGGCGGTTCGGCGACAGCGACATCGCGGGCAGCTTCACCGTCCAGCAGATCGAACCGCGGATCCACATCGACGCGACGCTCGCCACGCGCCAGCTCGACATCGTCGATGTCGCGCCGTTCATCGGTTACAATCCCGATCTGGTCGCGACCAAAGGCGTCGTCGCCGCCGCGCGCGCAACCGGGGCGGCGCCGGCGCGGATGCTGCCCGACGCGCGGCTGCGGGTGGAGGCGATGCGTCAGTTCGACGCCGACGTCCGCTATACCGTCGGCACCGTTCGATCGCGCCGGGTGCCGATCTCCGACGTCGCGCTGACCACGCGGCTGAAGGCGGGCATACTCCAGCTGTCGCCGCTGACCTTCGCGATGGCGCGCGGCAACGTCGCCGCCGACGTGACGATCGACGCGAGCAAGCGCCCGACCCACACCCGGTACGACATCCGGCTGGCGCCGACGCCGATGAGCCGCCTGCTCTCCGGCTTCGGGGTCGCCGAGGCGGGCACCACCGGGTTGATCAAGGGGCGCCTGCAGCTCGAAGGCGATGGCGAGACGATCCACGAATCGCTCGCGGCGTCGAACGGCCGGATCGCGTTCACGATGCCCAGCGGCACCTTCTGGACGCGTAACGTCCAACTCGCCGAACTCGACATCGGCACCTTCGCGCAGAAGATGTTCGAGGGGCGGCTGAAGGAACCCGTGCGGATCAACTGCGGGGTGATCGCCTTCACGGTGCGGCGCGGGGTCGCGGCGGCGGATCCGATCCTGATCGACACCACCAAGAACGTCATTGTCGGGCGCGGCGGGTTCAGCTTCGCGACCGAGGCGATGGACCTGGCGTTCCGCGCCGACGGCAAGAAGTTCAGCGTGTTCTCGGGCCAGTCGCCGGTCGGGCTGAAGGGTTATTTCTCGCAGCCATCGATCGACGTGATCAGCCCCGAACTGCTCAATCGGGCAGGCGCGGGACTGGGGCTGGCGTTGCTGGCGACCCCGGTGGCGGGGATCCTTGCCTTCGTCGATGTCGGCGACGCGAAGTCCGCGGCGTGCGGCCCGATCCTGCGCGCGGCCCCGGCGGCGGCGCAGCGCACGACTGAGGGCAAGCCGCGCGACGATGTGGGCAACGGGAAGGCCGGCAAGCAGGTGAAGCGGAAGAAGTTCCTGGGGATCTTCTAGCGGGCCAGCACCCGCATGAATTGTGCTCCCGCGAAGGCGGGAGCCCAGTACTGGGTCCCCGCCTTCGCGGGGACACAGGGGCAGGGAGCGCCAATCGACGCCCCCCGATCCTCATTCCGCCGTGCCCGGTTCGGCCATCTTGCGATGCTGTTCCGCCAGCACCGCGGCGGGGGTGATGTGCGCCGCCGCCACTTGCAGCTTGTTCTTCCAGCCCGATACGATCGAGGCCTTGCCCGCCATCAGCGCGTCCCAGCCGTCCTTGGCGACATCGACGGGATCGCTCTTGTTCGGATTGGTGCCGACCGAGGTGTCCATCATGTCGGCGCGGTCGAAGAATTCGGTCTCGACCGGGCCGGGCATCAGCGTGGTGATGGTGACGCCCTCGGCGTCCTTCAGCTCGTTGCGCAGCGCATCGGTGAAGCTGTCCACGAACGCCTTGGTGCCGTTGTAGACCGCCTGGAAGCTGCCCGGAATGAAGCCCGCGATCGAGCCGACCACCAGCACCTTGCCGTCGTTGCGCGCGACCATCGCGGGCAGCGTCTTGTGGAGCAGGTAGAGCGTGCCGGTCACGTTGGTGTCGACGACCTTGCGCCAGTCGGAAACCGACTGATCGAGGAAGCCGTGGCCGAGCCCGCGCCCGGCATTGGCGCAGAGCAGGTCGACTTGGCGCCCGCCGGCGGCGTCGAGCAGGCGATCGACGCCTTCGATCGTCGACAGGTCTGCCTCGACCGATTGCACATCGGTGCCGAACTGCTTGAAGTCGGCCGCCGCCGCCTCGACCAACGGTTCGTCGGCGACGACGAGGATGTCGTACTTGTCCTTGGCGGCGAGCGTGGCGAGTTCGAAGCCGATGCCGGTCGACGCGCCGGTGATGATCGCGAATTTATTGGCCATGATGATGTCTCCTCAAGCGGCGGCGAAGTCGGGCCGGAGCACCACCTTCGTCACCTCGTTCTGGTTGTTCTTGAACATGTCGTAGCCCTTCGGCGCGTCTTCGAGCGCCATCCGGTGCGAGATGAGGAAGGTCGTGTCGATCTTCCCCTCCATGATCGCGTTGAGCAGCCCGGGCATGTAATGCTGGACGTGGGTCTGCCCGGTCTTGAGGGTCAGCCCCTTTTCCATGAACGCGCCGAGCGGGAACTTGTCGATGAACCCGCCATAGACCGCGGGCATCGACACCCGTCCGCCCTTGCGGCAGGCGATGATCGCCTGGCGGATCGAATGCGCGCGATCGGTGCCGAGGAAGGTCGACGCCTTGATCTGGTCGACGATGTTGTCGACGAACGCGCCGTGCGCCTCCAGCCCGACGCTGTCGATCACCGCATCGGGGCCGATCCCGCCGGTCATCTCCATCAGCGCTTCGTAGACCGCGGACTGTTCGAAGTTGATCGTCTCCGCGCCGAAGCGCTTGGCGAGTTCCAGCCGGTGCGGGAAGTGATCGATCGCGATCACCCGCTCGGCGCCCATCAGGAATGCCGATTGCACCGCGAACAGCCCGACCGGGCCGCAGCCCCAAACCGCGACGGTATCGCCGGGTTCGATCTGCGCATTCTCGGCGGCCATCCAGCCGGTCGGCAGGATGTCGGAGAGGAACAGCACCTTCTCGTCCTCGACGCCGTCGGGGATCACGATCGGGCCGACGTCGCTGAACGGCACACGGACATATTCGGCCTGGCCGCCGGCATAGCCGCCGGTCATGTGGCTATAGCCGAACAGCCCCGACATCGGCTGGCCGTAGATGGTCTGCGCGATGTCCTGATTGTCGGCCGGCAGGCCGTTGTCGCACGCCGAATATTGATGCTTGCCGCAATGATAGCAGCTGCCGCACGAGATCGTGAACGGGACCACGACCTTCTGGCCCTTCTGCAGCGTCGACTTGGCGCCGACTTCGACGACCTCGCCCATGAATTCGTGGCCGAGGATGTCGCCGGCCTGCATCGTCGGGATGTAACCGTCGTAGAGATGGAGGTCCGACCCGCAGATCGCGGTCGCGGTGACCTTGATGATGCAGTCGCGGGGATTGACGATCTCGGGATCGTCAACGGTGTCGACGCGGACGTCGTGTTTGCCGTGCCAGGCCAGGGCGCGCATCAGGCGGCCTCCTCTTCATGTTGCTTGCGGTTCATCGCGGACGTCGCGATCTCGCCGGTTTCCATCAGTTGCTTGAAGCGGCGCAGGTCGCGGCGCGCCTGGATGGCGGGTTCGCGCTGGAACATCTTGGCGATGAACTTACCGATCGCGCCGCCCGGCGGATCGTAGAGGATCGTCGCGGTGACGATCGTGCCACGCGCACCCGCATCGCGGAAATCGACGCGGCCGCTGTTGGCGACGTCGGCGCCTGCTTCCGACGCCCAGGCGATGAAGCTGTCCTGCGCCTCTTCGGTGATCGTCGAATCCCACTCGTAGGACTTGCCGGCGGGTCCCTTCACCACCCAGTGCGAACGCTTCTGGTCGAGGATGTCGATCCGTTCGACATTTTCCATGAAGGTCGGAAGATTGGTGAAATCGCGGAAATAGGCGAAGAGCTCGCCGACCGGCCGGTTGATGGTGACCGACCGCCCGACGAGTTGATCGCCGCGCTTCTCGACGCTGCCGCCGGTCGCCTCGTCGACGGCGTCGTGACGCTTGGACGCGGTCAGCGGGGCGTCGTCGTGGACGCTCTGATCTGCCATGGAACACTCCTGTCTGCGGTAAGATCACCAAGCGAACCGACCCAGGCTTTGTTCCGAATTGATCGAGATCACAGCGGTTTGCGGGCAACCACCGCAAATATTGATCCATGTTTAGAGATCGTCGCGACTAGCGCGTGGGAACCGCGATGCCCCCGCGTTCGCTTGGCGGTAGATGGCTCGCGGATCCCAAGACAAGCTGGCAACGCCGACGCTCCAGCATCTCCAGCAATTGGTGCAGGGATTGACCGCGGGCGTGATCCTGATGGACCCGACCGGCGTCATCCTCACCGCCAACCCGGCGGCGTGCAAGATGCACGGGGTCGCCAAGTCCAAGGATCTCGGCGCGACGGCAGACGACTATTGCCAGCGTTTCTGCCTGCGCCACCGCAATCATCACCGGCTCGACCGGCGCGAATACCCGATCATGCGGATGCTGGCGGGCGAGCAGTTCCCCGACATGATCGTCGAGGTCGCGCCGATCGGCGAGAACGAGCCGCGCTGGACCCACCAGGTCCATGACGTGGTGATGGACATCGACGGCGGCGATCCGGACTGCCTCGCGCTCGTGATCCAGGACGTGTCGGAGCGCTTCGAGGCGGAGGCGCGGTTCGAGGCGATGTTCCAGGCCAATCCGGCGCCCGCCGCGATCGTCCGGCTGAGCGACCAGCGCTATGTTCGGGTCAATGCGGGGTTCCTCGACATGACCGGCTATGAACGGGCGGAAGTGCTCGGGCGACCGTTGCGCGAGATCGACGTGCTCGCGCGTGCCGATCGCCACAAATCGACCACCGACCATCTCGCCGCGGGCACGACGATTCCGCAGGTCGAGGCGGAAGTGCCGCTGCCCGACGGCTCGTTCAAGCTGGTGATCCTGGCCGGGCAGCCGATCGAGATCAGTGACGAACGCTGCATGTTGTTCACCTTCGCCGATCTCGAACCGCGGCGGCAGGCGGAGGGCGCGTTACGCGCCAGCGAGCGGCACTTCGCGACGGTGTTCCGGATGGCGCCGGTAGCGATGGCGGTGACCAGCGGCGACGATCACCGCATCGTCGAGGTCAACGAGGCGTTCCGCCGGCTGACCGGGCATGCGACCGAGGCGCTGCTCGGCCATGTGCCCGACGACCTGCAACTGTGGAACGACGGCGACCAACGCCGCGCGCTGGAGGACGAGATCGCCCGCCGCGGCGGCATCCGCAACCACGACGTCCGCGTGCTCAACAAGGACGGATCGACCAGCGACTGCCTGGTGTCCGCGGAGGTGATCGCGCTGCGTGGCGATCGCTGCGTGCTGTGGCTGTACCAGGACATCAGCCAGCGCCGGCACACCGAGCTGGAACTGGTCGACGCGATCGACGCGGTAATGAAGGACGCGAGCTGGTTCAGCCGATCGATCATGGACAAGCTCGCCACGGTCAGGGGCGGGGCGAACGATGCGGCGTCGGCGCAACCGGCGTCGCAGGAACTCAGCCGGCGCGAGCGCGAGGTGCTCGAGCTGATCTGCGAAGGCGCCGACGACAAGGCGATCGCGGCGCGGTTGCACCTGTCGAGCAACACCGTGCGCAACCACGTGTCGCGGCTCTACGCGAAGATCGGCGTGAACCGTCGCAGCGCCGCGGTGATCTGGGCGCGCGAGCGGGGTATCGGTGGCCGGTCGGGGTGATCCTACTCCCCTACCGCAGGCGGGAGGGGGATCAGGGCTTCGCGTGAGGATCGTGAGGGTCGTCGCCGCCAATGCCCATCGACGTCCCCCCGCCCCCCATCCCACCACCGCCCCCCATCCCACCACCACCACCACCGCCACCGCCCTGGCGTCCGCCACCCTCCCGCTCGCCACCCTTGCCGCGCGCGCCGCTTGTCGAGGGCCGCAGCGGGCCTTGTGCGGGGATCGTCAGCTCGGGCGGCAGCGGGTCGAGATCCAGCGCCTCGCGGATGAAGGTGCGCAGCGACACCACCAGCTCGCGCGCGTGGACCGGGCGGCCGGCGACCAGCTCCTGCGCGGCGGCGGCGGCGAGCCGGACATGGTCTTCGGTCCCGAGCAGGATGATGTCGGACAGCGCCGCCTCCACCGCGTCGCGGATGCGGCGTGCGCGATCGGACCCGGCGATCGTCTCCGGCGACAGATCGAGCGGGGCGTCAGCCGCGGCGGCTTGCCGGCGCAAGTCGCGGAGATGGCTGGGATCGACCGCGAGGTTGCCGGTGAACGAACCGCCCAGCACCTTGTACGCCGCGATCAGCGTGCGCAGCCGTTCGTTGATCTGGCGGTTCATCCGCTCGCGCCGCTGCTGGATCGTGACCATCATCAGCAGCCGCATGCCGACGCCGACCAGCGCGACAAGGGCGAGGCCGAGCAGCGTCGTGGCGATGCTCTGCCAGGAGCTGAAATCGATGTTGCGCAAGGGGCGGTACTCCGGGGTGGACGGCGCGACGATCAACGCTCGGCGCCGACCGTCGGCACAGGTAAAACTATCCGTTGCGATGGGAAATCGTCTTGGGTTTTCGATCGTCGCGGCCAAGCCCCTGCCGCCGGAACCGGTTCGCATGCCTGGCGGTTTTCGGGCGAAGGAGATCGACGATGGCAGACGAACTGCACAAGGGCGACAAGGTTTCGTGGAAGAGCTCCGGCGGCACCGCGCACGGCAAGGTCGTGAAGAAGGTGACCAGCGAGACCGAGATCAAGGGTCACAAGGTGGCCGCCAGCAAGGACAATCCGGAATATGTCGTCGAGACCGACGGCGGCAAACAGGCGGCGCACAAGCCGGGCAGCCTGAAGAAGGGCTAGCGTTTCACCCCGGGTCGGCGACGTCGGACGCGCGCGGCGCGGCCGGCATCGTGGGTTATGGAAAGTCCGCATCGACGTACCGGCCGCGTCGGCCTATCGAGCCCAGATGAGCCAACCCACCGCGGTCGAACGCGCCGATCTGGATGTCGCCGAACGCGCGGCGCCCGCACGCCGAAACCCGGTGGTTAAGGCGGCGGGATGGGTGAGCGAGCTCGCCGACCAGCCGCCGCTGATCGCAATCTGCGCCGCGACCGCGCTGGTCGGACTGGTCGCGCGCAATCGGCGGCTGGCCCGCGCGGGCGCGACGATGCTGGCGGCCGAGCTGCTGGCGACGCAGGTGAAGACCAGCGTCAAGAACAGGGTCGACCGGACGCGACCGCATGTCGTCGACGATGGCGGCGACTATGAGATGCGGCAGGGCAGCAGCCGCGATAGCGACGACAGCAGCTTTCCGTCGGGGCATACCGCTGGCGCGGTCACCGTCGCGCGCGCCTTTGCGCGGGTCTATCCAGAACACCGCGTGGCTGCCTACGGCACTGCGGCCGCGGTGGCGCTGATCCAGATTCCGCGCAGCAAGCATTATCTGAGCGACCTCGCCGCGGGTGCGGTGGTCGGCATCGTCGCGGAACTCGCGATCGCTGCGCTCGTCGGCGAGCGCGACGACGAAGCGCGGACGCGATAACGGCCGCGCGGTGATGCCGCGCGGCCGTCGATCAACGCCCGTCGATCAGAGCAGGTCGTCGTCCGACCGGTAATAGGACCGGTACTTGTCGGAGCTGCGATCGGTGTCGCGAACGCCGGTGAGGCTCGACCGGTCGGCGCGATCATTCTCGGTGCTCGCGTCCAGGTCGCGGTCCTCGTACCCGGTCGTGGTGCTGCCGGTCGCCATACCCGCGGTCGCTGTCGCCGGTGCATAGTCCCAGCCGTCCGAACGCCACTGCTGCGACCGCTGGTCGAGATCGACCGAGTCGGCCTCCTCCAGCGCGCTGACCGCGGCCGCGGTCTTGTCGTCGTCGACATCGGCGGTGAGCAGGAAGCCGCCGCGGCGGATGCCTTCCTCATAGGTGTGGCGATCCTCGTCGGGGAGGAAGGCGTTCTTGATCGATGCCCAGAGGCCGCGATCCTGATGGGTCGAATAGTCGCCCGTCGTGCTGTGTGACGATTGGTCGTGGATCGCGACGTGGCCGGCATCGACGCCCGCCTGGCGGAGGCGCTCGCCCCCGGCTTCGGCATCGGCGCGCGAATCGAACAATGCGGTGATGGTACGTGACATGGTCGTTTCCTTTCGTGAGGATCGGATCGGGAGGATCAGCGGCGGGTGACGACGATCTCGGTGCGGCGGTTTTCCGCCTGGCCGGGGGTGGTCGCGTTGGATCCGACCGGGTCGCTCTCGCCACCGCTGGCGGTTTCGATACGACCGGCGTCGATGCCCTGTTTGATCAGCGCGGCCTTGACACTGTCGGCCCGTGCCTTGCCGAGGGCGGCGTTGGCCGGTTCGGAGCCACGGGCGTCGGCATAGCCGGCGATGCGCACGTGCGTCGTCGGGTATTGCTTCAGCGTCGTGGCGACGGTGGCGATCTCGTCCGCATCCTGCGCGCGGATGGCGCTGTTGGCGGTATCGAAGTTCAGCTTCTCGAAGGTGAAGCTACGCGGGACGGGTTCCTTGCCGGCCAGATAGGCGCCGAGCCCGGTTGTGCCGGCGAGGACGGTCGAGCGGTCCGCATCGGGGGTGGCGGCGACGACGCCGTCGCTGGTAGCACTGGCGGTCAAAGCGGGAGCGACATACGCATCGTCGTCCTTGCCGCAGCGGCTGAGCGCGAACAGCAGCGCAAGAAGACCGAGCGCAAGAAGAATCCACGCGAGCCAGTTGGTCTTCTTCTTTTCGATATGGATGTGATTGGGCGGCGCGCCGTCGGTGCGCCGGTCGTCCGGATCAGCCATGCTTGCTCTCCTGTTGTTGTTCTGATCGGCCAACACGCCGGATCTCGAAACCGTTCCGCGTCGGCGCAGCGTTCGCTCAGGCCGACGGCGCGACCGTCTTCGGCACCAGTCCGACATGACGATCGCGCAGCCGCATCAGCCGTGGCTTGCTAGGATCAGCGAACCGCACCGCGGCGGAACAGGTTGATCAGCGCGAGCAGGATGACCGCGCCAAGCAGCGACACCAGGATCGACTGGATCGAGATCGCGCCGCTGGTGATCGGTGCGCCGCCAATCAGCGGCGTGACGATGAACCCGGCCAGTGCCGCACCGACGATGCCGACGACGACGTTCAGGAAAATGCCCTGCTGGCCATCGGTGCGCATGATGAGGCTCGCCAGCCAACCGACGATGCCGCCGACGATGAGGAGAATGATGAGACCCATGAGATTACCTTCCGTTGTTCGCCCCCGTTCGCCGCCGTTGCCGGCACTGCACTCGGGTAGGACGGCATCAACGAGGCGCGTGCGGTAATGTTCAGCATGATCAGTCGGGTAACGGACAGTCGGTTGGTGCAGCCGTCACTCGGGCGTTGGTAGATTTCGTGAAATGTAGATCCTCGTCTTGGCACGAGTTGAGAATGTGCCGTGTTTTCCGGCAACGCTCCGGTCCTCGTCTGAAAACGTTTGCAGGAACCTACTTGCAAACGTTTTCAGAATTTGTAATCTGAGCATGAGAACGCCGTAGAGCGCTTGTCGGGAGGATCGTCATGAAGACCAAATTCGCACTTATCGCCATCAGTTCGTTCGCTGCGATCGCCATCGCGGGGAACGCGCGGGCGCAGCAGGCCGGGACGGCCGATCCCGCCGCCGGTGCCGCGGTGCAGGCGCCCGACGATGCGCTGGGGCTCGGCGACATCGTCGTCACCGCGACGCGGCGGGGCCAGACGCGGCTCGACACCAGCGTCTCGGTCAGCAGCCTAGACGCCGAGGCCGCGCTCCAGAATGCGCCACGATCGACCGCGGAACTGCTGCGCAGCATCCCCGGCGTGCGATCGGAAAGCTCGGGCGGCGAGGGCAACGCCAACATCGCGGTGCGCGGGCTGCCGATCTCGGCGGGCGGGGCGAAGTTCCTGCAATTGTGGGAAGACGGCCTGCCGGTGCTCGAATATGGCGACATCGCGTTCGGCAATGCCGACATCTTCCTGCGCGCCGACTACAACGTCGCGACGATCGAGAGCATCCGCGGTGGCTCCGCATCGACGCTGGCGAGCAACTCGCCGGGCGGCGTCATCAACTTCATCAGCAAGACCGGCGACAAGACCGGCGGCGCGGTCGCCTTCACCAAGGGGCTGAACTTCGGCACCAACCGCTTCGACGGCGATTACGGCAAGAATTTCGGCAACGGCTGGACCGCGCATGTCGGCGGCTTCTATCGCTGGGGCGAGGGCCCGCGGCGGGTCGGCTATACCGGCGAACGGGGCGGGCAGATCCGCGCCAACGTCACCAAGACGTTCGAGGGCGGCTATATCCGCGCCAACGTCAAATATCTGAACGACCGCGCGATCGCGTTCATGCCGGCGCCGTTGCAGGTGACGGGCAGCAACGGCGATCCTTCCTATGCCTCGATCCCCGGCTTCGACATCAAGCGCGACGTGCTGCAAAGCCCGTTCGTCCGCGAGATGGCGTCGCTGACCCCCGACAACCGCCGCACCACCAACGACCTGAAGGACGGCATGCACCCGGTGGTCAAGCAGTTCGGGCTGGAGGGCAGCTATGAATTCGCGCCGGGCTGGGTGATCGCGAACCGGTTCAAATATGCCGAGGTGAGCGGTGCGTTCCGGGCGCTGTTCCCGACCACGCTGGGCAGCGCGCAGCTCGCCGCCAACCAGGTCGGCTCCTACCTGACGAACGGCAGCCTGACGCCCGACGGCCGGACCTATACGCTGCGCCAGGCGACCGGCCCGAACGCGGGGCAGGTGGTCAATCCCGCGACACTGAACGGCAACGGGCTGGCGACGCTGACCACCACCTTCGACGCCAAGCTGAACACGCTCGACAACTGGATGAACAATCTGACGCTGTCGAAGACCGTCGACGTCGGCGGCGGATCGATCAGCGTGCAGGGCGGCTATTACCGCTCGCACCAGGAGATCGGCATCACCTCGTCTTGGGCGAGCTATGTGCAGGGCGTCGCCGGCAACGGCCAGTCGACCTACCTCGACGTGTACGATCCCGCGGGCAACAAGCTGACCCAGGGCGGCCAATGGGCTTACGGCACGCCGACCTTCGGCAATTGCTGCACCCAGTCGGCGGACGTACGTGCCAATATCGATGCCTTCTACGGATCCGTGGTAGCGGACTTCAATCCGCTCAACGTCGATCTCAGCCTGCGCCGCGACGACGGGCGGGTGCAGGGCACCTATCGCGGCAACACCGTCGTGCGGAACTTGGACGTGAACGGCGACGGCGTGATCCAGCCGATCGAACGCCAGGTTCCCGCGTTCAACGCGACCACCCGGCCGGTCGATTACGATTATGGCTATTGGTCCTATTCGGCGGGCCTCAACTATCTGATCACCCCCGATATCGCCGCGTTCGCGCGTTATTCGAAGGGCGCGCGCGCCAACACCGATCGCCTGATCATCGGCCGCATCCGTCCGGACGGATCGGCGAGCCCCGGCGACATCGTCGCCCCGGTCAAGCAGGCCGAAGCCGGGTTGAAGTATCGCGGCGGCGCGTTCGGGCTGTTCGCCACGGCCTTCTACGCACGCACGCAGGAGGTGACCGGCGACGACCGGACCCGACCGAACGCCACCACCAACCGCGCCTATGAGGCGAAGGGCGTGGAGCTGGAAGGCAGCTATCGCCGTGGCGGCTTCTCGCTCAATGCGACCGGCACGCTGACCGACGCCAAGATCGCGTCCGACGTGGTGACCCCGGCGCTGGTCGGCGCGACGCCGCAGCGCCAGGCGAACTTCGTCTTCGCGGTGACGCCGCGCTACACGATCGATCGCTTCACGGTCGGCGGCAACGTGATCGGCACCACCAAGAGCTTCTCGCAGAACGTCAACCAGCTGATCATGCCGGGCTACACCACGGTCAACGCGTTCGCCGAGGTGCAGGTGCTGCCGTCGCTGGCGCTGTCGATCAACGCCAACAACCTGTTCGACGCGGTCGGGCTGACCGAGGAAGAGGACGGCGCGATCACCGGCGGCATCACCAACTTCGTTCGCGCTCGATCGATCAACGGCCGCACGATCAGCGCCACCGCGCGGTTCAATTTCTGATGCCGCATGCGCCGCCGGGTGCGTATATGCACCCGGCGGCGGCTCGCCCCGCGCGGGATCACCAAGCCGGTTCGCCGGATCATTCGCAGGATATGGCAGCGTGATCGATCGTGACAGTTCCGGCCCGACCCGCCGCGGCGTGATCGGCACCGCGGCCTCGCTCGCCGCCTTGCTCCCCGCCCGCAGCGCGGTGGCGATGTTTCGCGACGAGGTCGCTGCGGACGCCAACGGCTATCGCCGGAAATGGTGGAAGGAGGCGGTGTTCTACCAGATCTACCCGCGATCGTTCCAGGACACGAATGGCGACGGCGTCGGCGACCTGCCGGGGATCACACAGCGGCTCGATCATCTGAAGACGCTCGGGGTCGACGCGATCTGGCTGAGCCCGCATTTCCCCTCGCCCAATGCCGATAACGGCTACGATATCAGCGACTATCGCGCGGTCGCGCCGCAATTCGGCACGATGGCGGATTTCGACGCGATGCTCGCCGGGATCAAGGCGCGAGGGATGCGGCTGATCCTCGACCTGGTCGTCAACCACAGCAGCGACGAGCATCGCTGGTTCCAGCAAAGCCGCAAGAGCCGCACCAACCCCTATCGCGATTATTATATCTGGAAGCCGGGCAAGAACGGCGGCCCGCCCAACAACATGCGCTCGTTCTTCGGCGGATCGGCGTGGACTCAGGACGGGCCCGATGGCGACTGGTATCTCCACCTGTTCGCCAAGAAGCAGCCCGACCTCAACTGGGACAATCCCAGGCTGCGCGCCGAGATCTATGCGCTGATGCGCTTCTGGCTCGACAAGGGCGTCGACGGGTTCCGCATGGACGTGATCCCGTTCATCTCCAAGCAGCCGGGGCTGCCCGACCTCACCCCCGACCAGCTGAAGGCGCCCGACGAGCTTTATGCGTCGGGGCCGCATCTCCACGAATACATCAAGGAGATGAACCGCGAGGCGCTGGCGAAATACGACGTCGTCACGGTCGGCGAGGCGGCAGGGACGCCGCTCGGCAAGGCGCCGCTGCTGATCGACGATCGCCGGGGCGAGCTGAACCTGATCTTCCAATTCGACATCCCGCGGATCGGGCGCGACAATTGGCGGCTGAACCCCTGGACGCTCGTCGAGTGGAAGGCGCTGTGGGACCGTGCCGGGGGCGTCATAGACCGGCATCTGTGGAACACCGTGTTCCTGTCGAACCACGACAGTCCGCGGCTGGTCAACACCTTCGGCGACGCCAGCCCCGCGCACCGGGTGCCGTCGGCCAAGCTGCTGGCGATGCTGCTGCTGACGCAGAAGGGCACGCCGTTCCTGTACCAGGGCGACGAGATCGGGATGACCAACTATCCCTTCACCGCGATCGACGAGTTCGACGATGTCGAGGTGAAGGGCAATTACGCGGCGCAGGTGCTGACCGGCAAGGTGCCGGCGGCGGAGTATCTCGCCAACCTGAAGCGCACCGGCCGCGACAATGCGCGCACGCCGATGCAATGGACCGCGGGCAAGGATGCGGGGTTCAGTACCGCGGCGAAGACCTGGCTGCCGGTCAATCCGAACCACGCGACGATCAACGTCGCCGCGGAGGCGAAGAACCCGCGCTCGGTGCTGGCCTTCTATCGGCGGATGCTGGCGTTCCGGAAGGGCAATCTGCCGCTGATCTACGGCGACTATGCCGATCTGGACCCGGGGCATCCGACGGTGTTCGCCTATCGCCGCACGATGGGGGCGGCGGGCTATCTCGTCGTGCTGAACCTGTCCTCCGAGGTGGTGACCTGGACGCTGCCTGGTGGCGCGAAGTTGGGCACGCCGGTGCTCGGCAATTTCGACGATGCACCCGCGAAGGGCGCGGCGCTGGCGCTGCGTCCGTGGGAAGCGCGGCTCTACCGGCTGTGAGCTTCGCCGAACGATGGGACCGACACGGCGCGCGACTGCTGCGCGAGCTCGATGCGCTCTACGCCGGCCTGCCGGGTCATGCCGAGTTCGTCGCCGGGGTTACCGCCAGCCTGGAAGCGCGCGCACACGATCGCCCGGCTGCGCTCGCCGCGCTGGATGCGATGCGCGAGGCCGACCCGGCGTGGTTCCGCGCGCCCGAGATGCTTGGTTATTCGGCCTATGTCGACCGGTTCGGCGGCACCGTCACCGGGGTCGCCGACCGGATCGGCTACCTCGAGGATCTCGGCGTCCGCTATCTCCATCTGCTCGCGCTGCTGAAGGCACGCGAGGGGGACAGCGACGGCGGCTTCGCGGTCGCAGATTACCTGGCGGTGGAGCCGCGGCTTGGCGACATCGCCGATCTGGAGGCACTGACCGCGCGGCTGCGCTCGGCGGGGATCAGCCTGTGCGTCGATTTCGCCCTCAACCACACCGCCGACGATCATGACTGGGCACGACGCGCGCGTGCCGGTGACGTGACCTATCGCGACTTCTACATCGTCCTCGACGACGAGGCCGAGGTCGCCGTCCGCGAGCGCGACCTGGCGGAGGTATTCCCGGTCACCGCGCCCGGCAATTTCACGCAGGTGCCCGGACTGGGCTGGGTGTGGACGACCTTCTACCCCTATCAATGGGATTTGAACTGGGCCAATCCGCGGCTGTTCGCGGCGATGCTCGACACGCTGCTGCGGCTCGCCAATCACGGGGTCGAGGCATTCCGGCTCGATTCGATCGCCTTCCTGTGGAAGCAGGCGCGCACCGACAGCCGCAACCGGTTGGAGGTGCACGCCATCGTCCGCGCGCTGCGCGCCGCGATCGACATCGTCGCGCCGGGCGTGCTGCTGAAAGGCGAGGCGATCGTGCCGACGCGCGACGTCATCCCCTATTTCGGCAGCGAAGACGCGCCCGAATGTCATTTGCTCTACAACAATTCGCTGATGGTGGCGGGCTGGACCGCGCTGGTCGAACGCAGCGCGCAGGTGCCGCGCGCGATCCAGGCGGCGACCGTGGCGGTGCCCGCCGCCGCCAATTGGCTGACCTATGCGCGGTGCCACGACGATATCGGCTGGGGCGCGCTGCTCGGCGATCTCGCGGCGTTCGAGGCGGAGCCCGAACGGCGGCTGAAGGCAGTCGCGGCGGCGCTGGAGGGCGGCGGTTTCGGGCGCGGCGAGCCGTTCCAGGTCGAGGGCGGCGGGCTGCACGGCACCAACGGCACGATGGCGTCGCTCGCCGGGCTCGAAAGCGCTAACGGGAACGAGGCGGCGATCGCGCGGATCCGGCTGCTCCATACGCTGATGATCGCCAGCGGCGGGTTGCCGACGATCTACATGGGGGACGAGGCGGCGATGCTGAACGACCATGGCTATCGCGACGATCCGCTGCACGCCCATGAAGGCCGCTGGCTGCACCGTCCGGCAATGGCCTGGGATCGCCTCGGCGATGCCGCCGCGGTGCGGGTCCGCGCCGATCTCGACGCGCTGATGCGCGCGCGTGTCGCGAGCGGAGGGACCGGGCCGAGCCGCCCGTGGGAGACGCAGGACGACGCGGTGCTAGGGCTGCACGCGGGCAAGGACATCGTCCTGATCAACTTCGCGGAGCGCAGCGCGGCGATCGATCTTCCGTTCGCCTGGGCCGATCGGCTTTGCGATGCTACGGGGGCGGCATCCGCGTCGGTGCCACCGCTCGGCGTGCTGTGGTGCGCCCCGCGATGACCGCCGCCGCTACCAAGCCCCGGCTGTCGCTGGGGCGGATCATCCAGATGAACATCGGCTTCCTGGGGCTGCAGTTCAGCTTCGGGCTGCAGCAGAGCAACATGGGGCCGATCTACAGCTATCTCGGCGCCGACGAGGCGACGCTGCCGCTGCTGTGGCTGGCGGGGCCGATGACCGGGCTGATCGTCCAGCCGCTGGTCGGCGCGCTGAGCGACCGGACCATCAGCCGCTGGGGCCGGCGCACCCCCTATTTCCTGATCGGCGCGGTGCTGTGCAGCCTGTGCCTGTTCGCGATGCCGTACAGCCGCGCGCTGTGGGTGGCGGCCAGCCTGTTATGGGTGCTCGACGCCGCCAACAACGTGACGATGGAGCCGTACCGCGCCTATGTCGGCGACCGGCTGAACGAAGAGCAGCGACCGCTCGGGTTCCTGACCCAGAGCGCGTTCACCGGCCTTGCGCAGACGCTATCCTATCTCGCGCCGTCGATCCTGGTGTTCTGGGGGATGGACGCCAACGCGGTCGACGCGAACCACATCCCGCACATCACCCGCGTCGCCTTCGTGATCGGCGCGGTGCTTTCGCTATCGACGATCCTGTGGTCGGTGCTGCGCGTCCCCGAACTGCCGCTGACGCCCACCGAGCGTGCCGAGATCACCGCCGTGCCGCTGTCCGCCGGCGGCGCGTTGCGCGACATCGGCGAGGCGATTCGCGAGATGCCGCTGGCGATGCGGCAGCTGGCGGTGGCGATGTTCTTCCAATGGTACGCGATGTTCTGTTACTGGCAGTACATCACCTTCGCGGTGGCGCGATCGATCGCGGGCACCGCCGACGCGAGCTCGGTCGGGTTCCGCGATGCGGCGCTGACCACCGGGCAGCTCGGCGGCTTCTACAATTTCGTCGCGTTCGTCGCGGCCTTCGCGCTGGTGCCGGTGACCAAGCGGTTCGGCGCGCGCAACGTCCATGCGCTGTGCCTCGCCGCATCGGGAGCGGCGATGCTGACGATCCCCGGCATGACCGACAAGGTGTCGCTGTTCGCGCCGATGCTCGGGATCGGGCTCGGCTGGGCGAGCATGATGGGCAATCCCTATGTGATGCTCGCCGATGCGATCCCGCCGGCGCGGACCGGGATCTACATGGGCATCTTCAACATGTTCATCGTCGTGCCGATGCTGATCCAGAGCCTGACGGTGCCGCTGTTCTACCGCCCGCTGCTGAACGGCGATCCGCGCCACATCCTGTACCTGGCCGGCGCGTTCATGATCGTCGCCGCCGCGGCGACCATGCTGGTGCGCGGCGGCGCATCGCGACGGGCGGAGACCAGCGCCGGGTAGCGACGGACCGGTCGCGGCGCGCCGATAAGCGAGCGACCCCCGACCTTTGCATGCTTGCAACTCCCGGCCCGCGCGGCGACAATGCGCGTGCAGATCGAGATCGTGGCGACCGGCGGAGACAGGCGGGGGCCACGCACCGGGAGAGTTCGATGATCGAGGTAAGTCGCCGTGCGATGCTTGGGGCCGGCGCGTTGGGCGTGGCGGGGTTGATGACCCGCCCCGCTCTGGCAGCGACGGGATCGACGTTTCGCCAGGCTCCCGGGCTCCAGCTATGGACCGTGAAGGAAGAGCTCGCGCAAGACTTCGACGGGACGCTTCGCGCGTTGAAGCGGATCGGCTACCAGCGGGTCGAGGCGGCGGGCTGGGTCGGACGCACGCCCGCGGATTTTCGCAAGGGCGTGACCGAGGCGGGGCTCGACTGCGTGTCGTGCCATTTCTCGATGCGCGACCTGATCGACGAACATGAATCGAAGCTCGCCCAGGCGCGCGACGTCGGGGTGCGCTATTTCGTCGCGTCGTCGCCCGCCTCGACCAGGCCGCAGGACCCGGCCAAGTCGTGGAATATCGGCCTCGCCGAATCGATGACGCTGGCCGACTGGCACCGCAATGCCGAGGCGATGAACCGGATCGGCAAGTCCGCCAAGGCGATGGGTATGCGCTTCGGCTATCACAATCACGCCGCGGAGATGCTCGATTACGAGGGCAAGAGTGCCTATGACGAGCTGATCCGGCTGACCGACCCGGCGCTGGTCACCTTCGAACTCGATCTCGGCTGGGTGGCTGCGGCGGGGCATGATCCCGCGGCGACGATCGACAAGCATCGGGCGCGGATCGAATTGCTGCACGTGAAGGACATCACCGCCAAGGCGCCTGGCTACAACCAGATCTCGCCCGACGTCGCGAGCACGCCGGTCGGCGAGGGGGTGATCGACTGGAAGCCGGTGTTCGCGGCGGCGGACCGCGCGAAGATCGGCGCGTGGTTCGTCGAGCAGGAGCCGCCGTTCGTGAAGCCCGCGCTCGACGGGCTGACCAAGAGCTTCGCCTATCTGCGTACGCTGAAGGGCTGATCCGATGACGCCGGTACGGTACGCCATGGTCGGCGGTGGGGAAGGCGCGTTCATCGGGCCGGTCCACCGCACCGCCGCCGCGATCGCGGGCAATTGCCGGCTGGTCGCTGGCGCGTTCTCCAGCGACGCGGAACGCGCGGCACGGTCGGGTGCCGCCCTCGGCCTCGCGCCGGAGCGCAGCTACGCCAGCTGGCAGGCGCTGATCGACGGCGAGCGCGCGCTGCCGGCCGACGAGCGCGCGGAGTTCGTTGCGATCGTCACGCCCAATCATCTCCATGCGCCGGTCGCGATCGCCGCGCTGGAGGCAGGGTTCCCGGTGCTGACCGACAAGCCGCTGACCGACACGATCGAGGCGGCGACCGCGTTCGTCGCGGCGGCGGCGCGGACCGGCGGGCTGGTCGGCGTCACCCACACCTATGCGGCCTATCCGATGGTCCGGCAGGCGCGCGCGCTGGTCGCGGGCGGCGGGCTCGGCGCGGTGCGGCGGGTGGCGGTGCGCTATACGCAAGGCTGGCTCGGGCGCGCCGAGGACACGGTCGGCAAGCAGGCGGCGTGGCGCATCGATCCGGCGCGGTCGGGGCTGGCGGGCGCGTTCGGCGACATCGGCACCCACGCCTTCAACCTGGTCGAGACGATCACCGGCGAGGCGATGGAGCGGATCGCGGCGGATCTGCGCGCGGCGTTGCCGGGGCGCGCCCTCGACGACGACGGCGCGGCGCTGTTCCGGCTGGCGGGCGGCGGGCGCGGCACCTTGGTCGCGAGCCAGGTGTGCAGCGGCGACGCCAACGGCCTCGCGATCTCGGTGTGGTGCGAGGAAGCCGGGGTTCATTGGGCGCAGGAGAACCCCAATGTGCTGCGGGTGGCGCGGCGCGGCGGGCCGGAGGAGATCTGGACCCCCGGCGTCGACCGCACTTATCTGGGCGCCGAGACGATGCGGGTGACGCGGACGCCGTCGGGCCATCCCGAGGGCTATCTGGAAGCCTTCGCCAATATCTATCACGATTTCGCGCTGGCGGTGCGCGGGCAGGCGCCCGATGTGCCCTGCTATGCAGGGCTCGAGGCTGGGATGCGATCGATGCGCTTCATCGTCGCGGCGCATCGCAGCAGCGCGGACGACGGCCGCTGGGTCGATCTGGAGGAGGGTGCATGAAGGGTCCGGCGATATTCCTGGCGCAGTTCGCAGGCGACGATGCTCCGTTCAACTCGCTTGGCGCGATGGCGCGCTGGGCGGGCGATCTCGGCTATGTCGGGGTGCAGATACCGACCTGGGACAGCCGCCTGATCGATCTCGCCAAGGCAGCGGAGAGCCAGGATTATTGCGACGAGATCGCGGGCGTCTGCGCTGAGGCGGGCGTCGCGATCACCGAGCTGTCGACGCACCTCCAGGGACAGCTGGTCGCGGTGCATCCCGCCTATGACGCGCTGTTCGATGCCTTCGCTCCCGCCGAAGTCCATGGCCGTCCCGCCGAGCGCACCGACTGGGCGTGCCGGCAGCTGCGCCACGCCGCGCTGGCGAGCCGGCGGCTCGGGCTTGACGCGCACGCGACCTTCTCGGGCGCGTTGCTGTGGCATACCATGTATCCGTGGCCGCAGCGGCCGGCGGGGCTGGTCGAGGAGGGCTTCGCCGAGCTCGCGCGGCGCTGGCGGCCGTTGCTCGACGCATTCGACGCGGAGGGGATCGACCTCGCCTACGAGATCCATCCGGGCGAGGACCTGCACGACGGGATCAGCTGGGAGCGGTTCCTGGCTGCGGTGGACGATCATCCGCGCGCCAACATCCTCTACGATCCTAGCCACTTCGTGCTGCAGCAGCTCGATTACCTGCAGTTCATCGACATCTATCACGAGCGGATTCGGATGTTCCATGTGAAGGATGCCGAGTTCGTGCCGTCGGGGCGCGCCGGGGTCTATGGCGGCTATGCGGATTGGGGCGACCGGCCTGGCCGGTTCCGCTCGCTCGGCGACGGGCAGGTCGATTTCGGCGGGATCTTCTCGCGGCTGACCCAGCATGGCTACGAAGGCTGGGCGGTGCTCGAATGGGAATGCTTCCTCAAGCACCCCGAACAGGGCGCCGCGGAGGGGGCGCCGTTCATCGCCGCGCACCTGATCCGCCGCGCCGAACGCGCCTTCGACGATTTCGCGGGCGCCGCCCCCGATGCGGCGCGCAACCGGCGCATCCTGGGGCTGGACCAGGGATGACGATGCGCCGCGCCGCTTGTGCTTCCGCGACGGCGGGACATCTGCGTAGCCCTTCCGTCACCCCGGACTTGATCCGGGGTCCCGCTTTGCAGCGGATCCAACGGCATATGTTTCTGGGACGCAGCGGGACCCCGGATCAAGTCCGGGGTGACGAAGATGGATTGGGTCGCTTCGCCGCTGCTCGACATCACTCGGCCTTCAACGAGGAACCAGCATGACCGCCTCCATCCGCATCCGGCTGTCGCTGATGATGTTCCTGCAATATGCGGTGTGGGGCGCGTGGTTCGTGCCGTTCAGCACCTATCTGGTGCATCACGGGCTGCAGGCGTGGATCGGCACGATCTATTCGGCGCAAGGGTGGGCGGCGATCGCGGCACCGTTGTTCGTCGGGGCGATCGCGGATCGGTATTTCTCCGCGGAGAAGGTGATGGGCGTGCTGCACATCGCCAGCGGGGCGCTGCTGTTCGCGCTGTCGACCGTCGATGCCGATCCGGCGCTGATGTTCGCGGCGACGCTCGGCGTCTTGCTCGCCTATATGCCGACGATCGCGCTGTCGAACGCGATCGCGTTCAATGCGATCACCGACGTCGAGCGGCAGTTTCCGGGGATCCGCGTGTTCGGCACGATCGGCTGGATCGTCGCCGGTCTGATCGTCGGCAGCCTGGGCGCCGAGCGTACGCCGATCCCGCTGTATCTCGCGGGTGCCGCGTCGCTGGTCTACGGCATTTATGCCTTCACCCTGCCGACGGTGCCGCCGCGCGCGGGCGGACAGCCGGTGTCGGCGGGATCGCTGCTCGGGCTCGACGCGATCCGCGAGGGCGATCGCAGCTTCTGGGCGCTGATCGCCTGCGCGCTGCTGATGATGATCCCGTTCGCGTTCTACAACGTCTATGCCAACGCGTTCCTGGACGGCATCGGCATGAAGGCCGCGGCGGCGGTGCAGACCATCGGGCAGGTGTCGGAGGTCGGCTTCCTGCTGCTGCTGCCGTTGTTCTTCCGATTCCTCGGGATCAAGGGCGTGCTGCTGGTCGGGATGCTCGCCTGGGCGCTGCGCTATGTGCTGTTCGCGAACGGTTTCGATACCAGCGGGCCGATCACCCCGGTGATCTTCCTGGCGCTGGCGCTGCACGGGGTGTGCTTCGATTTCGTTATCGTCGCCGCGACGATCTGGGTCGACAAGCATTTCCCGACCGAGACCCGCGGCCGGGCGCAGTCGTTCCTGGCGCTGGTCACCTGGGGCCTGGGCTATGTCGTCGGCAGCAACGCCGCGAACCTGGTGTTCAACGCGACCGCCGATGCGGGCGGACAGCCGGTGTGGCACAGCTTCTGGCTGGTGCCGGCGGGGCTGGCGGCGGTCACCGCGGTCATATTCCTGCTGATCTTCCGCGACCGCACCCGCGGCGTCGTGGCCGCCCGGTGAGCCCCCCGATGTCGGGCGGGCACTGGACAGCGGCGGCGGGTTCGGACACTCTCGTGGCAAATCATGAGGATGCGGCCAACGGCATCCCGATCGGAATCGGAGTGGACGATGTCGGCTGAGCCCATGGATTGCCTAGACCGCCGCGCCTTGTTGCGCAGCGCCTTCCTGATCGTCGGCGGGATCGGCCTGGCGCCCGAGGCGCTGGCGCAGGCCGCCGCGGGTGCGGGCGCCGGCTTCTTCACCGCGCCCGAACGCGGCACCGTTGCCGCGCTGTGCGACACGATGATCCCGCGCACCGACACCCCCGGAGCGGTCGATGCGAAGGTGCCGCAGTTCCTGGATTCGTTGATGACCAACTGGGCGTCGGCGGCGAGCCAGGCCAAGTTCCGCGACGTCGTCACCCGGCTCGAAAAATCCGCCCGTGCCGAACTCGGCATGCCACTCGCCTCCGCCCCCGCGGCGGCGCGCACCGCGTGGCTGACCCGGCAGGATGCCGCGCTGCTCGGCGCGAACGATGCCGGCTATCGCGATTTGAAACGGCTGCTGCTGACCGGCTATTATTTCTCGGAGCCCGGCGCGACGGTGGAACTGCGCTACGAACTGGTGCCGGGCGTCTGGGAACCGTCGATCCCGATCACCCCCGCGACGCGCAGCTGGGCTGCCTGAGAGGATCATCATGACATTCGATGCGATCGTGATCGGCTCGGGGATGAGCGGCGGCTGGGCGGCGAAGGAGCTTGCCGAGCGCGGACTGAAGACGCTGGTGATCGAGCGCGGCCGCCATCTCGAACATGGCGCCGATTACACCGATTCGGAATCGCCATGGGAGATCGAGAATTACGGCATGGTCTCGGAAAACGAGATCGACGCAGAGTATCCGGTGCAGAGCCAGTGCTATGCCTTCTCCACCGCGACCAAGCATCTGTGGGTGAAGGACAGCGACCACCCCTATACGACGCCCGCCGACCGGCCGTTCATGTGGATCCGCGGCTATCATCTCGGCGGCCGTTCGATCATGTGGGCGCGCCAGTCCTACCGGCTGAGCGAGATGGATTTCGCGGCGAACAAGGCCGACGGGCACGGCGTCGACTGGCCGATCCGCTATGCCGACATGGCGCCGTGGTACGATCATGTCGAAACCTTCGCGGGAATATCCGGCCAGAACGCCGGGCTCGCGCAGCTGCCCGACGGCAAGTTCCTTCCACCGATGGCGCTGACCCCGCCCGAGGAGGAGTTCGGGCGCAAGGTCGAGGCGAAGTATCCCGGCCGCAGGCTGATCACCGGCCGCTGCGCGCACCTGACCGCGCCGACCAAGGTGCACGAGGATCTCGGCCGCAACGCCTGCCAATACCGGTCGCTGTGCGAGCGCGGCTGTTCGTTCGGGGCTTACTTCTCCAGCCTGTCGGCCACGCTGCCTGCGGCGATGCGGACCGGCAACGTGACGGTGGTGACCGACGCGATCGCGCACAGCATCGTCCACGATCCCAAGACCGGCCGTGCCACCGGGGTGCGGGTGATCGACGCCAAGACCAAGCAGGGGCAGACCTACGAAGCGCGGATGGTGTTCCTCTGCGCCTCGACGCTCGGCACCGCGCAGGTGATGCTCAATTCGGTATCGGAGGCGTTCCCCAACGGCATCGCCAACACGTCCGATCAGGTCGGCCGCAACCTCACCGATCACCTGAGCGGGCTCGGCGCGAGCGGCGTCTATCCGGGCCATGAGGACATCTATCATCACGGGCGCCGCCCGAACGGCTTCTACATCCCCCGCTACCGCAACGTCACCGAACCCGCCGACGGTTACGTCCGCGGCTTCGGGTTCCAGGGCCGGATCATCCGCGACGGGTGGCAGCGCGGCATGGGTGCGCCGGGAGTCGGCGCGGCATTGAAGTCCGAACTGCGCAAGCCCGGCCCGTGGCGCGCGTCGCTCGGCGGGTTCGGCGAGATGCTGCCGCGCCCCGACAACCGGATCACGCTCAGCACCACCGCCAAGGACAAATGGGGCATCCCCATTCCGCATATCGACGTCAGCCTCGGCGCCAACGACCATGCGATGATCAAGCAGGTCGGCGAGGATGCCCGCGCGATGCTGGAGACCGCGGGGTGCACCGACATCATGGTCAGCAAGCATTATGGCGGCGTCGGGCTCGGCATCCACGAGATGGGCAGCGCGCGGATGGGGCATGACCCCAAGACCTCGGTGGTCAACAAGTACAACCAGGCGCACGACGTGCCCAACATCTTCGTCACCGACGGGGCATGCATGAGTTCGTCGGGCTGCCAGAACCCGTCACTGACCTACATGGCAATGTCGGCGCGCGCCGCGCACCATGCCGCCGCGTTCCTGAAGGAGGACAAGATTTGATCCGGACGATGAAGCTCGCGCTGGCGATGTCGACGCTGGCGCTGGTCGGCGCCGCACCGGCGCCCGCGCCCAAGCAGTGGCAGGTGCAGATGCTCAACAAGGGCCCCGACGGCCAGCTGATGGTGTTCTCGCCCGCCAAGCTCGCGATTGCGCCGGGTGACAGCGTGAAGTTCGTCGCCACCGACAAGGGCCACAATGCGGAGTCGATCGTCGGAATGATCCCGGCGGGGGCGACGCCGTTCAAGGGCGCCATCAACCAGGAGATCGTGGTCAAGTTCGATCGCGCCGGGCTGTACGGCTATAAGTGCCTGCCGCATCTGGGGCTCGGCATGGTCGGGGTGATCCAGGTCGGCAACGCCGCCAATCGCGCCCAGCTGCAGACCGAAGCCGCCAAGCTGCCCGGCATCGGCAAGAAGCGGATGACCGCGCTGCTTGCGGGCTGACCGCGACCTATCGTCAACGAGCGAGCGGCCGGCGCCGCAAGGAGTGCGGAATGAAGCTTGTCGGAACGATCGCCGCAGGACTCGCGGCATTGTCGCTGCTCGGTGCGGCCCCGCCGCCGCCGCGGCCGGCGATCGACGGCATCTCGCACCTCGCGGTGTATTCGACCGACATGGCCAAGAGCGAGGATTTCTACGTCCGGGTGCTCGGCGCGCGCAAAGGCGCCGATCCCGAGGCGCCGGACGGCGCGCGCTTCTATTTCAGCACGCGGCAGTTCGTCGAAGTGCTGCCCGCGCCCGCGAACCACAGGCCGAGCATGCTCGCGCACGTCGCCTATACCACCGCGGACGCCGCGGCGATGCGCGCCTATCTCGCCGCGAACGGGGTGGGTGACCTGTCACCGGTGCGCGCCGGTGCGGCGGGCGAGCGCTGGTTCGCGACCCGGGATCCGGAAGGCAATGCGGTGCAGTTCGTCCAGCCCGCGCCGGGCAGCGCGCCGGTCGCCTCGGCGATCAGCGGGCGGATCATCCATGTCGGCCATCTGGTCCACGACCGTGCCAAGGAGGACGGCTTCTACCGTCGGCTGCTCGGCTTCCGCCCCTATTGGTACGGCGCCTTCAACCCCGACAAGGTGGACTGGGTATCGCAGCAGGCGCCCGACGGGCGCGACTGGCTCGAGTATATGATGGTCGGGCCCGGCTCGGACGTGCCGCTCGCCAAGGTCGACGCCAATCAACTGGGCGTGCTCAACCACCTGTCGCTCGGCGTCGTCAATATGCAGGCCGCGGTCACCAAGCTCTATGCCGAGAACCGCCTGAGCAAGCGCCACGACGGGCCGCAGATGGGACGGGACGGCAAGTGGCAGGCGAACTTCTACGATCCCGACGGCACTCGTGTCGAATTGATGGAGTACAAGGCGGTGACGAAGCCGTGCTGCTCCGGCTTCACCGCGACCGATCCCACGCCCTGATCGCATCGTCCGACTACGACCTTGCGCTCGATTGACACCGGTTGCGGACGGCGCGCATGGTAACGCTAACAGCGGTATGTAGCGCCGCTGGAATAGGAGCAGCATGCCGAAGATCGTCGAGGCCAAGGTCATCATCACCTCGCCCGGGCGCAACTTCGTCACGCTGAAGATCACGTGCGACGACGGCACCACCGGGGTCGGCGACGCGACGCTCAACGGCCGCGAACTGGCGGTCGCGAGCTACCTAGCCGATCACGTCGTCCCCTGCCTGATCGGCCGCGATGCGCACCGGATCGAGGACGTCTGGCAGTATCTCTACAAGGGTGCCTATTGGCGTCGCGGGCCGGTGACGATGACCGCGATCGCGGCGGTCGATACTGCATTGTGGGACATCAAGGGCAAGCTCGCGGGGCTGCCGGTGTATCAGCTGCTCGGCGGCGCCAGCCGAGAAGCGGTGATGGTCTACGGCCACGCCAACGGCAGCTCGATCGACGACACGATCGCGGCCGCGCTCGAATATCAGCAGCAGGGCTACAAGGCGATCCGCCTGCAATGCGGCGTGCCGGGGATGGCATCGACCTATGGCGTGTCGAAGGATCGCTATTTCTACGAACCCGCGGATGCCGATCTGCCGTCCGAGAATGTCTGGAACACCAGCCGCTACCTTCGCGTGGTACCGGAATTGTTCAAGGCGGCGCGCGAGGCACTCGGCTGGGACGTGCATCTGCTCCATGACATCCACCACCGGCTGACCCCCATCGAGGCGGGGCGGCTGGGCAAGGACCTGGAGCCGTATCGCCCGTTCTGGTTGGAAGACGCGACCCCTGCGGAGAACCAGGAGGCGTTCAAGCTGATCCGCCAGCATACCAGCGCGCCGCTCGCGGTGGGGGAGATCTTCAATTCGATCTGGGACGCGAAGGACCTGATCCAGAACCAGCTGATCGACTATATCCGCGCCACCGTTGTGCATGCCGGCGGGATCACCCATCTGCGCCGGATCGCCGCCTTCGCCGATCTCTACCAGGTCCGGACCGGCTGCCACGGCGCGACCGATCTGTCGCCGGTGTGCATGGCGGCGGCGCTGCATTTCGACCTGTCGGTGCCGAACTTCGGCATCCAGGAATATATGCGCCACACGCCCGAAACCGACGCGGTGTTCCCGCACGCCTACACCATCGAAGGCGGCATGATGCACCCCGGCGACGAGCCCGGACTGGGCGTCGACATCGACGAGGAACTCGCCCGGGGATACGAATATAAGCGCGCCTTCCTGCCGGTGAACCGGCTGGAAGATGGCACGATGTACAGCTGGTGAGCGAGCTCGCCGACGCCGTCGCCGCGACCCCGGTGCCAGAGGTGCCGGCCGCGGCGAAACCGCGCGGGCGAATCCGCTGGATCGTCTGCGGGCTGCTCTTCGCAGCGGTGGTGTTGTCGTACATCGACCGGCTGGTGCTCGGCGTGCTCAAGCCGCAGCTTACGAGCCTCTATGGCTGGACCAACACCGGCTATGGCGACATCACCGGCTATTTCCAGGTCTGCTACGGCTTCGGCTTCCTGTTCTTCGGCTGGCTGGTCGATCGGGTGGGCGCGCGGACCGGCTATGTGCTTGCGATGGGGCTGTGGACCGTCGGCCATTTCGCGCAGGCGCTGGTGACCAGTACGCTAGGGTTCACGATCGCGCGCATCCCGCTCGCGCTGGGCGAGGCGGGGACCTATCCGTCGGCGCTGGCGGCGGTGTCGCGATGGTTCCCGAAGAAAGAACGTGCGCTCGCGATCGGGATCTTCAACGCCGGCGCCAATGTCGGCGCGATCGTGACGCCGATGCTGGTGTCGTTCCTGGTCGCGGGGCTGCTGCTCGACTGGCGCTGGGCGTTCATCGTCACCGGGCTGTTCAACCTCGTCTGGCTTGCGGCGTGGATCCTGTTCTACGGCAATCCCGCCGAACACCCGACGCTGTCGAGCGAGGAACGCGCCTATATCGAGGCCGAGCCAGCCGAGGATGTCGGCCGCGCCGGTTTCTTCCGCGTGCTCCGTCACCGCCAGGCCTGGGCGTACATGGCGGGGCGGTTCCTGATCGATCCGGTGTGGTGGACCTTCCTGTTCTGGCTGCCCGATTTCTTCAGCAAGCAATATGGCTATGATCTGAAGAGCTTCGGCCCGCCGCTGGTGGCGATTTACCTGCTGGCGGACGTCGGCGCGATCGCCGGTGGCTGGTCGTCGTCGCACATGCTGAAGCGCGGCGTCGCCGCCGGGCGAGCGCGCAAATGGACGATGTTCGGGTGCGCGCTGTTCGCCTTGCCGGTGATGTTCGCGGTGCAGGCGAGCAACATTTGGGTGGCGGTCGCCTTTATCGGGCTCGCGTGCGCGGCGCATCAGGGGTTCTCGACCAATCTCTTCGCGATGCCGGGCGATCTGTTCCCGCGTTATGCGCAGGGGACGCTGATCGGGCTGGGCGGGTTCGCCGGCGCGGCCGGGGGCTTCATCGCCTCGAAGTCGCTCGGCGTGCTGCTCGATACCGTCGGCAGCTACGAACCCTTCTTCGTCGCTTGCGGGCTCGCCTACCTCGTGGCGCTGCTGGTCACCCACCTGATCAACCCGCGTTACGACGAGGTGCGGATGTCCGACGCGGCATGATCCGGCTGCTGACGAAGCGACCGCGCCACCGGGTGACGCCGTACCGCTAACGTCGAGGCGCATGAAAAACGGCCCGGCGGGATTGCCGCCGGGCCATAGTCTACGCGGGAGCTTCATCCTGCGTGTCTCGGAAAATACGGTGCGCTATTCGGCGTTGCCGATCGGCGCAGCGGCGTTGTCGCTGTCGTTGGCGATGCTGCCGTCCTCCGCGATCGTGACGTTGCCGGTATCGTCGATCGCATTCGCATCCACCGCGCTGTCGAAGGCGGCCTCGTTCGACGTCGCGGCGTTGCCCGGGGCGTCGTTCTTGCCGCAAGCCGTCAACGTGACGGCGAGCGCGATGGAGGCGGCGATCATGGTCTTCTTCATTCGTCTTCCTTCCATGGTGTAACCTGTCAGTGGCAGCGCGGCGGCGGGCGGTGCGGCTCGAAGCGGTCGCCCGCGATCAGGGCGCTGCCGATCATCGCGAAGAAGGCATGGCCGTGGCCGGAGCTGCCGACGTCCCATTCGGGATGCCATTGCACGCCGATCACATCGGCATCGCAGGGCCGCGCCGACACCGCCTCAACCAGCCGGTCGCCGACCGCGATCGCCTCGACGGAGAGCCCCGCCCCGAGCCGGTCGATGCCCTGTTCATGGACCGAGTTGACCGTCAGCCGCCGCTGGCCCAGCGCGCGCGCCAGCAGGCCGCCCTCAGTCAGCGAGACGTCGTGGCGGTGGCTGAACAACTCGGTATAGTCACGGTCCCAGCTGCCGAGATGGTGTCGCCCGGCGCAGGCATCGTTCGACAGCGTGCCGCCGAACAGCACGTTGATCTCCTGCAAGCCGCGGCAGATCCCGAACAGCGGCTTGCCCGCTTCGATGATCCGTTCGGCCAGTCGCAGCGCGACCGTGTCGCGCTCGTCGTCCTGCGCCATCGTCGCGGAGGCGGCGGTGCCGCCGTAATGCGCCGGACCGACGTTGGAGCGCGACCCCGTCATCAGCAGGCCGTCGAGCAACTCCGCGGTGGCGGCGACGTCGACCGCGGACGCGATCGCGGGGACCAGCAGCACGGTGGCGCCGGCGATCGCCGCGAGCGGCTCGACGAAGCGGCTAGCGACGACCTGCACCGGCCGCCCCGCTACCTCGTTGCAGCAGAGCACGCCGATCACCGGACGACGGTGGCTGTTCATCGTTCGACCGCGTGGACGAGGACGTGGCGGAGCGCGACCCCGGCGGCGGCGTCGAGCCGGACGGCCTCGGGCTGCACCACGACGCTGTCGGCGGCGACATCCGACAACAGCCAGACATTGCCGCCGATCGTCGCGCGGTCGCCGATCGTGACCCGCCCGAGGATCGTCGCCCCCGCATAGATCACGACGTCGTCGCCGACGATCGGATGGCGCGCCAGCCGGGTGGTCACCGCATGGCAAGCGATGCCGAGCGGCGAGCGGGCGCCGAGCGTGACGTGCTGGTAGAGCCGCACGCGACGGCCGATGATCGCGGTTTCCCCGATCACCACGCCGGTGCCGTGATCGATGAAGAAGCCCTCGCCGATCGTCGCGCCGGGGTGGATGTCGATCCCGGTGCGCTCGTTGGCGAGTTCGGAGATGATCCGCGCGACGATCGGCGCGCCGAGCGCATCGAGTTCGTGCGCGATGCGGTGATAGAGCGTGGCGATCGCGCCGGGGTAGCAGAGCAGGATCTCGTCGACGCTGCGCGCGGCGGGATCGCCGAGGAATGCGGCCTCGACATCGCTGTCGACCAGCCGCCGGATCTCGCCCAGCGTCGCGCCGAACAGCCGTGCGATCGTGCCGGGCTGATCGGTGTCGAAGCGGTCGCTGCTTTCCTGCTGCCAATAGCCTAGCTCGGCGGCGATCTCGCGTTCGAGGTCGGTGAAGGCGGCGATCAGCTTGGCGGCGACGAAGCCGTCCTCCTCGGTCGCCTTGCCGATGAAGCGGCCGAGGCGGCGCGGGTAGATCGCGGCGCCGAGCGTCTCGACCACGTTGGCGAGCGCCCAGCGCGACGGGAAGCTAGCGGTGTCGCGCGCACCGGCCCGATCGCGGCGCCAATCGTCCCGCGCCGATCGGAGATCGTCGACCGCGCTGCCGATCGTCGCGGTGGCGGATCGGGGCGGTGGCGCGGTTTCGTCGAGCGGGTGAGCGGTCATCTTGATCTCCGGCCGCGAGCATATCCTACCAGCTAAGTGGGTATTCAAAAAATTGCTTGTCGGCGAGGAAGGTTGCCTATCCGCGCGCACTGCGCGATCGGTCAGCTAGGTCGCGCTCATGCTGCAGGTGCGTTCGTCCGGTGGCGCTTGGCGCGTCAACCGACTAGGGGTCCGGCATGAACGGTGAGCACAGCAGCATATCGATGCCACGGCGGGAATTCGTCGCCTTCGTCGCCGCGGTGATGGCGGTGAACGCGCTGGGCGTCGACCTGATGCTGCCCGCGCTCGCCGATATCGGGCGGGACCTGTCGATCGCGACCGCCAACCACCGGCAATGGGTGGTAACCGCCTATCTGCTCGGCTTCGGCGCGGGCCAGCTGGTGTACGGACCGCTCGCGGACCGGTTCGGCCGCAAGCCGATCCTGGCGGCGACGCTCGCCGGGTTCGTCGCGGCGAGCGTGTTCGCGGCGGGATCGGCGACGTTCGAGGCGCTGCTCGGCGCGCGGGTGCTGCAGGGATTGATGTCGGCATCGACACGGGTGCTCGCGGTGGCGATCGTCCGCGATCGATATTCGGGGCGGCAGATGGCGCGAACGCTGTCGCTGGCGCAGATGATCTTCTTCCTGGTGCCAATCCTGGCGCCGAGCATCGGCCAGATCCTGCTCGCGTTCGGGCCGTGGCGCTTCATCTTCTACGCGCTCGGCGGGTTCGCGGCGCTGATCGCCGCGTGGACGCTGGTGCGCCTGCCCGAGACGCTGCCGTTCGCGCGGCGGATCCCGATCTCGATGACGACGCTGAAAAGCTCCTACCGGCTGACGCTCACCAACCGCTATTCGCTCGGCTATGCGATCGCGGCGTCGCTGACGTTCGGCGGGATCATCGCCTTCGTATCGTCGGCGCAGCAGATCTTCGTCGACGAATTCCATGCCGGCGACCGCTTCACGCTGTTGTTCGCCGTCTGTGCCTTCTCGATGGGCTGCGCGTCGTTCCTCAACAGCCGGCTGGTCGAGCGGCTGGGTACGCGGCTGATCTCGCAGACCGCGGTGATGGGGCTGATCGCGTTGTCATTGATGCACCTGCTGGTGATCGGCGTCGGCGTCGAATCGCTTTGGACGTACATGGTGTTCCAGGCGCTGAGCATGACCTGTATCGGCCTGTGCGGCTCCAATTTCGGGTCGATGGCGATGGAGCCGGTCGGCGAGATCGCGGGCACCGCGTCGTCGGTGCAGGGCTTCATCTCCAGCATCGGCGCGGTGATCGTGGGCTCGGCGATCGGCCAGTCGTACAACGGCACCACCTATCCGCTCGCGATCGGCTATCTCGGCATCGGACTGGCGGTGCTAGCGGTGGTGTATTGGGTCGAGGGCGGCAAGTTGTTCACCGCGCGGATGGCGCCGAGCGTGGTGGTGCGCCAGGAATAGGGCGACGGCGGGGTGGGGGTGACGGTGATGGCGGTGACGCTGGCATATCTGCTGTTCCTGCCGCTCGCCGCGGCCTGCTTTCGCTGGCTGTCGTGCCGGACCGCGGTCCTGGTGACCGCGATCGGCGGCTGGCTGCTGCTGCCGGTCGCACATTACCCCCCCGGCGCGCCGGGCAGCGACCTGGCCTGGTGGATCACGGGCATCGCGCTGCCGTCGGACATGCTGGTGACCAAGGCGTGGATCGCGCCGGTGGTGGCGCTGATCGGCGGACTGGTGCGCGATCGAGCCGCGGCGACTGCGTGGCGGCCGCGGGCGATCGACCTGCCGATAGCGCTGTGGTGCGGCTGGCCGATCGTCGCGGGGGCGATCGCGGGGGGCGGCAATCCGGCACCCTTCGTCGCGGCGCTCTACCTCGCCGGCGCATGGGCCGCGCCGTGGCTGATCGGGCGGATCTGGTTCGCGGATCGTGAGGGCGGCGTGATCCTAGTCCGCGGGCTGGCGCTGTCGGGGCTGGCGCTGACGCCGATCGCGATCGTGGAGTCGTTCCGGCCGCCGATGCTGTACGGCGTGTTCTACGGCCCGCATCCATTCCGCTACGACGGGATCTACCGGTATATCGGCTACCGGCCGCTCGGTTTCCTCGAGAACGGCAACCTCTACGGGTTGTGGGCGACGATCGGGGCGCTTGCCGCAATCTGGCTAGCGCGGCGACCCGCGGTGCGCGACGAACGCCGGTTCTGGATCATCGTCGCCGCGGTGACCACCGGCGTCGCGGTGGCGGCGCAGTCGGTCGGCGCGCTGGTGCTGCTGGCGCTGGGCGTCGGGATCATGCTGTCGTGGAACGTGGCGATCGTCCTCCCCGCGCTCGCGGCGATGGCGGCGGGCGTGCTCGCCTTGGCCGCGGTGCATTTCAGCGGGGTCATGCCGGTCCAGACGCTGGCGCGCGGCGCGACCGGACAGCAGGCGATCGGGACGCTGCGCGCGATCGGGCGCGGCTCCTTCGCGTGGCGGGTGTCGCAGGACATCAGGACGCTGCCGGGTGCGACCGCCGCCCCGATCGCGGGCACCTCGCGCTGGGACTGGTGGCGGCGCTTCGGCACCCGTCCCTGGGGGCAGCCGCTGCTGATCATCGGGCAATATGGCCTGATCGGGTGGGCGCTCGCGTGGGGCAGCCTTGCGCTGGCGGCGATCGCGGGTCTGCGTCGCTATCGCCGCTGGGGCGACCGCATCGACGACGGCACCGCGGTGCCGCTGGCGCTGGTGGTGCTGCTGACGCTGGCCGACGCGCTGCTCAACGCATTCTTCTTCTCGGCCGCGATCCTCGCCGCCGGCGCGATCGCCGCACAGTCACGGCCGAGCCGGAAAGCGCGGCGGTCGAGGTGATGTAAAAAACTCCTCTCCTCCAAAGAGATGGGGTGGGGCCTCTTCGCAGGCGATATCGCTGGAGGAGAGCTCCCTTACACCCGCCTTCCCGTTTCTCCTGCCGTGGCGGGCGACGCCGCTCAGGAACGATCCGCGCCGCCGATCCTTCAACCTGCGAAGCCGAGGAGATGGTAATGGACGATGATCGTGTGTGGACGTTTGAAGAGAGCCTGTGGACCGCGGATGCCGAGCATTACCGCGAATCGATCGATGCCGAATGCCTGATGGTGCTGCCGACCCCGCCCTATGTGGTGAGCGGCGAGCAGGCGATCGAAGCGGTCGCATCGACCCCGCGCTGGACCAAGGTGGTGATGAGCGACAAGCGCATCGCGCGGCCCGAAGAGGGGCTGATCGTGGTCGCCTATAGCGTGAAGGCCGCGCGCGACGACGAGGAATATGAGGCGCATTGCACCTCCACCTATCGGCGACGCGGGCACGAGGATTGGCAGGTGGTCCAGCACCAGCAGACCCCGCCGCTGGCGTTCGGCAGCGCCTAGACCGGTCGGCGGTAGGCGACCTTCCCTACTTCACCGCCCCCGCGATCGCCTGCTGTGCAGCGAGGCGCTCCGGGGTGTCGTAGCCACCGAGCGCGACCGGACCGAGCGTCCGCCGCGCTTCGTCGGTCAGCCCGCGCCTGGCATATTCGGTGCCGAGCGCGAGCCTCGCCACCGGCGCATTGGGAACACGGGTGACGGCGCCGGCCAGCGCATCCACCGCGATCGGCGGGGCGGTGTCGCCCTGATAGCTGCGATAATAGGCGAGCAGCGGCAACACCGCTTCGGTGTCGGCGCGGTTGGCGCCGGCGATCACCTCACGCGCGGCGCGAAGTTCGGCCGGACGCTGGTCCATCGGCGCCGCCCGTGCGGCGAGTGCCATCGCGCTGCCCTTCCACGCCAGTGCGGCGGTGTCGCCGGGGCGGAGCTTGAGCGTCGCCTCCGCGGCGACGCGACATTCGGCGGGGTGGCCGGTGCGGCATTCGGCCTCGGCTAGCAGCAGCTGTGCCTCGACGTCGGCGGGGTAGCGCGCGGCGTCGCGGCGTAAACCCTCGAGCCATTTGTCGCGCGTGGCGATCGCCTGGCGATGTTCCTTCGCCAGCTTCGCGGTCTCGTCCGCGGTGGCGCCGACGCTCGGCTCCGCGGCGAGATCGACCCGCGAGCCGAGTTCGAGCCGCCCCTTGATGAACGCCGCCTGCCCCTTGGTGAGGCGCCGGACCTGCGGCTCTGGAATGCGATCGGCGGGATAGGCCATCTTGTCGAACGGCTTCTTGCCGCGATAATAGCGGCGCAGTTCGGCGGTCAGCACGGCGGGATCGCCCAACGCCTTCGCGGCCTCGGCAGGCGTGGCGCCGTTCGCATAAGCGAGCAGATATTGGCGCAAGCGCGGCCGCCAGGCGTCCGAGAAGAACAGGAAGTGCGTCAGCATCCAGGCGTGCGTCGGCGTCCAGCGGCGGCGCGATGCCTTGGGATTGAGGTAGCTGCCGTCGAACACCTGGGCGAGCGGATAGCCGCCATACCGATCGAGCGTCGAGGTGGTCCCGATCGGGACGCGGCCGTAATCGAGTTCATTCTCGCCATGCGTCTGCATCGTCGCGAACACCTGGCCGAAGCCGTCGAGATACCAGCGCGGATAGGCGGCGGGGAAATAGGTGGTCAGGTAATGCTGCGCGAAGCCCGCGTAGAGCAGGTAATCGGACGGCACGACCACCGATTTTTCGTTGGGCAGGCCGATCCGGTCGGTAGTGTTCGACAGGCCGATCAGCGAGGAACCGCCATACCCGTTCATGCCCTGATTGCCGGTGCCGTCGGCGGGCCGATCGCTGAGCGCCGAGACCATGCCCTGGAATCGTTCCCAGCTGATCCCGCGTTCGGTGATCACCTTCTGGTCGATCCGGCTCGTCGCCATCACCGCGCCGTCGTCGCGCGGATCGTAATAGCGCATGTCGCCGAATTCGTCGGGGAACGGGCCCTGCTGCCAACGCAGGTTACGCAGCCCCATCGCGGTGAATTCGGCGACGTCGCCGATCAGCGTGACGCGCAGCTTCACCGTGTCATCGGGCTTGTCGACCCGCCCGAGCAGCATCGACAGCAGGAAGTGGAGCCGTTCGAGGTTGCGCGCGATGCGGATCAGGTCCGCCTCGCTGCCGTCGCTCAACACCACGGCGTGCGGCGTTTCCGCCTCGCGCCAGTTGCTCGGTTCCGCGCGGCGGCCGGTGACGAGAATGTCGTTGGCGCCGACTTCGGGCGAGGTCGACGGCGCTGGAGGGGTAGGGGGCGGCGCGGTCTGCGCCGCGAGTGGCATGGCGGCCAGCAAGCCGGCGATCATCGCCGTCCGACGCAACACTCTCATCGCCTGGTCCCGTCATCGTCCGCCGGCATGGCGGCTATCGACAGGACTTGAGCACAGCGCCGAAACCACGGCAAGCCGGGGCTCAGGCCGGGACGAGCATCCGTCGGGCGGAAGGGTGGAGTTCGAGCGCGACCGCGAGGCCCGCGAGCGAAAGATCGGTGTTGGTCAGCCGGTAGCGCGGGGTGGCGCGGATCAGGCGCTGGAACTTGGTCTTCGCCTCGAACGCGGCGTTGAACCCGTCGATCGCGGGTTCGGCGACGATCTCGGCAATGCGCTTGCCGGTGACGATGATGCCCGACCAGGCGCCGTGCGCGAGGACGAGCTCGCCGGCATATTGTCCGGCGAGCCGCGCCAGCACCGCGATCCGCTTGCTGCGCGGCACCGCGACGCCGTCGAGCGCCCAGATCGGATCGTCGAGCGGGATGGTGAGGATCGATTCCCACGTCACCGCCTTGGCGAGCCGCCGCGACAACGCCGCGGCGAGCGCGGCATGTTCGGACGAGGACGGCGAGAAGCCGCAATGCCCCATTTCGCATTCCAGCACCCGCGGCACGCCGGCTTCGTCGATGTCGATCACCGCGAGTCCGACGCCCTTCTGGATGTGGGTGACCGCCCAGCGCCCGGGGCGCTTGAAGTCGGGCTCGGTGCCGCCCGGGGAGAGGGGCGCAAGCTTCTGCACCTGCCCGCCGAGGATCGCCCAGGCGCTGGCGGCGACGTCGTTGATGATGATCGCGTCCTGCCGGAACAGCGATCTGAGCCCCGCGCGGCTGATCGCCCATTGGCCGCGCGACAGCAGGATCGAATCGCGGCAGGTCGCGCCGATGATCGAGACCGCGCACGTCGATCCGAGCAGAGGCACGCCGCTGCTCGCCTCGTACGCGAGCAACGCGTCGGTCAGCGTCGAGAACCGCGTGATCGGCGATTCCTCGAACTTGCTCAGCGCGCCGTGCGCACCGACGATCGCGAAGCGCACGGTGTCGTCGCCGATCGCCACGGCAAGCTTGCCCTGTTCCATCTCCATCCCATCCGGTTCGCCGACCGGTGACCCGCCGCACGATGCAGCAGTCCCGTCATGCCATTCGCGGCCGACATCGCACGGGTCTGGTTAAGACCGACCTAAGTCGAGGAGGACGGCGCCGGCAGCGCCCCGGGCGGGGCGATCAGGGCGGCGGCGGTGCGGTAGCAGTCTTCGATGTGGGAGTTGCCGACCAGCTTCATCGCGCCGAAGCTGATCGTCGCGGCGACCGCGGAGCCGAGGACCGGGACGTATTTGGCGGCCGAGGCGGTGGCGACGCGGATGCCGACGCGACGGAGCATCGCGATCACGATCCGCTTGGTAATCGCCTTCCCGATGACGTTGTTGCCCATGCTGGAGGCGAGCACCAGCACGCGCTGCGCCAATTGTGGCTCCAGCCGGGCGACCTGTTCGTGATCGAGATCGAAGCGCTTGCTGATCTCCGGCAGCAGCGTGGTGAGCAGGCCGATGTCGGCGATGAGATCGGCGCCAGGGATCGGCACCACCGCGGCGCCCGCGGATACCAGCGACCGGTTGGTCACCAGCTTGCGGCATTCGGCGCGGATCGCATCGAGTTCGGCGAGGCTGCGGATCATCGTGGGCGTCTCCAATCGGGGGCTCAACGCGGGGTCATGTCGGTTGGCTGCATCCAATTGGCGCGCCGACCGTTTGCCGCCCCGTATCGCAACCATCGTGGCTGCGCCCTCACAAGGAGATACCCATGAACACGACCACCCTCGAAGGCCAGGGCCAGAGCATCACCGGCGCCGCCAAGGAAGGCCTCGGCAAGGCCACCGGCGACAATTCGCTGCAGGGCGCAGGGATCGCCGATCAGCTGACCGGCAACGCCAAGCAGATCGCGGGCGCCGCCAAGGACGCGATCGCGAACCCCGGCCCGGTGGTCGACAAGGCGAAGGGCTTCGCGCGCCAGCGGCCGTTCGCGACCGCGGCACTCGTTGGCGTACTAGGCGTGGCGCTACTCAACACGCTGCGCGGTCGCTGAGGCGAACCGGGGGCGTGGGTCGGAAAACGGCCCACGGCCCCGTTCGGCTTGTAAGAACGTATTTTCGGCGCCGTCGAGCGCGCAGAACTTTCCCGCCGACGTCAGCCCAGTCGCGACTTGAGGCGCGACAACCAGGTTCCCTGGTTGCGGGTTGCGTCGAAGCGCTGCCGTTCGGCGGCGGCGCGGCGATACAAGGCGGTTAGGCGCTGTTCGCGCGGCAGGTCCGAGATCCGTTGGCTCGGCGTGCCCTGAACGGCCATTATGGTGTACTCCCGGTTGCGTAGGTCCCCGATCGAGCAACGCGGCGATCGCCAATCGGTTTCGTCCTAAACCGCGCTGCCGACGACGATCGGGTGAGTTCTCCCGCCGCTGTCCCACGACGAGACGGAAGCGGCATCAGTCGCTGACCACGGGCTTGGCGCGCGCGGCCTGGACGAGGCTCATCAGCTGCGCGCGGATCTTCGCGCCATCGAGATGTCCATGGACGTCGGCATATCCCTCGCGCTGGAGCTGACGGGCGATTTCCTCGAGCCGCAATGCCTTTCCCTCGCGGGCGATCTCGAACGCGCGTTCGATCGTTGATTTGGGGCCGTTCATCCCGCAGATTTACCGATCGGTCGGGTTCCGGCGCAATATTGTTCACTATGATATCGATCAAAGCACGAACGATCTTGCGGGTGGCGCTTGCATGATCGGGCGAAGCACCGGATCATCCGGCGATGAGCGCCGTCCCGCCTCGCAATCGATCGCTGTCGGTCGCCTTGCCCCTTGTGCTGGCGCTGTCGCTGACCGCGTCGGGGTGCCAGCGGCCGAGCGGCAACGCCGCGCCGCCGCGGGTGGAGACGCCAGCGACGCTGCCCGACCAGAGCTCGACGATCGTAGTGCCCGTGACCGCGCAATTGGCCGATCTGGAGCGCGGGCTGGAGGCACGGGCGCCGCGGCTGTTGTGGCGGATCGACAAGCACGAGCCGCGCTGCGTGCCCGAACAGCGGGTGAAGGTGTTCGGCCGCAAGATCAAGGTGACGCCGGCGCTCGGCTGCCGCATCGTCGGGCAAGTCACCCGCGGGCGGCTACGGCTGGGCGGCAGCGGCGAAACGCTGACGATCACGATGCCGGTAAGCGCCACGATCAGCGCCCGCGACGTCGGCGGCATCCTGGCCCGGGAAACCGCGACCGGCAGCGCGCTGGTCCATGCGCGCGCTCGACTGTCCGTCGATCGGCGCTGGACCCCGACCGCTAAGATCGACATCGATTATGATTGGGTCGAGCCACCGGGGATCGACTTTCTCGGCCAGCGGATAAGCTTCGTCGACAAGGCGGATGAGCGGCTGAAGGCGGTGATCGTCGGGCTCGAACGCGATCTGCCGCGCGAACTGGCGAAGATCCGCACGCGCGAGCGGCTCGGCGAGGTCTGGCGGCGCGCCTTCACGTCGATTTCGCTCAATCGCGAGCGGCCGCCGGCCTGGCTACGGGTGACGCCGAGGCGCCTCGGCTTCGGCGGCTACCGCGTCGCCGGCCGTGAGCTGCAGATGCTGCTGTCGGCGGAGGCGCTGACCCAGACCTTCGTCGGCGATCGTCCGCCCGATCCCGCGCCGACCGCCTTGCCGCCGCCGTCGCTGGAGACCGGGCGGCCGGGGTTGCGCTTCTTCGTGCCGGTGATCGCCGACTATCGGCAGCTCGAACCCGTCGTCGCGCGCGCGCTGCGCAAGCTGGCGGCACGCGGGATCTCGATCTCGGGGGTCGGCCCGGTGGACGCCAAGTTCGGCGACGTCACCATCTATGCGACCGAGGCGGGTCACATCGCCGTCGGGATCAAGACCGAGGTAAAGGGGCGGGCGAACTCGCTGGTCACCACCAAGGGCGAGATCTGGCTGACCGCGATCCCCTATAACGATCCCGGATCGCAGGTGGTGCGGGTTCGCGACCTGGGGATCGCGGGGCAGACCGACAGCGACACCGTCAACCTGCTGTTCGCACTGTTCCGCGACACCGCGGTGCTCGCCAATGTCCGCGAATCGCTGGTCCATGATTTCGCGCGCGATTACCAGAAGGTGCTGGGCGCGGCGCAGCGCGCGATCGCGGGACACCGGGAAGGCGACTTCCTGCTGAAGGCGCAGGTGACGAGCGTCGAGAACGGTCGGATCGCAGTGACCGGGCAGGGGCTGTTCCTGCCGATCCGCGCCGATGGCCGCGCGGAGATCGTCTACCGACCCAGATAGGAGGTCCTCCGGGTGCCGGGGAGGACCTGCCTCACGCTACTTCTGTTCGACGGTGTCGGTCGGCTCGGCGACGGTGTCGGTGTTGGCGGGTTGTTCCTCGCCGCGTTCGGCGCGCGCGGTCATGCCGGTCGCGGTGGCGTCGTCCATCATCTGTTCGTCGGGCGCGACCGCGGCCTCGGCAGGGGTGTTGTCGACCGGCGCCGCAGTGGGCGCAGGGGCGGGTTGGGGTTCGGGCAGGACGGGCGCGGCAACCGGGGCGGGCGCCTCGTCGTTCGCCTCGCCCTCGGCGGCGGGTGCGTCCGGTTCCTTGCGCGAGCAGCCGGCGAGCGTCGGTAGCAGCAGGGCGCCGGCGAGCAGGAGCGAGCGGAGGCGGGTCGTCTTCATCGTCGGTTCCTTCAGCGGGCCGCCAGCGCCTGACGCGCCGAGCGGGCTTCGATCTTGCTCGCGAGTGCGCCGTCCCAGCGATAGGGGTCGTCGCGAAACCCGACCTGGGCGTTGGTCGCCGCGAATGCGGTCCAGTAGAGCAGATACACCGAAACCGGCGCGCCGAGCTTCGCACGAACGGTCTTGCCGGCGGCGACGGTGGTGTCGATCGCCTCCGGCGACCATTGCGGGGTGTTCTGCATCAGCAGCTTGGCGAGCTTGTCGGGATGTTCGAGCCGCACGCAGCCATGGCTGGCAAGGCGATCGAACTTCGCGAAGCCGGCCTGTGCGGGGGTGTCGTGCAGATAGACCGCGAAGGCGTTGTCGAAGTCGAACTTGTACCGCCCGAGCGCGCTGCGTTCCGATGCCTGTTGCAGCCGCTTGCCGCCGTCGGGGGTTTCGATGACGCGAAAGCCGTTGCGCTGGAGATAGCCAGGATTGGCGCGCTCCTTCGGCCACAATTCCTTGGTCGCGATCGAGCTCGGCACGTTCCAGGGCGGATTGAGCACGATGCTGTGGATCGACGATACGAGCATCGGGGTCTCGTCGCCCGGGCGGCCGGTGACCGCCTTCATCGACATCACCGGCGCATCGCCATCGAATACGGTGAGCACCGCGGCGGCGATGTTGACCTGGACGCGGTCCTTGTCGAGCTGCGGGGGGAGCCAGCGCCAGCGTTCCATGTTCGCCATGATCTGGCGGATGCGCTCCTCGACCGGCACGTTGAGCGCGGCGACGGTCTGCGCGCCGACGATGCCGGTCGGGTTGAGCCCGTAGCGCCGCTGCGCGCGCCGCACCGCCTCCAGCAGCGCCGTGTCGAACACCGCGCCGGTGGCAGCGACCTGCGCATCCTCCGCTCCTAGGCGCTTGCGCAGCGCGGCGACGTCGGCGCCCTTGGCGCGGAAGGCGAGATCGGCGCCGGCGCGGAGCGTCGGCCAGCCGCCCGCGGATGCGAGCTTCCGATAGCGGGCCAGGCCGGCGACGAGGCCGTCATAGCCGGCATAGGGCGGCGGCAGCGACGCGATCCACGCCGCCATCCGATCGCGCCGCACAGCATCTGTAAAGCCGGGCAGCGGATCATAGTTGACCGGCCGGATCCCCCATTCACGCTGGAAGTCGGCGCCTTCGAGCCGCCCGGCATGGACCGCATGTGCGTGATCGAGCGCGCGACGGATCAGCGCGTCGTGATCGGCGGTATCGGGCGCGGCGCCGACGGTCTCCTGCAGCCCCTGCGCCACCGCATCGCGCGCGATCAGATCGGCGAGCTGGCGGGCCTGCGCTTCGGTGATCCGCGGCAGCGGCACCACGGGTGCGGGCACCGGCACCACGACCGCCTGTGGGGCGAGCGGGGCGGGCAGGATCGATTGCGGAGTCGAGAGCGGCGCCGGGGCGGTCTGCGCTCCGGCGGTCGACGCGGTCAGGACCGCAGCGGCGAAGGTCAGGCGGTTGATGAGCATGCAGGCATCATAACCGATCGGAACGCGCTTGGCGCGTGTCTTCGCCGCATCAGCGCGCGGAAATTACCGTTTCGTGGCGAACCAGATGACGTGGCGCGGCCCCTTGCCGTTGCCGCGGGCGCGCACCGCGACTTCCTCGACCGCGAAGCCGGCCTCGCCGAGCCGCCGCGCGAAGGCCTTGTCGGGGCCGGCCGACCAGATCGCGAGGATGCCGCCGGGCGCCAGCGCGATCCGCGCGGCGTCCAGTCCGCGCGGCGAATAGAGCCGGTCGTTACCCGCGGCGGTCAACCCGTCGGGGCCGTTGTCGACGTCGAGAAGGATCGCGTCGTAGCTGCCCCTGGCATCGGCGATCGAGCGGGCGACGTCGCCCTCCACCACGACGACGCGCGGATCGTCGAGGCAGCCCGCGGTCAGCGCCGCCATCGGTCCGCGCGCCCAGCGGATGATCTCGGGCACCAGTTCGGCGACGGTAAAGCGGGCATCGCGGCTCGCCGCCAAGCCGGCGCGCAGGGTGAACCCCATGCCGTAGCCGCCGACCAGGAGGTGCGGCGCTGCGCGCCCGCGCAGCCGCTCCAGCGTCATCACCGACAGCGCCTCCTCCGATCCGCTCATCCGGCTGTTCATCAGTTCGTTGCGGTCGAGCACGATCATATAGTCGGCGCCGCGCCGGAACAGCCGCAGCTCGACCCCGCCGGGGACGGTCGCGGTGTCGATCAGTTCGCGGGGGATCATGGCAGCGGCTCCGAGCGCGACGGTCGCGCTCATGTGCGCTGCCGCGGCAGACGCGCGGGGGCAACCGGCAATCGTCGCCGTGCGCTACGGCACGCGGTCAAATTAAATATCCCGATCGGTACAGAAGTCTGTTGACGCCCCGCCGTCCGGTTTATATACCGCCTGGTATTGAAGCTGATCGCGTAACCGATCGTACCTGACATACACCGGAACGAACCCATGGGGTGGCGATGTGCTGCCGCCGCCGGTCGTTCATGCCCGTTCCTGAAGGGGGAAACGACATGGCCTATCTCGACCTGGACAATCTGTTCGCCGCGCCCGGCTCGAGCCGGGCCGGCCGTGCTCCCGAGGCGGCGGGTTTTTCCGCGCTCGAATGGAGCGTGATCGCGCTCGCCAAACGCGATCCGCTGCGGAGCATCGACGAACCGAGCCGGCTGTCGCGCGCGCTCGGCGGGCTGTTCGGCGCGGGCACCAGCTCGCGACTGGCGGACCCGCGGCTCGAGGCGCTGCGCCGGCTTGCGATCCACGCCTGGCGCCGCGGCTTCGCGCTGCCGGTTGCCGAGATCGAGCGGTTCCTGTCGGCGGGTTTCACCGAGCCGCAGATAGAGACGCTGGTGACGAGCGTCACCGGCCTGCGGGTTGGCGTTAAGGACTGGCAAGTCGTCGCCTGATCGTTAGGATCGATATCCGATCGGGATCGTTGCGATCGATATACATTGATCAGGAAAGGTGCCGCGGTTGGACAAGACGAGCGGATTCGAAGTCTCGCGTCGGGGTGTCCTCGCGACCGGCGTCGCCTGCGGTGCGATGGTGTCGGTGCCGGCTGCGGCCGGGCAGGTGCAGCCCGCGACCGGATCGGCACCGCCGACGATGCCGGTGACGCTGAAGGTCAACGGCACATCCGGGACGCTGGACCTCGATACCCGGGTCACGCTGCTCGATGCGTTGCGCGAACATTGGAAGCTGACCGGCACCAAGAAGGGCTGCGATCACGGCCAGTGCGGCGCGTGCACGGTGATCGTCGAAGGTCGCCGGATCAACTCCTGCCTAACGCTCGCGGTCATGCACGACGGCGACCAGATCACGACGATCGAGGGCTTGGGCAAGCCGGGCGACCTGCACGCGATGCAGGCCGCGTTCGTCAAGCATGACGGTTATCAGTGCGGCTATTGCACCCCGGGGCAGATCTGCTCGGCGGTGTCGGTGCTGAAGGAGATCCGCGACGGCGTACCGAGCCATGTCAGCGCCGACCTGACCGCAACGCCGCAAGCAACCGCCGCCGAGATCCGCGAGCGGATGAGCGGCAACATCTGCCGCTGCGGCGCCTATTCGAACATCGTCGAGGCGATGCAGGAAGTCTCCGGAGCCAGCGCATGAAGGCCTTTACCTACGAACGCGCCACGACTCCGGCCGAGGCCGCGACGATGGTGGCGCGAATGCCGGGCGCCAAGTTCATCGCGGGCGGCACCAACCTGCTCGACCTGATGAAGCTGCAGATCGAGACGCCGCAGCATCTGGTCGACGTCAACCGGCTGAAGCTTGACGCGATCGAGCCGACGCCGGAAGGCGGGCTGCGTATCGGTGCGCTGGTCCGCAACACCGATCTCGCTGCCGATGCACGGGTCCGGCGCGACTATGGCGTGCTGTCGCGCGCGATCGTGGCGGGGGCGAGCGGACAGCTGCGCAACAAGGCGACCACTGCGGGCAATCTGCTCCAGCGGACCCGCTGCCCCTATTTCTACGACACCAACCAGGCGTGCAACAAGCGTAAGCCGGGGTCGGGTTGTGCAGCGCTGGGTGGGTATAGCCGGCAGCTCGGCATTGTCGGCACCAGCAATGCGTGCATCGCAACCTACCCCGGCGACATGGCGGTGGCGATGCGGGTGCTCAATGCGACGGTCGAGACGGTGCAGCCATCGGGGGATACCCGGCGCATCCCGATCGCGGACTTCCACCGGCTGTGGGGCGATACGCCGCACATCGACACCAATCTCGCGGCGGGCGAGCTGATCACCGCGGTGACGCTGCCCAAGCCGGTCGGCGGCACGCACATCTACCACAAGGTCCGCGACCGCGCATCCTATGCCTATGCGTTGGTATCGGTGGCGGGCATCATCCAGCGCGACGGAAGCGGCCGGATCGCGATCGGTGGCATCGCGCCAAAGCCGTGGCGGGTCGAGGCGGCGGAGGCCGCGCTGCCGCAGGGTGCGAAGGCGGTCGCCACCCGGCTGCTCGCCGGCGCACGGCCGACCGCCGACAACGCCTATAAGGTGCCGCTGGTCGAGCGCACGATCGGCGCGGTGATCGCGGAAGCCAAGACGGGAACCGCAGCATGAAGTTCGACACGCCCGCGGGCACCAATCCGATCGACCAGCTGAAGGTGATCGGCAAGCCGACCGACCGGATCGACGGCAAGTTCAAGACCACCGGCACCGCGCATTATGCGTACGAGCGCCACGACGTCGCGCCGAACGCGGCCTATGGTTATGTCGTCGGCGCCGGGATCGCCAAGGGCCGAATCGCGGGAATGGACCTAGCGGCGGCGAAGGCAGCACCGGGGGTGCTAACGATCGTCACCGCGGACAGTGCGGGTCCGCTCGCCAAGGGCGACTTCAACACCGCGAAGTTGCTCGGCGGGCCGGCGATCGATCATTATCACCAGGCGATCGCGCTGGTGGTCGCCGAGACCTTCGAACAGGCGCGGGCCGCCGCGGCGCTGGTCCGCGTCGATTACGCACGGACGAAAGGTCGCTTCGATCTCGACGCCGAGCTGAAGATCGCGCCGCTGAAAGGCAACGACAGCGGCGAGGGCAGCAGCGCGCCGCCGGTCGACCGCGTCGGCGATTTCGAGACGGCGTTCGCCGCCGCGCCGGTGAAGCTCGACGCGCGTTACGAAACGCCCGACCACAGCCATGCGATGATGGAGCCGCACGCCACCACCGCCGCCTGGGAAGGCGACAATGTGACGCTTTGGACGTCGAACCAGATGATCGCATGGGGCAAGGGCGACGTCGCCAAGACGCTCGGGATTCCCAAGGACAATGTCCGCCTCATCTCGCCCTATATCGGCGGCGGATTCGGCGGAAAACTGTTCGTGCGGACCGACGCGATCCTGGCGGCGCTCGGCGCCAAAGCGGCGGGGCGGCCGGTGAAGGTGGCGTTGCAGCGGCCGTTGATGATCAACAACACCACCCACCGCCCGGCAACGCGGCAGCGGATACGGCTCGGCGCCGGCAAGGACGGCCGGCTCACCGCGATCGCGCACGAGAGTGGATCGGGCGACCTGCCGGGTGGCGGCCCCGAGACCGCGGTGTCGCAGACCAAGCTGCTCTATGCGGGCGCGAACCGGCTTACCTCGATGCGGCTCGCGGTGCTCGATCTGCCCGAGGGCAATGCAATGCGCGCGCCGGGCGAAGCGCCGGGGCTGATGGCGCTCGAGATCGCGATGGACGAAATGGCGGAGAAGCTCGGGATGGACCCGGTCGAATTCCGCATCGTCAACGACACCCAGGTCGATCCCGAGAAGCCGGAGCGCAAATTCTCGCAGCGGCAGTTGGTAGAATGCCTGCGGCTGGGTGCGGACAAGTTCGGCTGGACACAGCGCAAGGCGACGCCGCGATCGACGCGCGACGGCCGCTGGCTGGTCGGGATGGGAGTCGCGGCAGGCTTCCGCAACAACATCACGATGAAGTCCGCGGCGCGGGTCGGCATCGACCGCAAGGGCGTGGTCACCGTCGCGACCGACATGACCGACATCGGCACCGGCACCTACACGATCATCGCGCAGACCGCCGCCGAGGTGATGGGCGTATCGATCGACAAGGTCGTGGTGCTGCTCGGCGACAGCAGTTTTCCGGCGGGTGCCGGATCGGGCGGGCAATGGGGCGCCAACAGCTCGACTGCGGGCGTCTATGCGGCGTGCATGAAGCTGCGCGAGGCGGTGGCGCAGAAGCTGGGGTTTAATTCGGGTGATGTCGAGTTCGCCGATGGCAAGGTCCGCGCGGGTAATCGCAGCGTGTCACTGGCAGAGGCGGCGGGCGACAAGGGCCTGTCTGCCGAGGACGCGATCGAGTTCGGCGATCTTGGCAAGAAGGCACAGCAATCGACCTTCGCCGGGCATTTCGTCGAGGTCGGGGTCGATGCCTTCACCGGCGAGATCCGGGTCCGGCGGATGCTGGCGGTGTGCGCGGCGGGGCGTATCCTCAACCCCAAATCGGCGCGCAGCCAGGTGATCGGGGCGATGACGATGGGCGTCGGCGCGGCGCTGATGGAGGAACTCGCGGTCGACAAGCGGTTCGGCTTCTTCGTCAACCACGATCTTGCCAGCTACGAGGTGCCGGTGCACGCCGACATCCCGCACCAGGAGGTGGTCTTCCTCGACGAGGTCGATCCGATGTCGTCGCCGATGAAGGCGAAGGGGGTCGGCGAGCTCGGGCTGTGCGGCGTCGGCGCGGCGATCGCCAATGCGATCTACAATGCCAGCGGCGTGCGGGTGCGCGACTATCCGATTACGCTCGACAAGCTGATGACGAAGATGCCCGCTATCGCCTGAGGCGTGCGAGGTCGTCGGGCGTGTTGACGTTGGCGAGGCCGTCGATCGTCACCGGCAGCGCCGCGACCCGCGCGGTCCAGCGCCACATCGACCGGTCGCCGCCCTCGGCAAGGTGGAGGTCGAGCTCGTCGGCCAGGCGCGCGGGCCACAGCCCGATCACCGGCGTGGCGGTGACGAAGCTGGTCGAACCCGCCGCCTGCAATCGGGCCACCAGATCGGCGGGCAGGATCGGCATGTCGCAAGGGGCGCTTATGACGGCGGTGAAGCCGTTCGCGGCGGCATGATGCAGTGCGGCGTTGAGGCCGCCGAGCGGGCCCAGATCGGGGGTCGGGCGGTCCGCGATCGAGCCGGGTCCGGACCTGCCGCAGACCAGCACCGCGTCGCATTGCGCGGCGAGCGCGGCGAGGGCGTGGTCGATCAGGGTGGTGCCGTCGAACACGGCAAGCGCCTTGTCGCTGCCGAAGCGGCGCGATCGGCCGCCGGCGAGCACCGCGCCGAGGATGCGGGTCATCGGACCAGCACCGCGTCGCGCCGGGCCAGCACGTGGAGCGGCAGTCCGGCGGCGGCGGCGCGCGTCACCGCCAGCGAGGTCGGGGCGGAGATGGTCGCGAGCATCGGACATCCCGACAGCACCGCCTTCTCGACCAGTTCGTAGGAGCAGCGCGAGGTCAGCAGCGCGAAGCCGCCGTCCCACCCACGCCCGGCCCGCAGCATCGCGCCGATCAGCTTGTCGAAGGCATTGTGCCGGCCGACATCCTCGCGGACCAGCCACGGCTCGCCCGTTGTGGTGCAGGCGGCGGCGGCATGCACCGCACCGGTCACGCGATTGAGCGGCTGGTGCGCGTCGAGCGCGTCGAGCGCGGCGAACACCGCACCGGCGTCGCCCGACCAGGTCGTCGTGGCTGCGGGCAAGGGGCGGAGCGCCTGATCGAGATTCTCGATCCCGCACATCCCGCACGAACTTTCCGACACGCGGTGACGGACACGGTCGGCGACGCGGCCGATCACGCGTCGGTCGAGCGTCGCGCGGACGACGATACCGTTGTCGCGCTCGATCTCGTCGAGGTCGACGATGTCGGCATTGCGGTCGATCAGGCGTTCGGACAGCGCGAAACCGGTGACGAGATCCGCCAGATCACACGGCGTCGCCATCAGCACCGCATAGCCGATGCCGCCGAACTCGACTGCGACCGGCATCTCGACGGCGAGGTGCCGATCGATGCGGGCGGCGCTGCCGTCCGCCCCCGTCCGGGTGAAGGCGTGAGCGGCGGTGCCCGCGATCAAGCCGCGATCCGGACAGGCACCGATTTGGCGGCGGGGACGTGGCTTTCCTCGGCGTGGTGCTCGACCGGCATCAGCACGTTGCACTCGGGATAATAGGCACCGAGGCAGCCGCGCGGGATGTCGTAAGGGGTGACGATCAACCCCTCGCGCCGACGCACGATGCCGTCGCCGGCGTCGCTTTCCAGCGCGACGATCTGGCCACCGGCTAGCCCGGCCGCAGCGATGTCGGCGTCGTTCATGAACAGCACGTCGCGCGTGCCCTTCACCCCGCGGAAACGGTCGTGATAGCCGTAGATCGTCGTATTGAACTGATCGTTCGACCGGAGCGTCATCAGCCGATAGCGCCCCGCGGCGTCGCCGAACCCGGTGGCGCTGAGCCCGCTCGGCACCAGGAATTCGGCCTTGCCGCTCGGCGTCTCCCAAATCCGTTCCGCCGCCTTGTTGCCCTTCCACGACCCGCCGGGCTTGAACAGCCGCGCGTTGAAGTCTTTGAACACCGCGGGATAGGTCTGCTCGATCGCATCGCGGATCAGCGCGTAGTCGCCGACCCAGGCGTCCCAATCGACCCTGGGATTGTGCGGCAACAGCCGCTTGGCGAGCGCGCCGACGATCGCGGGTTCGGACAGCAGGTGGCGGCTGGCGGGGTGCGCCTTGCCACGCGAGGCGTGGAAGCAGCTGGTCGAATCCTCGACCGTGACGATCTGTGGGCCGGTCGCCTGCACGTCCTCCTCGATCCGGCCGAGGCAGGGCAGCAGATAGGTGACCGCACCGGGGAAGAGATGATTGCGGTTGAGCTTGGTCGCGATCTGCACGGACAGACCGAGGCGTGGCCATGCCTCCTCCATCGCCGCGGTCTCGGGCACCGCGCGGAGGAAATTGCCGCCGAGCGCGACGAACGCCGTGACCGAACCGTCGATCACGCCGCGGCAGGCCTCGACCGTGTCGGTGCCCTTTTCGCGCGGGGCGGTGAAGCCGTATTGCGCCTCGAGCACTTCGACGGGCACGAGCTCGGTCTTTTCGGTAATGCCGACGGTGCGTTGGCCCTGGACGTTGCTGTGGCCGCGGACCGGCGTGGGGCCGGCGCCGGGCTTGCCGATGTTGCCGCGCATCAGCAGCAGGTTGACGAGCATGCGGACGTTCTCGACGCCCTTCACATGCTGGGTCAGCCCCATGCCGTAGATCGCGAGAACCGCCTTGGCCTTGGCGTAGATCCGTGCCGATTCCTCGAGCTCGCCCTTCGCCAGTCCGGCCTCGCGGACGATGTCGTCCCAGTCGGCGGCGCGCACCGCATCGACGAAGGCGTCGAACCCGTGGGTATGCTGAGCGATGAACTCCTCGTCGAGGACCGGCACGGCGCCCTTCGCGTGCGCGGCGTCGTTCCATTCGACCAGGAACTTGGCGATGCCCATCATCGCGGCGATATCGCCGCCTGCCTTCACCTGATGATATTGGGTCGAGATCCGCGTCTCGCCCAGCGTCGCCATCTCGATCGGGTTCTGCGGATCGGTGAAGCGTTCGAGCCCGCGTTCCTTCAGCGGGTTGAAGGTGATGATCTGGACCCCGCGCTTGCGGGCGGTGCGCAGGTCGTGGAGCATCCGCGGCGAATTCGACCCGACGTTCTGGCCGAAGAACAGGATCGCGTCGCAATGTTCGAAATCGTCGAGCCGGGTGGTGCCGACGGGCACGCCGATGGCGGCCTTCAAGCCCACCGAGGTGGATTCGTGGCACATGTTGGAGCTGTCGGGCAGGTTCTGGTTGCCGTACATCCGCGCCATCAGGCCGTACATGTACGAGGCCTCCAGACTTGTGCGCCCGGAGGAATAGAAGACCACCGATTTAGGGTCGAGCGGGCGCAGTGTCGCGGCGATTTCGTCGAACGCCTCGTCCCACGACGCCGCCACATATTTATCGGTCGCCGAGTCGTAGCGCAGCGGGTGGGTGAGCCGGCCATGTTCCTCGAGATCATAGTCGCGCCAGCCGCGCAGCTCGGTCAGCGTGTGTTCGGCGAAGAAATCGGGCGTGGTACGGCGGGTGGTCAGCTCCCAGGCGGTGGCCTTTGCGCCTTCCTCGCAGAATTCGGCGGGGTGGTGATCGGCGGGCTTGGCCCAGCCGCAGCTGACGCAGGCGAAGCCGTCGGGCTTATTCTGGCGGGCCAACTCGCGCAGCGCCTCCGGCGTGACGCGTTCGCGCGGGATGATCTCGGCCAGCGATCGCACCGATCCCCATCCGCCCGCCGGACCGGTGAAGGGACGGATGTCCGGGCTGTCCGACTTCTGCTTGGTCATGATCGAGGTTCCGCGTCTGGTAGGTGGAGCCCGATCGATCTTACGCGAACGGTCTGCATGCTGGAACGGGCCGACGCACGATTGGTTCAGGATCGCGGTCGGCGATTTCGCCGGCCCGCTCCGCTATAGACGACCCCTCCGATGATGAGCTAGCCGGGAGCGGAGGAGAGGCCATTGTCGTCGACGATCGAGGAACTGGAACGCCGCCGCCAAGCCGCCCGGATGGGTGGCGGTGAGAAGCGCATCGCGGCCCAGCACGCCAAGGGCAAGCTGACCGCGCGCGAGCGGATCGACATCCTGCTCGACGAAGGCAGCTTCGAGGAGCTCGACATGTATGTCGAGCATAACTGCGTCGATTTCGGCATGGCGGACCAGATGATCCCCGGCGACGGGGTGGTCACCGGATCGGGCACGATCAACGGCCGTCTGGTGTTCGTGTTTTCGCAGGATTTCACGGTGTTCGGCGGATCGCTGTCGGAACGTCACGCGCAGAAGATCTGCAAGGTCATGGACACCGCGATGAAGGTCGGGGCGCCGGTGATCGGGCTGAACGACAGTGGCGGCGCGCGGATCCAGGAGGGCGTCGCGTCGCTCGGCGGCTATGCCGAGGTGTTCCAGCGCAACGTGCTGGCGAGCGGGGTGGTGCCGCAGCTGAGCCTGATCATGGGGCCGTGCGCGGGCGGGGCGGTGTATAGCCCGGCGATGACGGACTTCATCTTCATGGTGAAGGATTCGAGCTACATGTTCGTCACCGGTCCCGATGTGGTGAAGACGGTGACCAACGAGGTGGTGACGCAGGAGGCGCTGGGCGGGGCGGTGACGCACACCACCAAGACCAGCGTCGCCGACAACGCGTTCGACAACGACATCGAGGCGCTGCTCGCCGCGCGCGACTTCTTCGACTTCCTGCCGGCGTCGAACCGCGCCGGGGTGCCCGAGCGGCCGACGGCGGACGATTGGGACCGCGTCGAGGAAAGCCTCGACACGCTGATCCCGGCATCGGCGAACCAGCCCTACGACATGCACGAGCTGATCCGGAAGACCGTCGACGAGGGGGATTTCTTCGAGACGCAGCCGGGGCATGCGGCCAACATCATCACCGGCTTCGGGCGGATCGAGGGGCGCACGGTGGGTTTCGTCGCCAACCAGCCGATGGTGCTGGCAGGGGTGCTCGACATCAATTCGTCGAAGAAGGCGGCGCGGTTCGTGCGCTTCTGCGACGCGTTCGACATTCCCATCGTAACCTTCGTCGACGTCCCCGGCTTCCTGCCCGGCACCGCACAGGAGCATAACGGCATCATCAAGCACGGTGCCAAGCTGCTGTTCGCCTATGCCGAGGCGACGGTGCCCAAGATCACCGTGATCACGCGCAAGGCCTATGGCGGTGCATACGACGTGATGGCGTCGAAGCACCTGCGTGGCGACCTCAACTATGCCTGGCCGACCGCCGAGATCGCGGTGATGGGCGCGAAGGGCGCGGTCGAGATCATCTTTCGTGGCAGGACGCCCGAGGAGATCGCCGAGCGCACCGCCGAATACGAGGCGCGCTTCGCCAACCCGTTCGTGGCGGCGAGCATGGGCTTCATCGACGAGGTGATCCAGCCGCATTCTACCCGCCGCCGCATCGCGCTCGGCCTGCGCAAGCTGCGCGGCAAGACGCTGGAAAACCCGTGGAAGAAGCATGACAATATCCCGCTCTGATCGGACGAGGCCATGATGCTGGCGCTGCTGTTGATCGCGCAGGCGAGTGCGGTCGCGCCGCCGCCGCCGTGGAAGCTTGCGGAACGGACCAACGCGAAGGGGGTGCGCAGCATCTCCTCGTCGGTCACGGGCTTCGACGGAGTGTCGCGGCTGGTGGTGAAGTGCGACGTCGCGCAGGAACCGATCGTGTCGGTCCAGTTCTTCCAGACCGCCCCGCTCGGGCAGGGCGAGAAGCCGGTCGGGCTGCGGTTCGATAACGGTTTCGCCAATACCTATCCATGGCAGTCGGCGGGCAACGGGCTCTATGTGAGCGATCCCGAGGCGGTCACCGCCCTGACGACGCTGCTGGCGAAGGCCAAGGCGGTGACGGTGGAGACGACCAACGCCTCGAACTTCGCGGTGCAGGCGACTTTCCCGACACCGGGCGGCGACGCGATGATCCGCAAGGTGCTCGGCGCCTGCGGCTACACGCTGGGCGTGACCCCGCCGCTGCCGCCTGCACCGGCGGCCGAGCGGGAGGAGGAGCAATGACGCTCGGCCGGCTCAACCATGTCGGGGTTGCGACGCCGTCGATCGCGCGGTCGGTAGAGACGTATCGGCTGCTGCTCGGCGCGACCGCGATCGGGGAGGCATTCGATCTGCCCGCGCAGGGGGTGAAAGTGTGCTTCGTCGATGCGCCGAATACCCAGATCGAGTTGATCGAACCGATCGACGACGCGTCGCCGATCGCGGGGTTCATCCGCAAGAATCCGGCGGGCGGCCAGCACCATGTATGTTTCGAGGTTCCCGACATCACGGCGGCGGTCGCCGACCTGTCAGCGAAGGGCGCGACGGTGCTCGGCGAGCCGCGGATCGGCGCTCATGGAACGCCGATCATATTCGTCCACCCCCGCGACTTCGGCGGGTTGCTGGTCGAATTGATGGAAGCGCCGCAGGGAGAACATCGATGACCGAGCACATCCTGTCCGAGCGGCACGGCGAGGTGCTGGTGCTGACGCTCAACCGGCCCGATCGGCTGAACGCCGCGCCGCCTGCGATGTTCGTCGAACTGCGCGAGGCGTTGGCGGATCTCGGTGGTGCGCGGGCGGTGCTGGTGATGGGGGCGGGCCGGGCCTTTTGTTCGGGGGCGGACGTCGGCGGTGGGGCGCTCGGCAGCGACGATCCGGGGAACGCGACCTATGCGGCGCTGACCGAGAGCTACAACCCGACGATGCTGGCGATCGCGGCGCTCGGCGTGCCGGTGGTGAGCGCGGTGCGTGGGCCGGCGGCGGGGATCGGGTGCAGCCTGGCGCTCGCGGCCGATTTCTGCGTGGCGAGCGAGACCGCCTATTTCCTGCAGGCGTTCGTCAATATCGGGCTGGTGCCCGACGGCGGGGCGAGCTGGATGCTGCCGCGGCTGATCGGAAAGGCGCGCGCGACCGAGATGATGATGCTGGGGCAGAAGGTGTCAGCGGCGACCGCGCTCGATTGGGGGATGATCCACAAGGTCGTCGCCGACGACGTGCTCGACGCCGAGGCGTTCGCGCTGGCCGAGCGGTTGGCGGCAGGGCCGACGGTGGCGCTGGGGCTGATGCGGCGCGGGCTCGCGGATGCGCTCGACCGCGATTATGCGAGCGCGATGGTGCGCGAGGCAGAGAACCAGCGCGCTGCGCGGGGCACGAAGGATTCGATGGAGGGCGGCATGTCGTTCCTCCAGAAGCGCAAACCGGCGTTCACGGGCGCCTGATGGCCGAGATCGAGACCAATCTGGGGGAGGACAGCGGCGCGGCGCCTGCCGAGCGACGCCAGCCGGAGCCGACCGCGGCGCCGACGCTCGCCGCCTGGGAGGCCGCGGCGGCGAAAGAGGTGAAGGGCAGGGACCTCATTTGGCGGACGCCGGAGGGGATCGACGTCAAGCCACTCTACACCGCGGCGGATGTCGCGGACGATCCGGGGCTGCCCGGCTTCGCGCCGTTCACGCGCGGAGTGCGCGCGTCGATGTATGCAGGGCGGCCGTGGACGATCCGGCAATATGCGGGCTTTTCGACCGCGGAGGAGAGCAACGCCTTCTACCGCCGCAATCTCGCGGCGGGGCAGAAGGGGCTGTCGGTCGCCTTCGATCTCGCCACGCATCGCGGCTACGACAGCGATCACCCGCGCGTCACCGGCGATGTCGGCAAGGCAGGCGTGGCGATCGACAGCGTCGAGGACATGAAGATCCTGTTCGACGGCATCCCGCTCGACCAGATGAGCGTCAGCATGACGATGAACGGCGCGGTGATCCCGATCCTCGCCTTCTTCATCGTCGCGGGCGAGGAACAGGGCGTGCCGCGCGCCCAGCTCGACGGGACCATCCAGAACGACATCCTGAAGGAGTTCATGGTCCGCAACACCTATATCTACCCACCCGAGCCGAGCATGCGGATCATCTCGGACATCTTCGGCTTCACCAGCCGCGAGATGCCGAAGTTCAACAGCATCTCGATCAGCGGATATCACATGCAGGAGGCGGGGGCGACGCAGCTCCACGAGCTCGCCTTCACGATCGCGGACGGGCGCGAATATGTGAAATACGGCGTCGCGAGCGGGCTCGACATCGACAAGTTCGCCGGCCGGCTGTCGTTCTTCTTCGCGATCGGCATGAACTTCTTCATGGAAATCGCCAAGTTGCGCGCCGCACGAGTGCTGTGGCACCGGGTGATGACCGAGCTGGGCGCCAAGGACGAGCGTTCCAAGATGCTGCGGACGCATTGCCAGACGAGCGGGGTCTCGCTGACCGAGCAGGACCCGTACAACAACGTGATGCGCACCACGATCGAGGCGATGGCGGCGATGCTGGGGGGCACCCAGTCGCTCCACACCAACGCGCTCGACGAGGCGATCGCGCTGCCGACCGACTTTTCCGCACGGATCGCGCGCAACACCCAGATCGTGCTGCAAGAAGAAACGGGGATGACCAAGGTCGTCGATCCGCTCGGCGGCAGCTACTATGTCGAGAGCCTGACGCAGCAGCTGGTCGACGGCGCTTGGGAGATCATCGAGCGGGTAGAGCGCGAGGGCGGGATGGCCAAGGCGGTCGCCGCGGGCTGGCCCAAGGCGATGATCGAGGAGGCGAGCGCGGCGCGGGCGGCACGGGTCGATCGCGGCGAGGACGTGATCGTCGGGGTCAACAAATATCGGCTCGCGGAACAGGACCCGATCGAGATCCTCGACGTGGACAACGTCGCGGTACGCGAGGCGCAGATCCGGCGGATCGAACGGGTGAAGACGACCCGCGACGACGCGGTGTGCCGCGCGGCGCTGGACGCGTTGCGAGAAGGTGCGCGGGGCACGGGCAACCTGCTCGCGCTCGCGGTCGACGCGGCACGCGCGCGGGCGACGCTGGGCGAGATCAGCCAGGCGATGGAGGATGTGTTCGGGCGCTACGGCACCCAGCCGACGCCGGTGAAGGGCATCTATGGCGGTGCCTATGCCGACGACGCGCGCTGGGACCGGCTGACCGATGGGGTCGCGGCGACCGAGCGGCGGCTGGGACGCCGGCCGCGAATGCTGGTCGCGAAGATGGGGCAGGACGGGCACGATCGCGGGGCCAATCTGGTCAGCTCGATGTTCGGCGACCTGGGGTTCGAGATCGTGCCGGGGCCATTGTTCCAGACGCCCGCCGAGGCGGCGGCGCTGGCGATCGAGCGTGAGGTCGACGTGGTCGGCGCGTCGTCGCTGGCGGCCGGGCACAAGACGCTGGTGCCGGACCTGATCGGGCTGCTGAAGGATGCCGGTCGCGGCGACATCAAGGTGATCGTCGGCGGGGTGATCCCCGCGCAGGATTACCAGATGCTGCGCGACGCCGGGGTGCAGGCGATCTTCGGCCCGGGCACCAACCTGATCCAGGCGGCGGAGGAGGTCCTGCGCCTGCTCGGCCACAACATGCCGCCGCAAGAGGAAGCTGCAGAATGACCGATACAGCATTGTCCCCCTCCCGCTTTCGGGAGGGGCTAGCGGAGGGCCTGTCGGACAGCGCTCGTTCGGAACAGGCCCTCCCCCGGCCCCTCCCGCAAGCGGGAGGGGAGATCAGGACCGACTGGACGCGGGGGGAGATCGCGGCGCTGTTCGACCTGCCGTTCGACGATCTCCTCTACCGTGCGCAGACCGTCCACCGTGCGTATCATGCCGCGGGCGAGGTGCAGTTGTGCACGCTGCTGTCGATCAAGACCGGCGGCTGTCCCGAGGATTGCGGCTATTGCTCGCAGTCCGCCAGCGCCGACAGCGGGCTGAAGGCGGACAAGCTGATGGACGTCGACGCGGTGCTCGCCAGCGCGGCCGAGGCGAAGGCGGCGGGGTCGCAACGCTTCTGCATGGGCGCGGCGTGGCGCAACCCAAAGGACCGCGACATGGGCGCGATCGTCCGGATGGTCGAGGGCGTGCGCGAGATGGGGCTGGAGACGTGCATGACGCTCGGCATGCTCGAACCGCATCAGGCGCGGCAGCTCGCGGCGGCGGGGCTCGATTACTACAACCACAATATCGACACGAGCCCCGAGAATTACGGCAACGTCATCACCACGCGGACCTTTCAGGATCGGCTCGATACGCTGGAGAATGTGCGCGAGGCGGGGATCGCGGTGTGCTGCGGCGGGATCGTCGGGATGGGCGAGACGCGGGGCGACCGGGTCGGCTTCGTCCATGCGCTGGCAACGCTGCCTCGTCATCCCGAGAGCGTGCCGGTGAACGCGCTGGTGCCGGTGCGCGGCACCGTGCTGGGCGACATGCTCGCGGACACGCCGATGGCCAAGATCGACGACATCGAGTTCGTGCGCACCGTGGCGGTGGCGCGGATCGCGATGCCGCTGAGCATGGTGCGGCTGTCGGCGGGGCGCGAGAGCATGAGCGAAGCGACGCAGGCGCTGTGCTTCATGGCGGGCGCGAATTCGATCTTCACCGGCGACAAGCTGCTGACGACCGGCAACGCCGGCGGCGGTGCGGATGCGGCGTTGTTCGCGAAACTCGGGCTGGTGCCGATGGCGGGCGCCGAGCCGATGCCAGCGGCGGCGGAGTGATCCTGCCGGTCATGCTCATGTTGCAGGCGGCCGACGCGGCACGCGAGAGCACGCCGAGCGAGATCGACCTCTGTTCGGAGAGCGATCAGGGTCTTCGATTTTGTCTGGCCGACAAGCTGCACGCACGAGCGGAGCATGCAATGGATATCGCGCTGGCATCCGCGCGTCGTTCGGCGACGGTGCAGAAGCGGGAGATCGCCGACTTCTCCACGAAGAACGGTGGGGTGACCCTGTCGGGCGATCCCGTGCGTGCCCTGGTGGCGTCGCAAAGTGCCTGGGAGCGCTCTTACCGCGCCGACTGCCTCGTCGTCGGATTAGGCGTCGCGACGGGCAACGCCGGTACGGAAGGCGTCACATCGAACTTGAATTGCGAAGCGAACAGGATTCTCGATCGTGTCGCGTTCCTCAATCAAACCTACTCCACCGAGAGATGACCGCGATGTTCAAGAAGATCCTGGTCGCTAATCGCGGCGAAATCGCATGCCGTGTCATGCGCACTGCCAAGCGGATGGGGATCGCGACGGTCGCGATATATTCCGACGCCGATGCGCGGAGCCCGCATGTGCTGATGGCGGACGAGTCGGTGCGGCTGGGGCCGGCGCCGGCGGCGGAGAGCTATCTGAAGGCGGAGCTGATCCTGCTTGCCGCCAAGGAAACCGGCGCGGACTGCATCCATCCGGGATACGGCTTCCTGTCCGAGCGCGAGAGCTTCGCGCGGGCGTGTGCGGAAGCAGGCATCGCGTTCGTCGGCCCGCCGCCGGGGGCGATCGCGGCGATGGGCGACAAGATCGAATCCAAGAAGCTCGCCAAGGCGGCGGGGGTGAACGTGGTGCCGGGGTTCCTGGGTGAAATCGCGGACACCGACGAGGCGGTGCGGATCGCGTCGGACATCGGCTATCCGGTGATGATGAAGGCCAGTGCGGGTGGCGGCGGCAAGGGGATGCGGCTGGCCTATTCGGAGCAGGACGTTCGCGAGGGGTTCGAGGCGACCAAGCGCGAGGGGCTGGCGAGCTTCGGCGACGACCGGGTTTTCATCGAGAAGTTCATCGAGAGCCCGCGGCACATCGAAATCCAGGTAATGGGCGACCAGCACGGCAATATCGTCTATCTCGGCGAGCGCGAATGTTCGATCCAGCGGCGGCACCAGAAGGTGGTCGAAGAGGCGCCTTCGCCGTTCGTCAGCCCCGAGATGCGTCGGCGGATGGGCGAGCAGGCGGTCGCGCTGGCGCGGGCGGTCGGGTATTTCTCTGCCGGGACGGTCGAGCTGATCGTATCGGGGTCGGACACCAGCGGGGAGGGGTTTTACTTCCTCGAGATGAACACGCGGCTCCAGGTCGAGCATCCGGTGACCGAGGCGATCACCGGGCTAGACCTGGTCGAGCTGATGATCCGCGTGGCGGCGGGGGAGCCGCTGGGCTTCGCGCAGGACGACGTGCGGCTGGATGGCTGGGCGATCGAGAACCGGGTCTATGCGGAGGATCCTTATCGTGGGTTCCTGCCGAGCATCGGGAGGCTGGTGCGGTACGATCCGCCCGCGAGCGAGGGGACGCCGTACACTCCTCCCCGGCACGGGGAGGTGGCAGCGCAAGGCGCTGACGGAGGGGGCGGGCCGCAGGCGGATCGCTTGCCGCCCGCCCCCTCCACCACCGGCTTCGCCGGCGGTCCCCCTCTCCGTGCCGGGGAGGATCTGAAGCCCTATACCCGCGTCGACGACGGCGTTCGCGAGGGGGGCGAGGTCAGCATGTTCTACGATCCGATGATCGCCAAGCTGATCACCTGGGCGCCGACGCGCGCGGCGGCGATCGAGCGGCAGATCGCGGCACTCGATGCGTTCGAGATCGAGGGGCCGGGCAACAACATCGATTTCCTTTCCGCGATCATGCAGCATCCGCGCTTCCGCGACGGCGCGCTGACGACGGGGTTCATCGCCGAGGAGTATCCCGAGGGCTTTCACGGGGCGCCGGCGAACGAGGATCTGTTGCGGCTGCTCGCGGCGACCGCGGCGTTCGCGGCGACTGCGGAGGCCGACCGCGCACGACGGACCGACGGGCAGCTCGGGCGTCGGCTGCATCCGCCGGCGAACTGGGTGGTGCAGATCGGCAAGGTCGATCACGCGGTGACGATCTCGACCGACGGCGTGGTCGTCGATGGGGAGGATCTGCCGCTGAGCCTCGAATACACACCGGGCGACCGGATCGTGCACGTCGAGGGCGACGAGGCGCTGACGGTGCGCATCACGCGGACGCGTACCGGGTTCCGGATGACGACGCGCGGCGCGAGCCATGTCGCGCGGGTGCTGCCGGCGACCGTCGCGCCGCATGCCCGGCACCTGATCGAGAAGGTGCCGCCCGATCTGTCGCGATTCCTGCTGTGCCCGATGCCGGGGCTGCTGGTGCGGCTCGACGTCGCGGTCGGCGACAAGGTCGAGGCGGGACAACCGCTCGCGGTGGTGGAGGCGATGAAGATGGAGAACATCCTGCGCGCCGAAAAGACCGCGACGGTGAAGTCGGTCGAGGCGAAGGCGGGGGACAGCCTGGCGGTCGATCAGGTGATCCTGGAGCTGGAGTAGGGTTCTTCTCTATCAAGCCTCCCCTGTAAGGGGAGGTGGCAGGGCGCAGCCCTGACGGAGGGGTGATCACCTCTCCGGATAGCGGGTCACCCCTCCGTCTGGCTGACGCCAGCCACCTCCCCTTGCAGGGGAGGATGTTCGTCACCCCAGCCGCCTTGTCCCTACCCTCGTCAAGGCTTCGGGGGCGTGGACCAGCGCTCTCAGGCGTTCGAGTTGGTCGCGGGTGTCGACGTCGATCAGTTCGGCGGCGTTGGTGACGACGTGGCGCCCGCGCTTGACCATGTCGCGGGCGCCGGCGTCGCCTTCGAGGGACATCAGCACGTCGAAATGGGCGTGGCCGAAGATCGCGGGGGGCTTGGGTTCGACGCCGTCGCTGGAGGCGACGACCGAGCCGGCGTCGGTGGTGGCGTCGAACAGGCGGTGGATGTGCGCGGCGGTAACGCGCGGCATATCGGCAAGGGCGACGCAGATCGCCTCGGCGCCGACCTCGCGCGCGTAGGTGACGCCGAGATGGAGCGAGTGCGACATGCCCTTGGTCCGGTCGTGGTTGCGGATCTGGGTGAAGCCGTGCGGGCTGTAATCGATCGCGGCGCCGTCGACGATCGCGACGCGATCCTGGAAAGGCATCGCCTCTAGCGCGACCGCGACGTGGAGCCCGAGCGATTTGCCGAGGAAGGGCTGGTCGAGCTTGCTGCCGATGTCGCCGAAGCGTTCGGACTTGCCCGCGGCGAGCAGGATCAGGACGGTCTTCTCAACCGCGAGCATGGAAGGCCCCGACCATCGCCGCGGCGATCGACAGCGCGATCTCGGACGGCCCGATCGCGCCGATGTCGATGCCGACCGGCGCATCGATCCGATCGACATTCGCGTCGCTGACGCCTTGGGCGGCGAGGCGTACGCGGCGCGCGGCGTGGCTCTTGCGGCTGCCGAGCGCGCCGACATAGGCGGCGTCGGTGGCGAGGGCGGCGATCAGCGCGGGGTCGTCGATCTTGATGTCGTGGCTGAGCGTGACGACCGCGGTGGAGGGGCCGGGGCGGTAAGCCGCGATCGCCTCGTCGGGCCAGCGATCGTCTAGGGTGACGCCGGGGAAGCGTTCCTCGGTCAGGAAGCGGGCGCGGGGATCGATCACCACGGTGTCGATGCCGAGCGGGGCGGTGAGCTGCGCCAGCGCCTGCGCGATCTGGACCGCCCCGACGATCAGCAGGCGACGCGGCGGATCGTAGCGATTGACGAAGACCTGACCGGTCTCGACCGGGCGGGCGTCGCTGTGCCCGGTGGCGAGATCGGTGGTGACGGTGAGCGCGGCACCGGTGTCGCGCGCCTCGGCGATGCGATCGAAGAGTTCGGGGTCGAAGCCGGCCGCGGAGACGGGCTGGACCATCACTGCGATCTCGCCGCCGCAGGGAAGCCCGACCTCCCACGCCGCGGCATCGGCGACGCCGTAATTCCTGACCTGGAACGGCGCGCCCGCGATCACTTCGGCCGCGGCCTGGAGGATGTCGTTCTCGACGCAGCCGCCCGACACCGAGCCTTCGAAGCGGCCATCGGCGTGGACGAGCATGTGGCTGCCGCGCGGGCGCGGCGCCGAGCCCCAGGTGGAGATCACCGTAGCGAGCGCCATCGGCTCCCCGGCCCAGGCGCGCGCGGCGGACAGGACGGTGTCGTTTTCGGCCATTACTTGTTCCCGTTATCTGAGGAGCAGGCGGGCATCAGACCGCCGGCAGCCCTGCGAGCAGCTTGTCGAGCGTCACCGGCATGTCGCGGACGCGGACCCCGGTAGCGTTGTAGATCGCGTTGACGACCGCGGCGCCGGCACCCGAGATGCCGAGTTCGCCGACCCCCTTGGCGCCGACCGGGTTGGCGGAGGTATCGACCTCCTCGATGAAGTGGACCTCGATCTGCGGGACGTCGGCGTTCACCGCGACATGATATTCGCCGAAGTCGGGATTGACGAAGCGGCCGGTGCGAGTGTCGATCACCGCATCCTCGCTGAGCGCATAGGCGATGCCCCAGACCATCCCGCCGATGATCTGGTTCGCCGCGGTGCCGGCGTTGAGGACGCGACCGACGTCGAACACGCCGACCATGCGGCGGACGCGGATCTCGCCCGAGATGCGGTTGACCGCGACCTCGACGAATTGGGCGCCGTGGCTCGCCTGGCTGGTACGCTTGCTCTCGGCGCCGGGGGCGGTCTTGCCGACCGCCTCGAGCGTGTCGCCGCGCAGCAGATCGGCGAGCGGGACGCTGCGGCCGGCGGCGGTGACGCAGCCATCCTTCAGGCGCAGATCCTCGGGTGCAGCGTTCATGCGGAGGGCAAGGGCGGCGAGGATCTCCTCGCACGCCAGCACCACCGCTGACCCGGCGCTGCCCGCCCCGAACGAGCCGCCGGAGCCCGCGCTCGGCGGCAGATCGGTGTCGCCGAGGCGAACCTCGACGCGATCGATCGGCAGGCCGAGCATCTCGCCCGCGACCTGGGCGAGGATCGTATAGGTGCCGGTGCCGATATCGGTCATGTCGGTTTCGACGACCGCGCGGCCATCGGCGTTGAGGCGGACGCGGGCCTGGGCGTTGACGGTGAAATTGCCGCGCAGCGACGCCGCCATGCCGATCCCGATCAGCCAATCGCCGTCGCGGACCGAGGCGGGCGCGGGGAGCGTCGCGGGCCAGCCGAAGAGGCGTGCGCCCTCGTCGTAGCAGTCGATCATGCGGCGGGTGGAGAAGGGCTTGCCGCTGAGCGGGTCGGTCGCGGGTTCGTTGCGGCGGCGCAGTTCGATCGGGTCGAGGCCGAGACGTTCGGCGAGTTCGTCCATCGCGCCTTCGACCGCGAAGGTGCCGATCGCCTCGCCGGGCGCGCGCACCGCGCCGGTGGCGGGGAGATCGACGCGGACGAGATCGGTGCGGAAGCGGCGGACCTTGCCCGCATAGAGCGGCAGCGAGCCGAACGGCACAGGTTCGAGGAACTCGCCATCGTCGTTCTGCGCGGCGACGCTTTCATGCGCGAAGGCGGCGATGTGGCCCTCGGCGTCGCAGCCGATGCGGATCCGCTGCACGGTGTCGGAGCGGTGATGGACCAGATAGGCGGTGTCGCGGCGTGGCAACGCGACCTTCACCGGGCGGCCGATCCGCTCCGCGGCGATCGCGGCGAGTACCAGTTCGGGGCCGACCCCGGTCTTGCCGCCGAAGCCGCCACCGACGAAGGGCGCGAGCACGCGGACGCGGTCGGCGTCGATGCCCAGTGCGGCGGCGATCGTGGTGCGGGCGGCGCCGATCACCTGGTTGCTGGATTTGACGGTGAGCTTGTCGCCCTCCCACCAGGCGGTGGTGGCATGCGGTTCCAGCGCGGCGGGAAAATGGATCGGCGTGGTGTAGGTCCGGTCGAGGACGACGGCGGAGCCGGCCAGCGCGTCGTCGAGGTCGCCCTTGTCGATCGCGGGCAGGAAGCCGATGCCGTGATCGCGCTCGACGGGGACGGCGCGGCTGTCGAACCGGTCTTGCCCGGCTTCGCACGTCACCCGGACCAGCGCCGCCGCCTCGCGTGCGATCGCCTGATCCTCGGCGACGACGATCGCGACCGGCTGGCCGTAGTGGAAGATCAGATCGGTGCCGAGCCTTGGCATCGCGCGTGAGTTCGCGCCGCCGGCCGGCATGCGCGGATCACCGTGGATCACCGCGATCACGCCGGGTAGCGCCTCCGCGGCGCTCGCATCGATCCCGGTCACCCGACCGCTGCCCGCGGGGGCGCCGACGACCGCGGCATAGGCGGTGTCGGCGGGAGCGTGTTCATAGGCATAGTCGGCGGCGCCGGAGACCTTGGCGGGCCCCTCGATGCGGGGAAGCGGCTTGCCGAGCACGCCCTGTTCGGCGGCATCGAGAGCCGCCGGGCGATATGCCCGATCCATGACGTGCTCGTTCATGCTGATGCGTCCTCCACCGGGGCGGCTCCCCACGCCCGATGTAGGAGGTGGGGCGGCAAACTCAAACCGGCGGCAGGTGGTCGATCAGCTTGTCGAGCGTGATCGGGAAGTCGCGGACGCGGATGCCGACCGCGTTGTATATCGCGCTGGCGATCGCGGCGCCCGAACCGGAAATGCCGAGCTCGCCGATACCCTTGGCATGGAGCGGGTTGGCGTGGATGTCGCGTTCCTCGATGAACTCGACCTCCAGCTGCGGCACGTCGGCATTCACGGGCACGTGGTATTCGGCGAGATCGTGATTGACGAGCTTGCCGCTGCGGGTGTCGTGGATCAGTTCCTCGTGCAGCGCGGTGCCGATGCCGAAGGTCATGCCGCCCAGGCATTGCGAGCGCGCGGTCTTTTCGTTGAGGATGCGGCCCGCCGCGAACACGCCGAGCATCCGCACGACGCGGACCTCGCCCGTGATCGCGTCCACCTTCACCTCGACGAAGTGCGCGCCGTAGCTCGCCTGGTTGAACTTCTCTTCCTGCTCGCCTGGCTCGACCTCGCCGACCGCCTCGATCCCGGCGCCGACGAGTTCGGCGAGCGGTACGCTGCGGTTGCCGGCGATGACCCGGCCATCCTTCATCGTCATCGCATCGGCGGTGGTGCCCATCGCTTCGGCGACCTTGGCGCGGAGCGCCTCGCACGCGAGGTAGACCGAGGTGCCCGACGAGCCCGCGCCCCACGAGCCGCCCGAGCCGGCGCCGGGAGGCGCGTTGGTGTCGCCAAGATTGACGGTGACGTCCTCAATCGGCAGGCCGAGGATCTCGCCGACGATCTGCGCGAGGATCGTATAGGTGCCGGTGCCGATGTCGGTCATGTCGGTATCGACGATCGCGCGGCCCTGGCCGTCGATCGAGACCCTGGCGGCGGATTTCATCATCATGTTCGAGCGCGCAGCGGCGGCGACGCCGATGCCGTGCCACCAGTCGCCACGGCGATCCGTCGCCGGAGCCTTGCGCGCCGCCCAGCCGAAGCGCTCGGCACCGCGTTCGAGGCAGCGGGAGAGCTGGCGCGACGAATAGGGAATGTTCTTTTCGGGATCCTGGTCGGGCTCGTTGCGCAGCCGCAATTCGATCGGGTCGATGCCGACCTTTTCGGCGAGTTCGTCCATCGCGCCTTCGAGCGCGAGCATGCCGACCGCTTCGCCCGGGGCGCGCATCGATCCCGAGAGCAGCCAGTCCATGCGGACGATGTCGTGGGTGATGCGGCGGTTCTCGCCCGAATACATGAAGTGGGTCGCCATCCCGGCGGGTTCGTAGAATTCCTCGCCGGGCAGGTTGGAGGTCAGGGTTTCGTGGCCGACCCCGGTGAGCCGCCCGTCCGCGTCCGCGGCGAGGCGCAGGCGCTGTTCGGTGTTCGAGCGGCGGACGGTGGCGTCGAACACCTGGGTGCGCGCCATCACCGCCTTCACCGGGCGGCCGATCCGCTTGGCGGCGACGGCTGCGGCGACGCTCTCGGGGGCGATGCCGAGCTTGGAGCCGAAGCCGCCACCGACATAGGCCGCGACGATCCGCACCTGATTTGGTTCGAGGCCGAGCGCCTCGGCGAGCTGGAGCTTGTCCGACGACGGCATCTGGTAGGCGCCATACAGGGTCAGCGCCCCGTCCTTCCACACCGCGATGCTGGCGTGTGGCTCCATCGCGGCGGAGTTCTGGCTGGGGGTGACGTAGGTCGCGTCGATCGTCACCGGCGCGGCGGCGAACGCGGCGTCGAGATCGCCCATGTCGCTATGGGCAGGGGTGGGGCCGTCCTCGGTCGGCTTCTCGGCCTCGGCGCGATGGGCGGCGAAATCGTAGCGACCGGTGCCGTGTTCGTAGGTGACGGGGAGCCGGTTGGCGGCGTCGCGGGCGGCCTCGTAGCTTTCCGCGACGACGATCGCGATGATCTCGCCATGGTAGGCGACCGCCTCGACCCCTTGTGTCGGCGCCTCGGTCTCGCCGCCTTGCTGCGAATTGCGCAGGAAGGTGTCGTAATCGGTGATGACGTCGATCACGCCGGGCAGCGACCTGACCGCGTCGATATCGAGCGAGGCGATCTTGCCCGAGCCGATCGTCGAGCGGACCAGATAGCCGTAGGCAAGGTCAGGAATGTCGTATTCGGCGGCGTAGGTCGCAGCGCCCGAGACCTTCAATGGGCCGTCGATGCGGTTGAGCGGCTTGCCGATGACGTCCTGGACGCCGGTATCGAGCAGGCTGTCGGGGTGTGGACGGTCCATCGTTAGCGAGGCGGTGGTCATACGGTTGCTCCGGTGAGTTCGCGGAGCGAGGCGATGAGGACGCGCCGGGCGAGGGGGATCTTGAAGTCGTTGCTGCCATGGCCTTTTGCGCCGTCGAGCAGCGTGGCGGCGGCGGCGTCGAAAAGGGCGTCGTCGGGTGCCTGGCCGACCAGTTGGGCTTCGAGTTCGGCGTTGCGCCAAGGCAGATGGGCGAGGCCGCCGAAGGCGAGCGCGGCGCTGGCGATCTTGCCGTCCGCCATCGTCACCACGCCGGCGACCGAGACCAGCGCGAAGGCGTAGGAGGCGCGATCGCGGACCTTGCGGTAGAGCATCCGGGCGCCTTCAACGGGCGGCGGGAGCTCGATGTGGGTGATGAGCTCGCCCGCCTCCAGCACATGCTCGATGTGCGGGGTATCGCCGGGCAGCCGGTAGAAGTCGCCGATCGGAATGCGGCGCTTGTCGCCGTCGCCCTTCAGCGTGACGATCGTCGCGTCCAGCGCGCGCATCGCCACCGCCATGTCGCTGGGGTGAGTGGCGATGCAGTGATCGCTGGTGCCGAGGACGGCGAGGATGCGGTTGAAGCCGCCGATCGCCGAGCAGCCCGAGCCGGGCTCGCGCTTGTTGCAGGCGCTGGCGGTGTCGTAGAAATAATAGCAGCGGGTGCGCTGGAGCAGGTTGCCGCCGGTCGTGGCCTTATTGCGGAGCTGCCCCGAGGCGCCGGCGAGCAGCGCGCGCGACAATACCTCGTACCCCGCGGTGACGCGGGGGTCGGCGGCGAGATCCGAATTGGGAACGAGCGCGCCAATCGTCAGTCCGCCGTCCGCGCGCTGTTCGACCTTGGCGAGATCGAGCCGGCTGATGTCGACGAGGCGATCGGGGGTCTCGACCTGCAGCTTCATCAGGTCGAGCAGGTTGGTGCCGCCGGCGATGAAGCGGGCGCCGGGCTGTGCGGTCTCGCGAGCGGCGGCTTCGGGGGTTTCCGGGCGTTCGTAGGTAAACGTCTTCATGCGGCGGCCTCCGCCTTGGTGCGTTCGACACCGGCGACGTCGCGGATCGCGTCGACGATGTTGGGATAGGCGGCGCAGCGGCAGATGTTGCCGCTCATCCGTTCGGAGATCTCCTCGTCGGACAGTGCGACCGCGCCCAATCGTTCGGTAACGTGGCTCGCCCAGCCCTTGTCGACCTCGTCGAGCATGCCGACCGCGGAGCAGATCTGGCCCGGGGTGCAATAGCCGCACTGATAGCCGTCGTGGCTGACGAACGCGGCCTGCATCGGGTGGAGATCACCGACGCTGCCGAGCCCTTCGATGGTAGTGATCTCGTCGTCCTGGTGCATCACCGCGAGGGTCAGGCAGCTGTTGACGCGACGGCCGTTGATCAGGACCGTGCAGGCGCCGCACTGGCCGTGGTCGCAGCCCTTCTTGCTGCCGGTGAGCCCGAGATGCTCGCGGAGCAGATCGAGGACCGAGGTGCGGATATCGGGATCGGCCTCATGCGCCTGTCCGTTGATCGTAAAGTGCATGTGCTGACCTTCTTGACTGGAGCAACGGTAACGCGCGCCGCGGACATGGTTTCCGCGCGCGGCCACTTCGGTGTACAGAAGGCGCGTGGATCGCGGAGGGCTCGGTATGCGTCGGTGGGGTTATGCGTTGGTCGGGGTGTTGCCGCTCGTCACCGGTGGCTGCATCGCGCAGACCGCCTGGGATGTCGCGACCCTGCCGGTGAAGGCGACGGGGAAGGCGATCGACTGGACGACGACCAGCCAGTCGGAGGCGGATCGCAACTACGGCAAGAAGATGCGCAAGCAGGAAGAGCGCGAGGGGCGCGAGCGCAAGAAGGCGGCCGAGGCTTGTCGGAAGGATCCGGAGAAGTGCGGGGCCTATGACGGGTATCGGGCCGGGCGGGACGACTGACCTTCCGCCGCCACCCCTGGTTTCAGAACCACCGCATCACGGTGACCGGGAAGGGCGTCCACCGGCCGACCTTCACGCCGGCATAGCGTAGCGCGTCGCCGGTCCAGGCGTTGCAGGTGCGGATCGCGCTGTAGTGGCCGCGGGCGGTGTAGAAGGCGTCATAGCCGGCATAGCCGCGCCAGGCGCGGCGATCGGGGGCGAAGCTGGCCTGAACGTAGGCGGCGAGGCGGCGGTATTCGGCGGGGCGCAGCGTAATCGCATGGACCGCGGGATCGCCGGGGGAGGGCGCGGCGACGTGTTCGACGTGCATCAGGGTGCGGTCGCTGCCGATCGCGGCGGCGACGATGGTGCCGATCTTGACCGAGGCCCAGGTGGGGGTTTCGAGGAAGAAGGCGTGTTCGCCCCAGCCGATCGCGACGTGATCGAGCGCGGCATAGCGCGGATCGGCGAGATCGCGTGGCGGCGCCCAGCCGCGCCAATCGACCCCGGCGGCAACCTTCGGCATCAGCAGGCCGACATGGATGCCGTTGGTTTCGACGAAGACGGTCACGCCGCGCTCAGGCGGTCGCCACGCCGCGTTGCTGGGGATTGCGCCGCCGATCAGCCCGGCGGCGGCGTAGCCGACCCCGGCGGCCGGGACCGCCGCGAGAGCCGCGAGCAGGGCTTTGCGGCGAATGCGAGGGTGGCGGTACGGCGTTTCGGTCATCGGACCGGCATGCTAGGACATGCGGCATGAACCAGGAAACACATGTTCTCGATACCCCGCCCGCCGGCGTCGCGGGGGACTGGATTGTGCCGCAGGATTGGCAGCATTACACGCCCGAGGATCATGCGACGTGGGACACGCTGTTCGAGCGGCAGGCGAAGCTGCTGCCGGGGCGCGCGTCCGACGCGTGGCTGCGTGGGCTCGACGTGCTGAAGTTGTCGAAGCCGGGCATCCCAGATTTCGAGGAGCTGTCCGAGCGGCTGATGAAGCTGACCGGGTGGCAGGTGGTCGCGGTGCCGGGGCTGGTGCCCGACGACGTGTTCTTCGATCACATGGCGAACCGCCGTTTCGTCGCGGGCAACTTCATCCGACGGCCGGACCAGCTCGATTATCTGCAGGAGCCCGACGTATTCCACGACGTGTTCGGGCACGTGCCGATGCTCGCGGACCCGGTGTTCGCGGATTATCTGGCGGCCTATGGTCGCGGCGGGCAGCGTGCGCTGGGGCTGGACGCGCTGAAATATCTCGGGCGGCTTTACTGGTACACGGTGGAGTTCGGACTGATCGCGGAGCCCGAGGGATTGCGGATCTATGGCTCGGGGATCGTCTCCAGCTATGCGGAGAGCCGCTTCGCGCTCGACGATCCGAGCCCCAATCGGATCGCGTTCGACATCGCGCGGGTGATGCGGACCGATTATCGGATCGACGATTTCCAGCAGAACTATTTCGTGATCCCGAGCTTCGACGAGCTGCTGCGGGTGACGGTGGAGAGCGATTTCGCGCCGCTCTACGAGGCGATGAAGGCGCAGCCGGACATCCCGGTTGGGGTCATCGAGTCCGAGGACGTGGTGCTGACGCACGGCACCCAGGCGCATGCGCGGCGGGACCAGGGCTGACGCGAATCGGAGCGTTCGGCGCACGCCAGATCAGCAACAATCGTGCCATGTTCGGGCCGAACCGTGGACGGGACACGCCCAACTGCCGGAAACCTTACGGAAATTTTACCGTGTCGATGCTATATCGGAGAACTGCGGACATACGGGGTTGATCCAAATCGATGCAAGAACTGCGTGACATGAAGCGCGATCGTCGCGCCATCCTGAAGAATGCGGCGGTGCTGACCGCCGCGCTGGCGATCCCGAACGCGGTCGCCGCGTCGGGCCGGCTGCTGACCCAGCGCGACCTCAAGCCGATCGCCGAGCCGCCGGTGCCGCCTGCGCCGCCGATCGCCCCGATCCAGACGTCCTCGCGGGTGGTGCGCCCCGACCTGCTGCGCCAGGCATTGGCGTCGCTCGACCGGCATCGCAGCAGCATCCAGCGCCAGGATCGGATCGCGATCGCGGACATGGACGCGCCGTCGTCCCAACCGCGCTTCCACATCGTCGACCTGCGCAACGGCGACAGCAAGTCGTTCCTGGTCGCGCACGGCAGCGGCTCCGATCCCGCGCATACCGGTTTCCTGAAGCGGTTCTCGAACGAGTACGGATCCAATGCGACCAGCCAGGGGGCGTTCGTCACCGCGGATTATTATGTCGGCAAGCACGGATCGTCGCAGCGCCTGATCGGGCTGGACGAATCGAACTGCAACGCGCTCGGCCGCAACATCGTGGTGCATTCGGCCTGGTACGCGAACCGCGACATGCTGCAGACGCACGGCATGCTGGGGCGTAGCCAGGGGTGCTTCGCGGTCGGCGAGGGGGACCTGGACAAGGTCTTCGCGATGCTGGGTAGCGGGCGGATGATCTTCGCGGCGAAGGTTTGAGGCCGGTTCGATAATTCCTCCCCCGGCACGGGAGGATCATGGGCGTTTGGCGGCGAGGGTTCGTTGGGCTCGGCGGGCGGTGCCGATCAGGCCGGACCATAGCAGGGTATTGGTGCCGCTTGCTTCCAAAGTCGGTTGGCTGCTGGCGGTGATCGCGTCGAGCCCGAGAGTGCCGGCACGGAGTGCCGTGCGGCGGATGGCGGTCCAGCGTTTTTCGGTCTCGGCGGCGATCAGCATGCGGTCGAAGCGGTCGGGGCGGTGCTGGGCGAGGAAGGCGGATTCGAGCTCGACGAGCGTGCTGCCGATCAGCTTCAGGGTGGCGAGGTCGCGGACCGGCGCCTTGGCCATGTTGTGCGCGACCAGCGCGGCGGCCGCGGCGGGGGCCTGATCGCCGAGGCGGGTGTCGTGCGCCTCGGCGAGCACTCTCGTCGCGCTGGCGGCCATGGTGTCGGCGAAGCGCTTGGACACGCCGCCATCGTGCTGGCGGTAGATCGTCAGGGGGGTGTCGAGCCGGGCGATGCGGCCGAGCGCCTGCAGGCGGTGGTAAAGATCGAAATCCTCGGCGTAGAGGATGTCGGGGCGGGTGAAGGGATCGAGCCGGCGGGCGGCGTCGGCGCGGATCATCACCGAGCTCCACACCAGCGGGTTCTCGATCCAGCTGAGCCATGCGATCAGCGTCGGCGTGGTCGTCGCGGGATAGTTCATCGGGCGGATCGCGCCGTCGACCAGTTGTTCGGCGGCGGTGCCGAGCAGGACGGTGGCGGGATCGGCGTCCAGATAGGCGATCTGGCGCGCGAAGCGATCGGGACGCGAGAGATCGTCCTGGTCGATGCCCGCGATGTAGCGGCCGCGTGCTTCGGCGGCACCGCGGTTGCGGGCGCGGACCGGGCCGCCGTTGACCTCCAGCGCGATCAGCCGGACCCGGGGATCGGGCCAGCCGGCGAGCAGCGCGCGGGTGTCGTCGGTCGAGCAGTCGTCGACCACCAGCACCTCGAAATCGGGCATGGTCTGCGCGCGAAGATTGTCGAGCGTCTCGCCGATCAGCGCCGCGCCGTTGTAGGCGGGCATGACGACGCTGAGCACGGGCGTGGAAGAAGGCGGCGGTGCGGTCATGCCGCGACCCGCGCGCGATCCTCCAGGATCTGGTCGACGATCATCAGGCCGACGTCGTTCTGCCAGAGCCACAGGCCGTTGGCCTGTCCCGAAAAGCTCGCCTCGCCGCCGAGCGCGCCCCAGGGCACGAAGCCGGCGGCGAGGCCGATGCCGTAGAGGCCGGGGATCGCGGCGCCATCGGCATCGACGATGCGGCAGTGGCGGTCGACCATCGGCGCGCCGCGTTCGGCGGCGAGCGGCAGCGGGTTGCCGTCGATCCCGGCGACGGGCAGCGACACCGGGCGATAGCCGAGCGCGGCGATCACCAGATCGGCGTCGGCGAGGATCGCGTGCGCGGCGGCGTCTTCGCCGACGATGCGGTGGCAGACGACGCGGGGATCGGGCCGGCGGCCGTCGACCGCGAGCATCCGCAGCACCAGGTCGCGCGCCTCGAGCCGGAAGCCGGCGAGGCGATAGACGAAGCCGGAGACGGGGCAGATGTCGTCGGGGCCGAAATCGGTGAAGCCCTCCGCGTGGGCGGCCTCGACCGATGGGTAGAAGGGGCGGAGCGGGCGGCGGTGGAGAAGGGTGATGGCGCCGGCGGCGAGGGGGAGCGCGGGGCGCGCCTTCAGCAGTAGGGCGACCGTGGTCAGCGCGCTGGTCGAGCCGCCGATCACCGCGATGCGGGGATTGCGGCGCTGGCCGAGACGCTCGACGACGCGGTCGTAGCCGCCGATCGCGAGGACCTCGTCGGACTGGACCAGCCGGTCGCCGGCGAGCGCGCGCAAGGGGACGCCGGCGATGCGCTGAGCGTCGAGGCGCTCGGTGGGCTGGTGGCCGCCGGTCGCGACGACGAGGTTGCGGGTGGGCTGGTCGAATTCGGTGCCGCTGGCGAGATCGCGGAGGCGGACGCTCCAGTGGCCGTCGGGCAGGCGGTGGGCGCCGAGCGCGGCATGGCCGGTGAGGACCGAGCCGCCATTGTCGCGGACGATGTCGGCGAGGCGATCGCCGGTGGCGCGGAGCAGGGGGCCGGCTTCGGCGAGCGGTACGCCAAGGCGATCGACATAGCGGGCGACGGTGCGGCCGGCGGGGTGGTCGGCGAGGGCGGCGATCTCGGGATGGACGTTGTCGGCGACCGCGCTGAGGAAGGTCTGCGCGGTCGAATCGGAGGTGATCGCGTAGTTGCCGAGGCGTCCGCCGCCGATCGCGGCATCGCGTTCGACGACGACCAGGCCCGACGCGGCGAGATCGGGAAGCAGGCCGCGCTTGGTGGCGGCGGTGAGCAGCGCAGTGCCGGCGGGGCCGCCACCGACGACGACGACCGAGGCGAGCCGCGGCGTGGCGCGGGCGGCCGCGGGGGACCTAGTGGTGCGGCAGGCCTCGCGGAAGGCGTCGGCGACATGGGCGACATCGGCGAGAGTCATGGCATCGGTGATCGGGAGCGAGAGCATCCGCGCGGAGACCGCGTCGGCGACCGGGGTGGGTTCGATCAGCGCGGTCTTGCGGAACCAGGGCTGTTCGCCGAGGTGCGGGCTGAAATAGCGGCCGCAGCCGATCCCGGCGGCCTCGAGCCGCGCCTGGATCGCGTCGCGGCGATGCGCGAGCGCGGCGGGGAGCAGCACCGGCATGAACTGGGTGGCGCGGCGGCGCCCGGCGACGCGTTGCAGGTCGAAGCCGGCGAGCGCGTCGCGATAGGCGGCGTCGAGCGTGGCGCGGTGATCGGCGATCGCGCCGATCTCGTGGAGCTTGGCCTGGGCGAGAATCGCGACGATCTCGGGCAGCTTGGCGTTGATGCCGGGAAGTACTGCGCTGCGGGCGCCGTCGAAGCCAAAATTGGTCATCGTGCGGAGTTCGGCGATCAACGCGGGGTCGCCGCTGTGGATCAGCCCGCCCTCGGCCACCGCGAAGGTCTTGGTTGCGTGCATCGAATGGACGATCGCGAACGGCGCGTCGGCACCAAATCCGTTGCCGGCGTCGTCAATCGTGCCGAGCGAGGCGGCGGCGTCGATCACCACGCCGACCCCGTAGCGCTCCTGAAGGCGGCGATAACGGTCGAGATCGATCGCGCTGCCGAAGGTGGCGTAGGGCACAACGACGCCGATGCGGCCGGCGTGGGCCGCGATCAGCCGTTCCTCGATCGCGGGATCGGCTTCCCAGCTGTGCGGATCGATGTCGCAGACGAGCGGGGTGAGCCCGGCCCAAGCCGCGGCCTGCGCGGTCGCGGCGAAGGTCATCGCGGGCATCAGCGCGAGCATGCCGGGGGCGGGGTTCATCCCCGCGGCCTGGCGGATCGCGATCATCAGCCCGAGCGTGGCGTTGCCGACCGCGAGGCTGGCGCCGCGGCCCCCGAACAGCCGGTCGTTCACGTCGGCTTCGAATGCGCGGACCTCCGGACCGTTGTTGCTGAACACGCCCGATGCCTCGACCCGGCGCAGCGCGTCGAGGTGCTCGCTCAGCCTCGGCGGGTTGGGCGCGATCAGCGGAAGTCGTGACATGGGCGGGGATCCGGTGTGGTGGTGCGCCGGCTTACCGTTGCCCTCCTAAGAAGCGGTTACGCTAGACGACGATGCGCTTGCGTTCAGCGCACTTGACTGCTTCGGCAATGATTGCCAAGGCAACCAAATGGCGTTCTACAGCGAGTTAGACTTCTACCCCGATCGATCGATCGGCTATTTGCTGCGGCGCGGGCTGCAGCTGACGTCGGTCGGTCTCGAGCCGGTGTTCGCGCCCGAAGGGATCACGCTGACGCAGTGGTCGGCGCTGGTGTCGATCTATTTCGACCGGGGCACCACCTGCGCCGAGCTCGCGCGCGACCTGGCGCACGACAAGGGTGCGACGACGCGGATCATCGACACGCTGGTCGAGCGAGGCTGGGTCACGCGGATGCGGCATGCCGACGATCGCCGGGTGATCAACCTGGCGCTGACGGAGGATGGGAAGGCGGTGGCACACCATTGCCGTATCGCGGTGATCGAACGGTGGAACGACTGGCTCGCGGAGTGGTCGAACGACGACGCCGCGACGCTGCTGCGGCTGTTGCAGAAGCTTCACGAGACGATGCAGGCGAAGATCGCGGCGGGAGCGGGGGAATGACGATGAAACGGTTGCTGCCCGCGTTGTTGCTGTCCGGCTGCGCTATCCCCGCCTCGCCCCCCGCGGTGGCGCCGATCGCGCCGGCGCGGGTCGGGCTGGGCAACGCCGCCGCGCCGCTGGTCGCGGGCGATTGGTGGACGCAGTTCGGCGATCCGCAGCTCGACCGGCTGGTAGCGGATGCGACCGCGGGCAACCCCGATCTCGACACCGCGCTGGCGAGGGTCAGGCAGGCCGAAGCGGTACTGTCGTCGCGGCGCGCGGAGGACGGCATCGACGTCGGGCTCGACGGCAGCGTGCAGGCGGCGCGGCTGTCGGGACGCTACACGATCCCGCCGCCCTTTGCGGGAACGCTGCGCACCGTCGGGCAGGCGCAGGCCAATCTGTCCTGGAACCTCGACCTGTTCGGGCGCCAGCGTGCGGCGATCGAGGCGGCGCGGGACACGACGCGGGCCGCCGGGCTCGACCTGGCGGCTGCCCGGCTAGCGATCGCGGGATCGGTGGTGCAGACCTATATCGACCTGGCGCGGGCCGAGCGCGTCGCGGCGCTGGCGTCGCGTACGATTCTGGCGCGGCAGGATTCGTTGCGGCTGGTTCGGGTGCGGATCAGCAACCGGCTGGCGAGCGAGCTGGACGCGACCGCGAGCGAGACGCTGGTGGCGCAGGCGCGCGGTGCGCTGGTGCGGGCGCAGGGCGCGCGGGCGCTGGCGGTGAATGCGCTGGCGGCGCTCGCCGGACGCGGACCCGATTATGCGGCGACGATTGCGGCGTCGCGGGTCGACCTGGATAGGGCGGTGCCGGTGCCCGCGGTGATCCCGGCGGACCTGTTGTCGCGGCGGGCGGACATCGCCGCGGCCGAAACGCGGATCGCGGCGGCGGCGGCGGGGCGGCAGGTGGCGCGGCGTGCCTTCTATCCCAACGTCAACCTCGCCGCATTCGCGGGATTGCAGGCGATCGGGCTCGGCAATCTGCTGTCGCTCGATGCCGGGACCGCGGGGGCGGGACCCGCGATCCACCTGCCGCTGTTCGACAACGGGCGGCTGAAGGCGGATCTGGCCGGCGCGACCGCGGCGCTGGATCTCGCGACGGCGGACTATAACCAGCGGGTGATCGGCGCGGTGCGCGAGGCCGCCGACGCGATCGCGCTGACCGGCAACCTGGTCGACCAGCGCGCGCGCAGCCGCGAGGTGGTGCGCGGCTATGCCGAGACCGGGCGGCTGAACGGCGTCCGCGTCGAGAGCGGGCTGAGCAGCCGGCTCGACTTGATCGACAACGACGTCCGCCTGCTCGACGCGCAGCTGGCGGACGCCAATCTCGCGGCCGATGCGGCGCGGCAGCGGGTCGCGCTGCTGCTGGCGCTCGGCGGCGGCTTCACTCCCGAACAGGACGTTCGACCATGACCGACACCGCTACGCCCCCATCTTCGTCGGCGTCGGCACCGGTTCCGGCACCGGCCCAGACTCCGGTCGCACCGCCCGAGCGCGGCAACCCGTCCGGGCGCAAGCGCGGCTTCCTGATCTTGGGCGTCGTCGTGCTGATCGGCCTGCTGATCTGGGCGGTGTTCCACTTCCTGCTCGCCAAGCCCGAGGAGGAGACCGACGACGCCTATGTCGCGGGCGACGTGGTGGCGATCACCGCGCGCGATCCGGGCACGGTGCTCGCGATCCATGCCGACAACACCCAGATGGTGAAGGCGGGGCAGCCGCTGATCGATCTCGATTCGGCGACCGCGGACGTCAACCTCGCCGCCGCCGAGGCCGAGCTGGCCCGTGCGGTACGATCGACCCGCGCCGACATCTCCAAGGTTGGCGAGAGCGGCGCGCAAGTGGTGCAGGTCCGCGCGACGCTGGCGGCCGCGGAGGCCGATTATGGGCGGCGGCGCGGGGCCGCGGCGCAAGGCGCGATCTCGGGCGAGGAACTGAGCCACGCGGCGGATGCGGTGAAGGTGGCGCGCGCGAACCTCCAGCTCGCGCTCAGCCAGCAGGCGCAGTCGCGCAGCACGGTGCAGGGAACCAGCACTTCGACCAACCCCGCGGTGCTGACCGCGATCGCGGCCTATCGCCGTGCCGCGATCACCCGGTCGCACATGCACGTCACGGCGCCGATCGACGGCGTGGTCGCGCAGCGCACGGTCCAGCTCGGCCAGCAGGTCGCGGCGGGCATGCCATTGATGTCGGTGGTGCCGCTCGACCGCGTCTGGGTCGATGCGAACTTCCGCGAGACCCAGTTGCGCGACCTGCGCGTCGGCCAGCCGGTGACGGTGGTGGCGGACATGTATGGCGACGACCTGCCCTATCACGGCAAGGTGGTCGGCGTCGGCGCGGGGAGCGGCAACGCCTTTGCGCTGCTGCCCGCGCAGAACGCCAGCGGCAACTGGATCAAGATCGTCCAGCGGGTGCCGGTGCGGATCGCGATCGACCCGCGCGAGCTGCGCGCCAACCCGCTGCGGGTCGGGTTGTCGGTGACCGCGACGGTCGCGACCGACGACGTTCGCGGGCCGCGGCTCGGGGCGCCGGCGAAGCAGGCCTATAAGGGCATGGCGACCGACGCGAACGATCCCGTGGTCGAGGCGAAGATCCGCCAGATCATCGCGGCCAACCGCTGATGGCCGCGCCGGGCCCTGCCGCGGGCGGTGCGCAGCTGCCGCCGCTGACCGGCGGTCCGCTGGCGCTGGTCGCGTTCGCGCTGGCGCTCGGCACCTTCATGATGGTGCTCGACACCACGATCGCGAACGTGTCGTTGCCGACGATCGCGGGCAACCTCGGCGTCAGCAGCGACAATTCGACGTGGATCGTCACCGCGTTCGCGGTCGCCAACGGCATCGGCGTGCCGCTGACCGGATTCCTGATGGGGCGGTTCGGGGTCGTCCGGACCTTCTGTTCGTCGGTGGTGCTATTCACGATCGCCTCGTTCCTGTGCGGGATCGCCTGGAACCTGCCCTCGCTGATCGCCTTTCGCGTGCTGCAGGGTGCGGTGTCCGGGCCGATGATGCCGGGCAGCCAGGCGCTGCTGATCTCCGTCTTCCCGAGCGACAAGCGCGCGACCGCGCTGGGCATCTGGTCGATGACCACGCTGGTGGCGCCGATCATGGGGCCGATCCTGGGCGGCTACATCTCCGACAACTACCATTGGAGCTGGATCTTCCTGATCAACGTTCCCTTCGGTCTGTTCACCGCGTTCATCTGCTGGCGCGGGCTGAAGGGGCGCGAGACGCCGACCCGCAAGCTGCCGATCGACCGGGTCGGGCTGATGATGCTGGTGGTCTGGGTCGGCGCGTTGCAGGTGATGCTCGATCTCGGCAAGAACGACGACTGGTTCAATTCGCCGCGGATCGTGATCATGGGCGTGGTCGCCGCGATCGGTTTCGTGTCGTGGCTGATCTGGGAATTGACCGACGCCAATCCGACGGTCGACCTGACGCTGTTCAAGAGCCGCAATTTCGCGATCGGATCGATCGCCTTCTGCCTCGGCTATGCGGTGTTCTTCGCCAATATCCTGCTGCTGCCTTTGTGGCTGCAGACCCAGCTCGGCTACACCGCGACCTGGGCGGGGCTGGTCGCGGCGCCGAGCGGGGTGGTCGCGGTGCTGCTGACGCCGTTCGTGGCGCGGCTGTCGGGCAAGATCGACGCGCGGATCCTGGCGACGATCGCGTTCACCGCGTTCGCGGTCTCGTACTGGATGCGATCGGGCTACACGACCAGCGCCAGCGCGTGGGATTTCATGGTGCCGCTGATGGTCCAGGGGATCGCGATGAGCACCTTCTTCCTGGCGATGCTGACGATCTCGCTCGACCGGATCCCGCCGGAACGGCTGCCGTCGGCGACGGGGATCAGCAACTTCACGCGGATCGTCGCGAGCAGCTTCGCGGCATCGATCATCACCACCGCGTGGGACCGTCGCGAGGCACTCCACCAGAACCGGCTGGCGGAGGCGATCGGCGGCGGCGCGCCGTACCAGGCGGCGCAGGCGTCGTTGCAGCACCTTGGCATGTCGCCGGTGCAGGCGGCGGCGGCGATCACCCGGCAGATGGTCGGGCAGGCGTATCTGCTGGCGTCGACCGACCTCTTCCGGCTGTCGGCGTGGCTGTGCGCGGGGTTGATCGTGATCCTGTGGTTCACGCGGCGGCCGACCGCGTCGCACGGGCCAGTGGCGGCGGATTAATGGACGGCTTCGCCCGTGATTTGTGCTCTCGCTAAAGCGAGAGCCCAGTACTGGGTCCCCGCCTTCGCGAGGACACAAGGGCGGCGAGGCTGCCTCCCTGAAAGTGGGTTTCGTTGACCGTCGTCGCGGCGCGGCCTAGCAAGCCTGTCATGACGGCACCTATCATCCTGCTGGTCGAGGACGACCCAGCGCTGCGGACGCTGACGACGCGGGCGTTGCAGGAGAATGGCTATGTCGTCCGGCCGGCGTCCGCGGCGCCCGAGATGTGGCTGGCGCTGGATGCGGGGCCGGTCGACCTGATCCTGCTCGACATCATGCTGCCCGGCACCAGCGGCATCGATCTGTGCCGGGCGCTGCGCCAGAAGAGCGACGTGCCGATCATCTTCGTGAGCGCACGCGGGAGCGAGACCGACCGGGTGGTGGGGCTGGAGCTCGGCGCCGACGACTATATCGCCAAGCCGTTCGGCACCCGCGAGCTAATCGCGCGGATCCGGGCGGTGCTGCGACGGGGGACGCTCGACCGGCAGCAGGGCGAGCGCGAGCAGGGCGTGCTGCGCTTCGACGGGTGGACGGTGACGCTGCCGCGGCGCGAGCTGACCTCGCCGACCGGCGCGGTGGTCGACCTGACCGGCGCGGAGTTCGACCTGCTCGTCAGCCTGGCGGATCATGCGGGGCGGGTGATCGCGCGCGAGCGGCTGATCGAATTGTCGCGGACCCGGCTGGGCGACAGTTCGGACCGCAGCATCGACGTGCTGATCAGCCGGCTGCGACGCAAATTGTCGAGCGCAGGCAAGGACGCGCCGATCATCACGGTGCGCGGCGTCGGCTATATGTTCAACACCGAGGTGACGCGCAGTTGAAGCGGCTGGTGCAGCCCTCGATCGGGCTGATCGGGCAGATCATCGCGATCCTGCTGCTGACGATGGTGATCGAGTTCGGCGCCAGCACACTGCTCTACGAACGCGCGAGCCAGTTCGCGGTGCGCGACGACGAGGCGCGGCGGCTGGCCGAGCATCTGGTGATCGCGCGACGGCTGGTGGTCGAGCGCAATCGCACGGATCGGCCGTCGATGGCGCAGGACCTGACCACCCAGCGCTATGCGGTGCGGTGGGAGGAGGGGCTGCGCGCGCCGCCGCCGATCGCGCCGTCGGTGGCAACGATGCACGAGCAGGTGATCGACTGGGAACCGACGCTGGCGAGCGCCGACCTGCGGCTGCGGCTGACTTCGCCGGGGCGGAGTTCGGTGGTGACCGGCGGCGTGCGGCTGGCGGACGGCAGCTGGCTGTATTTCCGGACGCTGCAGCCGCTGCAGAACCTGAACCTGGCGATCCAGCGTATCTTCCTGGCGCTGGTGCCCGCGGTGGCGCTGATGCTGGTGGCGGCGCTGCTGATCCGGCGGGCGCTGCGGCCGATGCGGCAGCTGGCGCTGGCGGCGGACCTGGTCGGCGGCGGGACCCGGCACGTGCCGGTCGCGGAGGCCGGGCCGACCGAGGTGCGGCGGGTGGTTGCGGCGTTCAACCGGATGCAGGCGCGGCTGGAGCGGCTGATCGCGGACCGCACGCATGCGCTGGCGGCGGTGGGGCACGACCTGCGCACGCCGCTCGCCCGGCTGCGGTTGCGCGCGGACGCGGTCGGTGATGACGCGACGCGCGAGGCGATCGGGCGCGATATCGGCGAGATGGAGGCGATGGTGACGTCGCTGCTCGCGTTCCTGGGCGGGGGCGACGATCCGGAGGCGCCGGTGCTGACCGACGTCGCAGTGCTTTGCGCGACGCTGATCGACGATGTCGAGGATCGCGGGCTGGCGGGGACCTATGTGGGGCCCGATCATTGTGAGCTGGTGGTGCGGCCGTCGTCGGTGAAGCGGGCGCTGACCAATTTGGTCGACAACGCGCTGCATTATGGCGGCAGCGCGACGGTGATCCTCGAGGACGTGCCGGGCGGGGTCACCCTGGCGGTGGAGGATGACGGGCCGGGGATCCCGGCCGCGTCGCTAAAGCGGGTGCTGGAGCCGTTCGTGCGGCTCGACACCGCGCGGCCGCGCGACACGATCGGCTTCGGGCTGGGGCTGCCGATCGTCGCGCGGATCGTCGAGAACGAGGGCGGCACGCTGACGCTGGCGAACCGCACGCCGAGCGGGCTGCGCGCGGCGATCTTCCTGCCGCGGTAGCGATCAACACTTCGTTAACCATTTGCCGCCAAACATCGACGCGCATCGAAAGGATCGGGCGGGATGGGGGCGACGACATCGCGGTATCGCAGGGTCGAGGCGGCGACGCTGGAGCGGCGTGCCGGATCGCGGCTGATGGTCCAGATCAGCCGCGCGACGATGCGCGGGCACGGCGCCGCGCCGGTCGACGCGATGCTGGCCGACGTGTCGGTTTACGGCTGCCGGTTGAGCTTCCCCGAGGGCGCCGCGAACGACGAGCGGATCTGGCTGCGGCTGGACGGCAGCCTGCCGATCGCGGCGACGGTGATGTGGCGCGAGGACAGCATGATCGGATGCCGGTTCGACACCCCGATCCCGCGCGATCTGATGCGGTCGCTGACGATCCGAGCGTAATCACGCGCAATAAAATTTGAGCGCGGCTGACGCTTTTCCGGAATTCGTCCGTATTTTCTGCATGAGACCGCTGGAATCGTTCGATTCGGGGGCTGGCGACAAGGGCCAGCCGATGGGCATGCTCGTGCGCAAGCTCTCCCGCCATACCAACTTCGGGAGCGGCGATCGGGTCGCGCTCGGTGCCCTTGTCGGGCATCAGGTCCGCGCGCTGCGGCATCGCGCGCTGGCCGAGCGCGATGCCGGCTCGGGGAGCGGATCGGGACCGATCCATGTGGTGCTGTCGGGCTGGACGTGTCGCTTCGCGATGCTGCCGAGCGGGCGACGGCGGATCCTGGCCTTCTATCTGCCGGGCGACATCTGCGACTTCGACCTGTTCACGACGCGGCAGCTCGACCAGCCGATCGCGGCGATCGGCGCGACCCGGATCGCGGCGATCGAGCGGCGCGCGCTGCGGCAGGCGATGAACCGGCAGCCGCAGATCGAACGCGCCTATTGGTCGGAGGCTGCGCTGGACGCGGCGATCCAGCGGACCTGGACGATCAATGTCGGACACCGCGCCGCGGACCGGCGCCTGGCGCACCTGCTGTGCGAGCTGCACGTGCGGATCGGCGGCACCGGCGCGACCGACCAGGCCGGGGTGAGCTTCCCGCTGACCCAGGCCGACCTCGGCGATGCGTGCGGGCTGACCTCGATCCACACCAATCGCGCGATCCAGGAACTACGGCGGGCGGGTCTGCTCGATCTCAGCGCAGGGACATTGCGGATCCACGACTGGGCGGGGCTGTGCGCGATGGCGTCGTTCGACCCCGCCTATCTGACGATCGCGCGGGACGACGAGGACGAGGAGGCCGCGGGCGAGCGGCGCGCCGCGGGCTGACGCTTGCATGGCGCGGGCGCTGAAGATCTACCGGACCGCGATCGGCTTCCACGACGCCTATGTCGCGGCGGCGAGCCAGAAGGCCGCGCTCGAGGCCTGGGGCAGCGACAAGGATCTTTTCTCGCGAGGTGCCGCCGAAATGGTGGCGGAGACGCCGTTCGCGGACGAGTTGCTGGCCGAGCCGGGCGTGGTGGTGAAGAAGCTGCGGGGGACCGCCGAGGAGCAACTGGCGGCGCTGCCCCCGACGCCGGCGAAGAAACCGCCGAAGGCGGCAGTGCCGCGCAAGCCTGCGCCGACGCCCAAGCCACGCCCGTCGCGGGCCAAACTCGACGAGGCCGAGCACGCTCTCGCGGAGGCCGAGCAGCGCCACGAGGCCGCGATGCGCGACATCACCGAGCGCGAAGCGGCGATCGCGCGGGAGCGCCGCGAGTTCGCCAAGGCACAGCGCGACGAGGCCGAGGCGCTGGAGAAAAACCGCGATGCCGAGCGCCGCGCCTATGACGCGGCGGTCAGACGCTGGACGGACTGAGCCGCGTCAGTCGTGGTCGGCGACCGCGTTCTCGTTGCCATCGCCGTCCTTGTCGTCGCCGCCGCCGTGATATTCCTTGCGGCTCTGTCCGCCATCGTAGGAGCCGGGCTCGGTCGGGACGAGCGAGTCGTCCTTGAACGACCCACCGCCGCTCTCGCCGCCGCCTTCGCGGCCGGTGGCGTCTTCGGGGCGGATGTCATCGTGGGTCATTGCGTCTCTCCTCAGTGGCTTGGCTGGTGAACGAACGATCGCGGATGGGGCTCCATCGCCGGGGAACACCGATGCGGGGCGCGCCGTTCAGTCAGATCGAAGGAGAACGAGGATGGACGACGCGATCAAGCCGACGACCGAGACCGATCGGCCCAACCTATCCACCGAGCATCAGCACGAAGGGGATGCACGGCGCCCGAGCGATACGCTCGATCGCGGCCAACCGAGCGAGGAAGGCCGCGACGCGCCGCCGCGCAAATCCTCGCTGCTCGGCAACGACTGACCCCTACGACAGGAGCGAAGACGATGGACGTATCGACGACCCCGCTGGTGGAGCGGATCGCGCGGGTGCTGACCGGGCAACGGATCAGCGCCAATGGCGACGGCGACCAGGAGTCCGCGGCGCGCGCGGTCGACGCGGCGTGGAAGGACCAGCTTCCCGATGCGCTGGCGGTGCTGAGGACGTTGCGCGAGCCCGACGCGGCGATGGCGCATGCCGGCGATCCGCAAGTGTGGGAAACGATGGTGCTGACCGCGATCGAGGGCGCGATGCCGGCGAATGCGGCGCGCTGATCGACGGAGCACGTGACGAGGCGAGGCGCGCGGGATAGGCGCGGGGGATGATACTTCGCTTCCTCCCGATCCTGGCCGGCGCGACGTTGCGCGACCGACTGGTGGCCTGTCTCGGCGCGCTGGTGGCGATCTCGCTGACGGGGCTGATCGCGGCGAAGGTCGTGGGGGCCGGCGCGGCGTTGCTGATCGTGGCGCCGATGGGCGCGTCGGCGGTGCTGGTCTTCGCGGTGCCGGCGAGCCCGCTGGCGCAACCATGGTCGGTGATCGGGGGCAATATGATCTCGGCCCTGGTCGGGGTCTTCGTCGCGCGGGTAGTGCCGGTGCCGGCGCTGGCGGCAGGTCTCGCGGTGGCGGGGGCGATCCTGGCGATGTCGCTGTCGCGGTCGCTGCACCCGCCCGGCGGTGCGACCGCGCTGATGGCGGTGATCGGCGGGCCGTCAATCGCGGCGCTGGGCTATGGCTTTGCGTTGGTGCCGGTCGGGGTGAATGCCGCGATCCTGGCGGGGATCGGCGTGTTGTTTCACCGGCTGTCGGGACACAGCTATCCGCATGTCGCGGCGGTGCCGGGGTCGGGGGTGGCGGTAGTGGCCGGTGCCGGTGCGGGGTCGATGCCGCACCCGGAGGACATTGACCGCGCGCTGGAGGATCTGGGCGAGACGTTCGACGTCAGCCGCGAGGATCTCGACCTGTTGCTGCAGCGCGCGGAGTTTCATGCGGCGCGGCGGGTGGGGGTGACGGGTTAGCTCCGGTCACACGACAGCGACCTTGTCCGCGCCATTGCCGCGGCACCGATTAGTTCGCTATCGTTGCAGCTTCCTGACGCCATTCGGCGCGGCTCTTGCAAACGCGTTGCTTAGTAGCCTTGTGAATCAGGCAGACTTTAGAAGCGTCGGTTATCAGCGCTTGGACAGCGGCTGGGCCCATGGCGCGCACAACTTGGGGTGGTGAAGAGCGCGACACTGCGTTGCTACGTTGCGCGTGAACAGAACCGGCCAGGACAAGGCCGGTAATCAACAACATCTTCCGCATGATCAACTCCGATCGAATCGTTCGTGGCGTGCCAACGTACTAGGCTTCGGATCTGATGCAGAATAGCTTGTTTAGTGTTGCTCGCCTGGGCCCATAGCTCGAGCGCACAATGAACCAAATAGGTACAAATCTCTTGACAGCGTCACGCTGGTATGGCACATAACAGGAACGTCGAGAACCAGCGAGTCGGGCCGGGGCGGTGTGGGAGTGATCCTGCGCTGCCGCCGGCCCGAACTGCGTTTGGCGCTCGACAGCGGTGGGTCGGCAGCGGCGGTGAAGCGGGGGGCATGATGGCGGACGGGGACGTGAACGTCGTGGCGGGGGCTGCGGCGACGGGTGGAGTTGCGCAGGTGAACGCTCGGGGAACGTGGAGCAAAGCGCGGAAGGCTCGGTTCCTCGATCACCTCGCAGCGACGTGCAACGTCTGCGCTTCGGCGCGGGCTGTCGGGGTGTCGGGGCCGGCCGCGCACAGATTGCGACGTCGTGACGAGGCCTTTGCGAGCGACTGGGGGGCGGCGGTCGAGGCGGGATACCAGCTGCTGGAGACGCATCTGGTCGGGATTGCGCTGGCGACGAGCGGCGCTGTCGTGGTGGTGGATGACGGTGGCGGCTCCGGCTTGGACAAAGGCTCTGGCGCCGACGCCGACGCCGACGCCGAGCAGAGGGCTGATGACGGGGCGGTCGAGTCCGGTGCGATCCCCGTGCCGACGGCGAATGATTTCGAGGCGGGATATCGCATGCTTCGTCACCGCGCGACGGGGCGGACGCGTGGGTGGCGTGGGGGATCGCCCCCGTTGGGGATCTCGACCCGCGAGGATACGGACGCCGACATCCTCAAGAAGCTGGCGGCGCTGGCGGCGCGACGGTCTTCGACTTGACCGCGGCGGCACCCGATGTCGTGGCGCTGCTGGCGGCGCTCGACGAGGCGGACCGTCGCGCCCTGATCGGTCGGTTGAGCCGGCCGGCGCGGCGCGAACTCAACGAGCGGTGGATCGGAGGGTGGGCGCAGGAGGGCCAGCATGTCGAGGGCGATGGCTGGCGGGTGTGGCTGATCCGCGCGGGGCGAGGCTTCGGCAAGACCCGCGCCGGGGCGGAATGGGTCAGCGAGGTCGCGCGTCGCAACGGGGATGCGCAGATCGCCTTGGTCGGTGCGACCGCCGACGACGTGCGGCGGGTGATGATCGAAGGACCGAGCGGCGTCTGCGCGGTGGCGCGCACGACCGAGCGGGTGCGCTATCGGCGCGATGCGGGCGAGGTGGTGTTCCCGTCCGGGGCGCGGGCGTTCGTCTATTCGGCGGTGGCGGCGGAGGGGCTGCGGGGGCCGGAACATGACGCGGCGTGGTGCGACGAGCTTGCCAAATGGACCAACGGCGATGCGGCGTGGGACAATCTGATGATGGGGATGCGGCGCGGCGCCAACCCGCAGGTGCTGGTGACGACGACGCCGCGGCCGACGCCGCTGATGCGGCGGGTGATGGCGCTGCCCGGGCTGGTCGAGACCGGCGGACGGACGCGCGACAATGCGTATCTGCCCGCGGCGTTCGTCGAGGCGGTGGAGGCGAGCTATGCGGGGACGCGGCTGGGGCGGCAGGAACTCGACGGCGAGATGATCGACGATGTCGAGGGCGCGCTGTGGACGCGGGCCGGGATCGAGGCGTGCCGGGTGCGCGAGGCGCCGGTGCGGGCGCGGGTGGTGGTCGGGGTCGATCCGCCGGCGGGCACCGCGAGCGGGCGCGGCGGCGACGCCTGCGGGATCGTCGCGGTGGCGAAGGGCGCGGACGGGCGCGCCTATGTGATCGAGGATGCCAGCGTGGTCGACGCCGCGCCGCACGAATGGGCGCGCGCGGTGGCGGCATGCGCGGCGCGGGTCGGCGCGGACCGGGTGATCGCGGAGGCGAACCAGGGCGGCGAGATGGTGCGCGCGGTGCTGGTCGCGGCGGATGCGGGCCTGCCGCTGCGGCTGGTGCGCGCGACCCAGGGGAAGGCGGCGCGGGCGGAGCCGGTGGCGGCGCTCTACGAGGCGGGGAAGGCGGTGCATGTCGGCGCGTTTCCGGCGCTGGAGGACGAGCTGTGCGGGCTGGTCGCGGGGGGCGGGTACGAGGGGCCGGGGCGATCGCCGGACCGGGCGGATGCGCTGGTCTGGGCGATGACGGACCTGATGTTGCGGCGGCCGCGGGCGAGCGTGGCGGTGCGGCGGTTGTAGCGGCTGGCTTGAAGCAGAGGGGTTCGCGCGGAGGCGCGGCGGTGGTGCGATCTGGGTGGGCGCTTTGCTTTGCGGCTGGCGCGATCCTTTGCTGCTGGAGGTCTTTTTAGGGCCGCTTCGCGGCTTGTGATTTGGTCCTCCCCTGCAAGGGGAGGTGGCTGGCGTCAGCCAGACGGAGGGGTGACCCGCTGTCCGGCTAGGCCATCACCCCTCCGTCAGTCCTGCGGACTGCCACCTCCCCTGCAAGGGGAGGACTTACTTGAATCGAAAGGAGCGGCGATGAAGATGTTCGGGTGGAAATCCGGGCGCGAGGATGCGCGTCCGGCGTTGTCGCGGGCGGGGTCGGGATCGTGGCCGGCGGGCGAGTGGCCGCAGAGCTACGAGGCGCAGCTGCGTGCGGCGTATCTGGGCAATGCGGTGGCGCAGCGGGCGGTGCGGCTGGTGGCGGAGAGCGTCGCGGGGGCGCCGTTGCTAGCGAGCGATACGGCGCTGGCGGCGCTGGTCGCGGCGCGGAGCGGCGGGCAGGCGCTGCTGGAGACGGTGGCGGCGCAGCTGCTGCTGCACGGGAATGCATATGTGCAGGTGCTGCGCGATGCCGACGGCGGGGCGGCGGAGCTGTTCGCGCTGCGGCCCGAGCGGGTGACGGTGGAGGCGGACGCGAGCGGGTGGCCGGCGGCGTATCGCTACGCGGTCGGCGCGCGGGTGCAGCGGCTGTCGGCGGACCCGGTGCGGCCCGAGGTGATCCACATGAAGCGGTTCAACCCGGTGGACGATCATTACGGGCTGGGGTGCCTGGGCGCGGCGGCGGGGGCGGTGGCGGTGCACAACGCCGCAGCGCTTTGGAACAAGGCGCTGCTCGACAATGCGGCGCGACCGTCGGGGGCGCTGGTCTACGACGCGGGGGACGGATCGACGCTGTCGCCGGAGCAGTACGACCGGCTGCGGGCCGAAATGGAGGCGGGGTTCGCGGGCAGCGGCAATGCCGGGCGGCCGATGCTGCTGGAGGGCGGGCTGCGATGGCAGGCGCTGTCGCTGTCGCCGGCGGACATGGACTTCGCCGGCACCAAGGCGGCGGCGGCGCGGGAGATCGCGCTGGCGTTCGGGGTGCCGCCGATGCTGCTCGGGCTGCCCGGCGATGCGACCTATGCCAATTACCGCGAGGCGAACCGCGCATTGTGGCGGCTGAGCGTGCTGCCGCTGGCGGACGCGATCCTGGCGGCGCTGGTGCAGGGGCTGGCGGGGTGGTTCGCGGGGGCGACGCTGGCGATCGATCTGGACCGGGTGCCGGCGCTGGCGGAGGACCGCGAGCGATTGTGGCGTGCGGTCGGCGGCGCGGGTTTCCTCGACGATGCGGCGAAGCGCGCGATGCTGGGGATCGCGGCGGTAGGAGCATGAGCGGGGGTAATTCGAGCGGGGGGGCGGTGCTGGCGCAGCTGATGGCGCAGGCGGCGGAGCGCGGCGCCGAGCTGGTGACGCTGCGGGCGATCGCGGAGGAGGCGGGTGAGCTGGGCGCGACACGGGCGCTGACCCGGCTGGGGCTCGCCGACGAGCGCGCGGCGCGGGACATGGCGGAGCTTCGCGAGCTGCTGGCGGCGTGGCGGGATGCCAAGCGATCGGCGTGGAAATCGGTGTTCGGGTGGCTGTGCGCGCTGCTGCTGGCGGTGCTGGCGGTGAAGCTCGGCTTTGCGGAGTTCGTGAAGTGAGCGTCGCGTTCGCGGGGTACGCGGCGGTGTTCGACCGGGTCGACAGGGCGGGCGACCTGATGCGGCGTGGGGCCTTTGCGGGAGCGGGGGCGGTGCCGCTGCTGTGGCAGCATCGCGGGCAGGCGATCGGGACGATCGAGGCGATCGGCGAGGATGCGCGGGGCTTGCGGGTGTCGGGGCGAGTCGACGACGCCGAGCTGGCGGCGCTGGTGCGCGGCGGCGCGGTGGCGGGGCTGTCGGTCGGGTATCGCGCGGTCGCGGCGACGCAGGGGGCGTACCGCGAGCTGACCGCGGTGGACCTGGTCGAGGTGAGCCTGGTCGCGGTGCCGATGCAGCCGCTGGCGCGGGTGGATCTGGTGGGCGGCTAGTGAGCCCCTCCCCTTCAGGGGAGGGGTTGGGGTGGGGGCTCTCCCCAAATGTCGCGTTCGTGGCGAGGCCCCACCCCCTGCCCCTCCCCTGAAGGGGAGGGGAGTTCGGGCGAGCGCTGGATCGCCCTTTTCTGTTTCAACGAGGAGCATGAGCATGGAAGCGATCGGGACGAACGAAGTGGTGATGCGGCCGGTGCTGGAGGGCGCGAGCGTGCGCGGGGCGGGCGTGGGGTTCGACAATTTCGTGCGCCGCGGGACGACGGTGGAGATGAAGGCGTTCACCGGGGTGACGGGGGACCAGGGCGGCTTCGCGGTGCCGCGCGAGATCGATGCGACGATCGACCGGACGCTGAAGGCGATCTCGCCGATCCGCAGCATCGCCAATGTCGTGAAGGTCGGCAGCGCCGGGTATCGCAAGCTGGTGACGACCGGGGGAACGCCGTCGGGCTGGGCGGCGGAGACCGATGCGCGGCCGGGCACGGCAACGCCGGTGTTCACCGAGATCGCACCGCCGTCGGGCGAGCTGTATGCCAATCCGAGCGCCAGCCAGGCGATGCTCGACGATGCTTCGTTCGATGTCGAGGCGTGGCTGGCCGACGAAATCGCGACCGAGTTCGCGAAAGCCGAGGGCGCGGCGTTCGTCAGCGGCAGCGGGGTGAACCGGCCGCGGGGGTTCCTGTTGTCGCCGACCGCGATCGCAGCCGATCCGACGCGCGCGTTCGGGACGCTGCAATATCTGCCGAGCGGGGCGGCGGCGGATTTCGGCGCCAACCCGCAGGAGCGGCTCATCGACCTGGTCCAGTCGCTGCGGTCGCCGTACCGGCAGGGCGCAAGCTTCGTGATGAATGCGGCGACGCTGGCGCGGATCCGCAAGTTCAAGACCAGCGACGGCGCGTTCGTGTGGCAGCCGAGCCTGGCGGCGGGGCAGCCGGCGACGCTGCTCGGCTATCCGGTGGTGGAGGCCGAGGACATGCCCGACATCGCCGCCAACGCGCTGGCGATCGCGTTCGGCAACTTCAAGGCGGGGTATCTGATCGCCGAGCGGACCGAGACCGCGATCCTGCGCGATCCCTATTCGAACAAGCCGTTCGTGAACTTCTACGCGACCAAGCGGATCGGCGGGTGCGTGAGCAATTCGGAGGCGATCAAGCTGATGAAGTTCGCGACGGCTTAGGGGAACGCTGGAGCGGTCGGCAGGCGAGCCCCGATCGCTCCTTGTTCTCCTGCGAAAGCAGGAGGCCAGAGCCACGAGCGGTGCGGTCTGCAACCCTGGGCTCCTGCGTTCGCAGGAGAACGGAATAGCTCATCGGCTGTCGATCGTGCTCGACAATACCGGGCCGCGGCCCTCATCGGGAGACGGATATGGGTGGGTCGGCTTTGCCGGCCGGCGTGATTGCGGAGGCGGTCGCGGCGGCGAAGGCGTATCTGCGGCTGGAGGGCGGCGCGGAGGACGCGCTGCTCATGCAGCTGGCGGGCGCGGCGATCGCGCTGGCGGAGGCGTTCTGCGGGCAGGCGCTGGTCGCGCGGGGGTATGAGGACGCGGTGCCGGCGTCGGGGGCGTGGCAGCCGCTGCCGATCGTGCCGGTGACCGCGATCGATGCGGTGATTGGCGCGAGCGGGGGCGTGCTGCCGGTGGGGAGCTACGCGATCGACATCGATGCGGGCGGCGCGGGGTGGGTGCGGGTGGCCGCGCCCGCCACGCTCGGCGCGGTGCGGGTGAAGTACCGCGCGGGATCGGCGGCGACATGGGACGCGGTGCCGGAGCCGATCGCGCAAGGCGTGGCGATGCTGGTCGCGCATCTGTTCGCGCAAGGATCCGACGGCCGCGCGCCGCCGGCGGCGGTGGCGGCGCTGTGGCGACCGTATCGGCGGTTGCGCCTGGGCGCGGAGGTCCGGCGATGAGCGCGGGGGCGTGGTTGCAGACGGCGATCGTGCGGCAGCTGAAGACCCGCGCGGGGCTCGACGGGTGCGCGGTGTTCGACATGCCGCCGACGCGCGCGGCGCTGCCGCATGCGGTGGTCGAGGAGCCGATACTGGCGACGTGGGACGCGGCGACGATCACCGGGCGCGAGGGACGCGTCACGATCGTGGTGCGTGACGGCGGCGAGCGGCCGTCGCGGCTGCGGCGGTTGCAGGGGCAGGTCGAGGATCTGATCGCGACGATGCCCGCCGATCTCGGTGGGGAGGGCTGGCGTGTGGCGCGGCTGCGGCTGCTGCGCAGCCGGATCGTGCGCGGCAAGCCCGAGCAATGGATCGCGACGAGCGAATACGAGGTGCGCGTCTACCGCGCGAACGGCTGATCGGGAGAAGCAAGATGGCAATCGAGAAGGGTAGCGCGTTCCTGCTGAAGGTCGGGGACGGCGCGGCGACGCCGGCGTTCGCGACGGTCGCTGGGCTGCGCACGACGCAGCTGAGCGTCAACGGCGAGGCGGTGGTGGTGACCAGCAAGGATTCGGGCGGCTGGCGGCAACTGCTGTCGGGCGCGGGGGTGCGCAGCATCAGCGTGTCGGGCGCGGGGGTGTTCACCGGATCGGCGGCGGAAACGCGGATCAAGGCGAGCGCGCTGGCGGGAACGATCGACGATTACCGGCTGACCTTCGAGGGCGGCGACAGCATGACCGGGCGGTTCCTGGTGACGCGGCTCGACTATGCCGGGGACTTCAACGGCGAGCGTTCGTACACGCTGTCGCTGGAGAGTTCCGGCGCGGTGGTGGCGGCATGAGCCGCCCGGTGAGCTGTGGGGACGCGAACCCGGTGCGGGGCGAAGCGAGCGTCAGGGTCGACGGCGAGATGCTGGTGCTGCGGCCGAGCTTCCAGGCGCTGGTCGCGGCGGAGGGCGAGCTGGGGTCGTTGTTCGCGCTGGTCGAGCGCGCGGCGGACGGGCGGCTGGGGCTGGGCGAAACGGTGACGCTGTTCTGGCATTGCCGGCACGAGGCGCCCGCGGGGCTGACCCGCGAGCAGTTCGGGGAGGGCATCGCGGCGGCGGGGCTGACCGCGGCGGCGCCGGCGCTGCGCACGCTGCTCGGCCAGATCCTGAGCGGGCGATGAGCGCGACCTTCGCTGCCGCGGCCCGGCGGCTGGCGGGATCGGCGGGGGCGGTGCTGGGGTGGACGCCCGACGCGTTCTGGCGCGCCACCCCTGCGGAACTGGCGGCGGTGGCGGCGGCGATCACCGGCGAGGCGGGCGGGCAGGCGCCGCCGGCGCGGGCGACGATCGCGCGGATGAGGGAGGCTTATCCAGATGGATGACAATGGGGGCAACAGGATCGTCGATTGCTTACCGGACATGAGCGTGTTCACGGGCGAGGTCGTCGACATGCGACGCATGCTGGAGCGCGAGCTCGGCGCCGGCGGGGCGATGGCGGCGCAGCTAATCGAGACCGCGCTGGTCGGCGTCGTCCGCAAGGGCAAGCTGAGTTTCGAGGATCTGAAGGCAACCGCCTTGTCGGTGCTGGCGCAGATCGCGGCGGCGGCGGTGAAGGTCGGACTGGACTCGCTTGGCAAGAACGGCGGCGGGCAGAAGGAGATCGACTGGGCGGCGGCGTTCGCGGAACTCGCGGGTTCGCCCGGGCGCGCGACCGGGGGGCCGGTGTCGCCGGGGCGCGCCTATGTGGTCGGCGAGCGCGGGCCGGAGCTGTTCGTGCCGACGACGAGCGGTCGAGTCGAGACCGGCGCGCCGGGCGGGGTGCGCGAGGTGCGGGTGTCGATCACGATCAACGCGGGGGCTGAGGTGGCACCGAAGGCGCTGGCGCAGTCGAGCCGGCAGGTGGCGCGGGTGGTGCGGGCGGCGTTGGAGGGGTGACCTTCCTTTCTCCCCTCCCTGAAGGGGAGGGGCTTAGATGCTCAGGGAGGACGCGCATGGCATATTGGCTGGCGTCGGAGCGGACGGTGCAGGCGGCGGGGGTGATCTCGCGGTTCGATCCGCGGTTCTGGACGGTGAACTTTCCGCGGCCGATGATGGCGGCGGTGACGACGATCGCGGCGGATGCGCTGCGGGTCGATGCGGTGTTCTACAGGCGCGACGATCTGGCGGGGCTGATCTGGGCGGCGGAAGACCTGATCGATCACCCGCTGCTGCGTTACGAGACCGCGCGCGATTTCCGGGATTGCCGGTTGTCGTTCCGGTGGCGGAGCGGCGGGGCGCGCGTGCTGGATGCGGTGGACGGGCCGACGCTGACGATCGAGGGGCGCGATGCGGCGGGGGCGCGGCGGGCCTGGTACGTACGGCTGTGGAACTATGCGGCGGGAACGCCCGAGGATGCGCAGGTCACGATCGATTTCGCGGCGGTATCGGGCGGGTTCCTGCTGCCGGGCGAGGGCGACGCAGTGTGGGCGGGGGACGTCGACCGGATGTTCGTGTCGATGGTGCCGGCGGGGTACGATGGCACCGACGCCGCGCTGGCGACGCCGCAGGAGGCGTGGGTCGAGCTGACCGGGATCGCGTGCGAGGGGCCGGGATCGGTGCTGGCGATCGGCGACGTGGTGGTGCCCGAACACGGCTTCGAGATCGCGAGCGGGTATGACGACAGCTACAATCTGACCCCGGCGCGGCTGCTGCGCACCGCGCTGCAGCTCGGCTATCGCGGGTCGATCACGCATTATGTGGGGATGAGCCATTATTTCCGGCTCGAGCGGGTCGGCGCGGGATTCTACGTGTCGCTGACCGGGGGTGCGCTGAACGTCGCATGCGCGGCGTGGCACCGGGATTTCGCACGGCGGGCGAAGGCGCTCGGCTATGCGGTGATCTGGTCGCTGTCCTACGAGCTGTTCGACGCGCATTGCTGGAACGACTGGAAGCAGCGCGCGGCGGATGGCGCGCCGGCGCTGACCGGGTGGTCGCCGCCGTCGACGCTGCTGTCGCCCGCGCATGACGGCGCGATGGGGTATCTGCACCAAGTCGCGGCGGGGTTCCTCGGAATCGCGGCGGCGGCAGGGCTGGCGGCGAAGTTCCAGGTCGGCGAGCCGTGGTGGTGGACGATGCCGGACGGGCGACCGTGTCTGTACGATGCGGCGGCGGTGGCGGCGTTCGCGCCGGTCGCGGTGCCGACGCTGCGCGGGAGCATGACCGCGGCGCAGATCGCGACGCTGGATCGGGCGGGGGCGTGCCTCGCGGCATCGACGATCGCGCTGGCGGCCGCGGCGAAGGCGGCGGCGGGGGGTACGTGCGAGACGCATCTGCTGACCTATCTGCCGACGGTGCTCGACGCCGCCTCGCCCGAGGCGAAGCGCGCGAACATGCCGCTCGGCTGGGCGTATCCGGCGTTCGATGTGCTCCAGCTGGAGGATTACGACTGGGTGACCGCGGGCGACACGGTGTCGACGCGGCTGGGGGTCGCGGCGGCGGCGGCGCGGCTCGGCTATCCCCTGGCGCGCCAGCATTATCTGTCGGGCTTCGTGCTGCGCGGCGAGCAGGCGGCCGAGTGGCGGCACATCGAGGCGGCGGGACTGGCGGCGCGAGCGCGGGGCGTCGCGGCGGTGGTTCTGTGGGCGCTGCCGCAGGTGATGCGCGACGGCTTCGTTCATTTCGGCGCCGGGCAGCTCGATGGGGAGGAGGATGAGATGGACGCGTTCGACGATGTGAGTTTCCCGCTGGCGCTGGGCCGCGATGCGGAGGTGGCGCCGACCTTCTCGACCACCATTCTGACCGGGGCAGGCGGCGCGGAGCAGCGCAATGCGGCGTGGTCCGCGGCGCTGACGGCGTACGATGTCGGACCGGGGGTCAGGTCCGAGGCGGATATCCAGCTGCTGCTTGGGTTCTTCCGAGCGCGGCTGGGGCCGGCGCGGGGGTTTCGGTTGCGCGATCCGTTCGACAGCAGCGCGGCGGGGCAGCGGATCGGCACCGGTGACGGCATGGAGCGGCGGTTCGCGCTGGTGAAGCGCTATGGCGAGACGGTGCGGCGGATCACGCGGCCGGTGGCGGGCAGCGTCGCGGTGGCGGTGAACGGCACGCGGACGCAGGGCTTCGCGGTCGAGCCGGGCGGGTGGGTGACGCTCGACGCGGTGCCGGCAAAGGGCGCGGTGGTGACCGCGGACTATGGCTTCGACGTGCCGGTGCGGTTCGCGCAGGATCGGCTGAGCGTGACGCGGGCGACCTTCCTGGCGGGGGCGGCGGTGTCGGTGCCGCTGGTCGAGGTGCGCGAATGAGCGCGCTCGCGACGATCGCGTTGTGCTGGCGGGTCGAGCGCTGCGACGGGGCGACGATCGGGCTGACCACGCACGACCGCGATCTGATCGTCGATGGGCTGGTCCACCGCGCGGCACCGGGGATGACGCCGTCGGCGGTGGTGCGGGGCGACGGGCTGGAGGCGGACACTATGGATGTCGGCGGGGCGCTGACGAGTTCCGCGATCGACGAGGCGGACCTGATCGCGGGGCGCTGGGACGGCGCGCGGGTGGCGATCTTCGCGGTCGATTGGGTGACGGGCGCGCTGCATGCGGCGCTGGGCGAAGGGCGGATCGGCGCGGTGGAGCTCGGCGACGAGGGCTTTACCGCGGAACTGCGCGGGGCGAGCGCGGCGCTGGATCGCGCGGTGGTGGAGACGACCTCGGCGGATTGCCGGGCCGAGCTCGGCGACAAGCGCTGCCGGATCGCGATGGCGGGGCGGCGGCGGTTGCTGCGGGTGGTGGCGGTGGCGGATGCGGTGGCGACGGTGGATGCCGAGGAGCCGGTGGCCAATGCCTATGGCGGCGGCGTGGTGCGGTGGATCGGCGGCGCCAATGGCGGTCTGGTGAGTGCGGTAGCGGGATCGGCGGGGACGACGCTGACGCTGCACGCGGTGCCGCCCTATGCGATCGTGCCGGGGGTGCTCGTCGAGGTGATCGAGGGGTGCGACAAGACGATCGCGACCTGTGTCGGCCGGTTCGGCAATGCGGCGAACTTCCGCGGCGAGCCCAACCTGCCCGGGATGGACCTGCTGACGCGCTATCCCGGTGGGTGAGGGCGAGCGCGTGGCGGTGGCGGCGCAGGCGCTGGTGGGGGCGCGGTTCCGGCTTCACGGGCGCGACGTGGCGGGCGGGCTCGATTGTGTCGGGGTGGTCGCGGCGGCGATCGGCGCGGCGCGGGTGCCGACCGGGTATGCGCTGCGCGGGGGCGATCCGGCGCGGGTCGCGGCGCTGCTCGACGCCAGGCTGGCGCGAGCGAGCGGGCGGCGGGCGGGTGACGTGCTGCTGTTCGCGGTGGGGGCGGGGCAGCTCCATCTGGCGATCGCGAGCGGGGGCGGGTTCGTCCACGCCGATGCGGGGCTCGGCCGGGTGGTGGAACGCAGCGGGGTCGCGCCCTGGGTGCTGATCGGGGCTTGGCGGGGAGACGGCGATGGCGACGATAGTGTTGACGGCGGTGGGGAACGCGGTCGCCGGGCCGATCGGTGGCGCGATCGGATCGGTGATCGGGCAGGTGATCGACCGCGCGATCTTCGCGCCGCCGCGCCGCGACGGGCCGCGGCTGCAGGAACTGGCGGTGCAGACGTCGAGCTACGGGACCCAGATCCCCAAGTTGTTCGGGACGATCCGGGTAGCGGGGACGGTGATCTGGTCGACCGACCTGATCGAGCGGCGTGCGAACGGCGGCAGCAAGAACGCGCGGACCAACGACTATAGCTATTCGGCGTCGTTCGCGGTGCTGCTGTCGGCGCGGCCGATCGTCGGGATCGGGCGGATCTGGGCTGAGGGCAAGCTGTTGCGCGGCGTCGCGGGCGACTGGAAGAGCGTGACCGGTTTCCGGTTGCATCGGGGTGGCGAGGACCAGCCGGTCGATCCGCTGATCGGGTCGGCGCTGGGCGCTTGGGCGCCGGCGCATCGGGGGTGCGCCTATGCGGTGTTCGAGGGGTTGCAGCTGGCGGATTACGGCAACCGGATCCCGTCGCTGACCTTCGAGGTGATTGCGGACGCCGCGCCGGTGCGCGCGTCGGCGATCGCGCATGCGCTGGCGGGCGAGGTCGAGGGCGAGGTGGCGCTGGCGATCGACGGATTCGCGGCGAGCGGGAGCAGCGTCGCCGCGGTGCTCGATACGCTGGCGGCGGCGAGCGGGGCGTGGTGGGCGCCGCGCGGGGCGAGGCTGACGATGTGCGACGCGGCGGGCGCGGTGGTCGCGATCGACGATGCGGGGATCGCGTCGGACGCGGATGGCGTGCGGCGGGGGCGGCGGATCGCGGCGCTGGAGACGGTGCCGCGGACCGTCCATGTCGCGCACTACGATCCGGCGCGCGACTATCAGGTGGGGGTCCAGCGCTCGGTGCGGCCGGGCGCGGGCGAGATCGAGCGGCGGATCGAGATGCCCGCGGTGCTGTCGGCGAGCGCCGCCAAGGGGATCGCGGCGGGGGTGCTCGCGCGCGCCGAGGCGGGGCGGACCCAGCGGCGGGTGTCGCTGGGTTTCGAAGCGATGGCGGTAGCGCCGGGCGCGTGCGTGTCGATCGCGGGCGAGGCCGGGGTGTGGCGCGTGGCGAGCGCGGCGCTGGAGACGATGGTGATGCGGCTCGATCTGGTGCCGATCACGCGCGCGCCGACCTTGGTGGCGAGCGCTGCCAGCGGGGCGATGCTGGCGACGCCGGATGCGGTGATCGGGACGACGATCGTGCACGCGTTCGAGCTGCCGGTGCTCGACGGCTCGCTCGCGATCGCGCCGCGGCTGAGCATCGCGGCGTGCGGGACCGGGGCGGGCTGGCGGCAGGCGGCGTTGCTCCACAGCGCCGACGACGGGGCGAGTTGGGTCGCGGATGGAGCGACCGCGGCGGAGGCGACGATCGGGCGGGTCGAGACGGCTGCGGATGCGGCGCCGGCGACGTTGGTCGACGAGCGCGGCGCGTTCGTGGTGGTGCTGGCGCGTGCGGACATGGTGCTGGCCGATGCCGATGCGGGGGCGATCGACCGGGGCGCGAACCTGGCGCTGATCGGCAACGAGCTGGTGCAGTTCGCTACCGCGCTGCCGATCGGTGGTGCCCGGTGGCGGCTGAGCGGGCTGCGGCGGGGGTGCGGCGCGACCGAGGCGGCGATCGGTAAGCAGCGAGCGGGCGATCGGTTCGTGCTGGTCGAGACGGCGGCGCTGCGGACGATCGATCTGACCGCGGCGTCGGTCGGTGGGCGGGTGCGGGTGCTGGCGGCGGGGGTCGGCGACGGCGAGCCGGCCGCGGCGGAGGCGGTCATCGCAGGCGCGTCGGTCCTGCCGCCGTCGCCGGTCCATCTGCAGGCCGCTTCGGCATCCAACGGCGCGCTGGCGCTGCGCTGGGTGCGGCGCAGTAGGCTCGGTTGGCGTTGGATCGACGGCGCCGAGGTGCCGATCGCCGAGGAACGCGAGCGTTACCGGGTGACGATCGCGTCGGCCGGCGGCGAGCGCATCGTCGAGGCCGACGAGCCGTGGTTGCGGATCGAGGCGGCGATGCGTCCTGCGGGGGACCTCGTCGTGACCGTCCGCCAGCGCGGCACCTGGGGCCTGTCGCCCGCCGCGTCGATCGTGGTTCCTGCAGGAGAAGCAACATGAGTGGTACGGATGCAACCATCAGGCTCGGCCTGCCGCTGCTCGCGGCGGGCCAGGCGCAGAAGGACCTGACCCACAACGAGGCGCTGGCGCGGCTCGACATCGCGGTTCAGGCGAGCGTCGTGGCGGTCGGCCTGGCGGTGCCGCCGGCGGCACCGACGGCGGGGGATGCGTGGGTTGTCGGTGCCGCGGCCGGGGGTGCCTGGACGGGGCAGGCGAATGCGATCGCCGCGTGGACCGCGGGGGGGTGGCGGTTCGTCGATCCGCGAGAGGGAATGACGGTGTGGAGCATCGCCGATCGCCGCGACGTTCGCTACAGCGGCGGCACTTGGACGAGCGGCGATCTGCGCGGCGGGTGCGTGCTGATCGACGGTGTCAAAGTCGTCGGCGCGCGGGGCGGCGCGATCACAGCGCCGGCCGGCGGGACCGTGATCGACAAGGAAGCACGCGCGGCCCTCGCGGCGGTGCTGGCGGCGCTTCGCGGACACGGGTTGATCGCGGAATGAGGCGGCAAATACTGTGTTGTTCCTGCCACACTCGCTCTTTTTGTCGGCTTGCATGGAAACCAACACTTCGATAGTGGGTTTGCGCTGTCCGTAGTGACACTCAGGAAAGGGGAATTCTATGCGGAAGCTTGCCGTCGTTCTGGCACTTGCCTCCACCGCTCTCGCCTCACCGGCCCTCGCCCGCGATAACTCGTGGTACGTTGGCGTTGAAGGCGGCGCGATGATCGTCGAAGATATCGACTATGACATTGGGACGCTCAGCGCTGCTGGCACCGTCAATCACGACTATGGCTATGACGTCGATGGCGTGATCGGCTATGATTTCGGCGGCTTCCGGGTCGAAACCGAGGTCGGCTATCGCAGCGCGACCGTCGACAGCTATCAGTCGACCACCACCACGCCCGCCTTCGCCGCCGCTCCGGCAGCTGCAGGCAATTATGATTATGCCGGTGGTCGCACCTCGGCGCTCAGCTTCATGCTGAACGGCCTGCTCGACTTCGGTGACGACGACGGCATTCAGGGCTTCGTCGGCGGCGGCGTCGGCGTTGCTCGCGTGAAGGCCAATTACGGCCTCAACACTCGCGGCAACTTCCTCGACGACTCCGACACCGTGTTCGCGTATCAGGGCCTCGCGGGTATCCGCGCACCGCTGACCGACCACATCGACGCGACGCTGAAGTATCGCTTCTTCAACGCCGACAACGTCCGTCTGGTGGATGTCAGCAACCGCAGCTTCGAAGGCCGCTATCGGTCGCACAGCATCCTCGGTGGCGTGACCTACAACTTCGGCGAGCCTGCTGCACCGCCGCCGCCGCCCCCGCCGCCCCCGCCGCCCCCGCCGCCTCCTCTGCCCCCGGTGGTCGAAGCGCCGGTCTGCTCGCCTGGACCGTTCATCGTGTTCTTCGAGTGGGACAAGTCGGATATCACGCCGGAAGCGTCGTCGATCCTCGACAACGCCGTCACCCAGTACCAGAGCTGCGGCAATGCGCAGGTCATGGTCGCCGGCTTCGCCGACACCTCGGGTACGGCAAAGTACAATGTCGGCCTGTCGCAGCGTCGCGCGGACTCGGTGAAGGCGTATCTCGCGTCCAAGTCGATCCCCGACTCGTCGGTCTCGACCGAGGCGTTCGGCGAAACCAAGCTGCGCGTGCAGACTGCCGATGGCGTCCGCGAAGTGCAGAACCGTCGCGTGGAAATCACCTACGGTCCGGGTTCGGGTCAGTAAGACCCGTCCCACCGTTGGGATTGCAAATCGGGAGGTCGGCATTGCCGGCCTCCCTTTTTGTTGTTCACGACAGATCGTTGGTTGCTGCCTGAGGTGCAGGGCGGTTGCGTCGCTGCCTTCGTGCTTACGCGAAGGCGGCGGCCCAGTTAATCGGCACCGCCTTCGCGCGGAGCGGTGGGATAGGTCGGGAACCTGTTCGACTTGAATCGTTAGCTTCGGCATTCGATGGCACGTGCTCGGGGCATTGACCCGTCGAAGCTCCGGCGAAGCCGGGGACCAGTTTCGAAGCTTGTCGTTGGCGAATGCTGTGGTCAGCCATGATCGTGTCTCGCCTGGGCCCCGGCTTTCGCCGGGGTACAGCAGGTCGGCAAGGACCAACATACCTCGCCTTAAAGTCAGCGCCCGTGCCAGTCCCGGACGGACGTGGTGCTGGCAATCGGCGGGTGATGGGCTAAAGACCGCGCTCCTTCTCTACCGGGGGCGCGCCCCCAAAGACTATCGAGGCATTGATGCGCATCACGATGATCGGTTCGGGCTATGTCGGCCTGGTCTCTGGGGCGTGCTTCTCGGACTTCGGCCACGACGTGATCTGCGTCGACAAGGACCAAAGCAAGATCGCCGCGCTCGAAGCGGGTCGGATGCCGATCTTCGAGCCGGGGCTGGACCAGCTGGTCGCGACCAACGTCGCGGCGGGGCGACTGAGCTTCACCACCGATCTCGCCGCCGCGGTCGCTGGAGCCGATGCGATCTTCATCGCGGTCGGGACGCCGTCGCGGCGCGGCGACGGGCATGCCGATCTGAGCTACGTGTTCGCAGCGACCGAGGAGATCGCGGCCGCGGTCACCGGGCCGACGGTTGTGGTCACCAAGTCGACCGTACCGGTCGGCACCGGCGACCGCGTCGAGCAGATCCTGCGCGAGAAGCGCCCGGACATGGCGGTGGCGGTCGTCTCCAACCCCGAATTCCTGCGCGAAGGCGCCGCGATCGGCGATTTCAAGCGTCCCGACCGGATCGTCATCGGCACCGAGGACGAGCATGCGATGGCGGTGATGCGCGACGTGTACCGTCCGCTCTACCTGGGCGAGAGCCCGATCGTGTTCACCAGCCGGCGGTCGTCCGAGCTGATCAAATATGCGGCGAATGCGTTCCTCGCGACCAAGATCACCTTCATCAACGAGATCGCGGACCTGTGCGAGGCGGTGGGCGCCGACGTGCGCGACGTCAGCCGCGGCATCGGGCTCGACAACCGTATCGGCAAGAAGTTCCTCCACGCCGGGCCGGGCTATGGCGGGTCGTGCTTCCCCAAGGATACGCTGGCGCTGCTCAAGACCGCAGAGGACTACCAGTCGCCGGTGCAGATCGTCGAGGCGGTGGTGAAGGTCAACGACAGCCGCAAGCGCGCGATGGGCCGCAAGGTGATCCAGGCGCTGGGCGAAGATGCGCGCGGCAAGACCGTGGCGCTGCTGGGGCTGACCTTCAAGCCCAACACCGACGACATGCGCGACGCGCCGAGCCTGGCGATCGCGCTGGCGCTGGCGGATGCGGGCGTGGTGGTGCGCGCCTATGATCCCGAAGGCGCGGAGGCGGCGCGGCAGATGATGCCCGACCTGGTCTATTGCAGCGACGCGTACGATGCCGCGACCGGCGCCGACGCGGTGGTGATCGTGACCGAGTGGGACATCTTCCGCGCGCTCGACCTTAAGCGGTTGAAGCAGGTGATGGCGGCGCCGGTGATGGTCGATCTGCGCAACGTCTATCGCCGCGATGCGATCGAGGGCGCGGGCTTCGCCTATACCGCGGTCGGCCGCTGATCCTCCTCGCTCCTGGGGGCGATCGCCGCGGCGAGCCAGTCCGGGCGTAGCGCATCGCCGAGTGCTTCGGCGCGGCGATGCTCGATCATCAGGCCGAGATCGGGATAGGTCGCGCGGGTGCGATCGCCGGGCTCGCCGAGCGGCGCGACGACCAGGCGCCGGTTGACCTTCGCGCGGTGGTGCATCCGCGCGGTGTTCTCCTGCCCGACATAGCAGCCCTTGGTGAAGCTGACGCCGTTCAGCTCGCGCGCGTTGCATTCGAGCCAGAGCGTCTCGCCGTTGCCGAGCTCGCCCACTCCTTCGACGACGCCGAGCGATAGGCGGTGTGCGAGCCAGCCATCGGCGGGGGCGGTCGGGGCGGCGACCCAGCGGCGGCCGAGCGCGGGCAGGCGCGGGTCGGGCACTCCCGCGGTGCCCGTCGCCGCCCAGTGCACCGCCAAGCTATCGTCTCGTGCGATCGCGATCGGCCGCCGCAGCCGGTAGAGGCTGAGCCGCCGGACGAGCGCGTCGGCTTGCGCCGCCTCGCCATCGAGCAGCAGATCGTCGCCATCGGCCCAGATCAGGAAATCGAACAGCACCTTGCCCTGCGGGGTCAGCAACGCCGCCCAGACCGGCAGCGGGCCGGCGACGTCGTTGGTGACGAGGCCCTGGAGGAACCCGCGGACATCCTCGCCGGAGACCCGGACGAGCGCGCGATCGATCAGCGTGGTGGCTTGCATGACCGGTATCTAGGGTTGGCGGAGGGCGAGTGAAAGCCGCGCCATTGCGCTAGCGGCACACACGCGACGCCGATAGGGTGAGGCATGACCGATCGACTGACCATCCGCCGCCCCGACGACTGGCACGTCCATCTGCGCGACGGCGCGATGCTGGAGGCTGTCGCCGGGCACACCGCGCGCCAGTTCGCGCGTGCGATCATCATGCCCAATTTGACACCGCCGGTGACGAGCGCCGCGGCGGCGAGCGCCTATCGCGAGCGGATCGTCGCTGCGCTGCCGCCGGGAACCGCCTTCACGCCGCTGATGACCTGCTACCTGACCGACGATACCGATCCGGACGAGATCGCGGCCGGGCACGAAGCGGGCGTCTTCACCGCGTGCAAGCTCTACCCCGCGCATGCGACGACCAACTCCGCACACGGCGTGACCGACATCCGGCGGATGACCACGGTGCTCGATCGATTGCAGCGGATCGGCATGCCGCTGCTGATCCACGGCGAGGTCACCGATCGGGCGATCGACATCTTCGATCGCGAGGCGGTGTTCGTCGATCGCGTGCTGACGCCGCTGACCCGCGACCATCCCGCGCTGAAGATCGTGCTGGAGCATATCACCACCGCAGAGGCGGCGGCATTCGTGGCCGAGGCGGATCATCCGATTGCGGCGACGATCACGCCGCAGCATCTGCTGATCAACCGCAACGCGATCTTCGATGGCGGCTTGCGGCCGCACGCCTATTGCCTGCCGGTCGCCAAGCGCGAGACCCACCGCCTCGCGGTGCGCCGCGCGGCAGTGTCGGGATCGCCACGCTTTTTCCTCGGCACCGACAGCGCACCGCATGTGATCGGTGCCAAGGAGTCCGGGTGCGGCTGTGCGGGGATCTTCAACGCGCCGTTCGCGCTGGAGGCCTATGCGCGGGTGTTCGACGAAGAGGGGGCGCTCGACCGGTTGGAGGGCTTCGCGTCGGAGCATGGCGCGCGGTTCTACGGGCTGCCGCTCAACGAGGGGACGGTGACGCTGGTGCGCGAGGCGGTGGTGGTGCCGGATCGGGTGGGGGATGTGGTGCCGTTCCTGGCGGGCGAGACGCTGGGGTGGCGGATGTTGGGGTGAAGCGTTTGGGGCCGCGTCACGGGAGTTAATCCCGTGACGTCGAACGGGTCGCTGCGCTGACCCGTCGGTCGGCCTTGCCGGAGTCTGCCGGACGTCGCCGGCAGCCCGGCTGCGCCTTAGAAGGGCATCCACTTCGCTTTGTGGGTGATCTTCATATAGCCGACATTGACCCCGGCACGGTAGCCGACGCCGAGGCGAATCGGGATCAGCACGATGTTGCCGCGGCGCAGATACGTCGCCGCGAAGCCGCCGATGAAATAGAGCCGCCCTTCCGCCGCGGGGAAGCGGTGGAAGAGTTCCTCGGTGTCGTGGAGGTTGTAGACCAGCACGAACACCTTGTTGGCGTCGCCGCCGGCATCGAACCCGATCGACGGGCCGGTCCAGTAGACCGGCTGGGTGCCCTCGACCTTGTGGCTCATTACCCCCGAGCCGTAGCGCAGGCCGACGATGAACGCGCCCGCCGCCTCGCGGCCGGCGATATAGGCGTTGGGGCGGCCCTGCTCCCTCAGGATCTTTTCCAGAATGCCGCCGAGCCCCGCCGCGCCCTTGCCGAACACGCCTTCGCCCGCGGCCATCAGGTCCTCGCGCGGATAGGTGTCGGCGACGTCCATCGTCGCCTCCGCCCGCGCCGTCGGCGAGGTGGCGACGACCGGCGGCGGCACGTCCTGCGTCGTCGTCGCGAGCGGCGGATCGACCGGCACCGGCTCGCCGAGCGTCTCACTCTGCGCGGGTGTCGATCGCGACACCGTGGCGTGGGCGCCCGAGGGCAGGTCGCTGTCGATCGCCCGATTGGGATCGATCGTGCGGACCTGCGCCGGTCCGGCACTCGCCAGCGCCGCCGATGCGGCAATTCCCAAGATCCACGATCGCATGACAGCCCCCAGCCGCTATTTGGCTCGGCATGTTAACCAAGCTTCGCCTTGCCCGGCAATGAACGGGCGACGATGCGAGTCGATTATGCGCCGGATCGCAGCGGCGTGGCGCGCACCGATGCCACATTGGCCGGTTGCCTGCCCTGCCGACCCTCGCTATAGCCGCCGCTCGCCGACCGCCGGAGACGTGGGTGAGTGGCTGAAACCAGCGGTTTGCTAAACCGCCGTACGGGGTTTACTCGTACCGAGGGTTCGAATCCCTCCGTCTCCGCCATCATATACTCCAGGTTCAGTGAGTTAGCCTAATCTTGCCGGCCCCAGCCCACTTTGGTGCCCACTTCCGATTTGGTTGTTGGCAGTCAATCGTGGACTGGGTCTTGAGGTGCGCTGGCCAGCCGTGACCAGCTCCCCCTGGCAAGATCAGTCGAAACCTGCAAAAACATGCAGTCGGATCTTCCCTCCACCCTGCCGCACTGCCCGCTTTCGGCCGAGGTGCGCACCTTCGCGCTTCAGAAATTGAGCAATTTCTGGCGTGTTCTTCTGACTCTCCCAATCAGGAAATAGCCGAGTGATCGCGTGAGGCGGAACATACAGCTCTCTGCCATTCGGTCCCGCCCGGCGAAACCCAGACACTTTCGCCATTTCGGCATCGTCCAAGACAGGCAAGCCCTGGTTAAGATCGATAACATCGACGCGTGCTGCGTAAGCTTTCAGAACATCGCCCGGCGATTTGCACTCGGCAACCTGGATTGATGCGGCGTGCCGTCGGTAGCTTTCGAGTGCGATCGCGAAAGGATCCCACTCTGTCGGGAGGATCCCGAAGTGCTTCGCGAGACGGCCGCCAACGTAAACTATCGCATAGGCTTCGGCGATGCGGCCGTGAAGGCCGCCCGCGCCCCCGATCGCCTGGGTCACGAAGTCATCGATGTGGGTATTAATCCGATTTCGCAATTCGTCACCCTCGCGCGAGCGCAAGCGAACGATCCCCTCCAAAAATGCTGGCATTGCAGTACCGTGATTGTCTTCAGTTGCGAGCAAAACAGACTCTACGAAGGAACGAGCGCTTAATTCACCCGCGGGTAAGAAGTCGAGCGTACCAAGGCCAAATCCCACGTCACCTGGTTGCGAGATCAGGCGGCTGGTAGTTGGGTTCACGGCTAGCCCATGACGCGCGGTCATCAGCTCACGCACCGGTTGGTTGGCAGTCATCACGCCTACCCCACGATAGGTGATCGAGGTCGAGCCGTCGAGCCGACCGCGCGTTTGGCCTTCCGAGAAGCGAAAGATGAAATCATATACCATTCGGGCTCGAGTGGTGTGATTTTCGCCGGCGCCGAAGACCTGGAATTCGTCCAGAAACGCTGTGGCATCAGCGCTGGCTAACATCCGTGCTTCAAGCCAATTGGTCGTTCCGCTCGGCCCGAACCAATAGGTCCCGTTACCTCGGTCGACTGCCGGACCGCAGGTGGACGCAGCGATGTGCAATGCTGACGATTTTCCCTCACCGCCGGTCCCGACGATTTCGAACAAGACATTGAGTGCACGCCTTGTCAGCGGAAGCACCGGCCCGGCGAAGCTAGCCATAACGACGAATTGTAGTAGTGTCTGACCATTCAAGCGGCGCGCAATTCGACGTCGCCATTGCGGCAGGGACCCGCGCTGCCCGGTTCCGCGCCGCTCGCAAGTGAAGGTGATCCGAGTCGCCGCTGGATTGCCAGACGCAGTCGTGATCTCTCCGTTACCCCGAATGTAGTTGTGAGCATCGACCCATCCAGCCCGTTCCGAATACGGACGAAGCGGGTAGTGAACAATCGCGCTGGCCTGTTCGATAATTTGCGTGCGCTGTGATGGAGTCATGATCATCTGGTGTGTGGAGAGAGCTTGCTCCAGTCCGTTGCGGCTGGCACCGACGTCAGAAACTCTGATAGTCGCGCTTACCCCTTCGCCATCGATTTCAAGGTACTTTATATCGTGCGCACTTATCCCAGCGCCAACACGAAAGCGGTCATCATTTCGGTCCATCTTAGCTTTCCCTAATTTTGTGAACGTGCGTCGTCGTGCTGAGAGCCGGATTGGTCCCCAGTCCCCACGTTGCTAAAGTTTTTACAATTGTGGATTGAGTTCAATTACGCCACGCAACTAGTTATGGCTCAATTGACGCAGTATCTTCTAGAATGGTTGGCGTATGCGCTCCGATGTGTAACGTACACGTCAATGTGCGAGTTAACTGCCATTCATTCGTGTGCCGCGAAGGATCGTGAATCCGTTGCGACCTTGTCGCAAGCCCATTAGCAAAGCTATTTCATGCAAAGGCGATCGATCTTGCCAGAGCAGCATCTTGGGTATGGCCTCAAGTGGCATTCGACGCCGCCGACCTCGCTCGCCGAGATTGTCTTGCCATCGAGCGTTCCAAGGTTTTACGCAGTAGGTTATTGGCTTCGGCAGATCGAAAAGCGGCCGTCTAGACACCTTTACGCGGTACGGTACTGCGGCCCTAGGTGTGCCGGGTTGACGACGGCTTGTGCGGTATGCGTCCAAAACGCGCAGGCGATCGATGGCGCGTAGCTTCCCGCCCGATGCGGCGCCATGCCAGTGAAAGCGCCACAGACCGGTCCGCATCTGGTATTCGGCCTCAAGGACAGCGAACAAGATGCCATCGCTGCCGAGCGCGCCCCGGTCGTTGAGATCGTTCCGAAGGCGTTCTCTCATCCAGGCTGCTGAAATGTCCCCAGGATCGAGCACCTCGCCATAGTCGGGGATTACGGTCCAAAAATGCGCTGGCTCTTCCAACCGGTCACACAGGTGAGCCAGGCCGGCCCCGATGTTCTCGGCAATGGCATAGCGACGCCTCACGCACGCCATGCTGGTGGGGACTGGGGACCTATCGTCGGCCGACGCGGACAGAGCTAGTTGACCGGCAAGACGAATCGCCGATCGGTGGGGACTGGAAGAAGCGTTCGCGAAATTGTGTAAGGCACGCGCGTGCGTCGCATCCCAAGCGCTCTGCGTTGTGATCGACGGCCACCCCGAAAACAACAGGCTGGCGCGGTACTGGTCGGGGCCGGGTCCCATGTCGATGAGGCGACTGGCTGCCATCACCGTGGCCACGTTTGCAGCGCGGCACTTACACCACGCTCAATTAACGCGTCGAGGCTGCGCCGGGTGACGGTTGTCCGACGTCCGATCTTACATGCTTCGACCTCACCGGTGTTGATCATCGCATACATCTTTGAGCGCCCGACGCCGACGAGGTCGCAAGCGTCAGGAATGGAGACGCTAAGTTTCCGGCGGTCGGGCGGGGTGGGTGTCGGATTTTGCATGTAAACTTTGCTCCGCCGCCGACGGGATGTTGGCGGTAAGCGACAAATGCCCGATGCCGCGTCGCAATTTTTGATTGCATTCCGGTGCAATTATCGCGATGCGTCTGCGATGCCTCAGGATGGCATCGGCCACCCCCTTGATCGCAACGTTGCCGAAGTTTCATTGCATGGTGCAGCAAATTGAGAAAACGCGAACAGCGATTTAAACCTATTAAGGGCGTTCAGCGCCCAATAGCGCGCACCGTTTCCCCGCGCGCATGCCGGAAGCGCGCACGATCTCTGACTCCCCGAGAAGAGGGGCTGAAGGCTAAATGGGACAAACTAGTTGACCCAGTCATTGCTGAATGGCGCGTCCGGCCGAAGACGGGGGGGGCGCCATACGACCAGAAGGCGAACTATCTCCGAAGAGAGGTATATCGTGTAATCTGGAAATTGCGGCAGAAGACAGAAGGGAAGGCTATAATCGAGGCTGCGGTGTCAGGTTACTGCACTCGCGACCCGACACGCGTGACGATGGCGCAGAACCCGTTTTTTTGGGGGCTCAAGGCAGTGGCGGCTCGCATCGATCTCGGGCCAGACCGGGTGTCCCGCTTGGCGCAGGAAATGCTGTACGCGTGGCGGCACAACATCGAGCCTGACCTGTTCGTAGGCTTCGTCCTTCAAACCGGTGCAGCTCGAATATACGAAAAAAGTGACGTTGCGGTCGAGAGTTGGTTTAGCACTTAGCGAGCAGGACGGGGGGGACCTAAATCGTTGGGGCGGCCCAACAGGCATGGGCGTGAGAACCTGGTAATCACAAAACCAAAAACGCTTTCCGTCGGACCCACTAGATTGCTGTTACGCGTGTACACTAATCCCGGCCGGACGATTTAACGTCTCTGCCGCGCCGTTCGGCGAGGTGGGAGCGCTGCGATAGGCCACGGCAAAACAAGATGCCTGTCGCTAAGCCGGTAAGACGATCACCCAAACACGCGAAAAGTGAGCCGCTACCCCAAAACTCACTTTTTACGGTTGCCTCTCGAATCACCTCACAGGGTTTCGCGCTTAGATAAGAGTGAGGCGTATGACTGACGGTACGATCGGGCCTCAGAAAGACGGCGAGGTGCTCTCCGGCGCTGCACACCGTAGGAGAACGTCAGAATGGTTGAGGAGACTTAACTGTCGGGGATTAGCGTGTCGCTCGTCGCCTGCCAGCAGGGCATCAGCGGCAGCCAAGTCTGGACCTAGCGCGGGCTGATGAACCAGGGGGCGCTGACCGCTGCTTTAGCCGGCGAGGAGTGGTGCCCGCTTCCAGGTACCGCGCTGGAAGCGCAAGTTGCAGCGCCCTGCTAGGCAAGAAGGTCATGGAGAATGAGCTGCTTCACGCGCCCGCGTCTCCGGCCGCGGGCGAAAAAACGTCTTGCGCTCGCCCTCGTCGCCAGGTGACGTTCTGTGACGACAATAGCACACGCGCTCGGCAATGCCGGCCCGCATCGTCCGCAACGCGCAATCAACCGCAACCACGACTGCGCAGCCGCCCTCAATTCCCGATCGCCGGGCTGATCGCTGATATCCGGCTGCTCGTCGCCGATCTGCCAATCTACGGCTACCGCCGCATCACAAACACTCATGTCACAATAGCGAAAATGTACTGGGATCGAGGCTAGCCGAGACGCAGCGATCCGACGATCAGCCATAGCCACGTCAACGCGAACGCCTACCTGTTACCCGGTCGAAACGCGATGATGCCGCGAGCAAAGATGCGGTACGCTTTCTTGTGGTCGCACGCTCGCACGCCAACCGAGCTGTTCAAGATCCAGCGGTGACCGTCGCTGTCGAACAGCGACAAGCGCCGGTCACTGAAGCGCACCACCACGGTCCAGTGGTTTAGCCGTCCTTCGAGCGCGAGAAGTACAGGCCTGCCTTGCCTCAGATGATGAGTAACCGCCTGAAGCGCCACGGCCGTCGATAGGAGCGATCGTGCTGGATACCTCATCATGTGCAGTTCGATGCCAAGACGATCGCTGGCGGTCGCGAGTAGGTGCTGGCACAGCTTGGACCATTGCCTCTCGTACATTCCCGTAGATGCAGCTGCCTTGAGGCTCCTGGTGCGGCTGAGGAAGGCGATGCCCTCGTCGAACAGAATGTGGAGCTGACGTCGATTAAGAGTGCGCTGCGGGTAGAGGGCGATGCGCATGGCGTTGATGATCGCGTACAAGCCGCAGAGGCGGTCAAGGTCGCCTTGTTGAAGTGGCGTCAGCGCCTCTGCTGCCTGAGCCAAGCGAAGCCGCGGCGACACTTAGTATTCTTCCGCGAGCATGATCGTCAGCACTCGCCTGGTCACATCCGGATCGGTGGGATTAGGCGACCCAAACTCCAATGTTTTGTCGTAGCAATCGATCTTCCAGAACACGCGATGGTGACCAACTTCTATCGAACCAAAATCATGCTCGCCGTATGGATCGTTGCTCTCGTTGAAGCTCGTGAAGGCTTGAACCTCCTGCAGGGCCTTAGCCAATCGCTCAGGTGGAAAGGCACGAATGCCTGGCGTGATAACGACCATACCGCCAACGCGGCCCTTTCGAAATTCGTCGTTGAGGCGCCGTATTTGGGTCGCTCGAGCCTTCAGCTCAGCGACACGCGCCTGGTTTTCGGCATAGCCTCTTTCTTCGCTAACCGGCATGGTCGCAATCCTTTCTGCTGTTGATGTTGTGGAGTTCAGATCAGGCGGATTAGTCGGCGCTGCGCAGCGCGGTCGCCCTCGATGTAGCGTTCGGTCGTCGTCAGTGATCGATGCCCGGCTAGCTCCTGGACATCGCGCAGCGATCCACCAGTTTTGGCCACGAGCCGTGCAGCCCGGGTGATGAAGGTGCGTCGTCCCGAGTGTGAGGAGCAGCCGACCAATCCCAGCTCCTGGTATGTGCTGGCGAACCAATTGACGATGCTGCGTGGCGTCATGTGGCAACCGCGTTCGGACCGGATCACCGGCCCGACAGACGGTCGATCGCTTACCTTGTGCAGCTGCTTCAGTGCGGTGCGCAGCGGAGTCGAAAGCGGCACTGCTCGGCCGACCCCGCCCTTGGAGATGCTGCCGCTTATCGTGGCTGTCTCACCAACTCGGTCGTCAGTGTCGAGCACCATAGTCCAGCCAATGCCAGCGATCTCACAAGCACGTAGCCCGGCGTTGAAGCTCAAGAGGATGATCACTCGATCGCGATCAGGATATCGTCGGTGCGCGACATGGTCGAGGAGGCGACACACGTCTCCTGGCACCAGAACGCGTGCGCGTTGGCGTGGCATGTGAGGTTCTCGCTTTTGTGGATGGCCAGTCACTGCTGGCACCATCAGTATGGCCGATACGGCCATAAATGTCAAGCTAAATTGGTCGATATGGCTTTGGGCGATTCACGCGCTACCCGCGACGTAGATCTACCTGCTTGCAGCCGCATCTTCCTGGCCTGACGCCCGAGCTTCATAATGGCGTGTTTTGGTGGAGGCCGTGTGGAAACGGCTTTGTGCGTTGGCTGGACGATGCGCGCAGGGTTGGTCGTTCAGCCCTGCATCGCAGCTATCAGTCCTGGTACGCCAAGGATGTGGAGGCTGGCCTCGGTCGCGACGTTCCCGAGCCTTCGTGTCTTGAAGTGGCTTCGTCCCATCCAGTCTTTCAGCGTGCCGAAAACGTGCTCCACCGTTCGTCGTCGCACACGCATGGCATCGGGCCAGCGGTCGAGCCGGACCTGCATGGCCTCGACCACCTCTTCATGCTCCCATCGCTTGATACGCCGCTCGATGCCGGCGGTGCAGTTCGCCTTTACAGCGCAGCGGGAGCGGCAGGCGGGCGTCGCATAGCCATGGAGCGTCAGCCCATGTTCGAGGCTGGAGAAGCGCCTGGTCAGGGTCTCGCCGGCCGGGCAGCGATAGGTATCGGTATCGGGTTGGTAGACGAAGTCCTGCTTGCCGAAGCGCCCCTCGGCCTTGGCGCCCGAGGTTAGTGGCTTGGGGCAGATCGCCACGACACCGGCCTTCGCGCAGGCCAGCACCTCCGGGCCCGAGAAGTAGCCGCGATCGGCCAGCACGGTGAGCGTATCGGCGCCGGTCGCATCGCGCGCCTGTTTCCCCATGCTCGCCAGCGACGTGCGGTCGTGGCCAAAATTGATCACTTCGTGCGCCACGACGATGTGGGTGTCCGCGTCGACCGCTGCCTGAAGGTTGTAGCCGACAAGGCCCGTGCCGCCTCCCGCCGACGCCATTGCGCGCGCATCCGGGTCGGTCAGCGAGATCTGCCGGTCGGGCGCAGCCATCACCGCCTCTTCCATCGCTTCCAGATCGCGCATCTGTTGGCGCAGGGCGGCGAGCCGTGTCGTCAGCCGCGCGGTGCGCAACCCGGACGCGTCGCCCTCCTGCCGGTCGGCAGTGTCGAGCATGCCGAGATAGCGCTGGATGCTGGCATCGACCTGCTCCGTCCGGCGCCGGATCGTGACAGGCGTGAAGTTCCGGTCGCGCGCATTCACCCCCCGCAGCCGACTGCCGTCCACTGCCACCGTGCCGCCTGCGATGAGACCCAGGTTGCGGCAGACCAGGACAAAGCGTCGGCAGGCCGCCTGTATCGCCGCACCATGGTCACGGCGGAAGTCGGCGATGGTCCCTTCGACAAGCTCAGGAGAGCCTTGAAGTCAGGAGCGAGCTTGCCTGTGAGCCACATGCATTCGACGTTGCGGCCCGCCTCGCGCTCCAGCCGCCGGCTCGACTGCACCTGGTTGAGGTAACCGTAGACGTAGAGCTTGAGCATGGTTGCCGGATGATAACCCGGTCGCCCCGTCGCGGCTGCTGCGCCAAAGCCCAACGCGCTCAAGTCCAACTCGTCCACGAACATGTCGACCACCCGAACCGGGCTGTCCCCGGTCACGTAATCGTCGATGCAGTCCGGCAGCAGCAGCCTTTCCCGGCGGTCGCTCCCCTCGATGAAACGGCTCATTCCAGCACCTCCACCAGCGCCAGAACTCTACCACATCAGCTCGTTTTCACACAGCCTCGGTGGTTAGCTGCCGTTTGGGATTGGCGAGTTGCACGCGTCCAGGTCGGCATCTCAAGCACCACCGCGATCCAAACAACGGTCACTCGCATTGACGCCTCGACCAGCCCAACCTGCTGAAATGCTAACGAGCAGCGCGACAAGAACGGCGATCAGAATGCGGTGCTTCATACCATGATTTGGAGATGGCAACTGGTGGGTTGCGCACATCAAGAAACACACGCGTCGGACGGCATTGATATGTCACGACCGCCAGCTCTTTAAATAAGCTAATTAGCACGCCTTAGCTAAACGGTCTCGGAGAGCGGCTGACGGAATAAGATATTCTAAGATGAAGACCTGACTTCGACGTCCATCAAGCGTTATATAGGCAGGACCATAGTTCTCGAGCGTGCCGGATGTTTTTGCGCCCAAACGAGGCTCTTCACCGCCATACCAGATGAAGATGGTGTAACCCCGCTGAGTAGCGACTGCGAATCGGTCGCTGCACTTGCCGGACGCAGCTGCTACGGTACCATCGATTATCGCCGCTGCCTGCGCAGAAGCGCCGATGCTGGCCAGGACCAACGCCGCGGAGAGTGCGTTTCGCCTCTTGCCAGGTCTGAATGTGATCATCGTGTCACGACACTAGCGACGGGACACTGCAATGTCACGACGGTCTATACCGGTTCGCTATGACCGCGATAGGTCGCCATCGCGGCTCAATACACATCATCGTCGCGAACGATGCAAGCGATCATCCGTAGGTAGCGCGCTGCCTGGATTGCCGCTGCCGATCGCCCGCCGTGCTTGCGTGCATTGCGGTCGCCGAGTGGCGGCCCCAGGTTAGTCCCGCCGTGCATCCTGCACCGCCGCTTTCCGCTGACGGCCGGGGACTGGCACTCCGTTCGCTTGCGGGTCCGGGTAAGGCATGAGGCGCAGTCGCCAGCACCTCGGGTTGCATCGCATTGTTCGTCATTGTGCGCATCAACAGGGCTTCCTTCGTGCTTGTGGAAGTGATCGGCCACAATCGCCCGCCCCCCTTCGCTGACGTGAACGTGGCGCACCGTCTGCTCCCGCGGTTGGTGCAGCTTCGCGAGCGCGTTCAATGTCGTGCGGCAGTTGCTCTGGGCCTTGAAGGCGAGGCGGCCGTACCGCTCGCTCGCCTCCGGGTACTCACCCATGTTTGTCGCTGCTCGCGGCGCTAGCTCGGTGAACATGCTGTCGAGTGTCGTCGCATGCGATGCGAGTAGGCGGCTTGCGATGGTAAGATCTCCCACCTCTGCCTTCTTGAGCGCCGCTCGAATTTGATCGATATAATCCTGAAGCCCGGGTGTCTCGAAGGTTTGCCGAGTACCTTATTAGCAAACGCAGAAGCGGTGACTGCATGCCGAAGAGGCAGCTCGATTTGATTGCGCGCCATTACCTGTGCGCCGGTCTCCTCGGCGGTTTGCTTCAACGTCATCACGTTGTTCGGCTTCATGCTGCCGTCAGGCGGTACTGGTCGTCTCGCCATGATTATCCCTTCCGCCTGCGCGCACTGGCGCCGATGTTCACCTGCCGGAACAGAGTTGCGCCATATTATGCGCCATCTATAACGATAGGCAATACGGCGGAACATATTTGCGTACGCCAACACGATCCATAATAGATGCTGCAACGAGGCAGCATCTTTATTTTATAAGTTGGTTGTTGTACACGGGCTTGCGTCGACTAAGTATTATCGACGCTCAAAGAATTTCCCTCGCTCAATTCGGGGCCGAAGCATTCTCCCAGGGGTAGATCGGTTTGCCGCGCGAGTGTCCAGCGTCCTTGAACGATCTGTCCTTCACGGCCGACGTGTGAAAGTTTACGCCAAAGCAAAAAGATCGGGTGCACGAAGCAGCGTGACTTAGTCGTTAGGGGGCATCACGACCGCGTGTGCTGGTTGTATGTAGCGCGCCACTGGGGAAAAAGGGCGCTCACATCCAACCGTTTCCAGTCGTGCCGTGAGCCTCACGGATGGATCCTGGCCGGCCCTGCACCAGGCCGATCATCGAAAGACTTCTTCGTTGCAAGAATGCTACAGCGCTCTAATGTCCTCGCCTCACAGAGACTTAGTGGCGCGGGGCTTTCATGACAGTGGTTCGAGCTTGGAAGGCAGTCTGCGGCGCGTCTGCTCTGCTAATCCTGTCGAGCTGCGGAAATTCTGACGAAGAGCCGAGGCCTGCAACTGAGATTGCCGCTCCATCAGCTGCTGTGAGTTCAACGATCAATCCGCTCGTCGCCCGCTTTATGGTGGCCGGCTTGCCAAGTGGCGCTAAGGTCGTCGTCCAATTCGGCTCCAGTACGAGTTACGGCAGGTCCTCTTCAGAGGTCGTAGGGTCTAACGGCGGGGTAGCGGATCTCCTGGTTGCGGGCATGGGGCCAAATGCAACTTACCATATGAGAGCGAAGATAACGGACGCTGATGGCTCAATAGAATTTACGCCGGATGCGACTTTCACAACCGGGGCGCCTCCTCCCGTTCTAGCAAGCCTTAACCTCAAGGCAGAGACGATGCCGGGCCGGATCCCGTCGCCGGGCGTCGTAATGATCGAGCCAGCGGGTGGTCCTGAGTACCCGTATGCAGTGGATTTAGAAGGCAAACTTGTCTGGTATTATACGTGGCCAGACCATGACCCGACGGTTTCGATCGGAGGCATGCAGCAGATGGCAAACGGTCACTTCATCGCTGCCTTCGCATCTCGTTCCGACGCGCCGCTTGCCGGAATTGTTGATCGCGATAAGGGGATCGTTCGTGAGTTCGATCTAGCCGGTAACACAATCCGGCAAATTAGTGTCTCTGAGCTAAATCGAAAGCTCGCGTCGCGTGGCTTCAACGTGGTGTTGGACCAGTTCCATCATCACGTGGAGGTCCTCCCAAACGGTCACTGGCTTCTCCTTTCGAATACCACGCAGACTGTCGATGGTGCGCCCGTACTCGGCGACGTGGTGGTTGACCTCGACGATCAACTAAATCCTGTATTTGTTTGGAATTCGTTTGATCATCTCGATACGAGCCGTCATCCATTTGACAAAGCTGATTGGACCCATGCGAACGCCGTCACTTACTCACCAACCGATGGCAATTTTCTCGTGTCGATGCGCCACCAACACTGGGTTGTTAAGGTAAACTACCGCAATGGTGCAGGGGATGGCTCCCTACTTTGGAGATTGGGTGCTGGAGGCGACTTCACACTGACCAACGGCCGCAACCCCACTGATTGGGAATACGCACAACACTTTCCGTTCTTTACCGGCAAGACCTCTGCTGGTATATTCAACTTGCTGCTCATGGACAACGGCAATCTACGACCGGCGCCGAACGGAACCGTTTGTGGTTCCGGAGCGGATAACCCCTGCTACACCACCATACCTGAGTTCCGGCTTGACGAGCAGGCGCGTACAGCGACGATTGTCTCACGTGTGATCGTGCCAACTGCTCTCTATAGTATTTTCGGGGGCAACGCTGAGATCCTAGGAAATGGGAACATTGAGTATGCTCTGTCAGGGGTACCTACTGGCGGTGTGGTTCAGGAGGTTACACCGGACGACGCCCACGCTCTCGTATGGTCGCTTACGGATTTGAACGGTAAGTTCATTTATAGGGGTTATCGGCTGACGAGCCTGTATCCTGGGGTCACATGGCAGTGATGACGCATAACTTAGGCGAGCTGTCGTTCCGAGTACCTAGTCGACCCGCCGCAATGCTCGCGCTTGCCGGATCGTCGCGCAACATCACGACACGAGCCCCGTCCGGCATCGGCTTCGATCAGCACGACCGGAAGCACAGGGGTGCCGCCCTCGGCGACCCCGCAATCCAGCCGACTTCTAGCGATGCACATGCTCGCCCGCCGGCAGGGCCGCAGTCTGCAGGCGCTGATGGCCGAAGCGTTTGACGATGTCCTGCGTAAGCACGGCGAAAGTCGATTGAGAAGCTAGGGGTGGTATTGGGTCGACGTGGCGACAGTTCGACATATCAGTCTGGGCGAGCCTTGGCGTTGTTTTACGAGCGGCATGAGCTGCGGCGCCCGCTGGTGCGGACATGCTGGACGAGCAGCATGCCGGTTCTATAAGGCGCGCACACGTATCCAACGACCTGAACACCATGTGTTGCAAGCCGGGCGCGATGACCGCGCGTAAAAGGGTGAAGAGCGGACAAAAAAATTGATCGCTATCCGATCCAAACTTTCCGGCAAGCGTCGCCGCGTCGGCAACCGGCCAACCCTGTCTCGCAGCGGGTATGTTATGGTCGTTGCCATGCTTGCCTATGTCGTGGTCGTGACCTTCTTCGGCGGTTCCAGCCGGTACGACAGGATGGTGCAGATCCCCGTCCGTTTGGCCGCAATCCTGGTGATCGCGGCAGCCACCTTCCGGCCTCTTCATGCGCCCAGCGCCCTTCGCCCGCCCGCGGTCCTGTTGCTTTTGTCGGTGGCGTTGGTGGCGGTGCAACTAGTCCCGCTTCCGCCTGAAGTATGGACTGCGCTGCCTGGCCGGGACGCCTTCGCAGCGTTGCCGGCGATCGCTGGATTTGCTCAGCCATGGCGTCCGATCTCGATTGCACCGGATCTTACCGTCAACAGCCTGCTCGCGCTCACGGTACCTATCGCAGCGTTGTACGGCGTTGCCGCTCTCGACGCGCGGCACCAGCGATGGTTGTGGCCCATCCTGCTCTCGGTCATCGGCACGTCGCTGCTGGTCGGCCTGATCCAACTCACGACCGGCGCCGCAGGACTCGATGCGCTGTACCAAGTGCAGTGGCGGGAAACCGCATCGGGATTGTTTGCCAACCGAAATCATCAGGCGCTGCTGCTCGCGATAGGTATCCCGCTACTGGCGGCTTGGGAGGATGTGCGGCGTGGCGACATGCGCGGCGCAGCGGCACGATGGAGCGCAGGTGTGGCGCTGCTGCTGATCCTCGTGGCGCTGCTCGCGATGGGATCTCGCGCCGGATTGATCCTAGGAGCATGCGGTCTGGCTGGTGCCGTAGCGGTATCTTGGAGCTGGTACAGGCCGTCGCGCCGGAGCGGGCGCATGCCCCTGATCGTCGGGGGAGCGGTCGCCGGGGTAGGGGGCACCGTGCTCGCCCTTGTTCTGCTGCTCGGCCGCAGTGAGTCACTCACCCGGTTCGTCGCGGCCAATCCGCTCAGCGACAAGAGGGCGCGAGCGCTTCCCACCGTGCTCGACATGATCGCATCCTATTTCCCCGTCGGCACCGGGTTTGGCACCTTTGACCCTGCGTTCCGGCGGGCCGAACCCTTTTCCCTGCTCGAGCCCACCTATTTCAACCAGGCGCATGACGACCTGATTCAGGTTGTTCTGGAAGGGGGCTTGGCCGGTGCAATCCTGCTGGCAGCCAGCTTGACCTGGTTGGGCTATGCCGGTGTGAAATTGTGGCGGCATCGCGGTACCCGCGGGATGGTCGTACGTGGTCGGGCTGCAATAATTGCCCTGGTGCTGACAGTGGGCGCGAGCGCGGTCGACTATCCTGTGCGTACGCCGCTGATCATGGTCGTCGTCGCAGCACTAATATTCCAGGTAGCTGCGGCGCTGGACTATTTACGCCAGGACGGCCCGGATCGTGACGCTGCCCAGAAGAGTGTCGCTTTACCTGACGGATAGCTGCTCCTATAGCGCGAGCCTCACTCCGGATCGAGCTTTGTTGATGCGTTTGATATTGGTCGCATTTGCCGTTGCCCTTATGGTCGGCGCATGCACGTATACTGAGCCGCTGCGGTCCGTGCCCGGATTGACCGTGGTGGACCAGACTGCGTTACCGGAACCGGTGCGCGGCGATTTCGCCGCAGCCGAGCGCGCCAGTCTGATCGGACCGCTTGATGTAATCATGGTAGAAGTGTTCAACGTTCCCGAGCTGAGCAAGGAACTGCAGGTTGATCTGGGGGGTCAGATCGCCATGCCGCTGATCGGTCAAATCGACGCGCGGGGCAAGACACCGGTGGAGTTGGGCGCACAGATCGCCCGGATGCTGCGTGGCCGGTATGTTCGCAATCCCGATGTCACCGTCAACATCCGCACCTCGGTGAGCCAGGTCGTGACGGTCGACGGCGAGGTTAAACAGCCCGGCCTCTATCCGGTCACTAACCAGACCACATTGATGCGCGCGATCGCCTCGGCGCAGGGATTGGCGGAGTTCGGCAACCTGGAGGACGTGGTGATCCTGCGTACGGTCAGGAACCAGCGTATGGCCGGCCTGTACAACCTCGCCGCCATCCGCCGCGGCGCCTATGGCGATCCCGCCATTTTCGCTAACGATGTCGTGATCGTCGGAGACTCTCCGACACGGCGCATGTTCCGCGACATCGTGTCCACGGCGCCGCTGATTGCGGCCCCGCTCGTTGCGATCATCCAGTAAGGCTTGCTTGGTATGAATCGACCTGAGCGCGTGGCCCATGCAGGTCATGACATGATCAGTAGCCTAGTTGATCGTCGTGCTGCCCAGTCGGCGCGCGAAACGCCGCCTATGGCGCTGGAATATCTACGTATCGCCAAGCGGTGGAAGTTCGTTATCGCGGGAACTATTCTGGGCTTCCTGGTGGTTGGCCTTCTCATCACGCTGCTGATGACTCCCAAATTCACCGCAACGACCCAAATCGAGATCGCGCGCGAATCAAACAAGATCGTCAACCTCCAGGGCGTTGAGCAGGAGGCCAGCGATGCGGATCAGGAATTCTATCAGACGCAATATGGCCTGCTGCGCTCGCGTTCGCTGGCCGAGCGCGTTGCGACCAAGCTGAAGTTGGACGACAGTCCCGCCTTTTTCGAAATGTTCGGGATCGATCCGGCCGCCCATGGTGTCGAGATGCCGCGCAACGGCCGGTTCGCCCCAGGCGATCGCGCCGTCCGCACCCGCCTGGTAGGCGAGGCGCTGTTGAAGAACGTCAGCGTTAATCCGACGCGTCTGTCGCGCCTGGTCGACGTGTCGGTGACGACTCCCGATGCCGCGCTGTCTGCGCGCATTGCCAATTCCTGGGCCGAGAACTTCATCCAGGCGACGTTGCAGCGCCGTTATGGGGCATCTTCCTATGCCCGCAACTTCCTGGAAAACCGGCTGGAGCAGCTGCGGCGTCGGCTGGAGGATTCGGAGCGGCAGCTTGTTACCTATGCGTCCAGCCAGCGCATCATTAACCTGCCGACCACCGGAGGGCCGAGTGACAGCCGTGCGGAGCGCTCTATCGTCGCCGAGAATCTGGCTATGCTGAACGGAGAGCTGTCCAAGGCTACGGCCGAGCGCATCCGCGTCCAGTCGCGCTATGACCAGCTTCGCGCGCGCGGCGGCGAATCGACCGAGGCGCTGGATAACGTCGCCATCAACACGCTGCGCTCGCGGCGTGCCGAGCTGGCCGCAGACTATCAGAAGATGATGACGCAGTTCGAACCGGACTATCCCGCGGCGCGTGCGCTGCGCTCGCAGCTTGACCAGATCGACCGCAGCCTGTCGCGCGAGGAAAGCCGGATCTCGGGATCGTTGGGATCCGAATACCAGGGGGCGGCAGAACGCGAGCGCCGGCTGTCGAACCAAGTTGAAGCGCTAAAGAATGGCTTACTGGATCTTCGTCGTCGCAGCATTCAGTACAATATCTATCAGCGTGAGGTCGACACCAACCGTGCCCTTTATGACGGGCTCCTCCAGCGCTACAAGGAAATCGGTATCACGGGCGGCGTCGGCGTCAACAACATCGCCATCGTCGATGCGGCCACCACGCCCGACCGCCGCTCCAGCCCGCGGCTGATGCTCAACCTCTTCCTGTCGCTAGTGCTGGGCACGCTGGTCGGTGCCGGTCTCTCCTTGCTGCTCGACCATGTCGACGAATCAATCATGGAACCCGCCGAGTTCAAGCAGCGGCTTAACGTATCGCTACTGGGCACCGTACCGCGTGCGCAAGGCGTGGAGCCGGCCACCGCGCTGCATGATCGCAAGTCCGCTCTGTTTGATGCCTATCTCGCTATCCAGGCCAATCTCCGTTTCGCGACCGATCATGGTGTCCCGCGCACGCTGTCGGTTACCAGCACGCGGCCGGCCGAGGGCAAGTCCACCACCGCATTGTCGCTTGCCACCACTCTGGCGCGAAGCGGCCGCAAGGTGGTGCTGGTCGATGCGGACATGCGCTCGCCATCGGTCCACCACTTTCTTGGCCAGGACCATGAGCGCGGGTTGAGCAATTATCTGTCCGGTGAGGACGCTATCGATCCATTGCTGGTCGATGTGCCGCAGTATGGCTTCACCGCCATGACTGCTGGCCCCTTGCCGCCCAACGCGGCCGAGCTCCTGACCAGCGAGCGACTGGGAACGTTGCTCAACCGGTTGCTGGAAGTGTTCGACCATGTGGTCCTGGACTCCCCTCCGGTTATGGGGCTGGCCGACGCGCCGCTGATCGGCAACCGCGTCGAAGCGGTCGTGTACGTGGTGGAATCGCATGGTGTCCGTTCCCGCCAGGTCCGATCGGCGCTTGACCGGATGGATGATGCCGGTGCCCATGTGGTCGGTGCTGTACTCACCAAGTTCGAGGCGCGGCGTTCCAATCTCGGTTACGAATATGGCTATGACTATGGTCGGGCTCGTGACGATGCGTAGGGACATGGGCACGGCGGCGCAGCGCAGTGCCCATGCTATTCTTCTTGGAGGACTTGCCGTTCTTGCTTGGCAAAGCGTCGTTTACAGCATGGCGGTGACCGGGCGACGTGCCGATCCTGCACAGGCCGTACGGCTCGCACCCGGCAACGCGCTGGCATTGACGGCGTTGGCCGGCGACCGGGTTGCAGCCGATCCCGGCGCGGCCGCGGCGCTGGCCGGGCGCGCGCTGCAGCGCGATCCGACCAGTGCTGCGGCGGCTAGTGTTTTGGGTCTGGCACTTGCGCAGCAAGGAGATGCCGCACGAGCCGAGGCGCTGATGCGCTATTCGCAACAGATGTCGCGGCGGGATCTGCCGACGCAGATGTTCGCGATCGAGACGGCCGTGCAGCGCGGCGATATCAATGGGGCATTGCACCATTACGATGTGGCGCTGCGTGTCGGCCGCACAACGCCGACGGTGCTGTTTCCGGTGTTGGCCGAGGCCAGTGCTGATCCTGCCGTCCGCCGTTCGCTGACGCGGCTGCTCGTATCTGGCGCACCGTGGAAGGACAGTTTTCTCGACTATCTCGCGGCCCGTTCGACCAAGGTGGTGAGTGCCGCGGCGCTGCTCGGCGATATCCGCGCTGCCGGGAATGCCATCCCCCCGGGACCTCTGGCCATCGTCGTGCAGCGGCTGGTGGAGATGGGCGAGGTCACGCAGGCCCGGTCGCTCTATGGCCAGGCTGGGTCGGACATGACGGACGCGACGGTGCGCAACGGGCGGTTTACGCGCACGGTCGAGCAGCCGACCGTGTTCGACTGGCAGACGATCGACACGGGTGATGCCCATTCGGAAATTCTGGCTGCCCCTGGGGGCGGGGAGATGCGGGTGGAGGCCCGAAGCGGAGCGGGCGGGACGGTAGCGCGTCAGCGGCTAGTCCTCTCGTCGGGCAACTGGACCCTGGCGTTCGATGCATCGCCGGACGAGGGTGGCACGCTTGGCACCTCGACCATAGACGTCGTCTGTGTGCCGGGGGCGAACAGGATCGGACGGGTCGAACTAGCCGGCGCTGCGGGCCGGCCGCGACAGGAGCTGCGCTTTTCCATTCCTGCCGGCTGCACGAGCCAGTCGCTCGATGTCGCCCTCGATCCCGGTGGTTCGGAAGCGCCCCTTGCCGGGGCGCTTAGGAACCTGACACTGATCCGGACACCCGGGGCGACGGCGTTGCAATAACGGAACGGCGTCGCTAAGGCTCGCGAGCCATCCTGCCGGCAAGCGGCATATCAACGGAGAAGGTCGGATTTGCAGCATCGCTGTGGCGGCGCCGGATCAGGACAATTGCCCGCATGTTCGCAGTCAAGACCTTTAGTCCGGATCCGCTTTATCGGTGGCGCTACCAGCTGGGGGGCTGTCTCCTTGTCGCGGCGATGTTGCCCTATATCGCTCGCTGGCTGACTCTGGGGCCAGATCCTTATCTTGTTCCGCTGCACCTGACGCTGGCCGGCAGCATTGTCGCGATTTTCACGGGAACCTGGCTGTTCCGCAGCATTACCACCTATCCCGGAACGGAGGCGAGCACATACATTCTTCCTTCCTTTTCAGTGACCTATGGTGTCCTGGCGATGGTCTTCATCCTGAGCCGCATCGAATACAATCGCCTGCTGCTATTCGCAGGTTATGCGCTCAGCTTGCTATGGTTCTATTACGTCATGGGCGTGCTGCGCCGACGCCAGTCGCTACGGATTGGCGTGGTCGCGATGGACGCACGGCACGTCTTTCCCGCCATGTCCGGCGTTCAGTGGATCCCGGTCGAGCCGGACGCAGGCCAGATCTTGAATCTCGATGCGATCACGACCGATCTCCGGCAGGACCTGCCCGACGAGTGGGATCGGAAGCTGACCGACTTTGCGCTTGCGGGCGTTCCGGTCTATCATTTCAAGCATCTGGTGGAATCGCTGACCGGGCGGGTCGAGCTGGAGCACCTGTCCGAGAACAGCTTCGGCTCGCTGTCTCCGGTATCAGCGTACATGGCGCTGAAGCATTGGATCGACTGGATCGTCGCTGCGGCGGTCGGCGTTCTGCTAATGCCAGCCTTTCTTGTGCTGGCGATCGCCATCAAGGCAGGTTCGCCCGGCCCGGCGCTGTTCCGGCAGACGCGCATCGGGTATCGCGGACAGCCCTTTACCCTATTCAAGTTTCGTTCCATGCGCATGGCCCCGCCCGAGGCCGGGGACAGTCGCCAGCTAGCGATGACGCAGAGCGACGACCAGCGCATCTTTCGGCTCGGCCGTTTCTTGCGAAAATCTCGCATCGACGAGCTCCCGCAGCTCATCAACGTGCTGCGTGGCGAGATGAGCTGGATTGGGCCGCGCCCCGAAGTGGTCGTGCTATCCCAATGGTATGAAAGCGAAATCCCGTTCTATCGGTACCGCCACATCGTACGACCCGGCATCGCCGGATGGGCCCAGGTCAGTCAGGGGCATGTCGCCGAGGTAGATGACGTCCGGAGCAAGCTCCATTACGACTTCTATTACATCAAGCACTTTTCGTTGTGGATCGACATGCTGATCGTCGTGCGCACGATCAGGACGATGATCAGCGGCTTCGGTTCGAAATAGATCATCGGGGGATATTGCGATGAAGGCCGTACTACTTGCGGGCGGACTCGGTACGCGACTGTCCGAGGAAACTCATCTACGACCCAAGCCGATGGTGGAGATTGGCGGAAAACCGATCCTCTGGCATATCATGAAAATCTACGCTTCGCATGGCGTGACTGAATTCATCGTGTGCTGCGGTTATCGCGGGTATTTCATCAAAGAATATTTTGCCAACTACTTCTTGCACAATTCAGATGTTACGATCGATCTGGGCCGCAACGAGATCGAGGTCCATCATCGCCGGGCGGAGCCGTGGAAGGTCACGCTGATTGATACGGGCGAGCATACTATGACGGGTGGGCGGCTGAAGCGCGTGGCCAATCACGTGGCGGACGAGGACGCCTTCTGCTTCACCTATGGCGACGGTGTCGCCGACATCGACATCACGGCCGAGATCGCCTTTCATCGGGCACATGGCCGGCTCGCCACGGTCACTGCGGTACGCCCGCCAGGCCGCTATGGTGCGCTGGAGGTCCGCGACGGGCAGGTCAACGGCTTCACCGAAAAGCCGCGTGGCGACGGCGCTCTGATCAACGGGGGGTTTTTCGTGCTATCGCCCAAGGTGATTGACTATATCGCCGAGGACGGCACGAGCTGGGAGGCGGCGCCACTGGAAACGATCGCGCGCGAGGGCCAGCTGATGGCGTTCGAGCATCTGGGCTTTTGGCAGCCGATGGACACGCTGCGCGAGAAGGCGCTGCTGGAGAATCTCTGGACCTCTGGCTGCGCGCCGTGGAAGATGTGGTGAGCGCGCCTTCCGCGACGTTCTGGCATGGCCGCCGCGTGCTGGTGACGGGCACGACGGGGTTCAAGGGCGGATGGCTGGCGATTTGGCTCGCGCGGTTGGGGGCGGATGTTACCGGGCTGGGCCTGGCGCCGCCCGACAACGGCCTGTTTCTACGAGCCCGCATCGATGAGGGCCAGCGCCATCATATTCTCGACATCCGCGACCCCGATGCACTGGCCGCGGCGGTGAGCGCGGCGCGACCGGAGATCGTGTTTCACCTTGCCGCGCAACCACTGGTGCGGGCCAGCTACCGTGTGCCTGTAGAAACCTTTTCCACTAACGTGCTGGGCACGGTGCACCTGTTGGAGGCCTGCCGAACGTCAGAACCGCCGCGCACGATCGTCGCGATCACCACGGATAAGGTATATTACAATGCGGAGCACGTCCTGCCGTACCGGGAGGATGATCGGTTAGGCGGGCACGATCCCTACAGCGCCAGCAAGGCCGCCTGCGAGATTGTGATCGACAGCTATCGCGCATCCTTCCTGCGCGAGCGCGGGATAGGCTTGGCCTCTGCCCGCGCGGGCAACGTAATTGGCGGGGGCGACTGGTCGGAGGACCGGCTCCTCCCCGATGCGATCCGGGCCTGGAGCCGGGGCGAGACGCTTGAGATTCGAAGGCCGGACGCGATACGCCCATGGCAGCATGTGCTGGAGCCGCTTGCCGGCTATTTGGTCCTTGCCGAACGGATGGATGCCGATCCGGCGCTAGCCGGCGCCTATAACTTCGGACCGTTGACGCACGAAGCGGCCGACGTGCGCACCGTGGTGGAGATCGCCCGACGTAGTTTCGGCCGGGGTGAGGTGCTTTTCGGCGATGTCCAGGGTCCGCACGAGGCAGGGCTGCTGACGCTGGAAACTGCCAAGGCGCGCAACGTTCTGGCCGTCACGCCGCGCTGGATGCTGGGGGAAGCGGTCGAGCGAACCATGAATTGGTATCGCCGCGCGGACGAGGGTGCCGACGTTCGCGCGCTGTGCGAGGCGGACATCGACGCCTGGGAAGCCGCAACATGAGCCGGCTCACGATCCACGACACTCCCGTCGCGGGCGTCAAGGTGATCGAGCGTCAGCTGCTGGGCGACCATCGCGGTCACTTCGCGCGTGTCTTCTGTGCCGACGAGCTCGCTCCGACCGGTTGGCCGGGCGCAATCGCCCAAGTCAACGAGAGCTTTACCGCGCGACGCGGGAGCGTGCGCGGCATGCACTACCAAGAAGCGCCATTCGCCGACGCCAAGCTGGTGACCTGCGTGCGCGGCGCGGTCATGGATGTCGCCTTGGACATCCGTGCCGGATCCGGCACGCTGATGCGCTGGTATGGCGAAACGCTGTCGGCGGAGAACGGTCGCGGCTTGCTGATCCCGCCCGGATGTGCGCATGGCTTCCAGACGCTGACCGACGATGTCCTGCTGATCTATTGCCATTCGCAGCGCTATGCGCCGTCCGCGGATGCCGGGATTAGTCCTCTGGAACCGCAGGCCGTCATCGATTGGCCGCTGCCGGTCGCCGACATGTCGGAGCGCGATCGGACGCGGCCGATGCTGGATGCTCATTTTGCAGGAGTGCACCTTTGAACTGTCGTCACTGCGGCACACCGCTGCGTACACCGTTTCTTGACCTGGGCGCCGCCCCGCCTTCCAACGCCTATCTGCAGCCCGCGACGCTCCACGCGCCTGAGACTTGGTTTCCGCTACGGCTGATGGTGTGCGAGGCGTGCTGGCTCGTGCAGACCGAGGATTATGCCGGGCGCGAGGCGCTGTTTACCGACGATTATGCATATTTCAGCTCCTTTTCCGACAGCTGGTTGGAGCACAGCCGCCTCTACGTCGATGCCATGACGGAGCGGTTAGGCCTCACGGCGGACAGTATGGTGGTCGAGGTCGCCGCCAACGACGGCTATCTGCTGCAGTATGTCGCCAAAGCCGGCATCCCCAATTACGGCATCGAGCCCACCGCGAGCACGGCCCGAGCGGCGCGAGAGAAGGGAATTGAGATCGTTGAAAGCTTTTTCGGCAAGACGCTGGGCGAGGAGTTGGCGAAGATGGGCCGGGCGGCGGACCTGACCGCGGCCAACAACGTCCTTGCCCATGTTCCCGATATCAATGATTTCGTCGCTGGCTTTGCCGCGTTGCTGAAGCCGGAAGGGGTGTCGACCTTTGAATTTCCCCATTTGATACGGATGGTGGCGGAGAACCAGTTCGACACCGCCTATCACGAGCATTATTCTTATCTGTCGCTGATCGCGGTGGAGCGAATCTTCGCTGCCAACGGTCTGCAGGTCTTCGACGTCGAGGAGCTTCCCACGCATGGTGGCAGTCTGCGCGTCTATGCGCAGCGTGCCGATGCGGTCCGGCCGGTGTCGGATCGGGTCACCGAACTGCTTGCGCGCGAACGGGCCGCGGGGGTCGATACCGCCGATTACTATGCCGGGTTCCAAGTTTGCGCGGAAAAGGTGAAGCATGACTTCACCGCCTTTCTGATCGAACAGAAGCGCGCCGGCCGGACCGTTGCCGCCTATGGCGCAGCGGCCAAGGGCAACACTCTGCTGAACTTCGCCGGCATCCGCCCCGACCTCATCGCCTATGTGGTCGATCGCAATCCGGCCAAGGCTGGCAACTTCATGCCCGGTAGTCGCATCCCGATCGTCGACGAAGAGCGTTTGCGCCAGGACCGGCCGGACCTGATCGCGATCCTGCCGTGGAACCTGCGCCAAGAGGTCGAGGCACAATTGGCCTATGCCCGCGAATGGGGCGCCCAGCTGGTCGTCGCGGTACCGACGCTGGAGGTCCTATGAACCGGATCCACTATACCAAGCCGTCGATCACTGATCTGGAGGTCGGCTATGCGACCGACGCCGCGCGCAACGGCTGGGGCCCGGACTGCTACAACTATATCCATCGACTGGAGCACGCGTTCGCACAGCACCTTGGCGTCGACCATGCGATCTCCACATCGAGTTGCACGGGCGCTATGCACATGGGGCTGGCCGCGCTGGGGATCGGTGAAGGCGACGAGGTGATCCTAGGCGACATCAACTGGATCGCCTCCGTCGCGCCTGTCGTGCATGTCGGAGCGACGCCGGTGTTCGTCGACGTGCTGCCCGATAGCTGGTGCCTCGATCCCGATCGGGTCGAGGCTGCGGTGACGTCGCGGACCAAGGCTATCGTGGCCGTGCATCTTTACGGCAATCTGGCGGCGCTCGGCCAATTGCAGGATATCGCTGACCGGCATGGTCTCGCGCTGATTGAGGACGCGGCCGAGGCACTCGGTTCGCATTGGCATGGTCAGCGGGCCGGATCGATCGGGCGGTTCGGCACCTTCTCCTTCCATGGCACGAAGACCATGACGACCGGTGAGGGCGGCATGTTCGTGACCAGCGATCCGGACTTGTACGAGCGCGTCCTGACGCTGAGCAACCACGGTCGCGCCCGTGGCCAGAAGCGACAGTTCTGGGCCGAGGAGGTCGGCTTCAAGTACAAGATGTCGAACGTTTCCGCCGCGATCGGCTGCGCGCAGATCGAGCGCATCGAGGAACTGGTCGCGCAGAAGCGATGGATCTTCGAACAATATGCACAAGGGCTCGATGGCCTGCCCTTGTCGATGAACCCTGAGCCTGAAGGGTGCGTTAATGGCTATTGGATGCCCACCATCGTCATCGACGAGGGCATGGCGTTCGATCGAGAAGCGCTGCTTTCGGCGTTTGCCGATGACAACATCGACGGGCGAGTATTCTTCTGGCCACTTAGCATGCTGCCGATGTTCGACGAACGCCGAGACAATGCGGTCAGCTACGGCCTGTTCGGGCGGGCGGTGAACCTGCCAAGCTACCATGACATCACCGGCGACGACATCGCCCGCGTGTGCGACGTGGTTCGCGCGCAATTTTGATCGCTCGCGAGTTCCTGTTCTGGGGAGGCACCGGGCAAGCGAGGGTGCTTGCCGAGTTGCTGGGCGGCAATGACCGCATCGTGGCGGTGGTCGACCGCGGGCTGGAGCGATCTCCCTTTCCGGACGCGATCCTGCTCCGCGACGAGACGGACGTGGAGCGATGGCTGGCGGGCCGCGCGTCGTTCTCTCCCCTCTCGGCAGCGATCGCCATTGGTGGCAGTCATGGCGCGGAGCGTCGTCGGCTCGCCGCGTTTCTGCAGGCGCGCGGCATCGCCACTCCCGTCCTAATCCATCCGCTCGCACGCATCGCATCAGATGTTTTGGTGGGTGCGGGCACGCAGATCCTGATGGGTGCGATCATCGCCGCAGGGGCAAAGCTAGGCTCGTGTGTGATTGTCAACACCGGCGCACAGGTTGACCATGACGCTTTTGTGGGCGATGGCGCGCACATTGGACCGGGGGTGGTAACCGCCGGGGAGGTCAGGATCGGCGACGACGCCTTTGTCGGAACAGGAGCAGTGATCTTGCCCCGGATCAGCATCGGGTCGGGCGCCACGGTGGGCGCCGGGGCAGTGGTTACCGAGAACGTCAATCCGGGTGATACGGTCGTTGGCTGTCCTGCCCGGTCGCTATAACTCTTAAGCCATTTCAGCCGAGGTATATAATGACGCCCTATCAGCGTTTCATGCAGGAAAGCGCCGTTGAGATCGAGCGCCAGGGTTCGAACGCCGCGTTGAAGGATGCGACCGTCCGGTGGATGGACGAGGCAAACAAGGGGAAATATTCCTACCACTTCCAGTGGCTGGGCCGCCCCATCATCCAGTACCCGCAGGACGTCGTCGCGTTGCAGGAGATCATCTTCTCGGTTCGCCCGACCGTCATCGTAGAGGCGGGCGTGGCGCATGGCGGCTCGCTCATCCTAAGCGCGTCGCTGCTTCGGCTGCTCGACATGTACGAAGCCGCCGAGCATGGCGACGCGACTCTGTCCATGACGACGACCCGCAAGGTGATCGGCATCGACATCGACATCCGCGAGCACAATCGTGCCGCCATCGAGGCCCATCCCTTTGCCTCGTGCATCGAGCTGGTACAGGGTTCGAGTATCGACGCGGCCGTTGTGGAACAGGTCAAAGGCATGATCCCGGACGATGCCCGGGTGCTCGTCATCCTCGATTCCAACCATACGCATGACCATGTCTTGGCCGAGTTGGAGGCGTATGCGCCGCTGGTCTCGAAGGGAAGCTACTGCATCGTCTTCGACACTGTAATCGAGGACATGAGTGTCGACATGTTTCCAGACCGTCCCTGGGGTAAGGGCGACAATCCCAAGACGGCGGTGTGGGAGTATCTGAAGGCTGCGCCGGATTTCAGCATCGATCGTGAAGTCGAGAACAAGCTGATGATTACCGTGGCACCAGACGGATTCCTTAAGCGGGCGGAATGACCGTGAGCGATCCGATCCCCCGCCGGACGGCGCTGGCGCTGGCTGCGGTTCCTGCAATGATGCTGGGGACCTCGTGCGCGGCCGCCCCGGCATCACCGCGCACCGCCAGCCGCAACGTACGCGACTTCGGCGCCAAGGGGGACGGAGTGACCGACGATACCGAGGCGTTCAACCGCGCGACGCAGGCCGATGCCGAATGGTCATGGGACCTGCTTTCCTCGATCATCGTGCCGGCAGGCAAATATCGGCTGAAGGGCACGGTGTTCCTGCGCAAGGGGCAGTCGCTGATCGGCGAAGGCCTTTCGACCTATATCGACGCATCGGGCGTGCAAAGGTCCACGTTCATCATGGGGCGCCGGCGCGACAAGGGCCGCGGGGTCGAGGATCCCGGCGGTCTTCCCGTCCGCCTGGAAAGCCTGATGGGTTTGGGCGGCGCGCCCAGCGAAGGCTTCGTCTATGCAACGATACCGGGCTTCCAGATCAGCGCCCTGTTCCTGACCGCCGTCGGACTGGGCATTGAGGTGGAAGCCGCTGATGGCATCATCTCCGACGTGGAGATCGACCAGTGCCTCACCGGTGTTCTGATCCGCAACAGTCAGAACGTCGTATTTTCCAACCTGAACATGTATCTGGCGAATTACGGCATGACGTTCGCCGGCGATTGCCGGGACATCGCCGTGACCAATGCGGTATTCTGCTATACCAAATATGCATCGGTCCTGCTGGGTGACGGGGCCAGGAATATCACCGCCGTCACCGTGTCGAATTGCGTGTTCACCAACAACGTCCCGTACGATACGTTCGAGGGCTATATCTACAGTCGCGCAAGCCATAGCGACCTGACGGTGACGGCCTGCACTTTTCGCAATGCGCCAGCCTATGCCGTCAATCAAGGGGCCGGGGTCGATCTGGCACTGACGCTCAGCGGCTGTATCTTCGATGGCGAGCGCACGAACCCCGCATACAACCAGAGCCTTGCCGCCAAGGGCATCAGAACCGGGAATGGCCGGTTTCTCGTGACGGGCTGCGTCTTCCGCCGGCTGTCCTCGGAAGCGGTGCGGGTCGGTCCCGGGCTAGTCGCCCTCAGCGTCCAGTCGAGCACGATCGAGACGGTCGCGCGTGACGCCATTCGGGTCGATGGTGATCCCGCCGGGACGATCGCGATCAACGACGTCCGCGGCGTGGTGCACATCGCCACCGGCAGTGGGGGCGAGCATCAGGTCTCGTTGCCGTGGCTCGGGCCCCGTGCCCGCTGGCAAGTGACGGTCAACGGCCGGGATGCGGACGCACCGACGGCCGCGGCGCATTTCGTGGTCGCCCCGCGCCCGACGGGGGTTCTGGTGCAGCAGGCGTGGAGCCTTGGAGCGACCGCCAGCGTGGGCGCCGCGCGCGGCCCCGCGCGGCAGGACGATACGCCTGCCGGCATCCGGCTTCGTTTCAGCGCGCGGGAGTTTGGCGGCGCCACGCCGACGATCGAGGCGGCCGCCTCCGCTTGACCCCCGAAGCCCGTGACCCTAGCGCCGCGGCTTACGGCGTCGTATCAGCAGGCGGCGCGGCGATCGTGCCATAAAGACAGACAACTTCTCATGATCTGGTTCCTTGCGTGTGTCGCGATTGCTTTGTGGTTGACCGCGCACTCGGCGGTGAACTTGGTGCGCGACCGCTTTCCGCATCCGGCTGACGTCGCGACAATTTCGATTTGCTATTACGGCGTGCCGCTCGCAATCTGTGGCTATTTCGACCTCAATTACGAGCACATGGTATTTCTGGCGGGATTTGCGGCGGACCAGTCATTGGCGGCGCTTTCCATCCGGTTCCTCGCTATTGCCCTCGTAGCGTTGCATATGGGCCGCCTGCTGGCGATGCGGGCGCCCCGCCCAACGCTGACTAGGTTCGCGCAGGTCAACAGGCTGGCCATAGAAAGGCTCAGGCTCACCTTTCTTGCGCTCATCCTGCTGATCGGTGCCGGCATCTACCTGTTCGGCTTAAGCGAATTCCTATCCGGCTATGCGACGGAGGGGTTGGACGCGAGCGGCTCGACCGGCAATGCCGTTATTTACATCACGCTAGAGTTCATGGGCCTTTCGATCGCCTATGCGCTGATCCTGGGCATGGTAACCGGCCGGATCCCCTTCAAGCTGCTGATCGCGGCGACCATGGTGATCCTGCTCGTTATCCTGGCAATCCGTGCCAAGCGGCTGGAGGTTGTCTCCGCGTTCATCCCGCCTGCCGTCATCCTGATGTCAAAGCGGTCCGGGTTGAACTCGGCAGCGGCGCGGCTGGTGCTGGGTGCGGGGGCGATCGCGGTGCTGGTGATCGTGTCGGCGCTGCGGGCCGATTACAATCTGAACGCCCAACAGGGTTTGTTCCTGTTCTTCTCGGAAGGATTGTATGCGGGGCACGCGTTGCCCGGTATTACCGAGCGGCTGCAGACGCAGCTTCTAAATTATGAATATGGCGCCCGTTTCCTCAACTCCCTGCTCGGCTTCATTCCCCGTTTCGTATGGGAGGGAAAGGACGACATGGTGTACGCCGGCAACCTGGCGTTGAAGGGGGTCGCTCCGCTGGGGGCGACGACGTTCGTGGCGGAAACCGTATTGCAGGGGGGATGGATCGCGGTTGCGCTTGTCCATTTCTTGATAGGCTATGTCTTTGAGCGCATCATGCGCTTCAAGGACGCATGGGACGACAGCCTTGCTGCCGGTTTCGTGCCTGCACGCGTCGGTGCCTATCTGGTCGCGATCGCGATCTTCATTCCGCACTTTCGCGACGGGATCATCCCGGCCGTGAAGCTGTCCCTGCAGGCCGGCGTGTTCTTCGCACTGGTGTCGGGCATGCGGCTGATCGGCAAGCCCAAGGTCATCGCTCTGCCCTTGCCGCCGGGCAGCTCTGACGAGGCACGGGGCTCCGTGCTGTCGCGGTGACCATGGACGACAACCGGTCTGCCGATTCCGCGACGATGGCGGTGCCTGCGCGCTCCAGGGTGCGAGCGAACGTCATCGCCAATTACGTCGGGCGCGGCTGGGCGACGGTGATCGGCATTATCTGTCTGCCGTTTTTTCTGGCCCTGCTGGGGCGCGAGGCATACGGCCTGATCGGGGCTTTCGCGGTGGTGCAGGCCTGGGCCCTGTTACTCGATTTCGGGCTGACGCCGACGCTGAACCGGGAAGTCGTGCGCGCGCGCTCCGGCATGCGCAGCTGGCGGTCGCTCTCCGACCTTGTGCGTACGATCGAGCTGTTGCTGCTGGCGCTGGGATTGCTGATCGCGATTGTCGTGACGGCCGCGGCACCGATGCTCGCCACCGTGTGGCTGAAGCCCGATAAACTTCCGACCGACAGCGTCGCGTACGCCATCACGATAATGGGTGTGCTGGCAGCCATGCGTTGGGTGGAGCAGGTCTATCGCGGCGCGCTTCAGGGTGGCGAGGATCAGGTCTGGCTTAATCTCGTACAGATTGCGACCGAGACCGCCCGCTGGGCGGGCGCGCTGGCGGTCATCGCGCTGGTGCGGGCCGACGTGCTGCTGTTCTTCGGCTGGAATGTCCTCGTGTCGCTTCTTTCCGTGCTACTGCTGCGGCGACGGATGAACGCCTTCCTCAGCCAGCATGTGTCGGAACCTGCGCGGCTCAGCCTGACCGAGCTGCATGCGGTGCGCGCTTTTGCGGGCGGCATGTTCCTAAGCTCGATCCTTGTCTTCCTGTTGACGCAGGCGGACAAGCTGATCGTCGGCAACCATGTCCCGCTGGCGGATTTCGGCATCTATGCGCTGGCCGCCACGGCAGCGAGCGGGCTGCTTCAGCTCGTGCAGCCGATGACGGTTGCCATCCTGCCGCGCCTCACCACGCTGGTCGAGGCACGGCGCCCGGAAGAGCTGGTCGCAATGTTCCATGCGGCAAGTCAGTGGCTGGCACTGATGGTGCTGCCGATCGGCCTCCTTGTCATCGCCCTTCCCGAACGTGCGCTGATCGCCTGGACCGGGCAGGCCGGAGTGGCGACGTCCGGCGCGTCAGTGTTGGCACTGCTGATGACGGCAAGCGTGCTGAACGCCCTCGCAAATCCACCCTACATTCTACAACTGGCGCATGGCTGGACCGCGTTGACGAACAAGGTCAATGCCGGCGCCATCCTGGTGGCCGTGCCGGTGATGAACTGGGCCACGGTGCACTATGCGGGGCTTGGCGCTGCCGCCACGCTGGTGGCGCTGAACCTCGTGGCGCTGACGGTCACGTCGCTGTTCGTCATGGCGCGCCTGTTGCCGAGGCAAATCCTACCCTGGTTTTTCCGGTCGGTGCTGGCGCCGTGCCTGGCAGGGGCGGGCGTATTGTGGGCGTTCCGCTGCGTCGTGCCAATGGGGATCGGGCGCTGGCGCGCGATCGCCGACCTCGTCCTCGCAGGCGGTACGACCGCCGCCGCGATCCTGTGCGTGCTGCCCCTCCCGCGGGATAGAATGCTCGCCTATCTGCGGCGACACCGCTAGCGGCTGCATGTCTGCCCCTCCGGAGAAGCACATTGCCCCTGTTGAGCATCGTCATCCCCAGCCGCGATCGCGCGCGTTACGTGGGCGCGTCGATCGCCACTGCGCTGCAATCGGGCGACGTGCCGGTCGAGATCCTCGTGCTCGACAATGCCAGCACCGACGACACCGCCGATGTCGTCAAAGCGATCCGCGATCCGCGTCTGCGCTATGTCCGATCGGATATCCGTTTGAGCATGCGCGACAATTTCGAGCGTGGGTTGGAACTGGCAAGGGGCGATTACCTCGGTTTTATCGGCGACGACGACGGGATATTCGCCCACACCGCGGAAATGGTGCATCGCCTGTTCGAACGAAGCGACGTGATGGCGGTCGCGGCCGCGCGCGCGCATTACTATTGGCCAGATCTGATGAGCGGCAGGCGTGGAACCGCATTGCTACCACGGCGTGACGGTATCGAATATCGTAACAGTCGAAACGAACTGAGGCGCCTGCTACAGACAAGCGACTATTATCGGCTTCCGTGTATTTATCACAATTTTGTCCGCCGTGATCTGATTGATCGAGCACGGAAAAACCGTTTCTTCATATCCAGCCAAGTCGACATCTATTCAGCCATCGCCTTGTCAGCGGAAGACGTCACTTTCGCTTACAGCCATCGACCTTTAGTCATCAACGGCGGGTCCGCGCGCAGCAACGGTGCTTCGCATTTCGGCGGGGGCACGGCTGAGGAGCGCGGAAAATGGAAGCAGGAGGATGATCTCGGCTTCCTGCCGGGGTTCGAGAACCACGGCACGGTTGGAAGCCTGATCGTCGAGTCCGCGCTTCGCTATGCTAATGCGTTCGGCACCTCGATCGATGCGATCTTTCCGCATGCGGACATCGTGCGCACCATGGCGGTTGAACGCCAGATGCGCGAGCGCCGTGGTCTGTCCGTTGCCAGGCTGGACCAGGCCGAGCGGGCGGCCGGCGTCACGCCAGGGGGCGCCCTGGCAAAAAGCGGCAAGCTGAACCGGCTGTTGCGCCTGGCGGGTGCATTCGGCGCAGCGATGCCGATCGACGCAGAGGCTCATGGCGTGCGCGACGTCTTTGGCGCGGCGAACCTTCTCCAGGATCTGCTCGCGCACGGCCGCTCGCGCAACCTGCGAGCGCCTTTTGCGCAGCTTCGCACGGCGCGCCGCATCGGGCAGGGGTGATGGTGATGAAGGCCTGCTTTCTTCAGGTAAAGGCGTTCGGCGATTTCGTGATCGCATGCGCCGCGGCGACGCGGGTAGCGGAAGCGGACCGTGCGCGCCTGACGATCGCGATCGGAGCGCATCTGCGCTCGTTATGCGATGCGGTCGCCCCGCCCGTCCAGGTGATTGCGCTGGGCACGGGCGAAGCCGGAGTGCCCTCGATCTTCGATGTCCGAAAAAACGGGGTGCCGGCTGCGCTGCGCAGCTTGTGGCGGGTACGCGGCGCCGTTGCGCGAGCGCCGCTCGACCGATCGACGCAGCTATTGTTCGATCATGTCGGCTGGCGCGAACGTCTCATCGCTGCCGGCCATCCCGTTGCCAGCATCATGCCCGGCACGCCCAACATCTATGGCGGCTATGCGCGCCTCCTGACCGATGCCGGCTTTCGCCTGCTTTCGCCCGGGGCGGCGGAGGCCGGGCAGCGCGATCGCCTGGGGATCTTTCCGGGCAGCCGGGTCGCAGCCAAGAACCTGCCGGCGCCGCTGGTCGCCGCGGTGATGGACGAAGCGGCCCGTCGCGGCGTCGCCGCCACCTTGTTCCTACTCGACGGCGAACGTCCCGATCTGGAAGCCAGCGGGGTGCCGCACACGGTCGTGCCGCGACAGTTCACTGCGCTGCGCGATGCCATCGCGTCCACGGATTGCATTCTTTCCGCGGACTCACTTCCGGCGCATCTGGCGGAAAGCCTGGCCATTCCCGTTTTTGTGCTGACCCCGCGCCCCAACGCGTTCTGGATGCCCGCAACAGTGTTCGAGGACGGGCATTGGTGTCTGTTTGACGACCCGGCCTGGCTGGAGCGCGTCGGAACGTTCCTGGCGCCGGTTTGACGGGGACGGCCGTGGCGGGCAATGCGCGCACGACGTTCCGGCGGACGCAGACCGACGGTTTACAGCAAATCACGCAAGGCGATAGTTTGATGCACAAAGTGTTGGTCACTGGCGCGGCGGGGTTCATCGGCACCCACTTGGTGGAGCGGTTGGTCGACGACGGTGTTGCTGTCCGTGCCCTCGACAATCTGTCGCCACAAATCCACGGCGAGCATGGCGGCTTTCCTGCTTGGCGGGATCATCCGCTGGTGGAGGTCGTCCAGGCTTCCGTTACCAATCCGGCGATCTGGGACGAGGTGCTGGAGGGGGCGGACGCGGTGGTCCACCTCGCGGCCGAAACCGGCACCGGCCAGTCGATGTACCAGGTCGGCCACTATAACGAGGTGAACAGCCAGGCGACGGCTCGGATGATGGAAGCGATCGCGGGGCGATCCGATGCGATCCGACGCATCGTGCTGTCGTCCAGCCGTTCCATCTATGGCGAAGGCGCGTTTGCGTGCGGTGCGTGCGGGCTCGATCCCGCTTATCCGTCGGCCCGCACGGCCGACGCGATGCGTCGCGGCGAGTGGGATCAACCCTGCCCGCGCTGCGCTGCGCCGATGGAGGCGCGCCCGACGACGGAGGATGCGCCCGCGCGTCCGGCCTCCGTTTATGCGGCGACCAAGCTGGCGCAGGAGGATCTGGTCCGGATCGTCGCCAGCGCTAATGACATTCCTGCGACCATTCTGCGCTTCCAGAACGTCTATGGAGAGGGTCAGTCGCTCAACAATCCGTACACGGGCATCCTTTCGATCTTCTCCACCCGCATCCGCCGCGGGCTGGAGCTGCCAATCTTCGAGGATGGTGAAGAGACGCGAGATTTCGTCCATGTCAGCGACGTCGTGGTCGCTATCAGGGCCGCGTTGGCGGCGCCGGCCGACCAGTCGGCGACGCTGAACGTCGGCAGCGGAATCGCCAGTAGCGTGGCGGCAGTTGCCCGCGCGCTCAACGACGCCTTCGGCGGAAGTTCCCCCATCCGCATCACCGGCGAGTTCCGGCTGGGCGATATCCGCCATAACGTCGCAGACGTCCGCCGGCTGGAATTGGTGCTGGGGGTCCGGCCGGCCGTAGATCTGCGCACCGGCCTGTCGCTCTTTGCCGACTGGGCTGGTGCGCAGCCGTTGCCCGAGGATCGGCTGGCGGAGGCGAATGACGAGCTTCGCGCCCGCAACCTGATGGGCTGATCGCATGGCTATGGACCTGGCGGGCAAGCACATCCTGATGCAGGTGGTGCCCTATTTCGGGTACGACCGGACGCTGGCGGACGCGCTGCGCCGGCGCGGGGCGATCGTGGACGTGCTGGCCGACCGGCCGTTTGACTCAGCGCTGCTCCATGGGGTCGCCAAGCTGGGCCGGCGCGCGGTGCTCGGCCATGCGACGCGTATTTATCGCGAGCAGATCGCGGCAGCCGGTCGCTCGCATTATGATCATGTGCTGGTCATCAACGGCCAGACCATGAGCGACAGTTTCCTCGCCGAGTTGCGGGGCGCTTACCCCCGCGCGAAGTTCACCTTCTATATCTGGGATTCATTCGAGAACAAACCGTACGCCGTGGCTGCATTGCCGCGATACGACCGCGCGCTGTCGTTCGACCGCCGCGCGGCCGAACGACACGGCATCGGTTTTCGCCCGCTCTTCTACGCACCTGAGTTCGACCTGCCGGCCAACGACCGGGCGGACATCGACCTCAGCTTCATCGGCACGGCGCACAGCGATCGAGCCGCGATCATCCACCGGGTCGATCGCATGCTGCCCGCGGACCTGACGCGCCATTGGTTCCTCTATCTAAAGGCGCCGTGGGTGCTGCCCTACCAGCGGATCACCAACCCCCATTTCCGCAGGCTCCCAGCCTCGATGTTCAGCTATGCACCGATGTCGCGCGATGCGGTGCGCAACGTGTTCGCACGGTCTCTAGCGTTCCTTGATATCGAGCACGATCGGCAGACGGGCCTGACGATCCGCACCTTCGAGGCGCTGGGCGCCCGCAAGAAGCTGATCACCACCAATGCCGAGATCCGCCATTACGATTTTCACGATCCGGCGAACATCCTGGTGATCGATCGCCGGGCACCGGCGTTCGACCCCGATTTCCTAATGGGACCGGTCCGTGAGCTCCCGCCCGCCATCCGGGCGCGCTACAGCGTCGACGGCTGGATCGACGAGGTTCTTGGTGAGGCCTGACATGCCGATCGATCCGACTGTTCCCGCCGCCGACTTCGGCAACGCCTCCGTGCTCGTCGTCGGCGACGCCATGCTCGACCGATATTGGTTTGGCGACGTCGATCGCATTTCGCCCGAGGCGCCCGTGCCCGTAGTGTTGGTCAGGCGCGAAGAGTTCCGGTTGGGCGGGGCTGCCAACGTCGCGGTCAATATCGCAAGCCTGGGCGGTATGCCCAACCTGATGTCGGTGGTTGGGCATGACGATGCGGCCGATCGGATGCGCAGGCTGCTGGAGGCGGCGGGCATCCGGCACGATCTGCGCGGCGACGATACCGTGCAGACGACGGTAAAACTGCGAGTTAGCGGCCGGGCGCAGCAGCTATTGCGGATCGATTTCGAGGATCGGCCGTGCGTCGGCACGTTAGACGACCTGGTGGCGGCGTTGGAGGCGCACGTGCCAGCCCACCGGGTCGTCGTGTTTTCCGATTACGGCAAGGGATGCTTGGCGCAGATCGAGCGCAAGATCGACGTCGTGCGCCGCCACGGGCGCCCGGTTCTGATCGACCCCAAGGGACGCGACTGGCGTCCTTATCGCGGGGCAACGCTGCTGACGCCGAACCGCGCCGAGCTGACGCAGGTGGTTGGTGCATGGCGCGACGAGGACGATCTTCATGCCCGCGCCCAAGCATTGCGCGCGGAATTGTCGCTGGAGGCGCTGCTCGTCACCCGGTCGGAGGAGGGCATGACGCTGTTCGATGCTGACGGTCACCTCCACATGCCGGCGCAGGCGCGTGAGGTGTTCGACGTCACCGGTGCGGGCGACACCGTGTTGGCGACGGTGGCGGTGATGCTGGCATCGGGCGCGACGCTGCGTCAGGCGGTACCGGTGGCCAATCGGGCGGGCGGCCTCGTGGTCGGCAAGTTCGGCACGTCCGCCCTCACCTATCAGGAGCTGTTCGCATGAGAGTTGCAGTAACGGGGGCGGCCGGGTTCATCGGCGGCAACATGCTGCGCGGCCTCAACGCGGCCGGCATCGACGACATCGTCGCGGTCGATGACCTGACCGATGCGCGCAAATTCCCCAATCTGGCGGGTGCGCGCATCGCCGACTATCTCGATCATCGCGACTTCTATGATCTCCTCGAGGAGGGGCGGCTGGGTCGCTTCGACGCCATCCTTCACGAAGGGGCCTGCTCCGACACCATGGAACAGGATGGGCGGCTGATGATGGAGCTGAACTATCGCTGCAGCCGGCGGCTGCTCGACGTGTGCGCTGAGACGGGCGCACGGCTGCTCTATGCGTCGACTGCTGCGGTCTATGGCGGGGGCAGCCGCTTCGCCGAGGAACCGGAAAACGAGCGACCGCTCAACGTCTATGGCTATTCCAAGCTGTTGTTCGACAATGTGGTGCGCCGGCGGGCTGCAGAGCTGGCGACGCAGGTCGCTGGTTTTCGCTACTTCAACGTCTATGGCCCGGGCGAAGCGCACAAGGACCGGATGGCTTCCGTCGCCTTTCACCACGTCAACCAGTTCCGCGACCAGGGGCGTGTGGCGTTGTTCGGCGACTATGGCGGCTACGGGCCTGGCGAACACAGCCGCGACTTCGTCCATGTCGACGACTTGGTCCGGGTCAAGCTGTGGTTTCTCGATCATCCCGAGGCCTCGGGCATCTTCAATTTGGGTACCGGCAGGGCGCAGCCGTTCAACGACATTGCTCGAACGGTAGTCAATGGGATCCGTGCGCGTGACCAGCTGCCTGTGCTGTCGCTGGACGATCAGGTCGCTTGCGGCCTAGTCCAATATGTCGAATTCCCCGACGCGCTGCGGGGCAAGTATCAGAGCTTCACTCAGGCGGACATCGGGCGCCTCCGCGCCGTCGGGTACGACGCGCCGTTCATGTCCGTCGAAGAGGGTGTCGGCGCCTATGTCGAGCGGCTACTCGATCAATAGGGCAGCGGCATTCCGGGAAGAGTGATCGGTGGGGCCTTGGCGGCTTCAGGCGAGCCCCAGCGCCCGCTCGGCCATACCGCACAGGGTATGGCCGATCATGATGTGCGCCTCCTGGATGCGCGCGGTGGTGGGACTGGGTACCACGATCGCGATGTCGGACAGCTGGGCCAGTTCACCGCCGTCACGCCCCAGCAGGCCGATGGTGACGATGCCGGTAGCGCGCGCGTGTCGAAAGGCGTGGATTACGTTGGGCGAATTGCCCGACGTCGAGATCCCCACCAGGCAATCTCCCGCACGACCCAGCGCTTCCAGTTGGCGCGCGAACACGTGATCGAACCCGTAATCGTTGCCTATGCATGTCAGCGCCGAACTGTCGGTACTCAGCGCCAGGCCTGCGAGCGGCCGGCGATCGGCGATGAAGCGTCCGGTGAATTCCGCCGCAAGATGCTGACTGTCCGCGGCTGATCCGCCATTGCCGCAGAACATGACCTTGCCCCCCGCCTGCAATGCCGCGGCGATGGCGTCGCCGGCGCGAATGACCTCCGCCTCCAGCCCGTCCAGCGTGGCGAATAGCGTGCGGTGCTCGGCCAGATTCTGTGCAAATACCGACATGACTAAAGGTCCCGATCAGGAGGCGCGGCTTGGAGGATAAAATCTGGGACATGTCAACGCGGCGAGCCGACGCACTGTCGCGCCCGCTGGTCTTCACCAACGGGGTGTTCGACGTCCTGCACCGCGGTCATGTAACCTATCTTGCCGCGGCTCGGGCGCTGGGATCGGCCTTGTTCGTGGGACTCAATTCGGATGCGTCGGTGCGGATGCTGGGCAAGGGGCCGGACCGACCGCTCAACCGGGCGGAGGATCGCGCGACCGTGCTGGCAGCATTGGAAAGCGTGTCCGCGATCGGCGTCTTCGAAGACGCGACGCCGTTGGCGCTGCTGGCACGGGTGCGGCCCGACATCTACGTCAAGGGCGGCGACTATACGATCGATCGCCTGCCGGAAGCGGAGATGATGCGCCAATGGGGCGGGAGCACGATCATCCTGCCGTTCGTCGAGGGCTTCTCGACGACCGATCTGTTGCGTCGCGCCAGGACCCATCCGTGATACCGCAGCCGCGTCGCGCGGCGTTCCTGGACCGGGATGGCGTCATCAACCACGACCTGTCCTATGTCGGGCGGGCCGAGGACTTCGTACTGATCGACGGCGTGGCCGAGGCGCTGCGCCGGTTGCGCGACGCCGGTTATGTGCTGGTCGTCGTCACCAACCAGTCGGGTATCAGTCGCGGTTATTATTCCAAAGTGGATTACGAGCGCGTGACCGAGCGCATGACCGAGTTGCTGGCGGCGCACGGCGTGGCGTTCGCCGCGATCATCCATTGCCCTCATGCTCCCGCGGACAGGTGTGCGTGCCGCAAGCCGCAGCCGGGGATGCTGCTCGACGGAGCGGCGATCACCGGCGTCTCGTTGCGGGACTCGGTGCTGTTCGGCGACAAGCCTTCGGACATTGCAGCGGGTCGTGCGGCCGGCGTCGGGCGCTGTTTTCTGGTCGGACCAGGCGAGCCGGCGCTGGTCGGTGCCGAGGGTGGGGGTGCCGATTTGCTTGCCTGTGTCCGATCGCTATTGGCGGATCCTGGGGAGACCATGGTGTGACGTCCACGCAACCGGTGCCGACGCGAAACAATCTGGACATTGTCCGCTTCACGCTAGCCGCGATGGTGCTCGTATCGCATGCCCATGATCTTTCGGGCGTCGGCGCCTTATCCTTCCTGTCGCGGCTGATCTCCTCGACGTTGGCGGTGCAGGCGTTTTTCGTCATCAGCGGCTTTCTGATCTTCCAGAGCTATGAACGCTCCAGGACGTTGCAATCCTACGCCGCCAAGCGGATCCGGCGTATCTATCCAGCCTATGCGATGGTGATCCTGGTCTGCGGGTTCGGGCTGGGGCTAGCGAGCAGCCTATCGCCCGGCGCATATTTCGCCGATGGCGGGCTGTGGCGCTACCTTGCCGCCAATCTGGTCTTTCTGAACTTTCTCGGCCCGGATCTGCCCGGCGTCTTCGCGAACAATCCGGTCCAGGCGGTGAACGGTGCCTTGTGGACGCTCAAGATCGAGGTGGCCTTCTACATCGCTGTGCCGGTCTGCGTCTGGCTGTTCCGTAGCGTCGGCCGAACGCCGACGCTGATCTTGCTCTACATCGCCTCGTTCCTCTACGGCATGGCGATGACGTGGTTTGCCGCGGCGCGGCACAGCGGGGCCTTTCTAGAATTGGGGCGCCAGTTGCCGGGTCAGATGACCTATTTCGTGGCGGGCGCGGCGATCTACTATCATCACGATCGGCTGGGCACGCGTCCGATCGTGATGATCGTAACTGGTCTGGCGCTGTTTCTCCTGTCCGGTTTAGTACTGGCGCCGCTGTTCCGCCCGGTCGCGGTCGCGCTCATGGTCATGGGCGTTGCGTTTGGGCCGTATCTGGGACGGTTCGGCCGCTATGGCGACTTCTCGTACGGCATCTACATCGTCCACTTCCCAATCCTGCAGCTTCTCGTCGCCCTCGCCGCTCCGGCATGGTCGGTGACGGGGTTTCTCCTGACGGGCATGGCGACCGCATTGCTGTGCGCGGTACTGATGTGGCATCTGGTCGAAAAGCGCTTCCTGCGTCGTGACAGCCACTACCGTGCCGAAGTCGGAACTAATACCGCAGGCTAGCGGGATGCGGTGAAGGCACTCGCCGGCGGAAAGCGTAAGATTTCAAAATCGAGCCAGTCTCGCATTGAGTCCGGCGACTAGTCACTGCCAGCCGACAGGGGTGCGCGCTCGCTCGCCAAGAGCTCGTCAGCATTTTATAATGGGCCTACGCTCGACGTCCCTGCGAGCTTCTAAGCCCCGCACATAGGCAGTAGCGTTTCGAGCGACCGAAGGTGCTTCGGACGCCCTTAGGGGCACGGCTGGTGCCTGGCTCCCCCGTTTTGCAGCCGTGCAAGCGGCAGTTGCTGACTAGCAGTTGATCGCTGCTTTTCGCTAGCATACTGAGGGTCCCCTGGTTTCTCATCCAGGCTGAGGGTGAGATTCCGGCGTTCATTCGGCCGCTTTGATGGCCGCGGCAGCAGCATATTCGACCGGCGTCATCCAGCCAAGCGATGTGTGAGGACGGCTCTCGTTATAGTCTTTGCGCCAAGCCTCGATCTTGGATCGAGCGTCGGCGATGGACAGGAACCAATGTGCGTTCAGGCACTCGTCGCGTAGGCGGCCGTTGAACGATTCCACGAAAGCATTGTCCGTAGGCTTGCCCGGTCGGCTGAAGTCGAGCGTAACGCCGTTTTCGTAAGCCCATCGGTCAAGCGCCTTCGAGATGAACTCTGGCCCATTGTCCACGCGAATGGTCCTGGGCGCTCCGCGGATCGAGGAGATCCGTGCCATCGCCTCGACCACTTGCTCGCCCTTGATCCCTTGGTCGACGTCAATGGCCAAAGCTTCACGGGTGAAGGCGTCAACCACGGTCAGCGCTCTTAACCGCCGGCCGTCGAACAGAGCGTCCGAGACGAAATCCATCGACCACATCTCGTTCGCCGCCAGTGCCGCTGGCTGGCGTTCCCGGTCGGCAGCGCTGACGTTGCGCCGTGGCTTCTTGAGCCGAAGGCTCAGTCCATCATTCCGATATAGTCTATAGATGCGTTTGTGGTTCACGACCCATCCTTCACGGCGCAGCAGAATGTAGATCCGGAAATAGCCATAGCGCGTCCGCGTTGCCGCCAGATCACGGATGCGCATCACCAGCGGTGTCTGGTCCGGCTTATGAGAGATGTAGCGCACCGATGACCGCTCGACGCCCAGCGCCGAGCAGCCGCGCCGTTCGCTCACGGCATGGGACGCCTGGACGTACGCAACGAGCTCGCGTCGTCGTCCAGGCGTCAGAGCTTTTTTGACAGGACATCCTGCAGAATGTGCTTGTCCAGACTCAGGTCGGCAACCAGTTGTTTCAACTGCCGGTTCTCATCCTCGAGCTGCTTCAAGCGCCTCAGCTCGCCGACGCCGAGACCGCCGTACACCTTCTTCCAGCGGTAGAACGTCTGCTCCGAGATCCCCATCCGCCGGATGACTTCGGCTACCGTCGTGCCCGTTTCCGCCTGCTTCAGCGCGAAGGCGATTTGCTCGTCCGTGTACCTCGACTTCTTCATGTCCAGCTCCTTGCCCGAAGGCTATTTAAAGCCGGAAAACTCCCGCTCAGATTGGGCTAAAAAACAGGGGGGACGTCAATGGCTGCCAATCAAGAATGATGACCAAGCTTCCATCAACGCGCGGCGCCGTTCCACAGCTGTACCTCTGCGATAGGCGCGCTCCGCCTTATTCGATATTGTGTGCGCAAGCGCTTGTTCGATGATTTCTCGCGGGAAGTTTGAAACGTCGCCTGCCCAGTCACGGAACGTAGAGCGAAAACCGTGTACTGTAATCGCGCCGCACCCCATCCGGCGTAGGAGCATGCTCATAGCCATGTTGCTCCGCCGAGCGCCACCGATCGAGAAGATCGCTTCCGTTTGCTTGTGCGACGAAGGCGCGCGCGCTTCTAGAACACGCATGGCGCCCTCCGACAGCGGGACGATGTGATCCGCTCCGGCTTTCATGCGATCGGCCGGTACAAGCCAGACCCGCTGCTCGAGATCTATTTCGCTCCATGTTGCCCCCAGTGCCTCGCCGGAGCGAGCGGCCGTGAAGATCGTGAACTCTAGGCACCGCGCCGAAACAGCGGATCGTGCCGCCAACTCAACCATGAACTGCGGAGCCTCGCCATAGGGAAGCGCGGCATGATGACCTCTGGTCAATTTGGACTGCTTAGGCAGTAGAACGTCCAAGTGACCCCGCCAGGTGGCTGGGTTGATCGCGTCTTGCGGACGCAAGCCCCGCGCTTTTGCCGCTGCCAATATCTTCTCGATGCGACCTCGCACGCGGCTGGCCGTTTCGGGTTTTGAAAGCCAAATTGGCCGCAGCGCAGCAAGTACGGCGTCGGTTCCGACATCTTCGAGCGCCAGGTTGCGAAGCCCGCCTGCATGATCCCGCAGCGAGTTCCGCCATTGGTCGCGATGCGTACGGTTCTTCCAGCCGTCTTGCACGCTCTCGATGTATTCGTCGGCAAAGGAGCCGAAGGTCGCAGCGGCGCGAGCGGGCTCAGGACTGACCAGAACCGCTCGGGGCTCAGTCCCGAGAGCAATTGCTTCGCGCATCTGGGTGGCTAGCCGCCGGGCGCTGGCTAACGGTACCGACGACGCGGCTCCGAGCCCGATTTCGGTTCGCTTGCCCGATAGCGCAGCCATAAAGACCCATGAGCGTGCTCCGCCCGGCGTCACGCGGAGGTATAAACCGCCACCGTCAGAGTGGCGGCCCACAGTTGTGATTGCCTGCACCTGTCGTACGGTCAGCCGGTTGATTGCGCGCGACACGATCGCTCCTAACAAGCTTCTTGTGCCCACTTTGATGCCCACTAGCAACTTGGCTTTTGGCAACCGTGACCGTTCGCCTGCGGACGATACGCGATCGCGGTGAGTGCAAATATCGAGTGTAGCCAGTAACCTCTGGTCACCTGCGACCAACAGTAAACAGCTCATTGCGCGGGTTCGAATCCCTCCGTCTCCGCCACTTCCTCACATTCAAGCGAATACGGTTCGCATCGAAACCGCGGTAATCCGCGACTTTTTCATGCCCTGCGCGTCTATAGACGCCTGAGAACGGGTCCGCTGCTAGGGCAAGGTGCCGAGGCGTCTATTCAGAAGCTGTGGCTTCCCGCTGCGACCTTATCGTCCACTTTCCCGCTTTTCGCCATTTCGAAGCAATTTGCGGGTTGTGATTAGGAGTGTTTTGGAGAAGGTCCATCGTGATCACCCATCCCCGGCGAACATTTTGGACAACGAAACTCCGCGCTACCTGGAAGCCTATCCCGAACTCGATGTGGAGTTGCTGGGTCAGGGCCGCGGTGCGCGGTCGGGTAGCCGACGCGTGACCTGGTATACCGAGTGGCATGAAGTGGCAGGGGTAGGCGAGTTGACGTGGCCCGATGAGGGCGACGAGTTCTTGATCTCGTGTGAGATCTACCCGGGGAGCCGGCTGGAAGCGGTCGAGAAGGCACGCCGCATCCGGTTCGACTTCCTGCAGCGCGGACTCTACCACTACAGAACATGTGCCACTTGCCCTGCTTGCAGGAAGAACAAAGTCAAACTGTACTTGAAAGATGACTGGGCTTGCGCTGAATGTCAAGGCTTAAGACCGAGAAGCAGAATAGTTCCCGCGCAGCAACTACTGGTAGAACAGATCGACTTGCTTCATGGTGACCTGAAGGAAGGCCGGCCTGTTGGCATGCCAGAGGCACTGTACAGGAAGAAACTCGGCGAGCTTGATGCGCTGAAAGCCAAACGTGATGGCCCTCGCAAGCGACCTGACGCTCGCTTCAGGCATGCCGTCTACGCAGTCTGGGACAAGCGAGAAAAGCGTGTAGGGAGTGCGGGCCAGTGACGGTGCCGACCTGGGTTGAGCCAAGGCAGGCCGCTCAGCGATGGACCTGGGAGAACAAGCCTGGCTACATCGAAGCCTACCCCCGCATCAGCGTCGGCGAGGTGCTGCGGGAGGCAAGGGCAGGGCGCACTCACCTGCTGTGGCGCGATCGGCAGCATCGAGCCATCGGGGCAGCGAGCGTCGAGATCACCTCCAAAGAGGCCGTAGACCTTCACTATGCAGCCGACGAGCTGCCTTATAGCGACGAGAGTGCGGGTGACTTGCCGCTCCGCCTGGCGTGGAAGGGCTCACTTCCGCACAATAAGCGCCCGTTTGCCCATTGTCCCAAATGCTCGCGATCTGTCGATGTGCTGGTGCTGCGCGAAGGCCGCTGGGCATGTACCAAATGCCACAAGCTCATACATCGCTCGGCACTGCTGAGCGAGGAGGTACGCTGGTCCGAGCGCCTGGCGGATGTCGAGGCCGAGATCGGTATGGGCCGACCAGCAGCGTCGCGAACGTCGGCGTTCGCCGCAAAGCTTGTTCAACGCGACGACCTGCTGCAGCGCCTTGCCGGCAAGCGTATCACCGCGAACGTCCTGTACCTGACGCGGATCAGTACCGAGTGGATCCACACGCCAATGCCGGTGCTGAGTGGCTTACCATGAGAATGGTCGGACCTCGCCTCTTTGAGCAAGACGAGCTTGAACAGGTGCTCCACAATCAGTTCAGCGAACTTGCCTGCGACGCGGTGCACGAGCTCTGTGCTGGATCGGGGCGGGTGTCGAAGCTGATGCTGCGGCGAGCCATCATCCAGGCAGCTCGGTTCACCAATGGCGTGAGACTTGGTGCCCCCATGCCAATCGCCAGCCGCAAGGGTCGCGGCATCGATCTATTCGAGGCTTCGTGCCTCGTCCCGTTCACCGGCGAACGAAAGGTGTTGATGCTCGCTGCGCCAGCCTGGCCAACGATCCGACCGGTGTACGGGCAGGTTATGGCCAACGCCATTGTGCTCGAAGCGGAAGTGCGTGAGGCATTCCTGCCTTGGCTGCCGAGCCTCTTCGCCGCTGAGATCGAGGTGATTGACCGCCACCTCCTTGCTCAGGTCGACGTTGTCCGGCGCTATCATATCGATCTGGAGCTTCGCGCACGCCGCCTTGTCGATCAGATCCATCCAGATCTCGCTGCGGCCCTCACTATGCGGGACAGTGACTGGACTGAGCTGGTGAACGCAGGGGCTGTCAACCAAGGCTAGCTGAGTCGTGCGAACAGCGCGCGCTGGTCACTCCACGCTGCTGGCAGCGGCAGCATTGTTTTGAGCTTTGCCGCGGTCAGCGCTGCCGGCTGCCGTCCTTCGACAATGCTGGTGACGAGATCGGGTGCAAGGAAGGCGGCATCAATGATCTGGCGGACATACGCAGGCGTCACGCCGTCAGCTGCAGCGATGCTGCTGATGGCTGCATGTGAGCCGCCGGCCAGCATCGCAAACCATCGGCGTGCCTGCGCGGCAACGGCAACAAGCGATGGGTCGATGCGCGGCTGTGCAGGACCGGGGACGATCAGGGTCAGCTTGACGTTGGCGCGGCCGATGGTCGCAGGCACCACGATGCTGCCGGTGCCAGCGAGCCCCAGGCTGGCCAGGCGAAGGTCGATGACAAACGATGTGGGTGTCAGCACGACCTGGTCGACCATCTCCAGCGCTGCTGCTCGCCGCCCCGGATCGTCGGCAGCTTCGAGGCTCGCTGCTGCGGCAGCGGCCTTTGCGATAACAGCAGGCGTAAGCAGCTCGATGGCAGGCAACAGCGAGGCAAGGGCGGCAGAACTGGCAAGCTTCATGACCATGGCGCTGGTGACCAGCTTCTCCAGTTCGCCCGCGGGCACGCGCTGCTTGTTGCCGGCATAGTATCGGTAGCGTTTGTTGCCCTTGCCGGTGTGGGTCGCGGTCAGCTTGTGCCCGGCCGCGTTCACGACCAGGCCTGAGAGCATAGCAGCGGCAGTTGCCGTGCTGCCGCGCTGCTTGCGGCGGTTACGCTCCAGCCGCGCCTGAACAGCGTCGTAGAGGTCCGCCTCGACGATGCGCTGGTGCAGCCCTGGGTAGCGCTTGTCCTTGTGCCCGATCTCGCCAGCATAGATCGGGCTGCTGAGGATCTTGTAAAGCGAGCCGCGACCAAGCACCGTACCGCCCCCCTTCTTGCCGGCCGCGCTGGTACGCTGCTTGTAGCGGATGCCAGCCTGCTCAGCGGCTGCGACCACGTCATCGACGGCTTGGTGGTGCAAGTAGAGGCGGAACAGTTCGCGCACCTGCTCCGCTTCGGCTTCGTTGACGACCAGTGCCCGGTCGAGGACGTCATAGCCAAGCGGTATGTTGCCGCCCATCCACATGCCCTTGGCCTTTGACGCGGCGATCTTGTCGCGGATGCGCTCGCCCGTCACCTCGCGCTCGAACTGCGCAAAGGAGAGAAGCACGTTCAGCGTCAGCCGGCCCATGCTCGTTGTGGTGTTGAACGCCTGCGTGACGCTAACGAACGACACCGAGCGGGAATCGAACTGCTCGACCATCTTGGCGAAGTCGGCAAGGCTGCGGGTCAGCCGGTCGACTTTGTATACGACGATGGTGTCGATGAGCTTCGCCTCGACGTCGGCCATCAGCGCCTTCAGCCCCGGGCGTTCCATCGAGCCTCCAGAGAAGCCGCCATCGTCATAGGGGGTTGGCACCAGCTGCCAGCCCTCGTGCTTTTGCGAGAGGATGTACGCCTCACAGGCCTCACGCTGAGCATGGAGCGAGTTGAAGGACTGCTCCAGGCCCTCCTCGCTCGACTTGCGGGTGTAGACCGCGCAGCGGATCGTCTGCTCAGCCATCGGCGCCTGCCTTGGGGTAGGTCTTGCGCTTGCGCAGGCCGAAGAACAGCAGGCCATTCCAGTGCGTGCCGGTGATGGCTTTCGCGACAGCCGACAGCGAGCTGTAGAGCTGGCCCTGGTAGAGCATGCCGGCGCTCGTGACCTCCACCACATGCGTGTGGCCGCCGTGGATCTTCACCAGCCGGGTGCCCGGCGCAAGTTCCGACGAGGCAGGGTGCGATGCTGCTGCGGGACTGCCAGATTTCGTGCGTGACGCCGTAACTCTCGGCGCCGTGGCTGCTGAGTTCGTGCGTGGCGCATGAACCTGGTCGACTGCACCGTCAGTCGGAGCAGCTGTGCAGTTCATGCGTGATGCGCGAACTGCATCAGCCGCCTGCTCCAGCTTCTCGGCTACATCAGGTGCGATGTCGCCGTGCAGCAGCACCTGCTCATGCCATGCCACAGCCGCTTCAAGGAAGGCTGCCGGGCGGATCGGGGCAGGACTGTTAAATGCACGTTCCCACCGCTCTTCAGGTGATGCTTGGCCGGCGGACGCTGCGTCTGAAATGAGACGCTGCGCCGCCTTGCGGCTCACGCGAGCAACGCTCGCGCTGCTGTCGTCAGCCGCTCGCGCCAGGCAAGCTTGTCGAGCCACGCGGTGGGTATCCCGCTCATGCCGTAAAGCGCGCCGGCAAGCTGGCCGGTGATGGCAGCGGTGGTGTCGGCGTCGTCGGCCAGGTTTGCGGCCAGCAGCACGGCAGATGCAAAGTCGCTGGTGCAAGCCACGCACCACAGCGCGGCTTCGAGCGAATGAATGACATAGCCCGACGACCTGATCTGGTCGCGCTGCTTGCCGCGCCAGGAACCCGCCAGCACGCTCCGCACTGCGGGCGCAAGCTCGATCGTGCGGGGGCCAAGCACCATATCACGCGGCTCGCCGGCGATTGCGTCCGCCAGGATTGCGGCAAAGCCGACACAGGCACTGACCGCTTCGGCTGCTGCATGGGTGGTGACGCTCTGGCGCGCAGCGATGCTCGCCAGCGCTTTCCCGTCGCGCCAGTGGCAGATGGCGACCGGCGACAGGCGCATCAGTGAGCCGTTGCCCGCACTCATCGGGTCAGTGGAGCCAGCGGCTGGATCGCCGCTGCTACGGAACCGCGCCAGCGCCTGGCTGGTCGTCACCCCGATGTCGAAGCAGCGTCCGGTGCACGAGTAGGTGCCGCTGCGCTGCCAGTCGACAAAGCGCGCCATCAGATCGCGCTCGTCGAGCGACGGGTCTGTCGCAAGGCTGTCGGCGAGTGCCAGCGCCATCGCCGTGTCGTCAGTCCACTCGCCGGGCTTCAGCTTGAACGGACCGCCGCCAACCATGTCGGTCAGGAGCGGCTGCGCGCCACGCCTTGTGAACTCCAGCGTGGTGCCAACCGCATCGCCGACTGCAAGGCCGAGAAGCGCGCCGACCGCGCGATCTTCGACGGCGGTCGAGCCGGTGGCTGGCGCCACCTCAGCGAGCGGCTTCAGCCCAAGCACATACTCCGCTTGCGATGACGTCTCCACCGCACCGGTGCGCGCCTGCCGAACGGCAGCAAGCGCCTGCTCGGGCGCCATGCCGCAGTCGATGAGCATGCGGCAGGCAACCAGGCCCGCTCGCCCGAGCCCACCCTTGCAGTGGACCACGACATCGAAACCTGCACGCAGCCGCGAGCGAATGCCCGGGCCGACCTCGCGCCAGCTCTTCTCGAACGCGATGCTAGGCACCGACACGTCGCGGATGGGCAGGTGCAGCCAGTCCATGTGCGCGTGGCGAACAGCTTGCCCAAGCCCGTTCACCTGAAGCGAGGCGAGTTCATGATCTTCGACCAGGCTGATAACCAGCACCGCGCCCCAGGCGGCAATGGCAGCGACATCGGTGTCGAGGCAGCGGTCCCAGATGCCGGTCATGGCTGATGTCTGCTTCTTGCCCGGGCAGAAGGTGACACCGATGCGGCCTATTCCTGTGCCCGCGGGCACTGCGGCGATCTGCAGCGGATGTGAGGCGCTGGTGCGCGGCTTGCTCGTCATGCCACGCGTCGCTCTGCGCGGGCGGTATAAAGCTCGGCCGGACGAAACCCCTTGTCGGTCTCGCGCCTGCCGGTCGGCTCCAGCCAGCCACTCTCCAGCAGTCGCTTGCGGAATGCTGGCTTGTTGACGCTCGCACCGCGCACCGCTTCATGCACCTGCTGGAGTTCGCGCAGCGAGAACTCGCGGGGCAGCAAGCCAAAGGCAAACGCGCTATGGTCGAGATTGTGGCGCAGGTCGGCGGCCGCCGCAGCGATGATCTCCGCGTGGTCGAAGGGCAGGGCCAGCTTGCGGTTGTTGGCACCACGCACCACGCCGTCTGTTACGCGCATGAAGCGGCGACCATCCGCCTGCGCCGCTTCGGCAGCGCCGCCAGGAACAGCCGCCATGTAGCCGACGCTGACGATGCGCATGCGCGGGTCGCGGGCCACACCACCAAAGGTCTGGAACTGTCGCACCGGTGCAGCAACGCCTGCCTTGTCCTGAGCCGCGCGCCGCGCTGCCGCATCCAGTTCTTCGTCTGGACGCACGAACACGCCGGGGAGCGCCCAGCTGCCGAGTGCCGGCTGTTCGGCACGCTTGGCAAGCAGCACCGTAAGCACACCATCAACCACCGTCAGCACGACAACGTCTACCGTCACAGCTAACGGCGTGAAGGCAGAAGCGTCGTAGTCGGCTGGGCGCAGCGTCATCATCAGCTCAGCTAATGCGTCTACAGCTTATATGTCAATAGCGTCTATTTAGATTGCGTCACAGCCAAGATCTGACGGTGCGGTCAATCTCCGAGCGTATGGCCTCATCGTAGGACCGCACTCTCGGTGCGAACTCCTCCAGCGCTGCGCGTGTGCGTACCAGCACTTCCTGAAGCTCCGCCGCAAATGCGCCAAGGTCCATTGACGGGACCAGCTTGCGCAGGCCGACGCTGGTATCAGCGGCGTTCCCAGTGAGAGGGAAGTGAAACTCGCTAGACGGCCTGGCTCGCCACAAAACGCGTGAGCCGGAATATGGTAGTCTACCCTCGGCGATATAGCCGTTGTGCGGGCCTTCGCCCAGCTCAGGTCGGCGGCGGGTCACCTGCACGCGTATCGACTGCAGGGCATCAAGCACCAGTGGGTCAAGGCAGAACATTTCCTCTAATTGGCTGCGCAGCTCGTCGCCGGTCAGTCCCGGCTGATAAAGTACGATGCCTCGTGACGCCTCTGCCAGCTTGTTCGGGAGAAGTCGAAGGTAGCTGGCTAGGAACGGCTTGTGGAGCAGGCGAGTGCCAAGGGTCTTCATGAGCCAGCCTTCTCGCGGAAAGGGCTAATATACAACGCCGCTTTCGCCGCTCCGGCTAGACACGAGTTCGACCTCCGCCAACACGGCAACGGTGCTTCGCGACAACCATCGGCTACCGCTAAACACGGCAGAGCGTCTCCGCTCCGCACGACACAGGTTGGTGGTAAGCAGACGTAGCTCTGGTAACCTATTTTGATACTGCGCAGGCGGCATCTTGCCGATCTTGTCGAGATCCACAGCCAACGAATAGCGTGGGACCTCCAGCGAGGTTAATACCTTAGCGGTAGCACCACAACATGAAAGCGTTTGCCTCACACGAAGCAGTACAGCTCAGGTTAGAGCGTTTCAATTTCGATCGGTGGCTGTAAGGTGATGGTTGCGCAATGAGATGAATCACTCCAGCTAACGCAGATAGCGAGTGTAATCTTACGAGCCTCAGTATCTCCAGGAGCGAGTGACACCTTCACGTCTTTTGGTAGCGGAGCACCGTTACTTGTGAAAGCGTCATTGAGATCATCACCTGACCTTCGACTCGATCGCTGCTTGTCGAGTTCCCCAAGGACAGTATTGAGACTAGGGTTTGACATCACGCTCGCGATGGCAAGCTGCAGTTTTGTGAATGCACCAGAAGTCTCAGCAGATCTTGCATCAGCCATGTGCGGGTCTCCTCCTTGTGAGGATCTACCAAAAGATCGCGGGGAGCAAGCGCGAACCGCTAACAGTAAGAAAACGCCTGCTCTTCCGCTATTTAGTCTAGGTCTGTCGCCATCTAAGATCCGTCCTCCGTGGAGGTGGGCCCCTCCGCCTCCATGGCCGAATGTGGGCGGTAGCAAGCATTCGCGACGTAGCGGGCGGGAAGGTCCGCTTGTGGTGGAAAGCGGACATCAAACAGCTATGGTGCACGATATGCACGAAGTAGCACAGTCGCCGCGTTTTCGGGTGGAGCGGATGGGAGAGACCGGTGGTCATTGCGACTGCTGCGGAAATGCAAGCCGCCGCGTCTGGGGGACGGTAAGTGATGGCGAGGAGATGCTTGTCGCTTACTGGATGAATTGGACCGTGGGGCATTTGGCGGACATCGGCGCCAACCTCGACATTATCTGGGGAAGGTGGGGTGAGGGAACATCCGCAGACGACCGCGTGCTGGTCTCAATGGTGCATCGAGAGCAACCTGACGGCACACCGGCACTAATGGTCATCGATGCTGGTGATCGCCCGGAAGCAAAGGGTGAACTCGCAGAGACTGCGCTCAATCGAGCTGAGGTGATCGGCACCCCGCTCGCAGCCCATGCCTTTGCTCTTGTGGATGGCATCTACGAGCAGGACGGTAGATTCTTCTAATCACGAATATCCGCAATGGTCGTCAGCGGATATTCGCACAGTGGCCCACGTTGGTGGAAAGCGGACGTAAGCTCGGTCGAGTTTATACAGTTCGAGAGTTCGAGCTTTCGCCATGTCCCGCTCGCAGCCGTTTGACAAAAGCTGACGGACAGTGCCCTCATGGCTTGCGTACAGTTTACAGTTCGCAAACCTATACCTGATCCAATCGCGTTGAGCGGCTTGAAGCAACATGCGGCGTCGAATCGGCAGCCTGCCCTGCGCCGCCTCATACTCGCTTTTCAGGCGAGCATCCCATCGCGATGCTTGCTGTTCCAAGCACTGTGCCATGCCGAAGGTGCCTCCATCAGAGCATGGCGGATCAGCAGGGTATGGTGCGCCTTCGGCAGCTGCTTGGAACATCATTAAAATCGCAAGTGTCAACATGCAGCACATCGTGAATGTCTGCAATTGGTGGAAAGCGGTCCGGCAGCTTAGCAGCGTCAGACGGCGTTTAGCGGACGTTCATGAAGCATGGGATCTGTGTCGAGGCCTACCAACGATCGGCCTGTGGCGCATCGACCAGCTGTTCCTTCAACCAATCCGTAATCAGCGCTTTGGGAAGAAGCGATAGCCAAGGGCCGCCATTAGGACTCTCCCGCGGCGGCGAGTCCGCGCGACGATACCCAAAACCGTGATTTGCCCCTGGAACTTCCAAGACCAAGGCGGCGGGATTTTCGGCGAGAGCTGCCAATGCAGCGTCACCTTGAGCACCCACGATCTCGTCACGCGCGCCAAAGATGGCAAGAACGGGAATTTTCAGGCGATTTAATGCCGTACCCGGAGCTGCCTGATACATTGAGAGCGCTTGGGGGCTATCCAGCACCCGTGTCGCACCCTCTGCCCCCACAGCATCGAAGCCGGCTCCTCTGAACTGTTTGACGACAGCGGCTCGGGCGTTCCCGGCCTCCTCTGTTGCTCCGCCTCGGCTCCGAAGTTCCATCCACGACCGCGTGGCCGTGACTACGCGACGGGATGCCTCCGGTGAATGGCCACTCTCTACGAGTTGGGCCTCCATTCTTTCGCCGAACATTGTGCCGCGTTGCCCGACTGGTCCGGCCAGAAATACGACTGCGGCTAAGTGACCATCGCGAGCCGCCACTTCCGGCGCAGCCGCTGCTCCCTGACTGTGGCCGAGCAAAGCGATCCGAGTGCCAGCAACGTCCGAACGCTTTCGCAGCCATGCGATCGTTGCTTCAATGTCCGACTCCATGTTCTGCATCGTATCCGCGAACGTTCCGGTCGACTGGCCTGCGCCACGCTTGTCGAATTCAATGGTAGCAATTCCGACTTGATTGAGGCGGTGTTCCAACGGCAGATAACCACCGCGCTTGCTCGGGCCTGAGCCGGATTGAATGATGAGAACAGGATTCGGGCCACGGCCAGTAGGAATACGAAAGGTGCCGGCAAGAACCACACCGGCTACGGACGGAATGCGAACTTCTTGCACGCTCGCCCCTGCGGCAACTTTGGTGCGCTCTGTCCTGTTCGTTCGTGCATCCGAAGCCTGCGCTAAGAGAGATGCGCTTATCACCGCAAGGACTGCCTTCGTGCGCACGGAGTTGCTCCAAGATTTTAGGTGAAGAAGATAGAGTGTGCCCGAAATCTCGGTCAGCTGGAAGCGGGGATGAATTACCAATCGGCCCGGTCGATGAGAAGGTCCGAAATGGTCGTCGCACGCTGAACGAAGGGCCGGTTTCGTGCAACCGTCATTCAGTTGGGGATGGCGAGGTTTGGGCGTACCCGCTCACCGAGCCTCTATGATCGAGACGGCCTTGATGCGGCTTGCGCGCGCGACAACAGTTCGGCGGCTTGAGGGACGAATTGAGTCTTCAGCCACGCTCGATAGCCCTGTTGCTCTAGGTGCAACCGTTTCACATCACCTCTGTAATCAGCGATTGCGTCACGCATTTTGATCGCTGGCCATTTTGCCTGGTGAGTTGCAATCGCAACGCGAGCTTTGTTCGTGCGCTCCGCGTACGCAGCGCGAAGCTCCGACGCAGCGTGAGAGGGATGACGCAACAAAGGACCAGCGAGCTGCTCCTCAATGGCCCTGCTCATCTCAAGTCCCTGCCGCGCAAGATCGCGGCGCGAGACTACAAGCTCGTTGGCGGCGGACGGGAATGCGCTGATGGCCGCAGCGCTAATGACCTCAGTGGTGCGATCATAGGCTTCGATAAGCGCGAGGATGGCCCTGTGATCCATTGCCACGACCTACAGGTATCGCGTTGCTATCGATTTAACGGAGCGCCCCGCCAACGCGAGAAACACCGCGGGGCGTGCACGCGGGATCAGCTCCAACGGCCGCGCGGTACCCGCCAGCGTCCGCTATTTGTGGAGAACGGACCGTCCGCTTAGGTGCGTCCGTCGAGAAAGGGCGACACGTTTTCGGCAATCTTTAAGGAGGCCCGATCAAAAGTGATGTTCGCCATGGCTCCATATCGAGAGAGTGCAGAGAACGCCTTGATCAATTCATCAAAGGCCGCCTCGCTTGCCTTGTCCAAGCCCGTGACGACGACGCGCAATGGCAATACTACCGCATTGATGTCCCCAACGATCATGGAGTCGATCAGCGCGGGTATGCTCTCTCCATGCCAGTCTGGAGCCCCCAGTTCTCTTAGGAGAGCGTTGTAGAAATCAGGTGGCGTCTTCCAATATCGGGCATCGAGTTGGACGACGTTCATGGCTTTCGCTTTCTAGCTCTGGGCAGAACTATGCTGGATCAATGGCGACTTTGGAGCAACTCGCTCGAACGCCTGACCGCCCGCAGTTGGGGCGATAGCGGTCATTCGACGCAACCAACACGCGAATGATCGGGATTAGTGGAAAGCGGACATCAGCGATGGCATGGATCGCTTGTGAAAACGTTGACCTTTCCCATGCTCCTGACGGTCGCAGCGGCAACTCACGCCAGCGGTCCGCGCGAGGACGGAGTGCAATGTTTCGTGCAACAGACGCTACAAACGACTAGCTATCGGCGTGCGGACGCGGACCTGAACGGGGACGGGCGCAAGGAGAGCTTCATATTACTCACCGCTCCAAGTTTTTGCGGCAGCGGCGGATGCTTGCTTCTCGTTCTCTCTCCGAGAGGCAACAGCTATCGGTTGGTCATGCGAACAACCGTGGCCAACCCGCCAATTACTATGTTTAGAGGCGCTGCTCACGGGTGGCGTGATGTGGGCGTCACGGTGCACGGCGGCGGCTTAGTTCATCCCTATATGGCGCTCCTGCGTTTTGATGGACGTCGCTACCCGAGCAATTCAACCGTCCCGCCCGCGTTCCCATTCCGCAGGTTATCTGGAAGGGTGCTAATCGCCCGGTGATATCCGCAATCGGTAAAAAGCGGACGTCAGCCGAACGGCTTTTCGAGCATGGCTTCGTAATCTTCGACTGCATCGCGGAATGCTGTGAGTTTGCGTGCGAGCATGTCGTGACGCCAATAGGCGGTTCCGGCTAACAGGAGCGACGCCAGCGCCATCTGCGTTGGACCTTCCCACGTGTGCCAATGTAGGTAGAGGGCCAAGGCGCCGACCAGAAAAACCGCGGCCAACGCCCAAGCTGTCCACGTTGCGACGGTTTCATGTGTCCACGAGTAATGTGGTTGAGGACGCCCGCTCCGAGAATCGGTCGTGTAATCGTGAAAACCGAACATCGGGCGATAGTGCATCAGCCTGCCAGTGTCCGCAATTGTGCGCGAGCGGACATGTTCCTGTCGCAGAAATGCTGAATTCTGACGTCACGAATGTCGGTGCTTTTGCGACAGTGGCGCCGTCGATCCGCGATCTGTCCCGATCTCGTCGGCGCGATTTGACGTCCTTGCGGCTAGAAGGTCGCTGACGTCGACTTCACGCACCAGTGCCATCGCGCTCTTCAAGGGTGAGTGCCACAGCACTCCTCAACCAGAGAAGATCCGCCTCTTCCGGCACGCCCGGTCCGCCGCAGGCCTGTTTCTCATTGACGCCGACAGTTGTTCGCGCGGTACGGATTCGAACGCGGGCTTATAGACCCAGACGTCGCCGCCTCCCTCCAGCGTCACTCCATAGCTTATCTGTGTCGCACAGGCCGGGATCGGCCCAATGACATAGCTGATCGGCAGCCATGTTTGATTGCCGTGGATCGGTCGTTCGTGAGAGTCGCCTCCCGCTATCACGCTCTTACCCAGCTTCTCTCTTTTGCCTTCGGAGTATTGTGACTCGCCGGAGGCCAGCCAGAACGTCACGGAGGCCGCTTTCCAGGTCGCTACGAGCGCCGTGAAGCGGACCACCTTGCCTCGATATGGTCTCGCATCGATCGCCTGACGGAGTTGCGCATAGCCGAAGGCGTTTCCGCCGTTGGACCCGATGCAGAGCAGGTCTCCGCCGGCCGGCGATCGGAAGCGGTAGGAGCCGATTGGCGAGCCTACCCTCTGCCAGAACGACTTGCCCGTGATTGGGTAATCTTCGGGAAACAGGTCGAGCTCACCGGTCTTCCAGTCAGGCCGGATGACCTGAGGACCGCTTCGTCCACCAGTCGGTATTGTATCGGCGACATCTCTAGGAAGCAGGCGACAGCGAGGAAGACGGCTCAGGACGACGATATCCTGCGCCTGGTCTTCTGGTTGCACCGCGGGCTCTGCTTGCGGTGCAGTATCGGCTTCGGGCGCAGCCATCGAAGGCTGCGGGGCGGCCAACGGTGTCAGAGCAACGAGCGCTACTGAAGGAATGCCGAGCGCGGCTACGATGTTAGACACGAGCCCGACTTCCATTATTGACTCTGCCCTGGCGTGTCACATTGGGGACATCGCTGATACGAGTTTCGAACGTCGCGTAAATCGCCGCCATTGCGACACCGGATAGCCAAACCTGGTAAGCAGTAGGCATTCCGCGTCCGCTAAAGTGAGCTGGTCTTTGTGATGGGATCATAGCACTCCAGCCATTCACCTCGCCAGATCGCCAATACGTATGAACCCTTTTTGGCTTTGCGAAATTGCGGCAGATCTCGGTCGCAGTCCTGGAAGCCGTCCGCCGAAATATTCAGGCTCATAGGTTGATCGGCCAACCTCAATCGCTCATTCAGCTCCGCGGTTGTTGGTAGCCGACCATGCTCGCGGCGGAAGTCCTCGATCGACGGTACAGCTTTTTCGAAGCGAGATAGAATCTCCTCACTCTTTCGGAGCGAGTACGCGTCAGGCTTACAGGCGAGCGCAAGAGGTAGAGACAGAAAAGTCGCCCAACGTTTTGCAATGGCGGCGCTTGCCATCCCTCATCCCTCGTCAGTGCATCGAACGCTAGCCGACTGAGCGCTGTCCGCAAGAAGACAACCGTATACCACCTTTCCTGGCGCCTACATGGTCCTTGTCGCGAATATGCTGAGTTTCGGACTTCGCGTATGTCCCGCCTTTTGCGACAGCGGCATGTCCGAACCTGGTGGAAAACGGACGTTTAGCCGAAGCCGAGCAAGCCTAATAGGCTGCCGACTGCAAAAGCCGCGAAGAACGCGACCAAGAGCCAATGCCCGGCAACATAGGAGACGGGTCGGGAGGGCGAGGTCTCCGCCATGACCGCTCTCGCTCGCACGGCTGTTTTCCAACTAGACCAAGCCCAAAAAGCGGTCTGCGCTATAACTAGCAGCTTCAACACAAACGCCATGAGCAATCCTACCACGTTGGCGAATGTCCGCATTGGGCGATAGCAGCCGTTGCGTCTTCCCGATTGGAATTGGCAATCGAGACGGCCGGGGTTGTCTCGCACGGGATGGCGTTTTGGGAAACACCAGGTTTGGTGCAAACGCGGACGATACCCGTTAGTCATACGTCCTGTAGGGACGACCTCGCCCAATATCGTGCGCAACGCCATGTGGTAGCCGGGTCTCGAAGCGAGCAAGCTGGATCTTCGCGTCAGGATCGCCGTTCCGTGCCGCGCGGCGAAGCCAATGGCGGTAGCCTTGCAGATCGCGCAGGTTAAACCGCTGCATGGCAATGTTCATCGCCGCTGTAGGCCAACGATCGCGGGTTGCGGCATGGCGAACCATCGCAGCCGGAGAAAGGGCGAGCGCCTCCGGCCGCGGATCGGAAGCTACTCTTTCTAACTCAGTTGCTGCGTCAGGATCACCGCGAAGAGCAAGGTGACGGGTCAACGCCAAGCTGCGCCGCGGGCTCTCGTCATTGAGCCAGCGCTGGAATATCCTCGCGACCCTTGGCGAAACGGACCTCTTCATCGCTTAGTCATACGACAACCATGGATACGGGCAACCTACCACCAGTTCGTCCGCTATTGGGCGATAGCGGACGTTTGCACCGCGCTAGCTCCTATCACGCGGATACAACCAGCGCAGCCCGAGGAGGTATAGCAACAAACCACCCCCAAACTGTCCAGCCCACACGACGGCGCGGTGAGTGGCGCTTGGACACGGGTATTCCGGATCACCCGCAATGCAATCGATCTGCCCGAGCATCAGAAAGGCAATGAGCGACCACCACGCGCACGAGACTATGACGACTGGCGGAAGTGACGGACGAGACATAGGTCTAACCTACCGCGCGTATCGTGGTGCGCAATGTCCGCAATCGGGCGAAAGCAAACATTCGAAGCAGTGTCGCGAGTCCGCTAACATCGGACTTCGCATATGTTGCCGCATTTGCGACAACGGAAGGCCCGATGCTGATCGACGGAAGCGAACATCGGCCTTGAAAAGGTACAGTGCTCAATGGCAGGCTGACGCAGGCGCGTTCTCGGGGGCGGGCCCGCAAATGTAGGTGGCCAGTCTGGCAGGGTCGATTTGATAACCTGCATCGTTCCGAATAAGATCCGCAATGAGCGGGAGGGCACGTGTCTGGGCGACTGGGACGCGAAGGGTGTTTGGCCAACGTTGAAAAATCCGTGCCATCAGCTGAGCTCGAAAGCGTCGCGCTAGCGCCAAATCCTCACCTCGAAAGAAAATGACCCAAACATGACCGAGTTGAAGCTTATCTGATATGGTAACCTCCATTTTTTTTGAATGACCCCCGCGATAAGCGACGGCATCAATCGATCTACGCAGTTCCGGCGACATCTCGGCCCACGTTCGCATTTCCTGCGCTGTTTCGACCTCGACAGTCAGATCATCTCTCGCCGCCTCGGACCTGAGGATGCTCAGCAAATCGGCTCGGTCGAGAGCTGTGTTCAACGGGACTTCAAAGGCTGCCACTGTCCTAGCGCTTCTAGGCTGGGGTACAGGCTGTGCGGCTATGATCACGCCGACGATCAAAGAAATGATAGAAAGTACCGAAGCAGTCGCTCCAACCGGCAAGTGGGACATTTCACTTAGCCGTGCGAGAAGTACCCATCGGCGCGCTCCAATCCGAAAAAGCCAGAGTGAAAACGTGCTAACGATCATCATCACAGCGGCGTATTCGAGCACCGCCGGAATAATGTAGATGATCTCACCGCCCATGTGCGAACACCACCTTACCTAGCTGCCTTGTCGGCCGAGGATGGCGCGTGCGGCTCTCACAATCAATGATAGCACTTGAGGCCTGCGCACGGGGAACCCTCAAAAACCGGCTGGCAGCGTCGTCGCTTCCGCGACAGCGGCATGTCCGAACCTGGTGGAAAGCGGACGTTGCGCTGCGCAGTTTGGGCGGGCAACATTCGCGAATGGCGAACATTTCCGACGGCTGGTGGAACGAGGACCGGCGGGACCTCTTTTCCTCTATAGAGGTCATCGCATCAGAGAGGCCCGACCCTGATCGGATCGGGCTGTGTCTGGACACGATCCTCAACGATCTGGAGCTTTATGATGACCCTCGCCAAGGCGCAGGCGCATGGCTCTTCGATGATGAGCTTGAACTTGCGGAGCGGCTCGGTGAAAACCTCCACGGAGCTACCGGTGAGACGAGGCCTGTCGAGGCCGGACCTACGGCGATTGCCAGCGCGGAATGGCCCGGCGCGCGGGCAACGGCTATCGAGCTGTTCCGACGTATGGAGACGAATGGCGACTTCTCCCGCTAAATGTCCGCAAGTGGGCGTTAGCGGGCATTCGAGGGTGCAGGTTTACTGCCGTTCGCGACCGATGAAGCCATGTTTAGCGAAGCCAACATCAGGGTGTTTCGCGATCCAAGCGGATAAGCAGTTAGATGCGCGGTCTGATCGGGTGATTGCCAATGTCACAGTCGCCCTATCACCTGCCTGAACGAGTTTCGCAGGCGCATTGCACTTTGCGATGGCAGCTTTAATCGCGCTAACCTCTGCCACAGGGCCTTCGGCAAACGGGAAAGCTCCAGGTTGTTGAGCAGGATCGGCTAACAGCAACGTCGCTAAAATGAGGCTCATTGCGCTATCATGCGCCCAGATCGGAATGGCTGCAATTGGGCGCTAGCGGAACGACCTCTTTTTCCACTCAGCCCGCGTCCGATACGCTGCCCAGATCACGCCGATTGCAAAAAGAAGGCAAGCTCGAAATGGCAAGCCCCGCAGCGCCTCAGCGCCTCCCTCGTTGATCCAGTGAAAAAGGAACTGCCCTACCAAAACAGGCAGCAGAACCTTGATAGGGAAGTGACGAAGCATTTGATCCATCACTCGATCGTACATCATTGCCGAACGTCCGCAATTGGGCGATAGCGGACGTTCCTGCGCAGTCGGTTCCGAACGACCACTTGCGGCGGTAAGCTGCCGTTGCGCCAAGGCGTCAACGGCGACGCCGCGCTTGAACGCCAAGGCAAAACGAGCCGAACGGCGAAGATCAAACCTCAGTGGCAACTGTCCTCTTTAATTTGAGGACCTTCCCACCACCCTTGGAAAACTGGTGTCTCGACCTGCTCGGCCGATCTTGCCCAGGCTGACTTCCCACTGCGCCCCGGTCCTGCATACTTCGCCGCCGGTCAGCGTGCCGTCTGCTTTCCGCGCAGGAACGCAGACGACCTTCTCCCTGTCAGCTTCCGACAGCCCGCCTTTGCGGGGTGACGCACAAGCAGGTGCGATTGCGACGATAGTCGCAGCGGCTGCGAGTAACATAGCCCTTGGCAACTCTGCCTCCCGATCTGATCATACTTTCCACCAGATTGGACCAACGCGCAATCCCTGCCAAGGTTGGCTTGTGGGCGCTTTCGGTAATTGGGCGTGACCGGCGTCGGAATGGCTGAATGTGGTGGAAAGCGGACATTGGCATCGGCGTATGTTAACCCAAGCGAGCAAAACTCGCTGGGGAAAGAAACATAATGATTGCTCGGCTCCGCGCGGTTGCCTCGCTCCTTATCATCACGTCATCGCTGACTGCTGGTTGTCGAGACATGGAGACTGAACAATTGGCGCGGTTGCGGGAGACTTGCAAAACCTTCAAATTCGTTCTGCCGCCGTGGCGTTCTGCAGCCGATGCTCTGAAAAGGCGGATCCAAAACAAAGAGGTTGATCCGTGGCAGGATGTGCGAATATCTTCACCTAATGATGACGATAATAGCCTTGATATGGCTGCACCCGATCAATTTACCGTGACTGTTTTAGAGATTTATGAACGCGGAGTGTTTCGCCTAAACATGCGCCTACCAATTTATAATCGTTACAGTAGCGCCTTCATCTTGATGGCAGCAAGAATAACGCCCATTAGCTGCGATGGCCCGTGGTTTGCGCATCTCTGATCGCGCACCCAATAGTTTATGTATTTTAACAGGCGGTACGAGGGAAATGTGTACGTAGGGCTGATTTTTACTTTGCCAATCGTATGCTGTCTAGTGGTGCGCTTTGTGCTAATCTCGTTCTAGCGCGCGATTATCGTGGCAAACACTCCCGACTTACTCGGCTTCACGGATAGTTCATATCATCATTGCTAGGTTGGCTCTTAAGCCTTGTTGTATTCACGCCACCTATCCCCCTCTGGAATGTCCTCGTTCCCGTGAGGCGGTCTATTATGCATACGGATTGCCTGTTCCCGTGGTTACCCTTCTCGCGTTTGATGGACACGAGGGGTCGTACTCATAGCTTTTCGGAACGCTATTGCGGTACCATTCACCGATGAAGATGCCGGGGCGGTCATGTTGGCGCCGTTATGTCCGCGACTGGGGGGTAAGCGAAATGGCCGCCTGCTCTGAGACTGCCCACCTCCCACTGCTGCAAACGGACTTCGTCAGAGGACAAAGCGCGAAGCTCCGCTGGCACGATGAACGACGGAAAGTGAGGATCCTACTTTTCCAACCTTTGATCGTGCGACACAAGAGGTCATGAGGCTATCCTTCCGCTCCGTATATCCTTCACCATTTCTACCCGGATAATGCTTCGGCGGACTCTAGGTTCGTCGTCGGTGCGTTACGGCGAGTATGCGCAGACTATAGAGAAGGCAAAAGCCATCATTTACAAGAGGCGTTAAACGAGCTTTCTATCTCCACACTTCGCGAAGAACCCGATCACAAGCGCCGTGAGATTTTATTAAACGCCGAAAATAATCGTCATGATCTTCCGATCACACAAACATGCCAGTCCATCAATGTAATGATACGTTTAGGGCGAGACCTCGCTCTACGGCATGAGGGGAAAGGCGCAATCTAGGTAATACTCTATAGGTCATCCGCGGTGTGAGATGATGTTCTTGGACCTGAGCGGGCAGCCGGTCGTGCGGGCGCGCGTTGCGAAAAGACGACGATCCGGGCCGACGCAGCGGTTTCGCTATGATCCCGCTACGGGAATGTCCGGGTTTGGGCGCTTCCAGTCCGTCCGCTTCGCCGCCAGAAGCTGCCGGTCGGCTTTCGGCACGATCGATGAGGCTACGAATGGGTCTGGTTCTGTTCGCAGCTGCTTCAAACCGCGTTATGGTAGAACGATGGTAACCGGCACTCACAATCTAAGTCGGCGATCCTATCTCGCCTTGGCATCCCTGGCAGCATCGCTCCTGGGTTCACTGCTGGCGGCAGTGATACTCTCTGTTAGCGAGGAAAACGGCATCGCGGTCCTCCCTGCTGCGCTCTTCATCTTCCTATTCGGCACCTCTATAGCTATTCCTGTAGGATGGCTGGTGGGCGTTCCTACGCTTGCGATTACGAGTCGCTTTCTGCCGACGCATATAATTCCAACAACTCTGCTGTCCTCGATCGCGGGACTGATCGGGGGCTGCGCTCTTCAGAGATGGGGTGGTGGGACTGGATTTGGCAGTGCCTTCGCCATCTTTGGGGCTTGCGTCGGGGGAATGCATCCTTTGGTTCATAGTCGCCTTTGCGGCGGACGGTGGAGCAGTCTAGCCACCGCTCTCCTGCTGAGCGGCGTAGCAGTTCCGGCAGCTGCGTACGCAGGCGAGAGCGTACATAACATGATCGAGAGTCGCAGAGAGTTCGGCTCCAGGTGCGCCAATCGTTACAGATCGATGGCGTTCGTGGCCGACAAGACTGCGTTGGGGCGTTCAGGCCAAGAAAAGCTTGTCGGCCAAGGTAAGTGGTTCAACCAACGGCAATGGCGCTCGCTGTATGCGTCGGAACGTTGGATCCCGCTAAACAATGCCCGGGTGCTCATAGCTCGACGCTACGCTTACGTACCGAGCGGCTTTGCCGGTTGGATCACAGGTGGTCGACGCGTGGAAGATCATTGCCTCTCGGAGAAGAAGGGGCACGCAGCGGCCTTGCTACGTCGAAGCGGATTTGGCCAGCGCCCGACACTCCACGATTTGGAAAACTGAGGCCACTATCGGCAGCGCGCGATCTGAAGATGGATGAGCTTCAAATATCGGTGCACGCCGCGAGAGCCGCGAACGTCCGCACTTGGGCAACATCGAACCTCGCGCGTCGACCACGTCGCTGACTGATCAATCCAGCCAACAGCCGGAGTTCGCAGTCTATATCATTGTGCCGTTGGCGTGCGGCTAAGGCTCTCGGCGATTATTTTGGCAAGCTTGACCCGTTCCCGAACCATGCAAGCATCTCTTTGGTCGCCGGTGTGGAATTTGTCGCCGCACATCCGCGCAGCATCGCAAACGTAACGGTCGACGTCTGCATTGCCGCTCGATTTGGTAACAGTGCAGGCTGACACGCGTTCGCTTTTGAAGCCGAGATCGTATGCCGTGGCGTTTGCGATCGTCGACGCCGAATGCTCGAGGTCGGTAGCTCCAGCTTGCAGGGCGCCCACCAACAACGTCACTGCGAGAACAAACATAAGCTAAGCCGCTTTGCACGAGGACGCACTTGCCCTCAACTCGCACACGAGATGACGACGAATGTCGCTAGGCGCGATCGAGGCGAGGGTAAAGCTGCCATCCACATCGTGTGATGCACCGTCTGCCATTGGTGGTTACCTGTCCTTCCACTTCTTGACGGAAGCTTTAGCGGTTGCGAGCGGCGGAGAGCGGGCCGGCGGCCTTGCAATATCACTTCCACGCACGAATGCTCAAAATGGTGGCGGCGCCGTGTAAATCAGTTCAACACGCTGCAAATCCTCTGGCTCAAATTTGGCGACAGCGACCCTGACTTTCCACATCAGGCTGTTGGCGCCGGGTGGAAAGTATATTAGCTCGTAGTTCTGCCGATCTACGCCATCGGCCTCGCGCTTAATCGAGTAAGGCTTATCAAAGGACATCTCGATGAATGCTCGCCGAGGCGAAATTGCTGTAACATCGTAGAAGGCGGGGCCGCCCGATACTAACTCGAAAGTGAGCTTCGCTCGGCTACGTAGCTGTGATTGTGCCATCTGTAGCTTGCCGATCAAGGTGTCCCGTTCAATTTGTGTCAGACCGTCCAAAAAGGAAGCCACCTGTGCTGGCGAAGGTTGTTGTGCGACGACCGGCACGGATGCCACGCCGACTGCGAGCAATCCGATGAATAGTAAAGAAGACAAACCAGCCATCGTCGTAGACTGACACGCCACGCGAATGTCCGCAATTGGGCGTAAGCGGAATGGCCGGATTTGGTGGATAGTGGCCCGACCGCTTTTGGGTGCTGAGATGACGTAATCGGACCTTTGTTCATTCTAGCCGGCGGCGGTTACGCGCGCTCATTCGTTCATCGAAGCGCGTGGCCGCCGATCCCACAAACGGACATTTTGACACTGGCTTCTGACACCTTTAGTCCCGCCGAAATCCGTGCGTTAGCCTGCAGCGTCAGAACCCTCCGGTTGTGACACCCGCCAATCGCCTGGATGATCCCGATGGCAAAAGAAGTAAGGTCAAGCGTACGCAAAGCCACGACACCCCCGCTTATTTGTTTCAAGGCTCCCGCTCACATTGTATTCGACCGCAATTAGCTGCATGCTTCAGCAACCATGCGTCAAGGCATCTCACAGCCTAGCTGATTTGCGAGGTTGCGAGCTGTGATGAACGTTCAAACCTGGACACGCACGAAACGTCTCGACTTGCAAAATCTCGCAAGCGCAGTCGGAAACGCGGCGATGTCAGAATTCGAGCTTTGGCCTCGGGTTGCCATCAACGAAGTGAGTGCCGGGCGTGCCGTGAAGGCTTGCGCAGAGCGAATCGCGAAGAAACTTGAGCGTACGCACGCATCGAGCGACATCGGATGGCAATTCTCCGTCTTCGAGTCAGCATCGGAGGAGCTACGCGAGATAAACGAAAATCATTTCTTTCAAGAGGTTCTTGCATCGAAGGTTGTCCGCAAGCGCAGCGGCGACTCTGAGCCTCTCGGGGGCCAGGTAAGGAACGAAATAGTTTCCATCTCAGCGTTTATGGCCAGCAACCAACCAGAGCCGCCGGCACCGTTACGAGTAGCCAGGCCGCCCAGCATCCCAACAGCGGCAGAACGACTGCGCGCGTTAACTCCTGATCAGCAGATTGGCCCTGTCCAGTTCGAGTATGACGGCTCAGTTATTCGCGTTCGGCATTACGGAAGCGCCATTCCGGAGATCGATCGAGCGAGCGCCGAACAGGCGAGAATTGCCCTTTTAGACGAAGGTGATTGGCTTGTAGGTAATCTTCAGGGTTCAAACACCGATCGCCGGCTAACTTCTACTATCGAGGGAATGCAGAGCCGTCTGCGAGAGCGGCAAGACGTGATACAGCTAGGTATAGCAAACCTTGCCTGCGACCAGGTCACCAAACGTCTTGGTGAAGAGCTGGCTGACGTTATGGGCGCACGCCTTCACGCCTACACCATAGGCATAAGCTTCTACGTCGCACAATTTCCCGAGTGGCAGCGCTTCTCTGAAAATGCTGCGGCAGCGGAGCACACGCCAGCTGATGCGCAACTTGCCTACCAGGCGGCCACTCGCCTCGTAGCTAAACTTGACGAGCTGCCCGAGCTCGTTGATCCCGAGGTACCAATGTCAATACGTCTTGTCGTAGAGGCGCTAGGTCATCCATCACGGGCCACGCGGAGAGCGGTATATGCATTACTGCGAATATTAGAGAACTTCGCAGCTAAGGCTTTGAGCGAATTCAGCGGCATGTATGGAGCAATATCATCCGGAGCTCGCAAAGGCGTAGAAGCCGGCCTGAAGGGCACGGCGGCAATTGCGGTTGTTTTTGCTGCAACTCAACTGGCGAGCAGCATATCTCCGCCCGCGGCACGCGTGTTGAAGGCAACATGGTTGGCAAAAGCGGCTCAGATCGCGGAGGATTTGATCAAAGGTTCTTAATTCCGCCTTTTAGGAGTGCGTTTTCGGATGGTATCCTTAGTACGTCTTTTCTCGGCGTTCGTGTGTCAAAACCGAGCGGTTGTGACACCGGCGATGGTCGCGACACCAAGGCGTGTGCGGAAGCCGCCTGCGCGTACCAAATCGAGCCACTCGTCCGAGCGCGGTTCCGGGCTGGGCTTGATCGATTTGCTTGTCGCCGCCTTCACGATAGGTACTCTGCAAATCTGGGGAGAATTACTGGCATGATCCGCAACCTATGTCTCGCTGTCGCGGCAACCCTGACGATCGCGGCTTCACCCGTCGCGGCTGAGAAGGTCACGTTCAGTGGTGCCGGCACGGTGAGCCAGGTCTCGGGCGCGCTGACGCCGACCGGTAGTGCGGTTCAGGGTAGCGACTTCGCCTTCAGCCTCGACTTCGACACTGACGCAGCAAAACTCTATACCGTCGACGAGTTTGGGGCATATTACGACCTGCCGGTCAGCGCCTTCTCTGCGACCTTGGGGAGCTATGGCTTTGCGCTGTCCGAGGACCCCCTCTTCGTGCCGACCGTCGAGCTCTACAATGCATTCAGCTTCCTTGGCGGTACTAGCTCGGAAGCCGTACTCGTCGCCAACTTCTATCTGGCGGGCACGATTAAGCCCACAGGAAGCGCCACGTCCCCGTTCCCCATCCCGCCTGGGGTTTACGACACGCTCCTTCTCTCTGCGGTTTTCAGAACCGGAGATGTTCAGGTGCCACTCGGTTTCGATCAATTCCGCGATCCGTCGCTCGCTGCGAGCCGAGGCTTTAGCTACGGCGTAATCGATCGCGCCAATCGCAAATCCGGACGGCTAAGCGGCAGCTATGATGGCGGCTTCAGTTCCGTTGCCGCGGTCCCCGAACCCGCAACCTGGTCGATGATGCTGGTCGGCTTTGCACTGCTGGGAGCTGCATTGCGTCTGCCACGGACTCGCAGGGCACTGCGGCCGGCGTGATGCAAAGCGTCGCTCGCTCGGAGCGGATTACAATCACATGTTCAGCAAGCGGGTGAAGCACGAGCCGCTGGAGAACCTATAATGGTCGACGCAGGGGCGCTTGACGTCATCCGCGAGCGGGACATGGCAACCCACCGCATGGGGTTCGCGATCATTGCATCGGGCTTGCTGTGCCTCATCGTAGCAGTCGGGCTTTGGAGAGCTGGCCATCGGCGAACGGCCACTGCTCTTGGTGTCGTTGGCTTTCTCGTGAGCATCACGGGATGCGCATACACCCAGTCGAAGATCATGCTCTGATTGGCTCTCCGCTCTACATGAGCGCCGCATGCTTAGCCGGTGAAAACGTGGCGAGGCCGGCGCAGCTCGGCGCGAACGGGGGCACCTCTCTCGCGTTCTGCTCAAAGCCGAGCCACATTCGCCTGTGCGTCTAGGCTAACCTCTCTAGCGGGTCCCCCGGGCAATCAAGCCCGCTATCGCGCTTCCTCCTGGATAGGGCGAGCGCCACATGAACGAACGGCAGAAACTCCGAGGGTGAAAAGGCACGCGAGCGGCCGCAAGTGGGTCGCCTCCGCCAATTGGCAAATGCTTCGTCAAACCTGGCCCGCCCGCGATTGCAGAGAAATTGGTCGACGCGCTGACCCGAGATGCTCAGGCAATCGGGGCGGGTGGATCACGCTCCAGTTCGGCACGAATATAGTCGACAAACGCACGCGCCGCGATCCGTGCAGCGCGGCCCTCAGGAAAAAATGCGTGAACCGGGAGCTTCGCTGTCGTCCAGTCGCGAAAGAGCCGCTCCAACGCGCCGCTGCCGAGCTCGCGCTGTGCCGCCCAGGAAGTTGTCGACGTGATCCCCAGCCCGCTCGTGACCGCGGCAAGGGCGCCGGTCGTGTCATTCACGGAGAGATGGGGCCGCACGTCCACGGACACGCTCTGCCCGGGCTTTTCAAAGCGCCACGACGAGGATTGCGACGCAGCAGGGCCGCCGACAATGCGGTGGCCGGATAGCTCGCGCGGGTCCGATGGTCTGCCAGCGCTCGAGTTACGCAGGCGACGCCACGATCACTCGGTGCATGTGCCCAATGAGCTTCGCTGTTCCCGAGCCTTCAGGCAAATTGCCCACACGGATGCCAACGTCGACCGCTTCACGCACCATGTCCTGCCAGTCCCGGCGGCTGTGCTCCGCGAGGATGATGTATGAACAAGCGTCCGCTTGAGGAAAGCACTTGTGCCGAACTGAACGTCCATTTGTGAGTCAACGATAGCCAGCGGCCTGCAACTCGAACAACTCCGCATAGCGACCGCCGGCGGTGAGCAGATCGTCGTGGGTGCCGGACGCCTCGACCCTGCCGTCGCTGAGCACCAGGATGCGATCAGCCATGCGAACGCTGGAAAAGCGGTGTGAGATAAGCACTGCGCTACGTCCGGCGCTGAGTTCCTGGAAGCGTTGGAAGACCTCGTACTCCGCTCTCGCGTCGAGCGCCGCAGTGGGCTCGTCGAGGATCAGAACCTGGGCATCGCGCATATAGGCCCGCGCAATCGCCATTTTCTGCCACTCGCCGCCTGACAGGTCGACGCCGCCCTGGAACCGCTTGCCGATCATCTGGTCATAGCCGTCCGGCAGCTTGGCCACCACGCCATCGGCGAGCGCGGCGGACGCTGCCGCCTCGATCCGCTCGCGATCGCCCCGTGCCTCGATCCGGCCGACCGCGATGTTGTCGGCAGCGGGCAGGTTATAGCGCACGAAGTCCTGGAAGATCACGCCGATGGCAGCGCGCAAGGCGTCGAGGTCGTAGTCGCGCAGGTCACGTCCATCGAGCAGGACGCGGCCTTCCACGGGATCGTAGAGCCGGGCGAGCAGCTTCACGAGCGTGGTCTTGCCGGCACCGTTCTCGCCCACCAGCGCCAGAACCTCGCCGGGCGCCAGCGTGAACGACAGGTGCCGCACCGCCCAGCGCTCGACGCCGGGATAGCGGAAGCCCACGTCCTGAAAAACGAAGCCCTGCTGCACTGGATGCGGGAACGGCAGCGCGCCTTCGGGCGAGCGGATGCCCGGCTGCGCCCGGAAGAAGGAGAACAGGTCGTCTATGTAGAGCGCCTGGCCCGCGGTCGAGGAGAAGCCCGTGAGCAGATTTTCCAGCAGTCCACGCAGCCGCAGGAATGACGCGGCAAGGAAGGTGAGGTCGCCGATCGTGATCGTGCCGGTCACCGCCCGCCACGCGATGTAGGCATAAGCGGCATAGTAGGCGACCGTGCCGAGCGCTGCGAAACCGGAACCCCAGATCGCCCTGCGCAGCGCCAGCCGCCGGCTCGCATCGTAGGTATCGCGCGAGATCGTGCGATAGCGGTCGATCAGGAACGGGCTGAGGCCGAAGATCTTGACCTCCTTGGCCGTGTCCGCACTGGCGGCGACCTGGCGGACATAGTCGAGCTCGCGCCGCTGGGGCGTGCGGACGTAGCTGAGTGCATAGCTCAGCGCGTTGAAATGCGCCTCGCCGAGGAACGAGGGCACCAGAGCAATGGCCAGCAGGACGATCAGCCAGGGGGCGTAGACCACCAGCCCGGCGGCGAAGCTCACCACCGTGACGATGTCCTGCGCCTGCCCGAACAGCTGACCCATCAGCGACATGCGCCCGCTCGCCTGCATCCGGGCGCGGTTCATGCGGTCCTGGAACGCCGCGTCCTCGAAATCAGCAAGGTCGAGCGTTGCGGCATGCTCCATCAGCCGCACGCTGGCGTCGTTGCTGACCTGGTCGGACAACAGCCCGTCGACCAGCGACACCAGCCGGCCGAGCAGGTCGGACGCGACCGCGAGCGCGAGTTCGGCGAGGAGCAGAGCTTCCAGCCGCCCGAGCAGGCCGGAGCCGAGCCACGCGAACACGCCCGTCGGACGTACCGAGAGGTGGGTCAGGTGCACGACCTCGTCGATGATGAGCTTGCCGACGAACAGCGTCGCCACCGGCAGCAGCGCGCGCACCAGCCGTACGGCGAGCGTGGTGACGGTGAGCGGCCGGCTGGTGCTATAGACCATCGCGAGGAACGGCGGCAGGTTGCGCAGCGCGCCCAGCCGCTCGCACCAAGTGGTCGGCCGGGGTGGGACGCCGCCGCGGCCCGGTCTGACACCGAGCGCCATTCAACTGCTCCGGTACGACATGCTGTCGCCGGTTTCGTGCCGGCGTGCGGGAGGTGTTGGCATCATCTGCATGCTGGCCCGTTACACGGTCGGCTGTCACACCGTCAGGGTGCTTGGTATTCCTCTATCGATGCTGCCCGCAGGCGGACCGGGCCGGGTCTCGCCAACACCGGAGCGGCCACCATCCCGGCTTCCGCGACTGATGAACAAGGGTCCGGTCTCGGGGGGCCTTCCGGGGCTTCGAATGGCCGCAACTGGGTCTAAAAGAGATTTGCTGTCCAGGCCCGCGACAGTCTCGCACGGAGGCTCCGTTTACCGCGTAATTGGCAGGAGGGGTGACTTGGCGCTCCCGAACCAACGGACTAGCTCAATATCGGCGGTCTGGTTGTGCTTACCGCCCGAACTCGTCGCAATATAGAATAGCCCGCGTCCGACCGGTTGAAAGCCGACATCCGCCTTCTGCATCCAACCTTTGATCCCCGTCGACACATCCTTCAGGCCCTCGCTGGCAAGGGGAATGACCTCACCCCGTGCCCAGGTTCCAACGGCGCGGCCAGGCACGCCAACGAGGCTGCCCACTCGTGGTCGAGTGTCCGCATCGACCGAGAAGAGCAAATAGTTTGGGAAGTTGGGCTTGGCACCCTGGTACACCCCCATAAACCAGCGGCGCCCAGACACGTCGTAAGCCAGGTTCTGAACACCAAAGCGCGTGTTGCCGGTGCGCACGAAGTATTTGCCAGCCAGCTCCGCCGGTCCGCGGTGATGAGGGGACGCTTCGATAAGTGGACTAGCGTACTTCGCCCAGTCGCTGATGTCGTATTGCAGCAGCACCTGATGATCGTTGTCCGCCCGTGCGGTGTTGCCGTAGATGCCATATGCGACCGTCAGGTAGTGCTTGCCGCCGATGCGGCCGAAGGCCACGCCGTCGATCCCGGAGCAGCCGTAGCGATGATCGGGTGAGGCCTCGTCATCTTCGACCCGTCCATCGCCGTCGAGGTCAGCCCGGTAATCGGTCGCGACTTCCGGAAGGTAGACGGTGCGGAAGAGGTTGGAGGAGCCCGCTTCAATGCCGACGCGGTCGATTCGACTGACGTCGATCACGGCGATGTAGAAGCTTGCGTCCTTCTTGTATTCGAGGGAACCGTAGACCTTGCCATCGGCTGGGTTGAAGTCGAGATCGCCAAGATGGCCGTGCCACCCGACCAGCGAGCCAACGAGATTGCCCTTCAGGTCGTACTTGGCGAGGAGGGTCGTGAAGGAATAATAGATGTAGCCGCCGCGTCCATCGACGGCGATCCCTTGTACGTGACCTGAGTCCCACGTGCCTCCGTTCTGGCGCAGCGGCAACCGAGCGACATCGGCATTGTTGTCGGCGTGCGCAGAGGCGGTCGTCGTCAGAACGAGCAGGGTGAGAAGAGCCAAGCGCCTGAGCATCGTTCTTCGACCCGTGTTGATCTTTGGTAACATCGTCAGACGTCGAAGCGGCGGCGACCGCGGCGCACGATCATGCGGTGCGTGCCTGCGAGCTCGGTAGACCGGGTCTTCACCGTGCGCATGAATCGCCACTCGCCGGTCACCTCCGCCGGCGTGACCTCAATCATCATGTAGCCGCGCTGGCTTGTGTCCGCCCATTGCAGCTCCTTGTTCGCCGCGACGAACCCGCGCGCGACGACCTTAGGATCTGCGGCGCAGCTTCCTTCCATTCCACCGGAGGTGACGCTGTGGCCGGCGAACTCGACGCCTGCTGGGTAGCCGTCCTCGCTCAAAGCGTAGGCCCAGGCGTTGTGGCTGTCGCCCGACAGCATCACCAGATCAACGTCGGCGCGCTGCGCCGCCCCGAGCAGTCGACTACGCGCCGCGGGATAGCCATCCCAGCGGTCCATCCACATCGGCATGCCGAGCGCCGCTGCCCGAACATCGTCGCGGAAGCTGGCGATCTTCTTTTCGCTAAGATCCGGTCGCAGCCAGCCGACCGAGTCAGCCGGCATGACCGTCCGCCCCAGGATCGTTCCCATGCCGACGAGCTGCCAGGCGGTATCGCGGGCTTTGGCCTTGAAGGCGTGTGCCAGCCAGCTCTCCTGTGCCGAGCCCAGCATGGTCGCAGACGGATCCTGCCAGACGCCATCGCGAAACGCTTTCAGCGCGGCATCCGGATCCGCCGCCTTGAACGTCGCCTCGATGTTCGCCTGGCGCGTGCGGGCGAGCAGGCGGGATTCGGTCCTGTAGAGGGTCGCAAGCGAGCCGATGGCGTAGGCCTTCCATGGTTCATCGGAGACCGGCATCCACTCGCGGTAGACCTGCATGGCGGCCGCCCGGCGCGCGTTCCAGTCGCCCTCGGTACGCTGGTGGTTCTGCGCGCCACCTTCCCAGCTGTCGTTGGCGGACTCGTGATCGTCCCAGAAGGCCACCATCGGCGCAGTCTGATGCAGTTGCTGCAGGTCTGGGTCGGCGCGGTAGCAGGCGTAACGCAAGCGGTAGTCTGCGATGGCCAGGATCTCGTGCTCGGGTTCCAGCACCCGTCCTTCGAGAAGGCCGTGATCGGTGCCATACTCGTAGAAATAGTCGCCGACATGCATCCAGAGATCGAGGCCACGCTCTGCGGCGGCATGACCGTAGGCGTTGAACCAGCCGACCGGTAGGTTGGAGCATGAGAAGACGCCGAGCCCGAAGCGTGGAACGGTGCCTACGGGCAAAGTCTTCGTCCTGCCGATCGGCGACTTACTGCCGTCCGGTGCAATGAAGCGGTACCAGTAGACCGTGCCGGGACTGAGGCCATCCACGGTCAGCTTGGCCGTCCAGTCGCGGTAGAGGCCGGTCCGCACGCTGCCGCCCGCCAAGACTTTCGTGAAGTCGCGATCTAGCGCCACTTCGGCATCTAGCCGGACGACACCGTCGCTATCGGCAGGCACATACCGGGTCCAGAGCAGCATCGTGTCGGAACCCGGCTCGCCGCTTGCGACCGCGTGCGTGAACCCCGACGCGCCGAGGAGGCCCTGAGCGAGCGCACCGCCAGGCGCGAGGGACAGCGCCCCAAGGCCGAAGGCGCCACCTAGAACGAGGCTGCGGCGATCAATGGTGAACATCAGAAGCTCCTGCGTGCGGATCGTGGAGGGGGCTCAGAACACGGCCCGGATGCTGGCATTCCACAGCGATCCGTAGATGCTGTATTGTTGAACGCGATCCTTCACGTTCGAGTAGATCACGTCGGGAGCGTTGAAGATGTTGCGACCGGCAACGACCACGTCGATGCCAGGGCGCAGCCTGTAGCTGGCACTGATGTTCCAGAGCGTCCGCTCGTCGTGGTAGAGGATGCCGTTGTTCGCTGTCGTTGGCGTGTTGCTGAGCGCACTCGTGCGGTAGGTTGATTGGTAGTTGCCGGTCAGCTGGATGTCGGCTGGCCCGTAGCTATATCGGATACCCCAGTTCCCGGAGTTCTTGGGCAGGTTCACGCGAACGCTGTCCGGATCGACGCGGGTGTAGGAGGCGCGCAGACCGAAGCCCTTCAGCAAGCCCGGCAGGAACGTCAGCTGCTGGTCATACTCTGCCGTGAGCCCCTTGTTGGTGCTGACGCCCGGCATGTTCTGCGTGCTGCGAAAGATGTAGCCGGCATATTCATCGGGATTGTAACCGACTGCCGAGGCGTCCACCGTCACGCCGGTCACCTGCATGTCCTTCACGTCCAGCTTGAACCCGGACAGGGCGATGATCCCTGACGGCTCCAGGTAGTATTGGACGCTCGCGTAGTATTTGACCGAATGCTCAGGCTTCAGCAGCGGATTGGGCACCGAAACGATCTGTGTGTCGTCATTGACCGACACCACGCCGCCAAGGTTCCCGTAGTCGGGACGCAGCAGTGACTGGCTAAACGCGAACTGCGCGACCAGTCGCTTCGAGAAGTCGTACTTGACGCCGCCGCTGAGGAACCAGTCGTCATAGCTGCCCCGGCGGGTCGAGTAGCTGCCGCCGTTATACTGGTAGAGCAGTCCGGCGAGCGTGTTGACCGACAGGCCAGTTGCGGTCACCTCCTTCACGGGCCGGACGTCGGCGACCTTCGCCGCTGTCTCCGTCTGCTCGTATCGCAGGCCGATGTCGAACTTGGCCGCTCCGACGCGGGTCTGAGCCTCGACATAGGCTGACTTGATCTGCTCCTGGATGCGCTTGTCGTTGTCGAGCCTGCGCTTTAAGTTACCCACCTGATCAGCGACGAAGTATTCAGGGTGCTCGCCGTACAGAGCGTAGGTGGCCGAGTTGTTGTCCGCGCGCCAATGCTGCTCGTTAAGGTTGCCGGCATCGAACCCGATGATGCCGAATTGGTAGCTCTGCGTGGCCGGGATCACGGCCTGCGGCGCCTTCTGCGTCAGGTCGCCAGTGGGGCCGACGTACTGGAACTGCTGGTAGGAACCCTCGTTAGTTCGCCAGTCGTTCTTGCGGATGCCGGCGCCTGCCAGCAACGTCACGTCCGCCGTGTCGATCGACAGATTGCGCTTCACGTCGAGGAAGCCGCCGTACATCTTGTCGCGGGCGTCGGACTCGGCCGTACGCACGTTGTTGCCGATGTCGTCGTCGCGGTTGTAGCTGGCGGGATCGCCCCACGGCCTGCCGGCGGTCTGCGCCAGCGTCCACGCCCGCGAGTCCGTCGCGTCGCGATCGAGCGTAAAGCCGATCCGTGTAAGCCAGCTATCGTCGCGCTGAAAGAACCCCCGGCTGTTGTCGCGGAAGTGAAAGGCCGAAGTCGAGTAGCTGCCCCGCAGCACCGCTTCCCAGTCGTCGCCGCGATACTCGAGCTTCGGCGCAATCAGCGCGGCAGGCGTTCCAGCATACCGATGCGAGTATTGCGTCGACAGCCGGGTGTTCGTCCCGTTCGGATTGACGACGATGTGGGTGCTCGTGGAGTCTGGCATTGTCTGCGACACCGTCGTCGTGCCGAAGATCAGGTAGGTGTACTGGTTGAAGTACTCGACTCCGTATTTCGAGTAGGTCCCACGCACCGAGAACGCCAGATCGTCAGTGATCTTGTAGTCGGCCGCCAGGTTGACCGCGTCACGGGTCGTGGTCTTTGGACCAGGACGATACATCAGCTGGTAGGGAATGATGCGACCGCTCGCGAGATAGGACCAGTCGACCTGCTCGCGGTCCTGCTGCACGTAGTTCGCATAGTGGCTCGCGTTGACCGCGATGCCGAGCCGACCGTCGAGGAACACGTCGGCGTAGCTGAACTGCACGGACGGGTAGATCCGAGGGCGTGTACGATCGTCCGGGAAGAACTTGCGCGATAAGCCGGAGTCGGAGGTGCCGACGGCACCGACCTGGAAGGATAGCCGCCTGCCTTTGCGTTCGAAGGCGTATTTGCTGCGCAGGTTGATGTTGCCGCCGGGCGAGTCAGCATCCATCCCGGCGGTGAGGGTGTTGTTCAGCTCGATGGAGTCGATGCCGGTGATGGACATCTGCTCGAACGAGTTCTGACGTCCGCTGTTGTTGTTCGACGTCGCGGTCGCAAGCCGTGAGCCGTCCACCGTGAAGGTCGAGTATTTCGGATCGAGCCCACCGATCCGGACGGCGGTCGCATCCACCTCCGTGTAGTCGAGCGAGATGCCGGGCATGCTCTTCAGGAACTCGCCCACGTCCCCCATGGTCTGGAAGCCGTAGTTGTCGGCAGACACCACGGTCTTCGCGTTGATGGCGGCCCGGCGGTCCATGATCGCTGCCGCCTGACCTCCTCGCCGGGCGGTGACGACGATCGCCTGCGCGTTGTCGCCGTCTGAGGCTGTGAACGAGGGTGCGCCGAGGGTAAAATCCTGCGTCACAGCAGCATCGGCGAGGACGCTGACCTCGGTCCGCGCTTCCTGCAGGCCGGTGTAGCTGACGATGACCACGGCCGCGCCAGCCGGTACGCCTGCGATGCGGAAGCGGCCGTCGTCATCGGTGCGAGTGACCAGCGACGTTCCTTCGACACGGACGTCTGCATTTCGCACGTACTCGCCCGTGACGGAGTTGAGCACGCGGCCTTCGATGGTGCCTCTTGTGCTTGTCTCGCCGCGCGATGGCTGACCAGCCGCGTCGCTCGCCACGTCTCGATCTGCCGCCGAGCTACCGCCCGGCTGGACCGCGCCTGTCAGCGACTCCTGCGCGGCTACCGGCGCCACGAACCCCACCGCTACGATCGCCGTGCATGTGCATGCGGCGACGCGCATCCCGCCCTTTGCCATTGTCTTCCCCCTGTGGTGCCGCTCGACCCGAACGCTGCCGCTCGGCTAGGGAAGGAATGCTGCCGTATGGCGACACTTCGGTTACCGAACGGTGACAGGTCGCAACAGTTTGCGTCCGAGCTGAAGAGCCCGCCCGGGGGTGCGGTCCAACGAGATCATCGATATGAACAAGCGGCCGGAATCGGTCACGCGATATGACCACGTGAACGGCCGGAAGTGGGTCTTATCATCAGCTCTGAGCATGCCAGCAGATGAATTTGCATAGCAATTTTCCTGTGAGCTACCTTTTGATTAGGCCAGTGATAGGTCGCTCGCGGGTCGCCTGTGCAAACAGCTCACGTCTGACGCGCTCGGGATCGAGCGAGAGGCTTTCGGCAGCCGTCCCGGCGATCAGCGCGTCGAGTGCGCTGGTCGGGCGCAGATCTCGCGCCTGGTAGAGCTTGGCTGGCGCAAGACCTGGCCAGTCCGACACGACTCGCCCGCCCTTGACCGCACCGCCGACCAGCATAGCGACGGCTCCCGTGCCATGGTCGGTGCCGCCGGTACCGTTGACCGCGACGGTCCGGCCGAACTCGGTTGCGACCAGTACGGTCGTGTTCGCCCAAGCCGATCCGAGGCCGTCACGCATGGCGGCGAGCATCGCGTCTAGGTTCTTAAGCTGGATCGCAAGCCGGCCCTTCTGTGCGTTGTGCGTGTCCCAGCCGAGAGTCTCAAGCATCGCGATCCGGGGCCCGTTTGGCTTGGTGAGGAAGCTGGCCGTAAGGCGACCGAGGCTTGCCGGATCCTGTCCGGCAGTAGTGTTCGTGACTTCACCCTTGGTTTCGAGGGCTGCGCCCCAGACGGGGTGCAACTGCGGATCGGCGTCGTAGAGCGCAGTAACCCGTGTCATCAAATCATCCGCAGCATGTGGCAGCGCGGATGGCGCGTACGACGCGACCTGAACCGATCCGCGCAGTGCGGTCGGCACCGTCGACGCAATCGCGATCGCCTCGTCGCCCGATCGCGGCAGCATCGTCACCAGCCGGTTGAGCCAGCCATCGCGCACGGCATAGGGCTGCGCGCCACCGGTCTCGAGCACGTTCTGGCCGTCGAAATGTGAACGATCGCGATAGGGCGACGCGACCGCATGGACGAACAGCGCCTGACCCTGGCCGTACATCGTGCCCACCTCAGCCAGCGCCGGGTGGAGCATGAACATGGCATCGAGCTTCGTGCCCGCGGCGTCGTCGATCAGTCCGCCGCGCAGAGCTGCGAAGGCTGGGTCACCGGTCGGGCGCAGGATGTCGAGCCCGTCCGCGGCGCCACGCTGGATGATGAAGACGAAACGGCGCTCGGTCGGGACCGTCGCCAGCGCCATGTTGGGGGCAACGAACACGGCGCCAGCACCGAGTGCGGCCTGAGCAAGAAAGCGGCGGCGATCAATCATCGGATCATCTCCTCAGGAAATCGGGCGAAACCAGCATCAGCGCGATCGCGCCGGTCGGACTTTCGGACCGCGCGATCTGGTCGGCGGTTGCGGGGCTCAAAGAGGCGGGCATGATCCGGGGTCCGAGCACTCGTGCATCGATGCCCTGGCCGAGCGGTGCCGCCAAGCGCTGCGCCATCTCCACACGGCGCAGCAGCGCGTCGGACCCGGCCCAGGTTGCCGCGACGTCGTCCCAGCCAGCGGGCGAGCCGGGTTTCCAAACGCGCTGACCGAGTTGCGCCTGGAGCGCCGCGATCTGCATCGTCCCGACTTGGCGGTGGCCGATGCCGCGCAGCGCCGAAATCGTCCATTCCCACGGCGTCTTGAACTTGGTCGGGGTTCGTACCCATGCCTCGGGCGAAGCGATCAGCGTACGGTAGACTGTCGGCAAGTCGCCCTTGCTGCGCGTGAAGCTGTCCGCCAGCCGCGCGACGATTGCCGGCGGCGGATCATCGCCGGCGAAATGGCGCGCGAGCTTAGTGGCAACGTGCGAAGCGGTGGAGGGAGCGTGCGTGAAGTCGATCAGCGCTGCCCGTGCTTGCGCCTCGCCGTCCTCCACATAGCGCTTGCCGATGATCGTCCGCGTGCCCGGTTCGTGCTGGCCGGGGCGGAACACGAATTGGTCGGGATTGCCGTCGGCCGCCCGGCCGCCGCCCAGACCATCAACGGTCCACCCGGTCAAGGCGCGGGCGAACTCGGTGACGTCGGCCTGAGTGTAGCCCGAGCGAACGCCGAGGGTATGCAACTCAATGATCTCGCGGGCGAGATTTTCGTTCAATCCCCGCTTGCGATTGGGATTGCGCGCAGCAGCGGGGCTGTGGGGGCCGATCGACTGGAACTGGTTGAGGTAGATCAGCATCGCCGGATGCCGTTCGACCGCCAGCGTTAGATCAGTGAAGCTTCCCAGCACGTGCGGGCGGATCGCGTCTCGCTCGAAGGCACCGGCGAAGGCGGTGACGCGGGGATTGTCTATCGAGACACAGAAATGGTTTGACCAGAAATGCACCATACGCTCGACGAATGGCGCTTCGGTCGCCAGTGCGCTGTCGGTGCGGGCCTGCACTTCGGCACGGTAGAGAGCCTGAACGTCCTGCCGGAAGTCCTGGCGCTCCACTTTCAGAGCGGCGTTTGCATTGGTAGCGCCTTCTCGGTTCGTTATGCCGCGATTGGCCTGCTGCTGCTCGCGATAGCCTTTCACCGCAGTGCCCGCGTCGTCGAGTGCTGCAAAGCCCGCAGGGCGCACGTCGAAATGCGTAAATTGATCGACAAGCCAGCGCTGCGGATCGCCAGGTACGGCGTCGTCTGGTCGCGCACCTAAGCCAAAGCGATTCAGCGCGATCGCGGCAGGGGACAGGATAGGTGACGGGGCGAGCATGATCGTACCTCGGTGGTGATCCACTGCCTCTTCAACGTCGGCCCGCCGAGTTTCCGTCGCAAGCAATCAGTCGGCTGCCGGGCGAACCTTTGCCGCACGCCGCTGCATCGCGTCGGCGAGCTTTGCCCGATCCGCGGGGGGCAGCGTCGCGGCATAGGCGACGGCGCGTCGCTCTACCGCGGCGCGGACCGCGACTTCCGCGCTACGCGCGCGGTCGAGCGCAGCGACAATCGCCGCCTGATCGATCGTCGGCCGGCGCAGTAGCGCCGCCGCCTCAACCCTCGCCGCGCGTGCCTCCATCAGCGCGGGGCGCATCGATCGCCGTGCCTCGCGCAATGCCATCCGGAACGGTCGCCGCTCTGCACGTGGCAGTTCTGCGCCGGCGATGCGCAACGAGCCTGCGTTGATCATGCGGCCGCCCGAGCGAACCGAGATTATGCCGGCAACCAGCGCTCCTGCGAGGAACAGGTTGAGGATGACCGACACGACGAGCGCGATACGGAGCTTGCTCATCGATCAGGTCTCCGATCCGGCGACGTCGCCAAACGAGGTGCTACTGTCGGAGACGGCGTCGACTGGCGACGCAATCGCGACGGCGGCGGCCCCGGCGGTCGCACCCGCCATCGCTGCAGCGATGCCGACACCCGACCACCATAGCCGTGCGCGCCTCATCATCCGTTCTGTCCGTACCGGGGCGCCAGCACTCACCTGATCCCGCAGTGACAGCGATGGAAGCGCCACCCGCCACGTATCTAGCACTCCATCCAGAGCCAGCGCACGATCGAGGATATCGCGAGCGCCGGGGTGTGAAGCCATCGCAGCAGCTTCTTCGCGATGCTCCTCGGGCCAGCGCGCGACGACGCCGCCCCAGGCGTCGGCCAGCGCCGCGAACCGCGCAGTGGTCAATCGTTCAGCCATCAGTCGCCTCCTGCGATTCGGTAAGCCGTGCGCGCAAGCTGCGGCGTCCCCGCGCGAGTAACGACTCGAGAGCCTCGACGCTGATATCCAGCGCCGCTGCCGCCTCCGCACCCGACATATCCTGGTAGTGGACCAGCAGAATCGCTTCGCGCTGGCGTTCGGGCAATGCCGCGATCGCAGCGGCAACCGCGTTGCCGCGCTCCGCCTCGATCAGGCCGGCTTCCGCATCCGGACTCGGGTCGACCGCCTCCGGAAAAGCGGTGCCAGTGACTTCTCGTCGGCGACGCAGCCGGTCGCGGCAGAGATTGAGGACTACCGTATGCAGCCAGGTGTCGAACCGCGCCCGGCCGGGTTGCCAGGCGCCGGCGGTTCGCCAGACCCGCTCGAACGCTTCCTGCGCCACATCCTCGGCCTCGCCGGTATTGCGCAGCATGCGCGTCGCTAGACCCATGATACGCGGCAGCTTTGCGGCCACGAGCATCCGTGCAGCGGCAGGTTCGCCACGCCCGACCCGCTCGACCAGCCTGGAGTCCGGATCGTGATCGCTCAATCGCGCGCCGCCCTATGCCCATCCCATTTGATCCACGATCAGGACTCCAGTACGTCGCTCGCGGTTTTGCCCTTGCGAGCATGGGCTGCCGTGCGTTCGGTTGCATTAAGCAGACCATCACCGTTGGTGTCCTGGCGCTTGAAGCGATGGCTGAGCGTTGCGTTGATCTCCCACTTCTCAAGTATGCCATCGCTGTTCGCGTCGAACTTGGCGAACCGTTTAGCCGGATCTTGCTTGCCGGCCTTTGCTGCAGCGAGAAATTCCGCGCGACTAACCTTGCCATCACCGTCTGTATCGTCAGCCAGGAGTTTCTTCTCGTGGCGCGATATGAACGTTGCCAAGTGGATCCCCGTGGCATGAGCGGTCGTGTCTCGTTTGGCAGGCGCGTTCTGACCAGCAGGTTGCGCGCAGGCGGCAGTCGGCGAGAGCACGGCGAGGGCCAGCCCCATGCGCCCTAACATTATCACCGAGATGTTCTTCATGCGGACTATCCTAATGACACAGGTCTCTGCGCACGAGGCACGGCCCCGAGTTGCGGAAAAGCCGCAGGGACGCTGCCGTCCCTGCGGTGCTTAACGCCTAGCGGTAGCGCCAGCCGCCATGCCAGCGATAGCGATGGCCGTAATAGCGACGGCCATCCCAATACCCGCGGCCGGGGTAGAAAACGCCGACCCGAACGCGTGGTGCAACGATCGCGCCACCGCGATTGGGGCGGCAATATCCGCCAGGGCCGCGATGTGCGCCGGGACCGCAGCCCTGCCGGGCTTCGGCGGGTGCAATCGCCGTCATGGCTGCTCCGGCAGCGAGTGCAGCAAGCAGGATTTTCTTCATGTCGTTCTCCTTGTAAATGGTTTGGGTTCGGGAGAGGGATCATCCGCCCTCGGCAACGCTCGCTTAGTAATGCCGACTGTTGTGCTTGCTGTTGTAGATGCGGGCGCTTGCCCGGTTCTGCCGGTTCTCCAGCTTCGCACGTTGGTTACCGTTGAGGTGACCGCCGTTGTTGGCGCGCATCCGAGCTTCGGTTGCGTCGATGCGCCCCTGCTGGCGTTCGTCACGGACTGCCTCGCGGGCGGTCAGATGACCGGTCGCCACACCCTGGTTGATGCGTTGCTGCTGGCGCCCCTGACGCTGGTTGACACTTTGGGCGTCCACGGCGCCGGATAACACCAGAGCCGCCGTCAGGGCGGCGGCATAACGTATCGTCATGATCTTGCTCTCCTCATTACCGCCTCTTCAACGGAGCTCCCGATCTTTTCCGTCGCTGCGGCGTCAAATTCGCTGCGTTTTGGTTGAAGACCGGCGCTGGGATGCACTTGGTTGCTGCCCGTGTAGGCCGCGCAGCCGGGGTGAACAGATGGCCGGTTTCGGTGAGGGTGCGAATGGAGATGAACGGCTGACTCTGGGTCTTCATCCAATCGCCATGCTCGAGAGCGGAAGTTTAAGCTGCAGGCCTCCCGTCGTCCGGCACCAGCATGCCTCGCCCTTTTGGGCAGGCACCATCCGGTAGTTTAGGTGGTAGAATAAAGCTGTGTCCTCCCTGCCGCTATCGCAGTGCGGAGGAGGGGCAAGGCGGAACCAGAAGGCGTCGAAGCGAGCATAGCAGCGTAGTGAGCGCCGGTCGGTCGAGGGATGAGTATCCAAGCGCCAGCGGCTCGGTTGAGATCGAGCATCAACGCCGCTTACACGAACGCGTTTCACCTAAGAGCTGCAGCTCACGATTAGCTCCCCGGCTCTCATCCTGCGTAGATACCCGCAACCGTCGTCACGACTCTGCCACGTTCCGTTTACTACGCCAACTTGCCCCGGCGTTCCGCAAAGCGCAGCGCCCAATCACTAACGTTGGCTTGCCGATTTAGTCGAAGCTGGCTTGAACGCTCAGCCACTTTCGCAACATATCGTCGCTAACCCGGCAACGCTGCCGAGAAACCGTTGGCAGGCGCAATCGCTTTTGCGGTTCCACAATGAAAGGCGCTCCATGCTCAGTTCACTGATTGGCGCAGCGATCGGCAGTGCGATCGATGGCGCAGAAGGCGATGATTCGACCGTCGACGGAGCAATTGGCGGCGCGATCGCGGGCTTCGCGGTCCGCGCGATCACGCCGATAGTTCTGACATACGCGACGGGCTGGCTGGTTCTTAGAGGCTTCGGGAAAGCAAAGGATGCGATCTTCTCGGGGAGAAAGACCAGCTAAGCCGGGTCATGAGATCTACGTCCTTGTGAGCGGGGGTGCGCGCGTCGTCGCCGTGCACGATTGCTCTGTCATCTGCTAGCGACTGGCTATGGCGGGGCGATACGCCAACGCCAGATACCCTAAGCGGCAACGATCGGTACAAGCTCCAGCCGCTGAGGCATGCTGCCGATCTCAATGCCTTCGCTCCGGAGGCGGTCTAGAAGCTCCATAAGTACAGCGCTTCGCGTCGGATAGGTATGCCTTGCACTGTCGACGTGCGCGAGACATTTGAACGTCACACGATCATTAGCGATGCCGTCGATGAACACGGCAGCCTTGGGCAGGTCGAGAACCGCAGGCTCGGCGGCGAATAGGTCGAGCACGATCGATCGTATGTGCTTCACGTCGCTCTCGATCGGTACCGTGAAAACGATCTCGACGCGTCCCATTGCATTCACGACTGTCTTGTTAAGTACACTTTTCGTAATAAGTTCAGAATTGGGAACGATCAGCGTTGAGTGATCCGCTAGCTCGATCTCGGTCGAGCGGACGTTGATGCGCTTCACGTCACCTTCGTCATTGCCGATACGCACCAGGTCACCGATCTTGACGGGTCGCTCGGCGAGCAGGATCAGTCCGGACACGAAGTTCTGCGTGATCGCTTGGAGACCGAAACCGATACCAACAGACAAGGCCGATAGTAGCAGGGCGATCCGTTCGATGCCGATCCCGAGCGACGCCAGCGCCCACAAGAATGCGAGCGATATCCCGACGTAGCGAGAGACCAGTACCAGCGAATTACGCGCGCCTGCGTCGAGCTGCGTTGCCGGCAAGTAGCGGTTGGTAAGCCACCCTTGAAACATGCGAGCCAGCAACAAGGCGATTGCCAAAACTGCCAGCGCACGCAGAATCGCAGCTGGAGCTATGCTGACCTGGCCGATCGTCACCCCTTGCGCCAGAACACCAAGGCGGTCGAACACGGCCGACGTGCCCGCGCCGAACGGCGCAAGCAGCAGGCTGAGCGCCATTAAGGCCGCAGCCACGCGCAGAATGCCCGAGAGCAGAACGCCTGCCTGATCGATCGTGCTGTTGCGTAGGCCAGTGCCCGTCGAGACCAGCCGCCCAAGCCGGCTACCGCTCGACAAGGCTCCGGTACTAATGTCGTCGAGCACGACAACCAGCAGGTAAAGCGTGCCGGCTACGATCGCGAACCATGTCACGAAACGAGCTACGAACAGCGAAAAGCCGATATATCCCGCCAGCAGACCGGCGATCGCTACGAGTGTGACACCCCACAGGGCAACAAGGGTCAGAACAATGCCAACATGTGCGGCGGTGCCATCGGACGTGACTTCCCGTTCCGCCGCGTGACGAACTCTCAGACGACCGATGGTGACGAGCACCCCGACTAGAAGAATAGCATGAAGCACCGCTTCAAGCATCTCGGTCGCTAACAACGCCGATGGACTTGCCTCCACAACGATATTGAAACGGTCGAGTAGAGGCGCAACAAACGCTATGCTCGCCAGCACCCATGTCCAGAAGCGGAGTTGGATTGCCAGATCGTCGTCAATCGAGATCAACCGCCAAGCAGGATGACCGCGAAGTAGCAAAGCACCACCAAGCGCGGCAACAAACGCGCTGATTCCAGTGGCCCAGATTAGCCCGCCGAGCAGTGGGTCCCAGCGGGATGCAACGAAGCCAGCCCCCCGTAGGCCGTTCACGAAGATTAGTGCGGCAATGAGCGGAACTGCAGTGCCGACCGTCACGCGCCACCAAGCGTATGCCGACCGACGCAGGCGCTGGCCCGGTACTTCATCGATGAGGAAACGACGTCCTGCCGCACGTGCGAGATACCGCACCGGGAACAGGAAGACGAGCGCAAGAAGTGCGGCGAGTGCTGCCAATACGGGCTGCCCGGCTTTGATACCCCGCTGCAATCCTTCCATTCCGGCGACCGCAAAGGTCGTCACGCGCTTTATGTCACCCGGCCATGCGCTCGCCAGATCAATCCAGAGGCTCGGCGAGAGCGGTGACGCAGCGCGGGTAGAAACCCTTTTTGTAATCTGTTCGGTCTGATTGGCGGCAAGCTCTTCCAGCAGCTGCTGGGCCTCAAGGCGGAGTAGCCGGCCTCGTTTGATCGCCGAGTCCGTCGCGGCTCGCTGCTGGATCAGCCGCTGTCGTTCAATGCTAATGTTTTCTGCTTCCGAAACAACCTTGGGGACTGGACCAAGTTCGCCAATACGAGCGTCGACCCGGTCCAACACGTCCTGGAGCGCATCGACTGTAGTGATAGTATCGGCCCGCAGTTCCACCAGTCGCGTACGAACCTGCTTCCGCGCATTTACATCGACCGTCCCTCCCAGTGCTGCATCAGTGGCCTTCAAGCCTCTCTCTGCACGGTCGAGCACCGCCGTCGCCGATCGAAGCGGATCGATTGGCTGGGCGGTAGCGGACGAGACGATAAGACTGAACGCCCACGAAAGTGTAACGAATAGAAATAGGGTTGAACGGATTAAGGGTCGCATCCCCCTGCTATGGCAAACCCGCCGTTAAAATCTAGTTTGCTGGGCTCCGCGTCGGGAACGTGAAACGGCGAAATGATCGGCGGACAAGGAGCCGTCGAGCTCGACTTCTCTACTCGGCGGTCGCAACCTGCCGATGCGAGCGCCTAGCTTTAGTTCGCATGTCAACTCCGCGCCTGACCGAAGTAGATAACTGCGCCCGGAGCTCCAGGGACGTTCGAGCGAGCTGTCTCAAGCTGCTTGGCTAGCCGTTAACAAGCGTCAGACGTTCGCGGGTCGGTTTGCCACGAGGTAGCGCTCAATCGTTCCACAAAAAACCGTCTCCGAGACACCCAACATGCCGCCATCGTCTCGACGTGGTATAAAGTGATTAGCCTGGGTATCTAAATACCAGGAACCACCGACGCTGTGGCCTGTTCTGGCATCCGCAACCAGGAAAGGTCGAAGACGACATGAACCAAGATGAAATCGAAGGCGGCGTCCGCTACGTCAAGGGTAAGATCGAGAAGAACGTCGGCGACGTTGCCAGCAGCGCCTCGTGGCAAGCGGATGGCATCGTTAATCAGGTGGCCGGTGGTGCGCAGAATCTGTACGGTAGGGCGAAGGACCATGTCGAAGACTTGATCGACGACGCTCCCGGGATGCTGCAGGAAGCGGGCGATCGGGCCCGCCATGTCGCGAGCCGCGGACGCGATGTAGCGAACGAGCAGATGAAGCAAAACCCGTGGGCACTCGCGGCGGTGGTCGGGGTCGTCGGCTATGCAATATCGTGGCTGATCCACGGCAAAAGGATCTGACGATGGGCGGCGCTTCGACCGAATTGACGACGCGCGACGGCGCGACGGGCAAGCCGGGAGGTGCCCCGCCAGCGGTGATCCCGATCAACAGGTCGCTCCGCGATTCCGACGACCTGCGGCACCTGCAGCAGATCATCGCGGGCCTGAGCGAAGGCGTGATCCTGATCGATCCCGACCAGAGCCTCTTATGGGCGAACGAGGCGGCGTTGCGAATGCACGGCGTCGAACAGCTCGATCAGCTCGGCGGCAACGTAACCGCGTATCGCGAGCGCTTTCAGCTGCGCTATCGCAACAATCACCCGCTCGATCCGGACAGCTATCCGGTCGAGCGGGTGATCGGCGGCGAGGCGTTCAGCGAGGTCGTCGTCGAGGTCGCGCCCGCCGGAAGCGCCGAGCCGCAATGGGTACATCAGGTGCGCAGCCTGGTGCTCAACGACGCGTCTGGCGATCCCGAATGCCTGGTGCTGGTGCTTCAGGACGTATCGCTACGCTTCGAGGCGGAGGAGCGCTTCGAACAATCGTTCAACGCCAATCCGGCGCCGGCGGTCATCTGCCGCCTGAGCGATTTGCGCTACGTGAAGGTCAACCAGGGCTTCATCGAGATGACCGGGTACGAAAAGGACCAGGTGCTCGGTAGGACGGCCTACGACGTCGATGTTCTCGAAAACGCTGACAACAAGGATCTCGCCAAGGAACGGCTCGCCGAACGGCGTACCATCCCGCAGATGGAAGCGGAGCTGTCGCTGCCCGATGGGAGCACCAAGCTCGTGATCGTCGCGGGTCAGCCGATCGACCTCGGCGACGATCCATGCATGTTGTTCACCTTCGCCGATCTCGAACCCCGCCGCAAAGCCGAGAAGTCGCTGCGGCAGAGCGAGGAGCGTTTCACCAAGACGTTCCGCCGGGCGCCGGTAGCGATGGCGGTCGGCGAGGCGGATGGCCACGTGCTATGCGACGTCAACGCCGCCTTCGCCCGGTTGACCGGCTATGGCGCCGACGAGATCGTCGGCCGCAAGCTGGGCGAGGTCAAGCTGTGGGAAGCGGGCGACGCGCGCCGCGAGATCGAGGCGCGACTGGAGGAAGGCGGCGCGCTCGAGCAGTTCGAGAACCGCATCGTCACGAAGGACGGCAGCGTGCTCGACGTCGTGATCTCGACCGAGGCGATCCACCTCGCTGACGCGGAATGCGTGCTGTGGGTCTTCCAAGACATCACCGCGCGCAAACATTCGGAGATCGAGCTCGTCGAGGCGATCGAGGCGGTCATGAAGGATACGACCTGGTTCAGCCGGTCGATCATGGAGAAGCTCGCCAACCTCCGCTCGCCGAACCGGCAGCAATCGTCGTCCGACCTGCAAGACCTGACTCGACGGGAGCGCGAGGTGCTTGCACTGATCTGTCGCGGGCTGGACGACAAGCTGATCGCGCGCGAGCTCGACGTTTCCGGCAACACCGTGCGTAATCACGTCGCGCGGATCTACGGCAAGATCGGGGTCAACCGTCGCAACGCCGCGGTGGCCTGGGCGCGCGAGCGTGGCTTCGACGGCGATTCCGTTGCGATCCGGCCGGCATGATGATGCATAAATACTCGCGGGCGTAGTGATAAACGATCTACCCGGTGCGCGCGCAAGCCCCCAGATCGTTGATAGCCTAGGTAACTAGCAAGCGACGCGGAGATGATTATGGAAAAGATTCAAATTGAAGGTCTTGCCCAAGAAGCCAAGGGCTCGATCAAGGAAGCGATCGGCAAACTGACCGGCAGCAATGCCACCGAGATCGAGGGAACAGCCGAAAGGGCCGCCGGTAAGGCGCAAGCCGCGGTCGGCCAGGGCAAGACTGCTGTCAAGGATCGGCTGAAAAGCTAACGTAATCTTGGCCGGACGAGCTGCTGCGACGCGTAGGTCCAGCACGCCGGCCGAGTAAATCTACATAGGAGTTATCGATGTCGACCACGTATGACGCTGCCGTTGCGCAGCCAGGGACGGCTGTTGCCGTTCCACTTCGATCCCGCCTGTCCTGGCCAGCGATCTTCGCCGGCGTCGTGATCGCAATCGCGGTCCAGCTGGTGCTCGCGCTATTGGGCGCCGGGATCGGCCTGAGCCTCGTTGATCCGGTGCAGGGGTCGACCCCCAGCGCGGGCGGCTTCGGCATCGGCGCCGGCGTCTACTGGATCCTCAGCACCATCATCGCGCTCGGCGCAGGCAGCTATGCCACGGCACGGGTGGTGGGCGTTCGCGACCGGTTCGACGGAGTCGTCCACGGCCTGACGATCTGGGGCGTGACCTTGATCCTCACGCTGTACCTGGTGACCTCCGCGGTCGGCGGGATCATCGGCGGCGCGTTCCGCACCGTGGGCTCGGTCGCGACCGCGGCGGGGCAGGGCGTGGGCGCGACCGCGCCGACGATCGCCAAGGCCGCCGGCGTCACCACCGACGACCTGCAGAGTCAGGCTTCGGCCTATCTCGACGCCGCGCCTGCCGATCCGGCGGCGATGACGCCGCAACAGGCGCAGAAGGAGATCGCCGAACAGCTTCCCAACTTAGCTGCCGGCGGTGCCAAGGGTCGGCAGGCCGAGGATCGGATCGTGACGATCGTCGCCGCCCAGCAGAAGATCGGTCGTCCCGAGGCGCAGCAAAAGGTCGATGCCGCCAAAGCGCGGTTCGTCGCTACCAAGGACGAGACGATCACGAAGGCGAAGACGGTTGCCGATGATGCGGCTGGCGGTGCCGCGAGCACCTCGTTCATGGTCGTCGTCGCGCTGCTGATCGGCGCCGCCGCATCGGCCTTTGGCGGGATCGCGGCAACGCGGCGCCGCGAGGGCGTCGTCCGCGCCTGATCGTCACTGCGCAGCGAGGTTGGCGTCGGACGCCGACCTCGCCATCTTACTGGAAGGAAGGAAGGAATGATCATGAAGCATCGGGTTACTTCTGCACTGCTCGCTGCCAGCCTGACGCTGGCGGGATGCCACACCGTCAACGGCGTCGGCAAGGACGTGAAGTCGGCCGGCACTGCCGTCTCCAACGCATCGGGCGAAGACGGCAAGAAGAAGTAGGACGGCAATGTGGCGCGGCTGCATCGGGCACCCGCGCCACGTGCCGGCCGGCGATAGCTCGGACACGCGTCCGATCGGCCGACCTCCCGTCACGGGGTTGGGATCGGCTGCGCCTGCAAGTGCACCTGCAACGTTCCAGACAAGGATTTTATCGATGTCGATCCTATCGTCGAACCGGTTTTTCGGATTGGCCGCAACGACATCTTGCCTCGCAGCCCTCGCGGCCCTTGCCGGCTGTGTCGATCCATCGGCCAGGATCGCCTCTTCGTTGCAAGGCTATGGGTTCCAGCCCGCGCAATCGCAGTGCGTCGGCGATCGGTTAGAAGCCAATCTTTCGATTCGGCAATTGCAGCAGCTCGGCCGCGCCGCGCGGGCAACGCGCGAAGGCGACACGACTCCCGGGCGGCTGACCGTCACCGATTTTATTCGCGTCGCGAGCCAGGTAAAGGACCCGAAGGTGCCGTTAGAAGTCGGCAAGGCTGCGGCGACGTGCGGCATCCTCACCGATCCCGCGTCGCCACTCTAACGAGGGCGCGGGCGGCCTCCGTTGGCCGTCAGCCGTTGGCCGTCAGCCGTCAGGCAGCTCTGCGGTACGTCGCTCGACGACATCAAGCGCGCTGGCGAGCAGCGCGCCGATGACGGTGTCGTTCTGGTCGTCTGCCATCAGCAGGGCAGCGACGATGGCGGCCCTGAGCGCAGCGGCGTCCGACAGATCGGTCATCTTCAGCCTCGGCCGCATGTGACGTGAGCGCCGGCGAACGCTCGGCAATCCGATGTCGCCTGCTCTGCGGAACATCCGCTCTCAAGCGGCATGACAGGGATCCGCGCGCCACCGATAGAGCGCCGCGAACCGTTCGTGGAGCAACCGGGTGCTGTCGTCGGTCGCCTGGGTGGCGCGATGCTGGTGCCATGCGGCACGCTCGCTGAAATAGGCGCCGTCGGCGCTTGCCCGTTCCAGGCTGATCACTTCGTCTTTGTCCATCATTGTCGATCCCGCTCTCCGGCGCTTTTCTAATCCCCGAAGCGCCGCGACGCATGACGCAAAAGGATCAAGGCGTCGGGTAGATTTCACAGCGGGAGGGTCCCACCCGCAGCGATGGCGCCGATGAGAGCGAAGGCCGCTTGCGAGCAGGGTCGCTTGGAGCGATGACATAGCCGCTGTCCGGCTTCGTCACCAGCTTAGAGCCAGCGGGGCCGCTGGGAACCTGGCCGCGAGCTTCTGCTTTCCTAGCTATACAAGTCGTTCTAGAGGAGCTGCCCAGCCGATCCGCAAACAGCCCACTCAGATGAACGAGCGTCGGCTTCCGCGGAGCCGCATGGTCACTCTGAACGACCACTTGTGGGTCCTCGCCGCGGCCGTCCAGAAAACGATTGGTTTTTAGACACCGGGCAATCGGTCAACGCGCGGTACGATCTCGCCGTCAAGTAAGTGAGCGCTCTGGGCGGTGATCACGCCGGACATGGCCAGACGTTCAAAAAGCCGCCGGCCTTGCGGCCAGCGGCGCTTCAATTCAACGATCGACAGAGGGTTCAGGCGAAGACGGTCTTGGTGCTGCGCCTGCGTTAGCGCGATGCGCCGGCAACCATGCCCAAGCCGACCAGCATCATGCCCCAGGTGCCGGGCTCGGGCACTGCGGTGACCGTGAAGTTGGCGACTTCGAACGCATCATTCGCAGGCGTGTTGCTGAACGAGACGCTCTTGATTGTCTCGCCGGCCGAGGCGACAAACTGCGCGTATGTCGAGACCGCCTGGTTGCCGTTGGTCACTGCAAAGCCGAGACTCTAAGCAGTGAAGGTCTGGTCATAAGCGAACCTCCGGCTCGTTGCTAGAACGAAAAGGGAACGCAGGTCGCCTTCGATTGATGCAGTAAGGCAAAGATTATGGCCGTCTACGAGGCGGCCTTCTTCAACGGCTCAGGCTTGCGCTCGTCTGAAAGTATCTGGTTGAGATGCTCGTGCACGGTACGGTGGTTGAACGGCTTGATGATGAACGTTGCTTTTTCCGGCATGTCACCTGCCTCAGGAGAGATGTGGCCCGACGCAAGGACAATCTCGATCGATGGCCATTGCTCGGCGACATAGCGGGCAAGCGCAAAGCCGTTGATGGTTCCGGGCATGTCGACGTCTGAGAAGAGCAGCACCGTGCTCTCCCAATGCTCAGCCAGAAGGAGGATCGCCTCATCTCCGTCAAAGCTCTCACGGACGCGAAAGCCCGCATCTTCGAGGATGTACGTTGTATCCATCATAATGATGGGGTCGTCTTCGACGACGATCGCGTAGGGAACGGTTGAGGGCGGCATCGTGCATTAACCAACCGTGTCGCTGCGGGTTGCGCGGTTAGAGGAGGCAGCCGTCGTTCGTGACACCGGTGTGCCGCTATGACACGGGAAGGGGCAGGGCAGGCGCGCTCTACCAGAACATCAGACAAACTCCTGATCTACAAGCTTACGCGATTATGGGGTCGTTAACGAAGATGTTGCTTTCGCAAAAACAAAACATAGATCAATACCGGGATTGACCCGCAGAAGGATATTGATTTGGAGAATGAATTAAATGCCGTTGAGCTTGCAACAGAGCTGACCATGGCTTGGCTGTCCAATCCGAACACCCGGACCAACGCAGAAGATGTTCCTGGCGTGCTCCAGAAGATGCATGCCGCAGTGACGTCTCTAAGTAGCCCAGCGCAGCCTGAGGAAGCTCCCGCAAAGGACCACACAGCGGCCGTGTCGGTGCGAAAGTCGCTGGCGTCGCCGGATCACATCATCTCGATGATCGACGGCAAGCCGTACCGGACGCTCACTCGCCACCTGTCGACCAATGGCATCACGCCTGCTGAGTATCGTGAGCGCTATGGCCTGAAAGCTGATTACCCCATGGTTGCGCCCAGCTATTCGGAGGCGCGACGCACTATGGCCAAATCCATAGGGCTGGGGGGCAAGCGCGAACTCGGAGACGTTGCTGGAATGGCGACGCAGATGCGGAAAAAGCGATCTGCAAAGGCTGGCACGACTGAGTAGGCCGACAGCTCGTTGTTGACGAAATGGCAATAATACACGCGTGTCATACAGCGTGCATTGGCGCCGTATCAAGCGACCGATCTTGCAACTCGTCCGGTACGGCAGGTTCGACAAAGCCGAGACTGCCGACACTCGCACCGTGATCGTGCCTAAAAGCGTTATGGCCGGATACGGGTTTGCCGGGTCTGATAGTAGACTGTTTTAGCGGGCGCTTTGTGCCCGATGAGGCGCCGTCTGGTTCGGCCGGCATTTCTCGATGATGGTGAACGGCCGCGTGACGGCGAGCCGTATAAGTCGGCCGGGACTCTTCGTAATACAAAACTACGATGGTACCCAGGGGTGCGGCGGTGAGGATCAGCAGTAGCAGCCCCGTCAGCCAGTCGTTGGTGCTGAACGGCTGCGAGTAATCGCCACAAGGCCGCATCGTTGCGCTCGGCCGCGTGGAGCGCCTGCCTGCTGATGCGGCGTAAACCGGACGGTGGGCGGTTGGACGGCGGGACGACGTTGTTGACCGCGAGCGATCGTAGGCGGCGCGCGGTTCCTTCTTTCCCAGAACGGCATATGCCTCGTTGATCTCTTTGGCACGGGCGGAAACGTCCGCACCATGGTTGGCGTCGGGGTGGTATCGACGAAGCAGCGCCCTCCATGCGGAGTGGATGGCCGCGCGATCTGCCGAAGGTGACACGCCCAGCACTGAATAATAGTCTGGTGAAAAAGCCATGAGGCCTCAGCCTGTCGCTAAACCGCTGAAAAAGAAAGGCGGACTATCGCGCGCGATGCAGCCACAGCTGCTGGTTTAAGGCAAACCAAGTAGCTTGCCGAGCACACTGTCCAAGGCGTCATAGGCTTTCACGGGGCTAGAAGGAACCTGTCTTTATCGGGCTCGTTGCATCGCTAACCCGAAACGATCTGATCATTCGGGCAACGCAGGAGATGAAGATGGGCGAATTTACCGACAAGCTCGACGCAGCCGGCAACAAGATCGCGGGTGAGGCTAAGGAGCTGTACGGCGACGCCACGGATAACGAGCAGTTGGAAGCCGAAGGCAAGGCACAGCAGCTCAAGGGCACCGGGCAGGACGTCAAGGGCAGCGTCAAGGGCGCACTCGGCGACAACGTCTAAGCACTTTAGCGAAACCCAAAAAGCCACCTCGGTCCACGACCGAGGTCGCTTTTTGTGCCCTATCGCGATGAAGTTATGGGAAGGGATCGTGTCGCACGAATGCTGATTTTCGGACGTCTCGAATGTGGCCGCTTTTGCGGCATGTCGAACGTGATGGTAAGTGGACCGTCCTCTTTCACAAGGGGATGTGCTGAGGCTTATCGAGTTTGTGCTGAGAAGGCGACGTCATCGATCGCTGCGAGGACGTCCTCCAAGTTCGTCACGTAAAGATCGTGATCACCATCGAGCACGCGCAGCTGACCCTTCTTGCCTGCTTGCGCCATCGCCCGGGATGCCTCGACGAACGCGCTATAGACCGGGCCGCAAATCTCGGCCTCTCTGCACTGAAATCGCTCGGTCGAAATCATTACGACATAAGGAACGCGGGGTGGTTTGGCCTTTTCGATTGCTTTGCTGAGGTCCGTTACATCGATATGTTCGTTGTTATCTCCAGACATCCAAGCTGCGTCCGCTGCGCGCTGCGACCGCGACATCACAGGATAGGCGAAACGCACCCACTCACGTGTCGTGCCGGGTTGGTTGCTCGTCACAAATCCCGCGACCGCCTGCGAGGCTGCGTACGATCGGACGAGCATTCCGCCCATTGAGGTGCCAAAGAGAATGTACGGGCCGCGCTCCTTGGCTGCCGAAAGAGTGTCGAAGGCATCCTTGGTTAAATCAGCAGCCTGTCGCGGTAGCGGGGCAGCGGAGCTGCCCCCGACGTTACGGCGATCGTACGCGCACACGCGGTAGCGGTCTGATAGTGCCGCAAAGAGCAGAGCCATGTGGGTGCGACGCCCCCCATCGCCCGGTTCGAGCAGAACCGTGAACTTGCCGCGCCCGGCGCAGTGCAAGGCAATGACCCTACCGCCTGAGAGGCTGACGAAACGATCCCGGGCGCTAGCAAGGGCAGGCTTGCCATGACCCGCAGGCGTTGTGGCGAGCACAGCCGCGAGTAGAAGAGGATACCGCACCATCGTCCGTAGAACATAGCTTGCCTGATGAGGGCCGCAATGTCCGCTTTTTGCGAAAGCGGCCATTTCGAAGCGTGCCGCGAAACTGCTTAGTTTTGAACGTCGCGAGTATCCCTTGTTGTGCGACAGCGGCATGTCCAAACTTGATGCAATCCGGCCTTCTAATGTGGGCCCATCGTCTTTAGCAAAGCCAGAGTACCCGGGTCTTTGACCCGGTAGACGAGTGCCGCCTCCGCCTGCTTGTGTGCACCTGTCTTGTCACCGGCCGCCAGCATTGCAGCGGCGAGGTCACGTCGTACGGGATAGTACCAGGCGGGCGGATCGGTCATGAGCGAAAACTCCACGCCCTCTTGCAACTCCGTGGCCTGCTGAAAGGCGATTATCGCGTCAGGAGTTCGCTTTTCCATCATCGCAGCGCGTCCGCTCAGGACGTTGCGAGCAATCAACGTAAGCTGCTGAGCCTGCCGCGAACCGTCGTCGTCGCTCAGCTTGCCTGTCGTCCCCTGAATGGCTGCTGCTTCCACGCGCACGCCAGCCGCATCCCCCTTCCGCGCTAGGGCTTCGCCGCGCGCATAGTGCCAGGCGGCTACCAGGGTCGGTAGCTTCGGCTGCGGCAGCGCCAGGATCTCCGCCGGATCTGAAAAGCGGGCCATGGCAAAATATCCGCTGGCAGCGATCACCTGGTTGAACGGGCTCGCCTTCGGACGGTTCTGTGTGACCTGTACTAGAGGCCGACCCAGTTCCAGCGCGGTCTTGGCATCGCCCGCTTCAAGCGCACCGCCCAGCCCATAGGTCACGTTGTGAACGTGATAGGGCAGGCCCCAGACCCCGGCGGGGGGCGGCAACCCGAGTACCCGCGCATTCTCAATCCCGATGGCTACCGCGTGGGCGTTGGCGTCTGCCGCGTCCTGATAACGCCCGACCCAGTAGAAGGTATGGCTAGGCATGTGGATCAGGTGACTCGCTTTAGGCGCAAGCCCGGCAAGTTTGTCGGCGTATCGCTCCGCGAGCGCCGGCACACCCGCCGCCTCGGTCGCATGTATGTAGAAGTGAATCGCGGGCGTATCGTTGGGACTGCGCTTCAACACCCCTTCCAGCAGCGGCATTGCGAGCTCGGCGTTCACTTTCCAATCGTCGGGCGTCTTCGCCTCTGTCATCAGCCAGGCATCGGCCGCGATTACTGCGATCTCGTTATCTGCTGGGTATCGCGCGGCAAGCGTCGCCATCATCTTGGCGAAAGCGAGATCCCCCGGCTTTCCCCCGCCCCCGTCCCGATACCGTGCCTGAAGCGCGTGGATCAGAGCACGCTCGCGGTCGGTGCCCGTTACTTTTGCCAATCCGGCCGCTCTGTCGGCCATCTCCGCGAGCGGCGCGAGTTCCTGGGCCGACTTACCGTAGTTGATGGTCGGCCCCGAAGCCCAGGCCCTCCCCCAAAGGCACATCGCGCAAGCAGGGTCTAGCCGCACCGCCTCCGTCATCGCTGCAATTGCAGCGGTGTGTGCAAAGGCATGGGCGAGCTGCATACCGTTGGTGAAGAATGCCTGCGCCTGCGGTACTTTCGTCGTTATGGCGAAACCACCGTTGCCATACCCTGGCATGATCTGCGGCGTCTTGGGTGCAACCATGTCGCCATGGTTCATCCCTTCATGCTCGGCAGGGCTATGAGCTTCGGCCGCCGGAACATCCTGTGCAGCGACACCTGAGGCGACACCGGTCAGAAGCATAACCATCAGCTTGAGGATCAACTCGTCTCTCCTGGATAAGCCTAATACGCGATGACTTTTTAGAGCCTCGGGAGACCATTGACGCCGTGTCGGACCATACAAGCCGCAAAAAGACGCAGTCTGCAATTGGACGATATCATTGATGGTTCTCACTCTACGACACGTTTAACGCCAACCTCGCCATTCACACAAAGGGAGACGTGATCGGCTATGAGAACCGGACATCGGCTACGATGCCCACAGTCATGCTGCTCGTCGCAAATGTTCTGAGTTTCGGACGTCTCATATGTCCCCGCTTTTGCGACAGCGGCATGTCCGAACGTGGTGGAAACCGGTCGTTCCGCTGTCGGGTTTGCAGATCAAACTAGCGGTCGCCCGGCTGGTCCTTTTGATAAGGCCAGCCCTCCCCCAGTCCGTGCGTCTACAAGCGGGAGGACGTTGCCCGATCCGGCAATGAGAGCATCACCTATGCGCTAATCGGGATCGCCGCTACACCTGCACCGGCGAGCAGCGGAATTTGAGGAGCGCTTGATGCGTCAGTGGGCTTTGTCGGCGGCGATCGGAGTTGCCATCTGGAGTCCTGCCTCAGGCTCCGCGAGCCCGGTGCAAGGTGTGGTTTCAGGCATCTATGTTCTGGACGATTCACGGGGTGACAACGCCTTTAAAGCGATTGACAGCGCGGTCGCTGAACTTTCCAACGCCAAGCGCCCTCTCGCTCGCACACGGCTCCGCAAATCCGTTGCGGTAAATAGGATAAGGATTTCCATCACAGAAGGTCGAGTCGGAATCGCGTATGATGCCCATACACCTATCGTCGTTTGGATAGGCGAAGAGCCGATCAAGTGGAAGCTCATCGAAGAGCTTGTTTTTGATGTCTCGGCAAAAGTTGATGGCGGTGCCATCTCTCTAACGTTCCGTGGCGACGACAGCGAGCGGACCACATTGTACCGTAGTGTCGGCCGAGATTTGGTGGCGGACACCACCATCATTATTCCACTGCTTGCTAAGCCGATAATCTATCAACAGGTCTATAATCGAACAAACTGAAAGGGACTTCGAGAGAACCTTTTCATGAGAAGCTCTTGAACGGCCTTCGTCCCGTGAATGCGAATGCCGGTCAAGACAATCTCTCCAGCGTCTGCTTTCCGGTGCGCTACGATCGAGAACGGACGGCAGCAACTGGGCGTTAGCGGCCATTAGACGAAAACGACCGGCGAATGTGCCGGATCAATGGAGAGCGGACGCTAGCACGCTAATCGACAGCGCAACAGGTTCGCGGCTGTCAAGGCGCCAAAAGTTACAAGGAGACTTCCGCTGATTACGTAGCGCGCTGAGCCACTGGGAAGCGGGTCAGCGCCGCTCACGACTCGCAGCATCATCAGGCATAGCAGTCCAATGACGAAGGTGAGAACGGGCCATAGCGCGACCTTAACGCAAAGCGATCCGCTATCGTCATTGACTGCCTCCTACACAGTTAACTTCGGTGTTCTTTATCACTCGGCACCGACGTCCGCTACTGGGGGTAGCGAACCTTCCCGTGCGGGCGGCACTGAATATCCGTTTGTGGTGGACAGCGGTATTCGCGTCAGCGGCTATCGCGATGTTCGTTTAGGCTCGATCGCAAAGCCTCAGAGATCAAAGAGGGCACCCGAGCAGCGGCTGAGATCAATACTACTGCTCCGAGTAAGATCATCACGCCCTGAGGCGCATTCAATCCCAAAATGCGAATGCTCAGAATCGTGGCCCACGCAGCGAAAAACGACCAATGGAGCCATGGCGCACGATCACGCGAAGGAGAACGCTGAAAGACTCTCATAGGCGAATGATGCATGAAGGCTGGAACGTCTGCAACTGGGCGACAGCGGACCGAACGCTTTCGAATGCCAGCATGGCGGTGTCGCAAATGTGCTGAGTTTCTGACGTCGCGTATGTCGCTGCTTTTGCGACAGCGGGACAGCAGCCTCTTGTATTTAGCAGCAGACCCTTCCACGATGTAACCGGTTACATAATGAGGCGACGCGAAGCACGATGAGCCAGCGCCACGAGACTTTTGACACGCTAAACGGGCTGCGCGGTGTCGCCGCGATCGCGGTCACGACGATGCACCTGTCCAACTATTTCGGCGTCCTGCGGCCAGCGATCGTGTCGATCGCGGTGGACTTCTTCTTCGTGCTGAGCGGGTTCGTTATCGCGTTTGCCTATGAGCGGCAGATGCTTGAGGGTCTTACGGCCAAGCGCTTCATACTTGCCCGTGTGATCCGGCTCTACCCGCTCTACCTTCTGGGCCTCATCCTCGGCGCTCTAGCCATGTGGACCTATCAACGACCACCGACCGAGGCGAACTTCTTCGCGACGCTCGGCTTCAATCTGGCCATGCTGCCGTTCGTTGCGTTCGATCCCACCAACGTCGACCTTTTTCCGCTGAACTTTCCGGCTTGGTCACTCTTCTTCGAGCTCGTCGCCAACCTCGGTTACGCGCTGCTGATGCCCAGATTGACGAACATACGTTTGGGCATGCTCGTCGCTCTTGGCCTGTTGGGGTTGATCTTGTCTGGCCTGATCGCTGGAACACTCGACCTTGGCACCCTGCGGCCGGGTTTTCTCGGCGGTCTATCACGCGTGACCTTTTCGTTCTTCGCAGGCGTAGGCCTGTACCGGCTATGGCTGGTGCGGCCGACAAGGTGGTCGTTGCACCCAGCCATATTGTTCGCGCTGCTCGTGCTGCCGCTGCTGTTCAACCCGCAAGGGGAGGGTGGCTGGCTCTACCAACTTGCGGCTGTGTGCATCTACATGCCTTGCATGGTCTGGCTGGGCGCCGGATCCAAGGTGACTGGCAAGTGGCGATCGGCTTGCGTGGCTTTGGGTGCGCTCTCGTACCCGCTGTATGTCATCCATGCGCCAGTCTGGACGGCGGTACGTGCCTTCAACGGATGGCAAGGCAACAACGTCCTCCATGATTACGCTCCCTGGAGCGGCTTGAGCCTCACCGTCCTCCTTTGTGTCGTCAGCTGGTGGCTGGACCGAGCTGTCGACTATCCGGTGCGCCGCTGGCTGTCCGGCAAACTGCTCGGTCGTACGACCCAAGCAGCCAATCCTGAGGTAAATGACACCGCTCGCGCTTAAGATGCTGACGTGACGAACGGATGTCTAATCATGGGACGGTCAGCGGGACCGCGATAACAATGCAGGAGAGAGTTTATGAATCGTCGGGAAATTCTGCAAACCGGACTGGCTTTTGGCACTGGGGCTGCGCTTGCACCACATCGAGCATTTGCCGATCCCATCAATCTCTCGTTCCCCAAGGATTTCCGCTGGGGCTGCGCTACCGCCGCCTACCAGATCGAGGGGGCCGTTAAAGAAGACGGCCGGGGCCAGACTAATTGGGATGTCTTTTCGCACACACCAGGAAGAGTGGCTAACAACGACACAGGCGACGTGGCATGCGACAGCTACCACCGTTATGCCGAAGACACCGAGCTGCTAAAGGCGCTCGGCGTCAACAGCTATAGAATGTCGATTGCCTGGTCTCGGATTTTTACAACCGGTCGCGGCAAGCCCAACCAGATGGGTATCGACTATTACAACAAGGTGGTCGACGGCCTGCTTTCGGCGGGCATCCGTCCCTATGTAACGATGTTCCATTGGGACCTGCCAGCAGCGCTGCCTGGAGGCTGGCAGAACCGCGATACGGCTTTCGCTTTTGCCGACTACGCTGGCTTCATGGCCGGCAAGCTATCGGATCGCGTTCACGACTTCATGACCATCAACGAGCTTCGCTGCTTTACCGATATTGGCCATCTGGAGGGGCGCCACGCGCCAGGCCTGAAACTCGCTCCAGCGGAGGTGAATCAGGTTCGCCATCACGGTGTCCTCGCCCACGGTCTGGGCGTCCAGGCTATCAGGGCCCACGCGAAAGCCGGCACCGCTATCGGTATCGCCGACAACGCTACTTTTTACGTGCCGGTTATCGAGACGCCCGAGCACATCGCGGCAGCCAAAAAAGCGACGCGTGAACAAAATGCGATGTTCCTGACTGCCGTAATGGAGGGGCGGTACATCGATGAATATCTGAACCAGGAGGGCGCTAATGCGCCCAAGGTCCAGGCCGGCGACATGGCAGCGATCGGAAGCCCGCTCGATTTCGTCGCGCTGAACATCTACGCACCGGAATGGGTGCGCGCTGACGACAGTCCCAAAGGCTACGCGACAATCCCGCACATCGCTTCAACACCGCGTATGGCGTCCCCCTGGCTCGTAGTCGGTCCTGAGGTCGCCTACTGGGGTGTGCGCATGGTCAGTGAGCTGTGGAAGCCGAAAGCCCTCTACATCTCGGAGAACGGCGCTTCAGCAGACGATCCTATCGTCAACGGGCGGATCGATGATGCCGATCGCGTCATGTACCTACGCAACTATGTCGGTCAATTCCATCGGGCGATGGCAGAGGGATACCCCCTTAAAGGCTACTTCTTGTGGAGCCTGATGGATAACTTCGAATGGGCCGATGGGTACAGCAAACGTTTTGGCATTCACTATGTAGACTTCGCCACACAGAAACGCATCCCGAAGCTTAGCGCAGCATGGTACAAAGAGGTTATCCGCCGGAACCAACTTGTTTAGGGAATGTCACATTCAGTCCGTCTTGTCCTGCCTTTCGGACAGCTGACACGCATCGTTCACCGCACACCGGATCTCGTCAAGACAGCACGACGATAGCCTGTGTCGTTGAGCTGTCTTGGTCGCCAGTCCAATTATATGGTCGCGATGCGTCACCCGCACTCTTCAGCTAGAATTGGCAAGTGTCCGTGCAGCATAACTCCTAGACTTTTGACCTCACAAGTAATATGGCATCGGCGAGACCTCTAGGTTCGGGAAAGGAGGGGAGAAAATCTCATGCCAAGGCCGCGAGGCTCCTCGCACGCGCTAAATCCTTCGGTCGGCCGAAAGTGCTGAGAATTTCCTGTAGCTCCGCCCTCTCAGGTACAAAGACAGCCACACCACCAACATTGATACATTGCCGAGTCGCTGGCTGTACTGGCAGCCAACACTCGCCAGACCAGCGGTGGAAGTCTGCCATGAACTCCACGGGCAATGGTGTCCGTCCGATCCAAATACCCAAGATGCTCGACCGAAATGCCGCGTGCGGCGATCCCGGCTGAAGCTGGATGCCGGTCATAGGCAGGATGCGGTGTGCATCGGCAGCGCTCAACAACACATCCACGTCGGCTACATGGCCTGGGTCAACCCCGTGCAGGGCGACAGCTGCGCTCGCGATGATCCACCAAGGATCGAGTGCGTCGACCATGACGTCTCCGATCGCGGTCAAGGACGATAAAAGGGGCGCGCCGACGATCATCCGCTTTCAATAGCGCTCGGGTGTTCGCTTGGTATCTAGTTTCCAAAAACAGGTGTGTTGCAAAACTGCTGAGTTTCGAACGTCTCGAATGTCCCCGCTTTTGCGACACCGGGATGTCCGAACCTGGTGGAAAGCGGAAACATCGGAAATTCGGTTCGGAAGTAGCGAGCGATCCAGTTTGTCTCCTATGCGGAGAGCGCGACATCATGTGCAGATAGCCATGTTTCCGCTGCCGCCAGTGAGCAGAATAGGGCCGTTTCCCTCTTTAAAATAAGCGGGCGAACATAGCCTTTAAGAAGATTGTTTTTGACAACGAGCGCTGTTCGATCACCGCTCCTGTACAGTCGTGTTGAAACATCAATGATCCTGGCCTCGATGACTGGCCACTGTATCTCGGCATTGGTGACATCGCTAAGGAGACGGATAGGTCTGCCGCTTTCTCGCAATGCAGCTATTCGAACGGAAAGCTTTTTAAAATGAGTATCAACATCATCTAAGGACCAACGCCCAGAGCCGACCGTCCGGATTATTCCTTCGCCATCGTCCGGTTTGATCGTAATCATGCGCTTGGCTGGTCCTTACCTCACAGTAGCTGTCATTTCGACCGAGCCGATTAACAGATGGTAAAAAAACCACTTCGGGTTGCGAGACTGCAACCCTGAAGCGCGAATCCAATATCGGCGGGACCTGCGCCGGGAACCTGCAATTTGGCGTTATCGGACATTCCGCAATCTGTGCATTTTGTGCTTGATAACGGTTACGATACGGACCGTCAGCGAAGCTACGACACCTAGTAGCTAAATTATTCAGGCTTCGCTCCTATATTTCGGTTTGGCTGACAGCGGTTCTTTTGAAGGTGCCGACATGCACGAATGTCCGGTTGTGGTGGAAAGCAGCCTGTCCGCTTTCGGGCGTCGATCGCGAAAAGTCGCCATTTGTACAGTTCGCGAGGCAGGGGGTTAATCGGCCGGTTTTGGTGGGAAAACGGAACGGCTGCTTTAGGATCACGACAGGCATTTAGCCGACGATCATCCATGTGGAGCTGACAGCGGCGTAGCGCCATCAAGCGCCTTTTAGAGGCTAAGAACCGGCGCCCAGAAGCAGCAGCGGATTAGTTATCGAGCGGCGAAAAGGTGCGTGTCACCGCGCTTGCCCAGTCCCACTGGCACTTCTCGTTAACAGCGTATCTCGAAGCCAGTCGCCGACAACTGCCACAAGGCGCGGCGATCCGTTGTACGGGCCGGACTTCGCCACCTCATCCGGCGCGCCTGTGACCGCGCCTTCCTGGAACGAGTGGCCAAGGCCGTCCAGCACCACAACCCGAGCGCGGCGGTTGCTCGCTAAAGCGGTGCGTGCCGCAGGTGCGTCGTCCACCACCACCGTATCCTTGCTCCCGAAGATCGCCAGAACGGGTATGTGCAGGGCCCGAAGATCGGAGGCCGAACGAAGCCTGCTTGCGCTCCAGGCTTCCGGAACGTCGATCATCGCGAGCGCTTGTTCCCCCTGCGGGCGCGGGAAGCCCGCTGCCTCGAACCGGTCGACCGCGTTCGCACGAAGACGTGAGATTGTGACGGCATCTCGGTTGTCCACGCGAGCCTGAAGCATAGTCATGGCCGCATCCGCTGCCGGGCCGATGAGGGCATCTTGGCCGCCCGCGACCATCTTCATCATCTGCCGGTAAATTCCTTTCCTAACGTAGGGCAGCCCGTCGCCAACCGAGCCCGCCAGCGTCACCACGGCCGCGATGTGGGGATCGGCAGCTGCCGCCGCGGGCGCGATTACGCCGCCCTGACTGTGACCGACCAGCGCAATGCGGCTGCCGATGATATCCGAACGATGGCGCATCGCTACGACGACGGCGGCGGTGTCCGCGGTCAGTTGCTCGACATCCTCCTTGTAGGTGCCCGTCGACCGTCCGACCCCGCGCTTGTCATATTCCAGGGACGCGATGCCATCGGCGGCCAGTCGTTTGATGATCTCAGAGAAGCCACCGCGCTGATTGGGACCATACCCCTGAATCATCACGGCCAACGGATAAGGACCCTTGCTGCGCCCTGCCGGCAGGTGCAGCGTACCCGCCAGAACGACACCTGTTTCGGATGGGATGCGGACTTCTATCGCGCGAGCTGCGGGACTGACCGTGCGCGCCTGTTGCGCCTGTACGCTGCCGGCATTGCCTGTCGCGAGAAGCGGGAGCAGGGCCGTTAACAGCCTCAGCGCGCCGCAGCATAAAACATTGGCTATGGCTTTCATAGGTATTCCACTCCCTAAACCCGGGCGGCACGGTTAGTTTGCCGTGTCGAAACGAAATTCTTCAAGCTAATGAGCAGCTTCTCGGGCTATCTGCGACGGCGTGGCGTCCACCTTTCGAAGACATAGGGCGTCGAACCCTCATATAGCGTGAGCCTGGTCGGCGCAGGTAGCCTGTCTAGCCGCAGTTTGCGCACGGAGCGGGTTCCATCCACATCGAGCCCCTGGTCGGCTACAATACCGACGTCGAAGCGGGGCAGGATGTATGGCGCATCGGCATCTCTGGCGACGGTGTAGGAAATAGTCTGCTGGTCGTTGAGCAGCATCTCGCCGTCGGCGAGCTTTACCGTGCCGCAGCAGTCGTTGGCGAATAGGCCGGCCTCGCCAGCGTCAACGACGGGCTTACGCAAGATTAAGAGAGAACCGACGAGCAAGACAGTGCCTGCCGCAGCGATGACTATGCTGACGACGCGCCGCATGTTCGCTCCCCTTCTGCCAAGTCGGACGATGCGTCCCTCAAATCCCACAATGCGGGCTGGCGGTTCGTGCATCTTGAGCGTTGAACCTCGCCACCATCGCTGTGGGCGAATATCAACATATGTAGATCTAAGAGTCAAGTAGATCCGCAGGGCGCCAGCCGGCCGGCTGGATCATCGAAGGCCACTTAGGACCTACTGGGTAAGCAGTTCGGGCGGGGCGAGTGGGAAGACGCGTCCATGCCACCGGAACACCGTGCCGATCGCCGCAAGCTCTATTGCCAGTTCCACAATTGGCACGGACAGCGGCGACATATCGAGCATCAAAATGCCCGTGAACAGGGACAGCGTGATCATCGCCGCCCCGATCAGCGTGCCGCACTTCACGACGCGAATCCAGTCCCGCTCCACAAGCAACCACGCCAGGCAAAGGTGCGTCACGCCAAGCAGAAGCCACATGATCAGCAGTATCGGGGTGGCGCTGGCCTGGGACCAGATCAGGTAGGAGTTCAATCGAGCGCCGGCGCCTGGCATGCCGAACGGCGCACCGTCTGACGGGGACAGGAAGGCTCCCGCCTGCTGGAAGTGCAGGGCTGCCATTGGGATGAGTAACCCCACGGCGAGCGCGTAGTTCGCAAGGGTGAGGCGTCCTTCGCTGTGTTTCCCGATCTCGCGCCACGCTGCGATCAGGCAGCCGAGGGCGAACATCAATGGCTTTCCGTCAACGACCGCCTCTTCGAACTCTCCCTCCATCGCTATTCCCCACGCCCGGCGATCCGAGCCAAGAGACCGACTGGCCAGGGACATCAAAGCTCGCGACAGCGCTACTCTCATGCGAAAGAAGCCTTGGTAGAGAAGGCGCGACTCGCAGGGGCCGCCATTCGCGCCAATTCCACTCCAGCATTCGTCAAACGGTACGCATGGCGCGCAGGGCGGCCAGGGTGTTCCGGCTCTCGCCACTCGGCCTCGACGAGCCCTTGGTCGGTCATGCGGATCAGTAGCGGGTACAGCGTTCCCGACAGGAGCCCGGTTTCCTTCATCAGATCGTAGCCGTGGCGCCACTGCTGAGTGCGCACAGCCAGTGCCTCCAACAAGAGGAGCATCTGCTTCGATGGTCGACGGTTACGGCCCATGCCCCTACTCAACCTAGGTAGAGTTTTCTGTCAACTACCAAGCAAGCGCCATCGACCGGCTAGCCGCCTTTTCAGCGTTGGCGCCTGCCACTGGTGGTTGGCAAATGGGGAAGGGGTTTGTGGACGGATGTCGCACTGCGCTGAGCCCCGAGAACGCGGTGAACCAGGTATTCAGCCTGGCGCTCTCTCGCATAGCGAAGCAGGCTGAGCATCGGCGGAGATGGATGTCGGAGCCGCATCATCAGCGCGGACACGCAGGTGTGGAGTTGCGATGCAAGGACAGCGCTCACCCTCACCATTACGGCTTGACTATAAATCTACATAGGTCGAGATTGGCCGTGGCACGCGCCTGGTGTGCCGGGACATTGTCATGAGCAGGCCTTGGCACCTTGCAGCGATCACCGCGCTTAGCTGCGCAGTGTTCGTCGGCACCTTCCTTGCCGGACGCGATGGCCGGCATCTCGAGCCACCTCCCAGGCTGACGTTCGGCGGCCTGCCGATCAGCGGCAGTTTGGCAGATGCCCGTGATATGGGATTCAACAACTGCTTTCAGATGAACGCCAGCGAGATGCGGTGTCGCCGAGGCAACGTGACTTTCCTGGGACAGGGTCCATACGAAGCTGCGGTCGATCTTGCCGGTGGCGATGGACGCGGCGGCTATAGCCAAGTGGTGCTGTGGCACGATAGGGATCAGTATGCCGTGTATGCGATCGGCAATGAGTTAGAAAAGTTTGGCTGGCATTACTGTTCGACCTACGCCAAGGATCGAGCTGACCAGGGCATCTATACGCACCAGGGTGCCCGCTTCAGAGTCTCGATCGATCTTACTTACTACAACAAGCGCCGCGTACGGCTGCAACCTATTCGGAAATCAGGGAGCGGCGCTGCTAATTGCGCCGGGTCGGCCACTACGAGCGATTGGAATCTCGTTCAGAACTAACGCGAGAAGAGCTGGCCGGCCGAAGCGACAGAGCGCGGACCGGTCCATCACGCTTAGACCTGTCGTGGAAGTCACGACTAATCAATGATCAGACTCCAGCGCGCTAGAAACGCCTCGTGCGATGCTGTGACGTCGAGCAATCGGGCTGGCTAATCGAGATCGGCCGCGCAACCGAGATGAACGAGTGACCGGTTCTGGGAGCGGCCCGTGAGCCCTCAATGGCGGATACTGGGCGTTAGCGGACGTTCCAATCGACATATGGACGCCGTCAAACCCTGCCAGTCAACGAGCACGGCCGCGCATTGACAACGGGCAGGGCGCGTCAGCATGCAGAGGCGCAGCTTCAGCGGGAGAATGGCAATTGCATGCCGGCGGTCGGGTCTTTGCCATGTGACGATGTTGCTGGCGCGAAGCCGTCGTCATGGCAGCCAGCGCTTACGTGAGCAAATTGGCGCCTGCTAGCGCCCGAGTTGCGCACCGCGCGCGCCTTGCTAGAGTGAGCCGAGCTCTGGGGACTCTGTATGCTTATTCGATCCGCACTTATCGTCGCCTTGCTGGCGACGAGTACTACAACGTTCGCGGCGCTCGATGACACCGCCATCCGCTTTGGCGCGCGCGACAGCGTTTTAGACGTTAGCATCTCGCCTGACGGAAAGTCACTCGTCATCCTGCAACCTAACGGTCCGCGTGGCGCGCTTGCGAGCGTCGTCAAGCTCGACGGCGCGCCCGAGATGAAGGGCATCATCTCTTCCACCGGTAACCCCGAGCGGCTCACCTCGTGCCGGTGGTCCACCAACGACCGGATCATCTGCGGCCTCTATATCATTGACATGGTGTACGGTAAGAAGCGTGCGGGCACCCGCATGGTTGCACTGAATGCGGACGGCACCGGCATGAAAGAGCTGAGCGCGCGCGCCGCTGACAAAGACTTGGGCGTCACGCTCGGCGGGGGCGAGGTGATCGACTGGCTGGGCGACAATGAGGACGGCTCCGTCCTGATGACGCGCTGGTTCATCCCTCAATTCTCGACTGGCAGCATCACCGCAAATAGCCGCAAGGTTTTGGCGTCGAGCGGGTCAATACGCGCACGTTGAACCGCAAGACTGTGGAGCAGCCCAATGCCGCGGCTTCGGGATATATCACCGACGGACGCGGCACGATCCGGATTATGCAAGTCTCGCCGCGCAACCGGCTCGACCAAAGCAAGGACACTGCGGAATATCGCTATCGCAAGCAGGGTAGCCGTGAGTGGCTGCCACTCGCCACAGTCGCCTATTCAAACTACCAAGCGAAGGGCTTCGAACCGTTTGCAGTCGACCCGACTCTCAACGTTGCCTATGGGCTAGAGAATGCGACGGGTCGCACGGCGCTGTACAAGATCGCGCTCGACGGCAGCCTGAAGAAGGAGGTGGTCTTCGCGCGGCCCGACGCCGATGTCGATCAGCCCCTCACGATTGGCCGCCAGAAACGCGTCGTTGGCGCGAGCTGGGTGACCGACAAGCGTCAGGCCGCAATGTTCGATCCCGCGCTCAAGGCGTTCACCGCAGCTCTCGCCCGTGCGCTTCCGACGATGCCCAACATCAACATTGTTGATGCCAGCGAGGACGAGAAGAAGCTGGTTATCTATGCCAGCGGCGACACCAATCCCGGTCGCTTCTATCTGTACGACAAGGCTACCAAGCATCTTGGCGAGATACTGCCCGTCCGCCCCTTGCTTGCCGGGATTAAACTGGCGGCGATGACGCCGATCATCTTTCCCGCCTCCGATGGCACCATGGTGCCCGCCTATTTGACGCTGCCGCCGGGTAGCGACGGAAAGAGTCTGCCAGCGATCGTGCTGCCACACGGCGGCCCGACCTATCGCGACGAGTGGAACTTCGACTGGTTGCCGCAATACTTTGCCAATCGCGGCTATGCGGTAATTCAGCCAAATTACCGCGGTTCGTCGGGTTACGGCGGCCAGTGGTTCCAGCAGAATGGTATCCGGTCGTGGCGAACCGCAATCGGTGACATCGATGATGCAGGTCGATGGCTGGTGAAACAGGGGATCGCGGATCCCAAGCATCTGGCGATCGTCGGCTGGTCTTATGGCGGGTACGCCGCGCTGCAATCGCAGGTGGTCGATCCCACGCTGTTCAAGGCCGTGGTCGCGATCGCACCGGTGGCCGACTTTGGCGTGATCCGTCGCGAACAGGAGCTGGCAGGCGGGGTGTCGCCAGCTTCGCTGAACGCGATCTTCGGCGATCTAAAAACTGCGCAAGAAGGCTCGCCTGCTCGCCATGTCGATCACTTCCAGGCACCGGTGCTCCTGTTCCACGGCGACATCGACCAGAATGTCTCGATCGCACAATCGCGGCTTATGGAAGACCGGCTCAACGATGCACACAAGCCTGTGCAGTTCATCGAGTACAAGGGCTTAGATCACCAGCTGGACGACGGTGCCGTCCGCGCCGATCTGCTGGCTAAAACCGAGGCATTCCTGCGCAAATCGATGGGGATGTAGGCGAGCGAAAGATCGCGCCCGACCGGTAAGGCATCCGCTAAATCCCAACCGCCATCGTACCAGCGTACCGCGGTGCGGAATGTCCGCAATTGGGCGTTAGCGGTCATTCGGCGCGATCGACCCGCGAACGTCCGGCATTGCCAGTTACCGGACCCTCCTAGCGGGGGTTACGAGGCGCGCGATCCTCGGTTCGGCAGCGTTGTACAAGCAGGTGAGTTCCGTCCGCGCTTATTCAGGAACGGCCGCCTTGGCGGCCTTTGCGGCGCACGCGCGATGCCGTTGCCTGTTCCATTGTCGCTGGCCACACGCCAAGAGGGTGAAAGCTCCTACCGTGGCCCGCGGACCCGTAAAGGTCTTGTATGCCTCTACCGGCTACGCAGGGGTCATGCCGGATCTGGCATCACCGAGGCTATCGAAGGTACAGGTCGGTCTTCTCTGCTGCACATCGGTGGCTAACACGGTTTGCAGCTCGAACTTAGCCACAGAAAGACTGCGTCAGCGTGGACGCGCGATAGACGCGTTCGATCAAGACGCATTCCTCCGCCATTTTCTTCGAGCGGACGCAGTGTATCTGCAGCGAAGCCGCGGACATCCACGTCGATTTTTGTAGGGCCCGTCTATAGACGCACTACCGCACGGCGTTCGAGCCAAGTAGTTTACTGTCAGGCCTTGTCGGTCAATTGTTGATTTACGTCCGACGGTACCCAGCAGCAGCCGCAACGATCAGTGCATGACTAGCCAACCGCGCCACGAGCCTGCGATCACGGCGCGCCACGACGGTGCCACGTTGAGCAAGCGCTGTCTGAGCACCTCGTCGCACGGCACCAAAATCGCGCCCGGCAGGATCTCGGCAAAGCCGACACAGGCGCTTACTGCTTCGGCTGCGGCGTGAGCGGTGATGCTCTGGCGCGCAGCGATGCTCGTCAGCATGTTCCTGTCGCGCTAGTGGAGGATGGCGGCCAATGACGCACGCATCAGCGAGCCGTTTTCCCCCCTCGATTTCATACCACGAGATCATGGCCGTTGATCTCGCCTGACCGACGAACCGGCCAGCCTTGGTGCGGAATCGAGCCCCTTCTTTCGGGAGTGACGACAATGGACGTTTCACGTCGAGAGGCTCTAAGCCTCTCTGGGACGGTCTTAGCGGGAGCCTCGCTGGCGACCGGCGCGCAGGCACTCGGCCGGCCCGCGGCGGCCGGCAAGTGGTGGATGGATGAGCCGATCCGCATGGCGCTCGTCCTGTTCGACCAGACGCGGCCACCTTTGGACACCGACGCCTACATCGATTGGCTGTCGGACCTCGGTGCGAACGCGGTCTACGTGCCGACCGGGGGCATCGCGGCGTTCTATCCGACCAAGGTGCCGTTCCACTTCAAAGCGACCGGCCTGCCCGCCGGGCGCGATCTTGTCGGCGAGATCGTCCGCAAGGCGCATGCGAGAGGCATCCGCGTCATCTCACGATTCGAGTGGTCCTTCCATCAGGACCCTCGCGTGATGACCGCGCATCCCGATTGGCTACAGCGCACGGCCAAGGGCGAGATGCCTCCTGTGAACGGCGCCTATCTGACATGCGTCAACGGCGGCTACGTGCGCGAGCAGGCGCTCAAAATCATGGGCGAGGTGATCGCGCGCTATCCGATCGACGGCGCGTTCTTCAACGGGGTGTTCCAGCGCCAGAACAACGGTCCGTGCCACTGCGACAACTGCCAGCGGCTATTCCGGGCGAAATACAACCGCGGCATCCCCGACGAGGCCGACGAGGAATATCTCGCCTTCATCAACGCCTCAATGGCGGAGGCGACCGACCATCTGACGCGCTTCCTCCGGGAAAAGCGGCCGGACGACGGCTTCAACCTTCTCTATGGCCGCGACGCAGACTCCCGGAACGACGAGACGCACAGCGCGCCTGTGGCGAGCGCCAACGCCTACTGGCTCTACCAGGCCAGCGAGACGGTCAACCGCCTGCGCGCGACCGAGCCCGACAAGATGTCGTTCAATAACGATGCAGTCTTTCTGGATGGATACTGGCGTTATGTTCACCGCGCCGCACCCGACGGAGAAATCCGGGCGTATCAGAACATGGCAAACGGCGCGGGCCCATTCCTGTTCGTAAATGGCCCCATTGAACAGTTTGACGGCAACGGCCTGAGGGGTGCGCGCCCGGCGTTCCAGTTCCATAAGGCGCACGAGGAACTCTACGTCCGGCAGGAGAACGCCGCGCGCGTCCTGTTGCTGGACGACGTCGGCGCAGGCAAGCATGCGTCGATCGGGCGCCGTGGCGAAGCGGCCGTCGCCGGCAACGGAGGCTTCGGCTACCGCGATACGCCCGGGGTCGGCCTCCCGGGCGACACCTCGAACTCCGCCATGCGCGGCTTCTTCCGGCTGCTGACCGAACTGCACATCCCCTTCGCGCTCTCGAGCAGGCTCGACTGGATCGACAGCGATCCCGGACGCTACGATCTGGTGGTCTGCCCCAAGGGAGTGCCCGCGCAGCTCGACAAGTATCTGCGCGCAGGCGGCCGGGTCCTTGCCGCGAGCGCGGTCAAGCCCGAGCTGGAACTGCCGCCGGTCGTCAAGCTGTGGAAGCGGCAGGAGACGCTCTCCTCGTATTGGCGTGTGCGCGACCCGAAGCTGCTGCCGTCGGTGTCGGACGCCGAACTGCTGCTCAACTACAGCGACTTCCTGGAACTGGAGCCGCGCGGCCCGGCGGCGCTGACCTACGTGCCGTCCACGATCACGATCCCCATGGAGAAGGTCGGGGAAGGCATGGCGGATACCGCAAAACCGGGGCTGCACCTCGCCGACTACGGCAAGGGCCGTTTGGCCTACCTACCGTGGGACGTCGGAGACCTCTATTACCGCGTGTCGGCGGTGAACCATGCCGCTCTGATCGGCGATCTGGTGGACCACCTGCTGCCCAGAGGCCGCCAGATCCGGACGAACGCGCATCCGATGGTGCAGATAACCGTGCAGCAGCAGCGGCACGCCGCGCGCACCCTGGTCCATCTCGTCAATCTGTCCGGGTGCTCGCAGGTGGCCTATCACCCTGCGATTCCGATGTCGGGCATCCAGCTAAACGTCGCCGGCACGTTCCGAACTGCGCGGCTCGTGAGCCAAGGCCGCCCCCTGCAGGTCCGGCAGGCGGGCGGCTACGCAAGCGTCACGGTGCCCAGCCTCGATACCTACGACGTGGTGGCGTTCACATGAGCGGCATTGGCCTGCCGGGATCGTTAGGCTGGGCCGAAGTGATCCGTGAGGTTCACTCCTCGCACCGCCGGGCGGACCGTTTTGGTGGACGCGGCTCATGAGAACGATACCGCTTTCATTGCACGAGCCCGAACGGGACGGGGCGGCACGGCTGCTGCTGCGTAGCCTGTTCGACGCGGCCGTGGGGGCCGCAGACCCGGAGCTGGTCCTGAAGGATCACCTGCCGCCGCGGCCCCGCGGGCGGTGCATAGTCGTCGGTGCAGGGAAGGCCGCGGCCGCAATGGCGATCGCCGTCGATCGCGCCTGGGCAGACGTGGATCTCCATGGCACTGTGGTCGCACCTTACGGCTACGGCAAACCGGCCGGCCGCATCGCGGTGCGCGAGGCGGCGCACCCGGTTCCGGATGCCAGCAGCGAGGCCGCCGCGCGTGAGATGCTCGACCTCGTGACGGGCCTCGGCCCGGAGGATCTCGTGCTCTCGCTGATCTCCGGAGGCGGCTCGTCGGTCATGGCGCTGCCCGTTGCGGGGCTCACTCTCGCCGACAAGCAGGCCGTCAACCGCGCGTTGCTGAACTCCGGTCTCGACATCCGGTCGATGAACGCGGTCCGGTGCCGATTGTCAGCGGTCAAAGGCGGGAAGCTGGCTGCCGCGGCCTTCCCGGCCCAGATCGTCACGCTCGCGATCAGCGATATCCCCGGCGACGATCCCGCCGCGATCGCGTCCGGGCCGACGATCCCGGATCCCGAGGCGACAAGGGACCTTTCCGGGCCGGCCGGTCGCCTGCGCGGCGAAATCGGCGAGGCGGCATACTTCAAGCTGGTGACGGCGCCGCCGGTTGCCGACGTCGCACCGCCGCCGCTGGCTTTTGACGTCCGCCTGATCGCCACTCCGCAGGCGTCTCTCGAAGCCGCGGCGAAGGTCGCGCGCGAGGCGGGCTTCGACGTGGAGATCCTCGGTGACGCCCTGGAGGGCGAGAGCCGCGACGTTGCGAAGGCGATGGCCGACTTGACCCAAAACCCGAGGAGCCGCCCGTGCATCCTGCTGTCAGGTGGTGAAACCACCGTGACGCTGGCCGGGTGCAGCGCGGGTCGCGGCGGGCGCAACACCGAGTTCGCACTAGCGCTGGCGCGAGCATTGGCCGGGCGGCATGGCGTATGGGCCTTGGCCGCCGACACGGATGGTGAGGATGGTGCCAGCGGCGGCGGTGCGGGCGCCATCATTGCTCCCGACACGCTGGCACGCGCGGTCGCGACCGGACTGGACGCCAACGATATGCTCGACCGACATGACAGCGGCACCTTCTTCTCCAGACTTGACGATCTGCTGGTGACAGGGCCCACCTTCACCAACGTAAATGATTTTCGCGCCATCCTCATAGTGCCCGAGGACTGATCTACCTCAGCCGAACAGGTTCTGCACGCTATCGGCCCGAGGCACGGCGCGGCGGTGAAGCGTGACCGGGAAGGTAGAGGCTTCGCTCTGGCAGAGAAAAGTAGGTGCGGTCTAAGCAATCAATTCGGACCAAAAATTCAAGTCGGCTGCGCACGTGTTTGAAAGAACCAACATGCTGCTGGCAACCCAAAGCGGTTCGGTAGGATCGTCGTGGTGATATTCTCTAGGGACGAAGCGCAGCATAGTGTCGGGCTACGTTGCGTGGAAGCGCGCGGCCGCGATGGCTCCGGTCGACCGCTAGCCATGTTCGGGCTTTCCGGTTTCCGCTTGCTGCTCCCAGGTTCTTGGCCGCTGTTGACTCTTAAATCTACATATGTTTTTTAAAGTTTGTGTCGGGTTGCGAAGGCACGAGCATTTGGTCGGAAGCGACACGCTGGGAAAATGCGGCACGGCATACCGACCGTGCTGCAACGGTGAGGAAGTGGAGCAATGATGAAAGCCATGACCAACGTGTCTCGCGGCGTCGGGCTACGGCTGCTTACCGTCCTTTCCCCGCTTCTCGCGACGGGCATCGCGGGCCGCGTAGAGGCGCGGCCGTCGCCAAAGGTCAAAGCGGATCGCGGGCTTACCCAAGCCACGGTATCCGGCCACACAGTTGATAGCGCTGTGCCGCGTCGCGCGGCAGCGGCAGTGCGGCCGCGGGCAGAGGCCGGCAAAGCCTTGTCGAGCGACGCTGGCTTGACCGAGCTCGGGTCGATCGCCACCGATGTCCGCATCTCATCCGAACCGGGTGTTGTTCTGGCGGGAACGCTGTACCTGCCGGCAGGGCACAGCAAGGGTCCCTATCCCTTGGCCGTGATGATTCAGGGTCATGGGCCCAATAAGCGCGGTGGCTTTTCGGAGATCATCAAACGACTGGCAACCGATGGCATAGCGTCCCTCGAATATGACAAGCGCGGGGTCGGACAGTCGACGGGCACCTACGAGGAGGACGTCGAGCGACTGACCGCGGACGCCGCCGCCGCCGTCGCAACGATGCGCCATCGCTCGGACATCGTTGGCAGCCGCATTGCATTGGTCGGCCATAGCGGGGGCGGTGTAATCGCGCCGTCGGCTGCGGCTGCCGATCCCGAGATCGCGGCCGTGGTGACGCTGGCCGGCAATGTTGGCGACGGACTGCCGTACGTCCGAACGGGGCTGTACAGGCAAATGATGAAGATGATCGTCGGCGGCCAGGACGCCCTCATCGGCCCGGCGGCGGATGCGGCCATGGTTTTGCTCCAGGCTCGCATGGACAGCGGAGATGCGGCAACGATTACACGCCTTCGTACCGACGCTGTAGATCGGTTCGAGTCGGCGGGGTTCCCGCGTCTCCAGGCGGAACAAGCGCTCGCCATGATCGACGTTCCAGAGGCCTGGGGCGCGAAAAAGTTCCGTTCGGCCTCCGATCTCAAGGCCCTGCACATACCCGTACTGGCGATCTACGGGACCAAGGATACGGTGGTGGACGATGCGCCGGCGGCACGAGCCGCTTTGGCGAAGGATCGCCGTGCTCGAATTGTGATGCTGGACGGCCTTGGCCACTCGTTTCAAGAAGCCGCGGTCACAGGCACGTCGGACGAGGTGTCGAAGTTGGGCCCGTACCTCGGATCGCCTCGCCTTGTGACAGTTGTTGGCGACTGGCTTCGAGATGCGCTGTCGTCGAAAGGTGGCGAGCGGACGGGTACGAGCAGTAATGGCAATCCTGAAGCCCTTGGCAATCAACGCAAAAAACCGCTTGGGCGCCGGCTAAGTCAGCAACAGCACGCGCCATTACCTCAATCCGCATCGGATTGTCGGTCAGATAGCGCGTCGTCCGGGCGCGCTTCGTACTTGTGGAAGTGATGAGCTACGATCGTCAATCCCACTTCTTGACATATCGCAAGTTTAGCTTTCCTGTCTAAAGCACGACTTCGGCATGTATAGCTTTCAATTCGAGTGGCTGTGGTTTGAACGATTAATGTAAGATAATGAACGGCCGCTTCGACACTATTTGCGAAAATGTAGATTCGTCCTTGTGAATACATACGGCACCGAGCCTTCGTATAGCGTGAGCTTGGTCGGCGCAGGCAACTTGTCGAGCCGCAGCTTGCGCACCGAGCGGGTTCCATCCACGTCGAGCCCCTGATCCGCTACAATGCCGACGTCAAAGCGAGGCAGGATGTAGGGCCCATCTGCATCTCTAGCGACGCTGTAGGATACGGTCTGCTGGTCGTTGAGGAGCATCTCACCGTCGGCGAGCTTCACCGTGCCGCAGCAGTCGTTGGCGAATAGGCCGGCCTCGCCAGCGTCAGCGGCGGGCTGTCGCCAGAATATGGTAAGGGCCATGAGCAAGGCAATGCTCGCTGCAACGATGACTATGCTGACGACGCGCCGCATATTCGCTCCCCTTCTGCCAAGTGGGACGCTGCGTCCCTCGGATTCCACAATCTTGGCTGGCGGTCCGTGCACCTTGAGCTTCAAACCTCGCCATCATCGCTCTGACCATAAATCAACATATAGAGATCTAAGAGTCAAGTAAGCCCTCAGAACTACAGCCGGTCGGCAGGATCATCGACGGCCGACTAGGATCTACTGGGTAAGCAGTTCGCGCGAGGCGCTTGGAAGACGCGTCCATGCCAGCGGAACATCGTGCAGATCGCCGCAAATTCTATTGCCAGTTCAGCGATGGGCACGGACAGCGGCGACATATCGAGCATCAAAATGCCCGTGAAAAGGGACAGCGTGATCATCGCCGCCCCGATCAGCGTGCCGCACTTCACGACGCGTATCCAGTCCCGCTCCACAAGCAACCACGCGAGACAAAGGTGCGTCACGCCAAGCAGAAGCCACATGATCAGCATTATCGGGGTGGCGCTGGACTGGGACCAGATCAGGTAAGAATTCAGTCCGGCACCAGCGCCTCGCATGCCGAACGGCAGGCCGTCCGTCGAGGACAGGAAACCGACCGCCTGCTGGAACTGCAAAGCCGCCATCGGGATGATTAACCCCAGGGCGAGCGCGTAGTTGGCGATGAACAAGCGCCCTTCGCTGTGCTTCCCGATCTCGCGCCACGCTGCGATCAGGCAGCCGAAAGCGAAGGTCAATGGTTTGCCGTCGTCGACTGCTTCTTCGAACTCCACCTCCATGGCCAGTCCCCACGCCCGGCGATCCGAGCCAAGGGACCGACAGGCAATTGTGAGCAAAGCACGCGACACCGCAGCTCTCATGCGAAGGAAGCCTTGCTAGAGGAGATGGGACTGGCAGGGGTCGCCGCCCGCGCCAATGCCACTCCAGCACTCGTTAAACGGTACGCATGGCGCGCAGGGCGGCCAGGTTGTTCCGGCTCCCGCCACTCGGCCTCGACGAGCCCTTGGTCGGTCATGCGGATCAGCAGCGGGTACAGCGTTCCCGAGAGCAACCCGGTTTCCTTCATCAAGTCGTAGCCGTGGCGCCACTGCTGAGTGCGCGCAGACAGCGCCTCCAACAAGAGGAGCATCTGCTTGGATGGTCTACGATTACGGCCCATGCTCCTACTCAACCTAAGTAGAGTTACCTGTCAACGGTCGAGAGCCGACTCTACCTGCTACCCGCGTTCTCGATCCCGCTTTCCGTCCGGTGGCTGTCGGGGGGATGTGGTCCGTACGTTGCCCATTGCCCACCTACAGAGGCGCGGTAACGACGCGAACGACGTGGATCAGCCAACAATTGCTAGCGCTGTGTCGCGCAGTCGCCGACCGCCGCACCATGCACCCTAGCGAGTCAGTAAGCCTCGCTTCTGTCACCGATGTCGTTCGCGAAAGGATGCAGTTCAGAAGCGGCTGTCTGATGGCTGAAAGTGTCGTCTGACACCCTTCGCTGCTTTTGGGCGTGAGCTCTGCTCTGGCAGCAAGCGTAGACCGCGCCGGGAGGCTGAGGTGAATGACCGCAGATGGTGGACAGCTGCGACTGCTTCTGGTCGGTGTAGACACAGTCCGTCCGCCATACAAAACCGTGCGCCTGTCCAGCCCGAAGCTGTGCGTCCGCCGAGCTGGCATGCTATTGCGGTCTATATGTCGAAATCCCTAAGCAGCGGCGGCACCCTCGACGTCGATGACGCCTTGTACGAGTGGCGCCTCCAGCGTGAACCGCACCAGTCGGATGACGAGGGTTGGAAGGGCATGACCATTGCCCTTCTCCAGCGCGATGCCAAACGCGAAGCATGGGTGCAATTTCCGCCGCCCAAGCGGTTGTTGAAGGGTTTGCCGCGCGGTCGTCTTCAGCTCGATGACGCCACGATCTCGCGGTGCGTGCGCGCCGCCTTGTCGGCCGGGTGGGAGCCGATGTCCCGGGGTAAGCCGGTGGTGTTCACCGTCGATGCCGAGGGCAATTGAACGATCTCCGCATATGATTGCCGAAGCTCGCCTGGATTGACGCGATCATTCCGCGGCCGACGCCCGCGCCCGGCGGCACGGATACAGGAAGATCGTCAGGGTTTTACGTCGCAATGAACTATCGCCACTCCTTCCATGCCGGCAACAGTGCCGATGTCGTCAAGCACAGCCTGCTGATCGCCCTCGTGCGGGCCTTGCAGCAAAAACCGGGAGCGTTGACGCTCATCGACACCCACGCCGGTTGCGGGCTGTACGACCTTGGCGGCGGCGAGGCCCAGCGCACCGGCGAGTCCACCCAGGGCGTGCTGCGGGCATTTGCCGCTACCGACCCCTTGTTGGACGACTACCGCGCCGCCGTGCAGGCGGTTAATGTCGGGGCGGTGCCGCTTTTCTACCCAGGCTCGCCGCGGATTTTGGCGCAGCTCCTGCGCCCGCAGGACTTCCTGATCCTGAACGAAAAACATCCCGAGGATGCCCATACCCTGCGCCGGGTGATGCGCGACACGTCGGCTGCCGTGCATGAGCGCGACGCCTACGAGCTCTGGCTGGCGATGCTGCCGACCCGCACCGCGCGCGGCGTGGTGGTGGTCGATCCGCCCTACGAGCAAACCGATGAGCGTGCGCGAATCACCGCCACGCTCGCCGCCGCTTGCCGTAAATGGGCGCATGGCGTCACGGTGATCTGGTATCCGCTGAAAGACCGCGCCACGCACGCGCGCTGGAAGGAGCAGTTGGGCAAGCTCGGCATCCAGAAGCTGCTGACGGTCGAGCATTGGTTGTACGATAGCGATCAGCCCGGCATCTATAATGGCGCAGGCCTTTTCATCGTCAACCCGCCCTACGCCTTCACGCAGGCACTCCCGACCTTGATAGAAGCCCTGCGCGTCGTGTTGGCGCCGGAGGGGCATAGCGGTGATATCTCGGCCGGTTGGTTGTGCGATTGACGTAAGATTATTGCTCTATTCTCTGAACCGATGAATGACCGCGCCGCCGACTTCGAACGAAGCGCGTCGCAGGTTTCGATCGCTGCCGGAATTGCTGGCTACCATCGTTGCTAAGGGCATCAGTGTTCGGTGAGCTGAACAACCTCGAATTCGTAGCGCTTCCACCCGTGGCGCCTTGCCGCCTGTTCTACCAGCGCCGCCTTGCCGGCGGCCTCCTTCGCGGACGTGGCATGCCCCCAGAACACCTCGGTTTTGCCGATGTGCAAATGCGCGACGAGGCGCCAATAATGGGTGAACGGCGCAGCCGTAGGGCCGATTGTCTTACGGTAGCCGTCTGCCATCGTTGCAGTCAGGTAGCGCTTCTTCTTCGCCATCAATGCGCAATAGTGCACCGAGCGACGGTGCGGCAGAGGGATCCAGTCTCTATCGACTTGAAGACGATCAATCCGTCGGTCGCGATCGCATTGCCCGCAGTTGCCCCTTACAGTCCAGCCGAACCATCTCGTCGCTGGTCAATCCGTCTGCCAGATAGCTACGAGTGGCCGCGCAACCTTCCCGGCCACATGCAACCCCGCTAAGCTCGTGGAGCAGGCAGCGAGGGCAACTATGAGAACAACTTTTTTGAGTGTTGCGATGCTCGCTATTATGACGCCGGCCGTGGCCTTCGCTGGCACCCCGAGCGCTACCGCAACCGTGGTTCCGTCGGTGCAGATCGACAAAGCGCGTATCGACCGGGCACTCGCCGCCATGATATCGAGCGGGCGCGCCGTGGGCGTGTCCGCGCTCGTTTGGAAGGACGGGCGCGAGGTCTACTTCGGCACCGCGGGGCAGGCCGATCGCGAAGCCAAACGGCCGATGCGGCGCGAGGCGCTCGCGCAGATCTATTCCATGACCAAGCCGATCACCGGTGTCGCCTTGATGAAGCTGTGGGAGCAGGGAAGGTTCGCCCTCGACGATCCGCTCGCGCGATATCTGCCTGAATTTGCTCAGACCAGAGTGTTCGCAGGGCTCGACCCGGCGGGTAAGCCGATCCTGCGCCCGCCGGAGCGGCCGATCCTCATCCGGGACATCCTCCGGCACACCGCCGGTTTTGGCTATGGCGCCGGAGACGATTACCTCGGAACCGAATGGTTGCGGCTGGACCCACTGAACACGGATCATGATCTAGCCGAGTTCGGCCGCCGGCTCGCTAAAGTGCCCTTGCTTGCTGACCCTGGCCGGCGGTGGAGCTACAGCGCTGCCGTCGATGTGCAGGCGCTTCTCGTCGAAAAACTGACTGGGTTGCCCTTCGAGCGCTACGTGCGTCAGCAGATCTTCGAGCCGCTTGGCATGAAGGACAGCGGCTGGACGCAGCCGGAAGATCGCTACGCTAGGCTCGCCGCGATGTACGGGAAGGATGCTGGCGGTTTGCTTCAGCGAGCATCCGAGAAGGAACAACGCGGGCTGAACTTCACCCCCGATCGACAGCTCACGATGGGCGGTGCCGGGCTCGTCTCATCAGTCGATGACTATATGCGCTTCGCGCGCATGCTGCTGAACAATGGCAGCCTGGATGGCGTGCGCATACTCAAACCATCTACCGTAAAGCTGATGGCTACCGACCAACTCGACCCCTTGGTGACGGAGCGCTCATGGTTGTCCGGCAAGGGCACCGGGGGGTTCGGGATCGATTTCTTCGTCCGTACCGGCCAGCCGCGGGACAGAAGCGAGAACCGAGGAGCTCTCGGCGAGTTCTTCTGGGATGGAAGGGCTTCGACGCTTTTCTGGGTCGATCCTATCAATAAGATCACGGCGGTGTTCTTCGTCCAGGTGATCCCCTTCGATGGGACGCTCCACCGGGATTTGCGACGAGCGGTTTACGGCGATTCTTATCTGGGACCGAAGGGCGACTGAGTAGAGCATGCAGCAGTCCGCGATCCAGGTGAGCGGCAAAGTCACGCCGACTGCCTGGAAAGACGTCGGCCTCCTCGTGCAACGACCAGCGATCGCCCGAAATTCATCGAGGTCCACCTAAAACCGCGCTCCTCTTGGCGCGTGGCGGCGAGCAACAGCTTCTCGTTCAGCTATCTAGCCAGATCCGACGCGTTCTAGCTGGACTACACGCGCGACTTCGCCCGCAGCATCCCCTGGGTGAGCGCGACCACATCGCCCGAGCAGAAGACGGTTCCCGCGACGTGGCCAGTGCCCAAGATAGTAACCGCAGCGCTCCGGTCCGACGCGAGTACCGGCCGCCGGGCGAGCAAGGCAGAGTGGCAAAGACCGACCGCTCCAGGGCCTGTGGAGACGATGATCGCGACGTCGTGCCTCGCTATGTTGGCGGCTTGGTATGCGGACACAGTGTCATCGACGAACGCAATCTTGTTCTCCACTGAAAGCGCTACCATCCACTTTTCCAGCCTTGCGCGGTGCCGGCCACAGCCGGCGATGATGAGCCGGTCGCCTCGGCGCGCAGCCAAGGCAAAGGCGCGGATCGCTGTCGTGAAATCCCGGCGATCGTTCGGCGTGCCGATGACGAGGAAAGCCGTAGCGTCGATCCGCGACTGATCTCGGCCCCGAGGTGCGGGAAGGGTCGTCACATTCGAATGATCCAGGGACGGGCTGGCCGTTGCGCCAAAGCCAATAGCCTCACACGCCGCCGGCGATCGATCGTGAAACGGGAAGACCTGCCGCAGCAAATAGCCCAGGCCGTTATGCCACAGGCTGGCGACATGGCCGGCTTCTTGCCGGTCCGCCTCGCTGATTGTCCGCCATCGTCCTGTCATACTGACAAGACGCCGTCCCTGCCACGCGACCGCAGTGGCGGCCCGCAGATTTTGAAGCGGGCCCGCATGAAGCACAATCTTAACCCGCGGAGCGCACAGGGATTTTAGGGAGAATACCATGTACGCTACGCTCAAGTACCTCCGCAAGAACGTGCGCGGGGCCACGGCCATCGAGTATGGATTGATCGCAGCGCTGATCGCGGTCGCGGCTATCGCTGCCATGAAGGGGTTGGGCAACCAGCTGAAGACGACGTTCCAGAACGTATCGTCGAATATGAAGGCGACGTAGGCGGACCGTCGGCCGCCGTTTCGCGAGCCCCGTTCCTCCCGACCTGGAGCCAGCGTCCGCCGCCGCAGGAGGGGACGCGCCGACAAAGCGAAAGCAACATCGGGTCAGATCCGCTGGTCCGTCAACTCGCCATAATGCTCGGCGAGATAGTCGACGAGGTGCCGGATACGGGCCGGCAAGCTGACGCCGCCGACGAAGACGGCATGGAAGACTTCGTGATCGCCGGGGTTGTACGCCTCGAGCAACGGCACGAGCGTGCCCGCCGCGATCGCGCGGGCAATGCCGAAATTGCCGAGCCGGGCGACGCCGACGCCGTCGAGGACGAGCTGCAGCAAGGTCTCGCCGCTGTTCGCCTCGACCGGCCCGCTCACGGCCATCGTCGACGTCGTGCCGTCCCGTCGGAACGGCCAGACCGGCTCGGCGCGGCGAAAATTGAAGTTCAAACAGTCGTGATATGCCAGATCCTCGGGGATCGACGGTGTGCCGCGCCGCGCGAGATAGTCGGGCGCGGCGACGATGGTGCGACCATTATGGCCCAGCCGCCGCGCCATCAACAGGCTGTCGGCCATCGGACCGGAGCGGATCGCGACGTCGGCCTGGCCCTTGCTGACGTCCACCTTCTCGTCGCTCAGGTTGATGTCGACCGTGATCTGCGGATAAAGCCGTACGAATTCCTTTATCAGCGGCACGATGCAGACCCGCCCGTGCGAAACCGCAGCGCTGATCCGGACCCGGCCCCTGGGCGCCCCCTGGTCGGCGATCGCTTGCTCGACCTCGTCGAGATCGGACAGGATCCTTCGCGCGCCGCTCAGATAGGCGTTGCCCTCGGCCGTCAGCGTGAGCGCACGCGTGGTCCTGAGTAGCAGCCGGGCGCCGAGACGATCCTCGATCCGGTCGATGGTGCGACTGACCCCGGATGGCGTCAGGGAAAGGCGCCTGCCCGCAGCCGAGAAGCTGCCGGTGGCCGCGACCTCGGCGAAGACCGCAAGGTCGCGTGCGCGGTCGAGAGATGCCATCTTTGCGCCCCAGTCAATAATCCTTCGATCCGACGGCGGCTAATCAAGCCGGGCACTTCTGTCTAGTTTTTGCCTCGCACCGCAAGTGCCATACACAAGGAGACAGACGATGAAGATGACCCGGACCTACCGCCGCCTCGCTCTTGCCGCCGCGATGTCGCTCACGATGGTGAGTTCGACCGCCCTCGCACAGACCGAGATGGCCTTTCCCACCACGTTCCGCACGCAGGAGATCGCAGCGAACGGCACGACCATCCACGTACGGGTAGGCGGATCGGGGCCTGCGGTGATCCTGCTGCACGGCTATGGTGATACCGGCGACATGTGGGTGCCGCTCGCCAGGGAACTCGCGCGCGATCACCGGGTGATCGTTCCGGACCTGCGGGGCATGGGACTGTCGGCGCGGGCCGATGCCGGGTTCGAGAAGGCGAACGAGGCGCAGGATATCGTGGGCGTGATGGACGCGCTCGGCATCGTTCGGGCGGACGTGGTCGCGCACGACATCGGCAACATGGTCGCTTACGCGCTCTCTGCGCGTCACGCGGATCGGGTAAGCAAGCTGGTCCTGATGGATGCGCCGGTGCCGGGCATCGGGCCGTGGGAAGAGGTGCTGAAGAACCCGCTCCTGTGGCATTTCCGCTTCGGTGGCCCGGACATGGAGCGACTGGTCGCCGGGCGCGAGCGTATCTACCTCGATCGCTTCTGGAACGAATTTTCCGCTGATCCGACGCGCTTCACCGAAGCGGCACGCCGGCATTACGCCGCGCTCTATGCCGCGCCCGGACGGATGCACGCCGGCTTTAGCCAGTTCGCCGCCTTCGATCAGGATGCCATCGACAATCGCGCGTGGCTCGCGGCGCACGGCAAGCTGACCATGCCGGTGCTCGCGATCGGCGGTGAGAAGTCGTTCGGATCGATGATGGCGGTCGTGACGCGGAGCGGCGCCGTCGATGTCGAGGAGCGCGTGATCGCAGACGCCGGGCACTGGCTGATGGAGGAACAGCCTGCGGCAACGACGAAGGCGATCCGCGACTTCATCGATCAGCGGCCGACCACCGCCTCCAAGGGCAGGGTGGCGGCGGCTGCCCTGTCGGCGGAGGAGACGCAAGCGACGACCGCATACGGCGCAGGCGTCGGCACATCGGGCATGAACGGCATCACGACGGTCCGCCTCCAGGGAGATCCGGCCAAGCCCGGACCCTATGTACTGGAAATCCGCGTTCCCGCGAACACCAGCATCGCGGCGCATACGCACCGCGACGACCGGGTCGCGACCGTCATCTCGGGCACCTGGTATTTCGGCTATGGCGCGGATCGCTCGATAGCGCGGGTGAAGGCGCTGACCGCGGGTGGCTTCTACACCGAGCCCGGTGCCGCACCGCACTTCGCCTTTACGCGCAGCGAGCCGGCGGTGGTCCGCATCACCGGCACCGGTCCGAGCGACACCGTCTTCGCCAACGTGGAGGCACGGCGCTGAGCGCCTGCCTCTCCACCCAGCCGACGAAAGGATGATCGAGATGACGAAAGCAGCAGAACGCGAATCGCGCGAGCAATGGATCGACGGAACGGGCGGACGCATCTTCGTTCGCCACTGGCAGGCACTCGACGTGCCGATCGCCTCGCTGGTGATCTGCCACGGCTTCAACGCGCACAGCGGCCACTATGAACGGGCGGCCAACCTGTTCGCTTCGCGCGGAATCGCCGTCACCGCGTTCGATCTCCGCGGGCGAGGCCGGTCCGATGGCGAGCGCTTCTATGTCGACACATTCCAGGATTATGTCTCCGATCTGGCGGCGGCAGTCGAATTCGCCCGGATGCAGGTGCCGGGACGGCCCGTCTTCGTGCTCGGCCACAGCGCGGGCGGTGTCGTCGCGACGAGCTATGCGGTCGACCATCAGGAGGAGATCGCTGGCTTGATCTCCGAGAGTCTGGCCTATCGGCTCTATGCCCCGCGTTTCGCGCTGGCCCTGTTCAGGGGCATGAGCCACGTGCTGCCGCACACACCGGTGGTGCGGCTGAAGATGAACGATTTCTCGCGCGACCCCGCCTGGATGGACGTACTGAACGCGGACCCCTTGGTCGGCAGCGAGGTCCAGCCGATCGCGACCATGGCGGCGCTGGCGAGAGCGAACGCCACCCTCGAAACGCGGCTGCCCCGATTGGCCGTGCCGCTACTGGTGCTCCACGGAACGGCCGACGAGGCGACGAGGCCGGAAGGAAGCGAGGCCGTGTTCGCGGCCGCACGATCGTCCGACAAGTCGCTCAAGCTCTATCCCAAATACCGGCACGATCTGCTGAACGACCTGGGCAGGGACTATGTGACCAACGACATCGGCAATTGGGTCGAGGCGCGCAGCCGCTACATCAGCGTGTCGATGACGCCACCATCGACCCGTAACGCAGCGCCGGTCGTGGCAGAGGCGAGGGGGGAGGCAAGGTAGACGACCATGTTGGCGACTTCCTCGACACTGGCGGCGCGGCGGATGATCGAGGTCGATCGATGCTCCTGGACGAAGGCGGCGGCGATTTCCTCGATGTCCTTTCCCGACTTCTGCCGCTCGGTCTCGAGCATCGCCTCGACGCCTTCCGACAGGGTGGGGCCGGGCAAGACCGAGTTCACGGTGACGCCCGTGCCAGCCATCCGCTTGGCAAGGCCGCGGGCAAGGGCAACGTCGGCGGTCTTGCTGACGCCGTAGTGGATCATCTCGACCGGTATGTTGAAGGCCGATTCCGACGCCAACAGCAAAAAACGGCCCCATCGGTTTGCAGCCATCGTCGGCAGATACGAGCGAGCAAGCCGCACCCCCGCCATCACGTTCACCTGCCAATGCCTGTCCCAGGTCGCGTCATCGGTGTCGAAGAAATCGGCGGGCTGGAAGATCCCGAGGTTGCTGACCACGATGTCGGCACGGGGTTCCGCGGAGACGAGAAGGCTGTGACCTTCAGCGCTTGCGAGATCGGCGGCGACCCCGCGGGCCGTGCCGCCGATCCGCGCAACCGCGGCATCGACCTTCGACTGGGTGCGGCCGTTCACCACGACGGTGGCGCCGGCGTCCGCCAACCCCTTGGCGATGGCGAAACCGATACCTTCGGTCGAACCGGTGACGATGGCGAGCTTGTTGGCCAGATCTATCTTCATGTTCGGTGCTCCTCATCAACCTGGTCGGCGCTGCCATTGATCGTGCCAACTCCACCACCGTGTCTTGGTTTCGACTCGACGCCGATCCTGTCATCGAACCGGGGATCAGTGTAATCGGTGGATCGGGTCTGTCCGTCTAGCGTATTGCTCAGCCGGGACCCTTTTCGAGAGTGAGCGACATAGCACGTAAACCAAACTATGATTTCGAGCGCCGCGAGCGCGAACGGATCAAGGCGGCCGAGTCCGCGAAGAAGGCGCAAGCCAAGGCGGATAAACGGGCAGCCGAACAAGGACTTCCGGTCCCGGAGCCGGAGGACGGGTCATGAGCGCGAGGGATTGAGGATGGGGTCGCCCGATCCCGTCCTCGCCCAATTGGGCTGGAAGCCCTGGTTCAGCGACCAGATCTCCGCCGAGCAGGGACGCGGCTACCAGCCCGTCCGCGTCATGTCGGTCCATCGCGGGAGGGTGACCGTGTCGGGCGAAGGGGTCGACGACTCGATCTCCTCCACCGTCCCCTTGCAACGGGGAGCGGAAGACCGGCCCACCGTCGGCGACTGGTTGCTGATCGACCGGAACACCCGAACCATCGTGCGCATCCTCGATCGCACCAGCCTGTTCAAACGGCCGTCCCCCGGCGACGATCGCCGGATCCAGCTCATCGCCGCCAATGTCGATACGTTGTTCATCGTGACGTCCTGCAATCAAGACTTCAACGTGGCGCGCATCGAACGCTATCTCGTGCTTGCACGCGAAGTAGGTGTCCGTCCGGTCGTCGTTCTCACGAAGGCCGACCTAAGCGAAGCGCCCGAACGCCTGGTCGACGCGACGCGCGCACTGCGATCGGGGTTGCAGGTGGCGCTGGTCGATGGCCGCGATCCGACGAGCGCCGCCCGCCTTGCCGTCTATTGCGGCTTCGGGCAGACCGTCGCGCTGGTCGGGTCGTCGGGGGTCGGCAAGTCCACCTTGGTGAACACGCTTACCGGATCGGACAGCGTCGCGACGCAGGCGGTTCGCGAGGACGACGGCAAAGGCCGGCACACGACCACCGTCCGCGAAATGCATCGCGTCGTCGATGGCGAGGTGGGCGGCGGCTGGCTGGTGGACACGCCAGGCATGCGCGAACTCCAGATGTCGGAAGTGGCGTCGGGCGTGACGGACGTGTTCGACGATGTCATCGCGGCGACGCTCGAGTGCCGCTTCGCGAATTGCACGCATGCCGATGAGCCTGGATGCGCGGTTCGCGCTGCCATGGCGAATGGATCGCTCGATCCCGCTCGCGTCGAACGCTGGCGCAAGCTGACCCGGGAGGACGCGGCCAACAGCGGCCCCGCGGCGGCCCGCCGCTCCCGCCCCGGCAAGCCCGCATACCGGCGATGACGGGTAGCGAGAACGAAGGTTCGACGATGACCCCTCCGGCTCGGCGTAAGTGGCATCGAAGACGCAGGCCGATCAGCGCTGCTTCTTCGCCGTGGTCGCGGTAAAGTCGGGCTCCTTCTTCGCGACCCAATCGACGAACTTGCGGACGTTGGGGTTGGCCAGCAGGGCGTCGACATCGGTGGCATGTCGCTGCAATTCGGAATTGGTGAAGTTGGCCATCAGCGTCTGCTGACAAATCGGGTGCATGGGTACGACATCGCGCCCGCCGCGGCTTTTCGGCACGGGGTGATGCCAGACGATGGTCTTGCCGAGCGGCCTGCCACACAGCCAGCAGGGCGTCACCGCGGGCGGCGCCTCTTCATCCGGCTCCAGGTCCGCGGGGGGATCGTATTTGGAATGTTTGCGGCCCATGCCTATTGGATCTTCTTGGCTGCGGGCGCTGTCACATGGCGGTGCATCAGCCCTGATAGCGCAACGTGTTCGCGAACCCATCATTGGTTTTGGTCATCTTCGCGACCTTGCGAAGGTAGGTGCGGACGTGGCGATCGAACCGTCGGTCGTCATGGACGCCGGTGGCGGGGTATTCGTCCTGCGCAACCAGCTGCTTGATCTGCGACGCGAACGCCGCCTGATCGTCGATGTGGCCAGACGCCCGCAGGACCCGGCAGACCCATTCCTCGGCTGCTGCCTTGTCGTAGTCGTCCTGCGCCGCGTAGCCGCGTTTGTCCGCGACCGCTTGATCACGTCTGGCGGCGTCGAGCCGGCTGTCCAACCATCGCCGGACCAGATCGCCATCCCATGGCTTCGGCGTTTCGCTCATCGTGCTTCCAACCTGCCCCCGACCCGCCTAGCCGATCGCGCACAGACCGAACACCGTCGAAGAGCAGCCGCCACTACCACGCCTACCGCTGCCTCGGCGGTTTACGATGGTTGTGGCGACGCCCGGAAACGAACATGGTTGCGGCCGGCTTTAAGTACGGAGCAGTCGATGCGGGTGCGTTCTTTCGGTCTGATCCTTCTGGCGGCGAGCGTCGTGCCGTCCACCGCCGACGCGCAGGCAACCACCCGTGCATGCGGCGCGATCGAGGGGCCCGGTCCCGCCTGCCTGCTTGGCCGCAAGGAACTTCCGTCACTACCCGGATCCGCCATCTTCTGGCATCTGGATCGCTTCCCCTCGAGGAACGCCGCCGAACGCGCCGCGGCCGCGACGAGCACCGTCGTGCAGGCGTTCGGATCGACGTGGCTCTTCACCATCGCGAAGCAACATTGGCGCGCCAAGGGCGGTGAGCACGTCGCTGCCATCGGTCCGCTTCCGCTGACACCGAGCTCTGCCTACGCTGCCGAGTATCTGCGCTCGGTCTTCGATCCGGGCACGACGGCGCCGCTGCACGTTCATTCCGGCCCGGAGGCGTTCTACGCCGTCAGCGGTGATACCTGCCTCGAGACGCCGGACGGCGTTCGGATCGGACGGGGGCCCGGCAATAGCGTGATGATCGAGGCGGGACCGCCGATGCTCTTGATGGCGATCGGCAAGGTCCCGCGGCAAGGGTTCGCGCTCATTCTTCACGACGCGAGCCTGCCGCCCACGACCCTGACCATGGCCTGGCATCCATCGGGCCGCTGCGCTGCGCAGCTCGCGAAGGATCAAGCCCCCTAGGCTGCCGGCAGCGATCTGCGACGCTAGATCAGAACGCCGTCGCCAACCGGATCGTGGTGGTTCTCGGGCGAAGCGGCACGGTTTGCTCGGTGAAGGAAAGGTTGAAGGGATTGCCGTAGGCGAAGGTGTTCGCGCGACTGTCGAGGACGTTGGTGATCTCGATCGACACGCGGTATCTCCCCAAAGTCGATGCCGCGCCGGTATCGATGGTCGCGTATTTCCCCGCGATGCGATCCAGCAAGGGATCGAAGCTCAGCCTCGTGCTGCCGGTGTAGCGGGCGGTGACATAGATCGTCGCGGGCATGCTGAAGACCGGGAGATCGTGGGACGCGGTGAGATGCGCCGAGATGTCGGGCACGACTGGCAGGCGTCGATCGTCGCGATCCAGATTGGTGGTCGACGACGGCGAGGTCAGTCTGGCGCGTTGCAGCGTGGCGCCGAAATCGATCGTCGCCCGCGGCAGGGTCATGCGACCGCCCAGTTCGACGCCGTAATTGACCGCGTTGCCCGCATCGACGGTGCCGAACAGGCCATCGGAGCCGACGGTATCGCTCCGCAGATGTTCCCAGACCGATCCGAAGAACGCGCCGCGAAGGCTCAAGCGGTCTCCCGCGCCACGCAGTCGCCAGCCGAGCTCGACGCTCTGCAACTCGTCGCCCGGGATGCGTTGGTCGCCTGCCGGCGCGGTTCGGCTGATCCCGGCCGGCCGAACCGCGCTCGCATAGCGCAGCCAGATCAGGCCGAGATCGTCGCGGTGCCAACTGAGCGTGCCGCTGGGCGTGATGCCGACGCGATCGGCGCGCTCGCGGCCCGGCCCGCGTTGTTCGAGCCGGCTCGTGGTGGAAAAGCCGCGTAGCCCGAGCTTGAAGTCGACCGCGCTGCTCAGCCGCTGGGTGCCCTCCGCGAAGATCGCGATGTCGGTGACGTCTTCCTCGTCGCGCCTGACGGCAAGCGCCGAGCCGCTGGCGACGGGGACGAATTTGCCGTCGAGTCGGCTCGTCGAATGCAGGATCGTCGCGCCGACGATCCAGGGATGACGGGCGCCCGGATCGCTCAGCCGAACTTCCTGCGACAGCAGGTGCGCCGAGCGGTCCTCGACATAGGCCACCGGCGCCGACACGCCGAGCGAAGGCGCCAGGATGCTGGCATCGTAGGTGCTGCCGAATGCCTGGTCGACGTAGGCGGTGGTGGCCTGCGCATCGAACTTGCCGATGGCGCCCCTGACGGTCAGCGTGGCCGAGGTGAAGTCGTTATCCTGCGGCTCGGGGATCAGGGTCGATCGCGACAGGCCGCTGGTCGCATATTGGCTGTCACGCGCGTCGATCCGCTGGGCGACGCCGCTGAGCGTCGCTGACCAATCGCCGCCGATCGCCCAGCGCAGCGCGGCGCGGCCGCCGGACCGCCGCGTGCGATTGACGTCGCGCCGGTCGCGGCCGGTATCGTCGATCCAGCCCGGCATCGTCTCCGTCCAGCCGGACGCCCGCAACGCGAGCGCGCCGCGCACGATCGGCAGGTTGAGCGTGCCTTCGACGGCACCCCCGAGCGCGCCGTTGTTGATCCCGGTTCCCTCGATCGCGGCGTTGGCGGCGACACCGTCGAGATCGGGCGCGATGGTGACGATCCGGACGACGCCGCCGAGCGCGCCGGTGCCGTAGAGCGTGCCCTGTGGCCCGCGCAACACCTCGATCCGGTCCACATCGACGAGCCGGAGATCGGGATCGGGTGACGCGTAGCCGATGCGCGCGTCGTCCAGGTAGATGCTCACCAGCGACTGGCTGGTGCCGTTGAACGCGCTGTCGGCGACACCGCGCAGGAACACGCGATCGCGTCCCGGACCGAGGTTCGTCGAAAAGGCGCTGTCGGCATCGGCCATCACATCGACGAGGCCGCGCTTGCCGCCGAGCCGGCCGAGCGCATCACCCCCGACGATGCTGATCGACGCGGGCAGATCGGACAGGCGTTCGTCGCGCTTGCTGGCGATGACGATGATGTCGCCGGCAGCAAGGGCGGGCGGGGGGGTGCCCCTGGATGGGTGTCGCCGCGCGACCGCGATCGGGTCGATGCGCCACGTCAGGGCATCGACCTGGACCGCCCGCAGGCGGCTACCCGCCAGCATCCGTCGCAGCGCCTGCGCGACGCCGCTGGCCCGATCGACCCGCGGGACGCGGATATCGGGAAGCGCGCCCGCCATGCCGATCGAGATGCCGGTCCGGCGCGCCAGTTCGTCGAGCGCGGCGCGCAGCGTGCCGGCCCGGGTCGAGATGGTCGGGCCGGCCGGCGCCGGCCGTTCAGCGCTCGACGGCGGCGCCCAGATGAACGACGCCACCGACGCGACGAACGCGTATCGGCATGACTGCCCGAAGCTGATCGACGAGCCGCGATCCATCACCAATCGTCAAAACCCCCGAAAAGCGCAGATTGGCCGCGGATGGATCGACCACGAGTGGATGATCGACATATCGCGAGATCTCCGCGGCAACCAGGGTGAGCGGCGCAGCGTCATAGTCGAGCCGGCCATCGCTCCAGTCGGCGACCCGCGCCGGGTCGATCGTTCGGCGTTGTGCGATGTTCTGCGCGAGTAGCACGTCGATGCCTTGCCCCGCAGTCAACATCGTCGCATCGGCCGCGGTGCCGCCGACCGGCGTGACGCTGACCGCGCCTTCCGCGACGCTCACCGATACCCGGCCGCCCGCGTTGACGACCGCGAACCGCGTGCCGAGGTCACGGATTTCGTAACCGCCGGCGCGCACCATCAGCACCCGTGACGGATCGTGACGAACCGCGAAGCGCGCCGCGCCTTGCGCGAGCTCGATCACCGGCGCGTCGCCCCCGGCCACCGACAGGCGCGAGCCGCGATCCATATCGACGCGGCTGCCGTCCGCGAGCTTGACGGCACGTGTCTCGCTGCGGCCGGTGACATAGGTCTGCGCCGCATCGTCCGTGGCCGGTGCGATGGCGAGCAGCGCGATCCCCGCCGCCACCGCGCCGCTGGTTCCGGCCGCGACCCAGCGCCACCGGGTCGACCGTGACACCCCATCGGTCGCTTGCTCGGCGTCATCGTTCGCGGGCAGCAATCTGGCGATCGCGGGCGCGGCCTCGCCGATCTCCGCATCGAGCAGCGCGATCGCGTCATAGGCTGTGCGATGCGCCGGATCCGTGTCCAGCCATTCGGCGAACGCCTCCCACGGCATATCCGGCGCTGCCAGCCTGGCATGCCAGGTTGCGGCGGCATCCTCGGTGGTCGTGCGTGTCTCCGTCATCCTGCCCTCTTGTCGGACGGATGCCCCCCGCCCGTTGCATAGACGGCGCGGCGGCGGGCGAACCGCAGTCCCGATGCGCGATCAATCATCCAGCGCGATCCGAAGATGCCTCAGCGCCACCGCGATATGCTTTTCGACGGCACTGCGCGTGATCCCGAGCTCCGCCGCGATCTCCGCATGCGAGGCGCCGTCGATGCGATGACGGCGAAAAACCCGCATGGCCCCTTGCGGCGGCCCGGCCAGCGCTGCAGCGAGACGCGCGACGCGTTGCTTGCCGGCCACGGCGTCGAAGGCGGACGGCGTATCGTCGATCGCCTCGGCGCCGACGATCGCGGTCGTCGCTTCGACATAGTCCCGGTCGCGCCGCTCGCGTCGCCCGCGTCCGCGTACGCGATCGAGCACGATGTTCATGCCGACCCGGTGCAGATACGCCAGCGGATTGGCGAGCGGCCCCATCGAGACCGCGGAGGAAGGCTGGGCGATATGCAACCAGATCTCCTGGACGACATCCTCGGCGTCGACGGCGCTGCCGGTCCGCGCGGTAAAGAACCGGAGGAGCTGGCCACGATGGGCCGCGAGTACCGCCGAAAGGCCGGCGGGGTAGGTCGTATCGGCGTCGGCGTCGGCTACGGCATTGCTCCGAGGATCGGTCGCCACGGCTGAACATCCGATCGGACGCGCGATCGTGCGCGCCGCCGCGGTGCCGGCATCGGCTGCGACCATAGTGCCTCGGCGCGCTCAAGAAGTCGCGTCGTAATTTGCCCTCTGCGAGCGACCGGCTGGAAATAGCGGCCAGATGACGACGAGCAGGGCGATGACGACCACCAGGACGGCCGAGGCATGGGGGCGGCTGAAGGCGAAGCCGCCCTTGTCGAGCGGTTTGTCAAGCAGGTCGCCGACGGCTGCGCCGAGCGGACGAGTGAGGATGAAGGCGCTCCAGAACAGCAGCACGCGATCGGCGGCGGTCCACAGATAGAGCGCCGCGATCGCCGCCAGCATGGCCCCGAACACCACCGCGGCGCCGCCATAGCCGAGCCCGCCGGTGTCCGCGGTCCAATCCCCCAGCGCGGTTCCCAAGGTCTGCGAAAAGGTGATGGTGATCCAGTAGAAGAGCTCGGCGCGCGGTTCGTGCACGGTGGCGACCGCCACCGAACCGAGCCGGTGGTGCCATAGCCACAACGACGCGGCGACACCGCCGAGCAGGATCAGCGATCCTCCGGGATAACCGATCCCCAGCGATCGCGTCGCGAAATCCGCCAGCGTCGTCCCGGCGGTGGTCGAGGCGATGATCGTCGCCCAATAGAGGAACGGCCTGTACCGATCGGCGGAGACCTGTCGCCAGACCAGCAGGATCAGGATAGCGACGAAGATCGCGGTGCCGACGAGATAACCGAGGTTCATCGACATGCTGACGGTGTCGCCTGCCGTCTCGCCCAGTGTCGTCGCCAGGATCTTGATGATCCAGAAGACGAGCGTGACGGCGGGCACCTTCGCCATCGTCGTGCGCTCGGTATCGGTCATCGCAAGCGCCCGGCGTAGCGGCGATCCGTGCTGGAGCCATCGCCCAAACCGCTCTGTCTGCCGGCAACGGCTCGCCCCGCATAGATCGCCAGCAGATCGTCGAAATGATCGTCCATCGTACGGACGCCGGTCATCGGACGCGGCGCGGCGTCGGCGCGCTTCACCGCCAGGATCGCTGCGGCCGCGGCCTGCGCGTCGCCCCACCGATACAGCACGCCACCGCCGGCCCGCGCGAGATCGGCCGCGCCGCCGCGGTCGGGCGCGATCAGCGTCAGGCCCGACGCGATCGCTTCGGCCGCCGCGAAGCAGAAGGTCTCGGCCTCGCAGCCATGGATCAGGGCATCGGCGCTCGCCATCAGCCGTGCCAGGGCCGCCCGGTCGGTAACCGGTTCGAGCAGGCGGACGTGCGGATTGCCGTCGATCGCCTCTACCGACGCGCCCTGCCGCGACCCGCCGCCGACGATGACGAGGCCGATCGGCGCCGACATGCCGGCGATGCTCGCGGCCTGCACCACCATCGGCCAACGCTTTTCGGGCGCATGACGCCCGACCCCGATCAGCAGCTGCGCATCTTCCGGCAGCGCGCACAGCGCCAGTAATTCGCGCCGGACCGTCGCATCGCGCAGCGTCGGCGAAAATCGGCCCGGCTCGACCCCCATCGGATCGGTAAATACCTTGCGCAGGCCGCCGTCCCGCAGCCGATCGGTCAGACTGTCGCTCGCGCTGACGACGATGTCGAACCGCCGGTCGAGTCGACGAAGATGCCGCCAATACCAATCGAATGCGCGATCGATCGTCTGGGTCGATGCCACCCCGCCGAACCAGCGATAGGCATAGGCGGAAAGCGGATCGGCATGTGCGATCAGTGCCAGCCGGGCGCGGGCGCGTCGCTCGCTCCGCCAGTCCGCGACCATCGACGCGCTGCGCCAGGGGGACGAGACCTCGACCACGTCGGCGTCTTCCTCGTCGAGCGCGCGGTGCAGGGCGGTGCGATCGGCGAAATACCGGTAGGAGCGATCGAGCGGAAAGCGCGGCGATCGCAGCCAGCGGATCGTGGCCCGTGGGCCTCTGCGTTCGACGCGGTCATGCTCGCCCGGCGCGACCACCACCGTGTCCACGCCGCGGTCGGCGAACGCCACGAGCTTTCGATCGACATAGGTGCGCACGCCGCCGCCGCTGGGCGTGTAGAAGGCACAGACATCGACGATCTTCACGACGCGGTGCGCCCGCCCGGCATCGCCTCGGCGGGCATCGAGCTCGTACCGGCCGCCGCAGGCAGGAGATCGGCATAGCGCGTAATCGTTCGACGCGAGGCCAGCGTCCGAAGCGTGCGATCGATACTGGTCATCAGCGATGCCTTGGTGACATCGCCCGGGTGCACGGCCACCCTGAGTGTCGGCAACCAGTCCGGCAGTGCCCGGGCGGCGGCGGCGACCGCCAGCGAACTTGCGGTCCGGGCGTTCGACCGGCTCGCCCAGGTGATCACCGGTCCGCGGGCGACGATCGCGCCGGTGGCGGGCTGCCAGACGCGGAAGTGATCCTCCGCCAGCGCGAAGCCGCAGGTCTTCAGCGCAGCCATCGCTCCGGGCCCGTAGAGCCAGGCTGGCGCGATGAACCCCGCGACGGGCCGGCCGATCGCGTCCTCGACGATGTCGCGGCCGGATCGCATCCGGTGTTCGGCCTCGTCGGCGCCGAGACCCAGGAACTCGCCCTCGCCAGCGGTCATGTATCGCGCTTTCAGCCCCGCCGCGGCGCTGCGATGAGCGCTGGTGTCACGGTGGACCAGCCCATGCAGGAACATCTCGACGCCGGCATCCGCCCATCGCCGTAGCCGACGGACGAACGCCGGCGAGCGATCCAGCGGCGCGGTGCCCCAATGATCCGGCACGACCAGCATAGCGAACCGCGGGCCCTCGAGGATCCGACCGACCGTCTCCGCGAGCTGCTCGATCGGGTCGGCGAAGGTCGGCGACACGTCGTGGATCGATACGACCAATCGCCGGTCGGCAGGGGGCGCCATCGCGGCGGTCGCCCTCATCTCACCTGGCAGCATCGTGCGTCTCCATGCCCGCAAGACGACGCCGCCGATGGGCAACCGCAGCCCTTGCGAAGATTATTTCTGCGCGTGTGCCGTCGCGCGCTGTGGATGCCGCGAACCGGCGGCGTCCAAGGACCATGACCTATCCCGGCATACCCGCAGTCACGGCGCCTCCTCATGAAGCCGGGCACGCCTCGACAATTCAGATCAGGCCGATCACGGCGCGCACGGGCTGGGCGTCACGCGCGCTGACCCCCTTGTTGTCGGCGGCGATCCTGGTCGCGGCCTTGTGGCAATTGCGCCACCTCGACGTCCGTGCGGTGATCGCGATGGTCCCGCCGTCACCCTGGTTCTGGCTGCTGTTCGCAGCAGGCTACCTCGCCTTGCCGGTCAGCGAATGGATCATCTATCGGCGGTTGTGGGGGTTGCCGGCGCGCGGCTTCCTGGCGCTGCTACGCAAGCGGGTCAGCAACGAGATCGTCGCGGGATACTCCGGCGAGCTCTATTTTTACGCCTGGGCGCGCAAGCACGCGACGCTGGTCGGCAGCCCGTTCGCAGCGATCAAGGACGTTTCGATCCTGTCCGCAGTGGTCGCCAATGTCTGCACGCTCACGCTGGCGGTCGTCAGCTGGCAGTCGCTCGCGGCGCTGCATCTCGGCAGCGACGCAAGGATGATGGTCGCATCGGCCGCGTGCATCGCGGTGCCGTCGTTGATCGCGTTGGTGCTGCGCAAGCGCCTGTTCTCGCTGGCCCGACCGGAACTGACGCGGATCGCGATCGTCCACCTGCTCCGCATCGTCGCGACGACGATGCTGTCCGCGGCCTTGTGGGCGGTGGCGCTGCCCGCCGCGCCGCTGGCGTGGTGGCTGGTGCTCGCGACGCTGCGGCTGTTGGTGTCGCGGCTGCCGCTGTTGCCGAACAAGGACATCGTGTTCGCCGGGGTCGTCGCCTTCGCGCTCGGCACGGCGTTCCACGTCGCCGCGCTGCTGACCATGATCGCCGCGCTCTGGCTGCTTACCCACCTGCTGCTCGGCGCGGTGCTGACCGCGGTCGAACTGCTGAACCCGGAGCCGCTGCGATGATCCTCACCCTGGTCGCGCTCGCTGCGGAGGTGATGCCGTCGACGCCCGCCCTCGGCACCGAAGCGGCGCGGTGTCGGCCGCACGAGCCGGGCCCGGCGGTGCTCGTCACCGTCGACGGACTGAAAGACCGTAAGGGCAGATTGCGGGCGGAAATCTACCCCGCGGTCGATGGCGACTTTCTGGCGGACGACAATGTGCTGGTGTCGCAAGGCAAGACGTTCCGCCGTGCGGTGATCCCCGTCCCCCCTTCCGGCGCAGCGCAGCTCTGCCTTCGCGTGCCGCGCCCTGGCACCTACGCGCTCAGCGTCGTCCACGCCCGCAGCGGCGCGAACGGCTTCAGCCTGCTCCACGACGGCATCGCCTTCGCCGGCAACCCGCGGCTGGGTCATTCCAAGCCCGACGTCGCGCAGGCGCGGATCGTGGCACATGCCGGGATCACGCCGACGACGGTGGTGATGAACTATCGCAGCGGACTCTTCTCCTTCGCCCCGATCAAGCGCTGAACAGGAAAGGACCGGACCCATGTCTCTGCACGTATCCAAACTGGTCGTCGCCGCAGCAATAGTCGCGATCGCCGCACCCGCTCCGATCCTTGCCGCCGACCGATTGGCGGCGACGGTGTCGGTGATGACCTATAACGTTCACGGCCTGCCGTGGCCGGTCGCCGAGGATCGCTCGGCCTCGCTGTCGGCGATCGCCATGCAGCTGCGTACGATGCGAAGCGAAGGGCGGCAGCCCGGGATCGTGGCGCTGCAGGAGGCGTTCGTGCCCGATGCCAAGGCGATCGGCGCGGAGGCGGGCTATCGCTACGTCGCCTTCGGCGCGCCTGCCGACGATGCGGCGACCGCCTCGACTGTCGACGACCGCCGCTTCGTGTCCGCCGGCAGCATGTTGCACGGCGAACGCGTCGGCAAGCATGTCGGAAGTGGCTTGGCGATCTTCTCCGACTACCCGATCCTCACGGTGCGGCGGATCAGCTATCCGGTGTGTGCGGGCTATGACTGCCTGGCCAACAAGGGGGCGATGGCGGCGCTGATCGCGGTTCCGGGGGTCTCGCGCCCGGTGATGATGGTCGACACCCACCTCAATTCCAACGGTGCGACGGGCGTGTCGGAGCCGCGCGCCCTCTACGCCTACAAGCGCCAGATCGATTCGCTGAGTGGTTTCGTGAGTTCGCTATCGAGTTCGGGCAGCACGATGCTCGTCGCGGGCGATTTCAACGTCGGCAAGGACGCCCAGCGCCGCGCCTATTTCGCGCAACACATGTTCGGCGGATCGCTGGCGCTGACCGCGGGGGGAGCACAATGCCTCGCTTCACGCACCTGCCGGGTGACGCAGAAGGCCGACGTCGCGGTATCCACCAGCCGCGCGAAGGACTGGCTGATGTACCGCTCGGCGGCACGCTCCTCGACCCGCCCCCTGACCCTCGGCGCGCCGTTCGGCCACGATGCCGCCAATGCAATGCTATCGGACCATGTCGGCGTGATGATCCGATACGAGCTCGATCGATCCACCGCACGCGATTTGAAGTGGCGCACCCGGTTGGCCGACGCCGGCGTGCCGGGTCGCTCCTAGACCGGCGCCAACCGCCACCTCCGAACGGGACCGACAAGGGTCATCGCGCGTTTACGGCCATGCTCGAACACAAGGAATCTCCCATGCGTCGCATCTTCACCCTTTCCGCCGCTGCTCTCGCCCTCGCGGCAGCGTCCCCGGTCGTTGCGAAGGGATGCATCCGCGGCGCTGTCGCCGGCGCGGTTGCCGGGCACTATGTCGGCCGGGGCCACGCCGTACTCGGCGCAACCGCCGGCTGCGTCGCCACGCACCATTACTACGCGAAAAAGGCCCGCGCGCGACCGGCCCACCGTTGATCGACTAGCGAGGGCGCCGGTGTCGCGGCGCGCCTTCTTACGATTCGCGGCCTGATACCCTCCGCAAAATTCAGCTTCACGCAGAATCGAAGCACCATAGCTTTCTATGCGTTTCGCCGAAGCCGCGTCGAATTATCGTTGAGCCGGCAATTTTAAACCCGCTTCGAGCGCGAAACCCACATCGAACCCTTGGATTTCGTCGCGCTTCCATCGGCGCGGCGCACACGAGCATGTCCGCTATGTAACGAGCCACTCCCGTCGGTCGGCGGCGTATCGCTCGTTGCACCCGCCTATGACGGGCCGCTCAGGTCGATCGAAGGATTGCCGCTTCGCCAGGAACTCGCCCGATCCGTGTGCCAGACGGCCGGGACGCCGCTCGCGTCGATATAGCGCTCCGGTGAAGCGCCCCCAAGCGGACCCGCACCGCCCCCGGCGCAACGAGGTGGGTGCGCCTGCGCCGGCAGGTCGAGCACGCCGGATCCGCACGGACCCGCCTTGCCCGGGCGGAGCCGCTGCCGCATGCAAACGGCGGCGGTCATGTGATGGAGCGATGGCGTTGGTCGACAAGAGCTGGGGCGTCTCCTCGTCGCCGACCTTTCGTGTGCGCAGCAACGCGAGCCCGGACGATCGGGCCGCGGAGAGGGCGAAGGCGCGCGCCGCGAGAGCCGACGCGACGACGCAGCGCCTGGAGGCCCGTGCCGCGAGCCGCGATGCCGAGACCGCAACGCGCGAGCAGGCGCGGATCGATCGTCGTGCGGAGGAGGAGCAGCGCGCCGCCGCCGATCCGCACGCCGCGGCGGCCAGTCGGCATCGTTCGTCCGGGCGCAAGGACGTCGTGCGGGAGCAGCGCGATACCCGGGCGTATACCACGCTGGTCGATGCGGACCGGATCCGCGAGCTGGCGCGGCGCGGCGCGTCCTTGACCGGGTTGGCGGGGGCGTTCGGCGTAACCGTCGCCGATGTTCAAGCGATCCTGGATGCCACGCGGTAGGCGATCGCCCACGACGCCGTGCGTCCGTCCTCGCCTTGCCGCGGTTCATCCCGGCCGGCTGTGAGGCGCAGCCCACAAGAAGAAGGCGACCGCTCTCGCGATCGCCTTCCGTCCTGCATCGGGTTTTCCGCTCAGGTCGCGATGTTCGAGGTCACCGGCTTGGCGGTCACGTCGAAGCGGTCGGCGTCCATCACCTTCACCCAGGCCTTGACGAAGTCCTTCACGAACTTCTCCTCGTTGCCGTTCTCGGCATAGACCTCGGCGGTCGCGCGCAGCTGCGAGTTCGACCCGAAGACCAGGTCCGTCCGCGTCGCCCGCCACTTCTCGCCCTTGCCGCCGCGATCGTGGCCGACGAATTCCTCGTCGCTCGACATGTCGACGAGCTGCCAGAAGGTCTCGTTGTCGAGCAGGTTGACGAAGAAGTCGTTGGTGAGCTGGCCCTTGCGGTCGGTCAGCACGCCCTCGGGCTTGTCGCCGTGGTTGGCGCCGAGCACGCGGAGACCGCCGAGAAGGACAGTCATCTCCGGTGCCGACAGGCCGAGCAGCGACGCCTTGTCGAGCAACAGCTCCTCGGTCTTCACGGCCTGCCGCGAATGCAGGTAGTTCCGGAAGCCATCAGCCTTCGGTTCCATCCACGCGAAGCTGTCGACCTCGGTCCAATCCTGCGTCGCGTCGCCGCGACCGCCGGTGAACGGCACCGTCACCGCATGGCCCGCATCCTTCGCCGCCTTCTCGATCGCGACCGAGCCGGCCAGGACGATCGCGTCGGCCAGCGACATCGCGCCGCGCAGCTCGTCGAGCTTGGCGAGCACCGTCGCGAGCTCTTCGGGCTCGTTGACCGCCCAGCTCCGCTGCGGCTCCAGCGCGATACGCGCGCCGTTGGCACCACCGCGATGGTCAGACTTGCGGTAGCTCGAGGCGGACGCCCAGGCGGTCTTGACGAGCTGGCCGACGCTCAGGCCCGACGCCAGCACCTTTTCACCGAACGCAGCGACATCGGCGTCGCTGGGCGCGGTGCCTGCGGGCACCGGATCCTGCCAGATCAGCGTCTCATCCGGCACCTCCGGCCCGAGATACCGGACCTTCGGACCCATGTCGCGATGGGTCAGCTTGAACCAGGCGCGCGCGAAGGCGTCGTCGAGCGCCGCCTGATCGTCGCGGAAGCGCTCGGAGATCGCGCGGAACTCCGGGTCGAGCTTCAGCGCCATGTCGGCGGTCGTCATGATCGTCGGCACGCGCTTGCTGGGGTCGCGCGCGTCGGGCGCCATGTCCTCCCATTCGGGATTGACCGGCGTCCACTGCTTCGCACCCGCCGGGCTCTCGGTCAGCACATAGTCATACTTGAACAGCAGGCGGAAATAGTCGCCGGTCCACTGCGTCGGGTTGTTCGACCACGATCCTTCGATGCCCGACGTCGTGATGTGACCCTTGCCGATCTCGTCGCTGTCGGTGAGCCAGCCGAGGCCCTGCATGTGCACGGATTCGGAGGCGGGCTCCTTGCCGAAATTGTCGGCAGGCTTCGCGCCGTGAGTCTTGCCGAATGCGTGACCGCCGGCGGTGAGCGCGACCGTTTCCTCCGAATTCATCGCCATCCGCGAGAAGGTGGCGCGCATGTCGCGGGCCGAGCCGAGCGGATCGGGATTGCCGCCGGGGCCTTCGGGATTGACGTAGATCAGGCCCATCGAGTCGGCAGCCAGCGGCCCCTCCAGGTCGAGCTGCTCGTCGGGACGGATGCGGGTCTTGTGGTCGGCGTGTCCGATCCACTGCTCCTCGGCACCCCAATAGGTGTCGCCCTCGGACTGATAGACGTCCTTGCGGCCGCCGGCGAAGCCGAAGGTCGGGCCACCCATGCTCTCGATGGCGACGTTGCCCGCGAGGATGAAGAGGTCGGCCCAGCTGATGTGCTTGCCGTATTTCTGCTTGAGCGGCCACAGCAGGCGACGCGCCTTGTCGAGGTTGCCGTTGTCCGGCCAGCTGTTGAGCGGCTCGAAGCGCTGCTGGCCCGACGAGGCGCCGCCGCGGCCGTCGGTGACGCGGTAGGTGCCCGCGGCATGCCACGCCATCCGGATCATGAACGGGCCGTAGTGACCATAGTCGGCAGGCCACCACGGCTTGCTGTCGGTCATCAGGGCGGTGAGATCCGCCTTCAGCGCGGCGTAGTCCAGCGCCTTGAATGCGTCCGCATAGTCGTAATCCTCGCCCATTGGATCGGGCGACACGCCATGCTGGTGAAGCATCTCGACCGGCAGCGCGTCCGGCCACCAATCCTTGTTGGAGCGACCGAGCAGCGACCGGACCTTGCCCTCACCGCCGCCGCCATGGCCCATCGGACAGCGCTCGCTGGGATCTTCGTCAGCCATTTTCATACTCCTTGGATCAGTCCACGCCTGTTTAACCGCAGGGTGAAATTGATCCAATGAATTGAACCAATTTCTGCTATCGCTTCAGCTTATGAAGCCGCTGCCCTCGCTCAAACAGCTGTCCTATCTTCTGGCGCTTCACGAACAAGGCCATTTCGGGCGCGCCGCCGCCGCGTGCTTCGTGTCGCAATCCGCCCTATCGGTCGGCATCGCCGAGCTTGAACGCCTGCTGGAGGCAAGCCTGGTCGAGCGCTCCAAGCGTCACGTCCGCTTCACCCCGCGCGGCGAGGAGATCGTCATCCGGGCCCGCCAGATGATGCGCGCCGCCGAGGACCTGCACCTGGCGGCACAGCGCTCCTACGAACCGCTGGTCGGGCCGCTCCGGATGGCGGCGATCCCGACGATCGCGCCGTTCCTGCTTTCCAGCATCCTGCCCGCGCTCGCGCGCGATTGGCCGCGGCTGCAGCTGTATGTCCGCGAGATGGTGACGGGCGTCGCCTGCGAAGCGATGGAGCGGGGCGCGATCGATTGCGTGCTGCTCGCCCTGCCGGTCGAGTGCGGCGACGTCGAAAGCGTCGACCTCGCGATCGACCCGCTGATCCTCGTCGCAGCGAAGGGGCAGGACGTGTCGGCCTCGCCATTGTGCGACGCCGATAGCGACCGGCTGCTTCTGCTCGAGGACGGGCATTGTCTGAAGGAGCACGCGCTGGCGGCGTGCAGCCGCAGCGTTGCGGAGATCGAGAGCCCGCTGGTCGCCTCGACGCTCCACACGCTCGTCCAGCTGGTGGACGCGGGGCTCGGCTACACGCTGCTCCCGCAGATGGCGATCGACGCCGGCATTCTAGCCGGCACGCGGGTCGAGGCGCGCCCGGCGCAGAGCCTCGACGCGAGGCGCAACATCGCCCTGGTCTGGCGCCACCGCCATCCCCGCGCGGGCGATTTCAGGATGCTCGGGGAGACGATCAGGCGAGCCGTGGGCGGCGAGGCGGGTAGCTCGGCTGGTGAGAGCGACCCGGCGTGAGAGATCGATCTCGGAGCGCCAATCTTTTCGACTTACCGCCGGCTGTGTGCGGCTTCCAGCGAGCGACGATCGATGCGACAGGACCGTCCGCAACTACACGGCCTCTCGATGTAGCGCGCGAAACTTGCTAGTCTCACCATAATAGGGTGGGCAACGATATGCGCGTGCCGTTCAATGCAATCCAGGCAGCTATACTCAAGGCGTTGATAGAGGCGCTTTTTCACGGCGTCGACATGAAGATTACGTCGGCACAGGTCGTCGCTAACCTTCAGCATCAATTTGGCATGGTCGACGGTGGCAAGCCCAGGGAGCTTGGTCTAACGCTCTACGTCGTCTGCCTGTTCATGGGCGGCCCCCTGTTCCTGGTGATGAGTCCGGCCTGGCGTGCGCGGCGGGTGGCGAGGCGTCTGCAGCGATCGAACAACAACTTGATGCAGGATCTCGCTCGGATCCGCGGCGTCGTCTACGCCGGCTATTACGGGCATTGGATCGGTGCCGCCGAAGCCGATAACGATGCCAATCCGGTGCTGAACGCGATCGGCTTCGAGCTGCCTCATCAGCGCATTCGGGGGCCGAACGAGGTGCCGATCCGGCTGTTTTCCGGACGAGAGCTGGCGCATGAAGATGTGCTCGACCCCAGCGAGGCGCCGGCCTCGGCGGGCGTTATCGTCATCGGCTCGGGCGCGGGCGGGGCGGTGGCGGCGGCCAATCTGTCGCGCGATCACGACGTGCTGGTGATCGAGGCCGGCGCGCACTTCCCGTCGACCGCGATCACCCACGAGGAACGTCGGATGACCGCCCGGCTGTTCGTCGATGGCGGCATCCAGACCAGCCGCGATCACGACATCGTCGTGTTCCAGGGGCGGTGCGTCGGCGGCTCCACGACGATCAACAACGGCATCGCGCTGCGGGTGCGGCAGGACGGACTCACCCACCCCGATGCGAACGACGTGTTCGACACCTGGGCGGCGCTCGGTGCGGCGGTGGACCGGCCACGCTTCGACGCCGCTTACGATGCCGTCGAGGCGAGGCTGGGCATCGAACGCATCGATCCCAAGAGCGGCCGCAACAACGGCACGCACCTGCTGAACGGCTGGGCCAGCTACGCCGCGGGCAGCGGCGATCCGCGCGACGCCGCGACGCCGGCGCTGTGGTTCAGCAAGAACTACGGCCCTCGCAGCCAGCAGGCGGACTGCGCCTATTGCGGCTACTGCAACACCGGCTGCCCCTATGGCCGCAAACAGGGCATGGCGCAGTCGTTCCTGATCGATGCCCGCAAGCGCAAGGCGCGCATCCTCGCGTCGACCCGGGTCGCGCGCATCGTCTGGGGCGCGCCGGCATTGGACGGTCGCCGGGTCGCGACCGGCGTCGAGGTGGTCCTGCCGGACGGTAGCCGTCGCACGATCGCGGCCACCGAAGGAGTCGTCGTCGCAGCAGGAACGATCGCGTCGAGCAACATCCTCCACGACAGCGGCATCGCCGACACCGGTCGCGGCATCTCGCTCAACATCGCCTGCCCGGTAGTCGCACTGATGCCCCGTGTGATGCGCGCCTGGGACGAGGACCAGATGGCGACCTATGTCGATCGCGGCGACTTCCTGCTCGAATCGCACTTCCAGCCGCCGATGAGCATGTCGACGCTAATGCCCGGATGGTTCGGCGAACATGCGGCGCGGATGGTCGACTACAACCGTCTGGCGTCCGCAGGCATCCTGTTCCCGGCGGATCGGCAGGGCAGGCTGATCGGCGGCAAGCTGCACTTCAAGCTGCGCGACGATGTCGAGCTGCCGCTGCTGCGCCGCGCCTTGGCGACGCTGGCGCGGGTGCATTTCGCGGGCGGCGCGCTCGAGGTCTATCCGGCCCTGGCAAGAGGCGCGACGCTCCGTCGTGACGACGACATCGATGCATTCTTCGCCGCCGGGATCGGGGAAGCCGACGACGTCACGCTCTCGAGCTCGCATCCCCAGGGCGGCAATCCCCGCAACGCCGATCCCCGCTCCGGAGTCGTCGACCTGGACTGCCGGGTCCACGGCACCACCAACGTGCTGGTCACCGATGCCAGTACCTTCAGCAGCTGCATCCGCGTCAACGCCCAGCTGACAACGATGGCGATGGCGCATTATGCGACGGCGGCGAACCCGTTTCCGACGTGACGATCGGGCTCGCTCGGCAACGCGTCCCGCGCTAAGCCCAGGGCATGTCGAAGTATTTGCCCCTCCTGCTCCTATCCACCGCCGCCGGCGCGTCCGCCGAGACGATCCCGCCCGGCAGATGGGACGTCACGTCGACGGTGGTCGAGCTCTCGCTGCCCGGCGTGCCCGGCTTCATCCAGCGCATGATCAAGGGCAAGTCGAAGGCGGAGCGCAAGCTCGTGTCGTCGGGGCAGGGGATCGACGCGCTGATCGCGCCGGATCCCAAGGCGCGCTGCACGGTGGAGACGCAGCAGACCTCCGCCGGCCGCTACGCGCAGGCGCTCAGCTGCCCGCAAAAGGGCGGTACGCCGATCCGCGTACTCCGGTCGGGCACCTATGACGCCGCCGGTTTCCGCGGCGAGGCGACGGTCAGCGGCAGCACGCCCAAAGGCCCCATGCGCATGGTCCTGCGCCAACAGGCAGCCCGGATCGGCGACTAGCTCGGCTGTTCGCGCAAGCGTTGATCGAACGACTTTGGTGCTTGGCGGCTGCGCGCGCCGAGCGCGCCCAAGCGATCCCGGATGTCGCTTCCATCCTATCGCTGCCGTCCTCGCCATGAGATGGTGGGACGGGTCGCAATGGACAGCTTGAGCCAAGGTCTCGGGCATGAACATTGGGAATTGATCATGGACAAGCTGAATCGTGCCGCTCTTCCGGCCATGCTTTGCCTCGCCTGCGCCTGGGCGCCGCCTGCGACCGCCGCGGTCGCCGTTACCGACGATCCGGTATTGTACTGGAACCAGCTGATGCTGGACACGGTGCCCGGATCGGGAGCGATCCGCACCTACGCGATGATGAACATCGCGATGTACGATTCGATCAACGCGACGCTTGGCTATCGCAATGCGCCCTACCTCGGCGGCGTGGCCAATTCCGGTGGCATCGGCGGGGTCGCCGCGGTCCAGGCCGCGCACGACATCCTGGCGAGTACAAATCCGGGTGCGATCGCGCAATATGACGCCGCGCTCGGCGCGAGCCTGGCGCAGTTCGCCGACGGCGCGGGCAAGACCAACGGCATCGCCACCGGCCAGGCCTATGCCGCCGCCATGCTGGTCAACCGCGCCAACGACGGCGCGTTCGCCAGCGTCGCCTATACGCCGTCGGGGCTGCCCGGTGGCTATGCGCTCACGCCGCCCGGCTTCGGGGCACCGCTCTTTCCGCAATGGGGCGACGTCACCCCGTTCTTGGTGAACAGCCCGGAACAGTTCCGCGCGCCGCCGCCGCCCGAGCTCACCTCGGTCGCCTATGCCGATGCACTGAACGAGGTGAAGGAGATCGGCTCGGTCGACAGCGTCACCCGCACCGCGGACCAGACCGCCGCGGCAAAGTTCTGGTCCACCGCCAACGGCGCCACCTATATGCGGTTGGGGCTGGAGATCACCGCCGATGAGGGCCTGTCGACCTTCGAGAATGCCCGCCTCTTCGCGCTGCTCGGCACCGGCATCGCCGACACGCTCATCACCTTGTGGGACACCAAATACCATTACGACCTGTGGCGCCCGGTGACCGCGATCCAGAATGCCGATCTAGACGGCAATGCGCTTACCGACGCCGATGCGGACTGGCAGTCGCTGATCGCGGCACCCGCGCATCCGTCCTATGTCTCGGCGCATTCGGCGCTGGGCGCGATGGTCACGGGCATCCTGCTCGACAACATCGACGATCAGGCGTTCTGCTCCACGATCGGGGCGAACACCCGCTGCTGGTCGAGCCTCGACGCGATCTCGGTCGACGGATCGAGCAGCAGGCTGTGGGGCGGCATCCATTTCGGCTTCGATCGTGATGCAGGACTGGCGATGGGCGCACAGATCGCCGCCTGGGAAGTCAGCCGCGCCACCTTCAACGCGGTCCCGGAACCGGCGACCTGGCAACTGATGATGATCGGTGCCGGGTTGATCGGATGGACGCTGCGACGGCGGGGCAAGGCGATCGCGGATGTGCGCGCTTGAGGCGAACCGCCGCTGACCGGCCAGCCCACACCTTCTATTTCGCCGCCACCGCCGCTGCATCCAGTCGGTCGGCATAGGCGTTCAACACCGCCGCGGTTCGCGTCACATAGGTCGTCGCGTCGGCGAACCGGCGCTGCTCGATCGCCTCGCGGACGCCGGGGAGCGTCTTGGCGCCGTAACCGGTGAGCGTGCCCGGCGCGTAGACGAGGTTGCGGAACCAGGGCCGGCCGGGGAGCCCTGCCGGGTCGATCAGCAGCTGGTCGATGCTGCGAAGCAGCGCCAGCATTCGCGCCTGGGCCGCCGGCGTCAGCGTCGCCATCCGCTCGACCGCCGCGTCGGCGTCGTGCGCCGAGCGACCCAGCCGATCGGCGGCGTCTTCCAGTGCCAGCATGTCGATCAGCGGCGTCACGCCCCGGTTCGCGGGGGCGATCGTCGGATCGTCCGGGTTGGAGGCGAGCTTGAAGACGTCCTCACGGGTCAGGTCTCGCAGCGCGCGATCCTTCTCGCGCTGGTCCGCCGCCAGCTTCTTCACCTCGCCGACATAGCGCGACACGGTCGTCGCGAAGTCGCCGTAGCGCGCGGGCACGCGCGGCCCGTCGGCGGCGCGCAGCACCAGTCGCCCGACCATCTTCGACAGCACCGCGCCATAGACCAGACCGGGATCGTCGAACTTGGTCACATGATAGAAGCTGTCGTAGATCGAATGGTACGATCCGCCACCACCGCCCTCGCCGCCGAAGCCGATGTCGAGCGACGGGATGCCGAGATGCTGGAGGAACGCCGAATAATCGGAGCCGGAGCCCAGCGCACCGATCGGCATGTCGCCGCCGGCACGGGCGGCCGCCAGCGCGATCGCGTCGTCGTCGCGCCGGCTCGTATCGCCGTAACCGCTCGCACGGACATTGGCCTGCGCCCGGTCGAGCACGCTCACCGATGTCTGCGGATCGGTGACGTCGCGGGCGGCGGCGTTGACGAAATGCTGCAGGTCGTGACTGCCCTCGGCGTAGAGGAAGCCGCGGCCGTTGCCGTCGGTATTGATGTAGAGCACCGCCTTGCGCGCGAGTTCCGCGGCATGCGCCTCGACCCATTCGGTCGAGCCGAGCAGACCCGGCTCCTCGCCGTCCCAGCTCGCGTAGACGATCGTGCGATCGGGTCGCCAGCCGGTCTTCGCCAGCGCACCGATCGCCTTGGCCTCGCTCATCAACGCGACCTGCCCGGTCAGCGGATCGCTGGCGCCGAACACCCAGCCGTCATGGTGGTTGCCGCGTACCACCCATTCTTCCGGGCGGGTCTTGCCCGGCATCACCGCGATCACGTCGTACAGGGTCTTCAGCGACCAATCCGATTTTACCGCGAGGTGCACCTTCACCGCGTCGGTGCCGCCCCAGTGATACGCCAGCGCGAGTCCGCCCCGCGCGCGACCTTCGATCACCGGGCCCTCGAGCCGGCTCATGATCTTGGTGGCATCGCCATAGGAGATCGGCAGCGCCGGGATCTTCAGGATCGTCGGCGCGGTCGCCCGGGTCAGCCGCTTGGCACCGGCGGTCGCACCGACGCCGGGGGTCAGCGGATCGCCCGGATATTGGGTCATGTCCTGCACCGAGCCTCGCTGGACACCGCCTGCTGGCCGCCCGCCACCACGCGGGAACGGATCGCGCTCGCCATAGCCGTCATCGGCGGGATCGGAGTAGATCAGGCATCCGGCGGCGCCATGTTCCTGCGCCAGCTTGGGCTTCAGCCCGCGCCACCCGCCGCCATAGCGCGCGAGCACGATCTTGCCCTTCACGCTGATGCCCCGTGCGGCCAGCGCATCGTAATCGTCGGGCATGCCGTAGTTCACATAGACAACGGGTGCGGTGACGTCGCCGTCGCCCTGATAGGCGACATAGGGGGGCAGCGCGCCCTGCAGGTTTGCCGAGCTCGGATCCTCCGCCACCGCGGGTTCCTGGCCCCCCAGCGTCGTGCGCTCGGGCGCGACCAGCTCGAGCGTCGTGCTGATCGGGGTCGGGTAGAGCACCTGGAAGGTCTCGATCCGTGCGTCCCAGCCCCATTCCTTGAACAAGGCCAGCTGCATTTCGGCGTTGGCGCGATTGTGCGGGCTGCCGACATGGTTGGGCGCGGAACTCATGTCTCGTAGCCAGGCGAGCTGATCGGCGCTGCTGATCTGCGCATCGAACGTTCGCTCGATCTGCTTCCCGTCGTCCGCCGCGGAGGCGACCTGCGCGATGCCCGCCGCCGGGAGGGATAGGAGCGATACCGTGGCGAACAGGCGTGCGATCATGGTCATGAAGATCTCCGTTCCGGGCGTCTATAGGTCATCGCCTAATCGCCCGATGGCGCCGCGGTCGTCGCCGCCGGGGTCGACGCCACATTGCCTGCCCTGACCTGCGCGGTCGAGGATGCGAGCGCGCCGCCGACCGGTTCGGCCCGCCCGCCGAGGCAGGTCGCGAGGAAGTTCTCGGCGACCGCGTTGAACGCGATGTTGTTGGCGGGCCGGGCGAAGCCATGGCCTTCGTCGGGGAAGACGATGTAGGTCACGGGGATGTTCTTGGCCTTCATGGCCGCGACGATCTGATCGCTTTCGGCGACGTTGACGCGCGGATCGTTGGCGCCCTGGCCGATCAGCAGCGGCTTCTTGATCGCCTCTGCATAGGTCAGCGGGCTGCGTTCCTTCAGCAGCGCCTGTCCCGCCGAGGTGCCGGGATCGCCCATCCGCCGGTACATCTGTTGCTTGCCGGCTTCCCAATAGGGCGGGATCGTCTTGAGGAGCGTGAACAGATTGGACGGGCCGACGATGTCGACGCCGCACGCGAAGGCGTCGGGCGTCATCGTCAGCCCCGCGAGCGTCGCGTAGCCGCCGTAGCTGCCGCCCATGATCGCGACCTTGTCCTTGGTGGTGACACCGCGCTTCACCGCCCAGTCGACCGCGTCGAGCAGGTCGTCATGCATCTTGCGGCCCCATTGCTGATCGCCGGCCTGGACGAACTTTTTCCCGAACCCGGTCGAACTGCGATAATTGACCGACAGCACCGCATAGCCGCGATTGGCGAGCCACTGGTGATAGCCGTTGAAGCCATAGCCGTCGCGCGCCCATGGCCCGCCGTGAACCAGCAGCACCATCGGCACGGGCCCGGTCGCGCCCTTCGGGCGGGTGAGGTAGCTGACCATCGACAGCCCGTCGCGGGTCGGGATGTCGATCGATTCCATCGCGACCAGCGGCGCGCCGACGAGCTCGGGTCGCGGCGTGTAGAGCTCGGTCAGCTTCTTGGCGCGACGATCGTAGAGCCAGGTGGAAGACGGCGCGGTGACGGGATCGAACATCACCAGCCATTTGTCGTCGGCGTCGGTGCGGCTGCCGACGTAGAACTGGCCCTTCTCCTGCGCCTTCAGGAACGCGAGATCGGCTTTGACCGCATCGCCGACCGGCACATATTCGTTGCGGTGGAAATAGACCGAATAGGCCTCGACCTGCCCCGTCTTCGGATTGGTCAGGCCATTGTCGACATCGGCCCGGTCGCTGGTGCCGATCGTCGTGAAATTGCCCGTCGCGATGTCCTGGGCGAGCAGCGCGCGGGTGTCGCGGCCGCGCGCATCGGTCCAGTAGAGCGTCTTGCCGTCCTGGGTGAAGCCGAGCGGCGCGGTCGAGTCGGCATCCTCATAGTCGACCGCGACGAAGGGCTTCGCCTCCACCTTGTTGTCGACGACGCGGTAATAATCGACGCCGCTATCGGGACGCGTCTTGACTGCGATGCGCAGCTTCAACTGGTCGTCGGTGACGAACCCTGCATAGCCGTCGTTTTGAAAGACCGGCGTGAGCGCGCCGGTGGCGAGGTTCAGTTCCTGCACGTCGTGCCAGCGCGGATCGCGATTGTTGACGCCGACGAGGATGCGATCCTTGATCGTGTCGGAGGTGCCGACCACCTGCACCCGGGTCTTCTCGAACGGGGTAAGCGCCTTCTGCGTGGTCGTCGCCAGATCAACGCCGTAGAGCAGGAAATTCTCGTCACCGCCCTTGTCGTTGACGAACAGGATCTGTTTGGAATCGGGTGCCCAGAAATAGGAGCGGATCGGGCGAGTCTTTTCCGCGGTCAGCGGACGCGCCTGGCCGGGGTCGTCGACGGGAGCGACCCACACGTTGAGCACGCCGTCGCGCGGCGCGATGAAGGCGAGCCACTTGCCGTCCGGCGACAATTGCCCGGCGGTCTTGGTCGGGTTGCCGAACAGCTTGGTACGTTCGATCAGCGGCACGCCCGTCATCTGGGCCGAAGCGCTCACCGTCATCATTGCTGCTCCCGTCGCGATCGCCATCCAGATTGCTCTATGCATCGTCTCACCCCTGGCTGCTGTGTTAGCAGTACAGCACGCTTGGAAGCGGGCGACAAGCGCGACCTTCGCCTGACGGGTCTCAGCCGCTCTCCCAGCGGAGCGCATCGATCAAGGCGCGCAGCGCGGGGCTGACGCGGCGATCGGGATAGTAGAGCTGGCAGCCGGGATAGGGCGTGCAGAACGCGGCCAACACCTGCACCAGCGTGCCCGCCGCGAGCTCGTCCGCGACGTCGTGTTCCATCATATAGCCGAGCCCGGCGCCCGCCCGCGTCGCCGCGGCCGCCAGCACTTCGTCGGTGACGATCAGCTGGCCCGGCACCTTCATCCGGGTCTCGCGCCCGTCGACGCTGAATTCCCAGGGCAGCAACCCGCCGCCGCCGAGCAGGCGGTAGTTGACGCAGCGATGGTCGGCGAGGTCGTCCGGCGTCTGCGGCAGACTGCGGCCGGCGAAATAGCTTGGCGTCCCGACCACCACGGTGCGCAGCGGCGGCCCGACCGGAACCACGACCATGTCGCGTTGCACGGTCTCGCCCAGCCGTATCCCTGCGTCGAACCCACCCGCGACGAGGTCGATCAGCCGGTCCTCGACGATCACCTCGACCGACACGTCGGGATGATCGAGCAGGAAGCGCGGCAGACGGGGCGCGAGGATGGTGCGGGCGGCATAGCCGAAGGTCGTGAGCCGCACCGTGCCCGACGGCGCATCGCGCCAGTCGGCGAGCGCGGCGAGCCCGTGGGCGACGCCGGCCAGCGCCGGTTCGATCGACCGAAGCAGCAGGTCGCCCGCAGGCGTCGGCGCGACCGAACGCGTCGTCCGCGCCAGCAGGCGCACGCCGAGCCGCGTCTCCAGCGCCTTCATCGCATGGCTTAGTGCAGAAGGCGAAAGCCCGAGTTCCGCCGCTGCCCGGGTGAAGCTGCGCGCCCGTGCGACGGTCGCGAACGCCGCCAGATCGTCGAGGTCGCCACGCCGCATTGATGCATGATGCTCACAAGCCCTTGCCGCGTGCAACCGCTAATCGCCGGCCTCTGTCGCGCCTATCTCAGCAATGAACGAGGAGACGCAGACCATGGATTTGACCCATTATCGCACGCTCGGCCGCTCCGGGCTAGTCGTGAGCCCCCTGGCGCTCGGCACCATGACCTTCGGCGCAGGTCGCTGGGGCGCGGACGAGCCGACCGCCCGCCGCATCTTCGACGCCTATGTCGATGCCGGCGGCAATTTCCTCGACACCGCCGACGTCTATTCCGGCGGCGAGAGCGAGGCGATGCTCGGCCGCTTCCTGCGCGACCGCGGCAATCGCGACCGGATGGTCGTTGCGACCAAGTCGGGCTTTCCACGCACCCGGGGCAATCCACTGGCCGGCGGCAATTCGGCGCGCAACATCCGCGATGGGCTGGACGGCTCGCTGCGGCGGCTCGGCACCGGCCGTATCGACCTGTACTGGACCCATGTCTGGGATCGCACCACCCCGCCCGAGGAGGTGCTTCGCGCGCTGACCGATGCCGTCCGGCGCGGCGACATCCTCTATTACGGCTTCTCCAACGCACCCGCATGGTACACCGCGCAGATCGCGACGCTGGCGCGCGCGCATGGACTGCCCGAGCCGATCGGCCTGCAATACAGCTATTCGCTGATCGACCGCGGCGTCGAACTCGACATCCTGCCCGCCGGACAGGCGCTCGGCATGGGCCTGATGGCGTGGAGCCCGCTCGGCTTCGGTATGCTCACGGGCAAGTACGGCCGCGAGAAGCTCGCCGACTTCGGCCCTGCCGGCAGCGTGCCGAACAAGGCGGGCGACACCGCGGCCGACGGCAGTGACGGTCGCCTGAACGGCGACAATCCCTATGGCGGCATGTTGTTCACGGAAGCCAATTTCCGCATCGTCGACGAACTGCGCATTGTCTCGGCGGAGCTCGGCCGCCCGATGGCGCAGGCCGCGCTAGCCTGGGCGGCGTCCCGGCCGGGTGTGTCCTCGGTCCTGATGGGCGCGAGCCGGCCCGAGCAGGTAACCGAAAACGCGGCGTCGCTCGACATCGTCCTGTCACCCGATCAGCAGGCCCGGCTCGACGCGGCGGGAGCGCTGCCGACGCTCAATCCGTATTTCATCTTCCAGATGCCTAGGGAACAGATCTTCGGTGGCGGCCAGATCCGGCAATGGGCGTAAACCTGAATAGTCCCTGCGATTGACTCGGGGCACTTCGATGATATCGTATGCTTAAGGAACTTGAGTTCCACCCCGGGTCGCCCCGCAAGCATTGGTCTTCCATCGCGAACCAGGGGTATGATCATGAAAACCACCTCACAAATCTTCCGCTCTTTGTTGGGAAGCCTGTCGAAACAGGGTGTTGCACGGCAGGCCAGCTCGACGCCGACGCTCGTTGGCCTCGGCAGGGTGGGCGGCGCCATCCGACGGCGCGCCGTTCGCTGAACCATGTCCGCATCGCTGGTGGGCCGGCCGCGACGTGCTGCGAACATCGGCGTTTGGCCCGGCGGACGCTCTCGATCCTAATCCGAACAGGAAGGTACGCGCATGAGCGGTATCGACGAAGACACCCTGAACAGCCTGGTCGGCAAGCTGCTCGGCGATCTGGGCGGCGCATTCAGCGTCCCGACCGTGAGGATCGGCGTACGCCTCGGCCTGTTCGATGCGCTCCACAAGGGCGGGCCGGCGACTTCGGTCGAGCTCGCCAAGCGCGCCGGCGGCCTTGCCGAGCGCTACGTCCGCGAATGGGCCTTGGCGCAGGCGGCCAACGGCTACGTCGCCTATGATCCCGCTACCAAGCGGTTCGGCCTGACGCCCGAACAGGCGATGATCTTCGCGGTGGAGGACAGCCCGGTCTACCTGACCGGCGCCTTCGATCTGGCCGCCGCGATGATCGAGGCGGAGCCCAAGGTCGAGGTCGGGTTCCGCACCGGCGAGGGCGTCGGCTGGGGCGAGAGCGGCGGGTGCCTGTTCTGCGCGGTCGGCTCGTTCTTCCGTCCGGGGTACGTGAACAACATCGTGCAGTCCTGGCTCCCCGCGCTCGACGGCGCGGTCGCGAAGCTGCAAGCGGGCGCGAAGGTCGCCGACTTCGGCTGCGGCGTCGGCTTCTCGACGCTGACGATGGCCGAGGCGTTCCCCAACAGCCGCTTCAGCGGCTATGATCTCCATGCGCCGTCGATCGCGAAGGCCAACGACCACGCCGCCGCGCACGGGCTGAGCGATCGGGTCAGCTTCTTCACCGCCGAGGCCAAGGCGGTCGAGGAACGCGACTTCGATCTGATCACGATGTTCGACTGCCTGCACGACATGGGCGATCCACGCGGCTGCGCCGCTCACATCCGCGATCTGTTGAAGCCCGACGGCAGCTGGATGATCGTCGAGCCCGCCGCCGCCGACACCGTCGAGGCGAACATCGCCAACCCGGTCGGCCGGCTGTTCTACAATGCATCGACCATGATCTGCATACCGACATCGCTGTCGCAGGAGGTCGGCGAAGCACTCGGCGCGCAAGCCGGCGAGGCTCGGTTGACGGAGGTGCTGACGTCCGCAGGCTTCTCGCACGTTCGACGCGCGACCGCCGGGCCGTTCAACCTCGTGCTCGAAGCGCGTCCATAAGCGGGGTGCGACGCCGCAAGCGTCAGCGTCCCGGCGCCGCCATCAACGCGCGCGTCACGCCGTTGGTCCAGCCGAAGCCGTCCTGCAGCGGATACTCGCCGCCGCCGCCCGGTAGCTGTTCGACGACGTTGTATTTCTCGAGCAGCTTCCCGCTCGCGGCATATTCGCGCGTCACCGTGGCCAACCATCCGGTCTCGATCCGGCGCGACGCGGCGGTCTCGCCGTAGCGCCGGAGACCGGCGATCGCGATCCATTGCAGCGGCGCCCAGCCATTGGGGTGATCCCATTGCTGCCCGGTGTCGACCAGGGTCGTCGCCAGCCCGCCTTCGCCGATCAGCGGCGCGATCGCCACCGCGGTCGCCTTCGCCTGCGCGGGCGTCGCGATCCCGGCGAACAGCGGATAGGCCATCGCCGCGGTTCGCTGCGCCGCGACCCGCCGCCGGTCGAGATCGTAATCGGCAAAGTATCCGCCCGCATTCCACAGGTGCCGGCGGATCGCGGTGCGGCGCGCGTCCGCGAGCGCGTCGTACCGGGTCGCGCACGCGGCGTCGCGGAGCGCCCGGCACTCGGTCGCGATCCGCCGTTCCATGCCGTAGATCAGGCTGTTGAGATCGATCGGCACCACCCGCGTGGTGCGGATCGTCGCCAGCGTCCTGCCGTCCGCCAGCCAGCGCGAGCTGAAATCCCAGCCGCTCTCCGCCCCGGCGCGAAGATCGCGGAACAGCTGGCGGCGGTCGCGCCCCGGCGTGGCGTCGGCGAGCGCGGCATCCTCGCGGTAGCTCTCGTCGCGCGCATGGTCGCGGTTGTCGTAATAGCGGTTGAGCAGCGATCCGTCGGCAAACATGACGACCCGCGCCGCGGTGCTGCCCGGCTTCAACCCCGCCGCGCCGCGCATCCAGAAATCATGCTCCGCGCGCAGCCACGAAGCGCGCCGCGCGCGTGTCCGCGGATCGCGCGACATCGCCGCGATGAGGTAGAAGAAGGGCGGCTGCGACCGGCTGAGATAATAGCTGCGGGTGCCGTTCGGGATCCGGCCATAGCGATCGATCAGGCTGCCGAAGTCGGCGATCATGTCCTCGACCAGGTCCTGCCGGCCTGATGCCTGCAGCCCCAGCATCGTGAACCAGCTGTCCCAATAGTACATCTCGCGAAACCGCCCGCCGGGCACCACGAAGCGCCGGGGCAGGGGGAGCGCGGACGATCCCGCCGGCACCCTCGGCAGCGTGCGCGTGAGGTGCGGCCACAGCCAGTCGATATGCGCGCGCAGCCCCAGCCGCTTGCCAGGCGGTGGGGCGGCCGGCTCGTCGGGGAGCGTGAAGTTGGCGAGCACGAACGCGCGCAGCTTGTCCGCGCTCCTGCAGTCGCACCGAACGTAATCCGCGCGGATCGCGGCGTCCGCGCGCCGCGGCTCGGCATCGGCGAAGGTCTTCGAATCGGCGAACAGCTTCGCCATCTGCAAGTCGTGGAACAGCGCGCCGAACCGCTCGGCCGGCGACGGCACGGTCGCTGCCATCAGCAGCACGCCCATGGCGAGCATCAGGAGACGGATCATGCGCGCTGGCCAAGGCCCACGGCGAAGCGGCGATCGATGATCCACGGCAGCGATCCTACCGATCCGCAATCTCTTGGAAAGCCCGATCTGTCCGCCGGCTGCGTTCGCCGACGCGTCAGCGCGCCGTGATCAACCCTGGTTCTCATAGGCGAGCTGAAGCACGCCCCAATGCGCGCCGGCAACGAAGATCGACGCGATCACCTGTTTCAGCAGGATGACGCCCCCGCCCACCACCGGCCGGCGATACGCCTTCAGGCAGAACGGCGTTTCCGTCCGAACCTGTATCGCGGTCTCGGGATAATGGAAGAACATCCCAGCCCGGGCGTGCTCGCTGTTCCACGTCGGTTGCCCCGGCCGCTGTGGATGCGAGCGTTCGGGCATCGCGACCGCGCCGAAGCAGTTCCGATCGGTGAAGCTCATTCCGAAGAAGCCGGGCAGCTGCCGCGCCGATTCCTGGTGCGGCCGCGCGAGCCGGGTCAGCAGTGCCATCGCCGGGTGGGTGAACAGCGGCGGTTCGCTCCCGGCCAGCGGCTCATAATGTTCCGACATGATCGCCGCCTTGGTGATCTCGCCGCGATCGACCGCCGCCGCCAACGCTGCGGACATCTGCCGCGCGGTTTCCAGCCCGAACTGGATATAGGGGCGATCGGGGATGTCGGCGTCGCTTTCGGCGAGCATCTGCAACAGCCCGTTGGTGTCGTCGCTCACCACCGATACCCGCTGAGACAGGCGTTTCAGCCCGTGCGCATTGTCCGACGACGTGCTCGACAGCGCGCTGAGCCCGCTCTTCACCTCGTCCACCGCCAGCACCATCGAATCGACGCGATCCGCCACCGCCTCGCTGTTGCGCGACAGTCCGTTCATCAGCACGCTCAATCGCTCGACCAGCGTCTCGATATCCTTGGTGCCGCGGTGCGCCGACCGCGCCTTACCGACGCCGACATCGATCTGGTCCAGCATCACATCGGCCTCGCCGGTCAGCGCTGCGATCGAGGTGTTGATCCGGGTGGTCGCCGCCGCGGTCTCGGAGGCGAGCTTCTTGACCTCGGACGCGACTACCGCGAACCCGCGACCCGCCTCGCCGGCGCGTGCGGCTTCGATCGTGGCGTTCAGCGCCAGCATGTTGGTCTGTTTGGCGATGTCGTTGATCGTGGTGGTGACGCGCGCGACCTCGGCCAGCGCCGAGGTGAACGAGCCGAGCCCCTCGTGGATGCGGCTGACCTGTGCGATGAGTTCGACGACATCGCTGGTCGCGGCGTTGATCTGGACGTTGGAGTCACCGATGACGACCCGCGCCCCCGCGGTGTTGACCCGCGCGCCCTGCGCCGCATCGGCGACGTTCTCGACGTCCTGCGCCAATCGGTTCGCCTGATCGCCGACCCCCTCGATCGTCGCCGCCTGCTCGGTGACGCGGTCCGACAGTTCGGAAATGTCCGCCTGCAGATCGAGCGTCCTGATGCCGAGCTCGCCCGACAAACGCGCGGCGCGGGTAACGGTCTGGTCAAGCGTCACGAGTTTCTTCCGATCGCATGGTCAATCCGCTTAACCGGCGAGGGTTAACGCGTCGTTTGCGATGGCGTGAAGATGGCCTGTCGCCGCGATCATGTGCGCCCGCCATTGACATTGAGTGTCGCAAACAGTGGCGCCTTGGTCGGCGTGTGCCCGCAGGGTGACAGGACGAAGCACCTTCAAGCAGACCTGCGCTAAATTACCGTTTGCCTTTCCTGAACAATCGTTCATCAGGCGACTAGATCTTGCTGTCTTGGTCCTGATTAGCCGCGTGGGCGGACCGGCGTCGACAATCCGGAGAAAGCCGTTGCTTGAGCCGCAGTTTGCAAACTCCTCAAGCGACGGGTTCGACCCGACCGGACAGGGGCCTCGTGGCATACTTATCAAAGTCTTAGGCTGGCTATCGATCTTGGCATTGTCGCTTGTGATCGCGGCAGCCTCGATCACGGGGTTCTACACCAAGTGGAATTTCTACAACGACGTACCGGCCATTTCGTTGAGCACCATGCTCGACGGCAACGCGTCCCGCCCGTTCGCCTATCGTCGGTTGATTGTGGATTCGGTCAATGCCGTTGACGACATCACATCGGCGAAGATGGACGAAATGGCGGATCGTGCGCTGGGGATGAAGTCGTCCTATTTCGCATTCCCCTCGGCGGTGGTCGCAAGTCACAGCAAAGCGATGCGGTTCAAGCTGGTGTACCTGCTAACCTACCTCGCCGCGATCGCGCTTCTTGGCGCCGGCTACGCCTTTGCGCGGAGCGAAGGAATAGAACCGATCGCAGCCGGTGCCGGTGCATCGCTTTTCCTGCTCCTGTTTCCGCTGCTGCAATCGACCGGCGGGTATTTCTACGATTATAGCGAGTCGGCCTTTTTCCTGCTTTTCCTGCTGCTTGCGCGCAAAGGTTGGTGGCAGGCGATGCTCGTCGTCGCCTTGCTCGCAACCTGGAACAAGGAAAGCTTCTTCTTCTTTGCGGTCACCGCTTTCCCGCTGTTGCTCGAGCGCAAGTCGCTGCGCACGTCCGCCGTGATCGTCGCCGCCTGCATCATCGTCGCCGGTCTGACCTACGAAGTGCAGCGGATCCGGTTCGCGGCCAATCTCGGCAGCACCGCCGAAAGCCACATCGCAGACCAGTTCCACTATTTCATGACCGGCACATTCCTGGTTCGCGCAGAGACCACCTACGGCCTGCGCCTGCCGCATCCGTTCAGCTTGCCCTGGATCGTCGCGATCGGGACCGCTGTCGCGATCGGCTGGCGATGGGTGACGGTGGCGATGCGCCGGCAACTCGCGCTGGCGGCGTTGATCAACATCCCTCTATTCTTGCTGTTCTGCGCCGCCGGCGAAGCGCGCAACCTCAGCATGCTCTTCCCGGGTCTGCTCGTCGTCATCGCGGCGGCGTTCCAAACCGTCGCGCTGCACAGCAGCACCTTCCGTTCTGCAAAGGCGATATCATGATCGTTTGGATCCTCCTTGGCGTCACGGTCGTGCTGACCGGTTGCGCGCAGATCTGTCTGAAGCTGGGGATGCAATCGGCGCTCCTCCATGCCGATCCGGCGCGCGGGGCCTTGGGGCTGGTCCTCGCTGCGGGAACCGAATGGCGACTGCTCGGTGGCCTGACGCTATACGGGCTGTCGACGGTGACGTGGCTTTTCGTGCTCTCCCGACTGCCGCTGTCGCTGGCCTACCCCTTCGTTGGCCTGAGCTTTGTCACCGTGGCGGTGCTCTCGGCCACCCTGTTGGGGGAGCGAATCTTCCCGCTGCAGGCCGCGGGTACGGCGCTGATCGCGATCGGCGTCGTTCTCGTCGCGGTGTCGGGCAGGAGCGAGGGGCAAGCGGCAACCGATCGTCTCGGCACGGGGAGCGGCCGGTGAGCGCGCAACGGCCCGTGGCCGCGCAAGCGGGTGACACCACGCCGCTCTGCGTCGATCTGGACGGTACGCTGATCCACGGGGATCTGCTGCACGAGGCGTTGGTCGCGACATTGAAACAATCGCCGCTTTCCGCCTTCGGCATGATCGCGGCGATGGCCCGCGGCCGCCTCGCGTTGAAAGTTTTCCTGGCGCGCGAGGCGCCGTTCGACCCGGCCTTGCTCCCCTATCGAACCGACCTGATCGATCATTTGAAATCGGAGCGGGCGGCGGGTCGTCCGATCCATCTGGTGACCGCTTCGCCCAAAACATGGGCGGAGCAGACCGCGGCCCATCTCGGCATCTTCGACGCCGTCCACGGGTCGGAAGGCGTCAACCTGAAGGGGCCGGCGAAGGCGCACCTCCTCGCCGAGAGCCACCCGAGCGGCTTTGATTATGTCGGGGATGCCAAGGCAGACATCCATGTCTGGCAGTACTCGCGCCATGTATTGCGCGCGGGGCACGGCACCCGGGTTCGGTTGCCCGAGCCGCTCGTATCCTTTCGCGACTTCCCGGTGCAGCGTAAGAAACCGATGCCGCTGCTCCGCGCGATGCGACCGCATCAATGGCTGAAGAACATCCTGATCTTCCTGCCGCTGCTCGCGTCCCACCAGATCGGCAACATAGGCTTGGTCGGCAATGCGATGCTGTCGTTCATCGCCTTTTCGCTGGTGGCATCGGCCACCTACCTGCTGAACGACATGCTCGACATCGCGTCGGACCGGTCGCACCCCCGCAAGCGCGAGCGGCCCTTCGCATCGGGGGAACTCTCGATCACCGCCGGCGTGGCCAGCGGGATCGTCCTGTTCGCCGCGGCGCTGCTGATCGCGCTGTTCGTCGGTCCCGCTTTCCTAGTGGTGCTGCTGGGCTATACGGTGGTGACCACCGCCTATTCGGTACGGTTGAAGACATCCATGCTGATCGACGTGTTCACGCTCGCCGCGCTCTATTCGGCGCGCGTCGTCGCAGGCGCGGCGGCGACCGGTGTTCGGCTATCGGTGTGGCTGCTCGCCTTCTCGATGTTCCTGTTCCTGGCACTGGCAATCGTCAAACGGTGCGCCGAACTGGTTGACCGGGCAAAGTCGGCGCAACAGCGACTGACCGGACGCGGCTATTTCGGCGCTGACCTCGCGGTCCTGCAGTCGCTCGGCAGCGCCAGCAGTTTCTCGGCAGTCCTCGTCCTCTCGCTCTACGCTGCCCAACCCGAGGTCAGCCAGCTCTATGCCAATCCGGCGCTGCTGTGGCTGATCGGCCCGGTGTTGCTCTACTGGTTTAGCCGAATGATGCTGCTCGCCCAGCGCGGCTACATGCATGACGACCCGATCATCTTTGCGCTGAAGGAACGCAAGAGCCTGATCCTGATCATCATCTCCGCGCTCCTTGCGGTCGCCGCCGCCAAGCTCGATTTCTCGACGGGATTGCTGCTTCCAAGCCGCTGAGCGGCCGGGAGTATGGCTGCTAAACCTAGTCCCCGCTGCTCGCGAGCGCCGTAAGGAGGGGGGAGAGGGCGGCCTGCAGGCGGTCGGCGGTTCTCTTCAGCTCCTTCGCCTGCGCGGTGGCACCGCCGGCGACCGCGCCTGCCTTGCCGAGCGCGTGGCGCGTGCCCTGGTAGAAATGCTCTTCGAAGCGCGGGTCGTCGCGCTGGGCCAGATCGCGGAGCGTATCGTCGGGGCGGACGTCGGCGTCGGGCGCTACCAGCGGTGCCGCCGCGCCGATCCGGGTGTCGAGCACGATCCCGACCAGCTGAGCGAGCGTGCGGGCGCCGGCCTCCTGGATCAGCGGATTCTGCAGCGCCGCGGCGGCCTGATCGGGCGAGACGTGCAGGGCGTGCCGCGGCTCGGCGAACGCGGGCGACGAAGTGGCAGCCAACAGGGCGGCGGCGAGGACGAGACGCATCATGACCTCCGATGAACAACGCGCACAGGGCGGACGACTCCGCCGCGAGCACACCATAGATGCGGCAGATAGCGCCGAATTACAATGCGGTGGCTCACGATGGTTGTCTTTTGTAACTAGCGAGGGCATGCTCGTTCGAACGGGCCGCGCGGCACGACGCGATGGCAGAGGGCATGAGGAGAGTGGCATGGCGACGGATCAGGGCGGCTTCATCTGGTACGAATTGATGACCACGGACGTGGGCGCCGCATCGGCCTTCTACGGCGACGTCGTCGGCTGGTCGGTCGATGCGCAACCGTCGGGCGGCGGCGCGGTCGATTATCGGATGATCAACCGCGGCGACGGCGGGTTCGCGGGCGGCGTGCTCGGGCTCACGCCGGAGATGACCGCGAGCGGCGCGCGGTCGGGCTGGTTCGGCTATGTCCATGTCGATGACGTCGATGCCGCGGTGAAGGTCTTCACCGACGCGGGCGGCGCATTGATGATGGACAACACGATGGAGGGCGTCGGGCGGATGGCGCTGCTCACCGATCCACAGGGTGCGCCGATGTACGTGATGAAGCCGACCCCGCCAGCGGACCGGCCCGATGCGGTCAGCGACGTGTTCTCCTACGACAAGCCACGGCATATCCGCTGGAACGAGCTCGCGACCAGCGATCAGGACGCCGCGATCGACTTCTATGCGGGGTTGTTCGGTTGGCGCCAGGACGGCGCGATGCCGATGGGCGAGATGGGCGACTACAAGTTCCTCTACCGCGGCGACGGGATGATCGGCGCGGTGATGAGGAAGCCAGAGGGCATGCCGCAATCCGCCTGGATCTACTATATCGGCGTCGACGACATCGATCGCGCGCTCGCGGCGGTGGCCAAGGGCGGCGGCGCGGTGCTGCATGGCCCGAACGAGATCCCCGGCGGCGAACACTCCGCCACCTGCGTCGATCCGCAGGGCGCGCCGTTCGGGATCGTCGGCCCGCGCGTGCGGGGCTGAGGGCATGTCGCTCGCCCTCTATGCGCACCCCTTCTCGTCCTATTGCCAGAAGGTTCTGGTGGCGTTGTGGGAGAAGGATCTGCGCTTCGTCTATCGCAGCCTGGAGGAGCCGGGGGTGCGCGAGGAGCTGGTCGGGATCTGGCCGGTCGCGAAGTTCCCCGTGCTGGTCGACGACGGCGCCACGGTGATCGAGACGAGCATCATCATCGAGCATCTGGACCTCCACCATCGTGGCGCGGTGCGGCTGCTGCCCGATGATCCGGCGGAAGCGCTGGAGGTGCGGCTGCTCGACCGTTTCTTCGATCAATATGTGATGAACGCCGCGCAGGTGGCGGTGAGCGAATCGCTGCGCAGCGCGCCCGATCGGCTCGACGAGGCGAAGCGCAGCGCCGCGGGTGCGCTGGATCTTGCCTATGCGTGGCTCGAGCGGCGGCTGGAGGGGCGCAGCTGGGCGGCGGGGGATCGCTTCTCGCTGGCCGATTGCGCGGCGGCACCGTCGCTCTTCTATGGCGATTGGGTGCATCCGATCGGCGACGATTGTCCGGGTCTCCGCGCCTATCGCGCGCGACTGCTGGCACGCCCGAGTTTCGCACGGGCGGTGGAGGAGGCGCGGCCGTATCGCGCCTATTTCCCGCTCGGCGCACCGGATCGCGACTGAGCGGGATGGGGCACGCTATCTGTGCTCCGGCGCAGGCGGGATCTACGCAAACTCTTCCGGAACTCCGGATCAAGTCCGGAATGCCAGAGGGTCTGGCTGCTGCGAGGTTGCCGCGGGACACATGTTGCAACGAACCGATCGGAACGGCAGGCGGATCGCCGGGATCGGACCGTTAATCCGTGCGCGCGAACACGATCCGACGATGGTCGCGGTCCACCTCGCTCAGCCGGACGGTGACCGCGTCGCCCGCTGTCAGGCCGGCCGCAGCCACCCGCGCGACGACGGGCAGGTCGCTCAGCCTGATCCGCGCGGCATGCGCGTCGGCCTCGACCACGACCGCGGCGAACGTCTTGCCGACATCGGGCTCGAGCATCACCGCCTCGGCCAGGTCGAGTACCGCGCGATCGATCTGCCCCTGCCGGGCGCCCGCCCTCGCCATTACCGGCGGCAGGGTCGCGAACGCCGCCGTGACGTAATCCGGCGCCGCGCGGCCGTTTGCGATCGCAAGCGTCGCCATCACCACGTAGCGATCGGCAAGCCGCCGCAGCGGGGCGGTCGCATGCGCGTAGGTCGCGCCCATCGCGGCGTGCCAGGGCGTCGCCGCCGGATCATAGGGCGCATAGCTCGCACCCGATCCGGCGCGGCGGATCGCCAGCATCATCGCGGCATCCTTCGCCACCGCGGGGTCGAGCGCGCGTTCGAAGTCGCGGAGCGGCCGGTCGCCCGGCCAGGCGATGCCGGTGGCCGCAGCGGTGATCCGCAATCGCGCCTCGGTGGCGGCATCGGGCTCGGGCATGATCCGGAACAGCCCGGTATGATGCGCGAGCAGCGCGTCGGCGACCGCCAGATTGGTCGCGAGCGACAGCGCGGCGTTGCGGTCCTCCGATTCCAGCCGGGGGCGGAACGACAGCGCGAAGCCGCCGCCCTCGACCGCCTCGACCTGCTGTTCGGGCGGATCGACGCGGGAGGCGCCGCGGCGCTGCTCGGCGGCCGCGATCCGGCGCGACAGATCCTCGAATGGCGGCGGCAGATCCTCGGGACGAACCCGGTCGTAGGCCAGCTTGGCGCGGCTGCGGACGATCGCGCGCTCGGCCCCGTCGAGCCGTACCTCGCCATCGGGCGCGACCCGCACCGCGAACACCACCGCGGGGCGCGGCCCGTCGGGCAGCAGGCTCGCCGCCCGTTCGCCGAGCGCCGGCGGATAGAGCCCGGCCTTGCCGTCGGGCAGGTACAGCGTCTCGCCGCGCCGCCACGCTTCGGCGTCGATGGGGTCGCCCGGCTCGACGAACCAGGCGACGTCCGCGATCGCGTAGCGCAGCACCAGGTCCGCGCCGCTCGTCTCGATGCAGAATGCCTGGTCGAGATCGGTCGACGTCGCGGGGTCGAGCGTGACGAAGGGCAGGTCGAGGCGGTCGACATGATCGGCCGGCACGCGGCGGGCGGCGGTCTCGGCAGCGGCGAGCACGTCGGCGGGGAAGCCGGCGGGGACCTGGAACTCCTGGCGGATCGCCGCGAGGCCGGTCGCCAGCGCATTGTCGGGATCGGCGAGCGCTTTCACGGCGTCGGTCCTACACGCAACCCGGGCAGTTCCAAACCGCGCAGCCCCCTTGGCAGCGATGGCGAGGTGTGTAGGTTCGCCTGCATGCGCATCGTTTCGACAGGCGCGGCCACGCAGAAAGGATGGGCGTGATGCCGGACGACAGGATCGGGCAGGGCGAGGAGATGGTCCGCCGCGCGCGCGGCGTGGCCGCCGGGCTGGCCGATGTCGGCCTGACCCAGGCCGAGGAACTGCTTCGCCGGCTGTCTCCCGAGGGCCGTGCCCAAGCCCGCCGCGAGAAGGAGGCGCGCGCCCGCCGGCAGAAGCGGCTGCTGCTGCGGCTGGCGCTCGCATCGGTGGCGTCGCTGCTCGCCTGGGCGGTGCTCGCCGCCTTTCTGGTGCCGGGCGCGGCGCTGGCGATCGCGGCGGCGATGATGGTGTTCCTCGGCGCGCTGATCATCGCCCGCGCCGATCCCACGGTTCGCGGCCGCGCGGCGCTGGCCGAGGCCGGGCTGCCCGATCTCGCAGCCGAGACGACGATCTGGCTCGCCGCGCAGCGCCGCGGGTTGCCGGCGCCCGCGGTGCAACTGGCGGACACGCTGTCGCGCCGCCTCGACGAACTCGCGCCACAGGCCGCCCGGCTCGATCCCCGGAGCCCCGCCGCCGATGCGGTCCGCAAGCTGATCGCCACCGAACTCCCCGATCTGGTGGAGGGCTGGCGCGCGGTGCCGATCCACCGCCGCAGCCTGCCGCAGGCCGACGGCCGCACGCCCGACGCTCAACTGACCGACGGGCTACGCCTGATCGATGCCGAACTCGCGCGGATGACCGATCAACTCGCCGGCGGCACGCTCGACGCGGTTACCGTGCAGGGCCGGTATCTCGAACTGAAATACGGTGACGGCCGCCCCGGCTGAGCCGCCAGCAATTCCTGCCCGCCTTACCTGCCCCCCATCAGCTCGCCAGCGTCATCCGCGCGATTTCGGTGTTCATCGTGCTGTCGCTGTAGAAGATGTAATCGGCTCCGGTGTGGGTGACGGTCGCGGCGGAATCGATCGTGAACGTGTCGGTCGCATCCATCTTCAGCGTCAGGTGCGATGCGTTGCCGGCGCCCGCGATCGAGCGCAGGAAATTGGCGTCGATCGACAGGTTCGCATCGACGCCGCTCGCGGTGAAATCGATGTTCTCGCTGTTGGTCAGTACCGACGACAGCATCGCGCTGGTGATCGAACCTGCGCCGGCCGCAATCTGGATGCCGTCATTGCCTGCGCCGCCGTCGATCGACACGCCGGTGCTCATGCCGAGCACGAAGGCGTCGTCATAGCCGCTGCCGATCACATGCTCGATTCCCGACAGCGCATCGCCCGTCGCGTCGCCCGCCGACCCGCTGCCGGTCGCCCCGGACAGGTTGAGCGCGATCGCGGATGCGGCGCTGGCGTAGCTCGCGGTGTCGTAGCCGCTGCCGCCGATCAGCGTGTCGGCGCCGGCCCCGCCGACCAGCAGGTCGTTGCCCGCCCCGCCGTCGATCGTGTTGGCCCCGCCGTCGCCGGTCAGGCTGTCGGCGAAGTCGCCGCCCTGCAGGTTCTCGATGCTGGTATAGCTGTCGCCCGCGGCCTCGCCGGTGTTGCTGCCGCTCGCGGCCAGGCTGGCGGTGACGCCGTTTGTGGCATGGGCGTAGCTCGCGGTGTCGCTGCCGGTGCCGCCGTCGAGCGTGTCCGCGCCGAGCCCGCCTTCGAGCAGGTCGTTGCCCGCATCGCCGGAGAGCCGGTTGGCGCCACCGTCGCCGAACAGCATGTCGCCGAATGCCGAGCCGTACAGATGCTCGATGCCCGATAGCGTGTCGCCGGCAGCGTCGCCGCCGGTGTTGGCGCTGCCGTCGAGATGGACCGATACCGCGGCACCCGATGCCGCGTAGCTCGCGGTGTCGAGGCCCGCGCCGCCGACCAACGCATCCGCGCCGCCGCCGCCCGCGAGCAGGTCGTCGCCCGCGCCGCCGTCCAGCGTGTTCGCGGCGGCGTCACCGGTCAGCGTGTCGGCAAAGGCGGATCCGATCAGCCGTTCGATGTTCGACAGCGCGTCGCCCTGCGCGTCGCCGCCGGTGTTGCTGCTGCCGTTGATCGTCACCGAAACGCCGGCCGACGATCCCGCATAGCTGACGGTGTCGGTGCCGCTGCCGCCGTCGATCGTGTCGGCGCCCGCGCCGCCTTCGATCGTGTCGTTGCCCGCGCCCGCGGCGATCGTGTTGGCGCCGCCGTCGCCGTACAGCGTGTCGGCCTGCGCGGACCCGATCAGGTTCTCGATCTGGGTCAGCGTGTCGCCCTGCGCATCGCCGCCGCTGCCCGCGGTGCCGTCCAGCCGGACGAGCACGCCGACGCTCGACGCCGCATAGCTCGCGGTGTCGGTGCCGCTGCCGCCGACCAGCGTGTCCGCCCCGCCGCCGCCGACCAGGGTGTCGTTGCCCGCGCCGCCGTTGATGACGTTGGCCGCACCGTCTCCGGTGAGCACATCGTCCTGCGCCGATCCGGTGAGGTTCTCGAAGCCGGTGAGCGTGTCGCCCGCCGCATCGCCGCCGCTGCCGCTGCCGGTCGCGAGCGAGACGGTGACCGCCGCCGCCGACGCCGCATAGCTGACGGTGTCGGACCCCGCGCCGCCGTCGAGCGCATCGGCGCCCGCGCCGCCCGCGATCGTGTCGTTGCCGGTGCCGCCGCTGATCGCATTGGCGCCGCCGTCGCCGGTCAGCACGTCGTCATAGTTCGACCCGATCAGATTTTCGACGGTGCCGAGCGAATCGCCCTGCGCGTCGCCGCCCGAATTGGCGTTGCTGTTGATCGTCGCGGTCACCGCGGCAGAGGAGGCGGCGTAGCTCACCGTATCGATGCCGTTGCCGCCGTTGATCGTGTCCGCACCGGTGCCGCCGACCAGCAGGTCGTCGCCGTCGTCGCCGCTCAAGATATCCGCGCCCGCGCCGCCGTCGATCGTGTCGTTGGCCGCGCCGCCCGACAGCGTATCGTCCGCGCCCGCGCCGTACAGCGAGTCCGCATAGGCCGATCCGATCACCACCTCGAAGCCGCTGATCGTGTCGCCCGCGGCGTCGCCGCCGAAGCCAGCGGTGCCGTCGAGGCGCACCAGCACCGCGCTGGTCGATGCCGCGTAGGATAGCGTGTCGTAGCCCGTGCCGCCGATCAGCACGTCGGCGCCGGCGCTGCCATACACCTGGTCGTCGCCGGCACCGCCGTCGAGCGTCTCGCTGCCCGTGCCGCCGGTCAGACTATCGGCATAGGCCGATCCGACCACGCCTTCGACCGAGATGAAGGTGTCGCCGGTCGCATCCGAGCCGGACACCACCAGCGATCCGCTCGCGAAGCTCGCGGTGATGCCGGCGGCCGAGGTGGCGTAGGACGCGCTGTCGATCCCCGCGCCGCCGTCGAGCACGTCGGCGCCGGCGCCGCCGATCAGGACGTCGTCGCCGGCGCCGCCGCGCAGCGTCTGCGCGCCGGCCGAGCCGACCAGCGTGTCGGCATAGGCTGAGCCGATCACGATCTCGATATTGGTCAGCTTGTCGCCCGCCGCCTCGCCGCCGACGCCCGCGGTCACGCCGTCGGTATAGACGGTCACCGCCGCCCCCGCGGTGGCATAGGAGGCGGTGTCGTTGCCGCTGCCGCCGTCGATCGTGTCGGCACCCGCGCCGCCGGTGATCACGTCGTCCCCGGCACCGCCGCTGACGATGTCGTTGCCCGCGCTGCCGTCGATGGTGTCGTTGCCGGCACCGCCGCTGATCGTCTCGTCGGCGTTGGAGCCGATGATGGTGTCGTCATAGTTCGATCCGGTCGCGGTCTCGATCGCGAGCAGCACGTCGCCCTCCGCATCGCCGCCGGTCGAGGTACGGCCGTCGAGATAGATCGTGACCGCCGCTGCGGACGCGGAATAGTCGGTCGAATCGATCCCCGCGCCGCCGTTCAGCGTATCCGCCCCGGCGCCGCCGATCAGCACGTCGTTGCCGGCATTGCCGACCAGCACGTTGTCGCCGGCATCGCCGGTCAGCGTGTCGGCATAGGCGCTGCCGGTCACGTTCTCGATCGAGATCAGCGTGTCGCCCGCCGCGTCGCCGCCGCCGGTGGTGCCGTTCGCCAGGTTGACGGTCACGCCCGCACCGGACGTCGAATAATCGACCGTGTCGCGGCCGAGCCCGCCGTCGATCTGGTCCGATCCCGCGTCGCCGCGGAACAGGTCGACGCCCTCGTTGCCGACCAGCTGGTTGTTGCCCGAATTACCCCAGAGCACGTCGTCATAGGCGGTGCCGATCAGGATCTCGACATTGGTCAGCCGGTCGCCCGCCGCCTCGCCGCCGATGCCCGCGGTGCCGTCGAGCCCGATGGTGACGCCGATCGAGGTGCCGCTGCCGTAATAGGAGGCGGTGTCGGTGCCCGCGCCGCCGTCGATCGTGTCGGCGCCGCCGAGCCCGCGGAACCATTCGTTGGCCGCGGTGCCGGTGACGGTGTCTGCGAAGCCGGTCAGGTAGATCGTCGTGAAGTTCTTGTAGGTGTCGCCCGCGGCATCGCCGCCGATGCCGAGCGTGACGCCGTTGAGGTTGATGGTGACGCCGACGGTGGCGCTCGACGACCAGGGCGCGCCGGCGTTGTTGCCGAAGAACAGCGTGTTGTTGCCGGTGCCGCCGTCGAGCGCATCCGCGCCCGTGCCGCCGCTGATCGTGTCGTCGCCGGCGCCGCCGTTGATCGTGTCGTTGCCGGCATAGCCGATCAGCTGGTCGTTGCCGCTGCCGCCGTTCAGGACGTTGGCATTGCCGTCGCCGACCAGTGTGTCGTTGCCCGCCGAACCGGTGAGGTTTTCGATCCCGATGAAGGTGTCGCCGTGCGAATCGCCGCCGATGCCGGTGTTGGCGGTGAGGTCGACCGCCACCGAGGCGGCGCTCAGCGAATAATCGACCGTGTCGATCCCTGTGCCGCCGTCGTTGATGTCGGAACCTGCGCCGCCCAGCAGGATGTCGTCGCCATTGCCGCCCTGCAGCGTGTCGTTGCCCGCGCCGGCATCGATCGTGTCGATGCCGTCGTTGCCCGCGATCGTGTTCTGCGTGGCGTCGCCGGTCAGCGTGTCGTTGTACGCCGATCCGCGCAGGTTGTTGAAGTTGCTGAACACGTCGCCCGCGGCGTCGCCGACGCTGCCGGTGCCGGTGGCGAGCGAGGCGGTGATCGCCGCCGTGGCGGCCGCATAGCTCAGCGTATTGACGCCGAGGCCGCCGTCCATCGTGTCGGCGCCCGCGCCGCCCTCGATCGTGTCGTTGCCGTCGTCGCCATTCAGCGTGTCGTTGCCCGCGCCGCCGCTCAGCGTGTCGGCGCCGTTGCCACCCGAGATGACGTTGGCGTTGGCGTCGCCGGTGAGGCTGTCGTTGCCGTTGGACCCGATCAGTCGTTCGATCGCGACCAGCACGTCGCCCGCGGCATCGCCGCCGGTGTTGACCCCGGTCGCGAGGTTGACGGTGACCGCCGCCGCGGAACTGGCATAGCTGGCGGTGTCCTCGCCGGTGCCGCCGTCGATCCGGTCGGCACCACCGCGGCCCTGGAGCGTGTCGTCCCCCGCGCCGCCGGTCAGGATGTTGACCGCGCTCGATCCGTCGATGAAGTCGCCATAGGCCGATCCGATCGCGTTCTCGATCGTGTTGACCGCGAACACGTCGCCCTGCGCGTCGCCGCCGGTGTTGCTGATCCCGGTGTTGAGGTCGAGCGACACCGCCGCGGTGCTGGCGCTGTAATCGACCGTGTCGATCCCCGCGCCGCCGTCGAAATAGTCCGCGCCGCCCGCGCCGACCAGGATGTCGTCGCCCGCGCCGCCCTCCAGCCGGTCGTCGCCCGCACCGGTGTTGATCGTGTCGTTTCCGGCGCCCGCCTGCACCCATTCCGCCGCTGCCGAGCCGACGAACACGTCGTTGAACCCGGTGAGCGCGAAGATCTCGATCGATACGAAGGTGTCGCCCTGGGCGAGACCGGTCGACAGGCTGGCATTGCCGGTGTTGACCGTGATTCCCGACGTCGCATCGCCGTAATTGACGGTATCTTGGCCCGCGCCGCCGTCCAGCTTGTCGGCGCCGAGGCCGGGGCGGAACACGTCGTCGCCCGCGCCGCCCTCGATCGTGTCGGCATTGTCCGACCCGTAGATGACGTCGTTCTGCGACGATCCGACGACGCGCTCGATCGATACCAGCACGTCGCCCGCGGCGTCGCCGAAGCTGCCCGTGGTGGTGCCGTCCATCCGCACCGAAATGCCGCCCGAGGCCGAATAATCGGCGGTATCGAAGCCGTTGCCGCCGTCGAGCCGGTCGGCACCCGCGCCACCCGCCAGTACGTCGTCGCCGTCGCCGCCGATCAGCGTCTCGACCGCCGCGGTGCCGGTGATGGTGTCCGCGAAGGCGGAGCCGATGACCCGCTCGACGCCGGTGATGGTGTCGCCCGCGGCGTCGCCGCCGGTCGACGCGACGCCGTCCAGCCGAACGCCGACCCCCGCCTGGCTGGCGGAATAATCGACCGTGTCGGTGCCGGTACCGCCGTCGATCGAGTCGGCCTGGCCGAAGCTGACGATCGTGTCGTCGCCGCCCCAGCCCCAAAGTACGGTGCTGGTGAGGGTGCCGCCGCGCAGCGTGTCGCCATAGTTGATCGAACCTTCGATCCGTTCGATCCCGCTCAGCACGTCGCCCGCGGCCCAGCCGCCCGATCCTGCGCTGCCGTTGTTGCTGATCGTCACCGCCGCATCGGAATTGCGATAGTCCGCGGTGTCGATGCCGGCGCCGCCGATCACCTGGTCCGCGCCCGCGCCACTGACGATGCGGTCGTCGTCGGCCCCGCCATCGAGCACGTCCGCGCCGCTGCCGCCGGTCAGCAGGTCGTTGCCCGCGCCCGCGTAGATCGTCGCCGCGGTGCTGCCCGCGCTGATCTCGTCGCCCTGCGCGGATCCGGTCACGACCTCGATCTCGAACAGCCGGTCGCCCGCGGCATCGCCGCCGACGCCGAAGCTGCCGTCCATGTAGATCTTCATGCCCGTCGCGGCGGAGGCCGAATAGTCGACCGAATCGACGCCGTTGCCGCCGCGATAGATGTCGGCACCGCCGCTCGCGACGAAAACGTCGTCGCCGGCGTTGCCGACGAACTCCTCGTCCGCCGCGCCGCCCTCGAACCGGTCGGCGAAGGCGGAGCCGATGATGCGCTCGATGCCCGACATCACGTCGCCCTGCGCGTCGCCGCCGGAGGAGGTGAGGGTGGTCCGCACCGTCACGCCCGCCGCCGAGTCGCTGTAATCGACGGTGTCGATGCCCGATCCTCCCGCCAGCGTGTCGGCGCCCGCGCCGCCCACCAGCGTGTCGTCGCCGACGCCGCCGCTGAGCTGGTCGTCGCCCGCGCCACCGCGCAGGATGTCGTCGCCGTCGAACCCGTCGAAGATGTCCGCACCCGCGCCGCCGATCATCAGGTCGCCGAGCCGCGAGCCCTGGTACTTTTCGACATTGGCGAAGGTGTCGCCCTGCGCGTCGCCCCCGGTCGCGGTGCCCGCGGCGAGATCGATCACCACCGCCGCGCCCGAATTCGAATAGCTGACGGTATCGATGCCCGCGCCGCCGTCGAGTACGTCGGCACCCGCGTCGCCGCGCAGGATGTCGTCGCCGGCCTCGCCCAGCAGCGTGTCGCCGCCGCTGCCACCCGACAGGATGTCGTCGCCCGCGCCGCCGTGCAGCGTCTCGTCGCCGAAGCTGCCGGTGATGATGTCGGCATAGGCCGATCCCAGCACGATCTCGACGCCGGTCAGCCGGTCGCCCGCGGCGATGTCGCCGCTGCTCGCCGATCCGTCGAGGTTGACGGTGATGCTGGCCGCTGCCGCCGAATAATCGACGGTGTCGATGCCCGCGCCGCCGATCAGCGTGTCGGCGCCCTGGCTGCCGATCAGCAGGTCGTCGCCCGCGCCGCCGTCGAGCGTCTCCGCCGCCGATCCGCCCGCCAGCGTGTCGGCATAGTCGGACCCCAGCAGCCGCTCGACCGAGACGAAGCTGTCGCCCGCGGCGTCGCCGCCGCTGCCGGTGCCCGTCGCCAGGCTGGCGATCACGCCTGCGCCCGCATGCGCATAGCTCGCGGTGTCGGTGCCGGTGCCGCCGTCGATCGCATCCGCGCCGGCGCCGCCTTCGAGGACATCGTCGCCGGCGCCGCCGGTGAGGATCTCGGCGCCCGCCGTGCCGACGATCGTGTCGGCGAAGGCCGAGCCGATCACCCGCTCGATGCCGGTGAGCACGTCGCCGGCGGCGCTGCCGCCGATGCCCTGGTCGATGCCGTTGGTGTAGACCGTGACCCCCGTTGTGGAGGCGGAATAATCGGCGGTGTCGCTGCCCGCACCGCCGTCTAGCGTGTCGCCGCCGAGGCCGCCGACCAGGATGTCGTCGCCCGCGCCGCCGACCAGCACGTCGGCCGCGTTCGATCCGGTCAGCCGGTCCGCGAACGCCGATCCGACGACCCGCTCGATGCCCGACAGGCTGTCGCCCGCCGCGTCGCCTGCGCTGCCGCTCGCCGCGCCGAGGTCGACCGTCACCGCGCTCGCGCTGCCGGTATAGTCAGCGGTGTCGAAGCCGTCGCCGCCGACCAGCACGTCCGCGCCCGCGCCGCCGACCAGTACGTCGTCGCCGGCGTCGCCGATCAGCGTGTCGTTGCCCGCGGTGCCGCCGAGCCGGTCCGCATAGGCGGAGCCGCGCAGGATCTCGACCGCGGTCAGCACGTCGCCCGCGGCGTCGCCGCCGCTGCCGACGCTGCCGTCGAGCGAGACGGTGACGCCAGCGCCCGAGGCGGAGAAGTCTGCGGTGTCGATCCCGGCACCGCCGTCGATCGCGTCGGCGCCCGCGCCGCCCGCGATCGTGTCGTTGCCCGCGCCGCCGAGCAGCGCGTCGTCGCCGGCAAGGCCGTCGATCCGATCGTCGCCCGCGCCGCCTTCGATCCGATCGGTGCCAGCGCTCCCCGCCAGCGTGTCCGCGAACGCCGATCCGACGACGCGCTCGATCGAGATGAGGACATCGCCCAGTGCCTCGCCGCCCGAGCTGGCGACGCCGTCCATGCGCACCGCGACGCCCGCGCCCGCGGCCGAATAGTCCGCGGTGTCCTGCCCCGCGCCGCCGTCGAGCACATCCTGGCCGAGCCCGCCGACCAGAATGTCGTCGCCACCGCCGCCCGACAGCGAATCGTTGCCGTCGCCGCCCGACAGCCGGTCGTTGCCGAGCAGCCCGATGATCGTGTCGGCACCGGTGGTGCCGGTCACGACGTCGTCGTAATCGGTCGCGATCACGCGCTCGATGCCGGTCAGCATGTCGCCCTGCGCGTCGCCGCCGGAGGAGGCCGTGCCGTCCATCGCCACGGTCACCGCCACGGTCCCCGCGGAATAGTCGACGGTATCCTGGCCCAGACCCCCAGCGAGCATGTCCGCGCCCGTGCTGCCGTAGATCGTGTCGTCGCCCGCGCCCGCATCGACGCGGTCCGCGCCGGTCGACCCGTAGAATATGTCCGCCTGGCTCGATCCGATCACCTGTTCGATGCCGGCGAGCACGTCGCCCTCGGCATCGCCGCCGCTCGACGCTGTGCCGTCCAGCCGGATCGTCACGCCCGCCAGCGAGGTCGCGTAGGAGGCGGTATCGTAGCCTGCGCCGCCGTCGATCGTATCCGCACCCGCGCCGCCGACGAGCGTGTCGTCGCCCGCTTCGCCGCGCAGCAGATCGTCGCCGCCATTGCCCTGGATCACGTCGTCGCCGGCGCCGCCCAGCAGCGTCTCGCTGCCGTTGCCGCCGTTGAGGCGATCGTCAAAGGCCGATCCGACGATCCGCTCGATCGAGACCAGCACGTCGCCCGCCGCATCGCCGCGGCTGCCGCTGGTGCCGTCCGCGTAGACGGTCACGCCGCTCGAAGCCGCCGAATAGTCCGCGGTGTCGATCCCGGTGCCGCCGTCGATCGCGTCCGCCCCGGCGCCGCCGACGATCACGTCGTCGCCTGCGCCGCCCTGCAGCGCGTCGTTGCCGGCGCCGCCCGACAGGATGTCGTTGCCGCTGCCGCCGATGATCGTGTCGTCCCCGCCCGACCCGCCGAGCATGTCGTCGAAATCGGACCCGATCAGCCGCTCGATCGTCACCAGCACGTCGCCGGTCGCCTCGCCCGCGGTGCCGACGCTGCCGTCGAGCGCGACCGCGATGCCGGCCGCCGCCGCCGAATAATCCGCGGTATCCTGGCCCGCGCCGCCATAGAGCTTGTCCGCGCCGAGCCCGCCGATCAGCGTGTCCGCGCCGCCGTTGCCGTACAGTTCCTCGTCGCCGGCGCCGCCGGTGATCGTGTCGGCCTGCGCCGATCCGAGCACGCGTTCGATCCCGCTCAGCAGGTCGCCGTCGGCGTCGCCGCCCGACGAGGCGAGGCCGTTCAGCGAAACCGAGACCCCGCCGACCGACGCGGTATAGTCCGCGGTGTCGATGCCCGCGCCGCCCTCGATGATGTCGGCGCCCGATCCGCCGGCGATGACGTCGTCGCCCGCGCCGCCGTCGATCCGGTCCATGCCGCCGCCGCCGCCGATCACGTCGTCGCCGGCCCCGCCGAGCAGCACGTCGTCGCCCGCCGCGCCGGTCAGCGTGTCGGCATAGGCCGACCCGACCAGCCGCTCGATCCCGCTCAGCACGTCGCCCGCCGCGTCGCCGCCGCTGCCCGTGGTGCCGCCGAGGCCGACCGTCACGCCCGAAGCCGAGCCCGAATAGTCGACGCTGTCCAGCCCGCTGCCGCCGATCAGCCGGTCCGCGCCCGCCGATCCGGTCAGTACGTCGTCGCCGGCGCCGCCGTCGAGCGTCTCGGCGCCCGCGCCACCGCGCAGGACGTCGTCGAAATCGGTGCCGATCAGCCGCTCGACATCGACGATGACGTCGCCATCGGCATCGCCGCCGGTCTGCACGCCGCCGTCCAGGCCGGCGTTCACCGCGCTCGCCGATCCGGCATAGCTCACGGTGTCGTTGCCGCTGCCGCCGTCGAGCAGGTCGGCCCCCTGGCCGCCCTTCAGCAGATCGTCGCCGGCGCCGCCGAGCAGCGTGTCCGCGCCTGCGTCGCCGGTGATCGTATCGTTGCCCGCGCCGCCCTCCAGCGTGTCGGCGCCCGACGCGCCGTTCAGCGTGTCGTTGCCCGCCGATCCGATCACCCGTTCGATGCTGGTGAGCGTATCGCCCGCCGCGTCGCCGCCGATCGAGATCGACCCGTCGAGGTTGACCGTCACCGCTGCGGCGCTGGCGCTGTAATCCGCGGTGTCGAAGCCCGCGCCGCCGTCGAGCGCGTCGGCGCCCGCCGAGCCGAGCAGCAGATCGTTGCCGAGCCCGCCGGCGAGCGACTCCGCCCCGCTGCGGCCGCCCAGTACGTCGTCGTGATCCGATCCCTCGAGCGCCTCGACATTGACGATGACGTCGCCTTGCGCGTCGCCGCCGATGCCGGCGGTGCCGTCGAGGAACGCGGTGACGCCGGTCGTCGAGCCGAGATAGGTCACGACGTCGGCGCCGGTGCCCCCGTCGATCGAATCCGCGCCCGCGCCGCCCTCGATCGTGTCGTCGCCCGACCCGCCCGAGAGCGTGTCGTCGCCCGCGCCGCCCGAAATGCTGTCGTCGCCGGCCATGCCGAGCAGCGTCTGGGCGCCCGCGCCGCCGATCAGGACGTCGCCATTGCCCGATCCGATCACGCGTTCGATGCCGATCAGCATGTCGCCCTGCGCATCGCCACCGACGCCGGTGCCCGCGCCGAGGTCGATCTCGACCGCCACGTCCGATCCCGAATAATCCGCGGTGTCGAACCCGCTGCCGCCGTCGAGCACGTCGGCGCCCGCGCCGCCGCGCAGCAGATCGTTGTCCGCGCCGCCGCGCAGCGTGTCGCCGCCGCCGTTGCCGATCAGCGTGTCGTCGCCGGCGCCGCCCTCCAGCGTCTCGCCTGCGGAGATCCCGGTGATGGTGTCGTTGAACGCCGATCCGACCACGCGTTCGATGCGGGTGAGGGTGTCGCCCTGCGCGTCGCCGCCCGCCGCGCCCGATCCGTCGAGCACGACGTCGATCGCCGCCGAGGAGGCCGAATAATCCGCGGTGTCGAAGCCGCTGCCGCCGTCGATCGTGTCTGCCCCAGCGCCGCCCGCGAGCACGTCGTTGCCGGTGCCGCCGTCGAGCAGGTCGTCGCCCGCGCCCGCGCGGATGACGTCGTCGCCGGCACCGCCTTCGAACTGTTCGTCCAGCGCCGCGCCGGTCAGCGTGTCGGCCAGGTCGGATCCGATCAGATGTTCGACGTCGACGAAGCTGTCGCCCTCGGCATCGCCGCCGGTGCCACGCCCGGTCGCCAGATCGACGCTCACGCCCGCGGTCGAGTTCGCGAAGGTGACGGTATCGATCCCCGCGCCGCCGTCGAAACGGTCGGCGCCGGTGCCGCCGTCGAGCACGTCGTCGCCGAGCCCGCCCGACAGCGTGTCGTCGCCGGCCCGGCCGGTGAGGCGGTCGCTGCCCGCGCCGCCTTCGAGCACGTCGTCGCCCATGCTCCCTGCGATGATGTCGTCGAATGCCGATCCGACCACCCGTTCGATCGAATCGAGCCGGTCGCCCGACGCATCGCCGCTCGACCCGAAGCTGCCGTCGAGCGCGACCGCGATACCCGCGCTCGAATCCGAATAGTCCGCGGTGTCGAACCCGGCACCGCCGGTCAGCCGGTCGCTGCCGAGGCTGCCGCGCAGCACGTCGTCGCCGGCACCACCGTCGAGCGTCTCGCTGTCGACCCCGCCAGATAGCAGGTCGGCATAGGCCGATCCGGTGATCTGCTCGATCCCGGTGAGCACGTCGCCCTGTGCGTCGCCGCCGATGCCGGTGCTGCCGTCGAGACCGACGGTTACGCCGGTCGCCGACGTCGAATAGTCCGCGACGTCGCTGCCCGCGCCGCCGTCGAGCAGGTCGGCGCCGGCGCCGCCGCGCAGCACGTCGTTGCCGTCGCCGCCCAGCAGCGCGTCGGCGCCGGTACTCCCGCGCAGCAGATCGTCATAGGACGAACCGATCAGCCGTTCGACCGCAACCGCGATATCGCCCTGCGCGGTGCCGCCGATGCCGGCGACGCCGTCGAGCCCGGCCTGCACGCCGGCGGTCGAATCCGCATAGCTGATCGTATCGACGCCAGCGCCGCCGTCGATCCGGTCGGCGCCTTCGCCACCGGTGATGATATCGTCGCCGTCGCCGCCGAGCAGCACGTCATCGCCGCCGCCGCCGTCGATGATGTCCTCGCCCGCGCCGCCGTCGATCCGGTCCGCGGTGCCCGACCCGGTCAACAGATCGGCGTGGCTTGATCCGACCAGCGATTCGATCGACACCAGCACGTCGCCGGTGGCGTCGCCCCCGGTGCCGGCGCGTCCGTCCAGATAGGCGGTGACGCGCGAGCCGGAGGCGGCGTAGCTCACCGTGTCGAACCCGGCCTCGCCGTCGATCAGGTCGCTGCCCGCGCTGCCCGCGATGACGTCGTCGCCCGCGCCCGCGCGGATCGTCTCGTCCCCGGCGCCGCCGCCGAGGGTGTCGGCATAGGCCGATCCGATCAGGTTCTCGATCGCGGTCAGCCGGTCGCCCGCGGCCTCGCCGCCGGTGCCCGCCGCGCCGCTGAGGTCGATCGCCACGCCGCCGGTCGCGGCCGCATAGCTCGCGGTGTCGTTGCCCGCGCCGCCGTCCAGCGCGTCGGCGCCGAGGCCGCCGATCAGGATATCGTCGCCGCCCGCGCCCGCCAGGCTGTCGTCGCCCGCCGATCCGGTCAGCATGTCCGCGAAGTTCGATCCGACCACGCGCTCGATCCCCGACAGCGTGTCGCCGTCGGCGTCGCCGCCGGTGTTGAGGCTGCCGTCGAGCCGCACGTCGATGCTGGCGCCGGAGGTGGAATAGTCCGCGGTGTCGAAGCCCGCGCCGCCGACGATCGCGTCCGCGCCGGCGCCGCCGGTCAGCAGGTCGTCTCCGGTGCCGCCGTCGAGCAGGTCGCTGCCCGCGCCGCCCGCCAGGATGTCGTCGCCCGCGCCGCCGAACAGCTCGTTGGCGCCGACGTCGCCGGTCAGCCGGTCGCCATAGTTGGAGCCGGTCACCCGCTCGATGCCCGACAGCACGTCGCCCTGCGCGTCGCCGCCGCCCGCGGTCTGCCCGTCGAGGCTGACGGTCACCGCCGCGCCGCTCGCCGAATAATCGACCGTGTCGCGTCCCGCGCCGCCGGTCAGCACGTCCGCCCCCGCGCCGCCCGCGAGGATGTCGTCGCCCGCGCCGCCGTCGAGCACGTCGTCGCCGGCGCCGCCCGTGAGCAGATCGTCGCCGTCGCGGCCGTATAGTTCGTCCGCGCCCGCCGATCCGGCGATCGCATCGGCGAAGTCGGAGCCCTGCACGATCTCGATCCCGACGAACCGGTCGCCCGCGGCCTCGCCGCCGGTGCCGCCGTTGGCAAGGTCGAGCGTGACGCCCGCGGTGGCCCGCGAATAGTCCGCGATGTCGGTGCCGGCGCCGCCGTCGAGCAGGTCGGCGCCTGCGCCACCCGCGAGCAGGTCGTCGCCCGCCGCGCCTTCCAGCACGTCGTCGCCTGTGCCGCCGATCAGCTGGTCGGCATAGGCCGAGCCGAGCACGCGCTCGACATTTGCCAGCGTGTCGCCCTCGGCGATGCCGCCGCGGCCGGTGCCGGCGGCGAGATCGATCCGCACGCCGATGTCGGAGGCGCCATAGTCGACCGTGTCGAATCCGGTGCCGCCGTCGATGCTGTCCGCGCCGGTGCCGCCGTCGATGCTGTCCGCACCGTCGCCGCCGCGCAGGACGTCGTCGCCGCCCGCGCCGGTCAGGCGATCGTCGCCCGCGCCACCCTCGAGCGTGTCGGCCACCGCGGAGCCCGCGATCATGTCCGCATAGGCCGAGCCGACAATGCGCTCGATCGAATCGAGCCGATCGCCGCTCGCATCGCCTGCCGAGCCGAGGCCGGTCGCCAGCGATACCGCGATGCCCGCGCCCGCGTCCGAATAGTCCGCGGTGTCGAAACCGGTGCCGCCGATCAACAGGTCGGCGCCGCCGCGCCCGGTCAGCAGGTCGTCGCCCGCGCCGCCGGTCAGCGTGTCGCCCGCCGCGGTGCCGCGCAGCACGTCGTCATAGGCCGAACCGATCAGGTTCTCGACGTTAAGCAGTCGGTCGCCCTCGGCCGCGCCGCCGGTCGAGGTCGATCCGTCGACCGACACCGTGACGCCCGAGGAGGAGGTCGAGTAATCGACCGTGTCGATGCCGTCGCCGCCGTCGATCAGGTCGGCGCCCGCGCCGCCGTCGAGCAGGTCGTTGCCGCTGCCGCCGAGCAGCGTGTCGTCGCCGCCACCGCCGACGAGCTGGTCGTTGCCCGCGCCGCCGTCGAGCAACTCGACCGCGCCGCTGCCGGTCAACACGTCGTCGAGGGTCGATCCGATCACGCCTTCGATGCCGATGATCTGGTCGCCCGCCGCATCGCCGCCGATGCCGAGCGAGCCGTCGAGCGTCACCCGGACCGCACCGGCCGAGGCGCTGTAGTCGACCACGTCGAACCCGGTGCCGCCGTCGAGCAGGTCGGCGCCGATGCTGCCGAGGATCCGGTCGTCGCCCGCGCCCGCGACGATCGTCTCGCTGCCGGTGCCGCCGCCCAGCACGTCGCCATAGGCCGAACCCACCAGCTTCTCGATCTCGATCAGCCGGTCGCCGGCCGCGTCGCCGCCGCTGCCCGCGGTGCCGTCGAGCGACACCGCGACGCCGGCGCCTGCCGTCGCGTAGCTGGCGGTGTCGATCCCGCTGCCGCCGACCAGCTCGTCCGCGCCCGCGTCGCCCGCCAGCACGTCGTCGCCGCTGCCGCCCTCGAGTCTATCGTCGCCGGCGCCGCCCGCGAGCACGTCGTCGCCCGCGCCGCCGACCAGCCGGTCGGAGCCGGTCGATCCGGTGATGCGGTCGTCGAAGCTCGATCCGATCACCGCCTCGACGCCGGTCAGCTGGTCGCCCGCGGCGTCGCCGCCGATGCCGACGCTGCCGTCCAGCGTCAGTGTGATGCCGGCCAGCGATCCCGAATAGTCCGCCGCGTCGTAGCCGGCGCCGCCGTCGATGCGGTCCGCGCCGGCGCCGCCGATCAGCAGATCGTCGCCGTCGCCGCCCGACAGGATGTCGTTGCCGAGCCCGCCCGACAGGCTGTCCGTCCCTGCGCCGCCGACCAGTTCGTCGTCGAGCACGCCGCCGCGCAGCTGATCGTCGAACGCGCTGCCGACGATACGTTCGATGCCCGACAGCACGTCGCCCTGCGCGTCGCCGCCCGCCGCGATCGTGCCTTCCAGCCCGACCGAAACCGCCGAGGCCGATTCCGAATAGTCCGCGGTGTCGCGCCCCGCGCCACCGATCAGCAGGTCCGCACCGCCGCGACCGACCAGCACGTCGTCGCCCGCGCCGCCGTCCAGCGTGTCGGCGCCGGCGGTGCCCTTCAGCACGTCGTCGCCGGTCGATCCGATCAGGTTCTCGATCGACACCAGCCGATCGCCCTCGGCATCGCCGCCCTGGCCGGTGCCGGTCGCGAGATCGACCGTCACGCCCAGCGCTGAGCCCGAATAGTCAGCGGTGTCGATGCCCGCGCCGCCGTCGAGCAGGTCGGCGCCGCCGCGCCCTTCCAGCCGGTCGGCACCGCCGCCGCCGATCAGGTCCTCGTCCGCCGCCGCGCCGACCAGCACGTCGGCATAGCCGCTGCCGATCAGCCGCTCGATCGACGACAGCGTGTCGCCGGTCGCGTCGCTGCCGAGCCCGGTGGTGCCGTCGAGCGCGATCTGCACCCCGGCACTCGCGCTGCCGTAATCCGCGGTGTCGCGGCCCGCGCCGCCGTCGATCGCGTCGGCGCCGCTGCCGCCCTGAATCAGATCGTCGCCGTCGCCGCCCGACAGCCGGTCGCTACCGGCCGCGCCGATCAGCACGTCGTCGCCGCTGCCGCCGTCGAGGCGGTCGTCACCGGTTGATCCGGTGAGGAGATCGGCGAAGGCCGACCCGATGATGCCCTCGACCCCGACCAGCCGATCGCCCGCGGCGTCGCCGCCGATGCCGGCCGAGCCGTCGAGCCCGATCGTGATCCCGCTCGCCGATGCCGAATAGTCCGCGATGTCGAAGCCGGTTCCGCCGGTCACCCGGTCGGCGCCGCTGCCGCCGATCAAGACGTCGTCGCCTTCGCCGCCGTCGAGCCGGTCGTCGCCGCTGCCGCCCTCAAGCCGGTCGTCGCCGATGCCGCCGTCGAGGATGTCGTCGCCCGCGCCGCCGCGCAGCAGGTCGGCGCCGCCGCCGCCCTCCAGCGTCTCGGCCCCGTCGGCGCCGGTGATGATGTCGCCGTCGCTCGATCCGATCACCCGCTCGATGCCGGTAACCCGGTCGCCCGCGGCGTCGCCGCCCGCGCCGATGCTGCCGTCCAGCGTCAGCCGGATGCCCGCCGCGCTGCCCGAATAATCCGCGGTGTCGAACCCGTCGCCACCCGAAATCAGATCGGCGCCGCCACGCCCGGCGATGGTGTCGTCGCCGTCGCCGCCGATCAGGCTCTCGCCATCGGCCCCGCCGCGCAGCAGGTCGCCATAGGCCGAACCGATCACCGCCTCGATGCCGGTCAGCGTGTCGCCCTGCGCGTCGCCGCCCGCCGCGGTCCCGCTGCCGAGGTCGATCGTGACCGCGGCGCCCGACGCCGAATAGTCCGCGGTGTCGAAGCCCGCGCCGCCGTCGAGCCGGTCGGCCCCACCGAGCCCTGCGAGGACGTCGTCGCCGCCATTGCCCGACAGCTGGTCCGCCTCCACCGATCCGCGCAGGGTGTCGGCGAAGGCCGATCCGATCACGCCCTCGATGCTCAGCAGGCGATCGCCCTCGGCGTCGCCGCCGCCATTGGCGTCGCCACTCAGCGACACCGAAACCCCGCCGGTGCTGCGCGAATAGTCCGCGACGTCGTAGCCCGATCCGCCGTCGAGCGTATCCGCGCCGCCATTGCCCGCGAGCACGTCGTCGCCCGCGCCGCCTTCCAGCGTGTCGGCTCCCGCGCCGCCGCCGAGGCGATCGTCGAACGCCGATCCGACGATCCGCTCGATGCCGGTGAGCCGGTCGCCCTGCGCATCGCCGCCGAGCCCGATCGAGCCGTCGTTGGCGACGATCACGTTCGAGGCAGACCGCGAATAATCCGCGGTGTCGAAGCCCGCGCCGCCGTCCAGCTCGTCGCTGCCGAGGCCGCCGCGCAGCAGATCGTCGCCCGCGCCGCCTGACAGCCGGTTCGCCGAACCGTCCCCCGTCAAGATGTCGTCGAACGACGATCCGGTGACGCCCTCGATATCGGTCAGCCGGTCGCCCGCGGCATCGCCACCGACGCCGAGCGACCCGTCGAGCGACACGATCACGCGCTCGCCCGATCGCGAATAGTCGGCAACGTCCTGGCCGCTGCCGCCGTCGAGATCGTCCGCGCCCGCGCCGCCGTCGAGCAGGTCGTTGCCCGCGCCGCCGCTCAGCCGGTTGGCACCCGCATCGCCGAGCAGCCGGTCGTCCGTTGCCGAGCCGGCGAGATTCTCGATGCCGTCGAGGATATCGCCCTCGGCGGTGCCGCCGCGCCCGGTGCCGAGCGCGAGGTCGACGATCACGCCGGTCTGGGAATCGTCATAGGCTGCGGTATCGCTGCCGTTGCCGCCGACCAGCCGGTCCGCGCCGAGGCCGCCACGCAGCACGTCGTCGCCGGCGCCGCCCTCGAGCACGTTCGCGCCGCTGTCGCCGCGCAGATCGTCGGCATAGGCGCTGCCGATCAGTCGCTCTATCCCGGTCAGCCGGTCGCCCTCGGCGACGTCGCCGGACGAGGCGATGCCGTCGAGCCGCACCGTCACGCTGCCGCTGGCGGCGGAATAGTCGGCGGTGTCGAAGCCGTCGCCGCCCTGCAGCTGGTCCGCGCCCATGTTGCCGACCAGCACGTCGTCGCCTGCGCCGCCCGCGATCACGTCGTCGCCGGCGCTGCCCGACAGCGTGTCGCCATAGGCGGAGCCGACCAGCCGCTCGATCCCCGACAGCTGGTCGCCCTCGGCATCGCCGCCGCGGCCGATCGAGCCGTCGAGCGCGACCGTCACGCCCGCCTGCGAGGTGGAATAGTCCGCGGTGTCGGCACCTTCGCCGCCCTGGAGGATGTCGGCGCCGGCGCCGCCCTGCAGCACGTCGTCGCCCGCTCGCCCCTCGAGCCGGTCGTCGCCCGCACCACCGATCAGCCGGTCGTCGAGCGCCGATCCGATCACGTGTTCGATGCTCGTCAGCCGGTCGCCATCGGCGTCGCCGCCCTCCGACAGTCCGCCGTCGAGCCGCACCGTCACGCCGAAGCGCGACAGCGAATAGTCGATCGTGTCGATACCGTCGCCGCCGTCGATCCGGTCGGCGCCGCCGAGCCCAAGCAGCACGTCGTCGCCGCCGCCGCCGAGCAGTGTGTCGTCGCCCGCGGTGCCGATCAGCACGTCGTCGAACCGCGATCCTTCCAGCCCCTCGATGCTGACGAAGCGGTCGCCGAGCGCATCGGTGCCGTCGAGCGTCGATCCGTCGAGCGCGACCCGCACCCCCGACGCTGCCCCCGCGTAGCTCGCGATGTCGCGGCCCGCGCCGCCGTCGATCACGTCGCCGCCGGCGCCGCCCTCGATGATGTCGTCGCCCGCGCCGCCCTTCAGCGTATCGGCCGCGTCGCCGCCGACCAGGCGGTCGTCGTAGCGTGAGCCGATCAGCGTCTCGATCCGGGCATAGGTGTCGCCCTCGGCATCGCCGCCGCTGCCCGCGCGCCCGTCGAGATAGACGGTCACGCCGACCGCACTGTCGGAGAAATCGACGGTGTCGTTGCCGTCGCCGCCGTCGACATGGTCGGCGCCCGCGCCGCCCGCCAGCACATTGTCGCCCGCATCGCCGACCAGCGTGTCGTCGTGCGCCGAACCGATGATCCGTTCGACCCCGGTGATCACGTCGCCCTCGGCATCGCCGCCGACCCCGGCGCGCCCGTCCAGATAGGCGGTGACCCCCGCCGCCGATGCGGAATAGTCCGCGACGTCGGTCCCGTCGGCGCCATCGAAGCGATCGGCGCCGGCGCTGCCGGTGAACCGGTCGTCGCCCGCGCCGCCCTTCAGCGTCTCCGCGCCGGCGCCGCCGTGCAGGATGTCGTCGCGGCCGGTGCCGATCAAGACCTCGACATTGGTCAGCTTGTCGCCTTCGGCCTCGCCGCCGTGCGAGGCGGTGCCGTCGAGGAAGATCTCGACGCCCTTGGTGCCCGCCGCCGCCGGATCGATCGCGTTGGTGTAGTCGACCGTGTCGGTCCCGGCACCGCCGTCGATCGTGTCGGCCCCCTTGCCGCCGGTCAGGACATTGTCGGCCGCGTCGCCCTTCAGCACGTCGTCATAGGCGGAGCCGGTGACGCTCTCGACCCCGGTATAGGTATCGCCCTCGGCATAGCCGGCGCTGCCCTTGCCGGCGCCGAGATCCACCGTCACCGCGGCGTTCGAGGTCTCGTAGCTGACCGTGTCGAAGCCGGTGCCGCCGTCGATCTGGTCGGCGCCGATCCCCGCCACGATGCGGTCCGCGCCGTCGCCCGCGGCGATGATGTTGCCCGGCGGGTTGGAGAACAGGACATAGACCGGGTTGCCGCTGACCGGGTCGATGACGGTCATGTCGCCTTGCGAGGTGACGATCCTGATGCCGAAATGGGTCGACACCTCGACGCTGTTCGAGCTGTTCTTGCCGTCGCTCGACAGGCCGAGCTGCACCGGCAGGAAGAACTCCTCCTGGAATCCGCTGGCGTTGGCGGCGGTGCCGAGCGCGGGCACCGCGTAGATCAGCTGCAGGTCGAACGCGAAGGCGGACTGCGACGCGGGCACATTGACCATCTTGCCGGTCGGGTCCGCGATCTGGGTCAGCTTGGCTATCGATCCCTGGTCGATGCTCACCAGCCAGCCCTTGTCGGTCAGCGTCGCGTTGGCGATCGAATAACCCGCCGGGAGGGAAGGGATCAACACCGTGGTGAGCGTCAGCCCGCCGGTCGGCACCAGCGCCTCGACGTGCAGCGCGCGCGCGGACGCGCCCGACGGCGCGTATTTGGGATCGTCGGCGCGGATCACGTCGTTGGCGGAGGTGCCGGTGATCCGCTCCCTGGCGGACTGCGCGGCGAATTGGCTGTCCTTCGACGATCCTTCCGCCCCGGTTGCGCCGGTGACGACGGTCTGCCCGCCCTCGGTGCCGGTGCGGCCGCCCTCCTGATTGTACAGCGTGAAGGTCAGCTTGGGGACGAGCTTGCCGATCCCCGCCTCGCCGATCGCATCGTCGGGCGCGGGCTGGACGGCCCGCGCCGACGGCGGCGCGTTGGAGCTGCCCGCCGACGATGATTGTGTGTTGGAGATCTTCTCGGTCAGGCGCTGGGCCTCGCCGTCGGACTTGTGCTGGTTCTCTTCCTTGGCGGTGGCGGCCTGCTGCTGCGCGCTGGCGTCCTTCGCCTGGATCGCGCCGCCGTCCTCGGCCTTGTCGCCCTGCGACTTGCCGTCGGTCGGCTTCTCGGACGCCGCCGAGGACAGCGCGAGCTTCAGCGGGAGCGGCTGTTCCTTGATCTCGCCGACCTGCGAGAAGGTGCTCTCGGCATCGATCTCCTTGTCGTCGAACACCAGCAGCGCCTTGCGGCCGGAAAATACCGCCAGCGCCATGCCGGGGATGACGATCTTGGTGCCGTCCTCGAACACCAGCACGACGTCGATGTCGACGATCTCGACCTTGAACGGCGCGTAGCGCGCGTGGAGCAGCGCCTTGTCGTCGACGCCGAGGGGAACGACCTTGGTCAGCCCGATCGCACCGCCGGCCATCATCTTGACCGCGCCGCCGTCCGCATCGGGGGCAAGCTGCGCCTTCGCGCCAACCGGGCTCTTGCCCGCGCCGAGTTTCAACGACTTCGCCATGACGGCATACCCCCAAAGATTACCGCGAGGATGCCCGGAGGATGGTTAAGAAAGCGTTGTTACGATCTGCTCGCGTATGATGCGCAGCGCATTCGGCGCCGAAATCCTCCCCTGGCAGGGGAGGTGGCTGGCGCAGCCAGACGGAGGGGTGACACCTCTCCGGATCACGCGTCACCCCTCCGTCAGTCCTGCGGACTGCCACCTCCCCTTGCAGGGGAGGATCGTCGCAGGGGAAACGCGGTTATCCTCGCTCAGTCCACGCGCTTCTGGTCGGCGGCGGGGACGACCAGCTTGGGCAGCTTCTGGCCCTCGCTCAGCAGGTCGAACAGTCCGCCCAGCTTCTGCAGCACGCGGAATTCGGCGAGCTGCTTGGCGGTGCCGTTCGACACCAGGTTGGCGCGTGCGTCGAACAGCGATTGCTGGCTGTCGAGCAGGTCGAACACCGTCCGCCGGCCCTCGCGGAACTGCTGGGTGTAGAGTTGCGCGACCTTTTCGGACGCCGCGATCTCGGATTCGATCGTCGCGGTCTTGGTGCGTGCCGCCTCGAGCGCGTTGAAGTCGATCCTGAGATCCTGCTCCACCTCGCGCCGCCGCCGCTCCAGCTCGTAATCCGCCTCGCGCAGCCGCGCCGACAGCCGGTTGCGCACCGCGACGTCGGCGCCGCCGTTGAGGAAGCCGTAGGTGACGGTCAGCATCACCCGCGCGTCGCTGTTCTTGCCGGTGCGGCCCTGTACGTCGTCGCGCCAATTGGCCTGGGCGAGCACCCCAACCTTGGGCAGGAACGTGCCGGTCTGGCTCGCGCGCTGGCGCTCGATCGAGCGACGGTCCTGCACCGCCTGCGCCATGCGCGGGCTGTGGTCGGCGATCATGGCGACCGCTGCATCAGCGCTGGCGGGCAGCGCCGCCGCCGCGGACGGAACGTCGACCGCGACGCCCGGCAGGTGATCGGTCAGTCGCCGGAACGCCTCGCGCGCCTGTTCGAGTGCGCTCTTGCGGTCCTGGATCTGCGCCTGGACGTTTTCCGCACGCGCCTTGGCGCGGCTCACATCGGCGGGGGTGGTGAGCCCGAGATCGTTCTGCGTGGTCACCATCTTCAGGATCTTCTGGTGCGCCGCCAGCGACTGTTCCGACAGCGCGAGCAGCTTCTGCCGCTCCAGCACGCTCAGATAGGCGGTGGTGATGTCGTAGGAGATGCCCTCGATCTTCTCGCGCGTGCCCCATTGCGCACTGCGATAGGTCGCGCGGGCGCGCTTGATGTCGTTGATCGTGGTGCCGAAATCCCAGACGTTCTGGCGGACCGACAACAGGCCCTCGCCACGACGCAGCATGGTCGACGATCCGAGCTGCGGATCGCTGAATTCGTTGCCGATCGCGATCGCCACGTCCATGTGCGGCAGATAGCCCGCAGCGGCTTCGTTGACGCCGTATTTGGCGTCGTCCTGCCGCGCGAGCGCGATCTGGATCTCGGGGTTGCTGCGCAGCGCCTCGACGATCGCGGCGCGCAGCGCTTCGGTCCGGACGTCGGCATCGATCGCCACCGGGGCATCGGGCGCGATCCGCTCCTCCTGCGGCATCACCATGACCGGGCGGGTCGCGGCGGCGGGGGGAACGACCGCGGTGATCCGGTTGGGATCCTCGGCGGCGGGCATATAGTCGGCGGCGGGGCGGGGGCCGTAGATCGGCCGCGGCGCCGATGCCGCAAAGGCGCCGTTGCGGAAGGTGGCGAGCTGCGGCAGGTCGCGCTCCAGCGCGGCGAGATCGGCATCCGGCAGCACCATCGCGCCGCCGGCCGGGCGGATCGCGGGGGTCGTGACGAACAGCGCCTTGGCGACGGTCGGCACCGGGGGCGCCGCGTAGGTCGCGCTTGCCGGCACCGCGTCCCTGGCGACGATCGCCGGTGCTTCGGCGGCGATCGCGGCAGCGCCCGATCCCAGCGAGACCAGCAGGCTCGCGGTCGACGCGTAGAGGCGCCGATGACGGGTCTGCTGCAAGAACGAAGAAGTCATTGGATTGCCCCTCGGAACACGTCCGTTCGGCAAGGTTAATGGCGCCTTAGGGTAAATATTACGTTACGCGGCGCGCTTGGATTCGACCGCGGGCACCGTCGACAAGGCCAGGATCGCCCGGAACTCTTCCTCTTCGAGCGGCTCGTCGAAACTGAGCCCGAACCCCAGCGGATTGGTGGCCATGATCCGTCCGAACATCTCGTGCTCGCCGATCGTCAGGCAGATCGGCACGTCGCGGCGGTTGAGCAGATAGGTCAGCCGCGGACGGAACAGCGCGCCGCCGGTCGACAGGTCGATCACGCGGCCGGGAAAGTTGATGATCCGGTCGATCATCATCAGCGAACCGTCGATCGCGCAGCTATAGCGTTCGGTGGTGCGCGAGAAGACGGGGCGGCTGCGGTGAAGCCAGCTAGGCAGGAGTTTCATGCGGTTCGTCCTGATCTACGATGCGGCACGGCCGGCGGCGTTGCGCAGCGGCGGCTGGGGCGGGGAGGTCGGCTCGTCGGTGTCGATTGCGGCGTCCAGCGCGCGGCTGAGTGCCGCCAGCTCGGCGCGCGCGCCATGCGCGTCGGTGCCGATCTCCGACCGCGCGACCAGCCGCGACAGCCGCTCGTCGATGGCGCCCTGGTCCACGCTCAGCTTTTCCAGCGTGGCGCGGTCGGTCTGGCGCTGTGACGCGAGCCACGACACCGCGCTGTCGAAGGTGGCGCGGACGTCGTGCGACAGGCGTTCCTGTTGCGCGGCGAGCGTCCGGACCAGCGGCATCAGCGCCCGGCTCTCGGCGTGGGCGCGCGGTCGCCCGCGCAGCCGCTGCCATAGCGAGGGGTGTGCGGCCGGAACGAGCGGCATCGCCACCGGCGCCACGGGCTCCCGCTCGGCGACCTCCTGTTGCAGCCCGATCAGCCGGTCGAGCTGCGCGTGCAGCGTCGCGGCGTCGAGCGGCGGGTGGCGGTGCGCATGGGTGTTCACCCCGTCGAGCAGCGCGCGCATCGCGGCGCGATCATGTTCGGCCATCCGGAACAGCATCTGCACCTGCCCCAATATCTCGGTCTGGTTGCGCGCCAGCTCGGCGACGCTTTCGGCCACTGGTCGCAGCATCGGGCGCGGGTCGGCGAGCTGCCCGACATGCCCGGCCAGCGCCTCGATCTGCGCCGCCATCGCGCCGACCGTGCGGTTGGTCTCGACATGGCTGGTCGATCCGGTCTTCAGCGCATCGTGAAGCTCGGCGAGCTGGCGGCTCCCGGCCTGCAGCGCCGCGGTGACGGCGGCCAGCTCGGCCCGGTCGCCGGTCGCCTGCTCGGCACCGCCTTCCAGCTCGGCGATATTCGACAGCCAATGTTCGAATTCGTTGCGCAGCGCCTTCATCGCGCTGGTCATGAACCGCTCGAGCGCGCCCAGCACCATCGACGTCATCAGCCCGAACAGCGACGAACTGAAGCCGACCGACATGCCGTTGAGCGGCCCCTTCATCCCCTCGATCAGATGGCCGAAGCTGTCGGTACCGCCGGCGCCGGACACGTCCATGCTGCCGATCAGGTCGCCGACCGAATGCACCGTCTTCATCAGGCCCATGAACGCGCCGAGTAGCCCGAGGAAGACCATCAGGCCGGAAAAGTACATGATCGTCGACTTGCGATCGCCGATCCGCTGGTCGACGTCGTGGAGCAGCACCTGCACCGTCGCGTTCGACAGGTGCAGCGAATCCTGCTTGCCGAGTTCCTCCGTGATCATCCGATAGCCTTGGCCGAGCAGTTCGGGTTCCTGGAAGATGATCGCGGGCTGCTTGTACGGATCGAGCGGCCGGCGCGACCGCGTGCCGTAATCGACCTTCAGCGCGTTGAGCGCGAGCACCTCGTTCTTCAGCGCGAAGACATGGCTGAACGCCAGCCACGCCGCGAGCCCGAAGGTCGCGAAGATGGACAGGTTCAGCGCCACCTTGGCCTGGATGCCGGCGATGACGAACTCGTGCGCGTAGACGCCGAGCCCGAGGAGGACGACCATGATGGCCGTCATCCGCATCAGTTCGGAACGAATCTTCTTTTCCATGCCTCGATCTTTCGGTCGTCGGACGGTCAGGGTTTCACGACGACGCGCACATTGTGCCCGTCGGACGAGGTCGGGTCGGTCACCCGGATCTGGGTCTTGATCTGCACGCCGGGGATACCCGCGCGGATCAGCAGGTTGCGCGTCAGTGCCGCGCGGAAGAAGGCGAGGCGCTGGGCTTCGGTGACCGAGCTGGTCTGCGGCGCCGACGACCAGATCTCGTAGACCGCGCCGGGTAGCGTCTTGCTGGCGAGGAAATCCTTCACCTTGCGCTCGCTGTCGGCGTCGAAGCGGACCGCGAGCGGCTCGAAATCGACCCGCAGCAGCACGTCCGACGACTGCACCTTCACGCCCTTGCTGTCCTCGGCCTGCTCGTCGGCCTTCACCGCCAGCCGCAGCGTGTCGGGCGTCTCGCGGGTCCGCACCGTCAGCCGGTCCTGGCCGTCCACCGGGGTCTCGCTCTTCAGCACCGAGCCGAGCTCGGCGATCGACGAACCGTCGGCGGCGTCGGCTGGGGAGGCGAAGCGACTGGTGTCGCGCGCCTTGCCTTTCGCGGTCACCGCGCCGTGCGCGGCCGAAGCATCGGCGTCCCTGGTGTGTTGCTGCTCGTACTGCGCCTTGGCGCGTTCCAGCATGCGCTGCGACAGCACCATCACCGCCGCGCTCATGATCACGAGCAGGAAGGTGACCACCATGATCACCGTCGTCAGCACGTCGACGAACGCGGGCCAGTGGTTCACTTCGCCTTCTGCCGATGCGCCCGCCATCTCGATCCCCCGCGTGCCGCCGGTTGGCGACGACACCTCGCCGCTATTGGTAAGCCGTCGAGGTTAAGAGGACGCTAACTAAGAGCTTGCGTAGCAGGTAAGGCTCCAGAGCTTGATCCTACCCACTCCGTTCGTCTCGAGTAGCCGTCGAGTAGCGGCAAAGCCGCGTATCGAGACGGCGTATCGAGAGATAAGTGACGCGCGGAACCGGTACCTCGATACGAGCTCTCGATACGCCGCTTCGCGGCTACTCGATCTCTACTCGGCACGAACGGTATTCATTCGCCCGATCACGCCGCCGCGCGCACCTTCGGATTGCGCAGCATCGCCAGAACCTCGTCGCGCGGTCGATCCGCAATGACGCGGCCGCCCTCCATCCAGATCACCCGGTCGACGATGTCGAGCACCGCGAGCCGGTGGGTCGCGACCACCAGCGTGCGGTTGCGGGTCGCCGCGCGCAGGCCCTGGATCACCGCCTGTTCGGTGCCGATGTCCATCGACGCGGTCGGTTCGTCGAGCAGCAGCACGCGCGGGTCGCGGATCAGCGCGCGCGCCAGCAGCACCGACTGGCGCTGTCCGCCCGACAGATGCGATCCGCGCGGCCCGACCTTACGGCAGAAGCCCTCGACGGTGCGGCTGACGAAGCCGTCGAGCCCCGATGCGGTGATCGCCAGCTCGACGACCGCCTCGTCGGGCTCGTCCATCCCGAGCAGGATATTTTCCCAGATACTGTCGTCGAACAGCGTCGCGTCCTGCGCGGCGTAGACGATGCCGCGGCGCAGCTGCGCGGCGGCGTATTGCGCCATCGCATGGCCGTCGATCGTCATCATGCCGGTGCTCGGCTGCGCGAGCCCTGCCAGCAGGTTGAGCAGCGTCGTCTTGCCCGATCCCGACTTGCCGATCAGCGCGACCTTCTCGCCCGGTGCGATCGTCAACGATACGCCCGACAGGCTGGGCGACGCCGCGTCCTTATGGGTCATCGATACCTGGTCGAGCCCGAAGCGCCCGGCGACCGCGGTCCGACGCACGCCTGGGTCCGATACCTGCCGCTCCGGCGGCAGCGCCAGGATGCGGGCGAGGCCGGCGAACTGCGACAGGCTCTGATTGGCCTTCGACATCATCGTGATCGCGCTCGACACCGGCACCATCGCGCGCCCGGTCAGCATCGTGCACGCGACCAGCGCGCCGGTGGTCATCATCCCCGCCTTGATCTGGAACACCCCCACGACGACGACCAGCACCGTCACCATCTGCACCACCAGCCCGGCGGTGGTGCCGGGCAGCTCGGTCCATTTGCGCGTAGTCTTGCCGCCGATCGCGAGGTGATCGGACACATTGTCCCAGCGGAACAGGAAGCGCCCTTCCGCCTGGTTGGCCTTGATCGTCTCCAGCCCGTCGGCGAGATCGACCGCGAGATCCTGCCGCGCCTGCATCAGCTTCGACGTGCGCTTGCTCGCCAGCTTGACCGCATGATTGCAGACGAGGCCGACGATCACCAGCGCGCCCGCGCCCAGCACCGGCGCCGCCACCGTCCAGCCGCCGATCAACCCGATCAGCACCAGGAACAGGAAGAAAAAGGGCAGGTCGACGAAGAACGCGACCACCGCCTGCGGCACCAGTAACGACAGCCCCTCGACGTCACGCAACGCGGTCATCAGCCCGCCCGCCGAATGCGCCTTGGCGCTGCGGGCATGCAGGAACGCCGCCATCGCGCGGTGCTGGACCGCCTGCGCCACGCGGACGCCGACCGCCTCGACATAGGCCGAGCGGACCGTCTTGAAGACGAATTCGAAGATCAGCACGATGGTGATGCCGACCGACAGCGCCCACAGCGATTCGAGCGCGAGGTTGGGCACCACCCGATCGTAGATCGCGCGCATGTAGAGCGGGATCGCCAGCGCGCAGACGTTGAGCAGCACCGCCGCGACCACCAGCTGCGCCAGCATCCGCCGTTCGCCCAGGAAGCTGCCGAGCAGCCACAGCCGCGGATTGCGTTCGGACAGCGACGGCGCCTCGGCGTCGGTGCCGTCGTCCTCGACCGGATCGGCGTGGCCGCACAGCAGCAGCTCGCCCGCCAGCAACTGGTCGACCTGTGCCGCCTCGGCGAAGAACACCCCGCGGGCATCGCGCAGCCGCAGCCGGCCGTCGGCGCGGACCGCATCGATCAGCAGGCAGCCGCCATCCGCGGTGGCGCCGAGCAGCGGCAGATCCGCGGCGACGATCGTCGTCGCCCGCCGTGGCTGCCAGTTCGCGTCGAGCCCGACCCGCGCGAGCGCGAGCGGTGCATGCCGCGGGTCCATTACGCCGCTCTGCGCGGGCAGCGCCGCGGTCAGCAGCGCCGCCGACGCCTCGCGCCCGCACGCCGCCGCCAGCAGCACCAGCGCCTCGACCATCGGCAGCGCCGCGATCGCCGCACTGTCGTTCGCGGCGGTTCGCGATCGGACGCGGGCGGCGATGCGTGCCGCCAGGCTGGGTCCCCGATCCGACTGGTCGTCCTGTGTCATCGTCGCCGCCGCTCGCTGTTTCGTCGGCACGCTTAAACATTCTTAAGGATAAGGAAGGGTAAACACCGTCCCGGGACGAGACGATCCGTCCTGCGATGAGGATGCTGACGATGAGCTTCGCTGGACTGCGCGACCGACTGATCTGCCTGTGCGGCGGGGCAAGCCTGTTCGACGGCGTCGGCCGTCACGAGGTCGCGACCGCGATGGGCGGCCGCGCCCCGGTCGCGAGCATGCCGCTCGGTGGGCTGGCACCGTGGAGCGCCCGCATCCGTACCGAACGCCCGGCCAACATCCTCGTCGTCACCGGCACGATCCTGACCATCTTCCTGGTCTGGGCGGCGTTGTTCTCGGTCGACAAGGTGACGCGCGGGCCGGGCCGGGTGGTGCCGTCGGTGCAGAACCAGGTCGTCCAGCATCTCGAAGGCGGCATCGTCAAGCGTCTGCTGGTCGAGGAGGGGCAACGGGTCCGCAAGGGCCAGGTGCTGATCGAACTCAGCAACGAATTTACGTCTGCCGACGCGCAGAACGCGCATACCGACGTGATAGCCAAGAAGATCGCGCTCGCGCGGGCCGATGCCGAGATCGCGGGCGCCGGAGATTTCCACGCCCCCGCCGACCTTGCCGAACTCGCCCCCGCGATCGCCGCATCGGAAGAGGCGCTGTTCCATTCGCGGCGCGCGCAGATGGGGCAATCGTCGAGCATCATGGCCGAACAGGGCCGCGCCCGCCGTGCCGATATCGCCGCCTCCGCCGCCCGGCTGATCAACCTGCGCAGCGAACAGCGGCTGATGATGGGCCAGCTCGCCAAGCTCGAAAAGGCCTATGCCGAAGAGGCGATCTCCGAACGCGAGGTCACCGACAAGCGCGCCTCGCTGCTGTCGCTTCAGACCAAGATCGACGACGTGCAGAACTCGATTCCCGGCAGCCAGGCCGAACTCGGCGAGGCCGCGGCGCGCCAGCGCGAGGTCTATACCCGGACGATGGAGGAGACCAAGGAACAGGCCGCCAAGCTCCGGCTCGAACTGTCAAAGGCGAACGAGAACCTCACCGCCTATGCCGACAAGAGGTCGCGCGAAGAGGTGCGGGCGCCGATGGACGGGGTCGTCAACAAGCTTTATTTCCAGACCGTCGGCGGCGTGATCCGCGCCGGCGAGCCGGTCGCCGAGATCGTGCCGGTCGATCAGACCGTGATCGTCGAGGCCCGCGTCACCCCGCGCGACCGCGGCAACGTCTGGCCCGGGCTGCCCGCCGCGATCAAGATCTCCGCCTATGACGCCGCGGTCTATGGCGGGCTGGAAGGCAAGGTCGTCGAGATCTCGCCCGACGTCATCCAGGATCCGAAGGGCGAAAGCTATTACCGCGTCCGCCTGAAGGCCGAGGCCGCCGGCTTCGGCCGCGACAAGCCCGTCATCGCCGGCATGACTGCCGACGTCGCGATCAAGGCCGGCCGCCAGACCGTGCTCGACTATCTGCTCGGGCCCCTGATCGGCATCCGCGACGGCGCCCTGCGCGAGTGAGGCCGGGTGCTGGGATGTGAATGCGGAAGCGCGAATGTCCGCTTACCCTGAAGCGGGCGCTCTACAGACCGACCCGCCGATCGTAAGCTGACGCCCAAAGCAGCATAGAGTGCCAAATTGGCGCTACGGCCCAGCTGTAGATGTCGCTAATGCTCGCATAGCAATCAACTGCAGTCCGAACTGGTTGGACGATCATCGTCGGCCATGATCATTCATCAGTGACTCGACCTACTTAGCTGACAATACTCTGCTTTTGTCCGTGCTGGCCGCTATGTGTTTTGGGCAGGGCAGACATTAGCTCTCTTGCATAGATGCGGCATTGCAAGCTCGCAATCGCCGTTCCGCGCAAGGTCGTCCATGTTTCAAACGAACGGTGAGAGAGCTCTGCCCGATGATGTCGTGGCGCACGACGCTGGCGAACTGATTGGCATTGGGTCGCGGCGCTGATAGCGTTGCAACATCAAAGCGGAGCGCGATCGCAAAAATGTTGCCCATGATGCGTTGGCGAAGCGCATGCCATGCACTCGTGATGCTTTAAGACCGATAGGGAGCTATGATGTGAGACGTTCAAAATTTGTGTTTTCGATCATAACGATGGCAATATTTGCGCCGTCAGCGTTCGCCCAGAATACATCTACGGTGGATACAGCTACCTCGCCTAAACAGAAAAAGACATGTCGGCAATTGATGCCTACCGGATCACTGATCGCCACCCGCGTCTGCAATACAGATGCGGGATGGAGGTCCTTTGAAGGTGTAATCGGCGACGGTGCGGAGCAATTTCGTAACAGTTACCGGATGTCATCGACCGGCGTCCGGAAGTAACTGGGATATTGAGATAGTCAAATCATCTATTCAAGTCTGATCTCTGTGTTAGTGGCAACGGTGCAACGAATCTTATCTCTGCCAAGCGTGTCATAATTGCCATTTTGCGAGTTCTCGCTAGTCGAGTCGAAACAGCGTCCAATCCCTGCGAGCGACTTGCTTCCATCTTTTTGCCAGCGCGCTGGATGAAAGTAGATCCTGGATCGTTCTCTATGATAAGACGGCCGTTCGCGAACCTACGCCACGGCCTGCCAGGCTCTCACGCCGATCCGCGTACGACAAACTCCGGCTCCATCGCAACCGACGCCGCCTCTCCCCCCGCGATGCGTTCGAACAGCGCGTCGACCAGCAGCTGCGCGCCGCGGACGACGTCCTGGCGCACCGTGGTCAGCGGCGGCGAGGTGTGACGGGCGATCAGCACGTCGTCATAGCCGACCACGCTCACCCCGTCGGGCACCTTCACGCCGCGTTCCGCCAGCACCTGAAGCGCGCTGATCGCGACGACGTCGGAGGCGGCGACGATGCCGTCGGGCAGGGGGTTGGTCGACAGGAACTCGGCGATCGCCGAATAGGACGCGTCCTGGGTGATGTGGACCGGCAGCAGCACGCCTTCGTCGCCATGCGCGGCCTCGATCGCGTCGCGGAAGCCCGCATACCGCGCCGCGAATTCGGGCACCTCGGTGTTGCCGAAGAAGGCGAGCCGCGATCTGCCCTGGCGCAGCAGGTGATCGGCGGCGGCGCGCCCGCCCGCGACATTGTCCGATCCGACCGTGATCTGGTCGTAGCCCGCGATCGGCGCGCCCCAGACGACGAGGTTGCGATAACGGCGCGCGACCGTCTCGATGGTGTCGATCTGGTTCGACTGGCCGATGATGATGACGCCGTCGACGCGGCCCGCATCGACGATTCCCGACAGCCAGCGGTCGTCGGTCGGGATCACCCGCGACAGCAGCAGGTCGTGGCTGCGTTCCGCCAGCGCGTCGGCGAGCGGACCGAGCAGCCCCATGAAGAACGGGTCGGACAGATGCTGTTCGGCTTCGTGGCCGAGCGGCAGCACCACGCCGATCGCGCCGGTCTTCCGCAGCCGGAAATTGCGCGCGGCGACGTTGATCTGGAAGCCGTGTTCGTCGGCGAGCTTGACGATGCGTTCGCGCGTCGCGGTCGCGATCAGCTTGCTGCCCGCCAGCGATCGCGACACCGTGGCGATCGAAACGCCCGCGATCTTGGCGAGTTCGGCGAGGGTGGTGGCGGGGGTGAAGCCCGGCTCGTCCGTGGCGGGCGACCGGGGAGGGGAGGACGGCGCTTTCATCGGCGGCGTTCATGCCATGCGCCTGCGCAAGCGCCAAGCGATGGCTATCGATCAGATGCATATCGTTTGCAGAATACCTGAATTGGCGGCGCCCGGCGGAGAGAAGCTTCCTCCGCTCGCATCGTCGCCGACCCGTCGTCCCAGCCCAACTGAGCTCCGGACGAGAGTCGCAGCGGCCCAAGCCATCGTCGTCACCCCGGACTTGATCCGGGGTCCCGCTTTGCAACCGACCTGCGCTGCTGGGCCTCGGCGGGACCCCGGATCAGGTCCGGGGTGACGGGAAGGTTGGCGGACGTCATGATGAAGCAACCCCTTCACACCCAAGGGGAGGTAACTTTGGAAGCTCTCGCCCCACACCCGAAACCCCGCTAACGCCCGACGATGCCGCGCAACCGCTACTACCAAGGCCCGCCCAGCGACCATTTCGACGGCACGCGCTTCTTCAATCCCGGCCAGCAGCCGGTCGATCGCGGGCTCGGCGACATGCTGCGGTGGAAGCTCGGCGGTGCCGCCGCCGCACGCTGGCCTGCGTCGGTGCCGGTCGTGCAAGCCCGGCCCGATGCGCGCGTCGACGGCCTGCGCGTCACGATGGTCGGGCATGCGACGCTGCTGATCCAGGTCGCGGGGGTCAACATTCTCACCGATCCGGTGTGGTCGGTCCGCGCGAGCCCGTTCGCATCGGTCGGGCCGAAGCGGGTGACGGCGCCCGGCATCGCGTTCGACGATCTGCCGCCGATCGACATCGTGCTGCTCAGCCACTGCCATTACGATCACCTGGACGTAGCGACGCTGCGCCGCTTGCAGGCCGCGCACGCGCCACTGATGGCGATGCCGCTCGGCAACGATACGATCGTCCGTGCGGCGGTGCCCGATGCGCGCTGCGTGGTCGGCGACTGGTGGGATCGGCTGCCGCTGTCGCCCGAGATCGCGACGACGCTGACCCCCGCCTATCATTGGGGCAATCGCTGGCCGACCGACGTGCGCATGGCGCTGTGGTCGGGGCATCACCTGTCGACCCCGGCAGGCACGCTCTGGTTCGTCGGCGACACCGGCTACGAGGACGGCCGCATCTTCGCGGAAATCGCGGCCCGGCTGCCGAAGCCCGATATCGCGCTGATCCCGATCGGCGCGTATGAGCCGCGTTGGTTCATGGCCCCGCAGCATGTGAACCCGGCGGAGGCGGTGCGGATCCTCGACACCGTCGGCGCCACCCGTGCGCTGGGGATCCACTGGGGGGACGTTCCAGCTGACTGACGAGGCGCGGGAGGCGCCGGTGGAGGCGCTCGCCGCGGCGCTGGACGAGGCGGGGATCGCCGCCGGCCGCTTCATTGCGGCGCAACCGGGCGGCGTGTACGACTTTGCCTGACCGTCACCTCGCCATAATACCCATCTCGTCACCCCGGACTTGATCCGGGGTCCCGCTACCTACCCGCGCGAAACCCAGTGATTACGCGAGAAGCGGGACCCCGGATCGGGTCCGGGGTGACGGGCGTGATTGGCGAGGTCGGCAAACCCGCAGCGCCCTCTATATGCCGGCTATACGCGATAGCCGTGAATCGATCTCGAATAGAAACGCCGCACCGGCCTAATCGCATCCCCTAAGGCGCCGCGCATCCGCAGCGGTCGCCATCGTCAGGGGCAAGCATGAACCTCGCATCATGGGTCGATGGGGACCTGTTGTGGATCCTCGTCATGGTCGGGCTGGTCGCGGCGACGCTCGCCTATGTCCGCCTCTGCGACAACGCGTGAGGCGCGCGCGATGACCCTCGACCTGTGGCTCGCGGCGCTGACCGCCTTCGGCCTGCTCATCTACCTGGTGGCGGTGCTGATCCGTCCCGAACGCTTCTGAAGGGGGCGGCATCATGACCATCCAGGGCTGGCTCCTGATCCTCGGCTTCGTCGCCGTCCTGCTCGCGCTGACCAAGCCGGTCGGGCTGTGGCTGTTCGCGCTCTACGAGGGGCGCCGCACCCCGCTGCACACCGTGCTCGGCCCGGTCGAGACCGGCTTCTACAAGCTCGCCGGGATCGATCCCGCGGCCGAACAGGGCTGGCGCCGCTATGCGGTGCACATGCTGGAGTTCAACGTCGTGCTGATGGCGTTCACCTATGCGGTGCTGCGGCTGCAGGGCGTGTTGCCGGGTAATCCGCAGGGGCTGGCCGGGCTGGCGCCGCACCTCGCCTTCAACACCGCGGTCAGCTTCACCACCAACACCAACTGGCAGAGCTATGGCGGCGAATCGACGATGTCGAACCTCAGCCAGATGCTCGCGTTGACCATCCACAACTTCATGTCGGCCGCGACCGGCATCGCGCTCGCCTTCGCGCTGTTCCGCGGCTTCGCGCGGCGCGAGACCAAGCTGATCGGCAATTTCTGGGCGGATGCGACTCGCGTCACGCTCTACCTGCTGCTGCCGATCAGCATCGTCTACGCGGTGTTCCTGATCGCGAGCGGCGTGCCCCAGACTCTCGCCGGCGTCGTCGACGTCACCACGCTGGAGGGTGCGAAACAGTCGCTGCTGCTCGGACCCGTCGCCAGCCAGGAGGCGATCAAGATGCTCGGCACCAACGGCGGCGGCTTCTTCAACGCCAACAGTGCGCACCCGTTCGAGAATCCCAATGCGCTGACCAATTTCGTGCAGATGCTGTCGATCTTCCTGATCGGCTTCGGCCTGACCTGGACCTTCGGCAAGGCGGTCGGCAACACCCGGCAGGGCTGGGCGATCCTGTCGGCCATGGTCATCCTGTTCCTCGCCGGCGTCACCGTCACCTATTGGCAGGAGGCCGCGGGCAACCCGGTGCTCCATCACCTCGGCATCGCCGGCGGCAACATGGAGGGCAAGGAGGTCCGCTTCGGCATCGCCGCTTCCTCGCTGTTCGCGGTCGTCACCACCGCCGCGTCGTGCGGCGCGGTCAATTCGATGCACGACAGCTTCACCGCGCTGGGCGGAATGATCCCGCTGTTCAACATCCAGCTGGGCGAGGTCGTGATCGGCGGCGTCGGCGCGGGCGTCTACGGCTTCCTGCTGTTCGCGATTCTCGCGGTGTTCGTCGCCGGGCTGATGGTCGGCCGTACCCCCGAATATGTCGGCAAGAAGATCGAGAGCCGCGAGGTCAAGCTCGCGGTGCTCGCGATCGCGGTGCTGCCGCTGATGATCCTCGGGCTGACGGCCTTGTCGTCGGTGCTGGCGCAGGGGCTGGCGGGGCCGCTCAACAAGGGCCCGCACGGGTTCAGCGAGATCCTCTACGCCTTCACCAGCGCGGTGGGGAACAACGGCTCGGCCTTTGCCGGCCTAACCGCCAGCACGCCCTATTATGACGGGCTGCTCGGGGTCGCGATGTGGGTCGGGCGGTTCTTCATCATCGTGCCGATGCTGGCGATCGCGGGCAGCCTCGCCGCCAAGAAATACACGCCCGAGAGCGCCGGCTCGTTCCCGACCACCGGCGGCCTGTGGGTCGGCCTGCTCGTCGGCATCGTCCTGATCCTCGGCGGCCTCACCTTCCTGCCGAGCCTCGCGCTCGGTCCCATCGCCGATCATCTGAGCATGATCAGCGGCAAACTCTCGTAAGGGGCGCCGGACATGGCACGCTCGACCACCAAGAGCCTGTTCACCGCCGACCTCGTCGTCCCGGCGATCAAGGCGTCGTTCGTCAAGCTCGATCCGCGCGAGCTGATCCGCAACCCGGTGATGTTCGTCACCGCCAGCGTCGCCGCGCTGATGACAATGCTGCTCGACGTCGGCCATGACGGACTGAGCATCGGTTTCAAACTGCAGCTCGTGATCTGGCTGTGGCTGACGGTGCTGTTCGGCACCTTCGCCGAGGCGCTGGCCGAGGGCCGCGGCAAGGCGCAGGCGGCGTCGCTCCGCGCGACCAAGGCGGATCTCGTCGCCAAGCGGCTGAAGGGCGACGGCCGCGCGCACGACGACGTCCCCGCCAGCGCGCTGAAGGTCGGCGACGTGGTGCTGGTCGAGACCGGCGACCTGATCCCGTCCGACGGCGAGGTCGTCTCGGGTGTCGCCAGCGTCAACGAGGCCGCGATCACCGGGGAAAGCGCGCCGGTGATCCGCGAGGCGGGCGGCGATCGATCCGCCGTCACCGCGGGCACCCGCGTCATCTCCGACGAGATCCGGGTGAAGGTGACCGTCGAGCCCGGCAAGGGCTTCCTCGACCGCATGATCGCGCTGGTCGAAGGCGCCGAACGCCAGAAGACCCCGAACGAGATCGCGCTGACGCTGCTGCTCGTCGGCCTGACGATCATCTTCCTGATCGCGGTCGGCACCATCCCCGGCTTCGCCCGCTATGCCGGCGGATCGATCCCGGTCGCGATGCTCGCCGCGCTGCTGATCACGCTGATCCCGACCACGATCGCGGCGCTGCTGTCGGCGATCGGGATCGCGGGGATGGACCGGCTGGTGCGCTTCAACGTGCTCGCCAAATCGGGTCGCGCGGTGGAGGCGGCGGGCGACATCGACGTGCTGCTGCTCGACAAGACCGGCACGATCACGATCGGTGATCGCCAGGCGAGCGAGTTCCGCAGCGTCGGCGGTGCCAGCGATGCCGAGATGGCGGAGGCCGCGCTGCTCGCCAGCCTCGCCGACGAGACGCCCGAGGGCCGCTCGATCGTCGTGCTCGCGCGTGAGAAGTTCGGCGTCCGCACCACCGATCTGCCCGCCGACGCGGACGTCATCCCGTTCACCGCGCAGACCCGCATCTCCGGCGTCAAGACGATCGACATGCTGGTCCAGAAGGGCGCGGTCGATTCGATCCTGCGCGCCAATCCCGGGCTCGGCGAGACCGCCGCCGCGACCGAGCTGCGGCGGATCACCGACGAGATCTCGCGCGCCGGCGGCACCCCGCTCGCGGTCGCCAAGAACGGCCGGCTGCTCGGCGCGATCTTCCTGAAGGACGTCGTGAAGGCGGGCATCCGCGACCGCTTCGGCGAGCTGCGCGCGATGGGCATCCGCACCGTGATGATCACCGGCGACAACCCGCTGACCGCCGCCGCGATCGCCGCGGAGGCCGGGGTCGACGATTTTCTCGCCCAGGCCAGCCCCGAGGACAAGCTGGCGCTGATCCGCAAGGAACAAGAGGGCGGCAAGCTGGTCGCGATGTGCGGCGACGGCACCAACGACGCCCCAGCGCTCGCCCAGGCCGATGTCGGCGTGGCGATGAACACCGGCACCCAGGCCGCGCGCGAGGCCGGCAACATGGTCGATCTCGACAGCGATCCGACCAAGCTGATCGAGGTCGTCGGGCTCGGCAAGCAGCTGCTGATGACCCGCGGCGCGCTGACGACCTTCTCGGTCGCGAACGACGTCGCCAAATATTTCGCGATCATCCCGGCGATGTTCGTCGTGCTCTATCCAGGGCTCGGCGTGCTCAACGTGATGCGGCTCGGCTCGCCCGAAAGCGCGATCCTGTCGGCGATCATCTTCAACGCGGTAATCATCCCGATGCTCGTCCCGCTGGCGCTGCGCGGCGTCGCCTACAAGCCGATGGGCGCCGGCCCGCTGCTCGCGCGCAACCTCGCCGTCTACGGCCTCGGCGGCCTGCTCGCGCCGTTCGTCGGGATCAAGCTGATCGACCTCGTGGTCGGCGGCATCGGTCTGGCGTGACCGTTCCCTGGACATGACCGTCCATCGTGCTCCCGCGAAGGCGGGAGCCCAGTACTGGGTCCCCGCCTTCGCGGGGACACAAGGAGTTGCAGAATGACATCCGACTTCACCACCGCGCTCCGCCCCGCGATCGTCATGACGATCCTGTTCGCGCTGCTGCTCGGGATCGGTTATCCCCTCGCGATGACCGGCATCGGACAGGCGATCTTCCCAAGCCAGGCGAACGGCAGCCTCGTCACCGCCGACGGGCGGGTGATCGGTTCCACCGTCGTCGGGCAGGCGTTCACCGCCGATCGCTATTTCCAGACTCGGCCGTCCGCCGCGGGCAAGGGCTATGATGGGCTGGCCTCGTCGGGCTCGAACCTCGGCCCCGCGTCGCAGGCGCTGGTCGATCGCATCGAGCCCGACATCGCGAAGCGTCGCGGCGAAGGCGTCACGGGCGCACTGCCCGCCGATCTCGTCACCGCCAGCGGCTCGGGCCTCGATCCCGATCTGTCGCCCGCCGCCGCGCTCGCCCAGGCGCCACGCATCGCCCGCGTCCGCGGCGTCGCGATCGCCCATGTTCGCGCGGTCGTCACCGCCAACACCGACACCTCGATCTTCGGCGAACCGCACGTCAACGTGCTCGCGATCAACCGCGCACTGGACGCTCCCGCACGCTGATGGGATCCGGCGCGGACGACCGTCCCGATCCCGACGCCCTGCTGCGCCAAGCCGCGCAGGAGGGCAGGGGACGCCTGAAGATCTTCCTCGGCGCCGCGCCCGGCGTCGGCAAGACCTTCGAGATGCTGTCGGAGGGTGCCGCCCGCCGCCGCGACGGGGTCGACGTCGTCGTCGGGGTGGTCGAGACCCACGGCCGTGCCGAGACCGCGGCGCTCACCCGCGGGCAGGAGATCGTGCCGCGCCGCGACGTCGCCTATGAAGGCCGCACGCTGGGCGAGATGGACCTCGACGCGATCCTCGCCCGCGCGCCGCGGCTCGCGCTGGTCGACGAACTTGCCCACACCAACGCGCCCGGCAGCCGCCATCCGAAACGCTATCAGGACGTCGAGGAACTGCTCGCCGCCGGGATCGACGTCTATTCGACGATCAACATCCAGCATGTCGAAAGCCTCAACGACATCGTCGCCAGCTTCACCCGCGTCAGGGTGCGCGAAACGGTGCCCGACAGCATCCTCGAAATGGCCGAGATCGAGGTCGTCGACATCCCGCCCGACGAGCTGATCGAGCGGCTGAAAGCGGGCAAGGTCTATCTGCCCGACGAGGCGACCCGCGCGCTCGGCCACTTCTTCTCCAAATCGAACCTGTCGGCGCTGCGCGAACTGGCGCTGCGCCGCGCCGCGCAGGCGGTCGACGCGCAGATGCTCGATCACGTCCGGGCGTTGGGCGTCGGCGGCACCTGGGCGGGCACCGACCGCATCGTCGTCGCGATCAACGAGCTGCCGGGCGCCGCCGGGCTGGTCCGCGCCGCCAAGCGCGTCGCCGACGGCCTGCACGCGCAATGGACCGCGGTGTTCATCGAAACCCCGCGGACCGCGCAGTTCGACGACGCCCAGCACCAGCGCGTGGCGGAGGCGATGACGCTCGCCACGCAGCTCGGCGCGGTGGTCGCGACGGTGCCCGCGGCGTCGGTGGTCGATGGGATTCGCGGCTTCCTGGCGCATGCCCGCGCGACTCAGCTGGTGGTCGGCAAGTCGCGGCGCTCGCGCTGGTTCGAACTGCGCCACGGATCGGTGGTCGACCGCCTGATCCGCGAGACCCCCGGCGTCACCGTCCACGTCCTCCCGATGGACGAGGCCCCGGCCGGACCGCCGCCGCGCCGCCGCCGCCGCAGCGCGGCGGCGGTATGGGGCTCGCCGATCGGCTATGCGATGACGACCGCACTGGTCGCCGCGGTTACGGCGATCGCCAGCGCGCTGTTCCACATCCTCGATCTCGGCAACGTCGCGCTGCTCTATCTGCTGCCGGTGATGGTCGCCGCCAGCCTGTTCGGCCTCCGAACGGGGCTGTTCGCGGGTATCGCGTCGAGCCTCGCGTACAATTTCTTCTTCCTGCCCCCGGTCGGCACGCTGAGCGTCAGCAACCCCGAAAACGTCGTCTCGGTCTTCGTCCTGCTCGGCGTCGCGGTCGCCACCAGCCAATTGACCTCGCGGGTCCGCGCCCAGGCCGATCTCGCCGCCGCCAGCGCGCAGACCAACGCGACCCTCGCGGGCTTCCTCCGCCAGCTGAGCGGGATCAACGACGCGTCGGAGGCGGCGCGGATGATCTGCGAGGACGTCGCCCGGCTGTTCGGGGTGCAGACCGTGCTGCTCGCCGCCGCGACCGAACCGGGCCTCACCGTCCAGGCGGCGAGCTCGCCCGGCTACCGGCTCGACACGATGGATCTCGCCGCCGCGCATTGGGCGTTCGACAACGGCACCGCGGCGGGAAAGGGATCGGGCACGCTCGCCGCGTCCGAATGGCTGTTCCAGCCGGTGAAGGCGGGCGGACGCACCCTCGCGGTGCTGGGCGTTGCGCGGGAAAACGGCGGCGATCCGGTCCGCGCCGATCAGCTGCCGTTGCTGACCAGCCTGATCGACCAGTCGGCGCTGGTGCTCGAACGCCTGCGGCTCGAACTCGAGATGCGCGACGTCGACGCGGTGCGCACCCGCGATCGCCTGCGCGCCGCCTTGCTGTCGTCGGTCAGCCACGATCTGCGCACGCCGCTGACCGCGGTGATCGCCGCCGCCGATCAGCTCGACCACGGCGCCACGCCGGAGCTGATCGGCACGATCAAGAGCGAGGCGGCGCGGCTCAACCGCTTCGTCGCCAACCTGCTCGACATGGCGCGGGTCGAGGCCGGCGCGCTGAAGCTCAACGTCGAAGCGACCGACCTCGGCGACGCCATCGCGGGCGCCGCGCACGACGCCCGCCGCGCGCTGGAGGGGCATCGGGTCCGGCTCGACGTGCCGCCCGATCTGCCGCTCGTCCGCGTCGATCCCCAGCTCTTCCATCACTGCCTGCTGAACCTGCTCGACAATGCCGGCCGCTACGGCGATCCGGGAACGGGGATCGTCGTCGAAGGCGTGCACCGCTATGGCGAGATCCGGCTATCGGTGCTCGACGAGGGGCCCGGCCTGCCGCCGGGAAGGGAGGCGGAGGTGTTCGAGACGTTCCGCCGGCTGGAGGGATCGGACCGCGCGACCGGCGGCACCGGGCTGGGCCTCGCGATCGTGAAGGCGTTCGCGGAGGCGATGGGCATGACGGTCGAGGCCGGCAATCGCGCCGACGCCACCGGCGCCGCGTTCACGCTGGTCTTCCCCTCCGCGCTCATCGTCCGCAGCCCCGCCCCCGGAAGCGCGATCTGATGCCCGCCAAGATCATGGTCGTCGACGACGAGATCTCGATCCGCCGGCTGCTCCGCAACACGCTGGAACGCGCCGGCTACACCGTGGTCGAGGCGATCGACGGGCGCGGCGCGATCGCCTGCGCCGCCGCCGAACATCCCGCCGCGATCCTGCTCGATCTCGGCCTGCCCGACCGCGACGGGCTCGGGCTGATCCCGGTGCTGCGCCAGCGCGGCGACGTCGTCATCCTCGTCGTCTCGGCCCGCGACGCCACCGACGAGAAGGTCGCCGCGCTCGATCTCGGCGCCGACGATTATGTCACCAAGCCGTTCGACACCGACGAACTCCTCGCCCGCCTCCGCGTCGCACTGCGCCACCAGGGCGCGTCGGAGACGGTCGCCAAGATCGTCCGCAAGGGCGACCTGACGATCGACCTCGACCGCCGCCTCGTCAGCCGCGGCGCAGCCGAACTCCACCTCACCCGCAAGGAACACGAGGTCCTGACCATCCTCGCCCGCCACGCCAATCGCGTCGTCACCCACGACCGCATCATGGCCGCCGCCTGGGGCGGCGACGAGGACGCCCGCATCGAATATCTCCGCATCGTCGTCCGCAACCTCCGCCAGAAACTCGAAGCGCCGGACCCGGTCGGCAGCCTGATCGCAAACGAACTCGGGGTCGGCTATCGGTTGCGGGTGGACGGGTGAGGGCGGCTCAGCTGCTGACACCACCCCGGCGAAGGCCGGGGCCCAGTTACGAGACGCTCATTGGCATGCGCTGCGCCCGGTGACCTCCACCTTCGCACCTGGGCCCCGGCCTCCGCCGGGGTACGAAGCAGAATTGGAATGTGACGTCGCTACCCCTTTGGGAGCACACCGGGACGGAGCACACCACTCCCAACCGCTTGACTCCCACCCCACCAACAACAACCATCGCATAATATGAACAGGCTGATCGCCCTCGCGTGCGTGCTGCTGGCGTCGGTGACCGGCCCGGCGGCGACGCAGGATTATCGCCCGCCCGCGCATACCCGTCCGCAGCCGCTGATCGAGGGCCAGTCCGAGGCCGATCTCGCCGCGCTCGCGGACACCGGCACCGCGATTGAGCGCGACCGCACCGTCGCCTACCAGCTCGCCGAGCATCGCCGGCTCGACCGTGCACTTGCCGCGATCGGCCCCGAACGCCCCGGCACGGTCGACGCCTATGTCGTCGCGGTCGCGCTCGACAGCGATGCGGTGTTCGGACGCGAGGCGCGGGAGGCGGGCCGGGTGCTGGAACGCCGCTATGCCGCGGCCGGGCGCAGCGTCGTCCTCGCCGGCTCCGACGGCAGCGCCGCGAGCACGCTGCCGATGGGATCGCCCGCCAATCTCGCCGCGGTGCTCGCCCAGCTCGGCGAACTGATGGGCAAGGAGGACGTGCTGGTGCTCTACACCACCAGCCACGGCGCGCCATTCGGGATCGTCTACGACGATGGCGACCAGGGGTTCGGCGCGATCTCGCCGACCCGGCTGCGCGCGATGCTCGCGGAGGTCGGGATCAAGAACCGCCTCGTCATGATCAGCGCCTGCTATTCCGGCGTGTTCGTTCCCGGTCTCGCATCCCCCACCTCGGTCATCGTTACCGCCTCGTCGGCCGATCGCAGTTCGTTCGGCTGCCAGTCCGACAACGACTGGACCTTCTTCGGCGACGCGCTGATCAACCAGGCGATGCGCCGTCCCCTGCCGATCGCGACCGCGGCGGCAGAGGCGCGCCAGTCGATCGCGGCGTGGGAACGCAAGGGCAAGCTGGAGGCGTCGCGCCCGCAGATCAGCATCGGCCGCGCGACCGCGCCCTGGCTCGCCGCGCTCGAAGCCGATCTGCCGCCCGCCACTCGCCCGGTCGGACGCCCCGCGCTGGAATCGCTGACCGCCGACTGATCGTGCTTTATTTCGCACCGCGGGAACACTGCCGCGCCCGCGCTGTTTCGGGCAGCATGACCAATTACAGCCCGACCAACGCGACCAACTACCCCCTGCTCGCGATGCCGCACGTCCAGCTTCACGGCCCGGTCGACGAGGGCATGTACATGCGCTTCAAGGCGCAGCTCGCCGACGCGCCTGCCGACGGCCCGCTGGTGGTGTCGATCACCACGCTCGGCGGCGATCCGGAAATGGCGCGCGCGATGGCCGACGACATCCGCCTGCTGCGCGAATATACCGGGCGCGAGACGCTGTTCCTGGGCAAGGTCGCGGTCTATTCGGCGGGCGCGACCTTCATGGCCGGCTTCCCGGTCGAGAAGCGCTTCCTGACCCGGCATTCGCGGCTGATGATCCACGAACGGCTGATGACCAGCACGGTGCACCTGTCGGGCCCGCTCAACACGCTCAGCCACACGCTGAAGGCCAAGCTCAACGAAATCGAGGATTCGATCCGCATCCAGGACGAAGGCTTCCGCGATCTCGTCGCCGGCTCCAGCGTCAGCTTCGAAACACTCCGCCAGAAGGCGCCGTCGAACTGGTATCTGGAGGCGGAGGAAGCCCGCGATCTCGGGCTGGTGCTCGATGTCATCTGAGGCATGATCTGAGGTGGGGCAGGCCCCAGCCCCTTGCGCCGGGCAGGGCGAAGGCATAGCTGCATCGCAACAATCATCGTTGGAGCGCCGCGGCAATGGCCGAGTTCACCCTGCCCAAGAACAGCAAGGTCAGCAAGAAGGGTAAGGTCCACAAGGCGACCGCCCATGACGGTGCCGCGCCCACGCGGGTGAAGAAATTCCAGGTCTATCGCTACGATCCCGACAGCGGCGAGAACCCGCGCTACGACACCTTCGAACTGAACCTCGACGAATGCGGGCCGATGGTGCTCGACGCGCTCATCAAGATGAAGGCCGAACAGGACAGCTCGCTCACCTTCCGCCGCTCGTGCCGCGAGGGCATCTGCGGGTCGTGCTCGATGAACATCGACGGCAAGAACGGGCTCGCCTGCACCACCGCGATCGAGGACGTCCGCGGCGACATCCGCATCACCCCGCTGCCCGCGATGGACGTGATCAAGGATCTCGTCCCCGATTTCACGCACTTCTACGCGCAATATGCCTCGATCAAGCCGTGGCTGCAGACGGTCACGCCGCCGCCCTCGGGCAAGGAGCGCCTGCAGTCGCCCGAGGACCGCGCCAAGCTCGACGGCCTGTACGAATGCATCATGTGCGCCTGCTGCTCGACCTCGTGCCCGAGCTATTGGTGGAACAGCGACAAGTTCCTCGGCCCGGCGATCCTGTTGCAGGCGTATCGCTGGCTTGCCGACAGCCGCGACGAGATGACCGGCGAACGCCTCGACCAGCTCGAGGACCCGTTCCGCCTGTATCGCTGCCACACCATCATGAACTGCGCGAACACGTGCCCCAAGGGCCTCAACCCCGCCAAGGCGATTGCCGAGGTCAAGAAGATGGAAGCCGAGCGGGTTCTTTAATCCCGCCGGCGCTTCCTCTTTTCCGTTCGTCTCGAGTAGTCGTCGAGCTTGTCGAGACGGCGTTTCGAGAGACATCGCCTGGGGCCGTACCTCGATACGGGTCTCGACAGGCTCGACCCTACTCGGCACGAACGGGATGTGATGACCGACCACCCCCTCTTCGTCTACGAAGACGATCCCGACATGCTGGGCTGGAAGCGCTGGCAGTTCCGCGACCCGACCCGCTTCAACGCCTTCATCGAACCGCTCCACGTCCGGGTCGAGGGCGAGATCGCCCGGGTTCGCATGGTCCCGGGCCACCAGCATTCCAACATGCGCGACGCGGTGCATGGCGGCGCGCTGCTCGGCTTCATGGACGTCGCGCTGTTCGCCGCCGCCCGTGCGTTCGGCTGCCTGTCGGCCGGCGGCGCGGTGACCGTCGACCTCTCCGCGCAGTTCATCGGCGCGGCACGGATCGGCGTCCCGATCGAGGCGCGGCTGGAGCTGCTGCGCGAGACCGGCCGTTTGCTGTTCCTGCGCGGGTTGATCGTCCAGGAGGGCGAACCCACCATCGCCAGCTTCGGCGCGACCGTGCGCAAGTCGTCGGCCAAGTAGATGGCTCGTCGATGTGAAGCCGCCACCCCGGCGAAGGCCGGGGCCCAGCAGCGACGGCGGAATTTGGCTGGCGCTGCGCTCCTTTATCTCCACCTTCCCGACTGGGCTCCGGCCTCCGTCGGGGTAGTGCGCCGATGACCGGCGTCCTCGCCGCCTACGACGCCCTCATCACCGCGGGCGAGTTGCGCCCCGATCCCGAACAGGCCGCCGCCGCCGCGCACCTCGACGCGCTCGCCACCGGCCTCGCCCGCAAGCCCGGCCTGCTCGCCCGCCTCCGCCGCCCGGCGCCGCCGCGTGGCGTCTACCTCTGGGGCGGGGTCGGTCGCGGCAAATCGATGCTGATGGACCTGTTCGTCGGCAAGGCCGCCGAGCCGCGCAAGCGCCGCGTCCACTTCGCCGAGTTCATGATCGAGATCCATGGCCGCATCGCGATCGAGCGCCGCAAGGAAGCCGGCGATCCGATCGCCGCGATCGCCGCGCAGATCGCGGACGAGACCCGGCTGCTCGCGTTCGACGAGATGATGGTGACCAACTCGCCCGACGCGATGATCCTGTCGCGGCTGTTCACCGCGCTGATTGCGGCGGGCGTGGTGATCGTCACCACCTCCAACCGCGCGCCCGCCGATCTCTACCGGAACGGGCTCAACCGCGAACATTTCCTGCCCTTCATCGCGCTGATCGAGACCCGGCTCGACGTGCTCGCGCTCAACGGGCCGGTCGATTATCGCCGCGACCGGCTCGGCCAGCAGGATACCTGGCTCGTCCCCAACGGCGCCGGCGCCACCGCGCAGCTCTCCGCCGCCTTCTTCCGCCTCACCGATTACCCGCCCGAAGATGCCGAGCACGTTCCCGAGGAGATGCTGAGCGTCCAGGGCCGCACGCTGCGCGTGCCGAAGGCGCTGAAGGGGGTCGCGGTGTTCGCGTTCAAGAAGCTGTGCGGCGAGGCGCGCGGCGCCGCCGACTATCTCGCGATCGCGCGCCGCTACCACACCGTGATCCTGGTCGGCATCCCCGTGCTCGGCCCGGAAAACCGCAACGAGGCGGCACGCTTCGTCCAGCTGATCGACTCGCTCTACGAACACAAGGTCAAGCTGCTCGCCGCCGCGGACGCGCAGCCCGATGCGCTCTACCCCGCGGGCGACGGGCGTTTCGAATTCCAGCGTACCGTCAGCCGCCTCGAAGAGATGCGCTCCGAGACCTATCTCGAGCAGGGCCATGGCACTATTGATACTGCGAACCAGTCGCAGTAGAGATCGTTAACGCTTGGTCTTTAGCGGTTGTGCTTCGGGACCGATGCGCCTATCCGGCGTGACCATTCGTGCCCCACGACGGAGAAGGACTGAATGGCCCGCAAGAAGATCGCGCTCATCGGCGCCGGCAACATCGGCGGAACCCTCGCCCATCTCGCGGCGCTGAAGGGTCTCGGCGACATCGTGCTGTTCGACGTGGTCGAGGGCGTGCCCCAGGGCAAGGCGCTCGATCTGTCGCAATGCGCGCCGGTCGAGGGCTTCGACGCGAAGATCACCGGCACCAACGACTATGCCGACATCGCCGGCGCCGACGTGATCATCGTCACCGCCGGGATCGCGCGCAAGCCCGGCATGAGCCGCGACGACCTGCTCGGCATCAACCTGAAGGTGATGAAGGCGGTCGGCGAGGGCATCCGCGACAACGCCCCCGACGCCTTCGTGATCTGCATCACCAACCCGCTCGACGCGATGGTATGGGCATTGCGCGAATTCTCCGGCCTGCCGCACCACAAGGTCGTCGGCATGGCCGGCGTGCTCGATTCGGCGCGCTTCAGCCATTTCCTCGCCGAGGAATTCGACGTGTCGGTGAAGGACGTGACGAGCTTCGTGCTCGGCGGGCACGGCGACACGATGGTCCCGGTGATCCAGTATTCGACCGTCTCCGGCATCCCGGTGCCCGACCTGATCGAGATGGGCTTCTCGACCCAGGAAAAGATCGACGCGATCGTCAAGCGCACCCGCGGTGGCGGCGGCGAGATCGTCGCGCTGCTGAAAACCGGGAGCGCCTATTACGCCCCCGCGACGAGCGGTATCGCCATGGCGGAGGCTTACCTCTACGACCAGAAGCGCGTCCTGCCCGCGGCGGCGCACCTGTCGGGCCAGTATGGCATCGACGATCTCTACGTCGGCGTACCGGTGGTGATCGGCGCCGGCGGCGTCGAGAAGATCGTCGAGATCAAGCTCGACGACGAAGCCAAGGGCAACCTCGCGGTGTCGGTCGATGCGGTGAAGGAGCTGCTGGTGGCGTGCAAGGGGATCGACAACTCGCTGAACTAAGGCCTCTGCGTTAAGAGCGCACCACCCCGGCGAAGGCCGGGGCCCAGTTGGGAAGGCGGATGTTATGGAGGATCAGGCCTTCGTCTACATCATGGCCAGTCAGCGGAACGGAACGCTCTACCTTGGTTCGACGATCGACCTTGCCAAACGGGCATGGGAACATCGCAACGGAGTTGGCGGTGCGTTCGCCGCGGAACATGGGTGCCGCTATCTCGTCTGGTACGAAGCATGCGGTGGATGGGAAGCGGCCCGACTGCGTGAGAAGCAGATGAAGGAATGGAAGCGTGCATGGAAGTTGCGGGAAATCGAAGGGCTTAATCCCGAATGGGATGACCTGTACGATCGTATCGCTCTACCATGATCACCTTCCCAACTGGGCCCCGGCCTTCGCCGGGGTGGTAGGTTTGGAGATAAGATGAGCATCCTCGTCGACAGGAACACCAAGGTCATCACCCAGGGGATGACCGGCGAAACCGGCAGCTTCCATACCAAGGCGGCGCTGGAATACGGCACGCAGATGGTCGGCGGCGTGACGCCGGGCAAGGGCGGGATCGAGCATCTCGGGCTGCCGGTCTACGACACCGTCGCCGAGGCGAAGGCGAAGACCGGGGCGACCGCGAGCGTGATCTACGTGCCGCCGCCCTTCGCCGCGGATTCGATCCTCGAGGCGATCGACGCGCAGATCCCGCTGATCGTCACGATCACCGAAGGCATCCCGGTGCTCGACATGGTCCGCGTCAAGCGCGCGTTGTCGGGATCGAAGTCGCGGCTGATCGGTCCGAACTGCCCTGGCGTGCTGACGCCTGGCGAGTGCAAAATCGGGATCATGCCCGGCAGCATCTTCAAGCAGGGTTCGGTCGGCGTCGTCTCGCGCTCGGGCACGCTGACCTACGAGGCGGTGTTCCAGACCTCGAACGCCGGGCTCGGCCAGACCACCGCGGTCGGGATCGGCGGCGATCCGGTCAACGGCACCAACTTCATCGACGTGCTCGAACTCTTCCTCGCCGACGATGCGACCAAGTCGATCATCATGATCGGCGAGATCGGCGGCTCGGCCGAAGAAGAAGCCGCGCAGTTCCTCCGCGACGAGGCGAAGCGTGGCCGCAAGAAGCCGATGGCTGGCTTCATCGCCGGCCGCACCGCGCCCCCGGGACGCCGCATGGGCCATGCCGGCGCGATCGTGTCGGGCGGCCAGGGCGGCGCCGAGGACAAGATCGCGGCGATGGAAGCCGCCGGGATCAAGGTGTCGGCGAGCCCGTCCGAATTGGGCACGACGCTGCTGGAAGTGTTGAACGGGTAAAAATCCCTCTCCCGGCGGGAGAGGGAGGGAGCGCCGCAGGCGCGGAAGGGTGAGGGTGATGAGCCCTCTCGCTTCACCCTCACCCTCCCACCGCCCTGCGGGCGGCGGGCCCCTCCCTCTCCCGATGGGAGAGGGGCGTAAGGAAACGGATCATGGGCTACGAAGGCCAGGATTTCAGCGACATCGCCTCGGGCGTCAGCCCGGCGTTTGTCGAGGGCTTGTACGCGACCTACAAGAGGTCGCCCGACACCGTCGAGCCCGGCTGGCGCGCCTTCTTCGAAGGGCTGGAGTCGACCGCGACCGGCCCCAGCTGGGCACGCTCGACCTGGCCGCTGACCACCACCGACGATCTCACCGCGGCGCTCGATCCGACCCAGATGGAGCCCGCGCCCAGGCCCGCCAAGGGTGGCAAGGCGGCGCCCGCCGCCGCGGCGCCCGCGCCGTCGCAGGACGACATCATCAAGGCCGCGGGCGACGCGATCCGCGCGCAGCTGCTGATCCGCACCTATCGCGTGCGCGGCCACCTCGCCGCCAACCTCGATCCGCTCGGCCTCGCCAGCCGCGAGATGCCGGAGGATCTGAAGACCGACTACCATGGCTTCACCGACGCCGACATCGATCGCCCGGTCTATCTCGGCGGCACGATGGGGCTGCAATGGGCCACCGTGCGCGAACTCGTCGACACGCTGCGCGCCAATTACTGCAGCAATGTCGGCCTCGAATACATGCACATCGTCGATGTCGAGGAACGCCGCTTCCTCCAGGATCGCATGGAGGGGAAGGACAAGGGCGCCGATTTCAGCCCGCTCGGCAAGAAAGCGATCCTCAACAAGGTGATCGAGGCCGAGCAGTGGGAGAAATTCCTCGGCCGCAAATATGTCGGCACCAAGCGGTTCGGCCTCGACGGCGGTGAATCGATGATCCCTGCGCTCGAAAGCGTGATCAAATATGGCGGCCAGTACGGCGTCCGCGAGATCGTGTTCGGCATGGCGCACCGCGGCCGGCTGAACGTGCTCGCCAACGTGATGGCAAAGCCGCTGCGCGTGATCTTCCACGAATTCGCGGGCGGCTCCGCCAACCCCGACGACATCGGCGGATCGGGCGACGTCAAATACCATCTCGGCACCAGCACCGATCGCGATTTCGACGGGATCAAGGTCCATATGTCGCTGGTCGCCAACCCCTCGCATCTCGAGGCGGCGGACCCGGTCGTGCTCGGCAAGACCCGCGCGATCCAGACGATCGCGGGCGACCTGAAGGAACACACCGCCTCGCTGCCGGTGCTGATCCACGGCGACGCGGCGTTCGCGGGGCAGGGGATCGTCTGGGAATGCCTCGGCTTCTCCGGGATCCGCGGCTACAACACCGGCGGCTGCGTTCATTTCATCATCAACAACCAGATCGGCTTCACGACCAGCCCGCAGTTCGCGCGCTCGTCGCCCTATCCGTCGGACGTCGCCAAGGGCGTCCAGGCGCCGATCTTCCACGTCAACGGCGACGATCCGGAGGCGGTGACCTTCGCCACCAAGATGGCGATGGAGTTCCGCCAGACCTTCCACCGCGACATCGTCATCGACATGTGGTGCTATCGCCGCTTCGGCCACAACGAGGGCGACGAGCCGAGCTTCACCCAGCCGCTGATGTACAAAGCGATCAAGGATCACCCGCCGGTCAGCACGCTCTACGGCGAGCGACTGGTGGCGGAAGGCGTGATCGACAAGCAGTGGCTCGACGACAACGTCACCCAGTACACCAACCTGCTCGAGGGCGAGTTCGAGGCGGGCGCCGCCTACAAGCCCAACCGCGCCGACTGGTTCGCGGGTCGCTGGTCGGGCCTCCACGCCCCCGCCGATCCCGAGACCGCGCGGCGCAGCGTCGATACCGGGCTCGACCGCAAGTTGTTCGACTCGCTCGGCCGCACGCTGACGACCGTCCCCGACAGCATCGTGATCCACAAGACGCTCGCCCGCGTGATCGACGCCAAGCGCGAGATGTTCGCGAGCGGCGCCAACTTCGACTGGGCGACCGGCGAGGCGCTGGCGTTCGGGTCGCTGCTGTCGGAGGGCTATGGCGTCCGCCTTTCGGGCCAGGATTCGGGCCGCGGCACCTTCTCGCAGCGCCACGCGGTGTGGATCGACCAGACCGACGAGCACAAATACCTGCCGCTCGCGCAGATCGAGCATGGCCGCGTCGAGATCCTCGATTCGCCGCTCAGCGAATATGGCGTGCTCGGCTTCGAATATGGCTATGCGATCGCCGATCCGAAGACGCTGGTGCTGTGGGAGGCGCAGTTCGGCGATTTCGTCAACGGCGCGCAGATCATGATCGATCAGTTCATCGCCGCGGGCGAGGCCAAGTGGCTCCGCGCCAACGGCCTCGTGATGCTGCTGCCGCACGGCTATGAGGGGCAGGGGCCCGAACACAGCTCGGCGCGCCCGGAACGTTTCCTGCAGCTGTGCGCACAGGACAATATGCAGGTCGCGAACTGCACCACCCCGGCCAATTACTTCCACCTGCTGCGGCGGCAGATGCACCGCACCTTCCGCAAGCCGCTGGTGGTGATGACGCCCAAGTCGCTGCTCCGCCACAAGCTGGCGGTCAGCGAGACCGCTGATTTCCTCGGCGACAGCCACTTCCAGCGGCTGCTGTCGGACACCAACGGCGCCCCCGACACGGCCACCCGCCGCCTGGTGCTGTGCACCGGCAAGGTTGCCTACGACCTGATCGAGGCGCGCGACGCGGCGGGCGACACCGCCACCCAGATCGTGCGCGTCGAACAGCTCTATCCGTTCCCCGGCGACGCGCTGGCGGCTCGGATCGCGCGGATGCCGACCCTCGAAGACGTCGTCTGGGCGCAGGAGGAACCGCGCAACAACGGCTACTGGACCTTCGTCGAGCCCTTCATCGAGGAGTCGCTGAAGGCCGCGGGCTGCGGCGTCGCCCGCGCCCGCTATGCCGGCCGCGCGGCCGCCGCGTCACCCGCGACCGGGCTGATGAAGCGCCACCAACTCGAACAGGCCGCGCTCGTCGCCGACGCGCTCGGCCACAATGTCCGCGGGGAAATCCGGCGGACGAAGAAGAACTGATCTTCCTACCACCCCGGCGAAGGGGCTCCCATCGAAGTATTACTTCGATGGGGTCCAAGGCCGGGGCCCAGGTGGGAAGGCTGATGTAATCATGCGCAGCGGTCACCAATGATCGCTTCGTCACTGGGCCCCGGCCTTCGCCGGGGTGGAAGGAAGTGGGAATGGCGACGGAAATCTTGGTGCCGACCTTGGGCGAATCGATCACCGAGGCCACGCTCGGCGAATGGCTCAAGCAGCCCGGCGACGCGGTCGCCGCGGACGAGCCGATCGCCAGCCTCGAGACCGACAAGGTCTCGGTCGAGGTGCCGAGCCCGGTCGCGGGCGTGATGGGCAGCCACGCGGTCCAGGTCGGCGATACCGTCCAGGTCGGCGCGATGCTCGCCACCGTCGATGCGGGCGGCAGCGCCCCCGCCCAGGCCGCCGCCCCGCAGCCCGCGGTCACCCAAAGCCCCGCTTCCGCGCCCGCGCCCGCCGCCGAACCGTCCGGCGACGGCCCCGCTGCGCTCAGCCCTTCGGTCCGCCGCGCCGTCCTCGAACACGGCGTCGACCCGGCGACCGTGAAGGGCACCGGTCGCGACGGCCGCATCACCAAGGAAGACGTCACCGCCGCCGCCAGCGCCAAGCCCGCAGCCGCCGCCCCGACGCCTGCAGCCTCGCCCGCGCCCGCCGCCTCAACATCCGGCCGCAAGGAAGAGCGCGTCCGCATGACGCGCCTGCGCCAGACCATCGCCAAGCGCCTGAAGGAGGCGCAGAACACCGCCGCGATGCTGACGACGTTCAACGACGTCGACATGACCGCGGTGATCGCGGCCCGCGCCAAGTACAAGGACCTGTTCGAAAAGAAGCACGGCGTCCGCCTCGGCTTCATGGGCTTCTTCGTGAAGGCCGCGTGCATGGCGCTGAAGGACATCCCCAGCGTCAACGCCTCGATCGACGGCGACGACATCGTCTACCACGATTATGCCGACGTCTCGGTCGCGGTATCGTCGCCCGGCGGCCTCGTCGTGCCGGTGATCCGCGATGCCGACCAGCTCACCGTCGCCGGCATCGAAAAGACGATCGGCGACTTCGGCAAGCGCGCCAAGGACGGCACGCTCAAGATGGACGAGATGAAGGGCGGCACCTTCACCATCTCGAACGGCGGCGTGTTCGGCTCGCTGATGTCGACCCCGATCATCAACCCGCCGCAATCCGCGGTGCTCGGCCTCCACCGCATCGAGGACCGCGCGGTGGTGGTCGACGGCCAGATCGTGATCCGCCCGATGATGTACCTCGCACTCAGCTACGACCACCGCCTGATCGACGGCCGCGAGGCGGTGACGTTCCTGGTCGCGCTGAAAAATGCTATCGAGGACCCGACGCGCATCCTGATCGACCTGTAAGCTTCGTGCTTCTGCGCACGCAGGAGCCCAGGGTGACGGAGCGCGGCGCTCTTGGCTCTGGGTTCCTGCGTTCGCAGGAACACGGTAGAGGTCGGGCATGAGACCCGGCTGCGTCTACCTGATGGCGAGCAACCGCAACGGCACGATCTATCTAGGCGTGACCAGCGATCTGCCGGCCCGGGCTTACCAGCATCGCAACCGGTTGATCGACGGGTTCTCGAAGGAACATCGCTGTACCCGGCTTGTCTGGTACGAAGCGAGCGACGACATACAAGCGGCAAGGCAACGCGAGTTGCAGATGAAGAAATGGAAGCGGGCCTGGAAGATCGATCTGATCGAGCAGAGCAACCCGCAGTGGAAGGACTTGTACGAGACGCTGTTCTGACATGTGTTCCTGCGAACGCAGGAACCCAGAGCCAAGGATGGTCCCGCTCGTAACCCTGGGCTCCCGCGTTTGCCGGAGCACGATGGAGCAGAAGAATGGCCGACGACCAGCAATACGACTATGACGTCCTCGTGATCGGCGCCGGGCCCGGTGGCTATGTCGCCGCGATCCGCGCCGCGCAACTCGGCCTGCGTACCGCGTGTGCAGAGGCGCGCGAGACGCTCGGCGGGACCTGCCTCAACGTCGGCTGCATCCCGTCCAAGGCGCTGCTCCACGCGTCGGAGATCTACGAGGAGGCCAAGGGCGGTCACCTCGCCAAGTTCGGCATCGACTTCGCCGGCGTCGCGCTCAACCTCGATCAGATGCACGCCGAAAAGGCCAAGGCGGTGAAGGAACTCACCGGCGGCATCGAATTCCTGTTCAAGAAGAATAAGGTGACCTGGCTGAAGGGCCGCGCCGCGTTCCAGGACGCGCACAGCGTCAAGGTGGGCGACCAGACCGTCACCGCAAAGAACATCGTCATCGCCACCGGCTCGTCGGTCACCCCGTTGCCCGGCGTCGAGATCGACCAGAAGACCGTCGTCGACAGCACCGGCGCGCTCGCGCTGCCCAAGGTGCCCGAGCATCTCGTGGTGATCGGCGGCGGCGTGATCGGCCTCGAACTCGGCAGCGTGTGGCGTCGGCTCGGCGCCCGGGTGACCGTGGTCGAATATCTCGACCAGATCCTGCCCGGCTTCGACGGCGAGGTCCGCAAGGAAAGCGCCAAGCTGTTCAAGAAGCAAGGCTTCGACCTGCGCACCTCGACCAAGGTCACCGGCGTCACCGTCCAGGGCGACAAGGCCAGCGTCCAGGTCGAACCCGCCGCCGGTGGCGAGGGCGAGACGCTCCAGGCCGATGCGGTGCTGGTCGCGATCGGCCGCAAGCCCAACGTCGATGGCCTCGGCCTCGACGCGGCGGGGCTCCGGCTCAACGCCCGCGGCCAGATCGATACCGGGCACGACTTCCGCACCGCGGTCGACGGCATCTGGGCGATCGGCGACGTCATCCCCGGCCTGATGCTCGCGCACAAGGCGGAGGACGAGGGCGTCGCGGTGGCGGAAAACATCGCCGGCCACACCGGCATCGTCAATCACGACGTCATCCCGAGCGTGGTCTACACCATGCCCGAGATCGCGGGCGTCGGTCTGACCGAGGAAGCTGCGGCCGCGAAGACCGCCGAGAGCGGGGGCATCAAGGTCGGCAAGTTCCCGATGATGGCCAACAGCCGCGCGAAGACCAACCGCGACACCGACGGCTTCGTGAAGGTGATCGCCGACGCCAAGACCGATCGCGTGCTCGGCGTGTGGATCGTCGCCAGCCTGGCCGGCACGATGATCGCGGAGGCGGGCATCGCGATGGAGTTCGGCGCCACCAGCGAGGACATCGCCTATACCTGCCATGCCCACCCGACGCACGCCGAGGCGCTGAAGGAGGCTGCGATGGCGGTACAGGGCAAGCCGATCCACATGTGACGCGCCGGGGCGGGACGGATCGCGACCGATGATCGATCCGGACCGCCTGTCGCTGGAAGCCGAATGGCTCGCGCTGACCCGCGAGACCCTCCCCGCACTCGCCCGCGCGCGTGATTGGCCGGTCAGCGCGGACCATTGCTTCCAGCGCATCCTGCTCGACAATGCCGTCGGCGGCCGCTGGTACGACGCGGTCGCGGCCCGCCCGGCCTATCGCCACATCGCGGTCCAAACCCTCGCCCGTGCCGTCGCGCTGGCCAACGCCGCGATCGCCGGAGAAGCGGACCTGCGCGACCTGAACCGCCGCTCGCTGGCCTGGCGCCGCGCGGCGAAGCTTTAGGGCGAAGGGGAGCGGGAAGGCCCACTGCGCGGCCACTCCACCCGCCCGCCCCATTGTGCTCCCGCGAAGGCGGGAGCACAGTACTGTGTCCCCGCCTTCGCGGGGACACAAGGTGGGAGTGGGCGCCCCGTGCCCCGAATCCACCCGCTAACCCGTACCCCGGCGAAGGCCGGGGCCCAGTCGCGATGGCCGAGCTAACGCAGCCCGACACCCGCCAACGACGGTCTCACCTGGGCCCCGGCCTCCGCCAGGGTACGCCGCTCTACCTAGGGCCTACCGTTTCTTCACCGTCCGCAGCTTTTCCGCGCCGCTCGCCTCCCGTTCATGGTGCTCCCGCGAAGGCGGGAGCCCAGTACTGGGTCCCCGCCTTCGCGGGGACACAAGGTGGGAGTGGGCGCCCCGTGCCCCGAATCCACCCGCTAACCCGTACCCCGGCGAAGGTCGGGGCCCAGTCGCGATGGCCGAGGTAACGCAGCCCAACGCCTGCCAACGACCGTCCCCCACCTGGGCCCCGGCCTCCGCCGGGGTACTTCGTGCTTGACGCCCTTGGACGGCTATTTCTCGTCGGCAAGTTCTTGAAGGCGCCCTACGATCTGCGTCTCCAATTTGTAGATGTCGGTCAGCGCCGCCACCGAGTGGCGGGTTTCCAGCTTGCCGCTGAACGTCCCCACATATCGCGTCGTCGGGCTGTTGAAATGCAGGCGTGCTATCGATTTGCGATTATTGTCATCCAGCAGGATTGCGCAATACGACTTGGAGTCTCGGATCACGACCCGTTTGGGATCGACGTGGCGCGCAGCGATAGCTTGCACGATCCGGAAGCCGCCGATCTCCTCCTCCGTCGTGATGACGCCATCTCCCGTCGACATGTCATCGGAACTGCCCTCGACGATTTCCGTCGGCGCCGGGTTCGCCACGTTCAGTGCCGATGTGAGGCGATCATTAACGCGATCACGGATTAGGGCAGCGATCGATGCTGCGAGGATCGGCTGGAACTGCTCTTTGACTGCAGCGGTCATGCGCCCAGACTGAACCTTCGCGGCCATCATCCGCACGAATTCCGGCGAAGGTTCGGCAAATTCGCGCTCCAGCTCGAGTCGCATTTGCGACTCGAGCTTCAGCCGACCCGCTTCTGCGACGATCGCATCGATGTTGAACTCGGTACGGGAGAAACGCTCCAGCGTCGTCGGATCGGTCCGCTTGATCGCATCCAACGAGAACATGAAGAACGGCTTTTCATCCATCCGGTTTGGCTGCTCGATATCCGAATAGAAGTGGTAGTCGACGCCGTTGGTCAGCAACGCTACTCGTGCGTCGGTCGTCGCGAAATAACGGTAGAGTTGTGAAGCGTGCTTCAGATCCAGATCAATGGTCGAAGGTTTGCACTCGATCAGGATGCTGACCCGCCCATCGATACATAGGGCATAGTCGACCTTCTCACCCTTCTTGATGCCGACGTCGGCGGTGAATTCCGGTACGACCTCGGCCGGGTTGAACACATCATAGCCGAGTGCCTGAAGGAACGGCATCACGAGCGCTGTCTTGGCCGCTTCCTCAGTCAGCAAAAGCTCACGATGCTGCGCTGTTCTTTTCTCGAGCTCGATGAGCTTGGTAGCCAATTCCATTCGACTCTCCCCTCGATGACGAGCCTGACGAGGTTACCGGTCGAGTCAAGTAAGATCAGCCCCGGTATCGGTCGTATACGGATCTACGCGTGCCGTTCTACTTGGTTGAATCCGAACGACGTGCGCAACGTGCCACCGCCGCCTCGCCGCCGACTATCTCGCGCTGTCGACGACCGGGGTGGAGATCGTCCACCTGTAGCGTCGCAACGTTTGCGCCACCCGTGTCCCCGCGAAGGCGGGGACCCAGTACTGGGCTCCCGCCTTCGCGGGAGCACAATGGGGCGAAACCCACGCTGCTGGTTACCCCGCTTTCGGCCCCAGGAACCGCTTCATCAGCGCATCCGCCGCCTGGTTCAGCGCATCCGCCAGCACCGGCGGCTCCTTCGCCGCACCGTGTGCCGCCGCCGCATCGGGCGTGTCCGTCGTGCGCTTGGTCAGCGCCGCGCTCGCCGCCGCCGCGGCCATCGTCAGCCCGGCCGCCAGCATCTCGCGGCCAGCCGGGGTGTTCGCCGTTTCCAGCAGCGCCGCGCCCTGCTTCATCAGCTCGTCGGGGATCGCGAAGCCCGCGGGCTTGGTCGTCGCGCCCGCAGCTGCCGCCTTCGCCGCCTTCTTGTCCTTCTTCTTGCCCATGATTTCGCCCCGTGCCCGATCGTTCGTGTATCGCGAACTTAAGACACCGTCCGCACTTTTCAACGCCACTAGGTAGCGACCGCAGCCCGCGCGCCCTATGTCCCCGGACTAGCGCCCAAGATAGAACAGAAGTAGAACCGTCACCATGTTGACCAAAATCAGCGTTCGCGGTGCGCGCGAGCATAATCTGAAGGATGTCGATATCGACATCCCCCGCGACACGCTAACCGTGATCACCGGCCTGTCCGGCTCGGGCAAGTCGAGTCTCGCCTTCGACACCATCTATGCCGAGGGGCAGCGCCGCTACGTCGAGTCGCTGTCGGCCTATGCGCGCCAGTTCCTCGAGCTGATGCAGAAGCCCGACGTCGATCATATCGAGGGGCTGAGCCCCGCAATCTCGATCGAGCAGAAGACCACCAGCCGCAATCCGCGCTCGACGGTCGCGACGGTGACCGAGATCTACGACTACATGCGCCTGCTCTGGGCGCGCGTCGGCACGCCGTACAGCCCCGCGACCGGGGAGCCGATCGCCGCGCAGACCGTCAGCCAGATGGTCGATCGCGTGCTCGCGCTGCCCGAGGGCACCCGGCTCTATCTGCTCGCCCCCGTCGTCCGCGGCCGCAAGGGCGAATATCGCAAGGAGATGCTCGAATGGCAGAAGGCGGGGTTCACCCGCGTCCGCATCGACGGCACCATCCACGAGATCGACGAGGCGCCCGCGCTCGACAAGAAGTACAAGCACGACATCGAGGTCGTCGTCGACCGCCTCGTGACGGGTGGCGAGATCGCGACCCGCCTCGCCGAAAGCTTCGAGACCGCGCTGAAGCTCGCCGAAGGTCTCGCCTATGTCGACCCCGCCGACCCAGTCGAGCCGCACACTCCGAGCTCGGTCGTGCTCGGCGACAACGCCCCCCCGGGGCGCATCGTGTTCAGCGAGAAGTTCGCCTGCCCGGTCAGTGGCTTTACGATCAGCGAGATCGAACCCCGCCTGTTCAGCTTCAACGCGCCCCAGGGCGCATGCCCGGCCTGCGACGGGCTCGGCGAGAAGCAGCTGTTCGACGAGGATCTCGTCGTCCCCAACCACGCGCTCAGCATCAAGAAGGGCGCGGTCGTGCCCTGGGCCAAATCCAACCCGCCCTCGCCCTATTACATGCAGGTGCTCGGCAGCCTTGCGCGCGAATTCGACTTCGCGATCGACACCCCCTGGGGCGAGCTGCCCCAGGAGGTCCGCGACGTCGTCCTCCACGGCAGCCGCGGCAAGCCCGTCACCCTGACCTTCGTCGACGGCAAGAAGAAGTACGACGTCAAGAAGCCGTTCGAGGGCGTGATCGGCAACCTCAACCGCCGCCTGCTCCAGACCGAGAGCGCGTGGATGCGCGAGGAGCTGTCGAAATACCAGTCCGCCGCCCCGTGCGAGACCTGCCACGGCGCCCGCCTCAAGCCCGAGGCGCTGGCGGTCAAGATCGCGATGAAGGACATCAGCTACGCCACCCATCTGTCGGTGGTCGACGCGCTCGCCTTCTTCACCGATCTCCCGACGCATCTCGGCGACCAGCAGCGCGCGATCGCCGAGCGCATCCTGAAGGAGATCGTCGAGCGCCTCGGCTTCCTCAACAATGTCGGGCTCGATTACCTCAACCTCGATCGCACCAGCGGCACGCTGTCGGGCGGCGAGAGCCAGCGCATCCGCCTCGCCAGCCAGATCGGCAGCGGCCTGTCGGGCGTGCTCTACGTGCTCGACGAACCCTCGATCGGGCTCCACCAGCGCGACAACGACATGCTGCTGAAGACGCTGCGCCGCCTGCGCGATCTCGGCAACACCGTGCTCGTCGTCGAACATGACGAGGACGCGATCCGCACCGCCGACTACATCATCGACATGGGGCCGGGCGCGGGCGTCCGCGGCGGCCAGGTCGTCGCGCAGGGCACGCTCAAGCAGCTCCTGAAATCGAAGGGCAGCATCACCGCCGATTACCTCAACGGCACCCGCGAGGTGCCCGTCCCCAAGGTACGCCGCAAGGGCAACGGCAAGAAGCTCACCGTCCACAACGCCACCGCCAACAACCTCACCGGGGTCACCGCCAGCATCCCGCTCGGCACCTTCACCTGCGTCACCGGGGTGTCGGGCAGCGGCAAATCGAGCTTCACGATCGACACGCTCTACGCCGCCGCCGCGCGCGAGCTGAACGGCGCCCGCATCCAACAGGGCAAGCACGACAAGATCACCGGCCTGCAATATCTCGACAAGGTCATCGACATCGATCAGTCGCCGATCGGCCGCACCCCGCGCAGCAACCCCGCGACCTATACCGGCAGCTTCACCCAGATCCGCGACTGGTTCGCCGGCCTGCCCGAAAGCGCCGCGCGCGGCTACAAGCCCGGCCGCTTCAGCTTCAACGTGAAGGGCGGCCGCTGCGAGGCGTGCCAGGGCGACGGCGTGCTCAAGATCGAGATGCACTTCCTCCCCGACGTCTACGTCACCTGCGACGTCTGCCACGGCGCCCGCTACAATCGCGAGACGCTGGAGGTGAAGTTCAAGGGCCACAGCATCGCCGACGTGCTCGACATGACCGTCGAGGACGCCGCCGAGTTCTTCAAGGCGGTCCCCCCGATCCGCGACAAGATGGCGATGCTGGTCGAGGTCGGCTTGGGCTACGTAAAGGTCGGCCAGCAGGCGACGACGCTGTCGGGCGGCGAGGCGCAGCGCGTCAAGCTCGCCAAGGAACTCTCCCGCCGCGCCACCGGCAACACCCTCTACATCCTCGACGAACCCACGACGGGCCTGCATTTCGAGGACGTCCGCAAATTGCTGGAGGTCCTCCACGCGCTCGTCGAACAGGGCAACACCGTGGTGGTGATCGAACACAATCTCGACGTCATCAAGACCGCCGACTGGATCCTCGACCTCGGCCCCGAAGGCGGCGTGAAGGGCGGCGAGATCGTCGCCGAGGGCGTGCCGGAAACCGTGGCGAAGGCGAAGGGAAGCTTTACGGGGAAGTACCTGGCGCCGTTGCTGAAGGGCAGGGGCGTGGAGGCTGTGGCGGCGGAGTGAGGAATCTTCCTTTTGCATTTCCGTCTATCTTGAGGAAATTCGCGACGTAAATTCGAAGCGAAACATAATTTTGTGTCCGCGCTTTGCAGGCTGTGGCGAAATGCGGTGACATCAGTCATTTGCCACAGTTGCGCGCTAACGTAGTCACTTGACGAAGATAACGAATGTTGGAAAGTGGCTCTGGGGACATTTTTCGATGGGGGATCCGTGGCACTAACCAGTTCGTATGTTCTAGGTGTAAGCCGATTTCCTGATTTCTTTGCACGCATCAGAGATGGGCAGGCTCCCGACCAATTCACCAATCAGCTTCTGAAGGATTGGGGTTTTTCTTCATCTAACGACCGAGCTTTTATACCCCTGTTGAAATCGTTGGGTTTTTTATCGGCATCCGGACAGCCGACGCAGAGATACCATGACTATCGAGATCACTCGCAGTCACGAAAGGTTCTGGCGGAAAGTTTGCGTGAGGCATACCGAGATATTTTTCTGATTACATCCTCTCCGAAAGAAGGGGATCGTGAGTCCGTAAAAGGTAAGTTCAAAAGCTATCACAATGCGAGTGATAATACGGCTGCCAATATGACGGCGACCTTTTATGGTTTGCTAAAGCTAGCTGATTTGTCCTCAGCCGCTGATGCGCGCTCTGATGTTAAGAAAGGTCATGAGCGCGAAGAAGCCAGCCCTGTCATCGAGGCGCAATCGTCAGAAGGAGCGAATGGCTCGAACAAGATTGGAACATCGTTTCACTACAATATCCAGGTCCATCTTCCTGCAACAAAGGACGTAGAGGTATACAATGCCATCTTTAAATCTCTGAAGGAGCACCTTGTTGAGTAGCGATTTGCTCAGAGGTTTTCTGTTTCGGGGCTTGATGTTCGAGGCTGAGGCCGGCACGTTTCAAAGTGCTGGTATCCAAATCGGGGCCTCTAGCATAGCGGGAGAAGAGGCTCTCCTGACGGAGCAGCTAGCACCCTTTGGACTTCAGCGACGAGACGCGGCCTTAGAAATGTCTCGACTTTATGCTTTGTTGTTTTGTTTTGAGAACGAGCTTCGTGACTTCGTCCGAGAACGATTACTAGAGAACGAGGGAGCTGACTGGTTCAGTCAACTTCCGCCGAAGATTATTGGTTTCGCGAAGGCTCGTCGAGATACTGCGCTAAAAGATTCTTGGCTGGAAGGACAGAAAACGGATGATCTTGGGTTTCTTGATTTTGGGCATTTAGGGCAAATTATAATTAACAAGTGGGACTGCTTCAAAGATATAGTCCCGTCTCAGCACTGGTTATCGCAGCGTATGGACGAGATAGAAAAGTCCCGAGATTTTATCGCGCACAACCGGCTGTTATTACCGAGTGAGTTCCAGCGGCTATATATGTATATCGCTGATTGGAACCGGGTCATAGGTTTATAGGACTACCGGCTAAGTTTAGATACCATGCCGCAGTAGACCAGTACAGTCGCGCCGAGCTCGTCGCCCGTCAGGCGATCCCCCGTGCGCTGGTGCTAGCGCTAGATTTCACTTTGACTGAATACTACCTCCACACCATGTGCAACGAAGTAGCCCGCCGTATCGCCCTAGGCCAACTGCGGGAGGACTGGTCGCAGCTGAAGATCCCGCTGCTGTTCCCCGAGGGGCTGCCGAACCTCGCGCCGCTCGACAGCATCCGGATCACCGACACGACGCTCGTCATCCGCGCCGCCAATGGCGACGCCGCCGCCCCCGGTTCGGCCGAGGCCATCCAGCGGCGGTGGAGCTGGCCGGGGCCGGGGGGCAAGCCGGTCTACAACTATCGCTCCGACGGCCGCGACCTGCGGACCGGGCGGTGCCTGATCCCGGTCGACGCCTTCTACGAATTCACCACACCCGCCGCCGAACCCGGCGCGCCCAAGGCGAAGCGCAAGCATAAATGGGCCTTCGCGCACGCCGCCGACGACTGGTTCTGCATCGCCGGCCTGTGGCGCAGCGGCGTCGCGGGCAAGGACGGCGCGCCGGTCGACGGGCATGGCGAGGCCTTCACCCTGCTCACCACCGAACCCGGCCCCGACGTCGCGCCCTATCATTCGCGCCAGGTCGTCGTGCTCCCCCGCAGCGACTGGGCGGCGTGGCTCGACGGATCGGGCGCCAGCCGCGACCTCTGCCGCCCCGCGCCCGCCGGCACCTTCCGCGTGACCCCCGCAAGCTGACGGCGCGACCGGGCTGAAGCCGGTCGGGGAGGGGGCGGGGGCGCGCCCCGCCGCGGAAGCCGCCTTGATCGCGGCAACGGCCCACCCCGGCAACGACACTCGGCAACGACACCACCCCGGCAACGACACCACCCCGGCGGAGGCCGGGGCCCAGCTGGGAAACGGCCGTAACGAAGCGCCACCCTTAATTACCGCCACCTGCGCAACTGGGCCCCGGCCTTCGCCGGGGTGGGGCAACTCGGGCCGATGTGCTCCCACGGGAGGCTGGCCACGCAGCCGAAGGCGCGATCGGCGTCGCCTGCGCGCCGCTACCGCCGCCCGCGCCGAACCCTACAGCCCGACCGCCTTGCGCAGCGCCGCGTTGACGCGGCTCTGCCAGCCGGGTCCGCCTTCACGAAACTTGTCGAGCACGTCGCGGTCGAGCCGCAGCGTCACCTGCCGCTTCGCCTCGCCGCGCTGCGGAGGTCGCCCGCGCACCACGCCATTGGGCCCGAGATAGCCGGTCGCCGGCCGGATCACCTTACCGCCGATCGAGAACTCGGCGATGTCGAACATCTCGTCGGTCCATTCCGGCGCGTCGTCGGCCGGATCAAGCCAGGCGGTGCCGGAACTTGGTTTGCTCTCGCTCATTCGCATTCCTCATCGAAATGACACGCCGCCCGCCTTCGGCCTCGGTCCAGATCACCACAACCATCCGGCCATCCAGCATGCCGACGGTCGAATAGCGTGGCTCCGCATAGTCGAAGCGGTCGTCCTCGAATTCGAACACCGGCCCGTCGAACACCGTCACCGCATCGGCGAAGTCCAGGCTGCGTTCCAAGAGCGTGGCCGCACGTTTCTCCGGATCGAAACTGACCTCCATCCGCCCACCCTATCGCGCGGTCCCGATAATGTAACTACGTAATGACCGCAGTCAACCCACCCGCCGCACCCGGCACGCGACATAACGCTGTCCTACACACCGCATCCGGGCATATCCGAAGCGTCCACCCGCCCGCCACGCGCCGGCGCCGCCCGGAGGACGCTCATGAACGCACCCCTCGACACCACCCGCTCTCAGCCCGTCGATCCCACCATGGCGGTCATCACCGCCTCCCGGCGCGGCGACGGCTGGACCGGGGAACGTCAGCGCGCGTTCTGCGAGGCGCTCGCGCAGGGCGACAGCGTCGCCGCAGCCTGCCGGTCGCTCGGCCTTTCGATCGCCTCGGCCTACGCCTTCCGGTCGAGCGCGCGCGGCGCCGCCTTCGCGATCGGCTGGTCCGCCGCGCAGCTGCTGCAGCGCCACCGCCTGGCCGACGAACTCGCCACCCGCGCGCTGGAGGGGCAGACCGTCACCACCACCCACCGCGACGGCACCGTGGTCGAACGCCATGTGTTCGACAATCGGCTCGCGATGGCGATCCTCACCCGTCTCGATCGCCGGGCCGCCGAAGCGGATATTGGCGCCTCCGATTCAAGCGGCGTCGACGGTCACGCCGCCCGGCTCGCCGCGGGCGAGTTCGACCGCTATCTCGATCTGCTCGCCGCCGATGCCGCGCCCGCGCGCGCCGCGATGTTCGTCGCGTTGCGCGGCGCCGATGCGACGGGCCGCGCCGATCTCGACGCGATCGCCCGCCTCGGGCGCGCCGATCTCTACGTCCGCGTCGGCGCCGGGGTGGCGGCCGAGGTCGACATCGCCGATCTCGACATCGCCGCCCGCGTCGGCTGGACCGCGGAGCAATGGGCGCGCGCCGAGGCCGCGGGCCTGGTCTCGATCGATGCGCCCCCTGCCGCTCCTCCTGCCGCTCCCCCGCCCGCGAAACCGCCGACCGACCCTCAACTTATTCAACATTCGCCGGCGCCGCCGCCCGCCGCATGGGAGAATGTCCGCGTGTGGGAGGATTATGACGGCTGGCGCACCGATTTCCCGCCGCCGCCGCAATTCGGCGGCAAGGAATTCGGCCGTTATGGCGAAGAAGGATATGAGCGCGGGCTCTCGGACGAGGAGGCGGACCTGCTCGACTGGCGCATGCAGGCCGAACGCGACGAACTGGCGCGTGCCGACGAACCCGCCCGCGCCGCCTGGCTCGACAGCCTCGCGCTTCCCGAGGAGCCACGCCGCCCCACGCCGGACTGACCGGGCAGGCGTTCAGGCGGTGCCCATCACCTGCGTCGCGAAGCGCTCCATCTCCTCCGCCTGTGGGCTCATCTGCAACAGCAGCAGGTCGAGCCCCGCGGCCTCGTATTCGGCGATGCGCTCGCGCAGCTGTTCGGGGGTGCCGACCAGATTGGGCCGCAGCCCGCGGTTGGAGACCGAATATTCCTGCAGCTTCATCTCGCGCTCCAGCTGCGTGCCCGACAGCCACTGGTCGAAATTGGCATAGCCCGCGGGCAGCTCGGCGACGGTGGTGATCCGCTCCAGCTCGCGCTTCGCCTCCGCCTCGCTGTCGCGGACGATCGCATAGGCGGCCATGCCGAACTGCATCGGCGTGCCCCCGGCGCGCGCGCGGCGCTCGGCCATGTCCGCGATCTTGGGTGCGATCGCCGCGGCGGGGTCACCGTGCATGACATAGGCGTCGCACTGCGCCGTGATCATCGCCTTGGCCTGCTCGCTCTCGCCGCCGGCGTAGACGGTCGGGCGCTTGGCGGGTTTGGGCGAACAGATCGCGGCGTCGGTGGTGTAGAAGTCCCCGGTGAAGCTGAACCGCTCCTCGGTCCACAGTCCGTCGACCACCTGGAGCCATTCGCGGGTGCGGGCGTAGCGATCGTCATGCTGGTCGAACTGCAGGCCATATTGCCTGGCCTCGTCCGCCCACCACGACGACACGACGTTGAGCGCGAGCCGCCCGCCGCTGATCCGGTCGATGTTCGCGGCGGCCTTGGCGAACAGCGCCGGGTGGTGGAAATTGGGGCGGACCGCGACCATCAGCTCGACCGTCTCGGTCACCGCGGCCAGCGCGGCGGCGGTCGACCAGGCATCCAGCGCGGGCTGCTCGACGCCCTTGATGTCGTTGAGGTTCAGCTCCGCAATCAACGTCAGGTCGTAGCCCCAGCGCTCCGCATCCTGGGTCAGCCGCTTGGTATACTCCCACGTCGCCGCCATCCCCTCGTCGGGCACGTTGCGCAGCCATCCGCCAAACACCGGAGTCCAGTAACCGTACCGCATCAACGTGCCTTCCCGATCGTGTCGACGAGGAAATCGACGAGACGGTCATGCGGATCCCAGCCCAGCACCTCGTCGGGCCTGGCGACGAAGTTGGACAGCGCGTTGATGTCGTAGAACCGCGCCACCCCGTCACGGTCGTCGATCATCACCTCGACCCCGCCGACGTCCATCCCCACCGCCACCGCGATCCGCTCGGCAGCATCGCGCAGCTCGACCGGAGGCTCCACCGCCGCCATCGAGATCCCCGATCCCGGCACCACGCATGCATCCGCGGGGCAGAGATCGAACGCACCCCCGCCCGCCACGTCGATGGCGTAGAGGAACCGCCGGTCCAGCGTCTCGATCCGCGTGATCGCCCCGCCGCGCACCGGCACATATTCCTGCACCAGCAACACCCCGTCGATGCTCCCCGGCAACGCTCCGTCCTCGACCCCGGCGCGCAGCTCGTCCAGCGTCTCGAACCGCACGATCCCCGCACCGGAGCCGCCGATGTTCGCCTTCACCACGATCGGAAACCGCAACTGGGTGGCCGCACCGACCACGTCCGCCGCCCGGTGCACCACCCGCGTCTCCGGCACCGCCAGCCCCAGCGAGGCGATCAGCGCCAGCTGCCGGGCCTTCGACGCGTCGATCGCCATCGCCTCCGCCCCGTTCACCACCCGCGCCCCCAACCGCCGCCAATGGTCGAGCAGCGCGATGCTGTGGAAGATCGGGTGCTCGTCGGCGCGCAGAAAGCTCGACATCGCGATCCGGTTGAACATCACCGGCGCGGGCGCTTGCGTCGCCGCGGGGTTCCAGTCGCCATCCGGGCTCATCGTCGCGAAGTCGACGCCCCGCCGCTCCAGTGCGGCGAACAAGGGTGCGAACCACGCGGGATGCTCGTAGAGAATGGCAAGATCGGTCATCGCGCCGACATGCGGCAAGCGACGAGCACCGCGCAAGCGGATGATGAACGGAAACGATGACCGACAAGCTTATCTTCACCCCCGACGACGTCGACCTGGCCCGCTCGCCGCTCCGCCGCGGCATCACCGAGCCGACCTATGTGCTCGGCGCGTTCAATCCCGGCTTCACGCGGCTGCCGAACGGCAACCTGCTGATGATGGTCCGCGTCGCCGAGGCACTGGTTGATCCGGTCCGCGACGGCAACGTCCGGGCGATCCGCTGGACCCCGGCAGGCTATGTCCTCGACGCCCACCCGCTCACCCAAGTCGACATGCGCGACCCCCGCCAGTTCCGGATCCGCGGCGGCACCCACCGCATCCTCGCGCTCACCTCGCTGTCCTGGCTGCTCCCCGTCGAGCTCGACGGCGCAGGCGACCGCATCGTCGCGGTCCATTACGACCGCGCGATCGAGCCCGCCGCCAGCTATCAGGATTACGGCGTCGAGGATGCGCGGATCAGCCGCATCGGCGACATCTGGTACATGACGACCTGCTCGGTCAGCGCCGAACGCCACTGCACCACGCTCCACACCTCGACCGACGGGCTGAATTACGCCCTGCGCGGCATCGTCCTCGATCACCAGAACAAGGACATGATCCTGTTCGAAGGGCTGGTCGGCGGCCGTTTCATGGCGCTCACCCGCCCATTGGGCGAAGTCTATTTCGCCTATCCCGACGACAGCCCCTTTGTCGGCGGCCCGTCGATCAACCTCGCCCAGTCCCCCGACGCGCTGCACTGGCGCCCGCTCGACGCGCCCGGCATCCGCGCCCGCAAGGGATCGACCTCGGCGATGAAGATCGGCGGCGGCACCCAGCCGGTGCTCACCGATGCCGGCTGGCTGATGATCTATCACGGGGTGGAGGCGCAGGAGAGTGTCGGCATCTATCGCAGCTTCTGGGCGCTGCTCGACCGCGACGATCCGTCCAGCATCCTCCGCATCGAGGACGATACGCCGCTGCTCGAAGCCGCACCCGCGCTCACCGCCCCGATCGCGCACAAGATGTACCTGCCCACCCCCGTCGTCTTCACCACCGGCCTCGTCGATGCCGGCGACCATTACCTCGTCGCCAGCGGCGAGGCCGATCTCGCCTGCCGGCTCACCCGATTGTCGAAGGACCTGTTCGCATGACCAGCTGGTGGCAATCGGGCACGATCTACCAGGTCTATCCGCGCTCGTTTCAGGACAGCGACGGGGACGGCATCGGCGACTTGAAAGGGATCGAGGCACGGCTCGACCATCTCGTCGCGCTCGGTGTCGATGCGGTGTGGATCTCGCCGATCTTCCCGTCGCCGATGGCCGATTTCGGTTACGACGTCGCCGACTACACCGGGATCGATCCGCGGTTCGGCACGATCGCCGACTTCGACGACCTGCTCGCCGCCGCCCATGCCCGTGGGCTCAAGCTGCTGCTCGATTTCGTCCCCAATCACAGTTCCAGTGAGCACCCCTGGTTCCAGGCGAGCCGCAGCGCCCGGACCGACCCGAAACGCGACTGGTACATCTGGCGTGATCCGGCGCCGGGCGGCGGCCCGCCCAATAACTGGCAGAGCTTCTTCGGCGGCAGCGCCTGGGAATATGACAAGGCCAGCGGCCAATATTATCTGCACCTTTTCCTGAAGGAGCAGCCCGACCTCAACTGGCGCAACCCGGCGGTTCAGGCGGCGATGCTCGACGCGATGCGCTTCTGGTTCGACCGCGGCGTAGACGGTTTCCGGATCGACGTGCTGTGGCTCGCGATCAAGCATGCCGACTTCCCCGACAACCCGTCCAACCCCGACTGGCGCGAGGGGATGCAGGACATCGATCGGCTGCTGCCGACCCATTCCGCCGACCAGCCCGAAATCACCGGGGTGGTCACCGCGATGCGCACGCTCGCTGACCAATACGATGAGCGGGTGCTAATCGGGGAGATCTACCTGCCGTTCGACCGGCTCGTCACCTATTACGGCCCCGACGGCGGCGGCGTGCATCTGCCCTTCAACTTCGAGCTGCTGCAAACCCCGTGGACCGCGCAGGCGATCGCCAGGCTGATCACCGACTACGAGGCCGCGCTGCCCCCCGGCGCCTGGCCAAACTGGGTGCTCGGCAACCACGACAAGCCGCGCATCGCCGCCCGCGTTGGTCAGGCGCAGGCGCGGGTCGCCGCGGTCCTGCTGCTCACCCTGCGTGGCACCCCCACGCTCTATGCGGGCGACGAGATCGGCATGACCGGCGAACCGATCCCGACCGACCGCATCCGCGATCCGCAGGCGCTGCGCGAACCCGGCATCGCCTTCAACCGCGACGAGGTGCGGATGCCGATGCCGTGGAACGACAGCCCCAATGCCGGCTTCACAACCGGCGAGCCGTGGCTGCCGCTCGGCAGCGACTGGCGCACCCGCAACGTCGCCGCCCAGGCCGCCGACCCCGCATCGCTGCTCGCGCTCCACCGCGACCTGCTCCACCTGCGCCGCAAGCACGCCGCGCTCGCGACCGGCGACATCGCGCTGATCGCGGTCGAAGGCGACGTCCTCGCCTACGAACGCACCGCCGACGACGAACGCCTGGTGATCGCGCTCAATCTAGGCACGACTGACCAGCACGTCACCCTGCCCGAAGGCGAGCTGCTGCTGACGACGCTGAACGAACCGGTGCCAGAAGCAGACCGCGGCGGCGAGATCACGCTGGCCCCCGACGAAGCTATCATCCTGCGTGTCAGCCGCTAAGCCCGGCGCCATGAAGATCGCCATGCTCGCCCCGATCGCCTGGCGCACGCCGCCGCGGCACTATGGTCCGTGGGAACTCGTCACCAGCCTGCTCACCGAGGCGCTGGTGGAGCGCGGTGTTGACGTCACGTTGTTCGCGACGCTCGACAGCCGGACCAGCGCCACCCTCGCTGGCGTTGTTCCCGCGCCCTATTCGGAAGACCCGGCGATCGATGCCAAGGTGTGGGAGTTCCGCCACCTCGCGTATCTGTTCGATCGCGCCGGCGAGTTCGACCTGATCCACAATCAGGCCGATTTCCCTGCCCACGCCTTCTCCGGGCTGGTCGACACACCGATGGTGACGACGATCCACGGCTTCTCGTCGGACCGGATCATGCCGATGTACGCGCCGTACCAGCACCGCGTGAACTATGTCGCGATCAGCGATGCGGATCGCGCGCCCGGGCTGCGCTACGCCGCGACGATCCACCACGGCATCGTCCTCGACGATTTTCCGTTCGATGCCGCTGGCAGCGACGACTTGCTGTTCTTCGGCAGGATCCATCCGGACAAGGGTGCGCGCGAGGCGATCGCGGTCGCGCACGCTACCGGTCGGCGGCTGCACATGGCCGGTATCGTCCAGGATCAGGGCTATTACGACCGCGAGGTTGCGCCACATGTCGACGGACATAGCGTGATCTACGACGGCCCGGTCGGCGGCGCGGCGCGCACCGCGATGCTCGGCGGTGCCGCCGCGTTGCTCCACCTGATCGGCTTCGACGAACCCTTCGGCCTGTCGGTGATCGAGGCGATGGCTTGTGGCACGCCGGTGATCGCGATCGATCGCGGATCGATGCCCGAATTGATCGACGACGGTGTCACCGGCTTCCTGGTCAACGACGTCGACGAGGCGATCGCCGCGGTGGCGCGGATCGGTGAGATCGATCGCGCCGCCTGCCGCGCCGCGGTCGCCGAACGCTTCACGGTCGATCGCATGGCCGACCGTTATATAGCACTTTACCGCGACATCCTCGGTCGGTAGCCGCATCGGGCGGAAGGAATTGCGAGGTGGAGGAAGAGTATACGGCCGACGACGGCGCGGAAAGCGTCGGCAGCTGGCTCTGGGACATCGGCGCCAATCGCCTTACCGCGGACAGCGCCTGTGCCGAACTCTACGGCTTCGACGCTGCGCTCGGCCGCACCGGCGCCCCGCTCGAACTGTTCTTCGCCAAGGTTCACCCAGACGATCTGCAACGCGTCCGCGATCAGGTGGCCGCCGCGGTGGCGGTCTCCGGCAACTTCGCCGCGGAATACCGCATCGTCGGTGCCGATGGCCGGCCGCATTGGGTCGCCGCGCGCGGTCGCTGCATCGTCGAAGGCGGCAAGCCGGTGCGCATGCCCGGCGTCAGCTACGACATCGACGATCGTCGCGGGCAGGAGGCCCGGCTGTCGGCGCTGGTCGAGCTCCACGATCGGCTGCGCCTGCCGGGCGACCCCGCCGATCTCGCCTACGCCTCGTCCGAGATCCTCGGCCGCACGCTCGGCGTCAGCCGCGCCGGCTATGGCACGATCGATCCCGTGAACGAGACGATCGTGATCGAACGCGATTGGAACGCGCCCGGCATCGTCACGCTCGCCGGAACGCTGCAGTTCCGTGATTACGGCTCGTACATCGAGGATCTGAAACGCGGCGACACCGTCGCGGTGACCGACGCCTACCGCGATCCCCGCACCAGCGACACCGCCGATGCGCTGAAGGCGATTTCCGCGCAATCCTTCATCAACATGCCGGTCACCGAAGTCACCGGCTTCGTCGCGCTGATCTACGCCAACCATGCCGAGGCGCGCGACTGGACTGCGGCCGAGATCGCCTTCGTCCGCGACGTCGCCGAACGCACCCGCGACGCGGTCGAGCGGCGCCGCGCCGAGATCGAGCTCGCCGAACTCAACGCCTCGCTCGAACAACAGGTCGAACAGCGCACCCGCGACCTGCTGGTCGCCGAGGACTTCCTGCGCCAGGCGCAGAAGATGGAGGCGGTCGGGCAGCTCACCGGCGGGCTCGCGCATGATTTCAACAATCTGCTGACCGGCATCTCGGGCGCGCTGGAGATGATCCAGGTGCGCGTCGCGCAGGGCCGTTTCAACGAGCTCGATCGCTACGCGTCGGCCGCGCAGGGCGCCGCCAAGCGCGCCGCCGCGCTCACCCACCGGCTGCTCGCCTTCTCGCGCCGACAGACGCTCGACCCCAAGCCGACCGACGTCAATCGCCTCGTTCACGGGCTCCAGGAGCTGATCCAGCGCACCGTCGGACCCGGCACCAACATCGAGGTCGTCGGGGCGGCGGGGCTATGGTCCGCGATGGTCGACCCCAATCAGCTCGAAAACGCGCTGCTCAACCTGTGCATCAACGCGCGCGACGCGATGCCCGATGGCGGTCGCATCACCATCGAGACCGCGAACAAGTGGCTCGACGAGCGCGCCGGCCGCGAACGCGATCTGCCGCCTGGCCAATATCTGTCGCTCTGCGTCACCGACACCGGCACCGGCATGCCGCCCGAGGTGCAGGCGCGCGCCTTCGACCCCTTCTACACCACCAAACCGATGGGCGAGGGCACCGGGCTCGGCCTGTCGATGATCTACGGCTTCGCGCGGCAATCGGGCGGGCAGGTGCGGATCTATTCGGAAGTCGGGGAGGGCACGACGATGTGCATCTACCTGCCGCGCTTCTATGGCGACGCCGCGTCGGACGCCGATGCCGTCACGCTCGGAGCGATCGCCCAGGACAGCGACGGCAAGGTGTGTACCGTCCTCGTCGTCGACGACGAACCCACCATCCGCATGCTGGTGATCGAGGTACTTGAGGAACTCGGTCACACCGTGCTGGAGGCGGGCGACGGCGCCGCAGCGATGCGCGTGCTGGCGACCGGCGCGCGGATCGACCTGCTGGTGACCGATGTCGGCCTTCCGGGGCAGATGAACGGCCGCCAGGTCGCCGACGCTGCGGTTGCGCAACTGCCCGACCTGAAGGTGCTGTTCATCACCGGCTATGCCGAGAATGCGGTGATCGGCAACGGCCAGCTCGCCCCCAATATGGCGCTGGTCACCAAGCCGTTCGCGATGGACGTGATCGCCGCGCGGATCACCGCGATGCTGCATCGGGGGTAGGTGCCCCGCATCGACCATGCTCCTGCGAACGCAGGAGCCCAGGGTCACGAGCGTTACCCTCCCTTACCCTGGGCTCCTGCGTTCGCAGGAGCACGGGTCGCCAGCCCCACGATCCGTTCGGCCTCTGCCAGATGGAGCCGCTCGATCATCTCACCGTCGAGCCGGATCGCGCCCCGGTCCGCGTTCGCGGGATCGGCGAAGGCTGAGATGATCCGCTCGGCCCAGGCGATCTCCGCGGGCGAGGGGCCGAACGCCCGGTTCGCCACCTTGATCTGCGACGGATGGATCAGCGTCTTGCCGTCGAACCCATAGACCGCCCCTTGCGCGCACTCCGCCGCGAGCCGCGCGGGATCGTCGATCGCGTTGCACACCCCGTCCAGCACCAGGATCCCCGCGGCGCGCCCCGCTGTGACGATCGCCGCGAGGGCGGGCAGCAGCGGTTCGCGGTCGACGCCCGGGCGGCACCGCATGTCCTTGGCGAGGTCGTTGGTCCCCGCGATCAGCAGCTCGGTGCGCGTCGGACCCGTAGCCGCGGCGATCGCGGGCAGCGCCAGGATCGCGGCGCATGTCTCGATCATCGCCCAGATCGGCGGACCGTCCTCGCCAAGCAGCGCCCGCGCCGCCGCCAGGTCGTCCGCCGACGATACCTTCGGCACCACCACCGCATCCGCGCGGCTGTCCCGCACCGCTGCGGCATCGTCGACGCTCCACTCGGTGTCGAGCCCATTGATCCGGATCGCCTGTCGCCGGTCGCCGAAGCCGAGGTCCATCGCCGCGACCGCCGCCCCCCGCGCCGCCGGCTTTGTCTCGGGCGCGACCGCATCCTCCAGATCGACGATCACGACGTCGCACGACAGCCCGCGCGCCTTGTCGATCGCGCGTGCATTCGACGCCGGCATGAACAGCGCGCTGCGGGCTCGAAATGCGGTCACAGCGCTGCCACCGTCGCGTGGCCCGCGATCAGGTCCGCCGCGCGCTCCGCGATCATGATCGTCGGCGCGTTGGTGTTCGAACTCACCAGCGTTGGCATCACCGAGGCATCGACCACGCGCAGCCCGTCCAGCCCCCGAACCCGCAGCTCGGGATCGACCACCGCGAGCGTGTCGCCTTCGGGCCCCATCCGGCAGGTCCCGACCGGGTGGTAGATCGTCTCCGCGGTACGGCGGATCCAGGCGTCGATCTCGTCGTCGCTGCGCACCGCATCGCCGGGCGCCAACTCGACGTCGCGGTAGGGCGCCAGCGCCGCCTGCGACACCACGTCGCGCGCGATCATGACTGATTTGCGCAGCACTCGCCGATCCTCGGGGGTGGCGAGGTAATTGGCATGGATCAGCGGATCGGCGAACGGATCGGGCGAGGCGAGGCCGATCCGCCCGCGGCTCTCGGGTCGCAGCTGGCAGAGGTGGAGCGAGAAGCCGTCCTCGGTCGCCTTCACCTTGGCATGATCCGCCATCAGCGCCATCACCGCATGGATCTGAATGTCGGGCCGAGACAGTCCTTCGCGCGACGACAGGAACGCGCCGCTCTCCAGGAACTGCTGCCGCCCGAGGCCCTTGCCGGTCAGCATATATTGGATGCCGATCGCCAGCTGCCGCAGACCGCGGGTCTGCGAGAAAGCGGTCTTCAGCCCGCGGCTGCGCCACCGCATCAGCACGTCGAGATGATCCTGCAAATTCTCGCCGACGCCGGGCAGATCGTGCACCACCGCGACGCCCGCCTCGCGCAGCCGGTCCGCCGGGCCGATCCCCGACACGTGGAGCAGATGCGGGGACTGCACCGCCCCCGCGCACAGCAGCACCTCGCGCGCCGCGGCGGCGTGGCGGGCATCGCGCCCGACGACGAAATCCACCCCGGTCGCGCGGCCCTGCTCGACCCGGATCCGGGTGGTGCGCGCATCGGTGACGATCGTCAGATTGGCACGGCCGCGGATCGGCAAGAGATACGCCTCCGCGGCGCTCCACCGTCGCCCATTGGACACCGTCAGGTCGTAGCGGCCGAAGCCCTCCTGTCGCTCCCCGTTGAAGTCGTCGGTGGTCGGATAGCCCGCCTGTTCCCCCGCCGCGATCAGCGCGTCGTTGAACGGGCTGTCGCTCTCGCCAGCGGAGACGTGGACCGGCCCCTCGGCGCCGTGCAGGTCGCCGCCACGGTGATGGCGTTCGAGCTTGCGGAAATAGGGCAGCACGCTGTCCCACGACCAGCCCGGCAGCCCGCGCTGCGCCCATTCGTCATAGTCCTGCGGATTGCCGCGCGCATAGATCATGCCGTTGATGGCGGAGCTGCCGCCGAGCCCGCGCCCCCGCGGCCACCACAGCTTGCGGCCGTCGAGATTCGGCTCCGCCTCGGTCCAGAATCCCCAATTATGCGGCCCCTTGGCCTTGATCAGGTCGCCGACCGCCGCGGGCATGCGCACGAGCAACTTGTCGTTGCGCCCGCCCGCCTCGAGCAGCGCGACGCTGACCGCGGGGTCTTCGGACAGGCGCGCAGCGAGCGCGCAGCCGGCGGAGCCGCCACCGACGATGACATAATCATACGCTTCCATCTTCTCTCCTACGGCTCGATGACCAGCTTGCCGATCAGGTCGCTCGCCGCCATCGCTGCGAAGGCCGCCCGCCAGTCCGCCAGTTCGTATTTCTTGTGAACCCGTGGTCGCAGCTTTCCCGCCGCCGCCATAGCCCAGATCGCGTCGAGGTTCTCCGCGCCCAGCGCCGGAAACCGTCGGCCATACTCGCCCGCGCGGACGCCGATGACCGAAAATCCCTTGATCAGCGGCAGGTTGGTCGGAACCGTCGCGATCCGGCCGGAAGTGAAGCCGACCACCAGCAACCGCCCGCCGAACCTGATCGCACGAACGCTCTCGTCGAACACGTCGCCGCCGACCGGGTCCACGATCACGTCCGCACCGCCGCTGGTGATGTCCTTCGCCGCCTCGCGAAAGCCCGTCGCGGCGAGCGTCGCTTCCGGCGCATAGTCCCGCGCGACGATCGCCAGCTTCTCCGCCGACCGCGACGTCGCGATTACCTTCGCCCCCAACACCTTGGCGAGATCGGCCGTCGCCAACCCGACCCCGCCGGTCGCGCCATGCACCAGCACCCACTCGCCTGCCTGCACCCGCGCCAGCCGTACCAGCGCCACATAGGCGGTGAGGTACGCCGTCCCGATCGATGCGGCGGTCGCATGATCCATCCCGGCCGGGACTCGTCGCGCTGCGTTGGCCTTGCACGTCACCAATTCGGCGAAGCTGCCGATGCGGGTCCCGCACACCACCCGATCGCCTGCGACGAAGTCGCCGTCGCCCTCGATCACCTCGCCCGCCATTTCCATGCCCGGCACGAACGGCAAGGCGGGCTTCAGCTGATAGGCGCCGCGGGTCATCAGCAGGTCGGGATAGTTGAGCGACGCCGCACGAACCCGCACCAGTAACTCGCCCTCGCGGCGCACCGGTTCGGGGATGTCGTCGAGCACACAACCCGACAGATCGTCCGACAGCGCGGAGACCACCAGCGCCTTCATGCCGCGGGCGGCGGATAGCAGAGGATGGCGAGCAGGTCCTCGAACAGCCGGTCCATGTCGAGATGCGGCGCATGGACCTTGCTCAGCCCGAGCGTGATCAGCGCATAGCCGCGTACCGCCGCATCGTGGCGCGACAGGCCGTTGGCGACCAGGCATTCGGTCAGGAAGCCGAGCACGATGTCGTCGTGCCGTTCCACCGCCGCCAGCGCGCGCCGATCGCTCTCTGCCCAGGCGCGCATTGCGATCGACAGACGCGACATCCCCCGCCGCCGCACGATCTGCGCCAGCAACCGGATCCGCGCCACCGGCTCGCGTTCGGTGCGGTTGATCGCGTCGATCACCGCGCTGATCTGCGCGTCCGCGAAATAGGTCGCGAGTCGCCCCTGGTACGTGTCGAAGTCGGGGAAATGATGGTAGAAGCTGCCGGTCGACACCCGCAGCTCGTCGGCGAGCGGTCGCAGCTTCAGCGCCTTCAGCCCGCCGCGCCGGAGCAGGGATTGTCCCGCCTCCAGCCAGTCGCGCTGGGTCAGGTCGGCCGATCGTACCGCGCCTTCCGCCCCGTTCCCCGCGCTTGACATCCCCGTGACCATAACGAATGTTATGCCGGAAACGAGCGGCGGTAAAGCCGCCGTCGGGAGAGACCGGCATGCATCCGTCACGTCACGCGACGACCCATCCCGACAAGCCCGCCTACATCATGGCGGGGACAGGCGAGACCGTCACCTATGGCGAGCTCGATCGCCGCGCCGACAGGGGCGCGCACCTGCTCTGCTCGCTCGGGCTGGCGCGTGGCGACGGCATCGCGATCATGATGGACAATTCGGCCCGCTATCTGGAGATCCTATGGGCGGCCGAACGCACGGGGGTCTATTGCACCTGCCTGTCGTCGAAGCTCAGCGTCGCGGAGGCCGAATACATCGTCCGCGACGGCGATTGCCGCGTGCTGATCGCCAGCACCGGCGTCGGCAACTGCGCCGCGGCGCTGGTGGCGCGTCTCGACGACGTCGCGCGGTTGATGTGCGACGGCACGATCTCCGGCTATCGCAGCTACGAAGAAGCCCGCGATGCAATGCCCGATGCGCCGTTCCCCGATCCTATGCCGGGATCGATCATGCTCTATTCGTCGGGCACCACCGGCAAGCCGAAGGGCGTCAAGCACGCGCTGCCGGTCGAGCCGTTCGGCACCAACGTCTCGCCGCTGGTGATGCTCGGCAAGGCGCTCTACGGCTTCGATGCGGACATGATCTACCTGTCGCCCGCGCCGCTCTACCACGCCGCCCCGCTCCGCTGGTCGATGGCGGTTCACCAGATCGGCGGCACCGTCGTGGTGATGGAGCATTTCGATCCCGAGCAGGCGCTGGCGTGCATCGAACGCTACCGTATCACCCATGCGCAATGGGTGCCGACCCACTTCATCCGTATGCTGAAGCTGCCCGCGAAAACCCGCGCGCGCTACGACATGTCGTCGCTGCGCGCGGTATGGCATGCCGCGGCGCCGTGCCCGATCCCGGTCAAGCAGGCGATGATCGACTGGTGGGGCCCGATCGTCGGCGAATATTATGCCGGCACCGAGGGTAACGGCTTCTGCGCGATCTCCGCACCCGAATGGCTGACGCACCGCGGCTCGGTCGGCCGCAACCTGACCGCGCTGACCAAGATCTGCGGTGACGACGGCGAAGAACTGCCGCCGCGCACCGAAGGCACGGTGTACTTCGCAGGCGGCACCGCGTTCGAATACCACAAGGACGCGGCCAAGACCGCGGAAGCGGCCAACGCGCATGGCTGGACGACGCTCGGGGATGTCGGCTGGGTCGATGAGGAGGGCTATCTGTACCTCACCGACCGCAAGAGCTTCATGATCATCTCGGGCGGCGTCAACATCTACCCCGCCGAGATCGAGAACCTATTGGTGACCCATCCCGACGTCGCCGACGTCGCCGTCATCGGCGCCCCGCACGAGGAGATGGGGGAGGAGGTCGTCGCGATCGTCCAGCCGCGCGATCCGTCACAGGCAGGCGACGCACTCGCTGCCGACCTCATGGCGTTCGCGCGCGCCAATCTCAGCCACGTCAAGACGCCGCGCCGCATCGATTTCCGCGACCAGCTGCCGCGGCACGACACCGGCAAGCTCTATAAGCGGCTGCTGCTCGACGAATACCGGGCGAAGGCGGTCGGCGTCACCGCGTAGCGGCGTCCAGCAGCAGCGTCGGCCCCGATCGGTCGACGACGATCCGCACCGACGGCAGCCGCAGCTCGAAACCATCGGCCCGCCACCAGTCGCTATCGGTCATCGCGCGTCCGTCGAGCGTCAGCCATGCCGCGGTTGTGGGAAAGTCGACGCCGTCCAACTCGGCCGCCGCGCGGCGTGCGGCAAGGGCGGCGACATGATCCTCCAGCGCCACGTCGCGCGCGGCCCAGTCGATCCAGCCGATCGCGTTGTCCTGCGCATAGGCGTTGTTGTTGCCATCCTGGCTCCGGCCGAACTCATCGCCCGCGGTGAGCATGATCGTACCGGTCGACGCGAACAGCGTGCCGAGCAGCGCACGGCGCCCGCGGTCGCGCCTCTCCAGGATCGCGGGGTCGTCGGTCGGCCCCTCGACCCCGCCGTTCCAGGAATGATTGTCGCCATGCCCGTCGCGATTGTCCTCGCCATTGGCGTGGTTATGGCGATGCTCGTAGGCGACCGTATCGGCCAGGGTGAAGCCGTCATGCGCGGCGACGAAGTTCACCGTCCGCGTCGCGCCCGTACCGAACACATCGGACGAACCCGCCATCCGCGTCGCCAGCGCCCCCGCCGATCCGTCGCCCCGCCAAAAGCGGCGCACGTCGTCGCGGTAGCGGTCGTTCCATTCGAGCCAGCCGGCGGGAAAATTGCCGAGCTGGTAACCGCCCGGCCCGATGTCCCACGGCTCTGCGATCATCACCCGCGACGCCAGCAGCGGATCCGCCGCGATCTCCGCAAAGATCGGCGCATCGCGGTCGAACCCCGGCCCGCGCGCGAGGATCGGCGCGAGGTCGAAGCGGAACCCGTCGACCCCGATCGCGGCGAAGTGGCGCAGGCTGTCGAGGATCAGCGCGCGGACCTCGACCCGGCTGCAATCCAGCGTGTTGCCGGTGCCGGTATCGTTGATCAGCGTGCCGTCGGGCGCGTGCGCATAATAAAGCGCCTCGTCGAGCCCGCGCATCGACAGCGTCGGTCCATGCCGGTCACTCTCGCCGCTATGGTTGAACACAAGGTCGAGGATCACGCCGATCCCCGCCGTGCGCAGCGCCGCGACCGTGTCGCGCAGTTCGTCCACCCCGCCCGGCGCGAGCCGCGGATCGAGTGCCATCGGCACCACCGGATTATACCCCCAGGCGTTGGTCAGTCCTAGCGCGGGCAGATGACGCTCGTCGATCCACGCGACGATCGGCATCAGTTCGACCGCCGCCACTCGCAGCTTGCGCAGATGCGCGATCACCGCCGGATGCGCGAGCGCGGCGATCGTCCCCCGCTGCATGACCGGCACGTCCGGATGCAGCATCGTGAACCCGCGCACGTTGAGCTCGTAGATCAGTCCGCCGGGTCGGAAGAGGGGCGGAGGAGGCTTTTCCGAGTGCTCCTCCCTGTCCAAAACCACCTCGTCACCCCGGACTTGTTCCGGGGTCCACCGTGCCGCGGAACCATAAGCCGCCGAATTCGCGGCACGGTGGACCCCGGAACGAGTCCGGGGTGACGAAGAAGGGTTGGGCTGCACGATCGCTCGCGGCACCAGATGCCCAGTCTCCGCTCTCGGCTGCCCAAGCACGGGATCATACCGGAACGCCCGATCCAGCTCGACCGCGTAGGGATCGACCAACAGCTTCGCCGGGTCGGCCGCCGTACGATACCCGTACCGCTGCCCGGCGCCGACGCCCGCGACCTCCGTCACCCACAACTCGTCACGGCCGATCATCGGCACCCACCGCTCGACGTCGCCATCGAACAGGCAAAGCGTCACCGGGGTCGCCGCGCGCACTGCGAACCGCGTCCCGCCGTTCGTCACCGTCGCGCCGAGCGGCGCGTCGGATCTCACGTAATGACGTCCGGCGCGGTGCGGCCGGTGTGACGGACGATGCCCGCGATCTCGTCGGCGGCGGCGACGATCGTGGCGAGCATCTCGCCGGTGTCGCGGTCGATGTCGGCGGCATCGTAGCGCTCCAGATAGACCCGCAGCGTCGCCCCGCTGGTGCCCGTGCCCGACAGGCGGAACACCACCCGGCTGCCGCCTTCGAACAGCACCCGCACGCCCTGGTTGGCGCTGACCGATCCGTCGGTGCTGTCATGATAGGCGAAATCGTCCGCCCGCTCGACGATCAGGTCGCCGAAGCGCTTGCCGGGCAGGGTCGCCAGCGACGCCCGCAGTTCCGCCACCAGCGCATCGGCGCGGTCGCTCTCGACGCCCTCGTAATCGTGCCGCGCATAATAGTTGCGACCAAACGTCGCCCAGTGATCCCGTGCGATCTCGTCGACCGACTGGCGCCGCACCGCCAGGATGTTGAGCCACAACAGGATCGCCCACAGCCCGTCCTTCTCGCGGACGTGATCCGATCCGGTCCCCGCGCTCTCTTCGCCGCAGATCGTCGCGAGGCCGGCATCGAGCAGGTTGCCGAAGAACTTCCACCCCGTCGGCGTCTCGAACGCTGCGATCCCGAGCTTCGCCGCGACCCGGTCCGCCGCCGCGCTGGTCGGCATCGACCGCGCGATCCCCTTCAGCCCGGCCTTGTAGCCCGGCGCCAGATGCGCGTTCGCCGCGAGCATCGCCAGGCTGTCCGACGGCGTCACGAAGCGTCCCTTGCCGATGATCAGGTTGCGGTCGCCGTCGCCGTCCGACGCGGCGCCGAAATCGGGCGCGTCGGGCGCCATCATGGTCGCGTACAGCTCGTGCGCATGGACCAGGTTGGGGTCGGGATGATGGCCGCCGAAATCCTCCAGCGGCGTGCCGTTGCGCACCGTCCCCGCGGGGAACCCAAGCCGCCGTTCGAGGATCTCGGTCGCATAGGGCCCGGTTACCGCGCTCATGGCGTCGAACGCCATGGTCAGCCCCGCGTCCCGGATCGCGGCGAAGTCGAACAGCTTCTCCATCAGCGCGGCGTAATCGGCGACGGGATCGACGACCTCGACGATCGTCTCGCCGACCTTGCTCTCGCCGTCGCCGTCGAGATCGATCTCGGGGCCTTCGATCGTCCGCCACTGGTTGATCACCCGGCTGCGCTGGTAGATCGCCTCGGTGATCGCCTCGGGCGCCGGGCCGCCGTTCGCGACATTGTACTTGATCCCGAAATCCTCGTCGGGGCCGCCGGGATTGTGGCTCGCCGACAGCACCAGCCCGCCGATCGCGCCGCGAATGCGGATCATGTTGCTCGCCGCCGGGGTCGACAGGATCCCGCCGCGCCCGACCACGACCCGCCCGAAGCCGTTCGCCGCCGCCATCCGGATCGCCTTCTGGATCACCTTGCGGTTCAGGAAGCGACCGTCGCCGCCGATCACCAGCGTCGCGCCGTCCTTGCCGTCGATCGCATCGAATACCGATTGGATGAAGTTCTCGGCATAATTGGGCTTCTGGAACACCCGCACCTTCTTGCGCAGGCCGGAGGTGCCGGGCTTCTGGTCGTCGAAAGGGCTGGTCTGCACGGTCGTGATCATGATTGTCCTTCGAGACTGGCGTAGAGGTCGGCGTAGCGGCGGCCGCTCTGCCGCCATGAGAAATCCGCGCGCATGCCGTTCTGCTGCACCGCGGCCCAGATCGCCGGATCGGCATAGGCGTCGATCGCGCGCCGAATCGCGTGCGACAGGCTGTTGTAGCCGACCTCGCCGAGCTGGAAGCCGGTCGCCACACCCGCCGCCAGCGCCGCCTCGTTGGCGTCGATCACGGTGTCGGCGAGCCCCCCGGTCCGCGCCACCACCGGCACGCAGCCATAGGCGAGCCCGTAGAGCTGGGTCAGCCCGCACGGCTCGAACCGAGACGGGATCAGGATCGCGTCGGCGCCGCCCTGCAGCAGATGCGACAACGGCTCGTCATAGCCGATCGTCACCCCGATCCGTCCCGGATGCCGCGCCGCCGCCGCCAGGAACGCCTGTTCCAGCGCGGCGTCGCCCGATCCGAGCAGCGCCAGCCGACCGCCGAGCGCAACCAGATCGTCGAGGCATTCGGCGAGCACGTCCATGCCCTTCTGCCAGGTCAGCCGGCTGATCACCGTGAAGATCGGACCGTCGCCAGGATCGAGCGCGAACTTCTTCTCGACCGCGCGCTTGTTGACCGCCCGCCCCGCCAGGGTCGTCGCCGCATAGCGCCGCGGCAGCGCGGAGTCGGTTTGCGGGTTCCAGATCGCCGGATCGATACCGTTGACGATCCCGCTCACCACGGCGCGACGGACGTTGATCAATCCTTCCAGGCCCATGCCGAACCGGCCGTCGCGGATCTCGGCGGCATAGGTCGGGCTGACCGTCGTGATCGCGTCCGCGGCCTCGAGCCCCGCTTTCAGGAAGCCGACGCCGCCATAATATTCGACGCCGTCGACCGCCCAGGCCAGCGCGGGCAGGCCGAGCTCGGCGAACACCGCGGCATCGAACCGCCCCTGGAACGCGATGTTGTGCACCGTCATCACCGTCCGCGCGCGCGGTCCCGGGCCGGGCGCGTAGCGCAGATAGGCCGGCCCCATCGCTGCCTGCCAGTCATGCGCGTGAAGAATGTCGAAATGTCGCCCTTTCACCACGCCCGAGGCGAGGTCCGCGGCGGCACGGCCGAGCGCGGCGAAGCGTCGCCAGTCGTCGGCATGGTCGTAGAGCCCGCCGATCCGTGCGAACAGCAGCGGCGCATCGAGCATCAGCAGCGGATGCCCCGCGATCGTCCCCGCCAGCAGCCGCGCCTCGGCCCCCAGCAGGTCCCGCCAGCGATGCACGACCTTCGCACCCGTCGCCACCTCGGCGAGCGACGGATAGGCGGGCAGCAACGTCGTGGTCTCGACGCCATGCTCGGCCAGCGCCGCAGGAAGCGCACCGACGACGTCGGCGAGCCCGCCGGTCTTGACCAACGGGAAAGCCTCGGACGCCACCGATAAAACGCGCGTCACGCCGCCCTGTCCGCGTCAGCCGTGTTCCTGCGACCGCGAGACGTCTGCGAGCTAAGCTGGCGGCGCCAAAAACACACCGTCATCCCGGACTCGTTCCGGGATCCACCGTTCCGCACGAGCGAGAATCGTTGATCACGCGGCACCGTGGACCCCGGAACAAGTCCGGGGCGACGAAGCCGTTGAGCCGTGTTCCTGCGAACGCAGGAACCCAGAGCCACGAACGCCAACGCCCGCGGCCCTGGGCGCCTGCCCCCGCAGGAGCACGGCAATTCGGCGACGCGCATCAAAGGTCCAGACGGTCGATCATCGGCTGCGTGATCAGGCATATACCCTTGTCGGTTCGGCGGAAGCGCTGCGCATCGATCACCGGATCGTCGCCCACGACGAGACTATCGGGGATCACCACCCCGCGATCGATCACCACCCGGCGCAGGCGTGCACCCCGGCCGATATGGCAGTGCGGTAGGACCACCGCCTCGTCGAGCATCGCAAAGCTGTGCGCGCGGACCCCGGTGAACAACAGGCTTCGGTGGATCGACGCGCCCGACACGATGCAGTCGCCCGATACCAGGCTCGCCACCGCCGAACCGCGGCGGCCGTCGATGTCGTGGACGAACTTGGCGGGCGGGGTGATCTCCGAATAGGTCCAGAGCGGCCAACTGCGGTCGTACAGATCCAGCTCGGGCACCACGTCGGTCAGATCGAGATTGGCTGCCCAATAGGCATCGACCGTCCCGACGTCGCGCCAATAGGCGCCCGGCTCCTCGGTCGAGCGCACGCACGACGCCGCAAAGCGGTGCGCCTGCGCATGGCCGTGCTCGACCAGCCAGGGAATCAGGTCCTTGCCGAAATCGCGGTTCGACCCTTCCGTCGCGGCGTCGCGGCGGAGCTGTTCGATCAGCAGCTTGGTCTTGAAGACGTAGATGCCGAGGCTGGCGAGTGCGGTGTCGGGGCTGCCGGGGATCGCCGGCGGATCCGCGGGCTTCTCGACGAAATCGATGATCCGGTCCTGCTCGTCGACATGCATCACGCCGAACGCGACCGCCTCCATCCGCGGCACTTCCATGCAGGCGACGGTGACATCGGCACCGCTGTCGCAATGCTGCTGGAGCATGATCTCATAATCCATCTTGTAGATGTGGTCGCCCGCCAGGATGACCATGAACTCGGGACCGTGGCTCTCGATGATGTCGATATTCTGGAACACCGCGTCGGCGGTGCCCTCATACCATTGATGCTCCGACACGCGTTGCGACGCGGGCAGGATGTCGAAGCTTTCGTTGCGTTCGGTGCGCAGGAAGTTCCAGCCTGCCTGGAGGTGCCGGATCAGCGAATGCGCCTTGTACTGGGTCGCGACTCCGATCCGGCGGATGCCGCTGTTGAGCGCGTTCGACAGCGCGAAGTCGATGATCCGGCTCTTACCGCCGAAATAGACCGCAGGCTTGGCGCGGGTATCGGTCAGCTCGGCGAGCCGGCTGCCGCGCCCGCCGGCGAGAACATAGGCCATCGCGTCGCGCGCGAGCGGCTGTCCCTTCCTGTGATCCATCCTCGTGTCTCCTGCGCTTATCGTTGACGTTGATCCCGTGGTTTCCGGCGCGCCCCGGTCACCCCTCGAACTCCAGCATGATCGTCGCGAGCGGCGGCAGCGTCACCCACGCCGCGCCGTCCTTCGCCTCTACCCAACCCAGATTGCCGCAACCCGATCCCCAATAGGCGAGCGCGTCCGAATTGATGATTTCGCACCAGCGGCCGTCGTGCGGCATCGGCACCCGGTAGGGCGCGCGCGCGACCGGAGTCAGGTTGGCGATCACCACCACCGGCTTGGCGCCCGGCGCCTTGCGTACCCAGGCGAACACCGAATTCGCGGCATCGTCGCCGATCAGCCAATCGAAGCCTTCGCCCTCGCAGTCACGGGCATGCAGCGCCGGGTGCTCGCGGTAGACGCGGTTCAGGTCGCGGACGAGCTTGCGGACGCCCTCGTGCGCGGCGCTGCCGCACAGGTCCCAGTCGAGCGCCCGCGCCTCGCTCCATTCGCGGCGCTGCGCGAATTCCTGCCCCATGAACAGCAGCTTCTTGCCGGGATAGCCCCACATGAACGCATAGTAGCTGCGTAGATTGGCGAATTGCTGCCAATCGTCGCCCGCCATCTTGGTCAGCAGCGATCCCTTGCCGTGCACCACTTCGTCATGGCTCAGCGGCAGCACGAAATTCTCGTCGAAGGCATAGACCAGGCCGAAGGTAATCTCGGCATGGTGGTGCTGGCGATGCACCGGCTCGCGCGCGAAATACTGGAGCGTGTCGTGCATCCAGCCCATGTTCCACTTGAAGCCGAAACCCAGTCCATCCTCGTGCGCGGGGCGCGACACGCCGGGCCAACTGGTCGATTCCTCCGCGATCGTGAACACGCCGGGATGCTCGCGGTACACCGCCTTGTTCATCGCGCGCAGGAACTCGACCGCTTCCCAATTCTCGCGGCCACCGCTCTCGTTCGGGATCCACTCGCCCGCCTTGCGGCTATAGTCGCGGTACAGCATCGACGCGACCGCATCGACCCGCAGGCCGTCGACATGGTATCGCTCGGGCCAGAACAGCGCGTTGTTGACGAGGAAGCTCTCCACCTCGCGCCGCCCGAAATTGTAGATTGCGGTGTTCCAGTCGGGATGGAAGCCGAGCCGCGGGTCCTCATGCTCGTAGAGCGCGGTGCCGTCGAACTTCGCCAGCCCGAACACGTCGGTCGGGAAATGCGCGGGCACCCAATCGAGCAGCACGCCGATACCGGCACGATGCGCACCGTCGACGAACCGCGCGAAGCCCTCGTGATCGCCGAACCGCGCCGACGGCGCGTACAGGCCGGTGGCCTGGTATCCCCAGCTCGGATCATAGGGATGCTCGCTGATCGGCATGAATTCGATATGGGTGAACCCCATGTCGACGACATAGGGGATCAGCCGGTCGGCCAGCGCATCCCAGGTCAGGAACCAGTCGTTTTCGTCGCGGTCCCAGGATCCGGCATGGACCTCGTAGATGCTCATCGGCACGCGCCGCGGATCCACCGACGCCCAATGCTTGCGATGTTCGTCGTCGCCCCAGACATGCGTCGCGGGCAGGGTGGTGCGTGACGCGGTCGCCGGGCGCAACTCGCTCGCGAACGCGAACGGATCGGCCTTCAGCGGCTGCACCGTGCCGTCGGGCCCGACGATCTCGAACTTGTAGCCCTTGCCCTCGCCGATGTCGGGAACGAAGATCTCCCAAACCCCGACATCGCCGCGGCGACGCATCGTGTGGCGACGGCCGTCCCAATCGTTGAAATCGCCGACCACCGCTACCCGCCGCGCGTTCGGTGCCCATACCGCGAAATGGACGCCGCTCGCGCCCTCATGGTCGATCAGGTGCGCGCCCATCTTATCGTAGAGCCGCATGTGCGTGCCCTCCGCCATCAGCACGTCGTCGACCGGGCCCAGCACCGGCCCGAAGCTGTACGGATCCGTCACCGACCATTCCGCACCGCCGCCCTGCGCCTTGTACCGTACCGGCTGCGGCGTGCCGTCGATCGCGCCTTCGAACAATCCGCGTCCGTCGATCCGCGTCAGCGCCCCGAGCGACCCGCCGCCCAAATCATGCGCCTCGACCTGTTCCGCGCCGGGAATCCAAGCCCGTGCGAACGTGCCGTCGGGTCCGCCGAAAACGCCGAGCAGCGAGAAGGGATCGTCGTGACGCCCCTCGAGCAAAGCGGTCAGGGCGCCTTCGGGCGGCTTCACATCACGCCCCAGATTTCGCGCGCATAGTCGCGGATGGTGCGGTCGGACGAAAACCAGCCGACATTGGCGACGTTGTGGATCGTCGACCGGGTCCACACCGCGCGATCCTGCCAGCGCGCATCGACCGCACGCTGTGCACCCGCAAACGCATCGAAATCCGCCGCGACCATGAACCAGTCATGGTCGTACAGCCCCGCGACGAGCCCTTCGTAGCGCTTGGGATCATCGGGCGAGAACACCCCCGACGCGATCGCAGCCAACGCCTGCGCGAGCTCGGGTGAGGCGTCGATAACGTCGCGCGGTCGGTAACCGTCGGCGCGCTTCGCCGCCACCTCGTCCGCGGTCATGCCGAAGATGAAGATGTGGTCGTCGCCGACCCGGTCCTTGATCTCGATATTGGCGCCATCGAGCGTCCCGATCGTCAAAGCGCCGTTCAACGCGAACTTCATGTTGCCGGTGCCCGATGCTTCCATTCCCGCGGTCGAGATCTGTTCGGACAGGTCGGCGGCGGGGATGATCTTCTCGGCGAGCGAGACGTTGTAGTTGGGAATGAACGCGATCTTCAGCAGGTCGCCCACCGACGGATCGGCGTTGATCCGTCGTGCCACGTCGTTGGCGAGTTTGATGATCAGCTTGGCGTTGTGATAGCTCGACGCCGCCTTGCCCGCGAACAGCTTCACCCGCGGCGTCCAGTCCCGCTCGGGATGGCTGCGGATCTGGTCGTACAGCGCCACCGTCTCGACGATGTTGAGCAACTGCCGCTTATACTCGTGGATGCGCTTGATCTGGACGTCGAACAACGCGTCGGGATCGAGCCGCAATCCCATGCTGTCCTTGATATATGCCGCCAGTGCCACCTTGTTCGAACGCTTCACCGCGGCAAAACGCTCCCGGAACGCAGCATCGTCGGCGTGGGCGGCGAGCGCGGGCAGTTTCTCCGCATCGTCGCAGAACCCATCGCCGATCGCCTCGCGGATCAGCGCGGTCAGCGCCGGGTTGCATTGTTGCAGCCAGCGGCGGGGGGTGATGCCATTGGTCTTGTTGTTGATCCGATCCGGATACATCCGGTGGAGATCCGCGAACACCGTCTGCTTCATCAGCGCGGTGTGCAACGCGGCGACGCCGTTGACGCTGTGCGATCCCGCAAAGGCGAGGTTCGCCATCCGCACCCGGCGCTCGCCGCCTTCCTCGATCAGGCTGATCGCGGCGATCGCGCGATCGTCGACATCGGCGTTGGCGCGCGCCTCGCGCAGCAGCTTCGCGTTGATCGCGTAGACGATCTGCATGTGCCGCGGCAGCAGCCGTTCGAACAGCGGCAGCGGCCAGCTCTCCAGCGCTTCGGGCAGCAGCGTGTGGTTGGTATAGCCGAAGGTCCGCCGCGTCAGGTCCCACGCCGCATCGAACGCCATGTCGTGATGGTCGGTCAGCAGCCGCATCAACTCGGCGACCGACACCGCGGGGTGGGTATCGTTGAGCTGGATCGCGGCCTTGTCCGGCAACGTCGCGATATCGCCGAAATATTGGACGTGGCGCCGGACGATGTCCTGGATCGACGCCGACGAGAAGAAATACTCCTGCCGCAGCCGCAGCTCTTGCCCCGCCGGGGTCGAATCGTTCGGATAGAGCACTCGCGTCAGCGTCTCCGCGCGCATCTGCCCCGACAGCGCGCCCTGGAAATCGCCCTCGTTGAACTTATCGAGCTTGATCGGATCGAACGCCTTGGCGGTCCACAGCCGCAGCGTGTTGACCCGTTTCCCGCGCCACCCGACGACGGGAGTATCGACCGCCACCGCCTCGACCGCCTCGACCGGGCTCCAATGCACCTGGCCATTGTCGTGCGCGACCACTTCGCCCCCGAAGCCGACGAAATACGCGCTCTCGCGACGTTCGAACTCCCACGGGTTGCCGTGCGCCAGCCATGTCTCGGGCAGCTCCATCTGCCAGCCGTCGTCGATCCGCTGGCGGAACATGCCGTTCACATAGCGGATGCCATACCCATAGGCGGGCAGCTCGAGGCTTGCGAGGCTCTCCATGAAGCACGCCGCCAGTCGTCCGAGCCCGCCGTTGCCGAGCGCAGCGTCCGGCTCGATCTCCTCGATCTCGGCGAGATCGACCCCAAGCGTCGCCAGCGCATCGCGCACCGCATCGTTGTGGCCGAGGTTTGACAAGGCATCGCGCAGCAGCCGGCCGATCAGGAATTCGAGGCTGAGATAATAGACCCGCTTCGCCCCCGCGGCATGCGCCGCCTTGGTCGATTCCATCCAGCGGTCGATGATCTCGTCACGGATCGTCAGGATCGTCGCCGCCAGCCAGTCATGGGGGCGGGCAGCGTCGCGATCCTTGCCGATCCGGTGGATCAGCGCGTCGAGGATTCGATCTGCGAGTGGGTCGGTCGGCGTAGCGGCGGCAGCGGTGACGTTCACGGGCGGTCCGGCATCATGGATGGTCCGCGGGTTAGACGACAGCGCAGGGGGAATGTCACCGGCTAATCGGTGTCACGCCGCGCTGGACCGTCCCGATCGTTAGATCATCCCCCACAACAGCGTCACGTTCAGCGCGATGATCACCGCGGTGATCGTCCACGCCAGCACCCGCAGCCACATCGCGCTCGCGAACTCGCCCATGATCGATCGCCGCGCGGTGAATGCGACCAGCGGCACCACCGCGAACGGCAGTTGCAGGCTCAGCACCACCTGGCTCAGCACCAGCAGCTTGGTCGCGCCGGTATCGCCGGTCGCCGCGACCACGAACACCGCCGGCACGATCGCGATCAGCCGCGTCACCATCCGCCGCGCCCAAAGCGGCAGGCGCAAATTGAGGAACCCCTCCATTACGATCTGCCCGGCAAGCGTACCGGTGACCGTCGAGTTCTGGCCCGAGGCGAGCAGCGCCACCGCGAACACCACGCTGGCCGCGCCGACGCCCATCATCGGCGACAGCAACCGGTACGCTTCGTCGATCTCGGCGACGTCGGTGCGCCCCGCGGTGTGGAAGGTCGCCGCCGCCACCACCAGGATCGCGGCGTTGATGAAGAAGGCGAGCCCCAGCGCGACGGTGCTGTCGATCGTCGCCAGCGTCACCGCCTCGCGCTTGTCCTCGAACGCGCGGGTCTGCACGATCGACGAATGGAGGTAGAGGTTGTGCGGCATCACCGTCGCGCCGAGGATGCCGATCGCGAGGTAGAGCTTGGCGGGATCGGTGACGATTCCCGACGTCGGCACCAGCCCCGCCATCACCGCGCCCATGTCCGGAGCGGCATGGAACAGCTCGAACGCGAAACAGCCCGCGATGATGAGCAGCAGCGCGACGATGAACGCCTCCAGCTTCCGAAAGCCGTAGCGCTGCAACGCCAGGATCAGGAACACGTCGAGCGCGGTCAGCATCACGCCCCAGACGAGATCGATCCCGAACAACAGCTTCAGCGCGATCGCGGTGCCGAGCACTTCGGCCAGGTCGCAGGCGATGATCGCGATCTCGGCGAGCACCCACAGCGCGAACGACACCGGCCGCGAGCAATAGGCGCGGCACGCTTGCGCCAGATCGAGCCCCGCCGCGATCCCGAGCCGCGCCGACAGCGCCTGCAGCACGATCGCCATCAGGTTCGACAGCAGCACGACAGACAGCAGCGTATAACCGAATGCGGAGCCGCCGGCGATGTCGGTGGCCCAGTTGCCCGGGTCCATATAGCCGACCGCGACGAGGAAACCCGGACCCATATACGCGCCCAGGCGCCGCCAGAACGGTCCGCCCTTGGGGACCGCGATCGAACGGTGAGTCTCGCCGTGCGAGAGGCCGGGGTGAGAGACGGTGGTCGGCGGCATCGTGCGTGCTCTGGCGGAGCGGGCAGGGGCGGGCAAGCGTCTTGCGCGTCGCACCCGCCCGACAAACCGAAGGCGGCTCCCCGGGGGGGAACCGCCTTCGGCCCGTAGTGACGGAAGGGAGTACAACCGAAGACGATCGGCTGCGCAATCCGCCGCTATGCGCTCCGCTGCCAAATCGTCATGAAGCGGCGTAGGCGTGCGGCGAACCGATGATTAGGCGGTCACCGCCTCGGCCTTGGCGTTGATCTTGCCGGTCGCCATCGCGGTCAGCTTGTCGTCGGTGGCGTATTCCTCGTCGAGCGTTTCCTTCAGGATCGCGGCGACTTCACTGCGGCCGAGTTGGTTCGCCCAAGCGATCAACGTGCCGTAGCGGGTGATCTCGTAATGCTCGACCGCCTGCGCCGACGCGATCAACGCCGCGTCGAGCACCGCCTTGTCGGCGATCTCGCCCGCGACCTCGTTGGCCTCCTTGATGATGCCGTCGATCGCGGGGCAGGTCACTGCCTTGGCCTTCTCGCCGATCAGCCCGAAGATCCGCTCCAGCCGCTCGATCTGGCCCTCGGTCTCGCGAAGATGCGTCTCGAAACCCTTCTTCAGCGCCGGCGCGGTCGCCTTCTCGATCATCTTCGGCAGCGCCTTGGTGATCTGGTTCTCGGCATAATAGACGTCCTGCAGCTGATGCAGGAACAGATCCTCGAACGTCGCGATTTCCTTGCTGAACAAGCCCATGTCGATTCTCCTGTGCGAAATGATGCCGGCGGTGTTCGGCCGGCGTTCGGGTTCACAACGGGCGGGGCTCGACATGGTTTCGCTGGTTCTGCGCGATCGAATCAGGGACCGACCACGAGACAAGCGATAAGGTTGCTCACCGAACAGCGAAAAGCCGCCGACCTTTCGGCCGACGGCTTCGCTTCTACTGTAGAGAGGGAGTCTCAGGCGTAGACGGTCTTGGTGTTGCGACGACGATAGCGCGACGCGCCGGCGACCATGCCGAAGCCGACCAGCATCATGCCCCAGGTGGCGGGCTCGGGCACCGCGGTCACGCTGAAGTTCGCGACTTCGAATGCGTCGCGCGCGGGGTTGTTGCTGAACGAGATACCCGTGATCGTCTCACCGGCGTCCGCGACGAACTGCGCATACTGCGAGAACGCCTGGTTGCCGTTCGTCACGCCGAAGCCGATGCCGGCCGCGCTGAACGTGTAGGTGTCCAGGCTGCTGAACACGGTCACGACATTGTACGTGTCCGGCGAACCCCACAGGAAGCTAAGCGACTTGATCGGCGCGAGGAAGGTAAGCACCGCAGGCTGACCGGCGAGAACGCCTGCCGCCAGGAAGTTGCCGCCATAGACGCCGCCCTTGGGGATGTCCGCGAACGGGAGATCCGAATTGTAGACGGTCCCGCCGGTCAGCGTCGCAGTCGCGCCGCCGTCGAGGCCTGCCGACGAGAGGGTCGAATACGACCCGGTGTTGCCGCCGACAGAGCCGATGACCGCTGCGTTCGCAACGGTAGGGAGCGCACAGAGCGCGGTCGCCGCGAGGGCGAGCTTCATCAAACGCATTAACTAATCTCCTGTTGATGGCCCGCCGGTCACGATCGAGTGACTGGGAGGTTCACATCGCAAGTCATGAGTTAACGAAAGGTTCCGCAGTGCACCATTGATCCGGCGCATATGGTTTTCGCTCTGTCCCGCGATGGCACAAAACTGATGGTGCGCCGCAACGTGATGCCTAGGGGCAGAAACACCAACGCAGCCTTAAACAGGATCGCTTTCGGCACCATAATGGTGCCAGGCGAAGATCGCTGCAGCGCCGCGATGCGGACGCCACCGCTCCGCCAGTTCACGCACCAGCTTTTCGCTCGGGCGTGCCTCATGGCCGAGGATGCGGCCCACCTCGATCTGCACCGCCAGGTCGCCTGCCGGCCAGATATCGGCCCGTCCCTCGGCGAACAGCAAATAGATCTCCGCCGACCAGCGTCCGATCCCCTTCACCCGCACCAACGCCGCGATCGCCTCCTCGTCGTCCTCAGGCAGGTTGGCGAGATCGAGCCGCCCGCTCGTCACTTCTTCGGCGAGGCTTTTCGCGTAGCTCGATTTCTGCCGCGAAAAACCGCAGGCGCGAAGATCCTCGTCGCTCGCTGCCGCGACCGCCCGTGGATCGGTCGGGTCGCCGACCAGCGCCTCCAGCTTGCGCCACACCGCGTCCGCCGCCTTCACGCTCACCTGCTGGCCGACGATCGTCCGCAGCAGCGTCGCATAGCCGCGCGCCCGGATCCGCGGCGCCGGATAGCCTACCCGCGCCAGCGCTGCGGCGAAGGCGGGCTCGCCGATCGCGAGTGCGTCGAGCGACGCGGTGAGTTGCGCGGCGCTCAGCCCCACCGGTGTTCGGCCACTTGATCGCATTCGTGCTGCACTGCATGGGCAACATCGAATTTCAGGGAGTTGATCATGCCGAAGCTTATCGTCGTCACGCGCGAGGGGGAAGAACGCGAGATCATGGGCGAGACCGGCCTGTCGGTGATGGAGGTGATCCGCGACGCCGGGATCGACGAGTTGCTGGCGCTGTGCGGCGGGTGCTGCAGTTGCGCGACCTGCCACGTCCATGTCGACCCGGATTTTGCGGCCAAATTGCCGGCGATGAGCGAGGACGAGAACGACCTGCTCGATTCTACCAGCGATCGCGACGCCAATTCACGCCTGTCGTGCCAGATCGCGTTCGGCCCGGCGCTCGACGGCCTGAAGGTGACGATCGCCGCGGAGGACTGATCGCCAGGCGTCACGCGTGCGGCGTCGGTCGGCGCCGCACCTTGGCTTCGATCGCGTCCCAGATCATCCCCGCCACGTCGGTGCCGTCGAACCGCTCGATCGCCACGATCCCGGTCGGCGAGGTGACGTTGATCTCGGTCAGCCATTCGCCGCCGATCACGTCGATGCCGACGAAGATCAGCCCGCGCCTCTTCAATTCGGGGCCGAGCGCGGCGCAGATCTCGCGCTCCTTGTCGGTTAGCTCGGTCTTCACCGCCGATCCGCCGACCGCGAGGTTGGACCGGATCTCGCCCGCGCCGGGCAGCCGGTTGATCGCGCCCGCGACCTCGCCGTCGACTAGCACGATGCGCTTGTCGCCCTTGGCCACGTCGGGCAGGAACGCCTGGAGCATGTGCGGCTCGCGCCAGGTCATGTTGAACACCTCGATCAGCGCCGACAGGTTGGCGCCGTCGCGCTCGACCTTGAAGATCGCCTTGCCGCCATTGCCGTGCAGCGGCTTGACCACGATCGCGCCATGCGTGGCGAGGAAGATGCGCGCTTCCTCCAGGCTGCGGGTGATCAGCGTCGGCGGCATGAACCGCGCATAATCGAGCACGAACATCTTTTCGGGCGCGTTGCGTACCTCGACCGGATCGTTGACCACCAGCGTGCGATCCGCGATCCGCTCGAGCAGATGCGTCGCGGTGATGTAGCCGAGGTCGAACGGCGGATCCTGCCGCATCAGCACCACATCGGCCTCGGCCCCGAGATCGATCGACACCGGCTCGCCGGCCGCAAAGTGATCGCCCACTACCCGCTGCACCGTCACCGGATGCGCTCGCGCCCACACCCGGCCCGCCTCGTAGTTCAGATCTTCCGCACCATAGTGGAACAGCCGGTGGCCGCGCGCCTGCGCCGACAGCATCAGCGCGAAGGTCGAATCGCCCGCGATGTTGATGCCGGCGAGCGGGTCCATCTGGACGGCGACGGTCAGGCTCATGCGGCAACTCTCCTCGTTCGCCGGCGCATGTAGGGTCGCCGCGCCGCGAAGTCACCCGATCCAGGCGTTCTCGATGTGCCGCGGCATCGCGCCGCGTGCCACCAGGATCACGTCGATGCGAATGTCGTCGCCGGGCCCCGCATAGCGCGCCATCAGCATCTCCGCCGCCGCCGCGACCCGCGCCAGCCGCGGTTCGTCGATCGCGAAGTCCAGCTCGGCCTCGGTCGCGCGCGCCTTTACCTCGACGAACGCCACCAGATTGCCCCGCCGCGCGACGATGTCGACCTCCCCCGCCGCCGTCCGCACCCGCCGGTCGAGGATCCGCCATCCCTTCAGCCGCAACCACCACCCCGCGATCCGCTCCCCTCGGCGCCCGGCAGCCTCCGCGGCACGGCGATCGCTGAGGCTGCGAGAGCGAGGTGGACGGGGCATGGACAGGAGGGTGGCGGAGAGCGACGAAGCGGGCAAGCGTACCCTTTCCACCCTGCTACGCGAAAGAGCTTTCAGCCCTTGGTCTTCATGGCCAGCGCCCGCGCGTACAGCAGCTTGCGGTTCAGCCCGAGCGCCTTCGCGACCTCGCCCGCCGCCTGTGACACCGTCAGCCGCGTCAGCGCCTCCGCCAGCGCGGCGTCGGCGTCGGCCTCGCTCGCGGGCGCCGCCTCGCCGGGCGGTGCGACCACCACGACGATCTCGCCCTTGGGCGGGGCATCGGCATAGCGCGCCGCCAGCATCGTCAGCGATCCCGTCACCGCCTCCTCGAACCGCTTGGTGATCTCGCGCGTCACCGCCGCCTCGCGGTCGCCGAGCCCCGCCGCCAGCGCCGCGAGGCACGCGCCCAGCCGAGGCCCTGATTCGTAAAGCACCAACGTCGCGCGCACCGCAGATACCTCCGCGATCGCCTCCGCGCGTGCCTTCTCCTTGGGCGGCAGGAAGCCGAGATAGAGGAACCGATCGGTCGGCAGCCCCGCCAGCGTCAGCGCCGCCACCGCCGCGCACGGCCCGGGGATCGTCACCACCGTATGCCCCGCTATCCGCGCGTCGCGGACCAGCTTGAACCCGGGATCGGAGATCAGCGGCGTCCCTGCATCGGAAACCAGCGCCACCGCCTCGTGCGCCATCCGCGCGACCAGCCCCGGCCGTACCCCTTCCGCATTGTGATCGTGATAGGGGACCATCGGTCGCTTCGATCCGACATGGCGGAGCAGCCCCGCGGTCACCCGGCTGTCCTCCACCGCGATCACGTCGGCGCGCGAAAGTATGTCGGCGGCACGCGGCGAAAGATCACCGAGATTGCCGATCGGGGTGGCGACGATATAGAGCCCGGGATCGAGAGGATTCACGATGACCGTCATGGCAGAGCCCGCAAGGGTTGCACAACAGCGCATGGGCAAGCGCGCGCAGATCGGCCGCTGGGTGGCGATCGCCGCCGCCGGGCTGCTTGCGGCATGCTCCACCGTCATCCCGCGCGGGCCGGTGGTCCCCGCCGAACGTCCGGTCGCGGCCGACACGCGCCCCGATGCGGTCGAGGCGGGCATCCCGCGGGACACCGCGCGCAACCGCGTCGCGCTGCTGGTGCCGCTGTCGGGCGGTAACGCCGGGGTAGGCCAGTCGATCGCCAACGCGACGATGCTCGCGGTGCTCGACACCGGCACCGACAAGGTCCGCATCACCAACTACGACACCGCCGGTGGCGCCGCCGCCGCCGCCCGCCGCGCGATCGCCGAGGGCGCGCAACTCATCCTCGGGCCGCTGCTCGCCGACGACGTCCGCGCGGTGGCGCCGATCGCGCGCGCCGCCAACGTGCCGGTGTTGAGCTTCTCCAACGATTCTAGCGTCGCGGGCAGCGGCGCATACCTGATGGGCTATGCGCCCACCCAGTCGATCGAGCGCGTCGTCGCCTATGCGCGGGGCCGCGGCGTTTTGACGTTCGCCGCGGTGGTTCCCAACGGGGTCTATGGCGAGCGCGCCTCCACCGCCTTCCTGCGCGCGGTGGAGACCGCGGGCGGGCAGGTCGTGTCGATGCAGACCTATGGCCGGGTTGCCGGCGGAGTCGCGGGCGCGGTGTCGCGGTTGGGCGCCAAGGCGCCCTATGACGCGGTGCTGATCGCCGACAACGGCGCGACCGCGGCGGCGGCGGCGCCGCTGATTCGCCGCGGCGGCGGGGCGCGTACCCACCTCCTCGGCACCGAGCTGTGGAATTCGGAGGCTGGCCTCGCCGCCAAGCCGTCGCTGTCCGGCGCTTGGTTCGCGAGCGTGTCGAACACGCTCTACCGCCAATATGCGACCAAATACCGCACCCGCTTCGGCGCCTCGCCCTATCGCCTGTCGAGCCTCGGCTACGACGCCGTGCTGCTGACCGTTCGCATCGCGCGCGACTGGCCGGTCGGACGTCCCTTCCCGGAAACCAAGCTGCGCGACCCCGACGGGTTCTCCGGCATCGACGGAGCGTTCCGGTTCGGCCGCGACGGCATCGCTGACCGCGCGCTGGAGGTCCAGGAGGTCCGCGGCGGCGCGCTGGTCACGGTCTCCCCCGCGCCGAGTGGGTTCGGTAATTAGGTCGCTCCCGTTGATCCTAAGTCGAACACGGCGCTAGGCAGCGATTGGGTCCGCCACGATCTGCGGCAGGATCGCATCGAGCAGCAGTGCGCCCGCCTCGGTGACGCGGAGCCGTTCGCTGTCGATCGCGACCAACCCCAGCGCCTCCAGTCGCGAAGCGGCGCGCAGATCGATCGGTGCAGTGCCGCCTGCCAACGCCGCGATCCGCCGCAGGTCGATTCCCTCGGCGAGCCGCAACCCCATCAGCAGCGCTTCGGTCGCGCGGTCGTGCGGCGCCAGCGGTTCCTCGATCTCGATGCCGTGGCCGTTGCGCGCGACCGCGCTCATCCAGTTCTCGGGCTTCTTGCGCCGCGCCGTCGCCAGCCCGCCGCGCCGGCCGTGTGCGCCCGGCCCCACCCCGGCATAGTCGCCATATCGCCAATAGGTCAGGTTGTGCCGGCTCTCCGCGCCGCGCCGAGCGTGGTTCGACGTCTCGTACGCGGGCAGCCCGGCTATGGCGGTGATCGCGCGGGTCGCCTCGAACAGGTCGGCCGCGGCATCGCCGTCGGGCACGGTGATCCGGCCCTTGGCAGCCTCGGTCGCGAAGCGTGTGCCCGGCTCGATCGTCAGCTGGTACAGCGACAGATGCTCGGTCCCGAACGACAGCGCGCGGTCGAGCTCGGCCTCCCACGCCGCGAGCCGCTGATCGGGCAGCGCATAGATCAGGTCGAAGCTGACGCGCGCGAAACTGCGCTGCGCGGTGTCGAGCGCCGCCAGCCCCTCCGCCACCCCGTGCGCGCGTCCGAGAAACCGCAGCGCATCGTCCTCCAGCGCCTGCAACCCGAGCGAGACGCGGTTCACTCCTGCCGACGCCAGATCGGCGAAGCGCGCCGCCTCGACCGATGACGGATTCGCCTCCAGCGTGATCTCGATATCGGGTGCCGGCGTCCACGCCCGCTGCGCGGCCTCGAGGATCGCCGCGACGGTGGAGGGCGGCATCAGCGACGGCGTTCCACCCCCGAAGAAGATCGACCCGAGCGTCCGCCCCGGCAACGCCCGGACCTCATGCGCGAGGTCGGCAAGCAGCGCATCGCGCCACGCGTCCTGGTCGACGGTATTGCGGACGTGACTGTTGAAGTCGCAATACGGGCATTTGGAGACGCAGAACGGCCAGTGGACGTAGAGGGCAAGGGGCGGTTCGGCGGTCATGATCCGCGATATGGCGGCGATCGCAGCGGAATGCGAGCGGTGGAGGGGGCGGTGCCGCAAGAGCTATCGACGCCGGGCGCTCCCCGCTATGCCAGCACCGCCGCCACCAGCTGCCGGAACGCATCCGCCCGGTGGCTGATCGCATGCTTGGCCTCGGGGTCCATCTCGCCGAACGTCTCGCTGCCGCCGACCGGCAGAAACATCGCGTCGTAACCGAAGCCCTTGTCGCCACGCGGCGGCCACACCAGCGTGCCGTCGACCCGCCCCTCGAACCATTCGACATGACCGTCGGGCCATGCCAGCGCCAGCGCACAGATGAAGTGCGCATCGCGTGGCAGGTCCGGCTCTTCGTGCAACCGGTCCTCGACCAGCCGCATCGCCAGGTCGAAATCCTTCGCCTCGCCGGCCCAGCGGGCCGAGAAGATTCCCGGATCGCCGCCCAGCGCGTCGACGCACAGCCCGCTGTCGTCCGACAGCGCCGGCAGGCCGGAGAGATCGGCTGCCTGCAACGCCTTCAGCTCGGCATTGGCGACGAAGGTGGTGCCGGTCTCCTCCGGCTCGGGCAGGTCCAGCTCGGCGGCCGACACCGGCTCGATGCCATAGGCGCCGAGCAGCGCGGTGATCTCGCGCACCTTGCCGGGATTGTGGCTGGCGATCACCAGCTTGCCGGGGGCGAGCTTGCGGATCGCCTGCCGGCCCTCTCCCGACTCTTCGTTGGCGCCACTCATTTTACCGCGCGGTCCTGCGCCGCGAAGATCTCGCCGCAGCCGATCCGCGCCAGGCGCAGCAGGCGCAGCAGCGCCTCTTCGTCATAGGTCGCGTGCTCGGCGGTCGCCTGCGCCTCGGCGATGTTGCCGTTTTCGAGCAGCACGAAATTGCCGTCCGCATCTGCGCCCGAATCCTCGATGTAGTCGAGATCGAGCACCGGGTTGCCCTGGTAGATGCCGCAGCTGACCGCGGCGACCTTCTGCTGGATCGGATCGGTCGGGAGCTTGCCGTCCGCCATAAGCTTGTTCACCGCGAGGCGCAGCGCCACCCAAGCACCCGAGATCGACGCGGTGCGGGTGCCGCCATCGGCCTGGATCACGTCGCAATCGAGCACGATCTGGCGCTCGCCGAGCAGCTTCATGTCCACCACCGATCGCAGCGACCGGCCGATCAGCCGCTGGATCTCCTGGGTGCGGCCGGATTGCTTGCCCTTGGCGGCTTCGCGGTTGCCGCGGGTGTGGGTGGCGCGGGGGAGCATGCCGTATTCGGCGGTCACCCAGCCCTCGCCCTTGCCGCGCAGGAATGGCGGCACGCGCTCCTCGATGCTGGCGGTGACCAGCACCTTGGTGTCGCCGAATCCGACCAGCACCGATCCTTCCGCGTGGCGGGTGAAGTTGGGCTCGATGCTGATCGTGCGCATCTGATCGGGGGCGCGGCCGCTGGGGCGCATGATACTCTCCTATGGGTCCAGAGCGGCAACGCCCTAGCCGCCACGGTTGCACCGCGCCAGTGGCGGCTTAGATAGCGCATCATGGCCCCACCCGTCACCGAACTGACCGACCGCGCGCGCGACATCTTTCGCACGGTGGTCGACGGCTATGTGGCGAACGGGATGCCGATGGGGTCGAAGACGATCGCCGCGGCTTCCGGCCTGAACCTGTCGCCGGCGTCGATCCGCGGGGTCATGCAGGAGCTGGAGGAGCTCGGCCTGCTCGCCAGCCCGCATACCAGCGCCGGCCGGATTCCGACCGAACGGGGGCTGCGGCTGTTCGTCGACGGCATGATGCAGGTGACCGAACCGTCGATCGAGGAACGCGTCGCGATCGAATCGCGCGCTGGCGCCGGCGGACCGGTCGAGGAGGCGCTCGCCGCCACCACCGCGGCGCTGTCGGGCCTGTCGGCCTGCGCCGGGCTGGTGATGGTGCCGAAACGCGAGCTGACCCTGCGCTCGATCGGCTTCGTCGCGCTGTCGCCGACGCAGGGGATGGCGGTGCTGGTCGCCGAGGACGGATCGGTCGAGAACCGCGTCGTCCAATTGCCAATGGGCATGAACGCCTCGGCGCTGGTCGAGGCGGGCAATTACATGTCGGCGACACTCGCGGGGCTGACGCTGGCGGAGGCCCGCGCGCGGATCGATCGCGAGCTTGGCGAGGGGCGGGCTGCGCTCGATGCCGCGGCGCGGACGCTGGTCGAACGCGGCATCGCGGTGTGGAGCGAGGACGGTACCCGCCGCCCGGTGCTGATCGTGCGCGGGCAGGGGCGGTTGATCGATACCGCGGTCGCCGCGGACCTCGACCGGGTTCGCGACCTGCTCGACGATCTGGAGGGCAAGCAGGAGGTCGCCAGCCTCCTGGACAGCGCCAGCGCGGGCGACGCGACCCGAATCTTCATCGGCGCGGAGAACAAATTGTTCGCGCTGTCGGGATCCTCGGTGATCGCCCGGCCGTTCCGCGGGCCCGGTGGGCGCGTCGTCGGGGTGGTTGCCGTGATCGGACCGACCCGGTTGAACTATGCCCGAGTCGTGCCCATGGTTGATTTTACCGCTGCAACGCTCGCCCGATTGATGGGCTGACACAGGAATATCGATGACCGACCAAGCTACCGACACCGGCGCCGATCTGCGCCAGGAAACCGCCGAAGCCGCTCCCGAAGTCGCCGAGCACGACGAGACCCAGGGCCGCCTCGCCGAGCTGGAGGCGCAGCTCGCCGAGGCGAAGCAGCAGGTGCTCTATGCGCAGGCCGAGGTCCAGAACGTCCGCCGCCGCGCCGAAAAGGAGGCGCAGGACGCTCGGGCCTATGCCGCGACCAATTTCGCGCGCGACGTGCTGTCGGTATCCGACAACCTCTCGCGCGGGCTCGCCGCGATCCCCGACGATCTGCGCGCCGACGAGAAGATGAAGGGGCTGGTCACAGGCCTCGAAGCGACCGGTCGCGAGCTGGAAAGCGTGTTCGCACGGCACGGCATCACACGCATCGAATCGATGGGCGTCGCGCTCGATCCCAACAAGCATCAGGCCATGCTCGAGGTACCGAGCGACGCCGCGCCCGGCACGATCGTGCAGGAAATGCAGTCGGGCTACATGATCAAGGACCGCCTCCTGCGCCCGGCCCTGGTCGGCGTCGCCCGCGCCGGGTGAGGGAAAGCCCGGTCGGGCCTCAGCCGAGGGCGCGCGCGACCGCGTCGGTGTGATCGAACCGGTCGTACATGTGGACGATCGGCACGATCCGGCCGCTGTCCTCGGTGATCCGGCCGTCGCGGATCTTCATCGCCGCGCCCGCCGCGGGGTTCGCCAGTGTCGCGACCAGCCCCGTGACGTTGCGGTTGATCTCGAAGCGGAAGCGCGGCTCGCCTTCGATGATCATGCGGTTGAACACCGCCTGCTCGACGCCCCGGAAGGGCGCGGGCGAGAAATAGTCGATGAACGCGGTCACCAGCTTCAGCACCTCCGCGCGGGGGCCGAGGATCGTGCCGATGCAGATCGCCGGCTTGCCGTTTGCCCGCGCCAACGCCTCTTCGCCCCACGCTTGCCGATACCAGTCGCTGTCGCAATTGTCGGCGCCGTAGGTCGTGTCCTGCTCGTACAGCTGCACCGCGTCGGTCGGTTCGGCAAAGAACGGCGATTGGAACATGACGTCCCTGACGTCGGTCAGCAGGACCTGATCGTAGTCGGCGTGCGCCTCCAGGAAGTCGCGATACGCCAGCCAGCGCGCGAAATGCGGATGGTGCCACCGCTCCATCGCATGCTGGAGCGCGGTTCGCGCCGGCCGCGCGACCACGGCCACGCCCGCTCGCGCCGCGCTGCTCGCGATGCGGATCAGCAGGCTCTTGGCCTTTCGGTCGATCGTGCCGCGGTGCGGATAGGTATTGGGGGTCGTCACGAAGGTCATCGCCTTGGGGCCCGTCGTTGCGATGCCCTCGGGCGGTGTATCGACGATCAGCACCCCGTCGCACTCCGCCGGCGGATAGACTTGACGCAGCGAGTTGATGAACACCCGGCAATCGGCCGCCGACTGGTTGGTCCCGAAGCCCAGCACCAGGTTCTTCATCTCGCTCAACCCCCAAGCCGGCCGGACATGTGCGAACCGAACTTCAAACCGCCCGCATTCGCGGCTAGCGCCCGCACTCTACTCACGCGCCAGCCCCCTAGGATGCATCGATGAACATTACCACCGATCGCCCGACCTTCGTCACCCATCTGGAATGCTCGCTGACCGGGGAGCGTTACGAGGCGGATCGGCTACACGGGCTGTCGCGCGCCGGCCGGCCGCTGCTGGTCCGCTACGATCTCGACGCGGTCGGCTCGAGCCTGTCGCGCGATGCGCTGGCGTCGCGCGAGACCGATCTGTGGCGCTGGCGCGAGCTGTTGCCGGTGCGGCATACCGCCAGCATCGTCAGCCTGGGCGAGATCGAGACGCCGCTGATCCCGATCCCGCGATCGGGCGGCGCGAATGTGCTGGTGAAGGACGAGGGCCGGCTGCCGACCGGATCGTTCAAGGCGCGCGGCCTGGTGATGGCGGTTGCGATGGCCAAGGAACTCGGCGTCACCCGGATCGCGATGCCGACCAACGGCAATGCCGGCGCCGCGCTCGCCGCCTATGCGACGCGGATCGGGATCGAGACGATCATATTCTGCCCCGACGACACGCCCGAGGTGAATGTCCGCGAGATCGCCGCACAGGGCGCGCGAGTGTGGCGGGTAAACGGGCTGATCGACGATTGCGGCGCGATCGTCGGCAAGGGCGCCGCGGAGGGTCGGTGGTTCGATTTCTCGACGTTGAAGGAGCCCTACCGCATCGAGGGCAAGAAGACGATGGGGCTGGAACTCGCCGCGCAGGGCGGCTGGACCCTGCCCGACGCGATCTTCTACCCGACCGGCGGCGGCACCGGGCTGATTGGGATGTGGAAGGCGTTCGACGAGCTGGAGAAGCTGGGCTGGATCGGGCCCGAGCGGCCGCGCATGTATGCGGTCCAGGCGAGCGGCTGCGCGCCGATCGTCCGCGCGTTCGAGGCGGGCGAGGAACATGCCGAACGCTGGGAGGATGCCAGCACCGTCGCCGCGGGGATCCGCGTTCCGAAGGCGGTCGGAGATTTCCTCATCCTGCGCGCGGTGCGGGAAAGCGGCGGCCAGGCGCTCGCGGTCGGCGATCCCGCGATCCTCCAGGCGGTCGACGATTGCGCGCGCAAGGACGGCCTGCTGATGTGCCCCGAAGGCGGCGCGACGCTGGCGGCGTACAAGCAGGCGGTGAAGACCGGGCTGGTCGACGAGGACGAGCGGGTGGTGCTGTTCAACTGCGCAACCGGGCTCAAATACCCGATGCCGGAGGCTCCATGGACGCTGGACCGGCACGCCCCGATCGATTTCGACGCACTCTAGCGCCGCGGCGCGATCACCAGCTGAAGAGCGATCCGTCGCCCATATGCGCGAAGCTGTGGACCCCGCGCTCGAACGCGTGGACCGCGGACAGGGTATAGGCGCCACGATCGACCGCACAGTCGACCATCACGAGCATGAGCACAGCGGCAAGGACGAACTTGAGCATGGCGCGACCCTAGCAGGGCAGGGGTTAAGGAAGTGTTTTGGTGGGCAGTCGCCATTCCTCTCCCTGGCGGGGGAGGATCCATCAGAACGGCAGCAGCGTCTCGTACTGCGCCAGCGGCGGTGCGCCGGCCACCGTCGCGCCGTGCCGCAGGAGGAAGGCGTGGCGGACGATCTCGCCCTGCTGCTCGATCCCGTATCGGTGCAGCGGCTGCCCCGGCTTCAGCGCATAGTCGTAGCGGCACCACGGATGCCGGGCGAGCGGCAGGTAGATGCCCTTCTGGTGCTGCCAGACATGCGTCATCTCGTGGATGAACAGGCCTTGGTCGGTCAGCGCGCACGCCGCGAAATCGTCGCGCCAGCTGCTGCCCTTGGGGTGGAAATGGATGCAGCCGCGCGGCGCCATCACCGTATCGCGCGGCTGGAAGAACGCCCATTTGCGCCGCGCCAGGCGAACCTGCCCATAATCGATCGCGGTGCCGAACACCGACCGGGCGAGCGCGGTCTCGGCCGCAGTCAGCGGCCGTTTCTCCGCGGTCATTCTGGCGCCGGATCCCCTGCGCCGATCACCCCGGCGTCCTGGAGGATGCGGGTGCCGTCGGCGAAGGTCAGCGTCAGCGTGATCGTGCTGCCGGGCTTGATTCCGGGATTCATGTCGAAGAACATCACGTGCATCCCGCCTGGTTCGAACTTCACGATCTGGTTGGCGGGGATCTCCACCTTCGCCAGCGGCTTCATCGTCGCCATCGTGCCCTGCTGCATCGACTGGTGGAGCTCGGCCCTGATCGCGACGTCGGTGGTGATCCCGATCAGCGTTGCCGGGGTCGGCCCGCCATGGATGTTGAGATACGCCGCCGCAGGCCGGCCCTTCACCGCGCCGAGCCGCACCCAGGCGTGATCGCCATAGAGGACCTTCGGCTGGCCGCACGATGCCAGCGTGAGCGCCGCCGCTGCCGCTGCTACCGTAAAAGTCGGAACCATGCGCATGTCGTCACCCTCCCGCTTCGCGAAAACCCGACACGGCTCTAGGTTCCGTGGCTTCTTGCGGCAAGCCGAACCCCACCTATATCCGGCCAAGCATCAACGGTTGCGCCGCCGTAACGGGGTGGAACCACGGGTATTTCGTTTGTGAGGGGCTAGAAAGCACACATGGCTAAAGTTATCGGAATCGATCTCGGCACCACCAACAGCTGCGTTGCGGTGATGGAGGGCGGCAAGCCCAAGGTGATCGAGAATGCGGAAGGCGCGCGCACCACGCCGTCGATCGTCGCCTTCGCCAAGGACGGCGAGCGGCTGGTCGGCCAGCCCGCCAAGCGCCAGGCCGTCACCAACGGCGACAACACCATCTTCGCGGTGAAGCGCCTGATCGGCCGTCGCTTCGACGACCCGATCACCAAGAAGGACACCGAGCTGGTCCCGTACAAGATTGCGCGCGGGCCGAACGGCGATGCGTGGGTCCAGGCGGGCGGCAAGGATTATTCGCCGTCGCAGATCAGCGCCTTCACGCTCCAGAAGATGAAGGAAACCGCCGAATCCTACCTCGGCGAGACGGTCACCCAGGCGGTGATCACCGTCCCCGCCTATTTCAACGACGCGCAGCGCCAGGCGACCAAGGACGCCGGCCAGATTGCCGGCCTCGAAGTGCTGCGGATCATCAACGAGCCGACCGCGGCGGCGCTCGCCTACGGCCTGGAGAAGCAGGACGGCAAGACGATCGCAGTCTACGATCTCGGCGGCGGCACCTTCGACATCTCGGTGCTCGAGATCGGCGATGGCGTGTTCGAGGTGAAGGCGACCAACGGCGACACCTTCCTCGGCGGCGAGGATTTCGACAACAAGGTCGTCCAGTATCTCGCCGACGAGTTCAAGAAGGCCGAGGGCATCGACCTCGCCAAGGACAAGCTCGCGCTGCAGCGGCTGAAGGAAGCCGCCGAGAAGGCGAAGATCGAGCTGTCTTCGGCGGCATCGACCGAGGTCAACCTGCCTTTCATCACCGCGGACCAGAACGGCCCGAAGCATCTGGTGAAGACGATCACCCGCGCCGATCTGGAGCGGATGGTCGAGGATCTGGTGAAGCGGACGCTCGAGCCCTGCCGCAAGGCGCTCGCCGATGCGGGGCTGAAGCCGGAGGACATCAGCGAAGTCGTGCTGGTCGGCGGCATGACCCGCATGCCGCGCGTCCGTGAGGTCGTGAAGAACTTCTTCGGCAAGGATCCGCACACCGGCGTCAACCCGGACGAGGTCGTCGCGATGGGTGCGGCGATCCAGGCCGGCGTGCTGCAGGGCGACGTGAAGGACGTGCTGCTGCTCGACGTCACGCCGCTGTCGCTCGGCATCGAGACGCTGGGTGGCGTGTTCACCCGGATGATCGACCGCAACACGACGATCCCGACCAAGAAGAGCCAGACCTATTCCACCGCGGACGACAACCAGGGCGCGGTGACGATCCGCGTGTTCCAGGGCGAGCGCGAGATGGCGGCGGACAACAAGCTGCTCGGTCAGTTCGATCTGGTCGGCATCCCGCCGGCGCCGCGCGGCGTGCCGCAGATCGAGGTCACGTTCGACATCGACGCCAACGGTCTGGTCAACGTCAGCGCCAAGGACAAGGGCACCGGCAAGGAGCAGCAGATCCGCATCCAGGCATCGGGTGGCCTGTCCGATTCCGATATCGACCAGATGGTCCGCGACGCGGAAAGCTTTGCGGAAGAGGACAAGAAGCGTCGCGCGGCGGCCGAGGCGAAGAACAACGCCGAAAGCCTGATCCACACCACCGAGCGCCAGCTGGCGGACAATGGCGACAAAGTCGACGAATCGCTCAAGTCCGAGATTCAGGCGGCGGTCGATGCGGCCAAGGCAGCCGTCGAGAGCGGCGATGCCGATGCGATGACCGACAAGAGCCAGGCGCTGGCGCAGGTCGCGATGAAGCTCGGCCAGGCGATCTACGAGAAGCAGCAGCAGTCGGAAGCCTCGCCCGCCGGCGGCGATGCGGCCGATGCGCCCAAGGACGACGTGGTCGACGCCGAGTTCTCGGAAGTCGACGACAGCGCGAAAGCGTAACCCTGCAACTCCCTCTCCCCTGCAGGGGAGAGGGCTGGGGTGAAGGGCGGCGTCTCACCGGGAGTGGACTCTCGGTGAGACGCGGCCACTCACCCGACCCTCTCCCTGGAGGGGAAAGGGCGAAGAGGGCGGCATGAGTACCCAGACCGACTATTACGAACTGCTAGAATGCGAGCGGACCGCGGATGCGGGGACGATCAAGTCGTCCTATCGCAAGCTCGCGATGAAATACCATCCGGACAAGAATGCCGGCTGCAAGGATTCCGAAGGCAAGTTCAAGGCGGTCAGCGAAGCCTATGACGTGCTGAAGGATCCGCAGAAGCGGGCGGCGTACGATCGCTTCGGCCACACCGCGTTCCAGAACGGTGGCGGCGGTGGGGGCGGCGCGCAGGATTTCGGCGCGTTCTCCGACATCTTCGAAAGCGTGTTCGGCGAATTCATGGGCGGCCAGCGTGGCGGGCGTCAGGCCGCACGTCGCGGTGCCGACCTGCGCTACGACATGGAAGTCACGCTCGAGGAGGCATTCCACGGCAAGGCGAGCGAGATCACGGTCGACGTGTCCGCGCTGTGCGACACCTGCGACGGCACCGGCGCGCGCAGCGGCACCCGCGCCAAGACCTGCCAGCATTGCGGCGGGCAGGGCAAGGTGCGCGCGCAGCAGGGCTTCTTCGTGGTCGAGCGGGCCTGCCCGGTCTGCCAGGGCGCGGGCGAGGTAATCGCGGACCCGTGCCCCGATTGCCGCGGCGACGGCCGGGTCGAACGTACCAAGACGCTCAGCGTCAACGTGCCCCCGGGCGTCGACGAGGGCACCCGCATCCGCATGAGCGGCGAGGGCGAGGCGGGCCCGCGCGGCGCGCCCGCGGGCGATCTCTACATCTTCCTGCACGTGAAGCGCCACGCGCTGTTCGAACGCGAGGGCACGACCCTGTTCGCACGCGCGCCGATCAGTTTCACCACCGCCTCGCTCGGCGGATCGATCGCGATCCCCGGCCTCGACGGCAGCAGCCACGAGATTAAGATCCCGGTCGGCATTCAGTCCGGCAAGCAACTCCGCCAGCGCGGCGCGGGCATGCCGGTGCTGCAGGGCCGCGGCAATGGCGACCTCGTCATCCAGATCGAGGTCGAGACCCCGACCAAGCTGTCGCTCCGCCAGAAGGAATTGCTGGAGATGTTTCGCGAGACCGAGACGGGCGACGAATGCCCCGCGAGCCAGGGGTTCTTCGCGAAGCTGAAGGGCGCGTTCGGGTGAAGAGGCGCTTGCCACCCCCTTCTAGCACCACCCCGGCGAAGGCCGGGGCCCAGTCGCGAAGGTGGATGTAACTAGTCGCGGCGCCAGCCAATCGGCGGCTGGTACCTGGGCCCCGGCCTCCGCCGGGGTGGAACGTCGCGAGACGGATGCGCTGCGGTATGCCGCTTCTAGCACCCCAAGAATAACGATCCCCCGGCCCTGGCCGCCCCCTCGAAAGAGAGGGCGGGGGCCGATGGATCAGAGGATGGTTACAACCACCCCGACCACCAGCGCCTGGGCCGCGATCGCCAGCAGGCTGCTGGTCACGGTCTCGAGCATGCGCATGGTAGGGTCTCCGTGCCGGTGAAATAACCGGCAAGAGCGATATGGCGTTTGTATCGGCTCAACGCAATTTTGTAACAATCAATCGCGAATGCGTCCGGTGCATCCGGGATGGCGCGGGCGCCCGTCGTCATCACCCTCGCACTGGCGGGGATCCAGATCCTATCCCTCTCGGATGGCTGCCCCTTCTTGTGTCCCCGCGAAGGCGGGGACGCAGTACTGGGCTCCCGCCTTCGCGGGAGCACAAGAAGCGTCTCTCTGTCCGGTCCTGCCTTTACGGATTAGAGTCGACTTGATCCGGGTGACGGCGATGTTTCTCGAAGTCTCGCCGCCACGCTGTGACATCAGGCGAAGCAGCTACCTTCAAGCCCGCCCGAACACCCGTGCGAAGATCGTGTCGACATGCTTCAGATGATATCCGAGGTCGAACTTGTCCGCGATCTCCTCGCGCGACAGCGCAGCGGTTACTTCCGGGTCGTCCTGCAGCAGCGTCATCAGCGACAGCGCGCCGTCTGAATCCCACACCTTCATCGCATTACGCTGCACCAGCCGGTACGCATCCTCGCGGCTCACCCCCGCCTGGGTCAGCGCGAGCAGCACGCGCTGCGAGTGGACCAGCCCGCCCATCTTGTCCAAATTCTTCATCATGCGCTCGGGATAGACGACCAGCTTGTCCATCACCCCGGTCAGCCGCGCGAGCGCGAAATCGAGCGTGATCGTCGCGTCGGGGCCGATATAGCGCTCGACCGACGAATGGCTGATGTCGCGCTCGTGCCACAGCGCGACGTTCTCCAGCGCGGGCGTGACATAGCCGCGTACCATCCGTGCGAGCCCGGTGAGGTTCTCGGTCAGGACCGGATTGCGCTTGTGCGGCATCGCCGACGAGCCCTTCTGCCCCGGCGAGAAATACTCCTCCGCCTCCAGCACCTCGGTGCGTTGCAGGTGGCGGACCTCGGTCGCGAGGCGCTCGATGCAGCCCGCGATCACGCCCAAGGTCGCGAAGAACATCGCATGGCGATCGCGCGGGATCACCTGGGTCGATACCGGCTCGACCGTCAGCCCCAGCTTGGCGGCGACATGCTCCTCCACGAACGGATCGATGTTGGCGAAGGTGCCGACCGCGCCGGAGATCGCGCAGGTCGCGACGTCGGCGCGCGCCGCCACCAGCCGCGCCCGGCAGCGCGCGAACTCGGCATGCGCCTGCGCCATCTTCAGCCCGAAGGTGACCGGTTCGGCGTGGATGCCGTGGCTGCGCCCGATCGTCGGCGTCATCTTGTGCTCGCGCGCGCGGCGTTCGAGCACCACCATCAGCGCGTCGAGATCGGCGAGCAGCAGGTCGCTCGCGCGCGCCAGCTGCACCGACAGGCAGGTGTCGAGCACGTCCGAGGACGTCATCCCCTGGTGCATGAAGCGCGCTTCGGGGCCGACATGTTCGGCGACGTTGGTCAGGAACGCGATGACGTCGTGCTTGGTCTCGCGCTCGATCTCGTCGATCCGGTCGACCTCGAACGCGCCCTTCGCCCAGATCGCGGCGGCAGCTTCCTTCGGCACCACGCCCAGCTCGGCGAGCGCGTCGGTGGCGTGCGCCTCGATCTCGAACCAGATCCGGAATCGCGCCTCGGGCGTCCAGATCGCGACCATTTCGGGCCTCGAATAGCGGGGAATCATGCGCGCGCTCCGTTCACGTCGGGAAAGTCGCGCTGCCGTTAGCAGCGTGAACGGCGAGGTCCAACGGCCGGTGTGTGATCGAGGGCCCTTCCACCACCCCGGCGAGGGCCGGGGCCCAGGAGCGAAGGTAGAGGTAACGGAGCGCTGTCCGTCGTCACGAAGCCCTTCGTAGCTAGGCCCCGGCCTACGCCGGGGTGCAGGAAGATCAGATCAACCCCTGCGCCCTCAGGCTCACATGTCCGCCCGCGCCGATCACGATGTGATCGTGCACCGCGATCCCCAGCCGCTTGCCCGCCTCGACGATCGTCCGCGTGATCTCGATGTCGGCGCGGCTCGGCGAGGGATCGCCCGAGGGGTGGTTGTGGACCAGGATGATCGCGGCCGACCCGAGATCGATCGCGCGGCGAATCACCTCGCGAACGTGCACCGCGGCTTGGTCGATCGAGCCCTCGCTCACCTCGTCGCGGATCAGCATGTTCTTGGTGTTGAGGTGCAGCACCCGGAAGCGCTCGATCGCGTGGTGCGCCATGTCGGCGCGCAGATAGTCGAGCAGCGCCTGCCAGTTGGCGAGCACCGGCCGTTCCGCCACCTCGGCCTGGAGCAGCCGGATCGCCGCGGCGTGCGCGATCTTGATTGCGGCGATCGCGGTCTCGCCCATGCCCGGCACCCGCGCCAGCGCCGCCGCGTCGGCGGTGAGCACGCCGCCGATCCCGCCGAACTCGCGCAGCAGCGCCTTGGCGAGCGGCTTGGTGTCGCGGCGCGGAATCGCCAGCGCGAGCAGATATTCGACCAGCTCGTGATCGAGCAGCGCCCCCGCCTCGCCGCCAAGCAGTCGCCGTCGCAACCGGGCGCGGTGACCCGCGGTGTCGTCGACGCCGGGAGCGAGTCCGTCGAGCAAGGGAAGGGCAGCCATATAGGATAGTCTAGGGTCGCCAGCGCACGGCCGCAATTGCGTGGAAACCCCGCACCTGCCTATGGTCGGGCGATGTGGTGGCGAGCGTGAGCGTGACGGAAGACGGGGAAGCGCTCGCGATCCGCCCCGTCGGCCGGCGTCGCCGGCTGGTCGCGCGGCTGATCGCGCTGCTGCTGGTCGCGGCGCTGGTGGTGCTCTGGATCGTTCGCAAGCCGATCGCCGAACGCTATATCGATCGCGCGCTCGCCAGCAGCGGGGTTCCCGCCAGTTACGGCATCGCCGATCTCGGGCTCGGTCGTCAGCGGCTGACGAATGTCGTGATCGGCGACCCCGCGCATCCCGATCTCGTCGCCGACTGGATCGAGACCGACACCCAGGTCGGGTTCGGCGGCGCCTCGCTGGTCGGCGTGCGCGCGGGGCGGCTGCGGGTGCGCGGGCGGCTGGTCGACGGGCGCGTGTCGCTGGGTGCGATCGACCGGCTGCTGCCCGCCTCCTCGGGCAAGCCGTTTGCGCTGCCTGCGCTCGATCTCGACGTCGCGGACGGGCGGATGCGGCTCGAGACCCCCTATGGCGTGGTCGGCGTCGCGCTGGTGGGCAGGGGCCGGCTCGATCGTGGCTTCCGCGGCCGCGCCGCCGTGGTGAGCGCGCGGCTGGGGGCGGGCGATTGCGCGGCCGACCGGGTCGAGGCGGCACTCCGCGTCACCACCGCGCGCGGCGGCAGGATCGGGCTCGACGGTCCGCTCCGTGTCGCCTCGATCCGCTGCAAGGGCGTCGCCACCGCCGCGGTGCGCAGCGACCTGGACGCGACCTTGGTCACCGCCGACCGGCTCGGCTGGACGATCGCCAGCCGCCTCGCCGTCGCCGACCTGCGCGCGCCCGGCGCAACCGCCCGGTCGGTCGCCGGCACTATCGCCCTCCGCGGCGACGGCCGGGCGAGCAGCGGCCCCGTCGCCCTGACCGCGCGCACCATCCACGCCGGTCGCGTGCAGGTCGGCCGTGCTGCGCTCGACGGCGATCTCGCGCTAGGCGGCGGCGCGGTAGGCTATACCGGGCGGGCGTCGTTCGCCGAGGCGAACGCGACGGCGCTGCTGCCGGCGATCGCGGCATCGGCCGGCGCCGGCACCCCGTTGGCGCCGCTGATCCGCCGCTTTGCCGACGCAGCCCGGCGCACCGTGGGCGATGTCGCCGGTTCCGCCGTCATCGAGCTCTCTCCCGCCCGCGCGCTCGTCACGAGCCTCGTCGCGTCATCGGCCAGCGGTGCGCGCCTCGCGGAGAGCGGCAAGCTGGTCTGGCAGCGCGGCACGGGGGTGGCCTTCGACGGCACCGTCACGCTGGCAGGCGGCGACCTCCCTGCGATCGACGCGCACCTCGTCCGCACCGCCGACGGCACGCTGCGCGGGACCGCCACCGTCGCCCCCTACACCGCGGCCGAGTCGCGGCTCGCCTTGACCCCGGTCACCATCGCGATCGTCCCCGGCGGCACGACTCGCCTCGCGAGCACCGCGACCCTGTCCGGCCCGCTCGGCGACGGCCAAATCGACGGCCTCAGTCTGCCGCTGGAGGTGAGCGTCGCCCGCGACCTCGTCCGGATCAACCCCGCCTGCACGCCGCTCGGCTTCGATCGGCTCGTCGTGTCGGGGCTGACCCTGGACCCCGCCCGCGTGAAACTCTGCCCGACCCGCGGCGCGCTCGTCGAGTTCGCGGGTGGTCGCCTCGGTGGCGGCGCCACGCTCGGTGCGGTACGGCTCCGCGGTCGGCTCGGCACCACCCCGCTCGATGTCGCCGCGACCGGTGCCGATCTCCGCCTCGCCGATCGCGGCATCGCGGTGCGCGGCGTTGCGGCGAGGATCGGCGCGCCGGATCGCGTCACCCGGCTCGATTTCGGCATCGTCAGCGCGACCGTCGCGGGCGGCGCCGTCGCGGGCAAGTTCACCGGCGGCGGCGGGCAGATCGCCAACGTGCCGCTGCTGCTCGGCACTGCCGCCGGCGATTGGACGCTCGAGCGCGGCGTGCTCGCGCTGACCGGGGCGATGACCGTCAGCGACGCCGCCGCCGTGCCGCGCTTCCAGCCGCTCGCGGCCGAGGCGGTCTCGCTGCGGCTGAAGGACGGCGCGATCGCCGCCGCCGGCACGCTGTTCGAACCGAGCAGGCGGGTTAAGGTCGCCGACGTCGCGATCGATCACCGGCTCGCCACCGGTGTCGGCCGCGCCGCGATCACCGTGCCCGGAATCACCTTCGACAAGGCGTTCCAGCCCGAGCTGCTCACCCGGCTCACCTTCGGCGTGATCGCCGACGTCCGCGGTGCGGTGACGGGCCGCGGCGACCTCGCCTGGTCGCCCGCGGGGGTGACCTCGACCGGCATCTTCAGCACCGACGGTACCGATCTCGCCGCCGCGTTCGGCCCGGTTACGGGCATCGCCGGCACGATCCGCTTCACCGATCTGCTCGCGCTGCAGAGCGCGCCGGGGCAGGTCGCGACGATCGGCACGATCAATCCCGGCATCCCGGTGACCGACGGACGCGTTACGTACCAGACGCTGCCGAACAGCCGCGTCGCGGTGGCGGGCGCGCGCTGGCCGTTCGCTGGCGGCGTGCTGACGCTCGATCCGACGCTGCTGGATTTCTCCGCGGCCAGATCGCGGCGGATGACCTTCCGGATCGACGGCGCCGCGGCGGACAAGTTCCTCCAGCAGTTCGACTTCAAGAATCTCGACGCCACCGGCGTCTTCGACGGCGTCGTGCCGATGGTGTTCGACGACGCCGGCGGCCGGATCGAGAACGGCCGGCTGACGGTGCGCGCGGGCGGCGGCGGGCTCGCCTATGTCGGCGATCTCACCCAGAAGGATCTCGGCCTGTGGGGCAATCTGGCGTTCCAGGCGCTGAAGTCGCTCCGCTACCGCGATCTCGCGATCGTCATGAACGGCGCGCTCGCGGGCGAGATGATCACCGAAGTCCGCTTCGCCGGGATCAGCCAGGGGGCCGGCGCCAAGTCGAACTTCCTGGTCCGTCGGCTGCAGCGCTTGCCGTTCGTGTTCAACATCCGGATACGCGCCCCGTTTCGCGGGCTGCTCGATTCGGCGGCGTCGTTCTACGATCCCAGCCGGCTGATCCAGCGCAATCTGCCGCAACTGCTGGAACGACAGAACCGCCGCCCCGGCGTCGCGCCATCCACCGGTCAACCGCCCACCGGTCAATCGCCCACCAGTCAGCCGCCCGCCATTCAGGTCCCCGCCATTCAGCCCTCCGAAAGCGAGAAAATGCCATGACTGCAGGTTATGAGAAGCTCGAAAGGATCCTTGCCGTCGCCAAGACCGGCCTCGTCGCGCTCGGCCTGTCCGTCGCTACCGGTGGCTGCATCAACGTCACCGCGCCCGACAAGCCGATCGAGATCAATCTCAACATCAACGTGACGCAGGAAGTGGTGTATCGTCTCGACGGCGAGGCGAAATCGCTGATCCAGCAGAACCCGGGAATATTCTGATCATGACCCACCGCTTCACCCACAAGGCCTTTCTGGTCGCCGCCGCGGTCGCGCTCACCGGCGTCGCGGCGGTCGCCTATGCCCAGTCGCGCGATCCGGCCTATGCCGCGGCGCGCGCGGCGGGGCAGGTCGGCGAACAGCCCGACGGCTATCTCGGCGTCGTCGGCGGCGGCTCGCCCGCGGTCCGCTCGCTGGTCAACGACATCAACATCCGCCGCAAGGCAGCGTACACCCAGAGCGCGCAGGCGAGCGGCGCGACGGTGGAGCAATTCGCCTTCACCAGCGGCTGCAACCTGATCGCGCAGACCAAACCCGGCGAGATGTACAAGACGCCCGCAGGCGCGTGGGAAGCCCGCAGCGGCGCGCCCCAGCGCGATCCGCGGTGTGCGTGAGAGCGGCGATCACGACCAGTTCTTCTCCTCCCCTGCAAGGGGAGGTGGCTGGCGCCAGCCAGACGGAGGGGTGACCCCCTAACCGGAGCGGTGATCACCCCTCCGTCAGCCCTGCGGGCTGCCACCTCCCCTGCAAGGGGAGGACTGCCGATCATCAGATCCTGATCGGAAACGGCTCCACGGCACCAGCACCCGGTCGCTTCCGCACCCGAAACCCCTGTCCTACACCCGCCGCGCCTGTCAGCGTCGCCGCATGCGCAACTTCCGACTCGCCCCGCCGCGCCCGCACGAGACGCCATCCCCGCGGGCCGCGACCAACCTTCAACTTATTCAACATTCGCGGGTCCGGCCCGCTGCGGTTGACTTCGCTACCCCCGCTTTATAAACGCCGGGTCGCAACCGCAGGTCAGCCGCGGGCGCTTGTCGTCGCCGGGTCGTTTCCGGCGGCGTTTCTTTATCAGGATGATTTTGTTGGCCGACGACCGCCAGTCCGACCCCGCCGATCTCGACGCCCGCCTCGCGCGGGCGCAGTCGGCGCGTGTCGATGGCACCGCGCCGGTCAAGCCCGCCAAGGGCTATTCGCAGGGTTCGCGCGTCCTCGCGGAGCTGATCGGTGCGCCGATCGGCGGCGGCATCATCGGCTGGGCGCTCGATCGCTGGTTCGGCACCAGCCCGTGGCTGCTGCTGATCTTCCTGGCGCTCGCGGTGGTCGCGGCGTTCCGTAACATCTTCAAGATTTCGAAGGAGCGCGCAGAGTGAGCGCCGGCAGAATAGACCCGATGGAGCAGTTCATGGTCGAGCCCGTGCTCGGCCGTCACCTCACGATCGGCGGGTACGACGTCTCGTTCACCAACTCCGCGCTGTTCATGGTCGTCGTCTTCGTGCTGCTCGCGCTGTTCATGGCCGGCGGGATGAAGCGCCAGCTGATCCCCGGCCGGTGGCAGGTCGCCGCCGAATCGGTGATCGGGTTCATCGACAACATGGTCAACGTCAACATCGGCGCTGGCGGCAAGCGGTTCGCGCCGTACATCTTCTCGCTGTTCATGTTCATCCTGTTCGCGAACCTCGTCGGCGTGCTGCCGCTCGCGATCCTGCCGGGGCTGCACACCTTCGCGGTGACCAGCCACATCACCGTCACCGCGGTGTTGGCGTTCGTGTCGTTCGCGATCGTGCTGGCGGTCGGCTTTGCCAAGCACGGCCTCAAGTTCTTCTCGCTGTTCGTGCCGCACGGTGCGCCCGGCTGGCTGATGCCGGTGATCATCCCGGTCGAATTCGTCTCGTTCATGGTCCGCCCCTTTTCGCTGGGCCTGCGACTGTTCGTCGCGATGACCGCGGGGCACATCCTGCTCGAGGTGTTCGGCAGCTTCGTCGTTCAAGGGCTGAACGCCGGCGGGCCGCTCGGCGTCGTCGTCAGCGCGCTCAGCTTCGTGATGATCATCGGGGTCAGCGCGCTCGAGCTGCTGGTCTGCGCGATCCAGGCCTATGTGTTCGCGCTGCTCACCTCGCTCTACCTCCACGACGCGGTGCACCTGCACTAGGGTCGCGGCCATATTCCACTCGCAGATAATCAACGGAGCTTCACATGACTGATCTTGGTGCAATGTACATCGGTGCCGGCCTTGCGGCGATCGGCGTCGGCCTCGCCGCGCTCGGCGTCGGCAACGTCTTCGGTTCGTTCCTCGAAGGCGCGCTGCGCAACCCGGGTGCCGCCGACGGCCAGCAGGGTCGCCTGTTCATCGGCTTCGCGGCATCGGAGCTGCTCGGCCTGATCGCCTTCGTCGTCGCGATCCTCATCCTCTTCGTCGTCAAGTAAGCGCGGATCGCCGTCGATGCCTCAGCTTTCCCAGATAGCCGAAATCTACGCGTCACAGCTGTTCTGGCTCGTGATCGTGTTCGGCCTGATCTATTTCGGGATCGGCAAGGCGATGGTTCCCAGGATCGAGCGGACGATCGACGATCGTAACGCGCGCATCACCGGGGATCTCGCCGCGGCAACGACGGCCCGCGATGCGGCACGGGCGTCGGAGGAGGCCTATCAGAGCGGCCTCGATACCGCCCGGTCGCAGGCGGCGCAGACGGTCGGGGCGGCCAAGGCGCGCGCCACGGCTGCTGCGGAGACCAAGACCAAGGCGGGCGATGCCGCCGCGGCCGACCGCCTCCACGCGGCGACCACCGGCATCGCCACGTCCAAGGGCCGGGCGCTTGCCGAGATCGAGACCGCGACGATCGACGCGGTCGAGGCGATCGTCGCCAAGCTGTCGGGCGTCGTGCCCGATCGCGCGGTGGTCGAACAGAAGGTGAAGGCGGAACTCGCGCATGGTTGATGCCCACGCCAACGTAGCGGAGGCGGTCGCGGGCACCGCCGAGCTGCATCACGCGCCGACCGCGCTCGGCATTTCGGCGCCGGGCTGGGTCGCGCTGTCGATGCTGGTCGTGATCGCGATCCTGGTCTGGAAGAAGGTTCCCGCACTGGTCGGCCGGATGCTCGACCAGCGCATCGCGACGATCCGCACCGATCTCGACGAGGCGCGCAAGCTTCGCGCGGAGGCGGAGGCGATGCTCGCCGACGCCAAGGCGCGCAACGCCGCCAGCGCCGGTGACGCCGCGGCGATCGTCGCCCACGCCGAAGCCGAAGCCGCGGCAATGCTCGCAAAGGCCGAGGCGGACTCGACCGATCTCGTCGCCCGCCGCCAGAAGATGGCCGAAGACAAGATCGCCGCCGCCGAACGCGGGGCGATTGCCGAGGTCCGCGCCAAGGCGGCAGACGCCGCCGCTCGCGCCGCCGCCGCGATCATCGCCGACCAACACGGCGCCGTCGCCGACAAGGCCCTCGTCGACCGCACCATCGCCGGCCTCGGCCGCCCGAACTGAAGGCAGGGCGGGGGCGTAGCGCCCGCCGCCCATTGTGTCCCCGCGAAGGCGGGGACCCAGTACTGGGCTCCCGCCTTCGCGGGAGCACAAGCCACGGGGGCTCCGGCCGCTTATCTGGTGGAGCAATGATAAACTATCGGCGACATTGGTTCAATCCGGGAGGCCGTGCAGCCGCCCGAGGGTCAATCGACCATCGCGCCTGAACAGATCAAATACTTGAATGGCGGCGTGATCTTCTAAATAGTGCCCATGCGCACCAGTCAATCGACCGCAAAACTAAGTAGTAACCGCAGCCGTAACTAAGTGTCTGGACATAGCCACGACCATAACCGATCTCCGACAAGAACCCGGAGAGAAGAAATGATTCGTCGCTTAGCTTACGTGGCAACCCTTCTATTCATAATCTTGCAGCCGCAATCGGCCATTGCTGCGACATCGATACAGACGTACCGCTTCGTCGCGAACACCCAAGGCCCGATCTCCACCTTCGCCGGCACCGCCAGGTTGGAGATCGACGACGAGGACGCACTGAGCCGCGTTCTCGCCCTCGATCTCGAAACGCCCACGCAAGGCTTCACCGTCGCGGACACGATCCTGGCGACGGTTTTCGGTGGCCGCATCATCTTGTTACGATCGGTTACTGGCGGGGTTCTTGGCCCTTGGAAGGGCATCGACGGCTTTGTCTTGGGCTTCGACCGAGAAGATCTGACGCAGGGCATCTTCGGTTACACATTGGCCAGCGAGGCCGACAATGAAGAAGGCCATGGCTACAATCGGGTCACGGTAGACCTCGTCGCGGATGCCGTGCCGGAACCCGCGACCTGGGCGATGATGATCATCGGCTTCGTCGCGGTCGGCGCGGCGCTCCGTCGCCGGACGCCGCGCGCTGCCCTCGTCAGCGGATGACCGACGGCCCACCGAAGTCGAACCATCCACGGCGTTCGCCCGGCGTGCGGACGACGCGGCGGCTGGTGCCGAGCCCGCTGCTCGGCGCGACCACGGTGTCGCGGCGCTCCACCACGCGCTCCGTCACCGGGGCGACGACCGGTGCCGCTGCGACCGGCGGGGCGCTGGCGAGGCGGGCGTTCTCGCGCTCCAGCTCGGTGATCCTGCGGTTGGCGTCCGACACTCGGGCATCGCCGTCCTTGCGGACGCCCGCATGCGCGTCGCGTTCGGCAAGGTAGCGGTCCTTCCACTTACGCCCGCCCGGATGGCTCGCCAGCCCCAGCAACCAGCCGGCGACGAACAGGCAGATCAGTGCCGCGAATTGGGTCGGGGTGGTGAAGAGCATCGTCGAACCTCCTGTTACGGAGGCTCAACGACGTCGCGCGGTTTTGGGTCCGGATCAGTGCTTGAAGGCGTCGGAGATCGAGCAGGCCGCAGGCCCGAGGATGACGACGAACAGCACCGGCAGGATGAACAGGATCAACGGCACGGTCATGATCGCGGGCAGTCGCGCAGCCTTTTCCTCGGCCCGCATCATCCGTTCGTTGCGAAACTCGGCGGACAGCACGCGCAGGGCGGAGGCGAGCGGCGTGCCGTATTTTTCAGTCTGGATCATGGTCGTGACCACGCCCTTCACCGCGTCGAGCGACACGCGCATCGCCAAATTTTCGAACGCCTGCCGCCGTTCGGTGAGGAAGCCCAGTTCGATCGCGGTCAGCGTGAATTCGTCGCCGAGCTCGGGATAGGCGCGGCCCAGTTCGCGGGCGACGCGGTGGAACGCGGCGTCGACGGTCAGGCCTGCCTCGGCGCAGATCACCAGCAGATCGAGCGCATCGGGCAGCCCCTTGCGGATCGCGTCGGAGCGCTTCTGGATCTTGTTCTTCAGGTAGAAATCGGGCGCCTTGTACGACAGCAGGAAACTGATCGCGACGATCCCGTAACGCTTCAGCGGGCTGTAGTCCGCGAACATCGAGGTGCCGTAGACGAGGTATAGCATCAGGCCGCCGAACACGATCGGCAGCACCAACCGGCCGAAGATCACCGCGACCGCCCAATCCTTGGAACGGATGCCCGCCTGGAGCAGCTTGATCTGCGCGGCCTTCACCTGGCTGTCCTGCAGAACCTTCAGCGACGACAGCATCGTCCGCATCCGATCCGCGGTGTCGTTGCGCTGGACCAGCTTGGCGCGGCGCTTGGTCGATGCGGTGATGCCCGCCTTCAACTGTTCGCGACGATCGTTCAGCGCCTTTACCCGCTTCGCCATCGGATCGTGGACGGTCATGATCGCATAGATGGCGAGCAGCACCGCGAACGCCGCGACGCCCGACAACAGCGTCGCCACCCAGATTACATCGACCCCGAGGATCGTCGGTCCGGCCGTCTGGCCCATCATCCTACCTCAGATCTCGAAGTTGATCATGCGCGACATGATGAAGGCGCCGAGCGACATCCACACCATCCCGCCCATCCCCGCGACCATCAGCCGCTGATCGACGAAGAAGCCCTGCATGTAGTTGTCGTTGATCATCCAGATCATGCCGAAGACGATGAACGGCAGCGATCCGATGATGTAGGCCGATGCCTTGGATTCGGACGACATCGCCTTGATCTTGAGCTTCATCTGCCCGCGCTGACGAAGCACGTTGGCGAGATTGGCGAGTGTCTCGGCGAGGTTGCCGCCGGTCTCGCGCTGGATGGCGATGGTTATGACGAAGAACTGGAACTCGGGCGTGCCGAGCCGGTCCGCGGTATCCTGCAGCGCCGCGTCCATCGATCGGCCGATCTTCATCTTGTCGGATACCATCTTGAACTCGACGCCGACCGGCCCGTCGACTTCGTTGGCGACGACCGAGATCGTTTCGGTGATCGGCAGGCCGGAACGCAGTCCGCGCACCAGCAGCTCGATCGCGTCGGGGAACTTGGCGGTGAACTTGGCGATCCGGCGCTTGATCATGTAGCCGACGACGAAGTGCGGCAGCCCGGCGCCCACGAACAGGCCGAGGAAGATGCCGAGCAGCAGCGGCAGGCCCTTAAGCCACAGCAGCAGCGCGACGACGACGAGGATGCCGAGGCTCGCCATACCGTATTTGCCGACGGTCCACGGCTTGCCGGTCATCGCCAGGCGCTTCGCCAGCAGCGCGGGATTGGGGAGCAGGCGGCCGACCGCGAGATCGGCGGCGGTCTTGTGATTGGCCTTGATGCGCCGCATCTGCGCGTCGGTGACGACGACGCCCTCGACGTGGCGCGCCCGCACCGCGGTCAGGCGACGGGTCTGCGCACGGGCCGGCGAGGGGCCGGCGACCGCGAACATGATAATCCCCAGCACCGCGAGCGCGCCGGTCGACATCAGCAGGAGCGACATCAGGGTCATCGGGCCACATTGTCTCCGGTCTTGGCGCCCAAGGGAGGCACGGCGGGGGTCACGTCTTGGCGGGGCGCTTGGACAGCAAGGCGCCGAGGCCCATCTTGCCCATCAGCGACTTGCCCTTGGGCGCCGACTTGCCCGACGCGCCGTCGGCAGCGGCGGTCTCGCCGGTGTCGAGGATGCGCTGGGCGAGCTGGACGATCTGTGCGACGGTCTTGCCGTTCTTGCCCGCCTCCGCCAGCGGCTTGCCGAGCTTCGCTGCCTGCGACGCCAGCTTGATGTCGAACGGCACGACGAAATCGATCTTGCGCTCGATCGAGCCCTCGAAGTCCTTGCGGCTGATCTCGGGCTGGCCCGATGCGTGCATCTTGTTGGCGAGCACGGCGACGTTGGTCTGCGGGGCGTTGGTCTTCAACCACGACAGCAGCCGGATCGTGTCGCGCGCCGCGGCGAGCGTCAGCTCGGTGACGATCACCGCCGCCTGCACATCGCTGATGAGGTGCGGATGCTGGACCAGCATGCCGCGCGGCAAATCGACGATGGTGCATTCGAATGCCGCGCGCATCTCCTCCTGCAACTGGTAGAAGGCGGCACCGTCCGTCAGCAACGGCGCGTTGATCGGCGCTTCCGCCGACAGCACCGCGAGCTTCTCGGATGCCTTCACCATCGCACGTTCGATGAACAGGCCGTCGATCCGGCTGGGGTTCTCGATTGCGTCGGTCAGCCCGCGGCCGGGCTCGAGATCGAGCGTCAGTGCACCGGTGCCGAAGTGGATGTCGAGATCGAGCAACGCGGTGGCACGCTTCTCGCGGTCGGACATCAGCCAAGCGAGCGAGGTGGCGATCGTTGACGCGCCACAGCCGCCGCGCGCACCGATGATCGCGGTCGAGAAATGCGGCCGATCGACCACCGCGTCGGCCAGCTTGGGCGCGTTGAGCATCGCCTGCGCGTGGCTGAACGCCTCGCGCAGCATATCCGGATGGAGCGGCTTGAGCAGGTAATCCTGGATTCCGCTCGCGACCAGGTCGCGGTACAGTCGGACGTCGTTGACCTGCCCCGACGCGATCACCACCGTACCGGGCTCGCAGACCTCCGCAAGTGCGTTGATGTCGTTCAGCGGATCGCCCGATTCGGCGAGGTCGACGAACAGGATCAACGGCGAGGCCGAGACCGACAGCGACTGGATCGCGTTGCGCAGTCCGCCCTTGTTGATCTTGTCGATCGACCAGCCGAGTTCGGCTGCGATCGGGCGGATCGCCTCCGCAGTGGTCTCGTCGCAGACATAGGCGACAAAGGGCTCGCGGGTGCCGGCGCCGGCGGATTTCCAAGGTGCGTTCATCTTAGTTGCCCTTCGAGCTTTCGGACTTCACCACGTTGCCCTGGCCGGTCGGCGTCGCCTTGCGGTATTCGGCGATCGCCTTGCTCGACACGGCGGAGTCCTCACCTTGTTGGGTGGAGCGGCCGTGGACGAGATCCTCCGGCCGCGCGATCATCGCAGCGAGGTTCGAATTGACTGCGCAGCCCTGGTTCGACGAGGTGTTGCTGTCGAACTCGTTGCTCGAGTTGCGGCTGTAATCGGGGCATCCGGGCACCCCGGCGCGCATCCGGCTGATCACCACGCGGATTGACCCGGGGGTTACCGCGGCGGCGGTGATCGGCGTGTCGCTGCTCAGCAACAGTCCGTAGCCCGCCACGACGCCCGCGATCTCGCCGCGGGCCTTGCCGGCTTCGCGTGCGGGATCGTCGATCGCGACCCGGTCACCGAAGCTCAGATGCATCGAATCCAGCCAGCCGGCGAGGCGCTGACGTTCGCCGCTCGCGAGGCTGCCGCCAGCAGTCGCGAGGTCGAGCGCGTAATCGCTGCGCGACACCACCGGCTGATGGACCGATTCCAGTCCGCGGTTCTGGGTGCCCATGCAGCCGCCGACCAGCGTGGCCGGTGCCAGCGAGGCGAGGAGGAGCGTACGCTTGATCATCGTGGCTTGACCTCGGATCAGTTGGAGAAGCCGGGTGCGGGAGTCGCACCCTTCTTCGACTTGGGCTTGTCGGCGACCTGCTTGCGCGGTTCGGCCACCGGCATGGGCGCTGCGGGTGCGTTGGCGCCGATCGTGGGCGGTGCGGTTTCAGTCGCCATCGTCGGCACCGGGCGGCGACCGCCCGTGACCCCGCCACCGACCTGGCCGAGCAGCACGCGACCTAGGTCGGTCGGTGCCTTGTAGCCGTCGGTCGGCAGCGCGATGTCGCCCATATTGTCGACCGGCTTGACCAGATAGGGCGTGATGATCACGACCAGCTCGGTCTCGTTGCGCTTCCAGCCGTTGGAGCGGAACAGCGCGCCGAGCACCGGCACGTCGCCGAGGCCCGGAGTCTTGTCGATCGAATTGTCGTGGCTGTTCGACAGCAGGCCGCCGATCATCATGCTCTGCCCCGAACCAAGCTCCAGCGTGGTCTCGACCCGGCGGGTGCTGAGTCCGGGGATGACGGTGCCGCCGAGCGTGACCGATCCCGCGGCAGTGAGCTGCGAGACTTCGGGGCGCACGCGCATGCTGATCCGGCCGTCGGACAGGACGGTGGGGGTGAAGGCGAGGCTGACGCCGTACTGCTTGTACTCGACTGTCTGCGTACCGAAACCCTGGCTGATCACCAGCGGCACTTCGCCGCCCGCCAGGAAGGTCGCGGTCTCACCAGACAGCGCGGTCAGGTTCGGATTGGCGAGCGTCGATACTTGTCCCAACGTCTCGCCGAGATCGATCGTGCCGAGCAGGTCGAGACCGAGTAGCCGACCGGCGAGGCCGAGCGTGGTGCGCTGGGCCCCCTGCTTAAAGGTGTTCTGGACCGCGTTCGGGTTCGACAGCTTGCCGCTGTACGGATCGAAGGGCAGCTTCACCGAACCTGCGGGAAGGCCGTAGGAACTGGAAACGTCGACGGTCGGCTGGCCGGCCGTGCTCGCGGCATTGATCGTGCCGGCATTGCCGTTCTGGATGCCGAACTGGAAGCCGCCGGTGGTGTCGCGGCTGGTGAGGTTGTTGCCGATGTTCTTGACGAAGCTGCGGCTCACCTCGGCGATGCGGACCTGGAGATTGACCTGCAGCGGCGTCGCGGTGCGCAGCCGCGAGAGCACCTTGGCGGAGTCGCCGACATACGCCTGCACCAGGCGTTCGGCCTCGGCTGCGTCCTCGGGCCCGGCGACGGTGCCGGTGAGCAGAACCAGGCCGTTCATCGGCGTCGCCACGACCTTCGCATCGGGCATCGCCAGCTTCAACATCGACCCGATCGAGTCGTAATTGTCGCCGACCCGCACGGTCGTCGCATACACCACCGCACCGCTCTTCGCGGTCGCGGAGATCGTCGTCTCGCCGGCCTTCTTGCCGAAGACGTAGAGTAGGGTTGGCGAGCGCACCTGGACGTCGGCGATGCCGGGATCCGCGACGAACACGTCGGACATCGGGCGTGCCAGCGTGATCAGGCGACCGCGGCCGGTGTTGACTTGAAATACTGATGCAGTCGGGCGCGCCGCGGTCGATCGGCCCGATTGGGCGGGGGCAGCGCCGGCGCCGACGACGGCAGCGGCGGCGAGCGCCACGGCCAGCGGCATGCCGATTGGGGAAAGCGAGATGCGCATCTTAGTTGTTCCCCTGAGCCGGGCTGTTTGCCGTCGCGCCGTGGATGCTGGGTGCGGGCGGCGTCGCGGAGATGATGGTGTTCTTGTTGCGTGCACCGACCGGCACGACCTCGACGGTATTGCCGCGAGCGACCCGGACTGTAGGCCCCTCGACGATCGGCGCGATCGTGGCGACCGGCGGCTTGCCGGGCACGGTGCTGCGCTGGTAGCGCGAGACGTCGGCGCCGGTGGCGAAGGTGGAGCGGCCGGTGTTCGGCTGGCTGGCGAGCTGGACGAGCATGTCCTTTTCCGCCTTGGCGTCGCCATTGGCCGGGACCTTCACGCGGCCCGATGCGATCGCTTCCTCGAGTTCGGCATTGTTGTCCGCGATCGAACGAAGCGAGAGCGAAAGTGCGCCGAGCGTCTGTGCGACCGCGAGCTGTTCGGCAAGCTTCGGCGTCGCCTCGACCGTGACGGTGCCGAAGGTGCGGACGACGGTCTTGCCGTCTTCGCCTACGCTGTTGTCGGTGCGCTGATCGGTGGCGAGGACGCGGACGTTGCGCATCACCGTCTCCGAAACCTTCAGCGGGGCGCCGTCGCCGCCGCCGGGAACGGTCGAGGTCAGCACCACGTCGATGCGGTCACCGGGAAAGACGAAGCCCGCGACTGAGGTTTGGGCCGAGACGGGAAAGGTCACCGCGCGCATGCCGGGCCCGAGCGCCGCGGCGAGGAAACCACGGTCGCCGGGCTTGACCAGCGCGCCCTGGGTGAGCGGCTGACCTGCGGTGATCGCGTTGCGGACCACGGTGCCCTGAAGCGTACGGAGATCGGTCTGCGCCTTCAAATAATAGGCGCCGTCGACCAGCTCCTTCGGCCAGGGCTGAAACTTCAACGCGGTGGCGTCGAGGATCGTGCCGACCGGCAGCGCGCGCGTGGCGACGAGCACCTCGGGCCCATCGACCGGCGCGGTGACGCCTGCTGCGGCGGCCTGCGGTGCCGCGCTCCCCGCGATGAGCGTGCGGGCGAAGAATGCCGTGATGGCGGCGACGAACAATGCGCCTACCAGCAGAACTATCTTGCGACTATCCATGTCTCATCGGGCCTTTCGGAGCGCCGTAGGTTGATCCGGGATTAAGCATTTCACAGAAAACGGTTAAAAATCGGTTCGCGGATGGACATCAGTGCCGCGAAGACGATCGCGACGCCATACGGCACCTCGATCGCACCGGAGGCTCGGCGCACTCTGCCCTCGACGATCATCGCCAGGGTGACGACGCCGCCGGCGATCGACATCACCATCATCATCGTCATGAAGGTGCCGACCGGCAGCCACAGCGCCAGCGCGGCGATCAGCTTGACGTCGCCGCCGCCCATCCACCCCATTGCGAACGCCGCGAAGAAGATCGCGAGCACCACTGCGGCGAGCGCGAACTGGACCGCCACATCGGGATAGAGCGACAGGCCGTGTGCCAGCCACCAGACCGGCGCGAGCGCGACGATCGCCCCGCTCTTCCAATTGGCGATTTCGCGGGTACGGATGTCCTGGATACCCGCCGACAACAGCAGGGACGCCAGGGCGACGATCGCGAACGCTCCGAGATAATCATTCCACGCCATCACGTCGTCGTAGACGTCAGCGCTTTCGAAAACGTAACCATGATGACGATGATCGATCAGAGCCCGCCCGATCCGGCCCGTTTCCGCCGCGCCTTGCCGGCGGAGGCGGCGATGTCGTCGTGGACGGCATCCGATGGCTGGCCACTCCGTCGGTTTGATTGGCCTGTGCCTGCGGGCACGGTACGCGGATCCGTCCTGTTCCAGGGCGGGCGCGGCGACATCATCGAGAAGTATCTCGAGGCGATGACGCATTGGCACGATGCCGGCTGGGCAGTGACCTCGTTCGACTGGCGGGGACAGGGCGGCTCGGGGCGGACGACTGCCGACCCGCATGTCGGGCATGCGTCGAGCTTCGCGCCGTTCGTGGACGATCTGAGCGTCCTGTGGCACGATTGGCGCGCCGCGACGCCGGGGCCGCACGTCGTCATGGGTCATTCGATGGGCGGACACCTCGTGCTGCGTGCAATCGTCGAGGGAGCGATCGATCCCGATGCCGCCGTCCTTATCGCGCCGATGCTGGGCCTGAGATCGCCCGTCGGAGCGATCTGGGGCGAGCGGCTGGCTCGGGCGATGCGCTCGCTGGGCGATGCGGCGCGGCCGGCGTGGAAGGGGCACGAGCGGCCCGGCGCGATCGATCGGCAGCCGCTGCTGACCAAGGACAAGTCGCGCTACGAGGATGAGATTTACTGGTATCGCGGGGCGCCGACGCTCCGCCTGGGGCCGCCGAGCTGGGCGTGGCTGGTCGCGGCGTTCGCGTCGACCCGTCAGCAGCGCGCCGATCCGCGGCTGCAAGCGGTAAAGACGCCCGTCCTGATGCTGGTCGCCGATGCGGATGCGCTGGTCGATCCGCGCGCTGCCGCGGCGGTCGCGGCGGCGTTGCCCGATGTCGAGATGCTCCGCTTCGGCGACGGATCCGCGCATGAAATCCTACGCGAGGCGGATGGCGTCCGCGATCGCGCGCTGGCCGCGATCGATGGCTTTCTCGACCTGAGGGCGCCGGCGCGGTGATCCACGACGTCGCGATCATCGGCGCCGGGATCGCGGGCGCTACACTCGCCGCCGAACTGGTGCCGGATGGCCGTGTGCTGCTGCTCGAGGCCGAGGACATGCCCGGCTATCACGCGACCGGACGGTCGGCGGCGTTCTGGTCGGAGACTTATGGCGGTCCCGCGATCCAGCCGCTGACGAGCGCCTCGCGCGCCGCGTTCGACGGCGGCGGGTTCCTGTCGCCGATGGGATCGCTGCACATCGGCACCGCGGTTGACGCCGCCGCAATCGACGACTTCGTGACGGCGTTCGCGGACACCGACGTCGTGCTGGAGCGGGTCGATCCGGCGACGACGGTCCCCGGCTTGCGGGAGCAATGGACGCTCGGCGTGTGGGAGCCGAGCTGCGCCTATATCGACGTTGCCGCGCTGCATGCGGCGGCGCTTGCAGTGGCGCGGCGCGGCGGCGCCGTGCTTGCCACCGGTGCGGCACTGCTGGCCGCCGAGCGTCGCGACGGCGTGTGGACGCTGACGACGCGCGCAGGGGCGTTCCAGGCGCGAATCCTGGTCGATGCGGCGGGGGCGTGGGCGGACCCGGTGGCGCGGCTCGCGGGCGCCGCCCCGATCGGCATCGCGCCGTATCGCCGCACAATGGTACAGCTGCGCACCGATCCCGCGGCGCCCGATGGCTTGCCGATGGTCGCCGACATCGGTGGGCGCTTCTACTTCAAGCCCGAACCGGGAGGCCGGTTGTGGCTCAGCCCGCACGACGAGATCCCCGCGGAGCCGGGCGACGCCCAGCCCGAGGAATTGGACGTCGCCGTTGCGATCGACCGGTTCGAACAGGTGCTCGATTGGCGCGTCGCCGCGGTCGAGCGCCGTTGGGCGGGCCTGCGCAGCTTCGCGCCGGACCGTCGGCCGGTCTATGGCTACGATCCGACCGTGGCTGGGTTCTTCTGGTGCGCGGGGCAAGGGGGCTTCGGGATCCAGACCGCTCCCGCTGCGGCGATGGTCGGTGCGGCGCTGCTGCTGGGGCGGGCGCCGGATGCTGCGATCGGGGGGATCGATCTGGAGCAGTATTCGCCGGCGCGGTTTGAGGCGAAGTTACAGGTCTAGCGGGCGTCGTCGGTACTGCCTCTGTAAGGCGTACCGTCCCATGTGTCCCCGCGAGGGGGGGCAACTACTGCGCTCTCGCCTTCGCGGCGCGCATCAGTGGCGGTCATCGACGCTGAACCGCGGTCAGACGATCCTACCGCCGCCCCGGCGTCGCCGCGACGGCCGCGTCGCTCGCCAGTTTGTCGGCGCGTTCGTTGTCGGGGTGGCCGGCGTGGCCCTTCACCCAGATCCATTCGATCTTGTGGGGTTCCGCTGCGGCGATCAGCGCGTGCCATAGTTCGGCGTTCTTGACCGGCTTCTTGTCGGCGGTGCGCCAGCCGTTGCGTTTCCAGCCGGCGACCCACTTGGTGAGGCCGTCCATCACATAGCGGCTGTCGGTCGACAGCTTGACCGAACAGGGCCGCACCAGCGCGTTCAGCGCCTCGATCGCGGCGGTCAGTTCCATGCGGTTGTTGGTGGTGTTGGGGTCGCCGCCCGACAGCTCCTTCTCCGCGGTGCCGAAACGCAGCACCGCGCCCCAGCCGCCGGGGCCGGGATTGCCCTTGCAGGCGCCGTCGGTGGCGATCTCGACATCGATCATGAGAAACTCGTCCCGGCTTCATAGGCGTCGAGCCGCCGCAGATAGGCCAGCGGGTCCTTGCGCGTCACCAGCGCATCGGCGGGGGTGTTGAGCCAGTCCCAGGCGCGGGTAAGGAGGAAGCGGATGCAGGCGCCGCGCGCCAGCACCGGCAAGGCGGCGCGCTCGGCGGCCGAGATCGGGAATGCCGAGGCGTAGCCGTCGACCAGCGCGCGGCCGACCGCGGGATCGAGTGGCACGCCGGTCGAGTCGAAGGCCCAGCTGGTGTGCAGCACGGCGAAGTCGTACGCGCGGATCTCGGTGCAGGCGAAGTAGAAGTCGATCAGCCCGGTCACCCGGTCGCCAAGCATCAGAACGTTGTCGGGGAAGAGATCGGCGTGGATCGCGGAGACCGGCAGGTCGGCGGGCCACTCGGCTTCGACCGTAGTCAGCGCGGTGTCGATGCGGTCGAACAGCCCCCGCGCGATCGTGTCGAGATCGCGGCCGCAGCGTTCCAGCAATGGTCGCCAGCTCCCGACCCCGAGCGCGTTCGGCCGGGTCCCGGTGAAGTCGGCGAGGTCGCGGTGCATCTGCCCCATCGCGGCGGCGGCGGCCTGCGCCTGCGCCGGGGTCGGGAAGGACACCGACACGCCCTGCAGGAATTCGATCAGGCAGGCGGGACGATCCTCCAGCGTCTGGATCAGCGTGCCGTCACGGTCGGCAAAGGCGCGGGGGACGAGATTGCCGCGCGCGGCGAGGTGATCGAGCATCGCCATGAAGAAGGGCAGGTCGCCCGCCGCGACGCGCTTTTCGTAGAGTGTCAGGATGTAGCGGCCGCGCGTGGTGTCGACCATGTAGTTGGAGTTCTCGACCCCTTCGGCGATCCCTTTGGCCGAAACCAGTTCGCCATGATCGTAGCGCGCCAGGAAGGCGCCGAGCGCCTCTGCCGAGACATGGGTATAGACCGCCATCTATGCGGCGGCGTCGAGGCCGCGCGGCAGCTTGAAGGCGATCGTCTCACGGGTGGTTTCTACTTCGCGTTCGCGGATCTCGTAACGCTCGGCGAGACGGGCGACGAGTTCGCGCACCAGCAGCTCGGGCGCGGATGCCCCGGCGGTGAGGCCGAGCGTGCCGACGCCCTTGAGGAAGCTCCAGTCGAGATCGGCCGCGCGCTGAATCAGCCGCGCCGGCGTGCCCTCGCGTTCCGCGACCTCGACCAGTCGCACCGAATTCGACGAATTCGGCGCGCCGATTACGAGCAAGGCATCGCAGCTTGCGGCGATCGCCTTCACCGCGGCCTGGCGGTTCGAGGTCGCGTAGCAGATGTCCTCGCCGCGCGGCGCCTGCATCGCCGGGAAGCGGTGCTGCAGCGTCCGCACGACTTCGGCGGTGTCGTCCACCGACAGCGTGGTCTGGGTCAGGAAGGCGAGGTTGGCGGGATCGGCGGGGGCGAAGGTCTCGGCATCCGCGACCGTCTCGATCAGCGACATCGAGCCTGCGGGCACCTGGCCGAAGGTGCCGATCACCTCGGGATGGCCGGCATGGCCGATGAAGACGATGTGCCGGCCGCTCGCCACCAGCCGTTCAGCCTGGCGGTGAACCTTGGAAACCAACGGACAGGTCGCGTCGAGATAGTCGAGGCCGCGGCCCTGGGCCTCCGCCGGAACCGATTTCGGCACGCCGTGCGCGGAGAAGACGACGGGGGCGCCGTCGGGCACCTCGTCCAGTTCCTCGACGAAGACCGCGCCCTTCGCCTTCAGGCTGTCTACGACGAATTTGTTGTGGACGATCTCGTGCCGCACGAACACGGGTGCGCCGTGCTTTTCGATCGCGAGCTCGACGATGCGGATCGCGCGGTCGACCCCGGCGCAAAAGCCGCGCGGCGCGGCGATCAGCAGGTCGAGGGCGGGTTTCTCGGTCAATGCCATGATGGGGTCTGCTCTACGCGATTGCTTGCGCGGGGTGAAGCCGCTTCCTATGATGCTGCGCACGAGTGGAGCGGCGGATCGTCGCAGTTTCCCACGCCCGGCCGAGGCCGTTCGAAAAGGTACGCGTTCCCGTGAAAATCATCCCGATCGGCTGCTCCGCCCTCGCGCTCGTCCTCGGTGGATGCTCCAGCAAGGGGGATATCGACCCGAGCGGCGGCATCAACGCGGTGCGATCCGCCTGCCCGGTGGTCGCACTGCCGGCGGGCACCGGTGACGTCACGTTGTTCGATCCGGTCACCAGCACCGACAGCAATGCGATCGATCTGACCGCGACGATCAGCAACCTGCGGTCGACCTGCAACGACGCGGGCGAGCAGATCGTGACGACGGTCACCTTCGATGTCGATGCACGCCGCGCCCGCGCCGGCGCAGCGCGCGACGTCACGCTGCCGTTCTTCATCACCGTGGTGCGCGGCGGCAACGCCGTGGTCGCCAAGCGGATCGGACGCGTAGGGGTCCATTTCGACGCGGGGCAGACGCGCGGGCACACCAGCGGCACCGCCTCGACCCAGATCACCCGCGCCGCGGCGACGCTGAGCCAAGAGGTCCGCAACCAGCTGACCAAGCGCCGCAAGGCGGGCGATCAGGATGCGGCGGTCGACCCGTTGTCGCGCCCCGAAGTGCGGGCCGCGGTGCTGCGGGCCAGCTTCGAGGCGCTGGTCGGTTTCCAGCTCACCAACGAACAGCTGAAATATAACGCGACGCGTTGATGCGAGGTGCCCCGATGACCGATTGACTCGGTCGGGACGGCACGCCAGAGCCTGACGCGTCGATGCCGGGCAACCGGCATGGGACCGCGCGGGAGAGAGCCCATCAATGGGCCGCCGAAGGAGCAACCACCCCGGAATCTCTCAGGCAAACGGACCGCGCGGGCCGAATCGACACTCTGGAAAGCGGCTGGTTCTTTCAGGATCCGCCCACCGAAGGGGTAAGCCGCGCGCCTCCGGGCGTCGCGGCGAAAGCTCTCAGGTTTCCGCGACAGAGGGGGTATCGATCGTTGCCGGGTCTGCGGGCCCGAAGGCGGTCGTCCCTTCGACGGAGAGCCGGCATGAGCGACCACAGCAACCTCATCGACCAAGCCGACGATTACGTCGCACCCGAGACCGAGCTGTTGCCGCTCGACGCATGGCATCGGGCGCGTGGTGCGCGGATGGTGACGTTCGCGGGCTACGAGATGCCGATCCAGTATGACGGCATCATGGCCGAGCATCTGTGGACCCGCGAATCGGCCGGGCTGTTCGACGTCAGCCACATGGGCCAGTTGCTGCTGTCTGGTGATGGCCTAGACGCGGCGCTCGAGGCGCTGATCCCGGCCGACGTCGCGGGGTTGACGCTCGGCGCTCAGCGTTATTCGTTGCTGCTCGACGAAGGTGGCGGGATCCTCGACGACCTGATGATCTCGCGCTGGCCAGGCGGAATCTACATGGTCGTCAATGGCGCGACCAAATATGACGATCTGGCGCATCTGCGCGAGAATTTGCCCGACGCGATCACGATCAATCATCTCGACGACCGCGCGCTGCTGGCGTTGCAGGGGCCGCAGGCGTTCGCGGTGCTGAAGCGGCACGTCGGCGGCGACTACCCGCTCGAGGCGCTGACTTTCATGCGCGGCGGGCGGTTCACGATCGCGGGTGCCGACGCCTATATCAGTCGCTCGGGGTACACCGGCGAGGATGGGTTCGAGATCTCGATCCCCGCGGAGGCCGCCGACCGCGTCGCCACGCTGCTCGCCGACGAGCCCGAGGTGAAGCCGATCGGGCTTGGCGCACGGGATTCGCTGCGGCTGGAGGCGGATCTGCCGCTCTACGGTCACGATCTGGATCCCGAGGTGACACCGATCATGGCCGGACTCGGCTTCGCGATCGGCAGCAAGCGTCGCCGCGAAGCCGCCGACTTCCCGGGCGCTACCCGCATCCTGATGGAGCGCGAGCAAGGCCCGGTGGCGAAGCGCGTCGGGTTGATCGTCGAAGGTCGCCAGCCGGTTCGCGAAGGCGCCGCGGTGGTGGACGACGACGACAGCGAGATCGGCAAGGTCACTAGCGGCGGCTTCGCGCCGACGCTGGGGGCGCCGATCGCGATGGCCTATGTTCCCGCCGCACTCGCCACCGCGGGCACGGTCGTGCGGATCGCTCAACGCGGCAAGGTCCACCGCGCCACGGTCGCCGAGATGCCCTTCGTTCCCCACCGCTATGTCCGAGCAGGAGCCAAGTAGATGAGCCGTTACTTCACCGAAGACCATGAATGGATCGACGTCGACGGCGATGTCGGCACCGTCGGCATCTCCGATTATGCACAGGGCCAGCTCGGCGACATCGTGTTCGTCGATGTGCCCGAAGCGGGCAAGCGGATCGCCAAGGGCGACGAGGCCGCAGTGGTCGAGTCGGTGAAGGCGGCGTCGGACGTCTACTCGCCGGTTTCGGGCACCGTCGTCGAGGGTAACGCGGCGCTCGCCGACGAACCCGCGCTGGTGAACACCGATCCCGAAATCGCGGGCTGGTTCTTCCGCATTACGCTGTCCGATGCGGGCGAGCTCGACACGCTGATGGACGAGGCCGCCTATGCGGCGTTCGTCGAGAAGCTTTAGAAACTTCCCTCCCCCGACCCCTCCCGCACGCGGGAGGGGGGAGATCATATGATGCGTTACCTGCCGCTTACTCAGCCCGACCGCGACGCGATGCTCGCCGTGATCGGTGCATCCTCGATCGACGACCTGTTCGTCGACGTGCCCGAGGAGGCCCGGCTCGACGGCCCGATCCGCGACCTGCCGATGCATGCCAGCGAACTGGCGGTCGAGCGCCACATGTCGGCGCTCGCCCGGCAAAACCTCGCGGCGGGGGAGGCGCCGTTCTTCCTCGGGTGCGGCGCATACCGGCATCACGTGCCCGCCTCGGTCGATCACCTGATCCAGCGCGGGGAGTTCCTGACCGCCTACACGCCGTACCAGCCCGAGATTGCGCAGGGCACGCTGCAGATGCTGTTCGAGTTCCAGACGCAGGTCGCACGGCTGCTCGGCACCGACGTCGCCAACGCGTCGATGTACGACGGCTCGACCGCATGCTGGGAGGCGATCGGCATGGCACGGCGGATCACCCGGCGCGGCAAGGCGATCCTGTCGGCGGGGTTGCACCCGCATTACGTCTCGGTCGCGAAGACGATGGCGAAGTTCACCGGCGACCAGCTGGAGACCGCGGTGCCGGATCTCGGTCCCGACACCGATTTCGCGACGCTCGCCGACCGCATCGACGACGATACGTCGTGCGTGGTGGTGCAATATCCCGACATCCTCGGCCGGGTAGCCGACATGTCGGCACTCGCCGCCAAGTGCCACGAGCACAAGGCGCTGCTGATCGCGGTCGTTACCGAGCCGGTCTCACTCGGTGCGCTCCGCTCGCCGGGCGAGATGGACGCGGACATCGTCGTCGGGGAGGGCCAGTCGATCGGCGTCGGGCTGCAGTTCGGCGGGCCGTATGTGGGGCTGTTCGGGTGCAAGGACAAATATGTCCGGCAGATGCCCGGGCGGCTGTGCGGCGAGACGGTCGATGCCGACGGGCGCCGCGGCTTCGTGCTGACGCTGTCGACCCGCGAGCAGCACATCCGCCGCGAAAAGGCGACGTCGAACATCTGCACCAACAGCGGGCTCTGCGCGCTGGCCTTCTCCGTGCACATGACGCTGCTGGGCGAAAAGGGGCTGCGGACATTGGCGGCGATCAACCACCAGGGCGCGGCCGAAGCGGCGGCGCGGCTGGCAAAGGTGCCCGGCGTGCGGGTCGTCAACGACGCGTTCTTCAACGAATTCACGCTCGAACTACCGAGCGAGGCGCGGCCGGTGGTGCGCACGCTCGCCGATCGTGGGATCCTCGCCGGGGTGTCGCTGGGGCGGCTCTATCCCGGTGAGGGGGAACTCGCGAACGGTTTGGTGGTCGCGGTGACCGAAACAACCACCCCCGAGGATGTCGAGGCGCTGGCGACGGCGCTCGAGGAGGTATTGGCATGACGATCAACGCAAGCGGCTGGCGCCCCGGCGCGCCCGAAAAGGGCGACGGCGCGGCGGCGACCTCGACCGGCAACAAGGCGCTGATGCTTGAAGAGGCGTTGATCTTCGAGATCGGCGACGGCGAGACGACCGGTGTGGATTTCGCCGACCAGTCTGGCGAGATGCAGGAGCACAAGTTGGGCGGGCTGTTCCGGCACAAGCCGATCGGCCTGCCGGGTCTGTCGGAGCCGGAGACGGTGCGGCACTATACCCGGCTCAGCCGTCAAAACTACGCGATCGATCTGGGGCTATTCCCGCTGGGGTCGTGCACGATGAAGCACAATCCGCGACTGAACGAGAAGATGGCGCGGCTGCCGGGCTTCGCCGACATCCACCCGCTCCAGCCGGTCGACACGGTGCAGGGTGCGCTCGGCGTGATCAACGAACTGGCGCGGTGGCTGATCACACTGACCGGCATGCACGGCGTCGCGATGAGCCCCAAGGCTGGCGCGCATGGCGAACTGTGCGGCATCCTCGCGATCAAGGCGGCGCTCGAGGCGCGGGGCGAGGGCCACCGCAAGGTCATCCTGGTGCCCGAAAGCGCGCACGGCACCAACCCGGCGACCGCGGCGTTCGCGGGGTTCCAGGTCGAGGATATCCCCGCGACCAGCGAGGGGCGGGTCGATACCGAGGCGTTGAAGGCGCGGCTCGGGCCCGACGTGGCGGGGGTGATGATCACCAATCCGAACACCTGCGGACTGTTCGAACGCGACATGAAGGCAATCTCCGACGCGGTCCATGCGATCGGCGGCTATGTCTATTGCGACGGCGCCAACTTCAACGCGATCGTGGGCCGGGTGCGGCCGGGCGATCTCGGCATCGACGCGATGCACATCAATCTCCACAAGACCTTTTCGACCCCGCACGGCGGCGGTGGTCCCGGATCTGGCCCGGTCGTGATGTCGGAGGCGCTGGCGCCGTTCGGGCCGCTGCCGTTTACCTCGCGGCATGCGGACGGGCATCTCACGCTGGTCGAGGAAGAGACCGCGGGCGACGAACACCCGCTGACGTTCGGCCGGATGACCGCATTCCACGGCCAGATGGGGATGTTCACGCGCGCGCTGACCTACATCCTCAGCCACGGCGCCGACGGCTTGCGCCAGGTCGCCGAGGATGCGGTGCTCAACGCGAATTACGTGCTGCGCTCGCTCGACGGCACGCTCGACGCGCCGTTCGGGCATAGCGGGCCGTGCATGCACGAGGCGCTGTTCAGCGACGACGGTCTCGCGGCGGGCTTCTCCACGATCGACGTCGCCAAGGGGCTGATCGACGAGGGCTATCATCCGATGACGATGTATTTCCCGCTGGTGGTGCATGGCGCGATGCTGATCGAGCCGACCGAAACCGAGAGCAAGGCGGCACTCGACCAGTTCATCGGCGCGCTGCGTTCGGTCGCGGAGCGCGCAAAGGCCGGCGACAAGGCGCTGAAATCCGCCCCGCATTTCGCACCGCGCAGCAGGCTCGACGAGACGCTGGCAGCGCGCAAGCCGGTGCTGGTGTGGAGGGAACGGGCACTGGCGGAGGCGGCGGAATAGCCGAAACGATCGCGCCGAAGAGTCACAAAAGTCGCACCTATACGCGCGTGCGTGGGGAACGCGGGTCGACGATGCGAAAGAGCGTGCCGCCTGGCCAGGCAGTGAAGGGCGCGTACCATGGTGGCGGTGCTGTAGGACAGAGGACCCCGGCCTTTACGGGGGAAGCGGACCAGTCACCCGCTCCCCGCCGTCGCCTCTTCGGTGAGGACGCGGCGGCGGCGGTGTTCGCGCCACACGATGTAGAGGCCGCTCGCGACGATGATCGGCGCGCCGAGCCAGGTTGCGGACGCGGGCAGCACGTCGAACACCAGCCAGCCGAACAACGTCGCCCATAGCAGGCTGGAATAGTCCATCGGCACCACCACCGAGACCGGGCCGAGGCGGAGCGAGCTCGTCATCGCGATCTGCGCGATGCCGCCGAGGCCGCCGACCCCGGCGAGGCAGAACCATGTCGCGACCGGGTGCGCCTGCGCCGCCCCAGCATAGAGCAGCGACAGCGGCAGGACCGATAGTGCCGAGAACCAGAACACCGTCGTCAGCGCGCTCTCTGTGCGCCCGATCCGGCGCAGCAGGATGGTGACGGTTGCGGTGCCGAATGCGCCTGCCAGCGCACAGCCGGCACCCCATAGCGGGAAGTGGCTGCCGCTCGGCTGCGCGACGATCAGCACGCCGACGAAGCCGGTCGCCACCGCCGCCCAGCGATGCCACCCGGTCGGTTCGCGGAGCACCAGGGCGCCGAGGACCGTCGCGAAGATCGGCACCGTGAACCCGATCGTCGTCGCCTCCGCGAGCGGCAGCGCGACGATGCCGTTGAAGGTGAACGCCATCGCGGTCAGCCCGACGACGGCGCGCAGCACGTGCGCGGGCAGGCGCGTCGTCGCGACCGATGCGAGCCCCGGCCCCGCCGCGATCACCGCGGCAACGAGCAGGCAGGCGCCGAACTGGCGGAAGAACAGGATCTCCGACACGCTGGCGCCGCCGCGTTCGGCGAGCTTGATGCAGACGTTCATCGACGCGAACACCAGCACAGACGTCAGCCGCATCGCGATCGCGGGAAGGATCCGGTCGGTGGTCACGCGCCGGGGCTTAGCGTGCCCGGGCGTCGCGACCACCAAATTCCTCCCCGCGAGTGTCAGGAGTTTTGCTCGCCTTCCGCACTCGCTGCGTCCCAACACACCCACTCGGGGGTGACGCCGCCGGCCGCTTTGGCTAGGCGTCGGCGCCATGAAGCATGCTCTTTCCGTCACGCGCGATCAGGATTTCGCCGCCTGGTATCAGTCCGTCATCACCGAGGCCGATCTCGCCGAGGAGTCGGGAGTACGGGGGTGCATGGTGATCCGGCCCTGGGGGTACGGCATCTGGGAGCGGATTCAGCGGCTGCTCGATGACCGGATCAAGGCGACCGGCCATGAAAATTGCTATTTCCCACTCTTCATCCCGCTCTCCTATTTCGAAAAGGAGGCCGAGCATGTCGAGGGGTTCGCCAAGGAGATGGCGGTCGTCACGCATCACCGGCTGATCGCGGACGGCAAGGGCGGGTTGATGCCGGATCCGTCGGCGAAGCTCGAGGAACCGCTGGTGGTGCGCCCGACCTCCGAGACGGTGATCGGCACCGCGTTCGCGCGCTGGGTGCAGTCCTGGCGCGACCTTCCGGTCCTGATCAACCAATGGGCCAATGTGGTGCGGTGGGAGATGCGGACGCGGATGTTCCTGCGCACCGCCGAGTTCCTGTGGCAGGAGGGGCATACCGCGCACGCGACCGCCGACGAGGCGCGCGAAGAGACGCTGAAGATGCTCGAGGTCTATCGCAGCTTCGCGGAGGATTGCCTCGCGCTGCCGGTGGTCGCGGGCGAGAAGCCCGAGAACGAGCGGTTCCCCGGCGCGGTCGCGACCTATTCTATCGAGGCGATGATGCAGGACGGCAAGGCGCTGCAGGCGGGCACCTCGCATTTTCTCGGCACCAATTTCGCGCGCGCGCAGAACATCCGTTTCCAGAACAATGCGGGCGAGTTCGAGCTGGCGAACACGACCAGCTGGGGCGTGTCGACGCGGATGATCGGCGGCGTGATCATGGTGCATGGCGACGATGACGGACTGCGCGTGCCGCCGCGGATCGCGCCCTGGCAGATCGTGATCGTGCCGATGCTGCGCGACAATGACGAGGACGCCGCGCTGATCGCCTATTGCAAGGAACTGCAGGCGGCGCTGGCGGCGACGAGCGCGCTGGGCGAAACGGTGCGCGCATTGCTCGATCTCAAGCCGGCCAAGTCGACGACCAAGCGCTGGGGCTGGGTCAAAAAGGGCGCGCCGATCGTCGTCGAGGTCGGCGGGCGCGATATGGCGGGCGGCAACGTCTCGGTGATCCGCCGCGACCGGCTGTACCGCGAAGACGGCAAGCTCGACAGCGCGATCGTAGCGCGGGCGGAGTTCGAAGGCGCCGCGGCGGGGTTGCTGGGCGAGATCCAGGCGACGCTGCATGCAGAGGCGAAGGCGCGGCTCGACGCCAACATCACACCCGCGGCGGACTGGGCGGCGCTGGAAACGCATTTCGCCGAGGGCGCGCGCAATCCGGGCTGGCGGATGGTAGAGTGGGCCAAGCCGACCGGCGCGGCGCTCGACAAGGTCGTGGAACGGCTGAAGAAGCTGAAGCTGACGGTGCGCAACGTGCCGCTGGATGCGGCTGCGGCGAGTGGGAACTGCGTGTTCACGGGCGAGCCGGCGGTCGAGCGGGTGCTGGTGGGGCGGAGCTACTAGGCCGGTTATCAACTACGCTTGTGTTCCCGCGAAGGCGAGACCTCTTCGAAAGTCGCCGAATTCGCCAAATCCATTCGTCACCCCGGACCCTTGGACTTCGCTCAGGAGAGCCTTGTTCCGGAATCCACCGTCCCGCAAAATCAACGGCTTATGCCCGCGCGGAACAGTGGATCCCGGAACTAGTCCGGGATGACGGAGGGGGTTCGCAGAGGTCTCGTGAAGGCGGGTGCCCAGTACTGGGTTCGCGCCTTCGCGGGGACATGGGGGCTGGTTTCGTGACGGGTCGATGCTTCAATCCGACTCCACACGCCGCCCGACATGATCCTCGCCGCGCGCCTGCGCCAGCAGGGTCTGGCGGTGGCGTTCGGCATAGCCCGCCCGCTGATTGTCGTCGCGGGCGGCGTGGCAGGCGGGGCAGCTGATGCCGTCTGCATAGGCCGGGGAGGCGCGGTCTTCGGGGCTGACGGGCATGCGGCACGCGTGGCACAATGTGTGGCTGCCGATCGCGATGCCGGGGCCGACCGCGACGCGCTGGTCGAAGACGAAGCATTCGCCGGCGAAGCGGCTCTGGGCCGGCTCGACTTCCTCGAGATATTTTAGGATGCCGCCCTGGAGGTGGAAGACGTCGCTCACGCCTTCGGCCTTTAGGAAGGCGGTCGCCTTTTCGCAGCGGATGCCGCCGGTGCAGAACATCGCGACGCGGCGCTTGCCCGCCAGCAGCGCGTCGCGGTGGTCGCGGAACCATGCGGAAAAGTCGCTGAAGCTGGCGGTGGCGGGATCGACCGCGCCGGCGAACGTGCCGATGCGCACCTCGTAATCGTTGCGGGTGTCGATCAGCAGCGTCTCGGGATCGTCGATCAGCGCGTTCCAGTCCGATGGCGCGACATAGTCGCCGACCGCGGCGGGATCGAGCCCGGGGGCGCCCATCGTCACGATCTCGCGCTTCAGCCGGACCTTCATCCGGTGGAACGGCAGCACCGGCGCGGTCGCGAACTTGGCCTCCAGATCGGCGCACCCCGGTAGCGCGCGGAGGTGCGCAAGGACGGCGTCGAGCGCTGCGGGCGTGCCCGCAATGGTGCCGTTCACGCCTTCCGGCGCGAGCAGGATCGTGCCCTTCGCGCCGTGCCGTTCGCATAGCGAGAGCAGCGGTGCGCGCAACGCGGCGGGATCGGGCAACAGGGCGAAGCGGTAGAAGGCAGCGACCCGGACAGGATGCCGGTCAGCCATTGGCGGCCCACCAGGCTTCGACGCGCGCACGTTCGGCCGCGGTGATGTGGAGGCCGATCTTGCTGCGGCGATCGAGCGCGTCGTCGGCACTGCGCGCCCATTCACGGTCGCGCATCCAGCGCAACTCGAGCTCGGTCAGGCCACCGCCCAGATCCTCGCCCATCGCCGCCTCGTCGTCGACGCCGGCGAGCAGCTCGCTCAAGAGGCTGCCGTAGGCGTGCGCCATGCGGTCCGCGCGCGCATCGCCGAGGAACGACCAAGTGAAGCGGACCTTGGCGACGAACTGGTCGATGTCGCCGATCGCGCCACCGGGGAAGACGCGTGCCGGGGTGACCGGGTGCGCAACGATGCCGAGCGCGGGGCCGAGCTTGCCCAGCGCCTCCTGCGCCAGATGCCGCGCGGTGGTGATCTTGCCACCGAACACGTTGAGCAGGACCGGGCCGCTGGTGTCGAGATCGAGGACGTAATCGCGGGTGACCTCGCGCGCCTCGCTGGCGCCGTCGTCGTAGAGCGGGCGGACGCCGGACCAGGTCGAGGTGACGTCGGCCGGCGCGATCTGGCGGACGAAGTGGCGGTTGGCGGCGCCGCACAGATAAGCGATCTCGTCGGCGTCGATCTGCGCATCCTCGGGCTTGTCGACGGGGATGTCGGTCGTGCCGATTTCGGTGAAATCATCCTGATAGGGGATCGCGAAGACGATCCGCCGATCCGGCTGCTGGAGGATGTAGGCGTGGTCGCCGTCGTAAAGCCGCGGGACGACGATGTGGCTACCCTTGACCAGCCGGACGCCGCTGGCGCTGTTGACACCCAGTTGGCCGAGCAGCTGGTGGACCCAGGGGCCCGCCGCATTGACCAGCCCGCGTGCCTCGATCTCGCTGCCGTCGGACAGGCGCGCATGCCAGCGCCCGCCCTCGCGCCGGGCACTGTCCAGCGCGGTGCTAGTGCGGATCTCGGCGCCGTTGTCAGCGGCATCGACCGCGTTGAACAAGGTCAGCCGCGAGTCGTCGACGAACGCGTCTGAATAGACGAAGCCACGCTTGCCGTGCTGCAACGGCGCGGTGTAGGCGGTGTCGGTCCGGCGCAGACCGCGCGACCGCTTCAGCGTCATCCGCCCGCCGAGCAGATCGTAGAGAAGCAGGCCGAGCCGGACCATCCACCACGGGCGCACCGCATGTTCGTTGGGCAGGACGAAGCGCATCGGCCGGATGATGTGCGGCGCGGCCTTCACCAGCCGTTCGCGTTCGCGGAGAGCGTGCGCAACCAGGCGGAAGTCGTAATATTCGAGGTAGCGCAAGCCACCATGGATCAGCTTGGTCGATGCGGACGAGGTGTGGCTGGCGAGGTCGTCGCGCTCGACCAGCAGCACCTTCAGCCCAAGCAACGACGCTTCGCGCGCGATCGCGCAGCCATTGATGCCGCCGCCGACGATGAGGAGATCGTAGATCACCTGGGGGCTCCTACTGCGGCGCGCGGCACAAGTGAACCGTGACGGCGGGGGTGGGCGTGCCTATGTATGGGTCGATGCGTAATCCTACCGGTCTTCCCACCCGCCAGCAGATCCTCGATTTCCTCGCCTCGTCGGACAGCCCGGCGGGAAAGCGTGAGATCGCTAAAGCCTTCGGGCTGAGTGCACAGCAGAAGATCCTGCTGAAGGCGCTGTTGAAGGACATGGCCGACGAGGGGCTGATCGATTCGGCGCCGGGTCGCTCGTTTCACAAGATGGGCGGGCTGCCCAAGGTCACGGTGCTGCGCATCGTCGATGTCGACGATGGCGGCAACGTCTGGGCGGTGCCCGATCGCTGGGAGGCGGAGACGCCGCCGCCGCGGATCCGCGTGCGGGAGCGCAAGCGTGGCGCACTCGGGCTCGGCGAACGCGTGCTCGCGCGGACCGAGGAAGCCGGCAACGGCTGGATCGCGCACCCGATGAAGGTGCTCGCCAAGGCATCCGAGCAGTTCCTGGGCGTGCTCCGCAAGGAGGGGCCGATGCTGTGGCTGACCGGCGTCGAGAAGAAGGACCGGCGCGAGATCGCGGTGTCCGACGCCGGCGACGCGGCGCCCGGCGACCTCGTGCTCGCGGAATTGGCGGGCCGGCCGCCGCGGGTGATGGCACGGGTGGTCGAGCGGCTCGGCGATCCGTTCGCGCCACGCAGCTTTTCGCTGATCGCGATCCACAAGCTCGGCATTCCCGACGAGTTCGCGCCCGAAGCGATCGAGGAGGCGGAGGAGGTCGCCAAGCTGCCGCTCGGCGACGATCGCGAGGATCTGCGGCATCTGCCGATCGTCGCGATCGATCCGGTCGATGCGCGCGATCACGACGATGCGGTATGGGCGGCGCCCGACGACGATCCCGCCAATGCCGGCGGCTGGCAGGCGCTGGTCGCGATCGCGGACGTCAGTTTCTATGTGCGCCCGGGTTCCGCGATCGACCGCGATGCGCGGCGGCGCGGCAATTCGGTCTATTTTCCCGATCGCGTCGTGCCGATGCTGCCCGAGATCCTGTCCGCGGACATGTGTTCGCTGAAGGAGGGCCAGGACCGGGCGGCTTTGGTCTGCCACCTGCAGATCACCCCGTCGGGCGCTCTGAAGTCGTGGCGCTTTACGCGGGCGGTGGTGCGGTTGCTGGCGAACGTGGCCTACGAGGATGCGCAGGCGTTGATCGACGGGAGTTCCCCTTCCGCGGGGCGGGAGGGCGACGTGCTTGCCGCGCTGAAGCCGCTTTGGGCTTGCTGGGGCGCACTGTCCAAAGCGCGGGCGGCGCGGGAGCCGTTGGCGCTCGATCTGCCCGAACGCCGGGTGGTGCTCGACGAGCAAGGGCGCATCCTGTCGGTGGCGCCGCGCGAACAACTCGACGCGCACCGGTTGATCGAGGACTACATGATCGCGGCCAACGTCGCCGCGGCGAAGGCGCTGGAGGCGAAGAAGGCACCGGTGATGTACCGGGTCCACGAACCGCCGAGCCGCGAGAAGCTGGTCGCGCTGAAGGACTATCTCGAAAGCTTCGACGTCGCCTTCGCGCTCGGCCAGGTGGTGAAACCCGCGACCTTCAACCGGATCCTCGACCGGGTCGGCGACGCCGATTTCCGGCCACAGGTGATGGAGCAGGTGCTGCGGACCCAGACCCAGGCCTATTATGCGCCGCTAAACCACGGGCATTTCGGGCTGTCGCTCGGCAGCTATGCGCATTTCACGTCGCCGATCCGGCGCTATGCCGACCTTGTCGTCCATCGTTCGCTGGTGTCGGCGTACAAGCTCGGGCCGGGCGGGCTGACGTCGGAGGATGCCGCCAACATGGAGGCGATCGGGCAGCGGATCAGCCAGTTCGAGCGGCGCGCGATGGAGGCGGAGCGCGACACCACTGACCGATACGTCGCGGCGTTCCTGGCCGGACGGGTCGGCGAGACCGTTGCGGTGCGGATCACCGGCGTGCAGAATTACGGGTTCTTCGCGACCGTGGAGGGGATCGGCGGCGACGGGCTGATGCCGGTCCGCGATCTCGGCGGCGAATATTTCCGCTTCGACGAAGCCGTGCGGACGCTGACCGGGGAGACCAGCGGCGACGTCTATGCGCTCGGCCAGCGGCTCGAATTGCGGCTGGCGGAGGCGAATCCGGTGTCGGGGGCGCTGCGGTTCGAGATGATCGGCGGCAAGGGCGCCGCGCCGCCGCCTAAGCGCAGCGACCGCGTGATCAAGCATCGAGGGCGGCCGGCGAATATCCGGCACCAGGGGAAGAAGCGGCGGTGACCTACTAATCCTCCCTCGCCTTAGCAGGGGGCAATTAGGCCGTCTCGAAGGTCAATCCTGCCCTCGCCTGCAACCGATCGCGCAGCGGCGCGCCCAGAAGCGCGCCGGGTGTCCAGACGCCGCCGGCGCTCTCCGTCTCCGCAAGGCACAGGGCGGTTTCGGCGATCATCTTGCTGGTCGAGCCGTAGCCGGGGTCGAGGTCGCCGGTGACGACGGTGTCGATCCGTTCGCCGCCAGGCATGAGGCCGACGAACAGCAGGTCGTAATGGCCGGTGTCGCGGTCTTCCTTGCTCGGGCCTTCGCCGGGCTTGGGACCCTTGTCGCCGGAGAAGGGATTGAACTTGGCGATCGCGTCGGCGGCGGCCTTGCCGATGTCGCCGAGTCCCGCGACCATCATCTCGTCATAGACGAAGTCCGCGCCATAGGCGGCACCGAGCAGGAAGTTGGTGCGGTGCACGTTCTTGGTGTTGATCGGCGCCATGACGAAGGGCGCGACCCAAGCCTGAATCGATGAATCATATTCGGGGATCAGCCCGGTCGGCTGGTGCGGGCCGCTGAAGCCGGGGGTGAGCGCGAAGGGGCTGGTGAGCAGCTTGAGGAGCGACGGATCGCGCGCGGCGGCGGCGAGCGTCGCCTTCAGGCTAGCCGCGGTGCCGCCCGAAAAGCCGCCCTTCATCGTCTTTACCCGGCCCTTCACGCGCGGGGCGGGGCGTCCGTAGGTCGCCTTCGCATGATCCTGCAGCGTCAGCACGCCGAGATCGAAGGGGATCGAATCGAACCCGCAGGAGAACACGATCCGCGCGCCGGTCCGCTGCGCCTCTTCGTGATGCGCGTCGATCATCTGGCGCATCCACGCCGGCTCGCCGCACAGATCGACATAGCCGGTGCCGGTCGATGCGCACGCCGCGACCAGATCGCTGCCGTAGAGCTGGTAGGGCCCGACCGTGGTCAGCACCACCGCGGTGCGTTCGCACATGCGGCACAGGCTGGCGGCGTCGTCGGCGTCGGCGACGACGAGCGGCGTATCGGCTGGCGCACCGATGAGATCGCGCACCTCCTCCAGCTTGGCGAGCGACCGCCCCGCCATCGCCCACCGCGTTGCGCCGGAAGTGGCGAGATACTCCGCCACCAGCCGCCCGGTGAACCCAGTGGCGCCATAGACGATGATGTCAAAGTCGCGTGCCATGATGCCTCTCCAAAAGTCACAAAAGTCACACCTACACGCGCGGGCGCGAGCAGATGCGGTATGTGATCGTCAGGAAGCGGTTAGATCATAAACCGGTTCGGTAGGACAGCACTGACGCCAAGCGTCGGCCATCGCCAAGTCAAGCAGCCGCGGCGGCGTCGTCCCAGCGGCGCAGCGCGATGGTGCGGGCTTCCTCGACGGGGAGGGGGCGACCGAAGTAATAGCCCTGGACCTTGGTGCAGCCGAGATCCTGGACCATGCGGTGCTCGCTTTCGGTCTCGACGCCTTCGGCGGTGGTGGCCATGCCGAGGCTCTGCGCGAGCGCGACGACGGCACGGATGATCGCGATCGCTTCCTTGCCGCCCTTCGACGCGCTCTGGACGAAGCTACGATCGATCTTGATCGACGAGAAGCGTGTCCGCGACAGATAGCCGAGCGAGGAATAGCCGGTGCCGAAATCGTCGAGGCTGAGGCGGACGCCGAGATCGAGGACGCGCTCCAGCACCTTGGTCGCGCCCAGGCCCTCGTGCATGAACACGCTCTCGGTCACCTCGAGCTCCAGCCGTTCGGCCGACAGCCCGGCATTGGCGAGCGCGCTGGTGACGACGTTGACGAAGTTCGGGTTCTGCAGCTGATCGGGCGAGACGTTGACCGCGACGCGGATCCCCGACGGCCAGCGTGCCGCCTCCTCGCACGCGGTGCGCAGGACCCATTCGCCGATCGGCTGGATCAGCCGCGCATCCTCGGCCAGCGGGATGAACTTGGCAGGGGAGACGTTGCCGAATTGCGGGCTGATCCAGCGCAGCAGCGCCTCGAAGCCGGTGAGCTGGCCGGTGCCGGCGTCGACCACCGGCTGGTAGTTGAGGTGCATCTCGCCACGCTCGAGCGCCTGGCGCAGCGCCATTTCGAGGACGCGGCGTTCCTCGGCCTGGACGTGCAATTCGGGTTCGTAGGCGTGGTACACGCCGCGGCCGGCATCCTTGGCGCGGTACAGCGCGAGATCGGCGGAGCGGATCAGCATCTCCGCGGTACGCCCGTCGCGCGGGCCGACCGCGAGGCCGATGCTGGCGCCGATATAGAGGGTGTGCTGATCGACCTCATAGGCGCGCGACAGGGTGTCGATGATCTTGCGCGCGAGGCGTTCGACCGCGGTGAAATCGGTAGCGTCCTGGACCACGACCGCGAATTCGTCGCCGCCGAGCCGCCCGCAGGTGTCGTTCGGGCCCATCAGCTGCGCGAGCCGTTCGGACACGCGGCCCAGCAGGCGATCGCCGATCGGGTGGCCGAGCGTATCGTTGACCGCCTTGAAGCGATCGAGGTCGATCATCATGAATGCGCAGCGACCGCCCCATTTCTCGGCCTCGCTCATCGCGCGCACCAGCGTCTCGTTGACCATCAGCCGATTGGGCAGGCCGGTCAGCGTGTCGTAGCGGGCCATACGGTTGATCTTGTCGGCGGAGGCGCGCTGTTCGGTGACGTCGGAGCCGACGCCGCGGAAGCCGCAGAACGCGCCGGCCTCGTCGTAGCGGGGACTGGCGGCGAGTTCCCACCAGCGTTCCTCGCCATTGACGTTGACCGGGAGGCGCAGGTCGCGGAAGCTTTCGCGACCCTTCAGCCGATCGGCGAGATTGCGCAGTCCGGCCGCAAAGTTGCCGGTCTCCCAGGTCGGGCCGGCCAATACCTGGAGGAACGGCATGCCGTCGATGGTCAGCGGATCGAGGCCGCAGGCGAAGGCGAAGCGTGGGCTGGCCTTGATCACGCGGCGCGCCGAATCGGTTTCCCAGAGCCAGTCGGCGCCATTGTCCTCGAATTCGCGGAGCAGCAGGCTGACGGTCTCGTTGCGCTCGGCCAGCGCAATCTGCGAGGCGCGAATCGCAACCAGCGACCGCGCACGGCCGATACAGGCGATGATCAGCAGCGCGGTGAACAGGATGGTGGTGCCGGCGGCGGCATAGGCGTGGATCAGCACGAGCTTGACCACGACCGCCATGCACAGCCCGGCGAGGAACACGATCGTCGCGAGTGCGAGCGGCGCCATCGCGACGGCGGCGGCGGTCATCAGCACCGACAGGATCATCCACAGCGCATAGGCCGAGGCCGAGCCGGTCGAGGGTTCGAACAGCAGCGGCGGGATCGCCCAGGCGACCGCGAGCGCCGCGCCTTCGACCACGGTCGTGCGGATGTCGCGGACGTTGGCGTAGCCGTCGCCGCGATGCGGGGACGCGAGCCGACGCATCGCGACTCCGACCGCGATCACCGCGACCAGCGCTGCCCACACCCCGAGCTTCCAGGTCGGCAGATCGCCGGCGAACAACGACGCGGTCATCGCCGCGCCGATCAGGTTGGCCGCGAGCAGGAACATCGCCAGCTGGCGACCGGCATGGAGCTGGGTGGCGCGGATCCGGCCCCATTGCGCCGCATCCGCGCCGTCGCGCAGGCCGATCAGCGTGGGGAAATCGATCTGCGTCTGATCGGCGGCGGGGGGGGACTGTTTACTCACGATCGCGCCCTACCATGACGGTGGTTATCGGATCGTTTCGCTTGTTCGGGTCCGGGGTGGTTTAATCGTGAGGCGGTTGCGGCCTATGGGAAGCGGGGTTCCGAGCCGACGGCTGCTGTCGGGGACGGGCACCCGCATAACGCAGCCACCCCGGCGAAGGCCGGGGCCCAGTCGCGAAGGTCGTCGTGACGAAGCGCTCCCGCCGTTACCGACCGCTCCCAACTGGGCCCCGGCCTTCGCCGGGGTGGAAGAGTGCGGAAGGTCGACGAGCTTTCAAGCCGCCAGGTCGTAGGGCTTGATGTCGCCGTTCAGATAGAGGTTGCGGGCCTTGGCGCGGCTGAGCTTGCCCGAGCTGGTGCGGGGCAGGGTGCGCGGCGGGATCAGTTCGATCACGCAATTCATGCCGGTGACCGAGCGGACCCGCTCGCGGATCTCCTCGCGCAGGCGGACACGTTCGCCCTCGTCGCTGCTGCGGCATTGGACGAGCACCGCGGGGGTTTCCTCTCCGCCCGGCGTGGTGATGGCGAATGCGGCGATGTCGCCGGCCTTGAAGCCGGGCAACTGTTCGACCGCCCATTCGATGTCCTGCGGCCAATGGTTGCGGCCGTTGACGATGATCATGTCCTTGGCGCGGCCGACGACGTAGATATAGCCTGCCGACATGTACCCCATGTCGCCGGTGTCGAGCCAACCGTCGGTCATGCACGCGGCGGTGGCGTCGGGATCGCGGAAATAGCCGACCATCAGCGACGGTCCCTTGCACCACAGCTTGCCGATCGCGCCGTCGGGCAGCGGGGTGCCGTCCTCCTCGCGTACCTCGACCGCCATATCGCGCACCGGCTTGCCGCAATTGACGATCGCGCGAAAGCGCTGCGGGCGGGGCAAATGGGCGCCTGCGGGGTCGCCGCCCGACAATTGGGTCTCCTCGACCAGCTCGACGCGGATGCCTTCGCCCGGGGGCATGATCGACACCGCCAGTGTCGCCTCGGCAAGGCCGTAGCTGGGCAGGAAGGCACTGGCCTGGAAACCGGCATCGGCGAAGGCGTCGACGAAGCTCTGCATCACGTCGGGGCGGATCATGTCCGCGCCGTTGCCCGCGACCCGCCAGCGCGACAGATCGAAACGGTCGGAGGCGCGGGTCTGCGACGACATCCGGCGCGCGCAGATATCGTAGCCGAAGGTCGGCGAATAGCTGAGCGTGGTGCCGTCGTGGCGGCTGATCATGTCGAGCCAGGCGAGCGGGCGACGCGCGAAATCCTCGGTCTTGAGGTAATCGGTCGAGACCTGGTTGGCGATCGGCGACAGGAAGCAGCCGACCAGCCCCATGTCGTGATACCAGGGCAGCCAGGAGATGCAGCGATCGGTGCCGCCGACCTCCATGCCGTGGCTGTGCGCGGCGAGATTGTTGAGCAGCGCGTGGTGGGTGATCGCGACGCCGTGCGGGAAGCGGGTCGAGCCGCTGGAATATTGCAGATAGGCGATCGCCGAGCCGTCCGCCGCGGGCAACGTCGCGGACGGCGCGTCGCGGGTCGCGAGATCGGACCAGTCGATCCCCTGCGTCTCGGCCAGCCGCGCCGCCTCGGCCGCCATCTGCGCCAATTCGGGCGGGTAGATCAGCATCGAGGGATCGCAGCTCGTCAGCTGGACGCGGAGCTGTTCAATGTAGGAATCGCGACCGCCGAACGAGGTCGGCAGCGGCAGCGGCACCGGCCAAGCGCCGGCATAAACGGTGCCGAAGAACAGCGCCGCGAATTCCGGCCCGGTTTCCGCTACCAGCGCGATGCGGTCCTCGGGCTTCACGCCGGCGGCGATCAGGCGGTTGGCCGTCGCGATTGCGTCGTTGCGCAGTTCGGCGAACGGGTAGGGGCGCAACAGCTGACCGCGCGCATCATGGAAGTTCAGCCCACGCACGCCCCGCGCCGCATAGTCGAGCGCCTCGCCGAGCGTGCCGAAATCGGCCAGCCGTCGGGGCAGATCGTCGAGGGTCGGTGTCGAGCGTAGCTGCTCCGTCATTGCTAAAATCCCGTCCTGCCGCGATCGCGCGACTTCGCTATCCTGCCTCTGCCGGGCGCCGGCGTCCTAATTCCGGTCCTACTGTGGCACAAACATGGCATAGTGTAGCCATGGCCCAGGACCGCCGACCCATTCCGCCGCTGGATACCGCCAAGCTCGAGCGGCTGGCGCTGCGCTATGTCGAGCGGTTCGCGACGACGCGGGGCAAGCTGACCGACTATCTGCGGCGCAAGATCCGCGAGCGCGGCTGGGACGGCGAGGCGGCGGACCCGGCAGCGCTGGCGGAGCGGATGGCGGGGCTCGGCTATGTCGACGATCGTGCCTATGCGGAGGCGCGCGCCTCGGCGCTGGGGCGGCGCGGGCTGGGTGCGCGGCGGGTGGCGGGAGCGCTGCGCGAGGCGCGGATCGGCGAGGAGGATGCCGAAGCGGTCGCGCCGGGGATCCAGGCGCGCGCGATCGACGCGGCGCTGACCTTCGCACGCCGCCGTCGGATCGGGCCGTTCGGTGCGCCGGTCGCGGATCGGGCGGGGCGCGAGAAGCAATTGGGCGCGATGCTACGCGCGGGCCACCCGCTGGATTTGTCGCGCCGGATCGTCGATGCGCCGCAGGGCAGCGAACCGTCCGCAGAGAGCCTGGAGGGGTGATGGGCCGCTATTTCGTTGCAGGCGCGAAGAAGCATGCTAGCTTGTTCATCTAGGGGTAAGTGATGCGTAGCGACGCGCAACAGGGCGAGTATGCGTCATCGACCGGCGAGATCCCGGCCGATGCCATCGTCGTGAGCGGCGTTATCAAGTGGTTCGACGTCACCCGCGGCTTCGGGTTCGCGGTCGCCGACGATCCCGATATCGGCGACGTGCTGGTGCATTTCTCGGTCTTGCAGGCGCATGGCCGGCGCAGCCTGCCCGAAGGCGCGCGGGTCGAGGCGGTCGTCGTGCAGCGGGGCCGCGGTTACCAGGCGCGCGAGATCGTCTCGATCGACCTGTCGGGTGCGGTGCCGGAAACCGAGCCGCGCGCGCGCAGCGACGGCGACCGGGTCGACCCGATCGCATTGATCGACGCGGCGGGGCCGTTCGAGCCCGCCACGGTCAAGTGGTTCAACCGGCTGAAGGGCTATGGCTTCCTGGTTCGCGACAGCGATGGCGCCGACGTGTTCGTGCACATGGAAACGCTGCGCCGGGCCGACATTGCGGCAGTCGAGCCCGACCAGCGGATGCGGGTGCGGATCGTGACCGGGCGCAAGGGGCCGCTGGCGGTCGTCGTCGAAGAGGATTGAGGATGGCGAAGGCGGTGATCGCGGTGATCGCGGCGCTGGCGCTCGGCGGCACCGGGCTGGCGGTGCAGCAGGGCGTGTTCTCGGGCGAGAAGGCGGCGGTGGCGCCCGCAGGCAGCCTGGCGATCACGATCGCCTCGGCGAACGGCAAGCACCGGTTCGTGGTGGAGCGCGCGTCGACCCCCGTGGCCCAGGAAAAGGGGCTGATGTATCGCACCGACCTGACGCCGGACGGGGGCATGTTGTTCTGGCCATACCCGGCGGCGGGCGGCGGGCCGCGCGAGGCCAATTTCTGGATGAAGAACACGCCGACCGCGCTCGACATCATCTTCATCCGGGCGGACGGCACGATCGCGCGGATCGCGGAGAACACGGTGCCGTTCTCCGAGACGCCGGTGGCGTCGGGGGAGCCGGTGGACGCGGTGCTGGAGATCGTCGGCGGGCGTGCGGCGGAGCTGGGGATCGTCGAGGGAGACCGGGTCAGCTGGGAGCGGGGCGGGGGTTAGGCGCAACGGTTGCTCGCGTGGACAGGTTCTCACCCCTTCATCATGGTTGAAGCTCGCCAGCGGGGCGGGTAAGCGGGCGGCATGACTATCCTCGGTTCGATCTTCACCTGGTGGAACGGCGCCACCGTCGGCACGCGCTTCTACGGATTGCGCGGCAAGACGCGGGTCGGCGAGGATTCGCTCGGCAACGCCTATTGGGCGGGCGGCAAGGATACCGGCGGCCGGATCCGGCGCTGGGTGATCTATTCGGGATCGAACGATGCCAGCCGGGTGCCGCCCGAATGGTTCAGTTGGCTGCACCACCAGATCGACGACGTGCCCGATCGCGCGCTGCCGCCCGCACGCGCCTGGCAGAAGCCGCCGGTCGGCAACCTCACCGGCACGCCGCTCGCCTATCGGCCGCAGGGCGCGCTGGAAAAGGGCGGCCATCGTGCCGCCGCCACGGGCGACTACGAAGCCTGGACCCCCGAGGGATGATGACCCGCTGGTTGGCCGCGGGCGTGCTCGTCGCGGCGGTCGGCATCGGCGGCGTGGCCGGCTACCGCGCGCTCAACCGGCCCACGCCGGTCGCCACGCGCGCCGCGCCCCTGGTGGTGGCGGAGGTGCCGCCCAGCGGCGACGCGGCGGGGATCGAGACGGTTGCGACGGTTGAGGATGCAGGGCTGTCGGGCGGGACGCCGATGGCGCAGCGCGTCGCCGTGGTCGGGCTGCTCAACAAGCGCAACGGCGAAAGCCGCGAGATCACGCTGAAGCCGGGGCAGGCGGCGCGGACCGGCGACGTCGTGGTGCGGCTGCGCGCGTGCGAGAAGACCGCGCCGTGGGAGCAACAGCAGCTGACCGGCGCGTTCGTGCAGCTCGACGTGCGCGGGGTCGACCGGCACTGGCGACGCAGCTTTTCGGGCTGGTTGTACAAGGAACGCCCCGAGCTGAACGTCGTCCAGCACCCGATCTACGACGTCTGGACCAAGAGCTGCACGATGTCGTGGCCCGCGACCGGGCCCGACACGACCTCGCTGTCGGCACCGGCGGGCACGCGATCGAGCGCGAAGAAGTCGCCCGTGACCGAGGGCGACGACGCGGCGGAGGCGCCGACGATCCCGTCGAGCGCCGCGGAGAGCAACGCGACATAGGCGTCGCGCTTGATCTCGATCGCGCCGAGCGAGGCGAGATGCGGGGTCTGGAACTGACAGTCGAGCAGCGTGAAGCCCCCCGCCTTCAGCCGCGCGACCAGCCACGCCAGCGCGACCTTGGACGCATCGGTCCGGCGGCTGACCATCGATTCGCCGAAAAAGGCACGGCCGAGCGCGAGCCCGTAAAGCCCGCCGACCAGCTCGTCGCCGTCCCAGCATTCGATCGAATGCGCAAAGCCCATCGCGTGCAGCGTCGTGAAGACCCGCTCGATCCCGGCGTTGATCCAGGTTTCGGGCCGGCCGTGGACGCTCTGCGCGCAAAGCTCGATCATCGCGGGAAAGGCGGCATCGGCGGTGACGCGGAAGCGATCGGCGAGGATCGTCTTGCGCAGGCTGCGCGACAGGCGAAAGCCGTCGAGCGGCAGGATGGCGCGGGTCCGCGGCTCGACCCAATAGACCGACGACGCGTCGCGGTGATCCGCCATCGGGAAGACGCCCACGGCATAGGCGCCGAGGACGAGCTGCGGATCGAGCAGGTCCATCAGCGCGCCAGGCGGTGCTCGATCGCCTGCCAGAGCAGCGCGAAGCTCTTGCCCGCGGCGCTGGCGGCCGCATAGGTGCCGACCGGCGCACGACGGGTGGTCATCGCCTCGATCGCGCTCGCCATCGGGATCACCGGCCAGTCGGGCCTCCGCGCGAGTGCCTCGGCGTGAAGGGAGCGGCGGCGATCGACCATGGTGTGGACCGCGAGCACCGGCACCTTCCCGCCGAGATGGCGGACGACCTCGTCATGCGCGCGTTCGGACAGCGGCGACGGGATGACGGGCACGACGATGAGATCGGCGGCGCGCATCACCTGTTCGGCGGTATTGGTGAGCCCGGGCGGACAATCGAGGATCACGCGCTGATAATCTTCGAGCCCGGCGAGCAGCTTGTGGAGCCGCTTGCGCTTGTCGAGATCGTGGAACAGCTGGTCGAGCCCGCGCAGCGACGGATCGGCGCCGATCAGGTCGAGCCGCGGGATCGCGGTGGCGCGAGCGCGGCCCGCGGGCGCAACGTCCCTGGTGAAGATCGCGCGGGCGTGATCGCCGGGAGCGGCACCCCCGAGCAGCCAGGTGCTCGCCGCCTGCGGATCGAGATCCCACAACAGCGTGCGGCGCGACGACAGGGTGGCGGCGCACCACGCGAGGTTGACCGCGAGGGTCGTCTTCCCGACGCCGCCCTTCAGGCTGTAGATCGCGATCGTCGCCATCGCGCTATCGTGCGCCCGGCGCCCGGCCGGGGCAAGCGCCGTGCGGGCAGCAGGCGCTAAAACGGCCGGCGGATCGCTCCACCGGCCGTAAGGATCGCGGCGTTGCCGTGATCAGGATTTGCAGGTTTGCGAGCCCTTGCCCGGCTGGGTGATCGTGATCAGCGACGGCGAGCCCGTCATCTTCCAGCCGCCGTCCGCGACCAGCGGCTCCCCCGCTGCGGGCGCGGTCAGGCGATTGACCGCGCCGGCCTTTTCGGTGCGGACGAAGGCGAGCTTGTTGCCTTCGAAGAACGTCACGTAAAGCAGGCTGTTGTCCTTGCAGCGCATCGTCTTGTCCGCCTTGATCGCAGGCGGCAATTCGACGGGTGCACGATTGGCGAGTTCCTTCGCCATCGGATCGGGGTTGGTATCGACCACCTCCGGCGATTTCGGCTTGGGGTTGCAGGCGACCAGCGCGAACAGCGCGGCGGTGACGGCGAGGATTGGGAGGCTCTTCATAGCGATCCGACGCTTCGCGCATGCAGCATGGAGCGTCAAGCTTCTTGGGGTCTCGGGTCGGGAAAAGGTCTGTAGTCCGTACCTGTCGGTCGGCTCATTCGTGGAACTCGCTGGCTTCCGGGATGCGGCCGAATGCGATCTTGGTGCCGACGCGGTCGAGGCGCCCGCCGCCAAGCGGCCCGACGCTGACCGCGTTGCGGCCGAAGCGTTCGTTGATCCGGTCCATCGCCTGCGACAGTGCCAGCCCGCGGGTCTCGCGCGCGAGCGGGTCGGTCGGGTCGAGATGCGCGAACAGCGATCCCTGGTCGCCGCCGACCGCCTCGATCTCGGCGAGCGTGACGCCGATCATCCGCAGGCGAAAGCCGCCCGGCCGCGACCGTCCCGCCTCGCGCAGCCGCGGGAACAGCGCGTCGAGATGCTGGAGCACGACGAAGCTGTCGCCGGTGACCGGCAGCTTTATCGAGGTCCGCCAGCCGGACTTGTCGTCTTCGAACCGCGCGTGGAGGACCAGCAGGCGCGCACGGTATCCCTTACGGCGCAATCGGCTCGCCGCCTTCAGCGCGAGGCGGCGCGCGGTGAGGCGGGCGGGCTCAGGCCCGCGCTTGGTGGGGGAGAGGACGTGGCTGTGGCCGATCGTCCGCGACTGGGTCGGCTTGTCGGGTAGGTCGACGCCGTGGAGCAGATACCAGAGCCGATCACCATCGATGCCTCCCCAGGCGTTGCCCGCGTCACGCGGCCGGCGCTCGCAATATTGGCGGATGTCGTTGACCCCGTCGCGCGCGAGCCGGCGTTCCATCTTCGCGCCGATGCCGCAGATGTCGCGCAGCTTGAGCGGATAGAGGTCGCCTGGCAGCTGCGCCGCCTCGAACACGATCAACCCGTCGGGCTTCTGGAGATCGGAGGCGAGCTTGGCGAGCAGCCGATTGGGCGCGATGCCGATCGAACAGGTGAGATAGTCGCCAACATTGGCGCGGATCCCTGCCTTGATGCGGTGGGCGAGCGCGATCGCGGCGTCGCGGTCGTTCTCGTTGTCGAGCAGGCGGCAAGCGACCTCGTCGATCGAGCAGACCCGGGTAACGGGAAGGTGGCGCCAAACCTCCGCGACTATGCGGTCGTGGAATTCGACATAGCGATCATGGCGGGCGGGGGTGACGACCAGTTCGCGGCATTTCTGCTTCGCCTCCCACACCGGGGTGCCGGTGCCGATCCCGAAGCGCTTCGCCTCGATCGAGGCGGCGATCGCGACGGTGGTGTCGCTGCCGACCGGCGCGACAATCACCGGCCGCCCGCGAAGCGACGGCTGCACTTGCTGCTCGACGCTGGCGAAATAGGAATTCAGATCGAGGAACAGCCACCGCAGCGGCCGGGGCGGCAGATCGGGCGCCGGCGGGCGGGACGGGGCAGGCACGGCAAGCATCGCGACTCGATCCGATGAGAACGGATCATGAACATGGCAGATGCCGGCGTGTGGCGGAAGGGGCGATCAGATGGCGGGAGCGGTTGCGGCCATAAACCGCGGGGCGAGTTTACGGAACATTTGTCGCGGTAAGTGAGCGCTCCGTCCGCCGAGACAATTCGTGGAAAAGGCGAACCGTTTCCGGATTCTTGAAGTTCAGCTTGTCGCTCATTGCCACCACCTCGCTCGCCTTATGTCTGAACCCGTAACCTCCCGCAAACTCCGGCACGCGTATCTAGCTTGGTATCGAGCAACCTTCCGTTGCTTGCCCCGCGCGGCGGGGTGCACCATCTGAAGCGAATGGCTACGATCCCCGACACGTTATCGCTTATCGGCAACACCCCGCTCGTCCGGCTTAAGGGTCCCAGCGAGGCGGCGGGCGGCGACATCTTCGGGAAGTGCGAGTTCGCAAATCCGGGCGCGTCGGTGAAGGATCGCGCGGCGCTGTCGATCGTCGAGGATGCCGAGGAGCGCGGGATGCTCAGCCCCGGCGGGATGATCGTCGAAGGGACGGCCGGCAATACGGGGATCGGGCTGGCGCTGGTCGCCAATGCGAAGGGCTATCGCACCACGATCGTGATGCCGGAGACGCAGAGCCGCGAAAAGATGGACACGCTGCGCGCGCTGGGCGCGGAGCTGGTGCTGGTGCCCGCGGCATCGTTCTCGTCGCCGTGCCACTTCGTCCACACTTCGCGCCGGATCGCGGAGGAGACGCCGGGGGCGGTGTGGGCGAACCAGTTCGACAACATCGCCAATCGCCGCGCGCACATCACCGGCACCGCGGAGGAGATCTGGGCGCAGATGGAGGGCCGGATCGACGGCTTCACCTGCGCGGCCGGCACCGGCGGTACGATCGCGGGGGTCGGCATGGGGCTGAAGGCAAAGGACGAGCGCGTATGCATCGCACTGTCCGACCCGCACGGTGCTGCGCTCTACGATTATTACGCGCATGGCGAGTTGAAGGCGGAGGGTTCGTCGGTCGCCGAGGGGATCGGGCAGGGCCGGATCACCGCCAACCTGGAGGGCGCGCCGATCGACACGCAGTTCCGGATTTCCGATGCCGAAGGGTATCATTGGGTCCGGCGGTTGCTCGACGAGGAGGGGCTGTGCCTCGGCCTGTCGTCGGGGATCAATGTCGCGGGCGCGGTGGCGCTCGCGCGGCATCTGGGAACGGGCAAGCGAGTGGCGACGATCCTGTGCGACACCGGTTTTCGTTACTTGTCGACCTTGTACGATCCCGACTGGCGCGCGCTGAAGGGACTGGAATAGGACCCGATCGACACGTGCGGGATAGTGCGGTACGATTGCGCGGCAAGATGAAGGTGGTCCGCGAACCCTCCCAGACGACGCAGCGGGTGAAGGTCGGCATGGTCGGCCTCGCCGCGGTGGTCCTGCTCATCGCGCTGGCGAGCGCGATCATCGGGACCGCGACGCGCGAGCGGCCGATCGGCACCGCGGGCTCCGCGCGTGCCGACGTGGTCGCCAACATCGCAGCGATGAACGCCGCCGAGGCGGCGTCTACCGGCGAGCCGCTCGCCGAACTGGGTATCACCCCGAGCACGATCGAGGGCAACACTCAGGCGCCACGACATTGAGCGAGTCGGTGGCCAACCGGGGATTTCGCGGGATGAAGGCGCGGCGTCTGCAGATTGCGCGGGTCATGGTCGGGTGTGTGCGTGCCAAGCGATGTGGCTATCCCCATGAACTACCCGGATTAGCCCCGATCTGAGTTCGATTTCCCCGGCTTTCCCCAAATATCCCGTTGTGTCCCGGACCCTGCTGAGTTACGCAGGATCAACAAGGGGCACGTTCTACCGTTTGCGTGAGCAAGGGTCGGATCGCGACGATGGTCGTGGTTCGAAGCGGATGATCGTGCGTGCCGCGGGCGAGGTACGGCGTGACGGAAAGGGGCGACTATCAGGGTAGCGGTATCGCTCTTGTCGACGACAAGGGTCGGGTCGCCATACCGAACGCGCTTCGCGCCACGCTCGCTCAGAACAGCCCGCGCGCCGATGGCAAGGACGGCGGCACCATCGTCATCGCCGCGCACGAGGACCAGCCCTGCCTGGTCGCGTACGACCCCGCCTATGTCGCGACGCTCAAGGCCGAGCTGAAGCACCGGTTGGAACTGTCGCGCGGGGAGGACGGCAAGGTCGACCCGAACATCATGCGCAACGGCGCCAACGGCGAAGCGGTGCCGTTCGACGGGTCGGGGCGCTTCATCATGCCCGGCTACCCGCGGTTCCATGCCGGCATCGGCGAGCACGCGTTCTTCTGGGGCATGTTCGACACGATCGAGATCTGGGACCCGAAGACGCTGCTCGCGACCCAGGCGAAGGATTCCCGGATGGCGGCGGCGTGCCGCTTCTTCTGCCAGGAAAAGGGGATAGCGCTGTGAGCCCCTTCCCGATCGATGCGCCCCACATCCCAGTGCTGCTCGACGAGGTCGTCGCGGCCCTGGCGCCGGTCGCGGGCGCGGTGATGATCGACGCGACTTTCGGCGCCGGCGGCTACACCCGCGCGCTGTTGTCGCGTGGCGCGCGGGTGATCGCTCTCGACCGCGATCCCGACGCGATCGCCGCCGGACGGGCGGCGGCGGACGAGGGCATGACGCTGATCCAGGCCGAGTTCTCGACGATGGACCGGGTCGTGGAGGCGCCGGTCGACGGCGTGACGATGGACATCGGGGTATCGTCGATGCAGCTCGACCAGGCGGGCCGCGGCTTTTCGTTCCAGGCGGACGGGCCGCTCGACATGCGGATGAGCCAGGAAGGGCTCAGCGCTGCCGATTTCGTCAACGAGGCCGACGAGGCCGAGATCGCCGACGTGCTCTATCATTACGGCGACGAGCCCAAGTCGCGCCGCGTCGCGCGCGCGATCGTCGCCGCGCGCCCGCTGACCCGCACCGGCGAGCTGGCGCGGGTGGTGCGCAAGGCGCTGGGACACAAGCCGCATGACAAGAAGGACCCGGCGACCCGCGCGTTCCAGGCGATCCGCATCCATGTGAACCGCGAGCTGGGCGAACTCGCCGACGGGCTGGCGGCCGCGGAACGGATCCTGAAGCCGGGCGGCCGGCTGGCGGTGGTGACGTTCCACAGCCTCGAAGACCGGATGGTCAAGCGGTTCCTGCGCGAACGATCGGGCGCGACGCCCGGCGGATCACGCCATCTGCCCCAGGCGGGCGTCGCCACCCAGCCGAGCTTCGCGAAGGTCGGTCGGGGCGTCCGCGCGGGCGAGGCGGAAGTGGCGCGCAACCCGCGGGCACGATCGGCGACATTACGAACGGCAGAGCGGACGGCGGCGCCCGCTTGGCATCAGGAGGCAAGGGCATGACGGCGGCGTATCGTTTCAAGGGGATCGGGTGGTTCGCGGCGTGCGTCGCGATCGTGCTCGGATTCTACCTGATCTCGCTGCAGGTCGCCTCCGAGCGCAAGAAGCTCGACGTGCTCAACGGCCGCATCCATCTCGCCGAGCGCGACATCCGCGCGCTGGAAACCGAATTCGAGACGCGCGCGAACCTGGCGCAGCTGGAGAAGTGGAACGGCGACACGCTGGCTTTGGCGTCGCCGACCGCGGCGCAGTTCGTCCCAAACGAATCCGCGCTGGCGTCGATCGACGTCAACCAGGTCGCGTTGCCCGGCCAGCCGGGCGTGCAGACCGCAGCGCTGGTGGTGCCCTCGCTGTCGACTGCCGTCCCCGCCGCGACGCCAGCCCCGGCGCAGGCGGCGACGCCGCAGATCGTCCAGGTCGCCGCGGCGATGCCGCTCGCCAAGCCCGCGGTGTTCAAGATCGCCGCGGTCGAGAAGAGCGCGCCGATGATCGCCAAGCTCAACGATGCGACCCGCGGTCGTGATGCGGTCGCCAAGGTGCGGCCGCAGGCGGTCGCGATGCTCGACCGCAAGCTGCTGTCGGACAACACGCTGGGCGACATCCTGAAGAACGCACGCAGCGAGGCTCGCCTGCGGTGACCGTGCTGGTGGCCCGCCCGGTGCCGACGCGGCGGACCGCAGGCCAGCGCTATGCGCTGGTCGCGACGGCGCACACGCGCCTAATGATGTTGATGCTGCTGTTCGCGGCGGCGGTTCTGCTGGTGATCATGCGGCTCGGCATGCTCGCGATCACCTCCGGCGCCGAGGCGACCACGCGGATCGCGACGCTCGCCTCGCGCGGGGACATCGTCGATCGCAATGGCGCGCCGCTGGCGCGGACGATCGACAGCTGGACGATCGCGATCCACCCCAAGAAGCTGATCGGCGACCCGATGGACATCGCAGCGCGGCTCGCGGCGCTGATGCCGGAAGGCGGCGACCAGGCGCATTATTACGACCTGCTGACCCGCAAGGTGAACTTCGCCTATCTGCAGCGCCGCGCGTCGCCCGCGCTGGTCGAGCAGGTCAATGCGATCGGCGAGCCCGCGATCGTGTTCGCGCGCGAGACCCAGCGGCTCTACCCGCAATCGACGCTGGCGGCGCATGCGCTCGGCTTCCTGTCCACCGACGGCCACGGCATGAGCGGGATGGAGCGCGTGCTCGACCAGCAATTGCTCGACCCGACCCAGGCGGGCAAGCCGGTGGCGCTGTCGCTCGACGTCCGCGTCCAGGCGGCGCTGGAAAGCGAACTCGGGCGGGCGATGGGCACCTTCTCCGCACGCGGCGCCGGCGGCATCGTGCTCGACGTCCATACCGGCGAGGTCATCGCGATGGTCTCGCTGCCGACCTTCAACCCCAACCGGGTCGGGATGGCGGGCAGCGAGGAACTGCGCAACATCACCACGCAGAGCGTCTTCGAGCTGGGATCGACCTTCAAGCCGATCACGATGGCGACCGCGATGGACACCGGTGTCGTCACCTCGATGGCGCGGCGCTTCGATGCGACCCACCCGCTGAAGGTCGGCGGCTATACGATCCACGACGAGCGCGGCGATCCCAAGCGCTGGCTGAACATGGCCGAGACGCTGATCTATTCGTCGAACATCGCGACCGCGCGCGTCGCCGACGAGATCGGCCCGCAGCGGATGCAGGCGATGTTCCGCAAGCTGGGCTTCGACACCAAGCCCGACATCGAACTGCGCGAGAAGGGCCGGCCGCTGATGCCGACCTATTGGGCGCGGACGACGACGATGACGACCGCCTATGGCCACGGCATCGCGGTGACCCCGCTGCACCTCGCCAACGCCTATGCCGCGCTGGTCAACGGCGGCACCTGGCGGCCGGCGACGCTGCTGAAGGTCGCTCCCGGCCATGCGCCCGCCGGCCGTCGCGTGATCAGCGAGCAGACCAGCGCGCGGATGCGGCAGATGCTGCGGCTGATCGTGATGCGCGGCACCGGCCGCAAGGGTAACGCGCCGGGCTACCGGGTCGGCGGCAAGACCGGGACCGCTGAAGCCGCGATCGCGGGCGGCTACGACCGGTCGCGTAACGTCGCTACCTTCGCCGCGGCGTTCCCGATGGACGCGCCGCGCTATGTGGTGCTGGCGATGCTCGATTCGCCGCTCGGAACCAAGGAGACCGGTGGGTGGAAGACCGCAGCCTACAACGCCGCGCCGGTCGTCGGACGCACGATCTCGCGAGTGGGCGCGATGCTTGGGGTGGTGCCGGACGAACAGCGCGATGTCGACGTGTCCGACATCCTGCCGACGCTATGGCAGGATCCGACCAGACCGCCGACCGGCCAGTGAGCGGCGACCGATGAGGATCGGGCGATGAAGCTGGGTGCGCTGACCGGCGGCAGCGAAGATGCGGTGATCACCGGCTTCGCGATCGATCACCGCAAGGTCGCGCCGGGCACGATCTTCGGCGCATTCGAGGGCGCGCGGGTCAACGGCGAGGATTACATCGCGGATGCGATCCGGTCGGGCGCGATCGCGATCGTCGCGCGGCCGGGGCTGGCGATCGAGGGTGCGGCCTATATCGCCGACGCCAACCCGCGCGAGCGGTTCGCGCGACTTGCCTCCGCCTATTTTGCGCCCTTCCCCGGCACCGTCGTTGCGGTTACCGGGACCAACGGCAAGACGTCTTGCGTCGAAATGACGCGGCAGATCTGGCGAATGGCGGGGCATCACGCGGCGTCGATCGGGACGCTGGGCGTCACCACCGCCGACGATCGCGTCAGCACCGGGCTGACGACACCCGACGTCGTCACCTTCCTCTCCAACGTCGCCGGGCTGGCGCGCGAGGGGGTGACCCATGTCGCGTTCGAAGCATCGAGCCACGGATTGTCGCAATACCGCACCGAGGGGCTGAGCGTGTCCGCGGCGGCGTTCACCAACCTCAGCCGCGACCATCTCGACTATCATGGCGACATGGCGGCCTACCTGACCGCCAAGCTGCGGCTGTTCTCCGAGGTGCTCGGCGCGGACGGCACCGCGGTGGTGTGGGCCGACGATCGCGAGGCGGCGCGGGTGATCGACCTGGCGCGGGCGCGCGGCAACAAGCTTATCACGATCGGCGAGCGCGGCGAGACGCTGCGGCTGGTGCGCCGCGACCCGACGCTGCTGGGGCAGGGTCTGACGATCGAGGCGGGGGGCAAGAACCACCAGGTGCAGCTGTCGCTGATCGGGGCTTATCAGGCGGCCAACGCGCTGGTCGCGGCGGGGCTGGTGATCGCGACCGGGGGCGAGCTGACCACGACGTTGCAGGCGCTGTCGCGGTTGCAGCCGGTGCGCGGGCGGCTGGAACGCGCGGTGATCACGCGCACCGGGGCGCCGGTCTATGTCGATTACGCGCACACGCCGGATGCGCTGGAGGCGGCGATCGCAGCGCTGAAGCCGCACGCGTCTGGGCGGCTGATCGTGGTGTTCGGTGCCGGCGGCGACCGCGATCGCGGCAAGCGCGAGGCGATGGGTCAGGTCGCGGTGACGCAGGCGGACCGGGTGATCGTCACCGACGACAACCCGCGCAGCGAGGATCCCGCGGCGATCCGCGCCGACATCCTGAAGGGTGCCAAGGCGGCGATGGAGATCGGCGACCGGCGCGAGGCGATCGCCGCCGCGGTGCGCGGGGCGGGGACGCAGGACATCGTGCTGATCGCGGGCAAGGGCCACGAACAGGGGCAGATCGTGGGCGACCTGGTGCTGCCGTTCGACGACGTCGCGGTCGCGCGGGAGTGCGTGGCGTGAGTGCCTGCCTAATCCTCCCCGGCACGGGGAGGGGAACCGCCCGGCATCGCCGGGTGGTGGAGGGGGCTTTCCGCTTGCGTTCACGTTGTTCTGGTCACGGCCGTTCCGTTAGGGGCTCCCCCCCTCCACCGCGCTCTGCGAGCGCGGTCCCCCTCCCCGTGCCGGGGAGGAATTGGTGAGTCTCTGGACCTCTGCGGAGATCGCGGATGCTACCGGTGGCCGCGCGTCGGGTGATTTCGCCGTCGAGGGCGTGGCGTTCCAAAGCCGCGAGGTCGGGCCGGGCGATCTGTTCGTCGCGTTGACCGGGGAGAGGACCGACGGGCATCGGTTTGTTGAGCAGTCGTTCGCGCAAGGGGCGGTGGGGGCGATCGTATCGCAGCGCATCGCGGAGCCGCATGTGCTGGTCGCGGACACCGCCGCGGCGCTCGATGCGCTCGGGGTCGCAAGCCGGGCGCGGTCGGGGGCGACTATCGTCGGGGTCACCGGGTCGGTGGGCAAGACCAGTGCCAAGGAGGCGCTATTCGCGGCGCTCGATCGCGGGCGGCCGGGAGCGGTCCACCGGTCCGTCAAGAGCTACAACAACCATGTCGGCGTGCCGCTGAGCCTGGCGCGGATGCCGCGGGATGCGCGCTTTGCGGTGTTCGAGATGGGGATGAACCACGCCGGCGAGCTGGCGGCGCTGACCCGGATGGTCCGGCCGCACATCGCGGTGGTGACCGCGATCGCGCCGGTGCACATGGAATTCTTTGCCGACGAGACTGCCATCGCAGACGCCAAGGCGGAGATCTTCCAGGGGCTGGAGCCCGGCGGCACCGCAATCGTGCCTGCCGACAGTGTACATCGCGACCGGCTGACCGCGGCGGCGCTGGCGAACGCGGCGCAGGTGGTGACGTTCGGGACCGGTAAGGATGCCGATGTCCGTGCCGTCGAGGTGATGCGGGTGCAGACCGGCGGCAGCTACGTCACCGCACGAGTGCGCGAGCGCGAGCTGTCGTTCACGCTGGGACAGCCCGGTGCGCACTGGGTGTCGAACGCGTTGGCGGTGCTGGCGGCGGTGGATGCGGCGGGTGCCGATCTCGGGCTGGCGGGGCTCGCGCTGGCGGAGCTCGGCGGGCTCGCGGGGCGCGGCGCGCGGTTCATCGCGAAGGTCGCGGGCGGCGAGGCGCTGGTGATCGACGAGAGTTACAATGCCAGCCCGCTGGCGATGCGCGCGACGTTGAGCGTGCTCGCGGAGGAGAAAGGCCGGCACGTCGCGGTGCTGGGCGACATGCTCGAACTCGGCACCGCGTCCGCCGACTATCACGCCGCACTGGCCGAGCCGATCATGGCGGCACGCGTCGATTCGGTGCTGCTGGTCGGTGAAGCGATGGGCGTGCTGGCCGAAAGGCTTGAGGGACGGATCGATGTCGTCCATGTGCCCGATGCCGCGGCGGCGCTCGACCGGATTGATACGGTGCTGGCGCCGGGCGACGCGGTGCTCGTCAAGGGTTCTAACGGAATTGGCCTGTCGCGCCTGATCGCACGGCTCGGGGGCAGAAAGACGTAGATGCTGTACTGGATCGCCGAGCATCTGGGCTTCCAGGGATTGCTCAACCTCATCCGCTACCAGTCGTTCCGCACCGGCGCGGCGGTCGCGACCGCGCTGATGATCGGGCTGATCATCGGCCCTCGCTTTATCGGCTGGCTGCGGCTGCGCCAGGGCAAGGGCCAGCCGATCCGGGCCGACGGACCGCAGACCCACCTAGCCAAGCGCGGGACGCCGACGATGGGCGGGCTGATGATCCTGACCAGCATGAGCCTGGCGATCCTGATCTGGATGGACCTGTCCAATCCCTATGTCTGGGCGTGTCTGTTCGTGACGCTGGGGTTCGGCGCGATCGGGTTCCTCGACGATTACGACAAGGTGCGCAAAGCGAGCAGCGCGGGGGTTTCGGGGCGGGTCCGGCTGCTGCTGGAATTCGCGATCGCGGGGATCGCGGCGACGATCATCATGTCGCAGAACGGGCCGCATCTGTATTTTCCGTTCACCCAGCGGCTGTATCTGGATCTGGGCTGGTTCTATCCGGTGTTCGCCGCCTTCACGATCGTGGCGTTCGGCAATGCAGTGAACCTGACCGACGGGCTGGACGGGCTGGCGACGATGCCGGTGATCATCGCCAGCGTCGCGTTCATGGTCATCGTCTATCTCGCGGGGAACGTGAAGTTCGCCGATTATCTGGGCATCCCGCACGTGCCGCGCGCGGGCGAACTGGCGATCTTCTGCGGCGCGGTGGTGGGGGCGGGGCTCGCCTTCCTGTGGTTCAACGCGCCCCCAGCGGCGGTGTTCATGGGTGACACCGGCAGCCTCGCGCTCGGCGGCGCGCTGGGGACGATCGCGGTGGTCGCGCATCACGAGATCGTGCTGGGGATCATCGGCGGTCTGTTCGTGGTCGAGGCGCTGTCGGTGATCATCCAGGTGTTCTTCTACAAGCGCACCGGCAAACGGGTGTTCCGGATGGCGCCGATCCACCACCATTTCGAACAGCTCGGCTGGAGCGAACCGACCGTAGTGATCCGGTTCTGGATCATCGCGCTGGTGCTGGCGCTGGCCGGCCTGTCGACGTTGAAGCTGCGGTGATCACGGCGCGCGACTGGGCGGGCAAGCGGTACGCGGTGCTCGGGCTGGCGCGGTCGGGTGCGGCGACGGTGCGGGCGCTGCTTGCGGCGGGTGCCGGGGTGGTGGCCTGGGATAGCGATGAGGCGAGGCGTGCTGCGATCCTCTCCGGAGCGGGGAGGGGGGCCAGCGAAGCTGGTGGAGGGGGTTCTCCTCCGGGCGACGCGCTCGTGGACGGCCCCCTCCACCATCCTGCGGATGGTCCCCCTCCCCGTGCCGGGGAGGATTTGCTGGTGGCTGAGTTCGGCGACCTTGGCGGGTATGACGCGCTGGTCGTGTCACCTGGGGTGCCGTTGAATACGCATGTGCTGGCGGAAGAGGCCTGGGTGGCCGGCGTTCCGATCGTCGGCGACATCGAGCTGTTTGCGCAGGCGCGGGTCGGCCTGCCGGCGCACAAGGTGGTCGGAATCACCGGCACCAACGGCAAGTCGACGACGACCGCGCTGGTCCATCACCTGCTGGAGACCGCGGGCGTGCCGACGTTGATGGGAGGGAATATCGGGTTACCGATCCTCGCGCAGGCGCCGCTGCCCAACGGCGGCGTCTATGTGCTGGAGCTGTCGAGCTACCAGATCGACCTGACCGAGACGCTCGACTGCGACGTTGCGGTGCTGCTGAACGTGACGCCCGATCACCTAGACCGCTATGACGGGTTCGACGCCTATGCCGCGTCCAAGGCGCGGCTGTTCGCGATGCAGTCACCGACCCGGGAGGCGGTGATCGCGATCGGTGACGCGCCGAGCGCCGCGATCGCGCGCAGCCTGTCGGCGCGGGGCGAGCATCTGACCAAGATCGCGCCGGGGGTGTGCCTCGATCAGTCGCGCTGGCCGGCGTTGCAGGGCCCGCACAATGCGCAGAACGCGCTGGCGGCGATCGCGGTGGCGAAGGCGCTGGGGCTGGACGAGGCGGCGATCGATCGTGGGCTGGCGAGCTTCGCGGGGCTGCCGCACCGGATGGAGCGGGTCGCGACGATCGGCGGGGTCGCTTACGTCAACGACAGCAAGGCGACCAATCCGGACAGCACCGCGCCCGCGCTCGCCGCCTACCCACAGATCCACTGGATCCTCGGCGGCAAGGCCAAGGGCGACGATCTCGACGCGTGCGCGCCGCATTTCGGCAACGTCGTGCGCGCCTATACGATCGGCGAGGCCGGGGCGCGGTTCGCGGCGGTGCTGGGTGGCAAGGTGCCGGTCGAAGAGGCGGGGACGCTCGACGTCGCGATCGCACGGGCCGCGCGGAACGCAGTCGCCGGCGATGTCGTGCTGCTGTCGCCGGCTTGTGCTAGCTTCGATCAATATCGCGACTATGAGGAGCGCGGGGCCGCATTTCGCGCGGCGGTGGAGGCGCTTAGATGACCGACGTCCGCAATGCCGGACTGATCGCCAAGGTGAAGCGGCGCGGCGGGCGCGGCGACCGGTCGGCGCTCGGCACCTGGTTCTGGGACATCGACCGGATGCTCCTGCTGCTGACGCTGTTCCTGATCGCGATCGGGCTGATCGCGGTCGCCGCGGCGTCGCCGGCCAGTGCGGTCCGCTATTCGGGCGAGCACCACAAGATCGCCCCGCTTTACTATTTCTGGCGCCAGCTGATGTGGGTCGGAGTGTCGTTGCCGGTGCTGTTCGGGGTGTCGATGCTGCCGGTCGCGACTGCGCGACGCTTCGCGCTGATCGGCGCGGCGCTGTTCGCGGTGATGCTGGCGGCGACGCCGTTCGTGGGAGTCGAGGTCAACGGCGCGCGGCGCTGGCTGGGGGTCAGCTTCGCGCAGTTCCAGCCGTCCGAGTTCCTGAAGCCGCTGTTCATCGTCGCGGTGGCCTGGGTGCTGTCGCTCAAATCGAAGGAGCAGGAGCTGCCGACGGTGCTGATCACGGGCGGCATGACCGCGATGGTCGGCGGCATGCTGATGCTGCAGCCCGATTTCGGCCAGACGATCATCTTCTGCACGGTATGGATGGCGCTGCTGATGATCGCGGGTACGCCGACGCGGGTGCTGGTCGGGCTGGTCGCGATGGTGCCCGCAGGGCTGGTCGCGGCGTACATGTTCTACGGGGTCGCGCGGCGGCGGATCGACGCATTCCTGTTTCCGGGTGTGGACGGCGAAGGCGCGGGCGATCACTTCCAGACCAACGCCGCGCATTCGACGCTGACCGCGGGCGGCTGGACCGGGACGGGCCCCGGGGGCGGCACCGCGAAGTTCGGACTGCCCGAGGCGCATACCGACTATATCTTCTCGGTCATCGGCGAGGAGTTCGGGCTGATCGCGTGTTCGATCATCGCGCTGGTGTTCCTGGCGATCGTCGTGCGGGTGTTCGTCAAGCTGCTCGACGAGCAGGACGAGTTCAAGCTGCTCGCCGCGTCGGGGCTGGCGGTGCAGTTCGGCGCGCAGGCGCTGGTGTCGATGGCGGTCAACACCGGGCTCGCGCCGTCCAAGGGCATGACGCTGCCCTTCATCAGCTATGGCGGATCGTCGATGATCGCGCTGTCGATCGGCATGGGGCTGCTGCTGGCGTTCACGCGGCGCAACCCGTTCCTGACGCGATCCCCCTATGTCGTGAAGTGGGGGTCGTGAAATGGGGCGGGTGATGGGCAAGCATTACGTCCTGGCGGCGGGCGGCACCGGGGGGCACATGGTGCCCGCAGCGGCACTGGCCGAGGAACTGATGCGGCGCGGGCACCGCGTGGCGCTGGTCAGCGATGCGCGCGGGGTGCGGTTTCCGGGGCTGTTCGACGGGGTGCAGACCCATGTGCTGCCCGCGGGCCGGTTCCAGGTGAAGCGGCCGCAGGGCTGGTTCGGCGCGGTGCGTCAAATGGCGCGCGGCCGGGCGATGGCGCGCGAGTTGTACCGCAACTTCAAGCCCGCCGCGGTGATCGGCTTCGGCGGCTACCCAGCGCTGCCCGCGCTGCTGGCGGCGTTCGCGGAGCGGATCCCGACCGCGGTGCACGAACAGAATGCGGTCCTTGGGCGGGTCAACCGGCTGGTGTCGCGCCGGGTGGACGCGATCGCGACATCCTATGCGCAGACCGAGCGGCTTGCGGCGAAGCTCGCGGACCGGACGCATCTGGTCGGCAATCCGGTGCGGGAGGCGGTGTTGCGGCTCCGCGCCAGGCCGTTTCCGCTGCTGGAAGAGGACGGCATCTTCCGGGTGCTGGTCACCGGGGGCAGCCAGGGCGCGAGCGTGTTGTCGCAGGTGGTGCCCGACGGCCTCGCGATGCTGCCGGTGTCGTTCCGGCGGCGATTGCAGGTGACGCACCAGGCGCGGGTCGAGGATATCGACACCTGCCGCGCCAGTTACGCGCGGCATCAGATCGCGGCCGATCTCGCCACCTATCTGCCCGACCTGCCCGAACAGCTCGGCTGGGCGCATCTGGTGATCGCGCGGGCGGGCGCGTCGACGATCGCAGAGCTGACCGCCGCGGGCCGGCCGGCGATCCTGGTGCCGCTACCCAGTGCGACCGACGATCACCAGACCGCCAACGCGCGCGAGATCACCAAGGCGGGCGGCGCGCGGACGATCGCGCAGGGCGACTTCACCGCGATCGAGCTCGCCAAGCAGATGCAGAAGCTGGGGCTCGACCCTGCGGCGCTGGAGAATGCGGCGGGGCGCGCGAAGAGCGTCGGGCGTCCGGATGCGGTCGGCGACCTCGCCGATCTGGTCGAGAGCCTCGACGCGCCGCTCGCGCGGTTGCCGGTGGGTATCCCGCAGAAGAAGGCGGCGTTCGCATGATGAGGATCCACTCACTCCTTCCCGGCACGGGGAGGGGGACCGTTCGCGCAGCGAATGGTGGAGGGGGCTCGCCGCAGAAGGTAGCGTTCGTGGAGAACCCCCTCCACCCCGACCTGCGGTCGCGGTCCCCCTCCCCGTGCCGGGGAGGAGTGAACTCATGAAGGGGGTGGCGACCGATATCGGCACGATCCACTTCGTCGGGATCGGCGGGATCGGCATGTCGGGCATCGCCGAGGTGATGAAGAACCTCGGCTACAGCGTGCAGGGATCCGACGTCGCCGAGGGCTATGTCGTGCAGGGGCTGCGCGCGAAGGGGATCGCGGTCGCGATCGGACACCGCGCCGACAATCTGGGCGATGCCGCGGTGGTGGTGACGTCGACGGCGATCACGCGCTCCAATCCCGAGGTCGAGGCGGCGCTGGAACGGCGCATCCCGGTGGTGCGGCGGGCGGAGATGCTGGCCGAACTGATGCGGCTGAAGTCGACCGTCGCGGTGGCCGGAACGCACGGCAAGACCACGACGACGTCGATGGTCGCGGCGCTGCTCGACGCCGGCGGAGTCGATCCGACCGTGATCAATGGCGGGATCATCAACAGCTACGGGTCCAACGCGCGGCTCGGCGCGTCGGACTGGATGGTGGTCGAGGCCGACGAGAGCGACGGCAGCTTCCTGCGGCTCGACGGCACGATCGCGGTCGTCACCAACATCGATCCCGAGCATCTCGACCATTACGGATCGTTCGAGGCGGTGAAGGACGCGTTCGTCGCGTTCATCGAAAACGTACCCTTCTACGGCGCGGCACTGCTGTGCCTCGATCATCCCGAGGTGCAGAACATCCTGTCGCGGGTGCGCGACCGCCGCGTGGTGACCTATGGCTTTTCCGCGCAGGCGGACGTGCGCGGGGTCAACCTGGTGCCGTTCCCGGGCGGCAACCGGTTCGAGGCGATCATCCGCGGTCGCGACGGCAGCACGCGGTCGATCGAGGGGATCGAGCTGCCGATGCCGGGTCGCCACAATGTCGAGAATGCGCTCGCCGCGATCGGGGTGGCGCTGGAGCTGGGGATCGACGACGCCACGATCCAGCAGGGCTTCGCGAAGTTCGGCGGGGTCAAGCGGCGATTCACCAAGGTCGGCGAGGTCGCGGTGGACGGCGGCGTCGCGACGATCATCGACGATTACGGGCACCATCCGGTGGAGATCCGCGCGGTGCTGGCGGCGGCGCGCGAAGGCGTGCGCGGGCGGGTGATCGCGGTGGTGCAGCCGCACCGCTTCACTCGGCTCGGCAATCTGATGGAAGAGTTCCAGACCGCGTTCAACGACGCCGACCGGGTGCTGGTGACGCCGGTCTATGCGGCGGGCGAGATGCCGATCGAGGGGGTCGACGCGGGTGCGCTCGTCGACGGGCTGAAACGGCGCGGGCATCGCTCGGTCGCGGTGGTGGCGGATGCCGACGCGCTGGCGGACGAACTCGCGACGACGGTCGAGGCGGGCGACATGGTGGTGTGCCTGGGCGCGGGTGACATCACCAAATGGGCGGCCGGCCTGGCGGACGCGATCGAGGCGCGGCGGTGAGTGATCTGTTGCCTTGTGTTCCCGCCAAAGCGGGGACCCAGAACTGGGCTCCCGCCTTCGCGGGAGCACAACAGAGGGTGCGCGGCACGACTGAGCCAGGCGGATCGCTCGCCGACTTCATCTGGTTCCGCACGGGTGGCCCGGCGGAATTATTGCTGCGTCCGGCCGATATCGAGGACCTTGCTGCCTTTCTCCGCGACCTCGACCCGGTGGTGCCGGTGTTGCCGATCGGGGTCGGATCGAACCTGATCGTGCGCGACGGCGGGGTGCCGGGGGTGGTGGTGCGGCTGCCCAAGGCGATGGCGAAGGTGTCGGTCGAGGACGGCTGCGTGCGTGCGGGCGGCGGGGCGATGGGGATCAGCGTCGCGTCGGCGGCGCGCGATGCGGGGGTTGCGGGGCTCGAATTCCTGCGCGGCATCCCGGGGACGGTCGGCGGTGCTGTGCGGATGAATGCGGGCGCCTATGGTCGCGACACCAGCGACATCCTGGTCGAGGTCACGCTGGTGCTGCGCGACGGGACGGTCGAGACCTGGCCCGCGGCGCGGCTGGGCTATACCTATCGCCATTCGGATCTGCCCGCGGGTGCGGTGGTGGTCGAGGCGGTGTTCGCGGGGACGCCGGGCGAGTCCGCGGTCATCGGCGCCGAGATGGATCGGATCGCCGCCGAGCGCGAGGCCTCGCAGCCGCTGCGATCGCGGACCGGGGGATCGACCTTCAAGAACCCGCCGGGGCACAAGGCATGGTCGCTGATCGACGCGGCGGGATGCCGCGGGCTGCGGCGTGGCGATGCGCAGGTCAGCGAGAAGCACTGTAATTTCCTGCTCAACCTGGGGTCGGCGAGCAGCGCGGAGATCGAGGCGTTGGGCGAAGAGGTGCGGGACAAGGTGAAGGCGCAGTCGGGCGTGACGCTGGAATGGGAAATCCAGCGGGTGGGGGTGATGGCGTGACCTCGCTCCATATCGCCGTATTGATGGGTGGCTGGTCGGCGGAGCGGGAGGTGTCGCTGATGTCGGGGGCGGGAGTGGCCGACGCGCTGGAATCGCTCGGGCACCGGGTGACGCGGATCGACATGGATCGCGACGTCGCCGCGCGGCTGGCGGAGGCGCGGCCGGATCTGGTGTTCAACGCGCTGCACGGCACCCCGGGCGAGGACGGCAGCGTGCAGGGGCTGCTCGACCTGATGGGGCTGCGCTATACGCATTCGGGCCTCGCGACCTCGGTGATCGCGATCGACAAGGTGCTGACCAAGCAGGTGTTAGTGCCGCACGGGATCCCGATGCCGGGCGGGCGGATCGTCAAGTCGGCGGACATCCATCAGGCCGATCCGCTGCAGCGGCCCTATGTATTGAAGCCGGTCAACGAAGGGTCGTCGGTCGGGGTCGCGATCGTCACCGAGGGCGGCAATTACGGCAACCCGATCGGCCGCGACGTGATCGGGCCCTGGCAGGAGTTCGACGAGCTGCTGGCCGAGCCCTATATCCGCGGACGCGAACTGACGACGGCGGTGCTGGGTACGCGGGCGCTGGGCGTCACCGAGCTGAAGCCGAAGAGCGGCTGGTACGACTATGACGCCAAATACACCGACGGCATGACCGAGCATGTCTTTCCCGCGCAGATCCCCGACGAGATCGCCGAAGCGTGCAAGTCGCTGGCGCTGGAGGCGCACCGCCTGCTGGGGTGCAAGGGCGCGTCGCGGTCAGACTTCCGCTGGGACGACGAGCGCGGGGTCGACGGGCTGTTCCTGCTGGAGGTCAACACCCAGCCGGGCATGACGCCGCTGAGCCTGGTGCCCGAACAGGCGCGGCATGTCGGGATGAGCTATCCCGCGCTGGTCCAGGCGATCGTCGACGAGGCGATCGGCGCGGCCGTGGACGGGGACCCGGCGCCGTGACCAAGACGATCAAGCGCGGCGGCGCGCCGCCCAAGCGGCCGACCCAGCGCCGCAAGCAGGCGGTGAAGAAGGTCTCGCGGCTCGACCGGATGATCGGCGCGCTGCCGGTCAGCGAGGCGATGCTGCGGCGGATAGCCACCTGGACGATCACCGGCGCGGGCGGCGTCGTGGCGCTGGTCGTCGCGAGCTGGATCGGGGTGCCCGGGATGATCGGCAACGCAATCGCCGAGGGGGCGGGGCGCGCAGGTTTCCGGGTCGAGCAGATCGAGGTTACGGGGCTGAAGCGGATGGACCGGATGTCGGTCTATGCGGTGGCACTCGACCAGCAATCGCGGGCGATGCCGCTGGTCGATCTCGATGCGGTGCGCGAGAAGCTGCTGCGCTATGGCTGGATCGCGGACGCGCACGTATCGCGTCGGCTGCCGGATACGCTGCTGGTCGACATCGTCGAGCGGACGCCGGCGGCGGTGTGGCAGGACAGCGGCCGGCTGACGCTGATCGATGCGTCGGGGGTGCTGCTGGAGCCGGTCGACCCGGCGGCGATCCCCGATCTGCCGCTGGTGATCGGGCCGGGCGCGGACCGGCAGGAGGCGGCGTACCAGACGCTGCTGGCGGCGGCCCCGGCGTTGAAGCCGCGGGTGAAGGCGGCGACGTGGATCGGCAACCGGCGCTGGGACCTGACCTTCGAGAGCGGGGAGACGCTGGCGCTGCCCGAGGACGGCGCGCCCGCGGCGCTGCTGAAGTTCGCCGAGATGGACGGCGCCCGGCCGCTGCTGGGGCGCGGCTGGATCCGGTTCGACATGCGCGATCCGAGCAAGCTGGTCGCGCGCAAGCCCGGCGCGAGCATGGCGCATGCGGTTCCCGACGAGGAAACATCGACGGCACCGTCGATGACCGCGGAATCGGGTCAAGCAGGTGGCGAAGGGTGAGCGATTCGTACTAAGGGACGAATGGTGACGGGGCGGACGTCAAGTCCGGGCATGATATTGATGCGGGGGAAGATTCGATGGCCAAGGCTGCACCGGAAGGGTTGATCACCGCACTCGACATCGGGTCGTCCAAGGTGTCGGCGATGATCGCGCAAAAAGGCGATGGCGGCGAGCTGATCGTGCTCGGCACCGGGCAGCGCGAAAGTCGCGGGGTCAAGCGCGGTTATATTGCCGACATGGCGGCGACCGAGGCCGCGGTGCGCGAGGCGGTCGAGCAGGCCGAACGCATCGCCGGGATCAATATCGAGAACGTCTGGGTCGGCTTCTCCGCGGGCGGGCTGGTCAGCGACGTAGCGGAGGTCGAATTCGAGCTGGGCGGCCACCGCGTCGAGCAAGGCGACATCGACGCGCTGCTGGCGGCGGGCCGCAATTCGATCGATCCCCAGGGGCGGATGGTGCTGCATGCGCAGCCCGCGCTGTACACGCTCGACGGGCTGACCGGGGTCAAGAAGCCGCTGGGGCTGCATGCCGACCGGCTGGGCGTCCATATCCACGTCGTTGCCGCGGACGGGTCGCCGGTCCGCAACCTCGACCTGTGCGTCCGGTCCGCACATCTGGAGGTCAAATCGATCATCGCGTCGCCGGTCGCGACCGGGCTCGCCTGCCTGAGCGAGGAGGAGCGCGAGCTCGGGGTGGCGCTGGTCGAACTGGGCGCGGGGATCACCAACGTGTCGCTGTTCGCGGGCGGGATGCTGGTCGGGCTGACCTCAATCGCGATGGGCGCTGCGGACATCACCGACGACATCGCCTCGGCGTTCGGCACCCAGCGCCAGCATGCCGAGCGGATGAAGTGCGTCCACGGCTCCGCCAACGCATCGCCGCGCGACAATCACGACATGATCCCGGTGATGCCGATCGCCGCGGAGGACGGGGCGAGCGAGGGCGCGCAGATCACCAAGGCGGCGCTGATCGGGGTGGTCCGCCAGCGGCTGGAGCACCAGATGGGCGAGATCCGCCAGGCGCTCGCCAAGCTGAAGTTCGAAGGGCCGGTCGGGCGGCAAGTGGTGCTGACCGGCGGTGGCGCCGAGCTGAACGGGATCGCCGACTATGCGCAGCAGGCGCTCGGGCGGTCGGTGCGGATCGGGCGACCGCGCGGATTGACCGCCCTGCCGGAAGCGCATGGCGGCCCCGCCTTCGCGACGCTAGCGGGTCTCGCCTTCTACGCAGCGACCGACCCGATCGATCTTCGCGCGGTCGCACCCCAGCAGACGGTGCACCGGCAGCGCGGGATCGGCATGGTTCGCAAGTTGATCCAGGCGGCACGCGCGAATTATTGACGCTTTGCGGCACTAGTGAACGTTTTGGCTGGCACGGCACAGAAGGTTCGGGCAGACGGTTAACAGCGGGCCCCGGAGCTTATCCCCGGGAGGGGCGGAGACTAAGGCATGAGCATCGAATTCATTACCCCCGAAGTGGACGAACTCACGCCGCGGATCGCGGTGATCGGGGTCGGCGGCGCCGGCGGCAACGCGATCGCCAACATGATGCGCGCCGATGTGCAGGGCGTCGACTTCCTGGTCGCGAACACCGACGCGCAGGCGCTGAAGCAATCGACCGCACCGCAGCGGATCCAGCTGGGCACCAAGATCACGCAGGGGCTCGGCGCCGGCAGCCGCCCCGAGATCGGCCGCGCCGCCGCCGAAGAGACGATCGACAGCCTCGCCAAGCAGCTGGAAGGCGCGCACATGGTGTTCATCGCCGCGGGCATGGGCGGGGGCACCGGCACCGGTGCCGCCCCGGTCATCGCCAAGGCGGCGCGCGACATGGGCATCCTGACGGTCGGCGTCGTCACCAAACCGTTCGCGTTCGAGGGCAACCGCCGCGCCAAGAGCGCGGAAGGCGGCATCGAGGAACTGCAGAAGTACGTCGATACGCTGATCGTCATCCCTAACCAGAATCTGTTCCTGATCGCCAACGCCAACACCACTTTCAAGGAAGCGTTCGCGATGGCGGACGAGGTGCTGCAGCAGGGCGTCCGCGGGATCACCGACCTGATGGTGATGCCGGGCCTGATCAACCTCGACTTCGCCGACGTCCGGTCGGTGATGCAGGAGATGGGCAAGGCGATGATGGGCACCGGCGAGGCGAGCGGCGACAACCGCGCGCTGGAAGCCGCGCAGAAGGCGATCGCCAACCCGCTGCTCGACGGCGTGTCGATGCAGGGCGCCAAGGGCGTGATCATCTCGATAACCGGCGGCGACGACATGCGCCTGCTGGAGGTCGACGAGGCCGCCAACCACATCCGCGACCTGGTCGATCCCGACGCCAACATCATCTGGGGTTCGGCGTTCAATCCCGAGCTGGAGGGCAAGATCCGCGTCTCGGTTGTCGCCACCGGTATCGATGCGGATGCGCGCGCGAGCACGCCGATCCCGGCCCCCGAGACATCGCGCAGCTTCAGCTTCGGCATGGGCCGCAAGACCGACGAGCCGGTGTCGTTCCGCCCGACCGAGGCGGCTGCACCTGCCGCCGCAGCGCCGGTGGCGGCAGAGCCGACGCCGCAGCCCGAGCCGGTCGCCGCGGAAGAGCCGCTCGACCTGACCGCCGGCGATGCGATCGAGGCCGATGCCGCGCCCGAAACGGCGGATGCCGCGAACGAGGAATTGGTGCTCGGCGCCGAGACGATCGTGTCGCAGCCGCCGCGCACCTTCGCCGACGAGCCGTTCGGCAAGGCCGAGCCCGCGGCGCTGCCCGCGGGCGAAGAGGGCGCGGGTCGCCGGCGCTGGCTTAGCCCCGGCAACGAAGTTCCGGCCGCCGAGGCCGAGCCTGCCGCGCAGCCGCGGGTGAAACTGGGTGGCACGCTGTTCGAGCGGATGTCGAACGCGGCGCGGGGTGCGTCGCGTGACGAGAGCGAGGACGAGTCGAAGGAGCCGCTGGATATCCCGCGGTTCCTGCATCGGCAGAACAACCAGTAGGTTGGGGCACGGCGTCGCCGCCTGCTTCTAAACCTTTCTACCCCGGCGGGGGCCGGGGCCTAGTAGAGGATAGAAGGTAACGGCGGGCTGCCCGCCGTTACGCTGACCTGGGTCGCCGGGCCCCGGCCTTCGCCGGGGTACGAGGGAGAATTGGCCGTTCAGGCAGTCACTCGCCGGCGTTCGTCGTCGGCGCAGGCCCGTCCGGCGCTCCGCCTGTTTCTATGCATTGCCGATCGGCGCGGTTGCGCTCTAGGGATCGCAGTCTGATGCGTGCCTCCATTCTCCTGTTGCTCAGCCTTGCCACGATCCATCAGCCGGTGCTCGCCCAAGCGGTGGTGCAGCCATTGCCGGGCACGACCGCGGCGGACCGGCTGGCGGACCAGATGCGCTCGCTGGGTGCGAATCCGAACAACCTGACTGCGTTGATCGCAGCGGGCGAATTATCGCTCGAGCTCGACGATCTCAGCGCGGCGGCGGCGCTGTTCGCGCGCGCCGACAAGATCAACGCGCGCCAGGCGCGGGTGAAGGGCGGAATGGGATCGATCCTGGTCCGTTCCGAACGGCCGGGCGAGGCGTTGCGGTATTTCGCGCTTGCCGACAGCTACGGCATCGATCCGCAGCGGATCGCGTCTGATCGCGGGCTGGCCTACGACCTGATCGGCGAGCAGGAGCGCGCCCAGCGCGAATACCGCGTGGCGCTGAAGAGCCAGCTCGGCGACCAGGAGGATCGCGACGAGGCGGCGCGGCGCTACGCGCTGTCGCTCGGGATCTCGGGGCGCGAGGCGCAGGCACTGGAGGTGATCGATCCGCTGCTGCGCAAGCAGGATCGCGGCGCCTGGCGCGCGCGGGCCTTCGTGCTGGCGATGAACGGCAAGGGGCCGGAGGCGACGCGGATCGCGACGACGACACTGCCGCCGGGAATGGCGCAGGGGTTGCAGCCGTTCTTCGACCGGCTGCCGACGCTGCCCGCGATCGACCGTGCCTTCGCGGTGCATTTCGGCGAGGTGCACACCACGCCCGAGCGGATCGCGGATCGCGGCATGGCACCGCGGCTCCCGGTGCTGACGCCCGAGCCGGGCACGCTCACCCAGGTCGCGATCGCGCAGCCCGCGCCGGTGCCGAAGACCAAGACGCGCGGGCGCAACAAGCCGGCGACGGTGGTCGCATCGCAGCCGCCGGTGACGGTCGCACCGACGCAGGTTGCGAGCGTGCAGCCGACGCCGCGAGCGACGCCACCGGTTCAGGTCGCGACGGTTCAGCCGCTGCCGGCCCCCACGATGGTGCAACCGCGCGTGGCTCCGACGCCGACGCCCACCCTGGCGCCGGCCCCGACGCCAACACGCGTGACGACCGCGTCGGCACCATTGCCTGCCTCGACGCCCCCGGTGACGCTGGCGGCAACGACGGTGGCCGAACCCGTTCCGGCTGCGCCCGCAGCGGTCACCACGGCCAAGGCGTCGCGAACCAGCGAGGACTCGATCCTCGCGCGGATCATCGCGGGGCTGTCGATCCCCGCGTCGGAGCTCGACGTCGCGCCGTTCATTCCGGCGACGCCGCCGCGCAAGACGCCGCCGCCGGTTAGCGCTGCGCAGGTCGTCGCCGAAGCGCGCGCAAAGGAAGCGCGTGACGAGGCTGCACGTGCGCTCGCCGCGAAAGCGCTCGACGACAAGAAGGCGGCCGAGCTGAAGCTCGCCGAGAAGAAGGCGGCGGACAAGAAGCTCGCCGACAAGAAGGCGGTGACCGACAAGAAGGCGCTCGCCGCGAAGAAGCTCGCCGACGCCAAGGCCAAGGAGGAGGCCGCCGAAAAGAAGGCGGCGCGCGCGAACCCGGCGCGGATCTGGGTGCAGGTCGCGGGCGGCGCTAATGAAGGCGATCTGCCCAAGGCATGGCGTGCGGTGAAGGCCAAGGCGCCGGAGGTGTTCGCGGGCAAGCAGGGCTGGTCGACGCCGCTGCGCGCGACCAACCGGGTGCTGGCGGGACCCTTCAAGACCGACGCCGAGGCGCGCAACTTCGTCAACCAGCTCGGCAAGAGCGGGGTGTCGGCGTTCACCTTCGAGAGCGACCAGGGTCAGGCCGTGACGAGGCTGCCGGGCAAGTGAGCGCCCGCGCGCTCTGGGCTTCGGACCCGGCGCGCAGCAAAGGACGGCTTCACGAGGAACAAAGCGGGTCCGAACGTGGCCCGCGCGACGCGTTCCAGCGCGACCGCGACCGGATCATCCATTCGATCAGCTTCCGCCGGCTGCGCCACAAGACCCAGGTGTTCATGGCGCCCGACGGCGATCATTTCCGGGTGCGGCTGACCCACAGCCTGGAGGTCGCGCAGATCGGGCGGACGATCGCGCGAGTGCTGGGGCTGAACGAGGATCTGACCGAGGCTCTGTGCCTGGCGCACGATATCGGTCACCCGCCGTTCGGGCATGCCGGGGAGGATGCGCTGAAGGCGGCGATGGCGGGAGCGGGCGGGTTCGACCATAACGGCCACACGCTGCGCGCGCTGACCGCGATCGAGCGGCCCTATCCGCGCTGGGACGGGCTCAACCTGACCTGGGAGACGCTGGAGGGGCTGGCCAAGCACAACGGGCCGGTCCGGCATCCGGGCTGGGCGCTGGCGGAGGCCGACGCGCCGTTTCCGCTGGCGCTGACCAGCTGGCCGAGCCTGGAGGCGCAGGTCGCGGCGATCGCGGACGATATCGCCTACGACAATCACGACATCGACGATGGCTTGCGTGCCGGACTGCTGACGATGGCGCAGTTGATGGAGGTACCGGTCGTCGCGCGCAACTGGGCGGCGGCGCGCGCGCGGTTCCCCGACGTCGCCGACGCGCGGCTGGCGGGTGAACTGGTGCGCGGGCAGATCGGGTATATGGTCAACGACCTGATCGAGGAAACCCGCGCCCGGGTGCTCGCCGCCGGCGTCGGCAGCGTCGACGAGGTGCGCGCGGCGGGGGTCGCACTGGCGGGGTTCTCGGCGCAGCTGCGCGAAGAGGAACGCGACCTGAAGCGCTTCATGTACGCGAACCTGTATCACCACCCGCATCAGCTCGAGGCGGCGGCCGCGGCGCAGCGGATCGTCACCGGGCTGTTCGCGGCCTATCGCGCGGATCCGTGCGCGATGTCGGGCGAGTGGCGCGAGCGGCTGCCGGAGGGGGAGCCGGCGCGCGATCGACATATCGCCGACTTCATCGCGGGCATGACGGATCGCTATGCGATCTCGCGGTTTCGGGAGCTGGTGGGACCGATCGATCTGCCGGAAGGGTTTTGAGGGGGCGGGCGGAAGCTTGCCTAGAGCTGTTCCCCGGCGAAGGCCGGGGCCTAGGTTGGAAGCGGTTTGTGGCGGCGGATTATCTTCACCCGCCTGATCGTCGCTACTGGGCCCCGGCCTTCGCCGGGGTACAGTAGGTGACGTGCACCGCTCGGTTAACGCGCGGCGACTTCGACGGCGCCCTTGGCGCCGCGGGCTTCGTCCAGCGCGAAGTCGACGGGAACGCCGCCCGATACGCCCGAGACGCGGTTGTTGCGGACGACGAGGTGGAAGCCCGCGCCGGCGGGGAAGCGGCGGCCGTCGATGATCTGGCGGTTGCCGTCCTGCTTCGACGTGTAGACATAGGTCATGCCGTCATGGGTGAAGCGCTGCTGGCCCTCGGCGGCCATGCCGATGGTCGAGGTGAGAGCGGCAGCAACTGCGGCAACGATGGTGAGGGTCTTGCGCATGATGGTCTCCGCTGCAGTGTAGGAATGATACTGAAACTCTGATCAACCATCTATTGCAGCGCAACATAGGTTTCAATTGCAAACTTATTTCTCGTGATTGCGTGAGACGCAATGACGGTTGGATCGACCGGCGTTCTCGCCACGTGGTAGGCGCAGGCGACGGGCGGCACGGGGCGGCTCGTTGGGAGCGACGACGATGGCACGCCGACACATGCTGCTGCTGTTGCTGGTGGTCGTGCTCGGCTGGGGAGTCGGGCAGATCGTCGAGCGGTTGCGTCCGGCAGGCACCGATGTCGCGGATCGTGCCGCGGTGCAGAGGGCGCTGGCCGATGTTGCGTCCCCGCGTGTCGAGGTCGAAGCGCCGACGCTGACGCTGGTGGTGTTCACCGACTATCTGTGTCCGGCCTGCCGCGCCGCCGACCCGGCGATGGCGGCAGCGATCGCGCGGGACGGGCATGTCCGTACCATCTACCGCGACTATCCGATCTTCGGGCCGGTCGCGGAGAATGCCGCGCGGGTGGCGATCGCGGCGGATCGGCAAGGTATCTATCCCGCGCTTCACCGTCGGCTGATGGCGGAGCGCCGGCCGCTCGACGAGGCGGTCCTGCGCGAGGCTGTCGAGGCGGTGGGCGGCGACTGGGCGCGGGTGGTGCGGGACCGGGCGACGCATGCCGCGGCGATCGAGGCGCAGCTCATGGCGACGCGAAAGCTGGCGGCGGCGATCGGGGTTGCGGGCACGCCGGGATATCTGACCGGGCCGATCCTTGCGGTCGGCGCGCGCGACGAGGATGGGTTCGCCAAGCTTTTCGCGCAAGGCCGTGCCGCGGCGACACGCTAACAGCTGTTTGAGTGCTGCTCTCAGCTGGGCTAGAGCCCGCGGCTTGCCAATCGGACGATTAACATGACGCTCTATACCCGCTTTGCCGCGCATCTCGATGCAGCGCTCGATCGCCTCGTCGCCGCCGGGACGCTGCCCGAGGGGCTCGACCGGCGCAACGTCACGGTCGAGCCGCCGCGCGACGCCAGCCACGGCGATCTCGCCACCAACGCGGCGATGGTGCTCGCCAAGCCGGCGCGGACCAATCCGCGCGCGCTGGCGGATGCGCTAGTCGCGGCGCTCGGTGCGATCGACGAGGTCGCCGAGGTGTCGGTGGCGGGGCCGGGCTTCATCAACATGCGGCTGGCGGATGCGAGCTGGCGCGACGAGCTGGAAGCGATCGCCGCGGCGGGCGACGATTATGGCCGGTCGAGCACCGGGCAGGGCATCACCGTCAACATCGAATATGTCTCCGCCAACCCGACCGGTCCGATGCACATGGGGCATTGCCGCGGCGCGGTGGTCGGCGACGCGCTCGCCAGTTTGCTCGAGTATGCCGGGCACAAGGTGATCCGGGAATATTACGTCAACGATGCGGGGGGGCAGGTCGATACGCTCGCTCGGTCGGCGCACCTGCGGTATCGCGAGGCGCTGGGCGAGGATGTCGGCGCCATCCCCGAGGGGCTGTATCCGGGCGAGTATCTGATTCCGGTCGGGCAGGCGCTCGCGGTCGAGTATGGCGACCGCTTCGTCGGTGCGCCCGACGGCGAGTGGCTGGTGCTGTTCCGCACCCGCGCAGTCGCGGCGATGCTGGTGATGATCCGCGAGGACCTGGCCCTGCTCGGCATCCATCACGACCTGTTCGCGTCGGAGGCCGAACTGCAGGCGGCGGGGAAGCCCGAGGCCGCGGAGGCCGAGCTGCGCGCGCGGGATCTGGTCTATGACGGGGTGCTCGAGGCGCCGAAGGGCGAGATGGCGGACGATTGGGAGCCGGTCGAGCTGCCGTTGTTCCGGTCCTCGCAATTCGGCGACGACCAGGACCGGCCGATCAAGAAATCGAACGGACAATGGACCTATTTCGGCGCCGATCTCGCCTACCATTATCAGAAGAGTCAGAGCGCGGACCAGCTGATCGACATCTGGGGCGCGGATCATGCCGGCACGGTGAAGCGGATCGTCGCGGCGGTGGCGGCGCTGACCGGCGGCAAGACCCGGTTCGATGTCAAGTTGGTGCAGATGGTGCGGCTGCTGCGCGACGGCGAGCCGGTCAAGATGTCCAAGCGGTCGGGCAATTTCGTGACGCTGGCGGACGTGGTGCGCGAGGTCGGCAAGGACGTGGTGCGGTTCACGATGCTGACCCGGCGGTCCGACGCGCAGATGGACTTCGACTTTGCCAAGGTGGTGGAGGCGTCGAAGGACAATCCGGTGTTCTACGTGCAATATGCGCATGCGCGGATCGCGTCGCTGCACCGGCGTGCGGCGGAGGCGGGGATCGCCGCGGGAAGCGCCGATCTGTCCCGTCTTGATACGGAAGAGCTCGCGCTGGTGAAGCTGGCGGCGCAGTTTCCGCGGACCATCGAAACTGCGGCGCTGGCGCGCGAGCCGCACCGTATTGCGTTCTATCTCTATGACTTGGCCGCAGCCTTCCACGCGCTGTGGAACGTCGGCAACGATCGGCCCGACCGGCGCTTCCTGGTGGTCGATGATGCGGACGCGACCCGTGCGCGTCTCGCCTTGGCGGCAGCGATCGGACAGATTATCCGTAACGGCCTCGCCATCATGGGGGTGGTGGCGGTTGCGGAGATGAACTGATGGCCCATGAGATGGACCTGCGCGAAGACGACCGGCTGCCGTGGCTGGAGACCGTCGAGCCGGAGGAGCAGGATGGTCCGTCGATCGGGCGGGTCGTCGCTGCCGTCGTGCTCGGGCTGGTGGTGCTCGCCGCGATCATCTTCGGGATCTATCGCCTGCAACAGCGCCCCGCGGACAGCGACGGGCAACTGATCGCGGCACCTGCAGGGGCGTACAAGGTCAAGCCCGACGAGCCCGGCGGGCTGAAGGTCGAGGGCGAAGGCGCGGCGGCGATCGCGACGAGCGCGGGCAAGGCGGGCAACGGATCGATCGATCTCCAGGCGGTGCCCGAGCGCCCGGTGGAAGGACGGCGGATCGCCCCCGCCGCGAAGCCGATGCCCGACGGCGGCCGCAACGCGGTGGCGCAGGTGCCGAAATCGGGTGGCAAGCTGGTCGCGGCGGCTCCGGTGACGGTGGCTCGCCCGGCGGCGATCGGGGCGACCGGCGGCGGCGCGGTGGTGCAGCTGGGTGCCTTCCCGAGCCAGGCGGCGGCGACCGCGGCGTGGACACGGTTCTCTAAACGCTTCGCTTATCTCGCGCCGCTCGGCCAATCGGTGCAGCCGGTCGCGACCGGTGGCAAGACGCTATATCGGCTGCGGGTGAACGCCGGCAGCGCGAACCAGGCGGCGGATATCTGCGGGCGGCTGCGGGTCGCCGGCGAGAGCTGCTTCATCGCGAGTTGAGGGCGGGCAATACTCCCCTGCCAGGGGGAGGTGGCGCGGCGAAGCCGTGACGGAGGGGGAGGTAAGCGGAAGGATAGTTGGTCGCTTACCTCCCCCTCCGTCAGCCTGCGGCTGCCACCTCCCCCTGGCGGCGGAGGAACTGAGCGGGCTTTGAGTTTCGCCACCCTCCCCGCTAACAAGCGGACATGAAGCCCGTCATCTTCGGCCTGTCCGGCCTGTCGCTCACCGCCGACGAGCGTGCGTTCTTCGCCGAGGCGGCGCCGCTCGGTTATATCCTGTTCAAGCGCAACGTCGCGGATCGCGCGCAGCTTCGCGCGCTGACCGACTCCCTGCGGGCCTTGTCGGGGCGCGACGATCTGCCGATCCTGATCGACCAGGAAGGCGGTCGTGTGGCGCGGATGCAGCCGCCGGAATGGCCGGCCTTTCCTGCGGGACCGGCGTTCGATGCGCTGTACGACATCGCGCCGATGTCCGCGATCAAGGCGGCGGCAGCGAATGCGCAGGCGCTGGGGCTGATGCTGTCGGAGGTGGGGATCACCGTCGACTGCCTGCCGCTGCTCGATGTGGTGCAGCCCGACACGACCGAGGCGATCACGATCCGCGCCTATGGCAGCGAGCCGATGCGGGTCGCGGCGATGGGCCGTGCGACGCTCGACGGTCTGCGCGCGGGCGGCGTGGTCGGGGTGGTCAAGCACATGCCGGGGCATGGCCGCGCGGTGGTCGATACCCACCACCATTTGCCGACCGTCACCGCGTCGGATGTCGAACTGGAGATCGACATCGAGCCGTTCCGGACGCTGAAGGCGGCGCCGATGGGCATGACATCGCACATCGTGTTCGAGGCGTGGGATGCGGACCGGCCCGCGACGCTGTCGCCGACGGTGATCGAGCAGGTGATCCGGCAGCGGATCGGCTTCGACGGGCTGCTGATGACCGACGACATCGACATGAAGGCGCTGTCCGGCAGTGCCGGCGACAAGGCCGCGGGCGCGATCGCGGCGGGATGCGACGTGGTGCTCGACTGCTGGGCTCGCATGCCGGAGATGGTCCAGATCGCGGAGCGGCTGGGCGAGATCGCTCCGGCCTCGCTTGCCAGGCTCGACCGGGCGATGGCGACGATCGGCAAGCCCGAGGGCGACTTCGCCGCGCTGATCGCCAAGCGCGACGCGCTGCTGGCGCTGGTGTGACCGACGACGACACGCTGACGCTGGAGATCGACGGCTGGGAAGGGCCGCTCGACCTGCTGCTGTCGCTCGCGCGGTCGCAGAAGGTCGATCTGCGGCAGATCTCGATCCTCGCGCTGGTGGAGCAGTATCTCGGCTTCATCGATCGCGCCGAGGCGCTACGGCTGGAACTCGCGGCGGACTATCTGGTGATGGCGGCGTGGCTGGCGTACCTGAAATCGGCGCTCTTGCTGCCGCGCGATCCCGCGGAGGATCCCGACCCCGAACTGCTCGCGCTGCGGCTGCAACGGCGGCTGGAGCGGCTGGATGCGATGCGCGACGCGGGCGCGCGGCTGATGGCGCGCGATCGCGTCGGCCGCGACGTGTTCGCACGCGGCGCGCCGGAGGGGCTGCGGACGGTGCGCACCGCGCAGTGGCAGGCGGAGATCTACGATCTGATTGCGGCCTATGGGCGGATCAGCGCGCGGACGCGGCCGGTGATGCATGTCGTCGCCGATCGCGAGGTGATGACGCTCGACGCTGCGCTTCAGCGGGTGTCGGCATTGGTCGGCGAGCGGATCGACTGGAGCGTGATCGGCAGCTTCCTGCCCCCCGCCGCCGAGGGGCGGCTGCGACGATCGGCGCTGGCGTCGAGCTTCGTCGCGGCGCTGGAGCTGGCGCGGCAGGGGCGGATAGAGTTGCGCCAGCACGCCGCCTTCGCGCCGCTCTATCTGCGCGCGGTGCCGTGACCCCGCCCGACGACCTCGTCCGCGCGGTGGAGGCGGTGCTGTTCGCGGCGGAGGAGCCGCTGACGATCGACGCGATCCGCGCGCATGTCAGGGCGGCGGAGGTCCGGCCGGCGCTCGACCGCTTGGCTGGCGACTATGCGGGGCGGGGGGTCGAGCTGGTACGGCGCGGCGACCGCTATCAGTTCCAGACCGCGGGGGATCTCGCGCACCTGTTGCGCCGCGATCGGCACGAGCCTCGCAAGCTGAGCCGGGCGGGGATCGAGACGCTGGCGATCATCGCCTATCACGAGCCGGTCACCCGCGCCGAGATCGAGGCGATCCGCGGGGTGCAGATCTCGCGCGGGACGCTCGACGTGCTGCTGGAGGCGGGCTGGATCCGGCCGGCGGGGCGACGCGAGGTGCCGGGACGGCCGCTGACCTTCGCGACCACGGCGGAGTTCCTCGTCCACTTCGGCCTGGCGAGCCGCCGCGACCTGCCCGGGATCGACGATCTCCGCGCGGCGGGGATGCTCGACCCGGTCGATCTCGCCGACGAGGCGGCGGACCCGGCTTTGGAGGTGGAAAGTCCCGGCGAAGACGCCTAGATAGGTCGCATATTTAGGAGACGCGCCATGGGCAGCTTCAGCCCGATCCACCTTCTCGTTCTCGCCGTCGTCGCAATCCTGCTGCTCGGTGGCGGTCGCTTCTCCAGCCTGATGGGTGACGTCGCCAAGGGCGTGAAGAACTTCAAGAAGGGCATGGCGGAGCAGGACGACGATACCGCCGGCAAGCCAGCGGGCCGGATCGAGGCGAAGAAGACCGCCGACCCCGCGTTCGATCGCGATGGCGAACGCGTCCGCGACGATCGCTGAGCCTGCGCACGCGATCGCGGGCCGACTTGGTGCCTAGACTTCATTCGTTGCCGCAGGCGTCGCGGCAGGGCGGCTGCTGATGTTCGACATCGCGCCGTCCGAATTGCTGCTCGTGGCCTTCGTGGCGCTGATCGTGATCGGCCCGAAGGATTTGCCGAAGGCGTTGCGCGTGGTCGGCTATTGGGTCGGCAAGGCGCGCGGCGTGGCGCGGCAGTTCCGGCAGGGTTTCGACAGCATGGTGCGCGAGGCCGAGCTCGAGGAAATGGAAAAGCGCTGGGCCGCGGAGAATGAGCGGATCATGCGCGAGCATCCCGCAAGCGACGGCGATGCGGTCGTCGAGCCGGTGACGGACGACGGGACGCCGCCGCCGGTGATGGTCGAACAGCCGCAGGTGGTCGAGGCGGAGCGTCCGGCCCCCGCGGCCGATCCGAGGCCGGTCGAATCCAAACCCGCACAGGCGAACCCCGACGTGGCGCCATCATGACCGACATGACCGAGATCGACGAGAGCCGCGCACCGTTGCTCGATCACCTGATCGAGCTGCGCAGGCGGCTGCTCTACTGCATTGCCGCGATCGGGATCGCGTTCGCGGTGGCGATGTATTTCGCCGAGGATATCTTCGCCTTCCTAGTCCAGCCGCTGCTCCACGCCGGGCAGAAGACGGTGATCTACACCCAGATCTTCGAGGCGTTCTTTGTCCAGGTGAAGGTCGGTTTCTTCGCGGCGATGATGCTGTCGTTCCCGATCATCGCCAACCAGATGTGGCAGTTTGTGGCGCCGGGGCTCTACCGCAAGGAGAAGCGCGCGCTGCTGCCGTTCATTTTGGCGACGCCGGTGTTGTTCACGATGGGCGCGGCGATGGCCTATTACATCGCGGTGCCGATGGCGCTGCACTTCCTGCTCGGTTATTCGGGCGTGGTCGGCGGCGTCAATCGCGAGGCATTGCCCGCGATCGGCAACTATCTCTCGTTCATCATGCAGTTTCTGTTCGGTTTCGGGTTAGCCTTCCTGTTGCCGGTGCTGCTGATGCTGCTGGAGCGGGCGGGGATCGTGACCCGGCAGCAGCTGGTGTCGGCGCGGCGCTATGCGATTGTCGCGGCCTTTGCGATCGCTGCGGTGTTGACCCCGCCGGATATCGGGTCGCAGCTGCTGCTCGCGATCCCGCTGACGATCCTGTACGAAATGGCGCTGATCGGGATCTGGTTCACCGAACGTAAGCGTGCGCGGGAAGCCGCCAAGGAAGAAATCGTCGAAGGCTGACGTGAAAAGGGCCTCCCGCGGAATCGCGGAAGGCCCCTGCGCATCGATAGACCGGCTTACTTGCTCTTGTCGGCGGTCTTGGCGACGGTGTCGCCGGCCGAGCCGACATCCTTGCCGAGGCCTTCAACGGTGTTGCAGCCGCTGACCAGCAGCGCGCCGGTGACGAGCGCCAATCCAAGAAACTTCCGCATGGTCCATCCTTTCGAAAACAGGGCATATCGCCGTAAGCGCCAATGCTTTTGCGCGCGGATCGTTCCACCTGCGGTTCGGTTGCATATGGGTGGATAGCGTCATGATCGGTGCGCTGATCCACCAAATCCTCCCGTTTCAGGGGAGGCTCGTAAGCACCTGCGCGTCACCAGCCCCATAAACGTTAAAGGCCCGAAGACGTCACCGGGGGGGAGGGTGGACGCCTTCGGGCCTATGTCGTGGATCGCGAGAGCGGGGGGGCATAAGGTCGCGATCCGAATATGATAACCCACCTTCGCGCGATGGGTTCCGGCGACCGACCAGGTTTTTTGTGGTGCGACGAAAAAACTCGTTCCCCTCGCGGACGGTCAGTCGCGGCCGAGCACCGCAACGGCGATTTCGTACGCGCCGACGAGCGGATCGTGGTGGAGCGGCGAGCGCAGCTGGCGGGAAAGGCCCTCCATGACGCGGCCGTAGCGGCTGGAGATCAGCATCCGCAGCTCCTCGCTCTCGACGAAGGCGCGAGAGACGACGCGGAGCACCGCGCGCTTCTCGATCTCCGACGGCTTGATCGCGACACGGATCTGCGCGGACGGATCGCAGCTCATCGCGAGTTCCATCGATTCGGTGACGAGGAAGGCGACGGCGACCGCGACGTCCTGGGTAACCAGGAACGGATCGACGTCGAGCGCGATCGAGACGCTTGATGCGCCCTCCGGCGCGGTGGCGCGGATGTTGGAGGAGAGTTCGCCGATCACTGCGCGCAGGTTGAGGCCGCGATTCTCCTCCATCTCCGCGAAGTGGTTGCGGTGAACCACCGCGAGCGCGTCGACGCGGCGCTGGATCGAGGCATAGGCGGCGATCGCGTCGGCGCTGGGCGCGGCACGGGCGTGAAAGTTGATCAGGCTGGAGATCACCTGGAGATTGTTCTTGACGCGGTGGTGGACCTCGCGGGTCAGCTTGGTCTGGCGGACCAAACCCTCGGCGAGTCCGGCCTCATGCAAGGCGACGGTACGGCTGATCGCGCGGAAGGTGTCACCAAGTTCACGGATTTCCTGCGCGGGCAGCGCGCGCACCTGACCCGGATCGATCAGCTCGCCCGGGGTATACGCGGCGACGCTCGCGCGGAGCTGGCGCAGCGGGCGGATCAGCAGCCGATCGACGACGAACCAGCCGATGCCGGCGGCGGCGGCCCACATCAGCAACGGCAACAGCATCGCGACGATCAGCGACGAGGTGACCGGCGCGCTGCGCACGCTCGCCCGTAGCGCGAGATCGCCGATGCCGATGTCGGCGCTAGTCGTTTCCATGCGATCGAGCGGGCCGGCATTGTCGATCGTGTCGAGCACCAGTTCCTGGTCGCGCACTACGATCGCGCTGCTGAAGCCGGACGAGCGGCTGGTTGGCGTGCCGAGCGTGGCGAGGAAAGGTTGGGGGAAGAAGGCGCGCGCGGTCGGGCCGTTGCGCTTGCCCGAGATCGCGAGAATCAGCCCCTTTCCGGGGACGACCGCGGCAGCGATCGGCTGGTCGCTTGGCAGCGCCACCGGCAACGCGAAGTTGGCACCGCACAGCACCCGACCCGAGCGATCGAGCACCGCGAAACGGGTCCCGTCGACCGCCTGCTGTGCGAAGACGCCCTGGACGCGCGCGCAGCTGGGTGCGTCGGCCGCGTCGGCGCCGAGCGCGTTCAACGCGACCCGCAACGCCACCATGTCGCCAATGAGTTCGATCGCGATCGACCGCGCGCTTTCGTCGGCGGCGACGCGAAGCCGCGCGCGCGCCTCTTCGTCGGCAACGCGGCTCGTCTGCAAGGTGGCGAAGATCGCGATCAGCGCCAGCGGGAGCAGGGCGGCGCTCAGGATCAGGAATAGCTTGGCACCCGTCGTCAGCCGTGACGGATCGCCGAACGCCGGCCGGTCTTTCATTCTTGTTCCAGTCGCGGCGGGGTCCGCGGTCATCACGACGCTAAGCGAGCTTGCTCAACAGGTCGAGCATCTCGTCCGGCACGTCTTCCTCGATGGTCTTCTGATAGGCGGAACGCAGCGCCGACCCCATGTCGCGATCCTTGCTCTGGACCTTCGCCGGGGATTTGTTCGACGCCTTCTTGCTATCCTTGTTGCTGGTCAATTCGAACGTTTCCCCTGGTGGCCCGGCGGTCCAGGCGAACGACGCAACGCATACAACCCCGCCCCCTCGGACACAGGCTGTCGCATAAAGGTGCCGGTGAAACCATATGGACGTTCGTTGGTTCCGTAGGCACGCGAAAATTCCGTCCGTCCGGGCGGAACCGCTATTTCGACGTAACCGTTGCATTGCGGCTGACCCCCGGACAGATGGGGTACATGCATTTTTTCAGGGAGTGATCACGACCCATGTCGCTTGGACAGCAACTCGCACCGCATCTTCCATTCCTGCGGCGCTACGGCCGTGCACTGACCGGCAGCCAGACCCAGGGCGACAAATATGTCCGTGCAACGCTGGAAGCGATCGTCGCCGCACCCGGTGAATTCCCGCGCGACGTCGATCCGCGGCTCGGTCTCTATCGCATGTTCCAGGGGATCTGGGCCTCGGCCAACGCCAACGGCGCGGACGAGACCTCGGCAAGCGACATCGACGGCAACGAGGCGGTCGCGCGCGCGCGACTGGCGCGGATGACGCCGTTGTCGCGTCAGGCGCTGCTGCTGACCGCGATGGAGGGGTTCACGCCCGAGGATGCGGCCTATCTGATCGAGGTCGATACCGACGAGGTCGAAACGCTGGTCGCCGAGGCGCTCGCAGAGATCGAGAAGCAAACGCGTGCGCGCGTGCTGATCATCGAGGACGAGCCGATCATCGCGATGGATATCGAGACGATCGTCCGCGACCTCGGCCATGACGTGACCGGCGTCGCGGTGACCCGCGACGAGGCGGTGGCGCTGGCAATGGAGGACCGCCCCGGCCTGGTGCTCGCGGACATCCAGCTCGCCGACGACAGTTCGGGCATCGACGCAGTGAAGGACATCCTCGCCGAGTTCGACGTGCCGGTGATCTTCATCACGGCCTTCCCCGAACGGCTGCTGACCGGCGAGCGTCCCGAGCCGACCTTCCTGATCACTAAGCCGTTTCAGCGATCGACGGTGAAGGCGGCGATCAGCCAGGCATTGTTCTTCGACGAGAGCACGATCCCCGCCGCCGCGTAATGCGCATGCAAAAAGTTACGGACCCAAAACGAACCTAGGGGGTTGAGACGCCATGGCCGATCCGAACGAACAAGTGCATGTCACCACCAACGAAGCGCGCGGAGGCTCGACCCCGGGCGTCGCGCGCTACGTCCTCGCGATCTCGCTGGTCCTGGTGATCGTGATCTTCGCGTTCCTCATCCTCCGCTGATCGCACGCGCCTTCGGCATCGCTGGCAATCCGGGAAACGCCATCCTATGTCCCGGTGGGGCGATGGATGGCTGACCCGAGCCTTTGGACGCTTATCAGATGACTCAGCCTGCCATGCGTGACGATGACGATGATGACGACGCTCTGGCGCCGCCCGTCGAGCACGTCGCGTTATCCGACCCCGAGTTCAAGGCGCAGCTGGCGCAGGTCATCCCGCACCTCCGCGCGTTTGGCCGATCGCTGTCGGGCAGCCGCGACCTTGCGGACGATCTCGTCCAGGAGACGCTGCTGAAGGCATGGGCTGCACGCCAGCGGTTCCAGGCGGGCACCAACATGCGCGCATGGACGTTCATCATCCTGCGCAACCTCTATCTGTCGCAGATGCGTCGCGCGCGCTTCAAGGGCGAGTGGGACGATCTGGTCGCCGACCGCATCCTCGCCGCCCCCGCGAGCCAGGACCGCCATGTCGAGCTGGGCGATATGCAGCGGGCGCTGATGCACCTGCCGCAGCCGCAGCGCGAGGCGCTGATTCTGGTCGGTGCGGGCGGCTTCGCCTATGAAGAGGCTGCCGAAATCTGTCAGGTGGCGGTCGGTACGATCAAGAGCCGCGTCGCCCGCGGCCGCGTCGCGCTGGAAACGCTGATGAGCGACGGATCGCTGCCCTCCCGGCGCGATCACGAGACCGACGTCAACAAGACCGCGCTCGACCAGATCATGGGCGACGTCGAGGAACTGAGCCGCGGTCGCTGATCGCCTCGGCCGACCGGCGCGTGCGGATCAGTGCTCGCTGGCATCCAATCGTTCGATCAGCCGCATCATGTCGGCCGGCAGGCACGGGGTAGCGAACACTCCGCGCAACGCCCGCCCGACCGCATCGGTCGCGCGGGGACGACGGATCAGCTGTTCGCCGCTGGCGCGATCGACGGGATGATCGGTGTCGGTCATGCAGGTTGAACGACCCTCGACCGGAAACGTTTCGTCGCGATGCGGACGCAATCGCTCCTTCGCGGGACATCGCGGCCGATGATTCGTGCCACGTCGCCCGACAGGGTGGTCGAAGCGATCGACCGGGCGCGCGCCAACGCGCCGTTCCTGGCGATGATCATGGAGCGCGAGCCTGCGCTGGTGGAACGGCTCGCGCGCGGCGAGATCGATCTAGCGGTGCGGCTAGAAGAGCTGCCGGTCGCGCGGCGGCTGCGGCTCGAACGCCGCGCGCTGGCGCTGACCGTCGCGATCGGGGATCTGGCGGGGGAGCTGGACCTCACCGCGGTGACGCGAGCGCTTAGCGACTTTGCGGATTATGCGCTCGATCTCGCGATCCGCACCGCGATCCAGGAACGGACGCCGGGCGCCGATGCGGTCGGGTTCGCGGCGATCGCGCTCGGCAAACAGGGTAGCCACGAGCTCAACTATTCGTCCGACATCGACCCGATCCTCATCTTCGATCCGGCGACGCTGCCGCGGGGGGCGAAGGAGGAGCCGTTCGCGGCGGCGGTGCGGATCGGGCGGCGCGCGGTCGAGCTGCTGCAAGCGCGCGACGGCGACGGCTATGTGCTGCGCGTCGACCTGCGGCTGCGGCCTTCGCCCGAGGTGACGCCGATCGCGCTGCCGGTCGACGCCGCGATCGGCTATTATGAATCGCAGGCGCTGGCGTGGGAACGTGCCGCCTTTATCCGCGCGCGGGCGGCGGCGGGCGACCGCGCGCTGGGCGAGGCGTTCCTCGACGCGATAAGGCCGTTCGTGTGGCGGCGCGGGCTCGATTTCGGCGCGATCGGTGAAATCCGCGCGATCTCCCGCCGGATCCGCGACCATCATGGCGGGCAGGTGTTCGGCCCCGGCTTCGACCTCAAGCGGGGGAGGGGCGGCATTCGCGAGGCCGAGTTCTTCGCGCAGATCCACCAGCTGATCCACGGCGGACGCGATCCGTCGTTGCGTGCGCCCGCGACCCGCGACGCGCTCGCACGGCTGGCGGCGGCGGGGTGGATCGGTGCGCGCGAGGCGGAGGCGCTGATCCGGTCCTACGCGTTGCTCCGCACGATCGAACACCGCGTTCAGATGATCGACGACCGCCAGACCCATGCGCTGCCCGAGGGCGAGGCGCTGGACCGGGTCGCGCGGTTGCACGGGCTCGCCGACGGCGCGGCACTGCTGGCGTCGATCGTGGAACCGGTGGCGACGGCGGGCAGGATCTACGACGCGCTCGACGAAGGACGACCGTTCGGCCTGCCACACGAGACCGCAGCGCTGGGCGAGGCGCTGGTCGCCAGCGGCTTCGCCGACAGCGCGGGTGCGGCGCAGCGGCTCGCGGCGTGGCGGAGCGGGCGCTATCCGGCGCTGCGCAGCCAGGCGGCGCGCGAGGCGCTGGAGGCGGTGCTGCCGGTGGTGATGCCCGCCTTCGCCGCGGCACCCGATCCGGCGGCGGCGTTGCTGCGCTTCGACATCATGCTCGAACGGCTGCCGAGCGCCATCAACATCTTCCGGCTGCTGGAGGCGCGACCGGCGCTGGCGACGCTGCTGGTCGCGATCCTCAGCCACGCGCCGCCGCTCGCCGAGGCCCTGGGACGACGGCCGGACCTGCTCGACGGGCTGATCGATGCGTCGGCGTTCGACGACGTGCCCACGGCCGAGGCGCTGGCGGCGGAGATGCGCGGCGGCGACGTCGCGGATTACCAGTCGCGGCTCGATCATGTCCGCCGCGTCGTCGGCGAGAAGCGCTTTGCGCTCGGCGCCCAGATCGTCGCGGGGGTCGCCGATCCGCTCGCGGTGTCCGCCGGCTATGCGCGGGTCGCGGACGCGGCGATCGAGGTGCTGGCGAGCGCGACAATCGACGAATTCGCGCATCTGCACGGCGTCGTGCCGGGCAGCGAGCTGGTGATCCTGGCGTTCGGGCGGCTGGGCGGCGGGGCACTGACCAACGCGTCCGATCTCGACCTCGTGTATCTGTTCACCGGCGACTTCCACGGCAATTCGGACGGCGCCAAGCCGCTCGGCGCGACCTTGTACTTCACCCGGCTGGCGCAGCGGGTCACCGCGGCGCTCTCGGTCGCGACCGCCGCTGGGCCGCTCTACGAGATCGACACGCGGCTGCGGCCGTCGGGGACGCAAGGGCCGCTGGTCGTCTCGCTCGATTCCTTCGCACGCTATCAGCGCGAGGACGCCTGGACCTGGGAGCATATGGCGCTGGCGCGGGCGCGGGCGGTGTTCGGGTCAGGGGTGGCGCGGACCGCGGCGGCGGCGGTGATCGCGGCGGTGCTTCACGGCGAGCGGCGTGCGCGCGATGTGCGCGCCGACGCGCGGCAGATGCGCGCCGACATGGCCGCGCACAAGCCGCCGACCGGGCCGCTCGACGCCAAGCTGCTGCCGGGCGGGCTCGTCGACCTGGAATTCACGGTGCATGTCGCGCAGCTCGTCGCGCGCGCGGGGTTCGACGCCAATCTGGCGCGCGCGATCGCATCGCTGGCGGCCCAGGATCTGGTGCCGGTGTCGCTCATCGCGGCGCACGATTTCCTGACGCGGCTGCTGGTGACGCTGCGGCTGGTCGCGCCCGACGCCGCCGAGCCGGCACCGGCGACACGGGCGCTGATCGCGCGCGCGCTGGGGACGACCGACTGGGACGAGGTGCTTGCCACCCTGGCGACCACCCGGCAGGAGGTCGCGCGGTGCTGGGGATCGATGACGGGAGAGACAAATGGATGACGGTGCGATGATCCCCGATGTCGCGGTGACGACCGCGGACGGCGCGCAAGTCCGGCTGCGCGATCTGCCGCGGCCGCTGGTGGTGTATTTCTACCCGAAGGACGACACGCCGGGCTGCACCCGCGAGGCGCAGGACTTCACCGCTTCGGCGGACGCGTTCGCGGGCGTCGGCGCGACGGTGATCGGCGTATCGAAGGACCCGCCCGCGAGCCATGCGAAGTTCGCCGCCAAGCACGAACTCGGCGTCGTCCTCGGCAGCGATGTCGATGGCAGCGTGTGCGACGCGTTCGGCGTGTGGGGTGAGAAATCGATGTATGGGCGAACCTACATGGGCATCGAGCGCGCGACCTTCCTGTTCGCCGCGGACGGCACGCTGGCGCGGTCGTGGCGCAAGGTCAAAGTGCCCGGCCATGCCGCCGCGGTGCTGGACGCCGTCAAGACCTTGTAAACACTTGGCCACCTCGGTTCCGTCGAACCGCGGCTCATCCCGCCTCTGAATCAACGCTTTGCCGCGACGCCATGTCGGTCCGGCGCGGGAACGCCGCCGCGCTATTGCGGACGAACGCGCGATCCGGCCACAAGATGAGCGTCCGGGACGCGGTGGGGCTGCGAATTGGGACGAGGTTTACGAGTTCGCATCCGCCGGTCGGATGTGGCGCATCTTGTTGGGGTCCGATGATCAGCATTGCCCGGAATTTTTCCTCGATCGGTTTCGCGATCGCAGCGACGCTGAGCGTGGCTCTCGCAGGACCCGCCCTCGCCGCCGAAAAGCTGGAGCAGCCGGTCGCCGCGACCCCGGGAACGGCCAAGATCGCCAAGCACGCTAGCGCCGCAGTCGGTGGCATGCTGGTCGAGGCGAACAGCGCCGAAGCCGCCGCCGATCTCAAGGCCGACGGCCAGTTCCGCACCCTGTTCCAGAGCTGGAAGAAGCTCGACGTCGGTACGCGCGGCGGCATCGCCATCCCGTCGGTACAGCCGGTTCAGAAGCTGCTGTTCACCAGTAATTTCGGCATCCGCTCCGATCCGTTCCGCGGCACCGCGGCGATGCACGCGGGCGTCGACATCCCCGGCCCGACCGGCACCCCGATCTACGCGACCGCCGACGGCATGGTCAGCCACGCCGCGCGCCAGGGTGGCTATGGCAACATGGTCGAGATCAACCACGGCAAGGGCATCGCGACCCGCTACGGCCATCTGTCCAAGATCCTCGTCGCCGACGGCGCGCACGTCACCCGCGGCCAGCTGATCGCGCTGATGGGCTCGACCGGGCGTTCGACTGGCCCGCACCTCCACTACGAGGTCCGCATCGACGGCCATGCCGTGAACCCGATCCCGTTCCTGACGACCGCCGACTATCTGCTCGCGGCGCAGGACCGTGCGGTGCACGCGATCCCGGTGTCGACGGACGGCCCTGCCGCGCAGGATTGATCTGCTAACAGAGGAAGATGGGCGCCCAGAGACGCGAAGGACGCTGCGGCGTTTCTGACGACGGCGCGCAAGTGCTCCAATTATTATAGTCCGTTCAGCGAAGACAGGCTGAGGCTGCCGCAGGCGGATCACCTCCGCATCTTCGCGTAAATCCACTTCTTTAGGCCCCGCGGCGCTCCCCGGAGTAGATGAGGATGTTCACGCGGAGGCGCAAAGGTGTTTCGGCCGGTGCAGCGGCAGTTTGCATGTCGTGGGACAGCTGTTCCTTGGCAACGATCAGAGCATGCTGCCGCAGGCGCCTCATCTTCGTGCCTGCGCGCCTTCGCGTGACTCACTTGTCTCGGGCCGACCCGCCTACCGCACGCCGGTTGCCGAGTGCGGGCGCAGCGCCTATCTCGGCTGCATGGCCACACTCGCTCCCGAGATCGCGTTGACACCCTCTGCAGCGGCGCGGGTCGCTGCGATCGCGACCAAGCAGAACAAGCCCGCGATCCTCCGCCTGTCGGTGGACGGCGGCGGGTGTTCGGGGTTCCAGTATAAGTTCGGGTTCGCCGACGCGGTCGAGACCGACGACACGATCGCCGAAACCGACGGCGTCCGACTGGTGGTCGACAGCGTCAGCATGGATCTGGTCCGCGGATGCGCGGTCGATTACGTCGAATCGCTCGGCGGCGCGGCGTTCAAGGTCGAGAACCCCAACGCGGCCAGCGGCTGCGGGTGCGGCTCCAGCTTCGCCGTCTAAGTGAAGCTCGTCACCTACAACGTCAACGGGATCAAGGCCCGGCTGCCGCGGCTGATCGAGTATCTGACCGAGCAGCAGCCCGAAATCGTCTGCCTCCAGGAACTGAAGGCGAGCGACGACACCTTTCCGATCGCGGAAATCGAGGCGGCAGGGTACGGCGCGGTTTGGCACGGGCAGAAGAGCTGGAACGGCGTCGCGGTGCTCGCGCGCGGTGCTACCCCGGTGGAGCGGCAGCGCGGGTTGGCGGGCGAGGAAGAGGACGACCATAGCCGCTATCTCGAGGCCGAGATCGACGGGCTGGTCGTCGCCTCTATCTATCTGCCCAACGGCAATCCGCGGCCGGGCCCCAAGTTCGACTATAAGCTTCGCTGGTTCGATCGTCTGGCCGATCGGGCGCGTGCCTTGCTGGCCGAAGAAATGCCGGCGGTGCTGATGGGCGATTACAATGTGATCGCGAACGACGACGACACCTTCTCGGTACGTGCGATGGCCGAGGACGCGCTGATGCAGCCGGAGAGCCGCGCGGCGTACCGACGGTTGCTGGCGCAGGGGTGGACCGATGCGCTCAGGACCCGGCATCCGACCGGCCGGATGTGGACCTTCTGGGACTATCAGGCGGGCGCGTGGCAGCGCGACGCGGGTTTCCGGATCGATCACCTACTGCTCAGCCCGCAGGCCGCGGATCGGCTGATCGATGCGGGCGTCGACAAGGAATATCGCGGCCGCGAACGCGCCAGCGATCACGCGCCGACCTGGACGACGTTGCGGTGAGAGGTGCCGTGCTGATGCTCGTCGCGCTGGTGGTCGCGGCACCTGCTGCCGCGCAGGACCGCGATTATTGCCCGGCGCGTCCGGGGCTAGGCACCCCGGCTTGCACGATCGCGCCGGGCCGCGTTTCGGTCGAGACCAGCGTCGCGGACTGGGAACGCGACGACAATGCGGATCAGCGGTCGGACACCATCCTGTTCGGCGATACGATCGTGCGGGCCGGGCTGACCGATACGATCGAGGGGATCGTCGGCTGGTCGCCGGTCAGCATCGCCCGCGAGCGCGACAAGGCGACGGGTTCGATCGACCGCAGCACCGCGGTCGGTGACGCGTATTTGGGGCTGAAGGCGAACCTCGCCAGCCCCGACGGCAGCGGGTTTTCCGTTGCGGTGCAGCCGTTCGCGACGCTGCCGGTCGGGCGGTCGCCGGTCGGCGCTGGCGATTGGGGCGCGGGGCTGCTCGTACCGATGAGCTACGACCTGCCCGGCGGCATGAACCTGCAATTCACCCCGGAGATCGACGCAGCGGTCGACGAGGACGGCAATGGCCGGCACCTCGCCTACAGCGCGGTGGCGGGGATCGAGCTGCCCTTCACCAAGACGGTATCCGCGACTGCGGAGGTGCAGGCGTTGCGCGATCGCGATCCCGGCGGGCGGACATCGCAGGCGTTCGCGGCGCTGTCGATGGCGTGGATGGCCAACGACGACCTGCAGATCGATGTCGGTGGCGTGGCCGGGCTGAACCACGATGCTCCCGATGCGCGGGTTTATGCGGGTGTGTCGCGACGGTTCTGACGCGACGCGGGGTGGGGTGATCCGCCACCTCCGCGCGAAATCGGCCAATATGCGGGGCGCTGACCGGGATCGGACAGGTAGAATCTTTGCAAAACACTTGAGAGTCAACGGCATAGCTGTTTGGCATGCATAATGCACTGCTACACTAGCAGGCCGGGTTACGGCCTGGGTAAGTGGAGCAGGAACCATGATGAAGACGATGTTTTCGATGATCGCAGCCGGTGCGTCGCTGGTCGCGGCACCCGCATTCGCCACCGATCGCGCCGACCCGGCGGTGTCCGCGCCCGTGGCGGACCAAGCGGTGCGGCAACGGCCCGAGACGCGCTATTGCGTCGTAGGGCCGGAGACGGGAACGATCCTGCGCAACAAGATCTGCCGTACTCGCGCCGAATGGATGAAGCGCGGCGTCGATCCGATCGCCAAATGATACCGCCCGCCCGCGCCGGATCGTCCGGCGCGGGCCCGGGATCACAGCGTCCGTTCGTAGATCAGATAGACCTTGTTGACCTTGCTATCGATCGTCTCGGCGATCGAACGCATGCCCTGGTTGTCCTCCAGGATCCAGCCGATCTCGCCACGGCGCGCGCCATAATGTTCGACCGAGGCGCGCTTGATGTATTCGATCATCATGAAGGCGAGTTGGCTCGCCAGCCGCGACGATTGCAGCTCCTTCAACACGCCCATCAAGGGCACCCGCATCGTCTTCACCTTCGGCTTGCGCAGCCATAGCAGCAGCTTGGCCCAGCCGAACGGGAGCAGGCTGCCCTTCAGCGGGGCGATCGCCTCGTTGAGGTCGGGGAGAGTGATCATGAACGCGACGGGCCTTCCGTCGAGTTCGGCGATGCGGATCAGGTCGTTGAACACGATCGGCTTCAGCTTGACGCCGACGTCGCGGATCTCGGGCGGGGTCAGCGGCACGAACCCCCAATTGTCGGACCAGGCGTCGTTGAGGATCGCGAGGATGATCGCCGCCTCCTCCTCGAACCGCTTCTTGTCGACCTCACGCACGACGATCCGCGGGTTCTTCTCGCCGGACTGGATGATCCGCTTGACGATCGGCGGGAAATCCTGGGTGATGTCGAGATCGTAGGTCATCAGCTTCTTGACCTCGTGATAGTCCGCGGTCTCGATCCAGGCACGGTATTCGGCCTTGGCATGGCCCATCATGATCGTCGGCGGATGATCGAACCCCTCGACGAGCAGGCCGGGTTCTTCCCAGATCGACATGCTGATCGGGCCGAGCGCACGGACCATGCCACGCTTGCGGAGCCATTCCTCGGCGGCGGCGAGCAGCGCGCGGAAGACGTCCTCGCGCTCGGCCTCCATCAGGCCCCACTGCCCGACACCGGGGCCGAAGCCCTGCGCGGCGGGCATCGTCAGTGCGAGCGTGTCGATGTGCGCGGAGATGCGGCCGACCACACGCTTGCCCTCCAGCGCCAGGAACAGCTGCGCCTCGGCATGGCTGAACCAGCCGTTCTTGGCGGGATCGATCATCCCGAGCGCCTCGCCCTTCAGCGGCGGCACCCAATTCGCATCGTCGGCGTAGAGGCGGAAGGGGAGATCGATGAACGCGACCCGGTCGCGTTTCGTGGTTACCGGGCGGATCGTCAGGGGTTCTGCCATCGTCGTCGTCCAACTGCCAAGTGATGGTTCCTAACCGGCGCAGGCGATCATAGCGAGCAGGGTTTCTACCTAATGGCAGGCCGGCGCCGGCCTGTTAAAGCCACCGTGTCGCCACTATCTGTGGGTAATGGCAACGAATATGGACACCATCCTCAACTTCGACCGCAGCGCCGGACAGGCGGCGCCGGGAAAGGTGCCGACGCATCTGGTGGCGGACGACAAGGCGATGCTGCGTACCGCGGCGGTGCTGACGCGCGACCTGACCGCGCCCCGCCCGGCGATCTACTGGGCAGACCTGATCGCCTCCGCAGTGGTCGGCTGGGGGGCCCTGGCGGTGGCGATCCTGACCCCGTCGACCGCGCTCGCGATCGGCGCCGGGATCGTGTCGATGCTGGCACTGTACCGCGGGATCAGCTTCATCCACGAATTGACCCACGTGAAGCACGCGTCGCTGCCGCATTTCCGCGCCGGCTGGAACGCGCTGATCGGCGTGCCGATGCTGACGCCGTCGTTCATGTACGAAGGCGTCCACAATCTGCACCACGCGAAGACGCGTTACGGCACCGCGGAGGATCCTGAATATCTGCCGCTGGCGCTGATGAAGCCGTGGACGCTGCCGCTGTTCATCGTGATCTCCGGGCTGGCGCCGATCGGGCTGCTCATCCGCTATGCGATCCTTTCGCCGGTGTCGGTGGTGTTGCCGGGCCTGCGTCGCATCGTCGTCGAGCGCTTCTCCGCGCTGGCGATCAATCCGTCGTTCCGCCGCCGGATGCCCGAAGGCGAGTTCCGCGCCCAGTGGAACCGGATCGAGACCGCGGCGAGCCTCTGGGCAATCACGCTGCTGGCGCTGGTCGCGTCGGACGTCGTGCCGTTGCGCGCGTTCCTGATCTTCCTTGCGGTCGCCGCCGGGGTCGCGGTGGTCAACCAGGTCCGCACGCTGGTGGCGCATCTGTGGGAGAACGAGGGCGAATCGATGAGCGTGACCGCGCAGTACCTCGATACCGTCAACGTGCCCCCGCCCGCGCTGTTGCCGATGCTGTGGGCGCCGGTCGGCTTGCGCTATCACGCGCTCCATCATCTGCTGCCGGGCGTGCCCTATCACGCGCTGGGCGAGGCGCATCGCCGGCTGTCGGCGACGCTGGACGCGATGTCGCCCTATCATCAGGCGAGCTATCCGGGGTTGCCGGGACTGGTCGCGCGGATCGCGCGGAGCACGATGGTGGTGCGGCGGTAACGGGTCATCCTCCCCTGCAAGGGGAGGTGGCTGGCGTCAGCCAAGCGGAGGGGTGACGCCTTCTCCGGATACCGGGTTACCCCTCCGTCAGTCCTGCGGACTGCCACCTCCCCTTGCAGGGGAGGATCGGCGTTATTCCTCCGTGCGGAACAGCACCGCCTCGCCGATCAGCAGGAACAGCAGGAACGGCGCCCAGGCGGCGAGGAACGGCGGGTAGGCGCCGAGGCTGCCCATCGCGAGTGCGAAATTGTCGGCGACGAAGTACAGGAAGCCGAGCGCCATGCCGATCACGGCACGGATGAACAGTTTGCCAGAGCGTGCGATGCCGAACGCCGCGACCGCGCCGAGCAGCGGCATCAGCACCGACGACAACGGGCTCGATAGCTTGTGCCACAGCGCGCCTTCGAGCGCGGCAGTCGGCCGGCCCGACTCCGCCAGGTCGGCGATCGCCGAGCGGAGGGCGCCGAACGACAGGCCGTCGGCATCGACGCTCGCCAGCGTGAATTGATCGGGGCGCACGCCGCGGCCGATCACCACCGATCCTAGCTGGGTCAACGTTCCCTTCGCCACGTCGAAGCGGGTCGCGGGTTCGATCCGCCATCCATTGCCGTCGCGGCGGCCGCGATCGGCGCGGACGATGCCGACGAGATTGCCGCCGGCACGATCGTAGACCGTCACTCCGCCGAGGATCGCGGCATTACCGCGGCCGCGGATCTGCCCGACCTCGATCAGGTCGTCGCCGTCACGCACCCACACGTTCGAGCGATCCCCGCGATCGACCGGCAGCGGGCCGTAATTGACCTTGTTCCACTGGGTCAGCGTCGCGGTCGCGCGCGAGACGACGCGGTCGTTGAACGCGAAGCTCAGGATCGCGACGCCGAGGCTGGCGACGAGCAGCGGCGCGAGCACCTGGTGCGCGGACATGCCCGACGCCTTCAGTGCGATGATCTCGCTATTCTGGTTCATCGTGATCAGCGTCAGGATCGTGCCGAGCAGCACCGAATAAGGCAGCCCGAATGCGATCAGCTCGGGCCCACGCAGCGACACATAGCGCCACACCTGCGCATCGCCGTTTCCCTTTTGGGCGAGGATGTTGCCCGATTCACTCAGCAGGTTGAGCGCGAGCAGTACCAGCACCAGGCCGCCCAGGATCGCAAAGGTGCGGACCAGGAAGAGCCGCGCCATGTACAGCGCGACGGTCCGCGACGGAAAGAAGCTGACGGTGCTCATGCGCCTGCCACCACCCGGCGGCGGCGGCCGGGCAGGCGGCTCGTCACCGCCTTGGCGATGAGCGAGATGGTACGTTCGAGCGCGCCGATCGGCTGCCCACCCGGGACGTAGGCGATGGTATAGTACATCCACAGCACCAAAGCGGCGAAGAGCGAGAACGGGACCCACATCGCGATCAGCGGATCGACCTTGCCCGCCTCGCCGATCCCGGCGGCATATTGGTTGATCTTGAAGTAGGTGACGATCATCACGATCGCGAGGAACACGCCGAGCGCGGACGACGAACGCTTGGGCGGCACCCCCAGCGCGAGCGCGAGCATCGGCAGCAGGAACATCGTCGCGACCTCCGCCACCCGGAAATGGAACTCGGACCGGCTGCTGTCGCGCTGCTCGACCGTCGCCGCGGTCTGCCCCTGGCGGGCGAGTTCGGGCAGGGTATATTCGAGGTTACGCCCGCCGCGCTGGCGGAAGCTTTCGAACTTCGGCAGGTTGATCGGCAGGGAATGGGTGCTGAAGGTGAGCACGCGCGGCACCTTGAAGGTCGGATTATTGTGGATCATCGTGCCGTTGGTGAGGCGGAAGATGATTACGTTGGGATCGTCCGACGCGAGGAAACGCCCGTGTTCGGCGGTGACCCCGATCCAGTCGCCCTTTGCGGTCAGGGTGTGTACGAAGATGCCGCTGAGGTCGCGGCCCTTGTCGCGGCTCTGTTCGATCCTGAGCGTCATCCGATCGCCCAGATGCGTGAACTCGCCGACCTTGATCGAGGCGCCGAGCGCGCCGGTGCGCAGCTCGAAGCGCAGATTTTCGTAGTAGTAGCGCGAGATCGGCTGGAGATAGCCGACGATCAGCAGGTTCGCGACCGCGAGCGCGATCGCGTACATATAGGGCACCCGGAGCAGCCGGCCGTAGCTCATGCCCACGCCGCGCATGACGTCGAGCTCCGAGGTCGTCGCCAGCCGCCGGAACGCGAGCAGTACGCCGAGCATCAGCCCGATCGGGATGCCGAGGCCGAGATATTCCGGGAGCAGGTTGGCGAGCATCCGCCAGACGACGCTGACCGGCCCGCCTTCGGTGGCGACGAATTCGAACAGCCGGAGCATCCGATCGAGCACGAGCAGCATTGCCGAGATGATCAGCGTCGCGAACAGCGGCAATGCGATCAGCCGGGCCATGTAGCGGTCGATGGATTGCATGAAGGATCGGCTCGGGGGCAGGGGAGCCGACGCTATAGGCGGGACGCGAAGGGTCGTCAGCTTCTATTTCGGCAGCGTCGCGCCCGGCTATTCGGCAGCGATCTGTTCGGGCGGAGCGGGGCGCTCGCGTGCCATCGCCGCGGCGACGGCGCGTTCCAGCGCGGTGAGCGTGAAGGGCTTGCGGAGCACGTCTCGATCGATGAATTCCGCCGCGTCGACGTCGCCCGCGAAGCCGGTGACGAACAGCACCGCAAGATGCGGAAAGCGCGGCGACAGCGCGGCGATCATCTCCGGACCGGTCTGGCCCGGCATCAGCACGTCGGACAGGATCAGGTCGACATCGCCGTGGCGGTCCAGCAACGCCTCCGCCGCGAACGGATCGTCGCAGGGGATCCCGATATGGCCGAGCTCCTCCAGCGCGCCGAGCGCGGCGGCCATCACCCGCGGGTCGTCCTCCACCACCAGCACGGTGAGCGGGCGGGTCGGACCTGCGGGGGCGGGCATGATCGAGACGATCTCGCCCGACGGTTCGGGATTGTCCTCGCGCGGCAGGTACAGCGTCACGGTAGTGCCCTGATCGGGCGCGGTGCGGATCGCGATCTCGCCGTCGAGCTGGCGGACGAGTGCGAAGATCTGGCTGAGCCCGAGGCCGGTGCCCTGGCCCACCGCCTTGGTCGTGAAGAAGGGCTCGTAGACGCGCTCGACCACGTCCGGGGTCATGCCGCAGCCATTGTCGGTCACCGCGATGGTGACATATTCGCCGGCGGCGCAATGCCCGACCGCGTCCTTGCCCAGCAGGATCGTGCCGGTTGCGATCGTCAGCGTGCCGCGCCCGTTCATCGCATCGCGCGCGTTTACCGCGAGGTTCAGGATCGCATTCTCGAGCTGGACGCGGTCGGCGCGGACCTGCCAGCCCGCTGCGCGATCCTCGGTGACGACGGTGACCTCGTCGCCTAGCGTGCGATCGAGCAGTTCGGACATGCCCGCGACCAACGTCGCCGCGCCGATCGGTTCGGGCTTCAGCGAATCCTCGCGACTGAACGCGAGCAGCCGGCGGGTGAGCGCCGCGGCGCGGTTGGCGCCTTCGGTGGCATTGTCGAGGTGGCGGGCGGCCGCGGCGGGATCGCTGTCGACCGAGCGGCGGGCGAGCTCGAGACCGCCGAGCACGACCGCAAGCATGTTGTTGAAGTCGTGCGCGATGCCCCCGGTCAGCTGGCCGACCGCCTCCATCTTCTGGACCTGGCGGAGCTTGCGTTCCTGGACGCGGAGCTCGTCGGTGGCCTCGGCGACCGCGGTGGACAGTTCCTCCGCCAGCGCACGCGCTGCATCGGCGTCGGCGCGCGCATTGGCGCGTTCCTCGACCGCGCGGATCGTGAACCAGCCGAGCAGGATCGCGCCAAGCACGAGCAGGATGCCGAATACCGCGAGGACGCCCGCGATCCGGCTCGACCGGTCGACCGTGCGCATCGCGGTCGCGGTACGCTTGTCGAGCAGTTCGCGCTCGTGATCGATGATCTCGTCGAGCAGCTTGTCGATGTTGACCAGCGAGGGTCCCTTGCGCGCCTGATAGTAGCGCGACAGCGCCTGGTTGTTCTTGCCGTAATAAGTGCTGAGCGCGGTCAGGGAAAGTTCGCGACCGCGGCTTTGATAGGCATCGCGCAGCCGATCGATCGGGCGCTGCTGCGCTGGATTGTCCTCGGTGATGTTGTCGAGCCGGGTGATCTGCGACGCAGCGAGGCGCCATTGGTCGAAATAGAGCTGACCGAGCTTGCGGTCGCCGGAAATCACGTAGCGCCCCAGCGATGCCTCCGACCGCGCGATCGTGCCCGACAGCGTCCGTGCCAGGATCATGACGTCGTAGCTGTGCGCCTGCAGCTCCAGCGCGCGGTCGCGCTGGCGATTGGCGCCTCCGAGCGTGATCAGCAGCCCGACCAGGACCGCCGCCCCGAGTAGCCCCATCACGACCAGCATGATGGTGCGCCACGAGGTCACGCCCCCCCGGGCAGTCCCTTCGTTCTCCGCATGCACCGCATCGGTATAACTCATCACCGAAATGGCGCAATTCGCTTGCGCCGGGCGGAGGCGAGGCATTCCGGGCAGGCGGGCCGGTCGATCATGACGCGATCGTGACCGAACATGGTTGACGACCGGTTAAGAAGCGGCCGTTCCGCCGAGGACGCCGATCGCGGTGCCCGCCGCGCGGAACATCTCGATCACGCGGCCGATCTGATCGTCGGAATGCTCGGCGCACAGCGAGCAGCGCAGCAGGAACGTGCCCGCGGGAGTTGCCGGGGGACGAGCCATGTTGACGTAGAGCCCACTCTCGAGGAGCGATTGCCACATCGCGACCGCCTGTTCCTGATCGTCGAGGATGATCGCGATGATCGCACTGTCGGGCGTCTCGGTGCCGAGCTTGAAGCCCATCTCGCGCAGCCCGCCATGCAGGCGGCGCGCGTTCTTCCACAATTGCGCGCGCTTCGCATCGGCATGCATCAGCTTGCGGATCGATGCCGCCGCGGTGGCGACGACCGACGGCGGCAGGCTGGCGGTGAAGATATAGGCGCGGCAGGCGAGGCGGATCGCCTCGAACTTGGGGTGGTTGGAGACGCAGAAGCCGCCGACCGTCCCGACCGACTTGGAGAAAGTGCCGACGACGAAGTCGACATCGTCGCCGAGCCCCGCGGCTTCGTACACGCCGCGGCCGTGATCGCCGAAGAAGCCCATCGAATGCGCCTCGTCGCTCAGCACCATCGCACCGTGCTTCTTGGCGACCGCGACCATCTCCTTCAGCGGCGCGATGTCGCCGAGCATCGAATAGACGCCCTCCAGCACCACCAGCTTGGCGGGTTCCTTGGGCAGGCGACCGAGCCGCTTGTCGAGATCCTCGACGCTGTTGTGACGGAAGCGGACGATCTCGGCGTTGCCCTGCTGGCAGCCGTCGTAGATCGAGGCGTGGCTGTCGGCGTCGAGGATGACGTATTCGCCCTTGCCGACCAGCGTCGAGATCATCCCCAAATTGGCCATGTAGCCGGTCGAGAACACGATCGCGCCCGACACGTCGTAGAACTCCCGAAGCGCCTGTTCGACGTCCATATGGTCGGCGAAGGTGCCGTTGAGCATGCGGCTGCCGTTGGTGCCCGACCCGAAGCGGTCGAGCGCGTTCTTTCCCGCGGCGATCACGTCGGGGTCGAAGGTCATCCCCATGTAGTTATAGGTGCCGAGCAGGATCGTGTCGCGGCCCCGGATCACCGCCTCGGTCGGCGATTTCACCTGTTCCATCACGATCGCGAAGGGATCGGTGACGCCGGTGTCGATCAGCGCCTGGCGCTCCGCGATCAGATTGTCGAACTTCGACATCAGATCGCGTTCGGGCGCGATCACCGGCGGATCGATCGGCAACGCATGGGCGGTGGTGGCGGCTTCGGTCATGATCTCGATCCAAATATTGGGTTCGTTTCCCCAGCCCCGTTCGTTGTGAGTAGGTGCTGAGCGTAGCCGAAGCGCCGTATCGAACCACCTGTCCTCCGATACGCCATTTCCATCTCGCTCAGTGGCTACTCGGGACGAACGGGGTGGGGATCAATCCTGCTTCAACTTGGCGACCGCATCGACGAGCTGGCCGACCGTCTCGATCTCGGCCTGCATGTTCATCGTGATGATGATGTCGAATTCGTCCTCGATCGCAGCGACGAAATCCATCACCGTCAGGCTGTCCCATTCGAGATCGCCCTGGAACGTGGTGGCGTCGGTCAGTGCGACGCCCTTCTTGTTGAAGGGCGTGATCTGGCCGGTGACGGTGTCGAAGATCTGTTGACGGTCGCTCATGATGTTATCCGGTTGGCAGCCAAATGCGGCGGCGGTACGGCGAGGCTATAGCAAACCATTGGCTCGATACCATCGCGCGGTCGCGGCGAGCCCCGCCTCGGTGTCGACCAGCGGGGTCCAGAGATCGGCGGGCGGGCGGCGATCGGGGGCGGCGGACCAATCGGGATGGCAGAGATAGCCGACGCGGTCGGGGGTGAGCTTCGCCTTGTCGCCGCGGATCAGGCGATCGAGCCGGGCGCCCAGCCGCATCAGCGGCTTCGGCAGATGCATCGCGAGCACCGGCCGGCCGACCGCGGTGCCGAGTGCGTGGGCGAACTCGGCATGGGTCCAGGCCCGGCCGTCGTCGATCTCGTACGTCTCGCCCGCACCGGGGCGGGCCGCGAGGATCAGCAGCAGGCGCGCCAAGTCGCCGACCTCGACCGCGGACATTAGCCCGGGGGGCGGCAGGAAGGCGAGCCCAAGGCGCGCGGCGCGGAACAGGTCGCGCATCTCCATGTCGCCGGCGCCGTAGATGGCGGTCGGGCGGACGATCGTCCAGTCGAGCGCGGATGCCTCCACCAGTCGTTCGGCCTCCCGCTTCGACCAGCCGTAGTCGGACAGCTGCGGCTCGCGTGCGGACAGCGAGGAGACGTGGACGAAGCGGCACACGCCGGCCTCGCTCGCCGCGGCGAGGATCGCGCGGGTGCCCTCGACATTGCCTGCTGCGAAGCCCGCACGGTCGGGGGCGTTCACAATGCCGGCGACGTGGATGATCGCGTCGGCGCCGACCGCGAGCGATCCGGGCGATGCGAGGCTGCCCTCGACCCAGGTGACGCCCGCGCGCGCGACTTGCGCGCGGCGGGTGAGGGCGCGGACCTCGTGCCCGGCTGCGAGCGCCAGGTCGATGAGGTGGCCACCGACGAAGCCGGTGCCGCCGGTGATCGCCAGGATCATAGCAGCGCCAGATGATCGCGGTGGATCAGCGCTGATCGAGGCGCGTAGCCGAGCAGCGCGGCATGTTCGTCGCTGCGGCGGCCGAGCAGCCGCGCGGCGTCGGCGGCATCGTATTCGATCAGGCCGCGCGCGATTGCTCCCGAAGGGCCGTGCACCGCGACGAGGTCGCCGCGCGAGAACCCGCCCTCGATCCGGGTGACCCCCGCTGCCAGCAGGCTGCGGCCCGAGCGCAGCGCCTGCTCGGCGCCGGCGTCGACGTGGAGCGCGCCCTTGGCGGTCAGCCCACCTGCGAGCCACGCCTTGCGCGCGGTGGCGGTCTTCTCGGCCGCGAACAGCGTGTGGCGCGGGGTCGCGGCCAGCGGGTGGTCGATCCGGCCCGAGGCGATCACCAGCGGCACGCCCGCGCCGGTGGCGATGCGCGCGGCGGCGATCTTGGAGACCATGCCGCCCGAGCCCATGCCCGATGCCGAGCCGGTGTCGGCCATCGCCTCGATCGCCAAGTCGATCCGCTCGACCAGCGGCACGTGGCGCGCGTCGGGATAAGCGGGGTTGCGGTCGTAGAGGCCGTCGATGTCGGACAGCAGGATCACGCCCTGCGCGACCGCCGCCTGCGCGACCCGCGCGGCGAGCCGGTCGTTGTCGCCGAACCTGATCTCCTCCGTGGCGACGGTGTCGTTCTCGTTGATCACCGGCACCACGCCCAGTCCGAGGAGCCGATCGAGCGTCGCCGCGGCGTTCAGATAGCGGCGGCGATCCTCGAGGTCGTCGAGCGTGACCAAAATCTGCGCTGCGGTAAGCCCTTCGGCCGCGAGCAGTTCCGCCCAGGTCTGGCTGAGCGCGATCTGCCCGGTCGCGGCGGCGGCCTGCGCGTCCTCGAGGCTGGCGCGGCCACCCTTCGGCAAGCCGAGCCGCCGGGCGCCGAGCGCGATCGCGCCCGACGAAACGATCGCGATCTGCTGCCCGGCACGGTGGCGCTGGGCGAGATCGGCGACCAGCGTCGCGAGCCAGTCGCGCCGTACCGCGCCGTCCGGATCGACGAGCAGCGCCGAGCCGATCTTGACGATCAGGCGCGCACAGGAGGCGGGGGGCAACAGCATCGGCGTCGGGTTAGCCCGTCGCGCGCCCAAGGATCAATCGCGCGCGAAGATTTCCTGATGCGGCACGACGAGGTTTAACCCGGGGAATACCGGATCGACGGGCGCATCGTGGCTCTCGTCCTGCCAGGCGTGCGGACCGGTGCGCTGGACGATGCGCAGCCGTTCGGTCGCGATGTCGACGAACACGATCGTCTCGACGCTTGCCAGCGCCTTGTACTCGTCGAGCTTGACCCGAAGGTCGGTGCGTGCGGTGCCCGCCGAAAGCACCTCGAACAAGATGCGGGGATCGTCGAACGCGGTGGCGTCGTCGTGCGCCGGATCGCCGCGGTCGCAGAAGACGCTCACGTCGGGATACCGGATCGAAAGATCGTGGGTCCGCGTCGCCATATCCGAATTGTAGGGCGTGCAGCCGGTGCCGCGCAGGCGGTTGGCCAGCGCCACGAGGATATTGGCCTGCACTCTCGCATGCCGCGCCGTGCCTCCCGCCATCATGCGGATGACGCCGTTGTCGAGCTCGGCCTTTCTATCCCCAAAATCCATCAAGAGGAATTCGGCAGCGGTGAGCAGCGGATAGACGGGACTGGTCGCCATGGCCCGACCATATCCGATCGGGCGGGTGTCTCCTACCCCCTCACAGCGGCGACCAGGAGATCGCGTCGCTGCCTTCGTCGTTGGCGGGCACCGCGCCGCCAGGGGCGGGGCCGATCGCCTCGATCATCTCGTCGAGCACCCAGTCGACCCCGGTTCCCGAGACACCCGAGATCGGCAGGACCGGGCGGCCGCTGGCCGACTCCAGTTCCGCGGAAAGCGCGGCGATCAGTTCGTCGTCGAGTGTGTCGATCTTGTTGAGGGCGACGACGTAGGGCTTGTCGACCAGCCCGGCGCCGTAGTTCTCTAGTTCCGCGCGAACGACGCGGTAGCTTTCGGCGACGTCCTCGTCGTTGGCGTCGACCAGATGAAGCAGGACGCGGCAACGTTCGATATGCCCCAGGAAGCGATCGCCGATCCCCGCACCATCGGCAGCGCCCTCAATCAGGCCGGGAATATCGGCAATGACGAATTCGCGCTGTTTGTGGCGGACCACGCCCAATTGCGGGCGGGTGGTGGTGAAGGCGTATTCGCCGACCTTGGCCTGGGCGTTGGTTACGGCGTTGATGAAGGTCGACTTGCCCGCATTTGGCAATCCGACGAGGCCGGCGTCGGCGAGCAGCTTCAGCCGCAGCCAGATCCAGCCCTCCTCGCTCGGCCAGCCGGTGCCGTGCTGGCGCGGCGCGCGGTTGGTCGAAGTCTTGTAGCTGGCGTTGCCGCGACCGCCGTCGCCGCCGCGCATGAACACCTCGCGCTGGCCGACCTCGGTGAAGTCGAGCAGCACGTCCTCCTTGTCTTCGGACAGGATCTGCGTGCCGACCGGCACCTTGATGACGAGATCGTCACCGCCGGCACCCGTGCGGTTCGACCCCGATCCGCCGCTGCCGCGCGGCGCGCGGAAATGCTGGGTGTAGCGGAAGTCGATCAGCGTGTTGAGGCCGGCGACCGCCTCGAACACGATGTCGCCGCCCTTGCCGCCATTGCCGCCGTCGGGGCCGCCATATTCAATGAACTTTTCGCGGCGAAAGCTGACCGCGCCGGGGCCGCCCGAACCCGAACGGACGAAGATCTTGGCCTGGTCTAGGAAATGCATTCGCGCCCTCTAGCGAGTCGGGCTATTTTTCGCCAGCGTCGGTACGCGCGGCGACCAGCGTCTCGAAGGCGAGCTGCCGCGCCTTGCCGCGATCCAGCCCCAGCGCGCGCGCCATCGGGGCGCCGAGCAGCGCATCGCCGAGCGCCATCAGCACGAGTTGCAGCGTCTCTTCGTGGATCGGCTTCTCGGCGGGGGAATGGCCCTCCGCCAGCTGATCGACGAGATCGTGGATCGCGGTGAGGATGGGGTCCAGCGCATCCTCGTTGCCGTTGAGGATCATCCAGCTGGCGAGCGCGCCGGCGCCGTTCTTGCCGAACGCGTCGAAGGTGAGGTCGACAACCTCGCGTGGGTCCTGATCCCCCGCGCGGACGCGGAGCACCGCCGCGCCGATGGTGCCGACGATGTCCTCTGCGATCCGCGCGATCAGCGCCTTCTGCAGGCCCTCGGCAGACCCGAAATGATGAAGCACATTGGCATGGGTGCGCCCGATTCGCGCGGATACCGCTTTCAACGTGACCGCCTGCGGCCCGGTTTCGACCAGCAGCGCGCGGGCTGCATCGAGCGCGGCATCGCGCGATTCGGCGGGAGAGAGGCGTTTGCGCAGGCTTGTCACGGGGTGGGTCGGGACCTGTTTACATCGGTGTAAGTAGGACGGGCGGCCATTCTGTTTGGAGAGTTTCGTGGCGAAAGCAACAGGGGGCGAGGTGTTGGCAGTTCCGACTATTTTGTCATCCGCGCGCAGGCGGGGATCCAGACTGGCCAACGCTGCGGCCCTATCGCTGACGGTATAAGTTCTGGATCTCGCCTTCGCGATGGTGACGGAAGAGGTGGGGCGACGCTGGCCATCCAACGCAGAACGGCGGCCCCTCGCGGGACCGCCGTCTTGGTCGCCATCTCCGCTTGCGCGGCGGCGCTTACTTCTTGTCGTCGGTGACGCCCACGACCGGAACGTCGATCTGTTCCTTCTCGGTCTTCACCTTCGGCACGTCGACCGTGGTCGACTTGGTGCCGACCACGACTTCCTTGGAATTCACGTCCACGTCGGGCAGCGCGCCGCCCTTGGCGCTGACATCGACCTTCGGCAATGCGCCTTCCTTCACGTCCGCGCTCCAGAAGCCGGTCGCGAACAGGATCGCGACGATGATGGCCGCGATCGCCAGCAGAATCAGGATCGTGCGGCCCGCGCCGCCGCGGCGTACGGTGGTACGATCGGTATCGTCTCGGTAATCGGCCATGGTCATCCTCCCTAGTTTGTTCGTAAGCGTGCAACTCGTCGAACCCGGATGATGTTCCTTCATCGAAACGACTCGGCCGTTTTCGCTGTCCCGCAATGGGCTACCGCGCGATGACCTGGCGGATCTTGCGGGCGAGCTGGTCGGCGGTGAACGGCTTCTGCAGCAGCTGCACGCCGGGATCGAGCATGCCGCCGTGAACGATCGAGTTTCGCGTATAGCCGGTCGTGAACAGTGTCTTGAGGCCCGGCCGGCGGCGCGTCGCCTCCTGCGCCAGGGCGCCGCCGGTCATGCCGGGCATCACCACGTCGGTGAACAGCAGCGCGACCGCGGGCAGCGTCGCGAGCAACGCCAGCGCGCTGTCGCCGTCGGCCGCCTCCGCCACCGAATAGCCGAGTTCGCGCAGCGTCTCCACCGAGGTCGCGCGGACCGACGCCTCGTCCTCGACGACCAGGATCAGTTCGTCGCGCGATCCGCAGGGCAGCGTTTCGCGGGCGAGCGTCGCGGCGACCGGGCCGACGGCGCCGTGGTGCCGGGGCAGGTAGAGCCGGATCGTGGTGCCGTGCGCGGGCTCCGAATAGATCCGCAGATGCCCGCCGGTCTGCTTGGTAAATCCGTATATCTGCGACAGGCCGAGCCCGGTGCCCTTGCCGACCTCCTTGGTGGTGAAGAAGGGTTCGAACGCGCGGGCGGCAACCTCGGCGCTCATGCCGCTGCCGGTGTCGGACACCGCGAGCATCACATACTGCCCCGCCTCCAGCCCGTTCTCGCCCGCAACATAGGCCTCGTCGAGGTGCGCGTTCTGCGTTTCCAGCGTCAGCTTGCCGCCATCGGCCATCGCGTCGCGCGCGTTGATCGCCAGGTTGACGATCGCATTCTCGAGCTGGCCAGGATCGGCGTGGGTCATCCACAAGCCGCCTGCGAGGATGGTTTCGATCTGGATCTCTTCGCCCAGCGTCCGGCGGATCATGTCGGTCATGCCGCCGACCAGCCGGTTGACGTCGACCACCGCGGGTTCGAGCGGCTGGCGGCGGCCGAACGCCAGCAGCCGCTGGGTCAGGGTCGCGGCGCGTGCGGCGCCTTCGTTGGCACTGTCGAGATAGCGCAGGACATCGGGGTTGCCCGCGGCGATGCGGCGGCTGGCGAGGCTGAGATTGCCCATGATGATCGACAGCATGTTGTTGAAGTCATGCGCGATGCCGCCGGTGAGCTGGCCTATCGCCTCGAGCCGCTGCATCTGGCGGACCTGTTCCTCCGCGGCGGTGCGTTGCGCGATCTCGCTGGTCAGCCGTTCGTTGGCGTTGCGCAGTTCGGCGGTGCGGGCGATCACCCGTTCCTCGAGCTCCGCGTTCAGCGCCGCACGTGCGGCGTCGCTCTTCTGCGCGCGATCGAAGGCGCGGGCCATGCCGTCGATCACCGCGACGATCAGCGCGCAGAGCGTGCCGAACGCGAGCAGCCGGAGCAGCCCGCCGGGCCAGGCAACCGCGAGACTGTAGCGGGGCTCGATCAGGAAATACCACGCGAACAGCGTCGACAGCGATGCGCAGACGATCCCGCCGTTGCGGCCGCCGAACAAGGTCGCCAGCAGGATCGCGGGGAAGAAGGTCAGCAGCGGATAGCCGCCGAGCATCGGATCGAAGGCGAGCCGGCCGGCGATGGCGGCACAGGCGAGCGCCATCGAGAGGGCGATCGAATAGACCGGATGGCGTCGGCCCAAGTCGCTCAAGGCAGCCCAGTTCATGCGCGCACCCCGATGCCGTTCCTCGCCGGTCCGGCCCTATCGCGTGTGACGCGATCGAGCAAACCAGTTTGGTAGCGTACCGTAGATCTAAGGTTGATTAGGCGAGATCGGTGGGATCGATTCGCGGCAGATGGATCAGCTTGTCGGTTGCAAAGCGTTCGACGGCAGCGGCGTCGATCGGCTCGGCGAAGGTGAGGCCGGCGTTGCGGCTGTCCGACCAGCAGACGCTGGCACGGACGGGATCGAGCCCGTGCATCGACAACATGACGTCGAGCCCGGGCGACAGACGGACGTCCGAACTCACCCGGCAGCCGGCGCTCGACAGGTCGAACAGCCGCGCCACGATCGGCTCGGCGCCGTCGCGGCCGCGCTGCCGCTCGATCACGATGTCCTTCGCCACGCGCCAGCGGCGGTCACCCTCGTCGCGCCGCACCAGCGCCCCCGCGAGCAGGCGCTGCGCCCGCTTGCGCCCTTGGCCGAGCGCGACGATCTGGCGCAGCACCGCCGGGTGGAGCCGTTCGTCGAACCGCAAGCCGGTCGCGGTGGTCGATGTCCAGGTCACCGTGCATTCGAACGCCGCGAAGCCGTCGAGCGTCAGGATGACGGTGGAGGCGTCGCCGAGCCAATCGGACTGCGCGATCTGGCAGCCTGATTCGGACACGTCGGTCAGCATCACCGCGACGCTGGGGCTGGCCGCGACCACGGCGTGGCCGACGAGCTTGACCGCGTGGCGTTGCGCGCTGCGGCGGTCGGTATCGGGTTGCGGTTCGGCGAGGCGCTGGGGGAGTGCGGTCATCGGATCATCCTAGGCGACAATGGTTTCCAGCCGGCTGCGGGACATCGTAAACCGACGTTAGGAGATGGCCGCGCCGGCGAGGTCGACCAGGATCAGCGTGGCGTTGTCGCTGCCGTCGCGTTGCAGCGCATTGGCGAGCAGCCGGTCCGCGCAGGCATCGATCGCGACCGGCATGGTCGCGAAGTCGCGCGGGTGGAGCGAGCGCGAGATGCCGTCCGAGCAGAGCAACAGCCGGTCGCCGGGAACGAGCGTCACCGCTGCGACGTCGATCTCGACGGTTGCCGCGACGCCGAGTGCACGGGTCACGACATTGGCGCGCGGATGCCGTTCGGCCGCCGCCTCGGCAAGGACGCCGGCGTCGACGAGTTCCTGGACGAGGCTGTGGTCGCGGGTGAGGCGTTCGGCCATGCCGGCGCGAATCCGGTAGGCACGGCTATCGCCTGCCCAGCAGATCGTTGCGCGGTCGTCGATCACGGTGATCGCAACGATCGTTGCGCCGCTGGTGCCGGCGTCGGCGGTGCTGCCGGCGTGGATGGCGGAGTTGGCCTCGCGGATCGCGGCGAGCAGGTCGGGGCGGGTGATCTGGCCGGTGCGGTCGGCGAGCCGCGCCAGCGTCTCGACCGCGGTGGTGGCGGCCGCCGCGCCGGCATGATGCCCGCCCATGCCGTCCGCGATCACCCATAGCCCACGATCGGCGCGGTCGAGCAGCCGGTCTTCGTTGATCGAGCGAACGCGGCCGACATGGGTGCGCGCCGCGGACCGGAAGCGGTTCGTCATCACCGGAGTCGTGGAGGCGGCGAACCGCGCCCAGCGCGGCAGGATCGCGCGCCTCACGTCGGGTCGCGCATCATCATGCTCTCGGCATCACCGTACGCCGCGACGAAAGCGTGATCGAGCGAGCCCGGGGTCGCTTCATCGAGCTGGCGGACGAGATCGGCGTGGCGTTCGGCAACCGCCCCCATCTGCAACGCGGTGCGGCTCTTCAGCAGCGTCGCCCGGTCGGCGATCGCGGTGTCGAGCGCAGCGGGATCGAACGTGCCGATCGCGGCGCGCAGGCTTCCCTGGAGCCCCGCGAAGGTGGCGACAAGATGGCGTTTGACGTCGCGGAACGACGCCTTCAGCGCCGCGGGCCCCGACAGAAAGCCGGTCGATCCGACCAGCAGCAGATCGATCGCGAGCCGCTGGGTGGGCGCCCATTTGAATGGATTGTTGTTGCTGCCGCTGATCGTCGTGCGGGTGAGCTGGTAGCGCGCACGGGCGAGGTCGCGCTCGGCCATCAGATCGCCGATGCCGAGCACCATCTGCCGGTAGACCGCGCCCGCGCGGCGCATAATCTCCTCGGGCTCTTCTTCGGACAGCTGCGAGCAATCTAGCCCGGCGCCTTGGCAGAACGCCTCGAGCAGCGAGCCGCCCGACGCGATCGGTGCGGCGGTGCCGTCCGACCATTCGCTCGGCACCTCGACCGACGAGCCGAGCGGCGGGGTCAACACCATCGTGCGGCCGGAATCGATCATGCTGTCGTCGTGCGGCGCCTGCGTCGCGACCATCCGGAACCGGCCTAGGCGCAGCGCGCTCGGCACCGGCAGCGCGACGTCGGTGGCATCGGGATAGCGTTCGCCGGTGTCATCGTCGAACACGCCGTTGGCGCCGAGCGAGCGAAGCGTCAGCGCGTCGCCGTTCACCGCGAGTTCGCAATGCGCGCGCGACAGGGCACAATCGGGGTCGGCAATCGCCCAGTCCGCCTCGGCATCGCGACCGATCCGCAGGATGCCGTCGCGGATCAGCCGGACATCGACCGGGGTCACCATGTCGTCGGCATCGAACAGTTGCAGCATGTACATGACGGCTGGCTTTCTCAGGCGGCGCGGCGGGCGGGGGCGGCGATCAGTGTGGCCTTCATCGCGGCTTCGGACTTGGCGCCGGTGCCGCCGAGATGCGGCTCGACCGCGGCGGCGGCGCGGTTGAAGGCATCGAACGCCGCGCCGAATTCGTCACGACGACGGTGCGAGATGCGGAGCGCGAAGTCGCTCTGCGCGGCTTCGTCGAGCGCGAGCCGCAGCCGCGCCAACGGCCGCGCCACCATCGCGCCGCTGAGATAGCCGACGACGAGCACGACGGTCATCACCACCAGCGACAGAATGATCAGCAGCAGGCGCGCGTTGGCGATCGCCGCGTCGAGCGCGGTGCGGCGGATCACCAGATCGACCTTGCCGAAATCGGCGCCGGCATAGCGGATCGGCCGGACGAAGCGCAGGCCCGGGCCCTTGCCGCGATCGGTGGCGGCGATGACGCCGGTGGCTTCGGCGTCGAGCGGCGCTTCGCCCGATGCCGCGCGATAGGGTCGGCCGATCAGCGCCGAATCGCTGGCGGCACGGACGATGCCGCCGGTGTCGGCGACGACGAGGTCGCGGATGCCCTGATCGCGCGCTGCGGTGGTGACGAACGCCTGGAGGCTGGTCCAGTCCTGCTCGGCTGGCGCGAGCCCGGCATTGTCGGCGGCAAGCACTGCCGAATTGCCGGTCACGAACGCCGCGATCGAGCCGCCCGAGACGATTGCCATGTGTTCGAGCGTCCGGCGTTCGCGCGACAGCATCATCGACACGCTCGCCGCCAGCGCCACTGCGGTCAGCGTCACCAGCATCAGCGGCAGCTTGACCCGCAGCGACAGCCCGCGCCGCTGCGTCGGCGCCTCGCCGGTGGCGTCGAGCTCGCGGGTCAGCGCCTTCAGCACCGCGTCGCCGTCGGCGAAGCGCTGATCGGGCTTCTTGGCGAGCAGCTTGTCGATGATGAAGCGAAGGCCCGGCGGGCAATCGGCGGCGGAGCGGTCGATCGGCTCGACCCGCTCCTGCGCGATCTGTATCGCGAGCGTCGCGAGCCCGACGCCGGGGAAGGCGACCTTGCCGGTGACCATCTCGTAGAGCACGACGCCGAGCGAGAAGAGATCGGAGCGGCGGTCCACCGCGATGCCGAGCGCCTGTTCGGGGCTCATGTAGCGCGGGGTGCCGATCATCTGGCCGATCTGGGTCTGGGCGAGCTGCTGTTCGCTACCCGCGGGATCGAGATCGCCGATCCGCGCGACGCCGAAATCGAGCAGCTTGGCGGTACGGCCGTCGGCGGTGAGCAGGATGTTCGACGGCTTGACGTCGCGGTGGACGATCCCGGCGCGGTGCGCATAGTCGAGCGCGGAGGCGAGCTGCTGGCCGATCGCGAGCACGCGTTCATAGGGCAGCCGGCCCTGCGACTGGATCAACTGGTCGAGCGGCTGCCCCTCGACCAGCTCCATCGCGATATAGGCGACGCCGTCCGCCTCGCCGACGTCGTAGATCGTCGCGATGTTGGGATGGTTGAGGGCGCCCGCCGCCCGCGCCTCGCGCAGGAAGCGTTCGCCGAGTTCGGGGTTGCGGCCGAATTCGGGCTTGAGCAGCTTGATCGCGACGGTGCGGCCGATTCCCGGATCGTGCGCGCGGAACACGTCGGCCATCGCGCCTTCGCCGAGACGTCCTTCGATACGGTAGCGTCCGAGCATCGTCATCGGCGGGCCTTCACGGTTGCGGCGATCCGCTGCGCTCGGCCGAGATCGCGCGCGATCGTCGGGTTGGCGGGGTCGAGGAACGATGCGCGGCGCAGCAGATTGGTGGCACGCACGACGTCGCCCTGGTTGAGCGCGGCGAGCCCCGCGGCGCGTGCCTGGCGGGCGGCGACGGGATTGGCGGGGGGCTTGGCGGCGGCGACCGGTTTGGCGGCGACGGGCTTCGGCCTGGGTGCGGCGACGGCGGGAGCGGTGGCACGCGGCTCGGCGCGATGGATCGGTTCGGCGCGTGGAGCCTCGCCGGGGATGCGCAGCGTCTGGCCGGCGGCGAGCGTCGCCGGCACCGCGATGCCGTTGTAACGCGACAGTTGATAGCCCTTCAGCCGGGTGCCGAGAAAGCGGTCGGCGAGGCCGTTCATCGTGTCGCCGGCTTTGGTGACATAGGGGTGGCTGACCGGCCCGAGCAATTCCCTGGGATCCTGCGCAATCGAATCACGCAGTACCTGCACCGAGGCGTTCATCGGGTCGCGCTTCAGCGCGGCGTTGATGCGGCGTTGCGCGGTCTTGGTGTCGCCTGCATCGAGCAGAGCGATGATCGCATCGATCTCGCTGGTCGCGGTCGCGGCGCTGGGCGGGGCGGGGAGTTGCGCGGCCGGCTTCGGGCCGCCGCCCGCACAGGCCGCCACCGCCGTCGCGAGCGCCAGCACCGCGATCCGGGGCGCGCATGCGAACGGGGAGCGGGACATTTTCGTCATGCGGTCAGCCTCTTGGTCGTTCGATCGGTGATGGCGGGCCCGTCGACCGCGAGCAGCCGGGCGAGCGCGTGGCCGTCGCGCACGAACGCGACGAACGCCGCGCCGTCGAGCGGCGGCGCGAAGTAATAGCCCTGGAAATGCGTGCAGCCGTGGCGCCGCAGCCATTCATATTCGGCGCGGCGTTCGACCCCTTCGGCGAGAACGCGAATGCCGAGCCCACGGCCCAGCGCGATGATGCTCTGGCAGATCGCCTGCGAATCGCGGCGGGCATCGACGTTGGTGACGAATTCACGGTCGATCTTGATCTTGTCGAACGACAGCGTCCGCAGCGTGCTGAAGCTCGAATAGCCGGTGCCGAAATCGTCGATCGCGATCCTGACGCCCATCGCGCGCAGCCGCTGGAACAGAAGCGCGGCGTGATCGCCGTCGCCCATCGCGACGCTTTCGGTGAGTTCCATCTCCAGCGCGTCGGGGCCGAGCGAGTGCCGTGCGAGCGCACGTTCCACAAGCGCGGGCAGGTCGTCCCGCTGTAACTGGTGGCCAGACACGTTGACCGCGACGCGCAGCGCGGCGAGCCCCTCGGCCTGCCAGCGTCGCGCCTCGCGACAGGCGGTGTTGAGGATCCACATGCCGACCGGATGCGCCATGCCGCCGGCTTCCATGATGGGCACGAAGCGCGACGGCGGCACGTTGCCGCGGACCGGATGGCGCCAGCGGATCAGTGCCTCGGCGCCGCAGACGCGTCCGATCGCGGCGTCGACCAGCGGCTGATAATGCATCTGCAACTGATCGCGCGCGATCGCCTGGCGCAGATCCTGTTCGAGCGCGTAGCGGTCGCTGGCCACGGCGGCGGGATCGAGCGTCGGTTCGGCATCGACCGCCGCGGTGGCGCGATCGAGCGTCAGCGACGCAAGCGCGCGGGCGAGCAGGTTTTGTGGGGTACCGCCGTCGTCGGATAGAGCTGCCTGGCGGATGCGGATCTCGGGCAGGATCTTGCGCCCGCCGACGACGATCGCGTCGCCCAGCGCATAGCCGATCACGTCGAGTTCGGCCTGCGCAGCGGCGGTGTCGACCGCCGGCCCGAACCAGATCGCCAGATTGGCGCGATCGACATGTGCGACCAGCCGCTCGGGGGGCAACATCCGCGCGAAGCGATCGACGATCGCCAGCAGCACGCGCTCGCCGAGCGTCGGATCGAAGGCGCAGAGGCGATCGAAGTCGCCGACGCCGACGACGCCGAGCAGCCCCGTCCGATCGCGCGCCATCACCGCGATCAGCGGCTCGCGGGTCGGCAGCCCGGTGAGCGAATGGCGCTGGTCGGCACGTTGGGCGGGCTCCAGCCGCTGCTCGACCATGTCGATCGCGCGGGCGAGCCGGTTCGTGGCGCAATCGTCGATCGCGTTGCCGAGGATCAGGTCGAGCCGGTCGGCAAGCCGCCGCAGGAGCATCGCCTGGCGCCACCACATCGCGGCGAGCACTAGCATCGCCACGCCGGCCGACGCCACGAGGAGCAAATGCCCCGCGGTCAGGTCAGTCCAGTTGATGTGCGAACGATCAGCACCCATGCCGATCGGATAGCCGAGACTCTGATACCGACACGTTAAGGAGAAGGCGTTTTCGCAAGCCTTGGTAGCAACTTAGATCAAGCTGCGCGCCGCCGCTCGGAGCCACGAAAAAATTGGAGCCCGGCATGCAGCGATGCCGGGCTCCAGGACGCCGATCGCTGTTACGAACGACGCGGGCTGCTCCGATGGAATGCGGCGCTCGCGAACCGGTTCCGCGGTCAGATAGCGATCGTTCTGTTTCGTCTCGAAACAGGACAGCGGTCTACGGGCGGCGACGATCAGGGCATCACGCCGAGGCGCTTATATTCCTTCTCCACCAGCGGGTTCATCAATCGGGCCGCGGCGAAATCGGCGCGTGCCGCGACCGCATCGCCCTTGCGCGAGCGCAGCACGCCGCGCAGCCACAGCGTGTCCGACTGGTTGGGCGCGATATCGAGCGCTGCGTCGACATCGGCCATCGCGTCGTCGAACCGGCCGAGGCGAAAATAGACCAGCGCGCGGCTGTCGAGTGGGGCGGCGGGCTGTTCGGCCAGTTCGATCGACTTGGTGCAGTCCTTCAGCGCGGTATCGAGCCCGACGCGCAGTTTGGCCTTCAGCCAGCAGCGGCCGTTAAGCAGGTTGGCGTTGCTCGGTTTCGCCGCCACCGCCTCGTCCATCACCGCGAGCGCGGCGTCCTTGTCGCCGGCATATTCGAGCAGGTCGGCCTTGGCGCTGAGCAGATCGTATTTGCCCTCTCCCGCGGAGGCGAGCTGGTCGTCGACCCGCGCCAGCGCGGCGTCGCGGCGGCCATGATCGAGATCGAAGCGACCGAGCGCCACCAGTGCGCTGTTGAGCGTCGGATCGACCTTCAGCGCGGCCTGATAGTCGGTGGTCGCCTTCGCCTCGTCGCCGAGCGTCCGATAGGCATCGGCGCGGGTGACCAGCGTATCGGCGGTCGGATCGAGCGACACCGCCTTGTCGAGATCGGGCAGCGCGCCCTTCCAGTCGAAGATCCCGGCGAGGTAATTGGCGCGGTTGACGTAGGCGCTCGCCTCGTCGGGATCGCGCGCGATGGCGGCGGCGTAGGCGGCGGCGATCGGCTTGAAACGGCCGTCGCTGCGCCCGGCCACGACATTGTCCCAGCGGCTCGGCACGTCGGCAGGGGCGATGACCCGAAGCAGCCGGTTCTTGGCCGCGGCGACCCGCGACCGCATCGCGGGGACGTCGGCGGGCAGGATCTCGCCACCGTCGGACCCGACGCGATCGTCGATCGTGATGACGTCCTTGCCGATCGTGGTGGTGCGCGCGATCTTCGCGCCGGCGAGCGGCTGCGCGATCGTCTGATCACCTTCGAACGCGAAACCGGTGATCCCCGCCGGCAGCAGCACGCGCGTGGTCAGCCGCGTGGTCTGCGGCATGCCGAGGCTGACGGGCAGCGCCTGCCAGGCCGACCGCGCGCGATCGGGCGAGAAGCCGATGTTGGTGACGGTGCGATCGAGATCGAGCCGGTAGCGGCGATCGGTACGATACCAGACGCCGCCGGTGATCGCGTTGGCGTCAATGGTGGCCTGCGCCGCCGCCTGATCATAGGTGATCTTGAAGTCGGTCAGCATCACCGTGTCGCGGCCGATCGATCCGGCGATCATGCCGCCGACCATCTGTTCCTGCTGCTCCTTGCTGCCCTGGCTCTTCGCAAGCCCGATCATCTCGGCGGCGGGCCCGTGGACGACGGCGTTGGCATGGACCAGCGTCGGCATGCCGAGCCCCGCGCGCTGATCGAGATCGATCGTGGTGACCACCATCGGCAGCGTCGGCGCGTGCATCGGCAGCGCGATCGGCGCCGCACCGCCTGCGCGCACCGGCAGCACCCACCCGAACGGCGGCGTGTCGTTCAGGTTGGCGAACCGCGCGCCGGTGCCGGTGCCGTCGAGCCAGTAGGAGGCGCTGCCGATCGTCGCATGGACCAGCACGTGATCGAACGCGGCGGCGGTCGGCAACCTTTTGGGCACGTAGTCGCCGAGCTGGCTGCTCGCGAGGATCGGCTCCGCCTCGATCTGCAGCGCGTGGAGCACCGCGAGCAGCAGGAGCGTCTTGGCCTTGCAATCGCCGTAGCGCAGCGCCCAGGTCTTGGCGGGTGCCTGCGGCTGGTAGTTGCCGTTCTCCATGCCGTTGTAGAGGTAGCGCACCTTCTCCTGCACCAGCTCCAGCGCGGCGGCGGTGCGCCGCGTCGGATCGGTCGTCGCCGCCGCGATCGTCGCGACCTCCTTGGCGAGATCGCTGCCGGGCGCGATCAGATCCTTGGTCGCATAGAGCGGCGCCATCACCCGCGACACCGCCGGCCAATCGGCAAAGGTGGTCGCCTCGACGATCGGCAGCGAGCGGAAGCGGACGGGAACGTCGTCGGGTAGATCGGCGGGCTTCGGCAGCGGGCCGGCGATGGTGAGTTCCTTGAAATCGCCCGCGGTGACGATGGTATCGGTCAGACCGGCGGCATAGCCGCGCCACGACACCGGCTTGGTGGCGGGCCACAGGAACCGCGCGCGCGAGAAGCCGACCTTCGCCGGCGCGACCGGCAGCAGCGTCACCGCCTGCAACTCGCCGCCGAGCGCGGGTTCGCGGTTGGTGGTCGACACCACGAAGCGTAGCACATCGCCGACCCGCAGCCCCTCGACCGGCACCGTTGCGGTCAGTTGCCCGTCGATCGCGAGCTGTTCCAGCTGCTGTTCGCGGCGAATGATCGTGAACTTGCGGCCACCCGACAGCGCATCGATATGCTCGGCGCCGCGTATGATCTCCAGCTTGTGGACGACGAGGTCGCCCTTGCTCGGCTGCCATGCGATCGAGACGGTGCCGACCTTCGCGAGCACGTCCGGCGACGCGACCCGCGTCGCGCGCTCCTGGTAGCTCCACACCTCGCCATCGACGAGCCGCTGCTGGTCGTCGGCGACGAGCAACAACGGCGAATCGCCGTCCAGCTTTGCCGCATCGACCGCGGGCGCCGGCTTCACCCAGGCGGGCGCTGGCTCGTAGCGCACCGTCTCGCTAGCCCACGCCGTGGACGCGCTTCCGGCAACCACTGCCGCAACGAACAGCTTGTCGATCATGACCTTGACTCCCCCGAGTCACGATCATGCCGCAGCCATCTGCACCGCGCAACGGGGGCTAGGCGGCGCTTTTCGACGATTGTGACGAAGTGGTACGGGCCCGGCGGGCGGCGCAGTCGGGCCAGTGCCGTGGAGCGGGTGAAGGGAATCGAACCCTCGTCATAAGCTTGGAAGGCTTCTGCTCTACCATTGAGCTACACCCGCGGCGCCGCCGAGGTAGCGGCGACCGGGCGGGGGCGCAAGTCGTGCAGATTCATCGATTGGTTAAGGGTGGGTGGTAGGAAGCGGGCATGGAAAGCCCGGCTGCCGAGACGATCGATCCGCGTGGATATCTGGTGGCGACCGCCGACCAAGCGGAGGCGCGGCCGGCGTCGGCGGTCAGCGGGGGCGTCGGGCTGGCGGGACTGGGCGGGGTGATTGCCTGGATCGCGGTTTCGCGGTGGTTCGGGATGGACGGGCCCTATGCGGCGCTGGTGAACCTGCTGTGCTGCGCGGTGCCGATGGTCGCGTGGTCCCTGGGCGTCGACAAGGTTCACCGGCGCGCGAGCACCGGGATCGACTGGGGTGCCGTTCGCCCGGCGCGCGCGACGCGCGATGTCAGCGTCACCAAGATCGCGGGGCTATGGGCGACCTGGGCGGGGATCGGGCTGATCTATGCGACCGGGCGGTTCTACTGGGAGGGCAATTTCGCATTCGCGATGTGGTGCTTCGGCTATGCGGCGCCGGTGCTGTTCGTCGTGTCGGTGCCCTATGTGCTGTGGCTCGACCGGTATCTGATCGAGCCGAAGGACGGAGCCTGGCATTTTGGTGCGTGGCTGATGGGGCGGGCGGGGGTCGAGGCCGCCGCGATCCACGCGCATCTGCGCAGCTGGGGGGTGAAGGCGTTCTTCCTCGCCTTCATGCTCGCGATCGTGCGGCCGGGGTTCGCGGAGTTCATCCGCGCCGACACCGCGTTGTTGCGCCACGATCCGGTGGCGCTGGCACAGTGGCTGATCACCTTCATGTTCACGATCGACGTGGCGTTCGCAACCGTCGGCTATGTGCTCACGATGCGCCCGCTCGACGCGCATATCCGCAGCGCGACGCCCTACGCGGCTGGATGGACCGCCGCGCTGATGTGCTATCCGCCTTTCATCCTGATGGATGCGGGCGGTCCGCTGGATTATCATCCCGGGACCGCGGAATGGACCTATTGGTTCGCAGGCCATCCGCTGGTGCTGGCGGCGTGGGGTGCGGTGCTGGTGGGGCTGACCGGCATCTATGCCTGGGCGACGGTGGCGTTCGGCCTGCGCTTCTCGAACCTGACCAACCGCGGGATCCTGACCCACGGGCCCTATGCGCAGTCGCGGCATCCGGCCTATCTCGCCAAGAACCTGTTCTGGTGGCTGTCGACGATCCCCGTGCTGACGCTGGAGAGCACCACCGACGCGGTCCGCGCGACGTTGCTGCTCGGCGTGGTCAGCGGCGTCTATTACTGGCGGGCCAAGACCGAGGAGCGGCACCTGGGAATGGACCCCGATTACCGCGCCTATAGCGACTGGATCGAACGGCACGGCATGGTGCCGCGCATGTCCAGGGCGATCCGCGGTCAGAAGCTCGCTTCGTCGTAGACCTTCGACACGTCGCCCGCCCAGGCGCCGTGATAGCGATCGAGCAACAGTTCGGCGGGCACCTTGCCCGAGCGGACCACCTCGCGCAGCGGATCGAGGAAGCCGCTCTCGTTGTCGCCTGCGTAGTTGCCGCGACCGCGCGCGACCAGCCCCGCATCGGCGATCGAAAGCACCTCGGCGGCGATGTCGCGCAGCTTGCCGCCGCCCGGCAATGGTGCGTCGAGCGCGAGCTTCGGCACCGCATCGCGCAGCGCCTGCCGTCCGGCGATGTCCCAGTCCTTCACCAGATCCCAGGCGGCATCGAGCGCGCCCTGATCGTAGAGCAGCCCGACCCACAAGGCCGGCAGCGCGCAAATCTTGTTCCACGGCCCGCCATCGGCGCCGCGCATCTCGAGGAAGCTCTTCAGCCGCACCTCCGGGAACGCGGTCGAGAGGTGATCGGTCCAGTCGTCGATCGTCGGCTTCTCGCCCGGCAGCACCGACAGCTCGCCACGCAGGAAATCGCGGAAGCTGAGCCCTGCGGCGTCGATATAGCGGCCTTCGCGGTAGACGAAGTACATCGGCACATCGAGCATGTAATCGGCATAGCGTTCGTAGCCGAAGCCGTCTTCGAACACGAAGGGCAGCATGCCGGTGCGGGCATCGTCGGTGTCGGACCAGATGTGGCTGCGATAGGAAAGGTAGCCGTTCGGCTTGCCTTCGGTAAACGGCGAATTGGCGAACAGCGCGGTGGCGAGCGGCTGGAGCGCGAGGCCGACGCGGAACTTCTTCACCATGTCGGCTTCGGACGCGTAATCCAGGTTCACCTGGATGGTGCAGGTGCGCAGCATCATGTCGAGCCCCATCGTGCCGACCCGCGGCATGTGGCGCAGCATGATCGCGTAGCGGCCCTTGGGCATGATCGGCAGCTCGGCGCGGGTCTTGTCGGGCCACATGCCGAGGCCGAGAAAGCCGATGCCGAGCTTCTCGCCCGCCGCCTTCACCTGTTCGAGATGACGGCCGGTTTCGGCGCAGGTCTGGTGCAGGTCCTCGAGCGGCGCGCCCGAGAGTTCGAACTGGCCAGCGGGCTCGAGGCTGATGCTGCCGTCCGCGCCCGCCATCGCGATGACGTGACCGTTCTCCTCGACAGGGCGCCAGCCATGTTGTTCGAGCTCGCCGAGCAGCGCGCGGATGCCGTGTTGTTCGTCGTAGGAGGGGGCGTGGTGATCGCCGCGGGCATAGACGAATTTCTCGTGCTCGGTGCCGATCCGCCAGCGGTCCTTTGGCTTCTCGCCCTTCGCGAAGGTGGCGATCAACTGGTCGCGGGATTCGATCACGGGCGTGTCGCTGATCACGGTCTTGGTCGTCATCGCCGCGCCTTACGCTCCGATCAAGATGGGCGCTAGCGCCAATCCCCGGCGGCTGCCATCCATAGCGAAACCGCGGCGGCTGCGGCGGTGTCGGCGCGCAAGATACGGGGGCCGAGGCCGATCCCGACCGCCTGCGGCAGCGCGCGGATCGCGCTGCGTTCGTCCTCGTCGAACCCGCCCTCGGGGCCGATCAGGATCGCCGCCGGACCGGGCCGTGCACGCATCGCGTCGAGCGCGGGGTCGCCGCCGGTCTCGTCGGCGAAGAACAGCGCGCGGTCGCCGGGCCAGTCGCGGAGCAGCGCGGCGAGCTTCACGGGCTCCTCGATCGTCGGCAGCGCGGTGCGCGCGCATTGTTCGGCGGCTTCGATCGCGTGCGCGCGCAGCCGATCGAGGTTGAGGCGATCGACCACCGTGCGGCGGGTGAGCACGGGCTTGAGGCGATCGACACCCAGTTCGCACGCCTTCTCCACCAGCCAGTCGATCCGGCCCTTCTTGAGTGGCGCGGCGCAGAGCCAGAGATCGGGCACCGGCTCGCGGGCGCCGAGCAGGGTGGTGACATCGAGCGTCACCGACCGCTTGCCCACCTCGGTCGCGACCGCAAGCCATTCGCCGGTAAGGTCGTCGAACAGCTTGAGCGGATCGCCCGGCTTCATCCGCATGACCTGCGCGAGATAATGCGCCTGCGGACCGTCAACGGTGACCGGCCCGGGCGCGAGGCCGGTAGCGACGTAGAGCCGCGGGGTCGATTGCGGCGGCCAGGCGGGGGTAGCGGTCACTTGCCGCGACGCCTCGCCTGCCGCGCCCACAGCTTGCGCATGACGACGAAGGCGAGAATCGCGGCGACCGCCGCAGCGATCGCGGCGACGGTGACCACGCCGGCGACCTTCAGGATCGCCCAGAACAGCGCCTCGACGAAGCGGCCGATCGCGACCGACAGCCCGATCATCCGGGGAACACCAACGACATGATCATGTGCGTAGCGGGTGCGGGCTTGCGCGCCTACCCGCCTGTTCATACGCGGGGTCGCGATGGAATCCGAGATCGTCCCCGACAGCGAACATCGCGGGCTGGTGCAGCGCTTGCCTGCGAGGCTGCGCGGCCTGGCGCTGCTCGCGCGGTTCGACCGGCCGATCGGCTGGTGGCTGCTGTTCTGGCCAGGCGCGTGGGGCGTCGCGCTGGCGGGGGGCGCGGTATCGCACTGGCGACTGATCCTGTGGCTGCTGGTGGGATCGATCGCGATGCGCGGCGCGGGGTGCGTCTACAACGACATCGTCGACCGCGACCTAGACGCGCAGGTCGCGCGCACCCGCGCGCGACCGATCCCGAGCGGGCTGGTGTCGATCAAGCTCGCCTGGGCGTGGCTCGCGCTGCTCTGCCTGGTCGGGTTGGCGGTGCTGGTGCAGCTCCGCCCGATCGCGGCGATCGTCGCGGTTGCCAGCCTGGCGCCGGTCGCGGCGTATCCGTTCATGAAACGCATCACCTGGTGGCCGCAGGCGTGGCTCGGGCTGGTCTTTTCCTGGGCGGCGCTGGTCGGCTGGAGCGAGGTCACGGGTCGGCTCGATCCCGCCTTGTGGCTGCTTTATGCCGGATCGATCGCGTGGGTGATCGGCTACGACACGATCTATGCGCTGCAGGACCGCGAGGACGATGCGCTGATCGGGGTACGATCGTCGGCGTTGCGGATGGGGACGCGGGTGAGAGGCGGGGTCGGCGTCTTCTACGCGCTGGCGGTGCTGCTGTGGGCGGGCGCGTTCTGGTCGGCACATCCCGATCCGGTCGGGCTGGTCGCGTTGGGACCGGTGGCGCTTCATCTCGGTTGGCAAGCGGCGACGCTGACACCCGACGACGGCGCCGGCGCATTGGCGCGGTTCCGCAGCAACCGCTTCGCGGGACTGCTGATGTTTCTGGCCTGCGTAGTGGTGGGGACGAGCGTGTAGGGTGGCGTTCGACCAGGGTAGGTCACCCTCACCCTTCCCACCCGGCTGCGCCGGGCGGGCCCCTTCCCTCTCCCGGTGGGAGAGGGAGGGAGGCGCGAAGCGCCGGAAGGGTGAGGGTGACCGAAGTTGGCTGAATGTGTCCTGGCAACCCGCCTCGGTTGCGCGGGTCGACTGCCACTCCTAAGTCCGCGCGATGCTTACCCCCGATCTAGCGCGCGATCGCGCCGCCGATATCGTCCAGCGCGCCATCGCCGCCGGGGCGGACGCCGCCGATGCGGTGTTCGCCGCCGATGCGTCGCTCGAGGTCTCGGTGCGGCTGGGGCAGCTCGAGGATGTCGGCCGGTCGGAGAGCGAGGAGCTCGGGCTGCGGGTGTTCGTCGGCCAGCGATCGGCGAGCGTGTCGACCTCCGACTTGTCGAGCGAGGCAATGGCCGGGCTGGTCGAGCGCGCGGTGGCGATGGCGCGCGAGGCGCCCGAGGATCGCTGGTCGGGTCTGGCGCCCAAGGAACGGCTGATGCACGGCGCGCCGCCGCTGCTCGATCTGGACGACGGCGCAGAGGTGTCGCCCCCCGAACTGCGCGAGGTGGCGACCGCTGCGGAAGAGGCGGCACGATCGGTGCCCGGCGTCAGCAACAGCGAGGGCGGCGGGGCTGGGTCGTCGCGCAGCGTCTGGGCGCTCGCGACCAGCCACGGCTTCGCGGGCGCCTATGCCGCGACCGGGCACAGCGTGTCGGCGAGCGTGCTGGCGGGTAGCGCCGGGGCCGGGATGGTCCGCGACTATGCGCATCATAGCGCGCGGCGTCGTCAGCATCTCGAAAGCGCGGAGACGGTCGGGCGGCGTGCGGGCGAGCGTGCGGTGGCGCGGGTCGATCCCGGTCGGCTGGAGAGCGGCGCGATGCCGGTGGTGTTCGATCCGCGGGTCGGCGCGTCGCTGCTCGGGCATCTCGCCGGCGCGATATCGGGCCAGGCGATCACGCGGCGGACGAGCTTCCTGCTCGAGGCGCTCGGCAGCCGGGTGTTCGCGCCGGGCATCACGATCCGCGACGATCCGCACCGCCCGCACGGGCTGCGCTCGCGGCCGTTCGACGGCGAGGGGCTGCCGGTATCGCCGCGCGCGATCATCGAGGACGGAATGCTGGAGGCATGGCTGCTCGATTCCGCATCGGCGCGACAGCTGGGGCTGGAGCCGACCGGACACGCAGCGCGTGGGGTCGGCGGGTCGCCGGGCGTGTCGACCAGCAACATGTACCTCGAACCCGGCGCGGTGCCGGCATCGACGCTGATCGCCGACATCGCCAACGGGGTCTATATCACCGAGCTGATCGGGCAGGGGGTCAACGGAGTCACCGGCGACTATAGCCGCGGGGCGGCGGGATTCCGGATCCAAGGCGGCGAAATCGCGGGCCCGGTCGCGGAGTTCACGATCGCGGGCAATCTGAAGGACATGTTCCTCGGCCTGACGCCCGCCAACGATCTCGAATTCCGCTTCGGCACCAACGTGCCGACCTGCCGGATCGACGGGATGACGGTGGCGGGTGGCTGAGCGCGCGCGGCTCGCCGCCGCGGTCGCTGCGGTTGCCGCCGAGGCGGGGCAGATGGCGCTGGCACGGTGGCGGACCGACTTCCGCCGCTGGGAGAAGGAGCCCGGCAGCCCAGTGTGCGAGGTCGATCTCGATGTCGACCGCATGCTCCGCGCCCGATTGGCGGGGCTGTTGCCCGACGCCGGCTGGCTGTCCGAGGAGACCGCGGACAACCCCGCGCGGCTGGCGTGCGAGCGGATCTGGGTGGTCGATCCGATCGACGGCACCCGCGATTACATCCGGGGACGCGAAGGCTGGTCGGTGTCGATCGCGCTGGTCGAGGGCGGCGCGCCGACGATCGCGGTGCTCGATGCGCCTGCACGCCGCGAATCATGGACGGGGATCGCGGGCGAGGGTGCGTGGCGCAATGGTGTGCGGCTGCAGGCAGGCGCGCGCGACACGCTGCCGGGCGCGCGGGTGCCGACCGATGCTTTACCCAAGGCTGATCGCGATCTGGTCGCGGTGCACAAGCCCAACTCGATCGCGCTGCGGATCGCGATGGTCGCCGCCGACGAAGCCGATCTGGTGGCGACGTTGCGCTGGGGATCCGAATGGGACATCGCGGCCGCGGTCCTGATCGCTGGCGAAGCCGGCGCGGGAGTGAGCGACGCGCTCGGTGGGCGGCTGGCGTTCAACAAGCCGGATCCGCAGGCGTTCGGCGTGCTGGTGAGCGCGCCCGCGATCCATGCGGCGGCGGTGGCTCGGCTAAGCGAGCGGGCTCGGGCGTTGGTGGGGTAGCTTAGGCAGTAGCGCCCGCGCCTATTGTGCTCCCGCGAAGGCGAGAGCCCAGTACTGGGTCCCCGCCTTCGCAAGTACACACGGCTTGACGGCACATCTACTTCAGGAAGACGCCTCTTCCCCGTCGCGGTACTTCATTTCCAGGAAGCGCCCGCGCGTCGAGAGGCTGTCCAGATCCCCCTGGGCCAGCCGCGCGGTCATTTCGGCGATCTCGCGTTCGATCAGTTTCAGTCCGTCGACCAGTTCGGCGTCGGGGGTCTTGCCGTTGCGTTCGACGCGGCGGAGGGTGTCGGGGACGCGCGCATAGTCGTTGACGAAGGCGGGCAGCTGTTCGCCGATCAGACGGCGGACCTCGTGCGCGTCCTCCGTGCCGTCGTCGAGCCGGCCGAGCTGCGGCGACAGCGTTTCCAATCGCACGCCGATCTGGTCCACCAAGGTGCGGGCAGGAGCGGGGAGCGCGGGGCGCTGAGCGCCGAGCCAGCGCTCGGTCTGCGCGGGCAGTGCCTTGATGTCGACGGTGCGCAGCTTTTCAGGGGGCGGGGGGCGGCCCTCGGACGGCCAGACCGCGAACAGGATCGTCGCGGCGACCAGCAGTCCCATTACCAGCAGCGCGCCCATGATGCCGAGCGGCACGATCATCCCGACCACCACCGCGCCGACCAGGATCGCGGCGTCTGCGACCGCGATGCGGGTCAGCCGCTTGCCGATCGCCTGCGTGGTGCGGCGGCGCGCGCGCGACACGCCGGGATCGCCGCGGGTGTCGGCGATCCGGCCCCAGGAGGCGCGGGCCGCGGCGATGGCGTCGTCGACGTCGCTCATCGACTACGGCTCACAGCGATTCCAGCCGGTATTGGTCGCTAGGCCCCTTGATGGCGTTCTGCGTCGCGCCCTCGGCACGAGCGATATAGCCTTTCGATTTCTCGACCTCGCTGCCGAGCGCGGTGACCGTGGTCTTCATCGAATCGAGCGCCTTCAGCTTGAAGCTGTCGATCGCGTCCATCGTATCGTAGATGTTCTGGAACGCGCGCTGCAGCGTCTCCAGCGGGATCGTCGCGGCGGCGGCCTGTTCGTGGATCTGCGCGGTGTTGCTCTTCAGCAGCTTGCCGGTCGAATCGATGATGTTGGCGGTCGTGGTGTTGAGCTGGGTGATCTGTTCGAGCACCAGCTTCTGGTTGGTCAGCGCCTGCGCCACGGTCACCGCGGTGCGCAGCGCCGACACGGTGGTGGTGGAGGCGCGATCGACACCCTTCACCAGCTCGACATTGTTCTTCTTGACCAGATCGAGCGCGAGATAGCCCTGCACCGTCACTGCCATCTGGGTCAGCAGGTCCTGGGTGCGCTGGCGGGTGTAGAACAGCGCGGTCTCGCGGATCGCCTTCGCCTTCGCGGGATCGGTCGCGTCGAGTTCGTTCGCCTTGTCCTCGAGCTTGGCGTCCATCGTCTTCGACAGATGGATCATCTGTTCGAGCCGCCCCATCGCGGTCCACAGATTGGCGCGCTCGGTGTCGATCGCGGCGTTGTCCATCAGCAGCTCGTCCTTGCCGCCGGCGAGGCTCTTCAGGATCGCGCTGATATGGGTCTGCGACGATTTGTAGGTGTCGAAATAGTTGCGCATCTTGTTGCCGAACGGGATGATCCCAAACAGCTTCTGGGGCGCAGTGAGGTTGCCGCGCTTGCCGGGATCGAGATCCTCGACGACGCGGCGCAACTGGGCGAGATCCTTGCCGACGCCGGTCTCCTGATCCATCGCCTTAACCGGGCGATCGAGGAAGCGGTTGGACTGGCCCGCGGCATCGCGGATCTCCTTCTGCCCCATCGCGGTGATCGCATCGACGCGCTTGCCGAATTCGGGCGAGTTGACGTCCTGTTCGACCAGCTGGCTGACGAAGCTGTCGACCCGCGCCTCCAGCTCCGATTTCTTGGTATCGTCGACCGGCACCAGCCCCGATGCCCTCGCCGCGGTCACCACGGGCACCGGATCGGGTGGGGTGAGGACCAGGTCCTTTTCGGCGGTGATCGTCTCGGCAGTCGTCGCCATCGGTAGCTCCCTCGCAGTCCTCGCGGCCGACCATCGGCGCTTCCGCCGTCCCGATCAACCGTGTTACGTATGTAACACGCGCTTGCGTGCTCGCAAGGCTTCCCGCAACGCACCATTTGCGCTATGGGCGCCGCCAATCCGCTCTCCAGCGCTTTCGGGAAATAACATGAGCCTCCGCAACGTGGCGATCATCGCCCACGTCGATCACGGTAAGACGACCCTCGTCGACCAGCTGTTCCGCCAGTCCGGCACCTTCCGCGACAACCAGCGCGTCGAAGAGCGCGCGATGGATTCGAACGACCTGGAAAAGGAGCGCGGGATCACGATTCTCGCCAAGTGCACCTCGGTCGAGTGGCACGGCAAGGACGGCGACACCCGGATCAACATCGTCGACACACCTGGCCACGCCGATTTCGGCGGCGAGGTGGAGCGCATCCTGTCGATGGTCGACGGCGTCATCCTGCTGGTCGATTCGGCCGAGGGCGCGATGCCGCAGACCAAGTTCGTGACCGGCAAGGCGCTGGCGCTCGGGCTGCGTCCGATCGTCGTCGTCAACAAGGTCGATCGCAGCGACGCGCGCATCCAGGAAGTGCTCGACGAGGTGTTCGACCTGTTCGTCAGCCTGGAAGCGAGCGACGAACAGCTCGACTTCCCGGTGCTCTACGCATCGGGCCGCAACGGCTATGCCAGCACCGACATGGACGCGCGCGAAGGCACGCTGACGCCGATGTTCGAAACCATCATCGACCATGTGCCGCCGCCGAGCGCCGATCCGGACGGTCCGTTCAAGTTCCTGGTGACGCTGCTCGATCGCGACAATTTCCTCGGCCGCATCCTGACCGGCCTGGTGTTCTCGGGTTCGGTGAAGACCAACATGCCGATCCACGCGCTCGACAATGACGGCAAGGTCGTCGAAACCGGCCGTGCGTCCAAGATCATGTCGTTCCGCGGGCTGGAGCGCGTGCCGGTCGATGAGGCGAATGCGGGCGACATCATCTCGATCGCGGGCCTCGCCACCACCACGGTGTCGAACACGATCTGCGATCCGAGCGTGACCGAACCGCTCCACGCGCAGCCGATCGATCCGCCGACGCTGTCGATGCGTTTCGCGGTGAACGATTCGCCGATGGCGGGGCGCGAGGGCAGCAAGGTGACGTCGCGGATGATCCGTGATCGCCTGTTCCGCGAAGCCGAATCGAACGTCGCGATCAAGGTGACCGAGGCGGCCGACCGCGACAGCTACGAAGTCGCGGGCCGCGGCGAGTTGCAGCTCGGCGTGCTGATCGAGACGATGCGCCGCGAGGGCTTCGAGCTCGGCATCAGCCGCCCGCGCGTGCTGTTCGGCGAGGACGAGCAGGGCAACAAGACCGAGCCGTACGAGACCGTGATCATCGACGTCGACGACGAATACTCGGGCACGGTCGTCGAGAAGATGGCGATCCGCAAGGCCGAGCTGACCGACATGCGCCCGTCGGGCGGCGGCAAGACCCGCATCACCTTCTCGGCGCCGTCGCGCGGGATGATCGGCTACCACGGCGAGTTCCTGTCGGACACCCGCGGCACCGGCATCATGAACCGGCTGTTCGAGAAGTACGGGCCGCACAAGGGCAAGATCGAAGGCCGCAAGAACGGTGTGCTGATCTCCAACGGTTCGGGCGAGGCGAACAGCTACGCGCTCGGCCCGCTGGAAGAGCGCGGGATCCTGTTCGTCGGTCACGGCGAGGTGCTGTACGAGGGGATGATCGTCGGTGAGAACGCCAAGCCGGACGACCTCGAGGTCAATCCGATGAAGGCGAAGCAGCTGACCAACTTCCGCGCGAGCGGGGGCAAGGACGACGCGATCCGGCTGACGCCGCCGAAAAAGGCGACGCTGGAACAGGCGATCGCGTATATCGACGACGACGAGATGGTCGAGGTGACGCCGAAGTCGATCCGGCTGCGCAAGCGCTACCTCGATCCCAACGAGCGCAAGCGCGCCAGCCGCGCCAAGCAGGCGGCGTGATCTGGTCTTTTCCGTCCGGGGAAGATCACCCAACCGTGAGCTGAACCGATCCTCCCCTGCAAGGGGAGGTGGCAGTCCGCAGGACTGACGGAGGGGTGATCACCCGACCGGATAGCGCGTCACCCCTCCGTCTGGCTGGCGCCAGCCACCTCCCCCTGCAGGGGAGGATGAGGTTGAAGCCAGCTGCATCACCATCCCGGATCGAACAGTCAGCGAACCGTCATCATCACCTAAACCTCTGCTTAACGGGCCATTCCTCGCCCGTTCAGCCCGACTCGGGCAAAGCATGCAACACGCTCGCAACCGATGCGTTTGCATTGCGGTGGTTGTGACTGAACCGGGCGTATCTGTAACTGGAGGTTCGATGATGACTGGATTGATCAAGAAGGCGGGCCTCGGGATTGCGCTCGCGGCGACGGCCATTACCGCAGCCGCACCGGCGGATGCGCAACGGTGGCGCGGCGGGCGGCACTATCATCGCGGTGGCGGCAATGCTGCGGCCGGGGCTCTGCTCGGCGGGATCGTCGGGCTCGGCGTCGGCGCGGCGATCGCGAGCAGCAATCGCGACCGTTACTATGATCGTGGCGGTTATGATCGCGGCTATTACGATCGGGGCGGCTACGGCTATGCACCGCCGCCGCGCGCCTATTACGATCGCGGCTACGGGAATGGCTATGGCTATGGGGATGGTTACGACTATCGCCCGCGTTGCTGGACCCAGCGGCAATGGGATCCCTATTACGGCCGGCCGGTCCGGGTGCGGGTCTGCAACTGACGGACGCGACGAGGTCACGTGGGCGCGGCGCGGGAGGAGCGATCTTCCCGCGCCGCTTTTTTGTGGCGCGGCCGGGCGGGTAGCGGCTAGGGCGCGGCGATGACCGACACGCCCCCCGACCGCCTCTCGATCAATCCGTCGAGCCCCTATTTCGACCAGCCGCTGCTCGAGCGCGGGATCGGCATCCGCTTCAAGGGCGTCGAGCGTCGCGACGTCGAGGAATACTGCATTTCGGAGAGCTGGATCCGGGTGGCGCTCGGCAAGAAGGTCGATCGCAAGGGCAATGCGCTGACGCTGAAGCTGTCCGGCGAGGTCGAGGCCTGGTTCGAGCGGCCCGCTGCGGGTGACGAAGCGGTGGCCGTGTCTGACGAGACCGTGGCGGACGATACGGCGGACTAGTTTAGCGCTGCCCGTGCTCCTGCGAACGCAGGAGCGCAGGATTACGACGTGCATCGGCTGTGGCTCTGGGCTCCTGCGTTCGCAGGAGCACGGCGGTAATTGAGCTGATCGGCCGCTCTTGACTACAACCGTAGTCAATGCGACTACGGTTGTAGTCAGCAGGGAGCGAGTCGTGGTCGAACGTATCAGCGATGCCGAGCATGCGGTGATGGAGGTGCTGTGGGACGAGAGCCCGCTCACCGCACAGGACGTGTCCGAGCGGGTCGATCCCTCGCGCGGCTGGAGCGCCAATACCGTCAAGACGCTGCTCGGGCGGCTGCTCGCCAAGTCCGCGATCGTCCATGAGGCGGAGGGGCGCCGCTACCTTTATCGGCCGGCGGTTGCGCGCGAGGATTATGTCTCGGGCGAATCGCGGCGTCTGATCGATCGGCTGTTCGGCGGCAAGCTGACCCCGCTGGTGGCGCACCTTGCCGAGCGCGACCAGCTCACCGCGCAGGACATCGCCGAGATCGAGGCAATCCTGAAGGATCTGAAGCAGTGACCGCGGTGTCGGTCGGCTGGATCGTCGAGGCGATCGTCGCGTCGGCGTTGCTGATGGCGTTGGTGCTGCTCGTCAGGGTGCCGGTGCGGCGCGGGTTCGGGCCGCAGGTCGCTTATGCGCTCTGGGCATTGCCGTTGCTGCGGCTGATGCTGCCGCCGCTGCCCGCGTCGTGGCGCGAGGTGGCGGTCACGCCGATCACGCGGGCGAGCGAGACGATCACGGTGCTGATGGTCGATCCGGGCGCGGCCACTGCCGCCGCACCGGTCGCCGCCGCGTCCGACCTGGCGTTCGGGCCGATGCTCGCGCTGCTCTGGGCGGCCGGCGCGGGCGCGTTCCTGCTGTGGCACCTCGTCCGCCATACGCATTACTGCCGGCGGATGCTGCGATCGTCCGAGGTGATCGACCGGCTGGCCGGGGTGCGGGTGATCGCCAGCGACGATGCCGCGGGGCCGCTCGCCTTCGGGGTGGTGCGCCGCTACGTCGCCTTCCCGCGCGACTTCGACGAACGCTACGAGCCGGAGGAGCGCGCACTCGCGCTGGCGCACGAGATCGGCCACCATCAGCGCGGGGACCTGATCGCGAACTGGGCGGCACTCGGCGTGCTCGCGCTGCACTGGTTCAACCCGCTGGCGTGGCGCGCCTTTCGCGCCTTCCGCGCCGATCAGGAACTCGCGAACGACGCGCGGGTGCTCGCCGGGCGATCGGCGCTCGAGCGCCACGCCTATGCCTGCGCGATCATCAAGGCCGCGCATGGCGGCGCGGTATCGGCCGCGTGCCACCTTCATACCATCGACGATCTGAAAGGGAGATTGAGGATGCTCAAGCAAAAGCGTGCGTCGGGCCGGCAATTGGCGGTCGGCAGCCTGATCGTGTCGTCGGTCGTGGTGGCGGGCCTCGGGCTGACCGCCTCGGGCACCAGTGCGGCCACCGCGATCACCAGCCGGGTCGAGACGGTGACCGGGCTCGACCTGCATCCGGTCGCGCCGCCCGCACCGCCCGCTCCGCCCGCCCCCCCGCTGCCGGTTGCCCGCGGCCATAACGTCAGCACCACGATCGTCCGCGACGGCCGGACGATCCGCAAGCATGTCGTCGTCATCCGCGACGGCAAGCGGATCGAGGACCGGATCGATTTGGACGAGATCCCCGACGTTCGTGAGCGCAACTGCGATGCGGGCAAAGACGGCGCCGATCGCGAGATCGTGCTGCACCGCCACGATGGCCACAGGGAGGTGACGATCGTCTGCACCAACCGCATCGCTCGGGTGGCTGCGGAGGGCGCAGCGATGGCCGCGAACGGCAAGGAGATCGCGCGGCACGCCCGTGAGGGTGCGCTGGCGGGGCTGCGCACGGCGCGCGTCCAGGTCGAAGGGACCCGTGCGATGGCGGACGCCGAACGCGCCGAGGCGCTGGCGGGGATCGACCGCGGTATCGTCGAGGTCGAAGCGGACATGGCGGAGCCCGACTAAGGCGGGCGGCAGGCCTTGCACCCCGGCGTGCGAACCGTCACTAGGCCCGGATGGCTGAGCATCCGACCGGCATAGCGATCCAGCTCGAGCCGCTCGTGGTCCGCGTCCTCGCCCCCAATCCATCGCCCTACACCGGCAGCGGCACGCAGACCCATCTCGTCGGCGCCGTCGATCTCGCGATAATCGATCCGGGGCCCGACGACCCCGATCACCTCGCCGCGCTGGTGCGGGCGATCGACGGTCGTCCGGTCACCGCGATCCTGATCACTCACCATCACCGCGATCACAGTCCCGCCGCGGCGCCGCTGAAGGCGATTACCGGCGCCCCGATCGTCGGCGCGGCGCCATTCGCGCCGAGCGACGCCGGGCCGCGTGCGGATGCGTCGTTCGATGCCGATTATGCGCCGGACCGGGTGCTCGCCGAGGGCGATACGGTGACGGGCGCGGGATGGACGCTGGAGGCGCTGGCGACGCCGGGTCACACCTCCAACCACCTCGCCTTCGCGCTGCGCGAGACGTCGGCGCTGTTTTCGGGCGATCACGTGATGGGCTGGTCGACGACGGTGGTCTCGCCGCCCGACGGCGACATGACCGCCTATATGGCGAGCCTCGCCAAGCTGATCCCGCGCAAGGACCGGATCTATTATCCCGGGCACGGCGAGGCGGTCGAAAACCCGCAGCGGCTGGTGCGCGGGCTGCTCGGGCATCGCAAGCAGCGCGAGGGGCAGATCCTGCGGCTGCTGCGCGAGGCACCGTGCGACATCCCGGCGATGATCGCACGGATGTATGTCGGGCTCGATCCGCGGCTGGTGGCGGCGGCCGAGCGATCCGTGCTCGCGCACCTCTACGATTTGCGCGGGCGCGGGCTGGTGCTGGAGGAGGGCGAGCGGTGGTCGATCGCAGACTGATCCTCCTCGGGCTGGCGATCGTCGCGATCGTCGGTGCGCTGTTCGTGTGGCGGGCCGATCGCCGCGCCTCGACCGCCGAGACCGAGGCGGGACTGGCGTCGGCGCGGGTGCTCGACAGCGTGTTCGAACGGACCGCGAAGCTGCAGGTCGCGACACTGAACGGCCGGGCGTCGGCGCAATCGGTGGTGCCAGGACTGTTCGAATCGCGGCAGACGACGCGCGCGCCCTTCTCCGCGGTCTACACGATCGACCTGCGGCGGATCGACAAGTCCGATTATCGCTGGAACCAACGCGACCGGATCATGACGGTGCGCATCCCCGCGGTGGCGGTCGGCAAGCCGTCGATCGACATGACCCGCGCCGAGACCGACCAGAGCGGGGTGTGGATCAGCCGCCGCGCAGGGCAGAAGTTACAGCAGATCGTGGTCAGGCGGCTCGATGCGGTCGCCGCCCGCGAAGCCGCCAAGCCCGAGAACATCGCCAAGGCGCAGGACGCGGCACGGGCGGCGGTGGCGCGGCTGATCGAGGCGCCGCTCGCGGCCGCCGGGCAGGACGGCGTGCGCGTCGTGATCCGCATGCCGGGCGAGGAGCGTCCCGCATCGCTCACCGCGGAGCAGTGGGACGTGTCGCGCTCGCTGGACGAAATCTACCCCGATGTCGCGGCCGATTAACCGCGGCGCTTGATCGCGCAAACCGCGCGGGCCATCTGGTGCACATGAAACCAGTGACCAACCTCGCCGGCGTCGACCTGCGCGCCGAGATCGATCGCCTCCGCAAGGAACGCAACGCGGTCATCCTCGCGCATTATTACCAAAAGCCCGAGATCCAGGACCTGGCGGACTTCGTCGGCGACAGTCTCGATCTCAGTCGCAAGGCGCAGGCGACCGATGCGGACGTGATCGCGTTCTGCGGGGTGCGCTTCATGGCCGAGACCGCGAAGATCCTGTCGCCCGAGAAGATCGTGATCCTCCCCGATATGGACGCCGGGTGCAGCCTGGAGGACAGCTGCCAGCCCGACGAGTTCGCGGCATTCCGGGCGGCACATCCCGATCACATCGCGCTGACCTACATCAACTGCTCCGCGGCGGTGAAGGCGCTGTCCGACGTGATCGTCACGAGTTCGTCGGCGGAAAAAATCCTGGCGCAGCTGCCCGCTGACCAGAAGATCATCTTCGGCCCGGACCGTAATCTCGGCGGCTATCTGTCGCGCAAGACCGGACGCGAGATGCTGGTGTGGCCGGGGGTGTGCATCGTCCACGAGGCGTTCAGCGAAACCGAGCTGATGAAGCTGAAGGCGCAGCACCCTGGCGCGCCGGTGGTGGCGCATCCCGAATGCCCGCCGGTGATCCTCGACCATGCCGACTATATCGGGTCGACGCGCGGTATTTTGGAATATGCGATGGCGATGCCTGGCGACACGCTGATCGTCGCGACCGAACCGCACATCATCCATCAGATGGAAAAGGCGCTGCCCGACAAGCATTTCATCGGCGCGCCGGGTGCGGACGGCAACTGCAACTGCAACATCTGCCCGTACATGGCGATGAACACGCTGGAGAAACTCTACCTCGCGCTGCGCGACCTGACCCCTAGGATCGAGATCGAGGAAGGGCTGCGGTTGAAGGCGAAGAAGAGCCTCGATGCGATGCTGGCGATGGCATCGGCGACGGTCGGGCAGGGCGATCTCGGCCCACGGCCCGGGGTGGTTACGGGCGATTGAGTCGGTTGCGACGGAAGCTGATCAGGCATGACTGTAGCCCCGTGCTCCTGTGCGCGCAGGATCATGGTGGCCTTAAGCCGCCTCTTCCCGCACGGGCGCCAATAGGGCGCGGGCTTCATCGATGTGGATCGCGACCATCGTCAGGTCGAGCCGGTCGGCCAGATCCAGCGCCTGCGACAGCAAACCTTCCAGCGCCGCCAGATCAATCATGCTGCGATCCGTCATGCACGACCCCGTTCCTGTGGCGCCTGTCGCGCCGATGCGAGTGCTTCCTACCGCGACGCGCGGCGACGCGCTACGGGCGACTTGTAACTGCATCATAGACGATGCGGCGGGCCGAGCGGAGCGTGTCGATGGTTTTCTTGCTTGAGCATTTCGATCTTGCCGCGTTCGTCGCCGCGACGCTGGCGGAGGATTTGGGCGAGGCCGGGGACATCACCTCGGCGGCGGTGATCCCGGCGGCGGCGCGGTTCACCGGGGTGATGGATGCGCGCGATCCGATCGTGGTCGCCGGCTTGCCGATCGCGGAGGCGTTCTTCCGCGCGCTCGATCCCGATGTCCGCATCGATCGTCTGGTCGAGGACGGCACTGCGGTAGCCGCCGGCACCGATCTGATGCGGATCGAAGGCGCGGCGCGGGCGATGCTGACCGCGGAACGGTCCGCGCTCAACACAGTGCAGCATCTGTCGGGCATCGCCACGATGACGCGCGGCTATGTCGATCGGATCCTCGGCACCGGCGCGACACTGCTCGACACCCGCAAGACGATCCCCGGCCTGCGCGTCATCGAGAAATACGCGACTAGGATGGGCGGCGCGCAGAACCACCGGATGGGGCTGTGGGATGCGGCGATGATCAAGGACAACCACGTCGCGGTTGCGGGTGACATCGGCGAGGCGGTGCGTCGCGCCCGCGAGGCCGGGATCGCGCGCATCATCGTCGAGGTCGATCGCGTCGACCAGATCGAGCCCGCGCTCGCGGCAGGGGCAACGCATCTGCTGCTCGACAACATGGACCCGCCGACGCTGCGCGACGCGGTGGCATTCATCGGCGGACGGGTGCCGACCGAAGCGTCGGGCGGAGTACGGCTCGACACGATCCGCGCGATCGCCGAGACCGGCGTGACCTATGTGTCGGTCGGACGCCTGACTCAGTCGGCACCCGCGGCCGACATCGGTCTCGATTTCGCGCCGGCTTGACGGTAGCGTCGCGCTCCAGCCGCAGGAGTGACCGCATGCAACGCACGCTTTGTTCGATCGGTCTCGCGATGGGGACGCTGACCGCACCCTCCCTTGCCGACGCGCAGGCAATGCAATGCGCTGTCGGAAGCGCGCCGGTTCGGGTGCGGCCGGATCTCGCCTCCGCGCGCGAGCCGCAGCGGAACCTGCCGATCGGCGGCTATACGCTCGCGATCAGCTGGAGTCCGCAATATTGCCGGGAGCATGCGCGCGATACCTCTGCGCGGTTTCAATGCGGGGCGGGCAATCGCTTCGGCTTTACGCTGCATGGGCTGTGGCCCGACGGGATCGGCAAGGAGTGGCCGCAATATTGCCGCCGCACTGCGCTGCTGCCTGCGCCGGTGATCCGCGGCATGCTGTGCACGACGCCGTCGGCGCAGCTGCTCCAGCATGAATGGGCGAAGCACGGCACCTGCATGACAGGGCGTCCCGCGCAGTATTTCGCGCGGTCGCGGGGGCTGTACGACGCGCTGCGCTTTCCCGACATGGACGCGCTGTCGCGGGCGCCGCTGACGGCTGGGCGCCTCGCGGCAGCGTTGGCGCGCGCCAATCCGGGGATCGGGGCGGACATGATGCGGATCACCGCCGACCGTCAGGGGTGGCTGGACGAGATCTGGCTGTGTCTCGACAAGCGCCTTCGCTATGCGCGCTGCGCCCCGCATGCGGGCGGGGTGGATCCGGGTTCCGCGATCAAGATCTGGCGCGGCGGCGCGCGTTGACCGCGGTCATCGGTCGATCGTCACCGTGTCTGGGTGGTGGCGATCGAGGTGGCGCTTAATCCGTTTCAGATTGCGGGTGTTCGACCGGAAGAAGAAATCCGCGGCGTCGCCGACCAGCGGCACCATGCCGAGCAACGCATCGAAACCGACATTGCCCATCATTCGCGCGAGCTGATAGCGCGACATGCCGATGTTGCGTGCCTCCCAGACGATCCAGGTGCCGATCCCCGCCGCGGCGATGTCTCCGACGACCGGGACCAAGCCAAGCAGCGCGTCGAGCCCGACCGGACGGTTGATGCCGGGGATGACGAACATCCGCTCCATCAGTGCCTCGACCGCCTCGACGCGCTTGCGGACCGAGGCGGCGTCGCGGCCGATGGGGAGCGATGCGGTGCCCGGGAAGGGGCGGGTAGCGTCGTGGTTCATGCGAGTCACTTGGTGTCGTCGCGCAGCCGGTTCAACGGGTGCCACGCGCGGACGTTCGGTCGCCACTGCCGCAGTCGCCCCGCGACTAGCGACCAGCGGAGCGGACGCGCGATTGGAATGAAGGCGCCATCGTCGGCGACGGCGCGGTCCGCCGCAGCGATCAGGCGGGCGCGCTCGCCGAGCGTCGGCGCATCGCGCGCCGAGTCGACCAGCCCCTGGGCCTCCTCGCCGCACGGCGCGCAGGCGGTAGCGAGATACCAGCGCGCGCTATCATAGGGGGCGACCCTATCGACCAGGCGCAGGTCGGCCGCAGCATCGGCATCGACGCGTACCGGTGCGATCCCCATCCTGATCAACGACCGCGCGATCTGCCCCCATACAAGCGTCGCGCCGGGGCCGACCGGCATTGCGACCCGCAACGTCACCGGGCCGGCAGACCAGCGTGCGACCCGGGTCCGCGCGGCGGCGAGACGGTCCTCGTAGGGCAGCAGCGTCCAGGGCGGGACGATCGGCGGTTCGGCGGAGTCGAGCGCTTCCGGCAGCAGGCGATCGGTCGGGTCCCAGTCCCCGCGCACTGCGTGGGTGATCGCGGCCCGGTCGATCGCACCATTCAGCGCGGCGCGGTTGGCGGGATCGGCAAGGAAGCCAGCCCGCGCTTCGATGGCCAGCCCGAAGATGCCTGCGGCAGGATCGACCCGGATGTTGGCGGGGGCGATGGTGGCGTAGGCGAGCAGCGGCCAATCGACGAAGCTGCCCCCCGCTACCAGATCCGAGTCGCGTATGGCGAAGCGCATGATGGCACGCGACGCCCGCTCGCCGATCAGCCGGACATCCTCTTCGGGCGGAGTCTCGCGGCGGTCCTCGGGATCGGCACGGTTGGGATCGAAGGCGGGGCGGAGGAGTGGGCTGCGCCCGGCCACCGCGATCCGCATCGGCCCGCCGCCGCTGTTCGCGCGGTGGCGGAACAGGGCGAGTTCGGGTTGCGCGAATAGCTTGAGCAGGTCGGGACGGGGCCGCTTCAGGCGGATCTCGATCACCTGCGGGGTCATTTCCACGATCTCGTCGACCGCGCTCAAGAACGGGCGGAGCGGGTTGTCCGATCGCGACGCGATCTGGCGCTCGAGAATGTCGACGACCTGCGCCGCGGTGACCGGCTTGCCGTCCGCCCACTGCGCCTCGCGCAGCCTGAAGATGTAGCTGGCGCCATTGTCGATCACGATCCAGCGCTCGGCCAGGCCCGCCTCGATCTGCCCGCCGGCGTCGTAGCGGACGAGCCCCTCCGCGGTCGCGTCCGCCAGCAGCCGCGAGGGCGTGCCCGCGACCTCGCGCGCAGGATCGATCAGGGCGGGGGGCTCGCCGATCGCGCTGACGATCACAGGCCCCGAATCGGGGCGGCGGTTGCAGCTGGCGAGGCTCAGGCCGGCAAGTGCCGCGAACGCGATGGTGCGGACGGCGGGACTCGAACCCGCACTCCAGGGGAAGCAGATTTTAAGTCCGCTGCGTCTACCGGTTTCGCCACGTCCGCACACCCGCGCTACGAAGACGAGCGGGTAGGGCAGGTCAAGCCGCGTTGTCGAAACGATCGGCTAGGGCGGCAACCATCGTCACACGTTGAGGCGCGCGCGCATTTCCTTGCCGGGCTTGAAATAGGGGACGCGCTTGGCGTCGACATCGACGATCTCGCCGGTGCGCGGGTTGCGGCCGGTGCGGGCGTCGCGGGCGCGGGTCGAGAAGGCGCCGAAGCCGCGTAGTTCGACCCGGCCGTTGGCCGCGAGCCGCCGCGTGATCTCGTCGAAGAAAGTGGTGACGATGGCTTCGATGTCTTGCGCTGCAAGATCGGGATGTTCGCTCGCCAGTTTCTGGATCAGCTCAGAACGAATCATCGGAAGGCCCCCGCCGGTTGTTGACGTGAAGATCGTACGCGCCACCCCCCGTGGCGGATAGGATCGAACCGACATCGTCGGCCTAGCGCAACCAAAGGGCCGATGCGAGCCTATCCCGCACCGGCCCCCAATCGATTACTTCTTGTCGGCCTCGGTGCGCGCCTTCAGCGCCTCGCCGAGGATGTTGCCGAGCGTGGCGCCTGAATCGGACGACCCGTACTGCGCGACCGCCTGCTTCTCTTCGGCGATCTGCATCGCCTTGATCGAGAAGGTTGGCTTCTTCGACCGATCGAAGCCGGTGACCATCGCGTCGAACTTCTGCCCGACCTGGAAGCGCTCCGGCCGCTGCTCGTCGCGGTCGCGGCCGAGATCGGTGCGCTTGATGAAGCCCGTCGCGCCATCGTCGCCCTGCTGCACTTCGAGACCCGCGTCGCGAACCTCGAGAACGGTGACCGTGACGGTCGCGTTCTTGTTGAGGCGATCGCCTGCCGCCGCCGTGCCGCCGGCCGCTGGGCCGCCACGCTCGAGCTGCTTCATGCCGAGCGAGATGCGCTCCTTCTCGGCGTCGATGTCGAGCACCACGGCCTGGACGGTCTCGCCCTTGCGGTGGAGGTTGAGCGCGTCCTCACCCGACACGCCCCAGGCGATGTCGGACATGTGGACCATGCCGTCGACGTCGTTGTCGAGGCCGATGAACAGGCCGAATTCGGTCGCGTTCTTGACTTCGCCTTCGACGGTCGAGCCGACCGGGTGTGCCGCGAGGAAGGCATCCCACGGGTTCGCCTGCGCCTGCTTGAGGCCGAGCGAGATGCGGCGCTTTTCCTGATCGACCTCGAGCACCACGACATCGACTTCCTGCGAAGTCGACACGATCTTGCCCGGATGGACGTTCTTCTTGGTCCAACTCATCTCGCTGACATGGACCAAGCCCTCGATGCCCGCTTCCAGTTCGACGAACGCACCGTATTCGGTGATGTTGGTGACGCGGCCCGACAGCTTGGCACCGACCGGATACTTGGTCGACGCGCCGTCCCACGGATCGCTCTCGAGCTGCTTCATGCCCAGCGAGATCCGCTGGGTGTCCTTGTTGATGCGGATAATCTGCACCTTCACCGTGTCGCCGATGTTGATCATCTCGGACGGGTGATTGACGCGCTTGTAGCTCAGATCCGTAACGTGGAGCAGACCGTCGATGCCGCCAAGGTCGACGAACGCACCGTAGTCGGTGATGTTCTTGACGACGCCGTCGATGATCTGGTCCTCGTGGAGCGACTGGATCAGGCCCGAACGCTGCTCGGCGCGGGTCTCTTCCAGGACCGCGCGACGCGACACCACGATGTTGCCGCGCTTGCGATCCATCTTCAGGATCTGGAACGGCTGCGGGATATCCATCAGCGGGGTGACGTCGCGGACCGGGCGAATGTCGACCTGCGAGCCGGGCAGGAACGCCACGGCGCCGCTCAGATCGACGGTGAAGCCGCCCTTCACGCGGCCGAAGATCACGCCTTCGACACGTGCGGTCTTGGCGAATTCGGTTTCCAGCTTGTCCCAGGCGGCTTCGCGGCGGGCGCGGTCGCGCGACAGCATCGCTTCGCCGTGCATGTTCTCGACGCGATCGACATAGACCTCGACCTCGTCGCCGACCTTCAGCTCGGCCTTCTGACCCGGTGCGGCGAATTCGCGCAGCGGCACGCGGCCTTCGGACTTCAGGCCGACGTCGATGACGGCGAGATCGTTCTCGATGGCGGTGACGGTGCCATGGACGACGCGGCCTTCGAAGCTGTCGGCGCCGCCGAACATCTCGTCGAGCATCGCAGCGAAATCATCACGGGTGGGAAGGGCTTGGGTAGCCATAGAAGAGGTGTTTCCTAGACGTTATTTCCGGCCAGCCGGTTGAATCCGGCGGTCTTGGCCTAAACGGTCGCGACGGCCGAATACCGCACGCGACATCCGAACGGACGGCTGGGCGGAGGACCTCGACGCTGGTGGCGAAAAGGGCGCGCGAGGGTACAGCTCTGCGCCTTCCTCCGCGGGCACCGGCCCGTCGGACCGGCGGCGCATACGCCGGAGCGTGCGATAAAGCAAGATGGCGCGGGTGGTTGCGCCGCTTATCGCCAGGGTAGCGGGCGGGTCTCGACCAACGAGCGCCACGCCCACTCGATCGGCGCGATCGCAAAGCGGCGGAACCAGACGATCGCGGCGAGCAACAGCAGGAGATCGACCGCGAATGCGACCAGCATCAGCTGCGCCCAGCCGAGTCGGCCGTACCAGCCGAGCGCGAAGGGCGGGAACAGGATCCACAGGCAGATCAGCGTCTGCGCGATGTAGATGGTGAGCGCGGCACGACCCGCGGCGGCGAACGGCCGCAGCAGGCGAGCGCCGGTGGCGGTGGAGACCAGCAGATTGACCAGCGCGAGGTGGCCGAGCGCGGTCGCGAGCCGCGCGATCTCGTAGGTCGCCCAGATCGTCCGCGGCGCATCGTCGGGGGCGATGGTCTCGGCGGCGCCGACGATGCGCAAGGCAAGCCCCAGTGCATAGCCCGCCATCATCGCGGCCACATACCAGCGGCGGGATCGGCCACCTTGCAGGATGCCGAGCTTGAACAGCGCGGCGCCGATCAGCATCACGCTGGCGGACTGCCAGACGAACAGCGCCTCGATGCCGTCACGCTGGAGGTCGACGAAGTACCGCCACGCCGCGCGGGCCCAGGTGGCGACGCTCCCGGTCCGCGCCTCGTCTTCGCGGGCGATCTCGGCGCGGGTGTCTGCGCGGACGACGGCGGCGGCACGTTGCCGTTCGATGGCGAGAGCGGCGATGCGGCGATCGGCCGGGGTGAGGGCGGTTCCGGCGTCGCGCTTCGTCGCGACCAGCGCTGCTTCGGCGCGTTCGGCTTGCGATTGTTGATAGGCGATGCCCGATATCGTCAGCTGCCACAGCGCGCAGGCGAAGCCGATTGCTATCAGCGCGCGAGCGGTTTGGCGGCGGAACAGCACCGCGATCGTCGCCGCGATCGCATAGGTGTGGAGGATGTCGCCCGGCCACAGCAACACGAAGACATGGATCAAGCCGAACGCGAACAGCACGAGGTTGCGCGACCCATAGCTTCGGCGCACCGCGCGATCGTCCATCAGCCGGTCGGCGCGATCGGTGAGGATCACCATGCCGGCGCCGAACAGCAGCTCGAGCATCGCCCGCGCGGTGCCGCCGACCAGCACTTCGCGCAACCACCAGGCGACGCGATCCGCCCACGACCAGCCGAGATGGCGGACGTCGAACGACGCGGCGACGATCGATCCGCCCATGTCGGCGACGTTCATGAATAGGATGCCGAGGATCGCGAGCCCGCGCAGGATATCGAGCACCGCGATGCGGGGCGCGCCGTCGGGTTCGGCGGGGCTCGTCGTGGTCACGGACGGGGAAGCGCGGGGTCGAAGCGTCGCTGCGTCAACCCGCGGCCGGTTTCTGCCGGATCCGGTCCTCGACCAGCGCCACCGCGCGCTGCACCGACGCCTCGATCGACAGGAAACTGGTGTCGAGCAGTGCCGCATCGGGTGCCATGACCAGCGGTGCGGTCGACCGGCCGCTGTCGCGGGCGTCGCGGGCGCGGATGTCGGCCAGGACCTTGTCGAAGCTCAGTGTCGAGCCATGCGCGTGCAGCTCGGTGTGCCGCCGCCGCGCGCGGATCTGCGGGGTCGCCTTCACGAACAGCTTCGCATCGGCCTTCGGCGCGATCACGGTGCCGATGTCGCGCCCGTCGAGCACCGCGCCGCCGGGTTGGTTGGCGAAGCGCTTCTGCCGGTGGATCAGCGCCGCGCGGACCAATGGGTGCGCCGACACAATCGAGGCGAGCTGTCCGGTCTCATCGTCGCGCAACGACGGATCGGCGAGCAGCAGGTCGTCGAAACCGCACGCGGCAACTGCGTCAGCCTCCTTCGACGGATCGAGCTCCATGCGCTGCACCGTGGCGGCGACCGCGCGGTACAGCAGCCCGGTATCGAGATGCGGCAACTGGTAATGGCGCGCGAGCGCCCGGGCGATGGTGCCCTTGCCGCTCGCCGCGGGGCCGTCGACTGCGATGATCACGTTACGCTTCCACTCCGGTCGTTAACGCGTCCAGCGACCGGTAGAACGCCGGATAACTGGTCGCCACGGGCCCTATATCGTCGATCGTGACCGGCGCGCGCGCATGGAGCCCGGCGACGCTCAGGCTCATCGCGATGCGGTGATCGAGCTTCGAGGCGATCCGGGCGCCGCCGGGAATGGCGTCGCCGCCGGTGCCGGTGATCGCCATGCCGTCCTCATATTCCTCGCAAGCGACGCCGCAGGCGGTCAGCGCCGCGTGCATCGCCGCGATGCGATCCGATTCCTTGACCCGCAGCTCGTGCGCGCCACGCGCCAAGGTGCGGCCGTTCGCGAAGGCGGCGGCGACGAACAGCACCGGATATTCGTCGATCATGCTCGGCGCGAGATCGTGCGGCACCTCGATCGCGGTCAACGGCGCGTAGCGGACGCGGAGATCGGCGACGGGCTCGCCGCCGACCTCCCGCGGGTCGAGCTCGACGATATCGGCGCCCATCATCCGGAGCGCGGCGATCAGCCCGGTGCGGGTCGGGTTGAGCCCGACATTGGCGACGACGATGTCCGATCCGGGCACGATCGACGCGGCGACCAGCCAGAAGGCGGCGGAGGAGGGGTCGCCAGGGACGGTGATCGACTGCGGCTTCAGCTCGGCCTCGCCGGTCAGCGAGATGATGCGACCTCTATCGGCGGTCTCCACGGTCAGCGTCGCGCCGAAGCCGCGCAGCATTCGCTCGCTATGGTCGCGGGTGGCGATCGGCTCGATCACGCGGGTGACGCCGGGGGTGTTGAGGCCGGCGAGCAGCACCGCGGACTTCACCTGCGCCGATGCGACCGGGAGGGTGTAGGCGATCGGCACCGCGGGGCAGATCCCGCGCACCATCAGCGGCAGTCGCCCGCCCGGGCTCGCGCTTACATCTGCGCCCATCAGCGCGAGCGGTTCGATCACCCGGCCCATCGGGCGCCCGGAGAGCGAGGCGTCGCCGGTGAAGGTCGCGGTGATCGGGTGCGACGCGACCAGCCCCATCAGCAGCCGCGTCGAGGTGCCCGAATTGCCCATCTCTAGCGCGGTCGCGGGCTGGAGCAGCCCGCCGACGCCGACGCCGGAGACCCGCCACACCGCGTCGCCGCCGCGTTCGATCCGCGCGCCCATCGCGCGCATTGCGGCGGCGGTGGCGAGCACGTCCTCGCCCTCCAGCAATCCTTCGATCCGGCTTTCGCCGACCGCGAGCGCCGACAGCATCAGCGCGCGGTGGCTGATCGACTTGTCGCCGGGCACCGTGACCCGGCCGGTAAGGGCGCCGCGCGGGGCGAGATCGAGGGGGCGGGGGGTGTGGTGCGGCATTGCGGCGGGGCTTTGACAGCCGGCTTGCGCTATGGCAAGGCGCGCCCCACTTCGCAGGACAGGGGTTCCCCTATCCTGTCGAAACCCAATTCCGAAAGGCACGACACGGCATGATCAAGCCGGAATGGGGCACGAAGCGTACGTGCCCGAAATGCGCGACGCGTTTCTATGACCTCGAAAAGGACGACCCGGTCGCCTGCATCAACTGCGGTTATGCATGGCAGCCCGAACCGATCCTGAAATCCAAGCAGCCGCTGCCGTTCGAGGTCGCCAAGCCGGACAAGGAGCCGGATGCCGATCTGGAAGGCGAGGACGAGGATCTGCAGGTTCCCGCCGAGGACGAAGAGCCGTCGGCGGACGACGAGGTCGATCTGGGCGGCGACGACGACCTGGGTGTCGAAACGTCGAACGACGAGGACGAGCACTGAGATCGTTCTGATCCGGGGTTCGTTCCGATCCAGGGTTCGTTCTAATCCAGGGTTCTGCGCAGGCGGCGTTCGCGCCGCTTGCCAAGCCCGGCGCGCCTCGCTAGGGGACGCGCCTTCCCGGGAAGGTTGGGGGCCGTAGCTCAGCTGGGAGAGCGCTGCAATGGCATTGCAGAGGTCAGGGGTTCGATCCCCCTCGGCTCCACCATCCCGTGACTTTCCCGATATAATCTGTCCCGACCAGACCTTCGGGTTTGCGTCCGACGCATCTGCTTCCGCGACTTGCTCCCGCCGCGCCTTGCGGCCACGGGTGTCGCGAGCTTGTGATTCGAGGGGCGCGCGATGGCCGGGATGACATTCGACGACGTGATCCTCGGCCGCAGGAGTATCCGCGGCTACAAGCCCGACCCGGTCCCGCGTGCGTTGATCGAGGAGATCATCGGGCTGGCGATGCGGTCGCCTTCGTCGATGAACACCCAGCCCTGGAGCTTCTACGTCCTCACCGGCGAGCCGCTCGACCGGATTCGCGCCGGGAACACCGAGCGAATGATCGCCGGGGTGCCGCAATCGCGCGAGTTCCGTACCGGAGAGGCGTTCGGCGGCCACCATCGTGAGCGGCAAATCGGGGTGGCCAAGCAGCTGTTCGCGGCGATGGGGATCGCCCGGGAGGATAAGGCGCGGCGCGACGATTGGGTGCTGCGCGGGTTCCGGCAGTTCGATGCGCCGGTGTGCGTGATCATCACCTACGACCGGGTGCTCGACGGCAGCGACGACACGCCGTTCGATTGCGGCGCGGCTGCGACCACGCTGGTCAACGCCGCCTGGTCGCGCGGGCTGGGCGCGGTGATCAACAGCCAGGGGATCATGCAGTCGCCGGTGGTGCGCGAGCATGCGGGCATTCCCGACGATCAGGTGATCATGAAGAGTATCGCGCTGGGCTGGCCCGATCACGACTTTCCCGCGAACGCGGTGGTCTCCGAGCGCAAGCCGGTCGCGGAAGCGGCGGTGTTCGTGGGCTTCGAGGACTGAACGTCCGTGGCCGGTCAGCGGCGCGGCACGACCTCGACGATCAGGTCGCCGCTCTCCAGCTTGCCGGCCTCGATCTCCCAGAAGCCGTAGCTGCGATCGCCGCGGTAGATGCGGTGGCCGAGGCCGGTTCCGATCTGCGCGAGCGGCCGGCCTATCTCGTCAGCGGTGACGCGGCGTTCGCGTAGCGCGACGTCGCCACCCGCGGCGGCGAGATCGGCCATGTATTCGGCGATGTGCGCCCCCTGGGTCGAGCCGGCGAGGAGCAGCCCGGCGAAGCTGGCGGGGTTGATCACGGTGCTGGCGCCCGCCTGATGCGCGATCGGCTCGTTGTCCTCGGACCGGATGACGACGCTGATCGGGACGTCGGGGGCGAGGCCGCGGGCGGTGAGCACGATCAGGATCGAGGTGTCGTCGCGCCCCGCGGCAACGATGATCGATCGCGCGCGGGCGACCTGCGCCGCCTCCAGCGCCGCGTTGCGGGTCGCGTTGCCTTCCATGACGGTGACATCGCACGCCTCCGCGGCACGCAGCGCGGCGGCATCCTCGTCGATGACGACGATGGTCTTCGGATCGGTGCCGCGCTTGATCAGCTCGCCGACCGCTTCCGATCCGCTGAGGCCATAGCCGGCGACGATGACATGGCCGTCGAGATTACGCTGGATCACGGTCATGCGCCATTTCTCCCAAACCCGCTTCAGCAGGAAATTATATGCGGTGCCGAGGAAGATCAGCCAGACGAACAGGCGGATCGGGGTGACCACGAAGGTGTCGAACATCCGCGCCTGCTGGGTCACCGGCACGATGTCGCCATAGCCGACCGTCGTGACGGTGATCATCGTGAAGTAGAGCACGTCGGCGAAGGTGATCGGCGCGCCGTTCGCCTGGCGCAGCCCGTCGCGGTCGAACCAATGGACGATCAGCGCAATGCCGATCAGCGCAAAGGCGAGGATGATCCGCCACGACAGGTCCAGCCAGGCGGGGGTGCGGTCCCGCCGCCGCAGCGTGTAGCGATGGAACTCGGCCGGGCGGCGGCGGTGGCGCATGCCGGCTAGCGAACCGCGACCACCGTCACCGCATCCTCGCGACCCGCGAAGGCGACGGTCTCGCCCGCCTCCGCGCCGATCAGCGCCCGCGCCAGCGGGGCGGAGAACGCGAGGCGATCGGCCTTCGGATCGGCTTCGTCGTCGCCGACGATCGCGATCGTCCGCGGCTTGCCGGCGAGTAGGATGTCGACGACCGATCCGAAGCCGGCGCTGCCGTCGGTCGGCGCGGGGGTGAGCTGTGCGGTCGCGTGGCGGGTCTGCCAGTAGCGCAGGTCACGGGTGATGCGGTCGCGATCCTTGCCCTCGGCGGCGTCGCGCGCCGTCTCCAGCGCTGCGATGCGCTCCCCAACCAGCGCCAGCCCGCGATCGGTGACGAGATTGGGGCCGGCGGGGATCGGCAGTTCGAAGCGCGGCTCCTTATGCTCCTCGTCGCTCTCCCGGCGAAATGCCACGCTCATGTCCTGGTGCCCCTGTGAAGGTGTCGTCCACGATCGTCCCATCTTCGGACAGGACGATCTTAACCATCATTAACGCTGGTCGATTTCGTAAACGCGGCGTTAACATCTTGCCATGACCAGACGCCTTGTCCTCTCCAACGAAGCTGCCCGCCATCCGTTTCGTGCGTCGCTGCCGCCACCCGCCACCGCGCGCGGCCGGCGCGACGACGACGGCGACTGGAAGCTGTTCCTGTTGAGCTTCGCCGCGTTCTTCACTTGCTTCTACACGCTGATCGCCTGATCAGTCGCACGCGAGGTGGAGGCGCTGGGCGATCCAGGCCGACACCAGGCACATCGCCGCGACCACCAGCAGCATGTTCTCGGGCGTGACGCCCAGCGAACCGATGCCGATCACCGCGATCGATCCGATCGTCATCGCGCCCGAATTGACGACGTTGTTCGCCGCCACGGTGCGCGCGGTCTGGTCCTTTTCGACCGTCGTCGTCAGGAAGGCGTAGAGCGGCACCACGAACATTCCGCCGGTGATCGCGATCGCGGCGAGGGTGAGGATGATCGGCACCGCGCCGGGCTGGGACATGAACTGTACCAGCCCGTAATAGGTGCCCGCCGGCGCCGGGGTCCACGCCCGTGCCAGTACCGAGAAGAGCACGATGAACCCGCCCATCGCGATCACCGACACCGGCGAATATCGCGCGGAGATGCGGCCTTTCAGCATCGTGTTGATCACCACCGATCCGATCGCCACCCCGACCGAGAACACCGCGATCGCGAGGCTGGCGACGCGTTCGTCGGCGCTCAGCACGTTTTTTACCAGCGGCGGGAAGACGATGATCAGCATCGCGCCGATCGTCCAGAAGAAGCTGATCGCGCAAATCGCGAGGAACAGCCGCGGGATGTGCATGGTCGCGCCGATCAGCCGCCAAGATGCGGTGAAGGGGTTGTAGTTGATCTTCAGTCGCGGGCCTTCGCGCGGGGCGAGGGGCACCATTCGGCCGATGAACCAGCCGATCACCGCGATTAGGATCACCAGCCCCGCCGCGATCTCGATCGAGACCCAGCCGGCGACGACGGTGCCCATCAGGATCGCCAGATAGGTGCCCGCCTCGACCAGCCCGGTGCCGCCGAGCACGTCGCCGGCGGGCAGATGCTGCGGCAAAATCGCGTATTTGATCGGTCCGAAGAAGGTCGAATGGGTGCCGAGCAGCAGCACCGCGCCGAGCATCAGCGCGAGGCCGAGGTTGGTGTGTCCCGACTTCGCCGCCATAAGCCCGGCGGCGCCGAGCAGCATGATCGCGATCTCCGCGGTCTTGACGATACGGATGATGCGCGCCTTGTCGTGGCTGTCGGCGAGTTGCCCCGCGAGCGCGGAGAGCAGGAAGAAGGGCAGGATCGCGATGCCCGTCGCCAGCGCGTTGAAATTGGCTTCGACCTTCGGATCGTTGAAGATTTCGTAAGTCGCGAACAGCACCATCGAGGTCTTGAAGAGATTATCGTTGAACGCGCCGAAGAATTGCGTGGTGAACAAGGGCAGGAAGCGGCGTTGCTTCAGCAACCCTAAGGCGTTGATCATGACGGGAAACGGCCTTGGTCGTGGCAGGATTGGGCCACGGCATAGCCGAGCTTGGGTGGTGAACCAATGTCCAAAAGCGGGCGGCGACCTGGCGGCCAAAAGCGGTTCCCGCCGGCACGGCGGGCGGGTAAGGGGGGACGATGTGGACGCTTCCCAATCTGCTGACCCTGTCGCGCATCGTCGCGGTGCCGCTGCTGGTCGGCCTGCTGTGGTGGCCGCATTGGGAGGTGGGGTTCGGGATCGCGTTCGCGCTTTACTGCCTGATGGGCATCACCGATTATTTCGACGGCTATCTGGCGCGCGCGCAGGGCACGGTATCGAAGCTGGGCGTGTTTCTCGATCCGATCGCGGACAAGATCATGATCGCGGCGGTGATCCTGATGCTGGTCTCGGCGCGCCACGACGACACCGCGTCGATCACCGGCGTTCACGTCATCGCGGCGCTGATCATCCTGCTGCGCGAGATCGCGGTATCGGGGCTGCGCGAGTTCCTGGCTGGGTTGCAGGTGTCGCTGCCGGTGTCGAAGCTGGCCAAGTGGAAGACCGCGTTGCAGCTGGTGGCGTTCGGCGCGCTGATCCTTGCCGGGGCGTTGCCGGTGCTGGTGTGGATCAAGCTGGTCGGGCTCGTCTGCCTGTGGGGCGCCGCGGTGCTGACGGCGCTGACGGGTTGGGATTACCTGCGCGCCGGCGTGCAGCATATGGACTGATCATGGCGATACGGATGCTGTATTTCGCGTGGGTCCGGGAGCGGATCGGCGTCGGTGAAGAGACGATCGATCCGCCCGTGACGATCGGCGACGTCGGCGGGCTGGTCGATTGGCTCGCTGCTCGGGACGAAGCGCATGCGACGGCGTTCGCGGATCGGACGCGGCTGCGCGCGGCGGTCGACCAGAGCTTCGTCGGGATGGACGCGCCGATCGCGGGCGCGCGCGAGATCGCGATCTTCCCCCCGGTGACCGGCGGATGATCCGGATCGTGGTGCAGACCGCGCCGATCGACCTGGCGGCGGAGGTTGCCGCGGCCGAGCAGGCGGGGGCGGGGGCGGTCGCGACCTTCACGGGGATCGTGCGGGGCGACGACGGCGTCGCGACGCTGGAACTCGAACATTATCCCGGCGCCACCGAGGCGGCGCTGCGCACGGTCGGCGAGGGCGCGGTGTCGCGCTGGTCTCTCGCCGGTGCGACGATCGTCCACCGCGTCGGGCCGATGCGCCCGGGCGAGCGAATCGTGTTCGTCGCCGCGGTCGCCGAACACCGCGGCGCGGCGCTGGAGGCCTGTGCTTATCTGATCGACCGGCTGAAGACCGATGCGCCGTTCTGGAAACGCGAAACCCGCAGCGACCGCGCGACGTGGGTCGAGGCGCGGGAGGGCGACGTGGCGGCGGCGGCCCGGTGGGAGTGACGTAGCGGGCGCTCTGCCGATTGCATCCCCACGACGGCGGTAGCCCAGTACTGAGGCTCCGCCATCGTGGGGCACGAGCGACTTGGGGGAGCGCCAAGCGACGCCCCCCACCACCTCAGAGCGTCGGCACCAGCACGCCGTTGACGACATGGACGACACCGTTCGACTGGCGGACGTCGGCGACTTCCACATAGCTCTTGTTGCCGGTCGCGCTGGTCAGCGTGACGACGTTGCCGGTCATCGTCGCGGTGAGCGGCTGGCCGGCCACGGTGGTGAGCGTCGCGGTGCCGTTGCCGGCCTTGATCTGCTCGATCAGCTGCGCGGCGGAGACGTTGCCGGCGACGACGTGGTAGGTGAGGACCTTCACCAGCGACGCCTTGTTCTCGGGCTTCAGCAGGTTCTCGACGGTGCCCGGCGCCAGGCGGCTGAAGGCGTCGTTGGTCGGGGCGAACACCGTAAACGGGCCGGGGCCGGACAGCGTCTCGACGAGGCCGGCCGCCTTCACCGCGGCGACCAGCGTGGTCAGGTTCGGCGCGGCCGACGCGTTTTCGACGATCGTCTTGGTGGACAGCATCGCAGCGCCGCCGACGGTGGGGTTGCCGCTGGCAGACGCGGTGTTGGTGGTCGCATCCGCAGGCGCGGCGGGCATGCTGCTGTCGGCGGCGGGGGCCGAAGTCGCGGTTTCCTTGGTGCCCATCGTCGAGCAGGCGGCGAGCGCCATGGCGGTGGTCAGGGCAAGAACGTGCTTGGTCGACATCATCGCAGATCTCCATTGGTCGCCGGCGTCTTCGCGCCTAGCGTGTGCAGATACGGCGCGACGTGCCCGATAGTTGCGTTGGCGCAGCATCGACAGGCAGGCGCCCTAGCGCATCACCGCGTTCCACAGCCCGAACAGGCTGGTGATCGTCAGGATCACGCCGACCATGAACATCAGCCGCTTGGGCGCGATCCGCTTGGCGAGGATCGCCCCCACCGGAGCGGCGACCACGCCGCCGATCAGCAGGCCGACCGTCGCCATCGTGAACGCCGCCCAGCCGAGCTGGGTGATGAAGGTGATCGAGATGGTCAGGGTCAGGAAGAACTCGGCGGTGTTGACGGTGCCGATCGTGGTTCGCGGCGAGGCGCCCTGGACGAGCAGATTGGAGGTCACGACCGGCCCCCAGCCGCCGCCGCCCGCGGCATCGAGGAAGCCGCCGATCAGCCCGAGCGGCTCGACGATCTTCGGTTCGCGCATCGTCGGCGGATAGCGAAAGGATCGCCACAGCAGGTAGACGCCGATCCCGGCGAGATAGGCGAGGATGAACGGCTTCGCGATCGCGGCGTCGATGTTCGACAAGAGGTATGCGCCGCAGATGCCGCCGATCACGCCGGGGATCATCAGCCGCAGGAACAGCGTCCAGTTGACGTTGCGGTGGAGCGCGTGGCTGATCCCCGATACCGCGGTGGTGAAGGTCTCGACGGTATGGACACCGGCGGACGCGGCGGCGGGGGGCACGCCGATCCACAGCAGCATGGTGTTCGAGATCACCCCGAACGCCATGCCCAGCGCGCCGTCGACGACCTGCGCGAGGAAACCGACCGCGATGAACGGCAACAGGGCGGTAAGGTCAAAATTGCTCAGCGCGTCCAAGTCGCTCTCCCGGTAACGCGGCCGATGTGCCGCACGCAGGCAAATCCGACAACAAAGATAGACTTTACCCGTTCGTGCCTCGGCGACGCCTGCTTCTAGTAATCCTGCCGGCGAGCGCCTAGATTTCGCGCCTGCGCGTAGGGGAACGCCGATGGCGACTGGTCTGACTGCCTATCTCGATTCGATCCGCGCGCGTGATCCGGCCCCGCATTCGCGGCTCGAGGTGCTGACCTATCCCGGCGTCTGGGCGCTGGCGTGGCACCGGGTCGCGCACCGGCTCTACAAGTCGCGGCTGTTCTTCCTCGCGCGGCTGGTCAACCACCTGTCACGAATGCTGACCGCGATCGACATCCATCCGGGTGCGACGATCGGGCGCAATTTCTTCATCGACCATGGCTTCGTGGTGATCGGCGAGACCGCCGAGATCGGCAACGACGTTACCATCTACCAGTGCGTGACGCTGGGCGGCACCAGCCCCGACAACGGCATCGCGGGCAAGCGCCATCCGACGCTGGCGGACGGCGTAATCATCGGGTCGGGCGCGCAGGTGCTCGGGCCGATCTTCGTGGGTCCCCGCTCGCGGGTCGGGGCGAATGCGGTCGTCACCAAGGACGTGCCCGAGGGCGCGGTGATGGTCGGGATCCCGGCGCGCGCGACGATGGTCGAGGGCACCGCGGCGCCGTCCCGGTTCCTGCCCTATGGGACGTCGTGCAGCGAGATGTTCGATCCGGCTACCCAGAAGATGGAGCTGATGCGCTGCGAGCTCGAGACCATGCGCAAACGGCTCGACGCGCTGCTTGCCGAGAACGCTGCGGACGGGGATCGGGAGCGTGATCGGGCCTGATGGGAACCGTCACACCGTTTCCCGCCGCCGCCGCCGGCAAGCCCAGCCAGACCGGGTTCGACCGCGCCGAGCTCACCCGCATCCTCGACCTGTACGGCCGGATGGTCGCGGCGGGGCATTGGCGCGACTATGCGATCGACCTGGGGCGCGACGCCGCGGTGTTCGCGGCGTTCCGGCGCGCGGCGGAGCGGCCCGAGTTCCGGATCGAGAAGCGCCCGGCGCTGCGCAACAAGCAGGGAATGTGGGCGCTGATCGGCGAACAGGGCGCGGTGCTGAAGCGTGGGCATGAGCTCGGGCCGGTGCTAGCCCCAGTGGAGCGGCGGTTGATGAAGGTGGTGGAGGACTAGGAGCCTTTAACACCTAGCCTCGCGTTCGCGGCGGCGCCCCCTCCAACACGGCTTGCGGCCGCGGTCCCCCTCCCCCGCCGAATCGAGGGAGGAATTAGATACTCCCCCGCAAGGGCAGGGCTATCGCATTTGAATAGCAGTTCCTTCCGTCACTCCGGACTTGTTCCGGAGTCTACCGTTCCGCACACTCACAAGCCGCTGATTTGCGGCACCGTGGACCCCGGAACGAGTCCGGAGTGACGAAAGAAATGGGGTTGGTGACGCGAACGCCGCCTGCCCCAGCAACGATTTCCCATATGCGATCCCGCTGCCCCGCAAGGGGGCGGTGGCAGCGGTCAGGCTGACGGAGGGGGAGGTAAGCGTGGAGCTTTCCTTCCCGCCTCATCCGCCCATTAGCAGCTTGCCGATCAACATGCCCTGTTCCGCACCCGATTGCGGGACGATCTCGCCGGTGCGGTCGGTGATCTGGGCCCAGTGGGCGGCGACGCCTTCGGGGGACAGGTCGTCGCCGGTCAGCAGCGTGCCCTGGGTCAGCGTGACGTAGGACGCCTGGAACACGCCCGCGCCGGCGCCCACGATCGCGTTGGTGGGTGCGTCCTCCGACACCAGGAACAGCGCTGCGGGCATCACCTTTTCGGGGGCGAAGGCGGCGAACGCCTCGGCGGGGAACAGGTCCTCGGTCATCCGGGTGCCGGCAACGGGAGCCAGGGTGTTGACCTTGATGTTGTTCTTCGCGCCTTCGAGGTAGAGCGTCTTGGTCAGCCCCGCGAGCGCGAGCTTGGCGGCGCCGTAGTTCGCCTGGCCGAAATTGCCGAACAGGCCGGTCGACGACGCGGTCATCAGGATGCGGCCGTAATTCTGCTCGCGCATCGTTTCCCAGCACGCTTTGGTGGCGTTGGCGGAGCCGATCAGGTGGACCTGGACGACGAAGGCGAAATCCTCTGACGTCATCTTGGCGAAGCTCTTGTCGCGCAACACGCCCGCATTGTTGATCAGGACGTGGACGCCGCCCCAGGCCTCCTTGGCCCTGGCCACCATCTCCGCCATCTGGTCGTACTCGGCGACGTTGCCGCCATTCGACATCGCGGTGCCGCCCGCCGCCTCGATCTCCTCGACGACCTTAAGCGCGGCGTCGGAATGGCCGGTGCCATCGCGTGCGCCGCCGAGATCATTGACGACCACCTTGGCGCCGCGGCGTGCGAGTTCGAGCGCATAGCCTCGGCCGAGGCCACCGCCGGCGCCGGTGACGATGGCGACGCGCCCCTCGAAGCTGATGGCGTCGGAATGGTTGGGCATAGGAAAAGGCGCTCCTTCACGCGAAGAGGGAGCGCCTTTCCTAGTCGCTAACGGGCGGCGTGCAACCGCCGCCCGTGATGTGCTTCAGCGGCCGCCGCGCTGCATGCACTTGTCGTACTGACCCTTTTTGCACACCGGGTACTTGGCCAGCGGCGCCGGCGCCGGATACGCCTCTGCCGGGGTCGGCGCGGGGCGGAACGTCGGGGTCACGCCCGCCTGCGCAGTGCCGGTGATCGCCGAGCCCGAGGGGGCGTAGCCGCCCGCGGGGGTCGGCGCGTTAGCGTCGGCCGCCGCGGGTGCGGTCGATGCAGCGGGTGCGGTCATCGCCGGATCGGTCGCCTGTGCCGCGTCGGGGGCCGGCGCTGCATCCGCAGCGGGGGCCGGGGCGGCTGCGTCTGCGGGCGGTGCAGCCTGCGCCGGATCGGCGGCGGGATCGGCCGTGGTCGGTGCAGTCTGCCCGGCCGGGGCGGTCTGCACGGCGGGGTCCGCAGGCGTCGTCTGGGCGATCGCCGGGACCGCGATAACGGCTGCTGCGGCAAGCAGGATGAACTTCATGCCAGTCTCCTAAATCTCTTGCGCGAAAGCGTCTGCGCCCCCGCCCAACGCACGTCGCGCCGGATGGCTCCGTCGTTTCGCAGCCGATTCAAACCAGCGGTGACGTCATGCCCCCGAATCGAGCGCGTAGCCCGCGGATCGCACTGTCCGGATCATGTCCGGCCGGTCGCCGATGTTGATCGCCTTGCGCAGCCGGCGGATGTGCACGTCGACGGTGCGGCTCTCGATGTCGCTATCGTGGCCCCAGACGGCGTCTAGGAGCCGTTCGCGCGAGAAGACCCAGCCGGGATGTTCCAGGAAATGCTTCAGGAGCCGGAATTCGGTCGGTCCGAGCGGCACGACCTCGCCCGAGCGGCGGACCTTGTGCGCGACGGTGTCCATCTCGATGTCGGCATAGATCAGCGCCTCGCCGGCAAGACCTGGGCGCACCCGCCGCAGCACCGCGCCGACCCGCGCGACCAGCTCACGCGGGGAAAATGGCTTGGTGACATAGTCGTCGGCGCCGGTCTCCAGCCCGCGGACCCGATCCTCCTCCTCGCCGCGCGCGGTGAGCATGATGATCGGCACGTTGGCGGTCTCGGTCATCCGCCGCAGCCGGCGGCAGACCTCGATTCCCGACAGCCCCTCGACCATCCAGTCGAGCAGCACGATGTCGGGCGCATTCTCCTTGGCGAGCAGCAGGGCCTCCTCGCCATCGGGGGTCTGCACGATCTCGAAATCCTCGCGCTTGAAATGATAGGTGAGCAGTTCCGCGAGGGCGGCGTCGTCTTCGACGAGAAGCATGCGGGCACGGGCCATGATCGTTACTCCCGGTGGTCGTTGCCGCCGCGGTCGCGGTCGGCCATCTGGGTTCCGGTCGCCGCGAAATAGACCATCTCGGCGACGTTGGTGGCGTGGTCGCCGATCCGTTCGAGGTTCTTGGCGACGAACAGCAAGTGCGCGACCTGGCTGATCGTGCGCGGATTCTCGACCATGTAGGTGACCAGGGTGCGGAAGATGCTGTCGTAGAAATCATCGAGCGCGGCGTCGCTTTCGCATACCCGCACCGCCGCCTCCGGATCGCGCGCGGCGAAGGCGTCGAGCGCGCTGCGAACCATCGCGCTCGCGATCGATGCCATCGCGGGCAGGGTGGAGATCGGTTCGATCCGGTGCTCGCTTTCGATCAGCGGCACGCGCTTGGCGATGTTCTTGGCGTAATCGCCGATCCGCTCGACCACCGCGGCGATCTTCAGCGCGGCCACGACTTCGCGCAAGTCGACCGCCATCGGCGCGCGGAGCGCAATGATCCGCACCACCAGCCGTTCGACCTCGGCCTCGATCGCGTCGATCGCCTTGTCGTCGGCGCGGACCTTGCGGGCGAGCTCGGGATCGGGGCGCTGCAATGCCTTCATCGACTGCGCGATCGCATCCTCGGCCAGCCCGCCCATCTGCGAGATGAGCCCGCGAAGCTGGCCGATATCGGCGTCGAAGGCCTTTACGGTGTGTTCCATGATTGGGTCCTGCTCAGCCGTAGCGGCCGGTGATGTAATCCTTGGTGCGTTCCTGCCGCGGATTGGTGAAGATGTCCGACGTCGCGCCGAATTCGATCAGACTGCCGAGGTGGAAGAAGGCGGTGCGCTGGCTGACCCGCGCCGCCTGCTGCATGTTGTGCGTGACGATGACGATCGCGTAGCGGCCCTTCAGCTCGTGGATCAGTTCCTCGATCTTGGCGGTGGCGATCGGATCGAGCGCGCTGCACGGCTCGTCCATCAGGATGACCTCTGGATCGACCGCGATCGCGCGGGCGATGCACAGCCGCTGCTGCTGCCCGCCCGAGAGCGCGGTGCCGCTGTCGGTGAGCCGGTCCTTCACCTCGTCCCACAAGCCGGCGCGACGCAGCGAGCGTTCGACGATGCCGTCGAGATCGCCCTTCGACGCGGCCAGCCCATGGATGCGCGGGCCATAGGCGACGTTCTCGTAGATCGATTTCGGGAAGGGATTGGGCTTCTGGAAGACCATGCCGACGCGGGCGCGGAGCTGCACGACGTCCATCGCGGGCGAATAGATGTCCTCGCCGTCGAGGTGGATCTCGCCCTCCACGCGGGCGCTGGCGACGGTGTCGTTCATGCGGTTGAGGGTGCGCAGAAAGGTGGATTTGCCGCAGCCCGACGGTCCGATGAACGCCACCACCTCGTCCTGGGTGACGTCGATCGACACATCGTCGATCGCACGCGTGGCGCCGTAATAGACGCTGACGTTGCGCGCGGTGATCTTGGGAGAGGACATCACCAGCGGGTCTCGAATCTGTTGCGGAGGTAGATCGCCAGCCCGTTCATCGCGAGGAGGAAGACGAGAAGGACGATGATCGCGGCGGAGGTCTTCTCGACGAAGCCGCGGCTGACCTCGTCCGACCAGAGGAAGATCTGCACCGGCAGCACGGTCGCGGGATCGGCGAGGCCGCCCGGCGGCGCCGCGATGAAGGCGCGCATGCCGATCATCAGCAGCGGTGCGGTTTCGCCCAGCGCGCGCGCCATGCCGATGATCGTGCCGGTCAGGATACCCGGCAGGGCAAGCGGCAGGACGTGGTGGAAGACGACCTGCACGGGCGAGGCGCCGATCCCGAGCGCGGCGTCGCGGATCGAGGGCGGCACCGCCTTGATCGCGTTGCGCCCGGCGATCACGATCACCGGCATCGTCATCAGCGCGAGCGTCAGCCCGCCGACCAGCGGCGCCGACCGCGGCAGGTGGAAGGTGCCGAGGAACACCGCGAGACCGAGCAGGCCGAAGATGATCGAGGGCACCGCGGCGAGGTTGTTGATCGACACCTCGATCAGGTCGGTCCAGCGGTTCCGCGGCGCATATTCCTCGAGATAGAGCGCGGACAGCACCCCGATCGGAAAGGCGAGCGCGAGCGTGACGATCATCGTCAGCAGCGATCCCTTGAACGCGCCCCAGATGCCGACTCGCGTCGCGTCGGTCGAATCCGCACCGGTGAGGAAGCCGGTGTCGAAGCCCGACGTCAGCATCCCCCGCGCCTTCAGCCGGGCCACCGCGGCTTCGGCGGCGGAGTCGCCGTCATACTTAGCGGCGATGTCGATCGGGCTGGCGGCGGGGACCTCGATCACCGCTCGGCGACCGAGCAGCGATGGGTCGCGCTTCACCGCGTCGCGGACCACCAGCCAGGCTCCGTCGGAGATCAGATCGGCTCCGTCCGGGCCCAGCGCCTTGCCGGCGGCGGCATCGACCGCGTTCTCGAGCCCCGCGCCCGCCAGCGCGAGATCGGCGCCGCGGCCCTGGAGGCGGTTGCGCTCGATCGGCAGCCGGGCGGCGGCGAGATCGATCGGCAGCGCGATCCGGGTCTCGCGGAAACCGCTCGCGCCCTGCAGCAGCATCGACCCGAGCAGGAAGGCGAGGAACGCCGCCGACAGCCACACCGCCGCCAGCCCCATCAGCCGGAAGCGTCGCTCGGCCGCGTAGCGCCCACGGATCCGCTTCTGCAGCGCCGCGGTGCGCCAGTCGGTCGGCGCCCGATGCGTGACGGGACGGGGGCTATTCATAGGCTTCACGGTAGCGTTTCACGACCGAGAGCGCGACGATGTTGAGCAGCAGCGTGACGATGAACAGCGTCAGCCCCAGGGCGAAGGCGGCGAGCGTCTTGGGGCTGTCGAATTCCGCTTCGCCGGTCAGCAGGTCGACGATCTGCTTGGTGACGGTGGTGGTGCTGGCGAAAGGATTGGCCGTCAGCGTCGCGACACCGCTCGCAGCCATCACCACGATCATCGTCTCTCCGATCGCGCGGCTGATCGCCAGCAGCACGCCGCCGACGACGCCGGGGAGCGCCGCGGGCAGCAGCACCTTGCGGATCGTCTCGGACGGGGTCGCGCCCATCGCCAGGCTGCCGTCGCGCATCGACGACGGCACCGCGGCAATCGAATCGTCGGCCATCGACGACACGAACGGGATTATCATGATGCCCATCACCAGCCCCGCAGCCAGCGCGCTCTCGGACGAGGCCCAGCTGATCCCCAGCCAGACGCCGAGATCGCGGACCGCGGGCGCCACTGTCAACGCCGCGAAATAGCCATAGACCACGGTCGGGACGCCGGCGAGCACCTCGAGGATCGGCTTCATCCAGCGGCGGGTAACGGGGCGCGCATATTGGGTAAGGTAGATCGCGCTCATCAGCCCGAACGGGATCGCGACGATCATCGCGATCACCGCGCCGATGAAGAAGGTGCCCCAGAACAGCGGCACCACGCCGAGGTTCGCGCCGGGATCGCGCGGATCGATCACCTGCGGGCTCCAGTGGGTGCCGAACAGGAAATCGGTGATCGGCACCATCTGGAAGAAGCGCGTCGCCTCGTACAGCAGCGACGCGACGATGCCGACCGTGGTCAGGATCGCGATCAGCGAGGCGCCGAGCAGCAGCAGCATGACCAGCCGTTCGACCTGGGTCCGCGCGGAGAAGCTGGCACGCACCCGGGTGAAGGCGAGCGCGCCACCCGCAAAGGCGAGCAGCAACGCCACCGCGCTCGCGATCCAGTCATAGCGTTGCTGGGCGGCGGCATAGGCGGGCGCCAGCGTCCGCGCGAGTTCGTGGAAGGCGCCGTAGCTGCGGCCCTGGGCGAGGCTGCGCGCCTCCGACAGGATCGACGCGCGATCGAAGCCGGGTGGCGGCAGCAGCATCGCCGCGGGAGTGCGGAGCACCGCGTCGGTCACCAACGCGGGCGAGGTCAGCGACCAGATGCCGAGAAACAGGAGCGGCGGAACGATCGTGCACAGCGCGACGAACCAGCCATGATGCACCGGCAACGAACTGAACCGCGCGGTGCTGCCGACCCGAAACGTGGTCGCGCGCATACGTGCGGCGAGCCAGCCGATCAGCGCGAAGCCGATGACGAGAAAGAACAGGCCGAGCGTGCTCATGCTAGGGCTGTTCCGCAGTCGAGACCGGCGAACGCCATGCTTCTATTTCCCGGCGGAGGCCGCGGCCCAGCTGGGCAAGCCAGGGTAACGGAGCGCTACCCGCCGTTACGCTCGTCTCGCGACTGGGCCCCGGCCTTCGCCGGGGTGGTCGAAGCGTGTGGTTCGACCAAAGGCTCACGACAGCGTCATCGGGTCGAGCGGCAGTTCGCGGGCGATGATCGCGGCGGATCGCGCGCGGACCGCGTCGGGCGCCGCGATCAGGCCGCGGCGGACCAGCGGGCCGTCGGCGCCCCATAGCGACGCATAGAGCTTCACGAAGTCGCGCAGGCCGGGGATCGCGGTCAGATGCGCCTTCTTCACGTAGATGTAGAGCGGGCGCGAGCCGGGATATCGGTTGCTCGCGATCGTCGCATAGGTCGGGACGACGCCGTTGATCCGCACGCCGTTCACTGCGGCGGCATTTTCCTCCAGGTAGCTGTAGCCGAACACGCCGATCGCATTGGGGTTCGAGGCGAGCTTCTGGACGATGAGGTTGTCGTTCTCCCCGGCATCGACATAGGCGCCGTCCTCGCGGATGCGGGTGCACAGCGCCTTGTGCGCGTCGGGGTCGGTGGCGGCGAGCGGCTTGGCGCGCGGGTCACTCTCCTCGCAGCCGCGGGTGAGGATCAGCTCGGTCAGCGCGTCGCGGGTGCCGCTGGTCGCGGGAGGGCCATAGACCTGGATCGCGGTTGCGGGCAGCGCTGGGTTGACGTCGCGCCAGGTCTGCGCGGTATTAGGGCGGCCGCCGGGCGTCGCCGCCAGCGCGCGGTAGAGATCGGCGGGGGTCAGCGACATCGCCGGACCGCGCTTCGATTCGGCGAAGGCGATGCCGTCGATCCCGACCTGGATCTCGATGACGTCGCGGACGCCGTTGCGCGCGCAGGCGGCGTATTCGACCGCCTTCATCCGCCGCGACGCGTCCTCGATATCGGGATGCGCGGCACCGATGCCGGCGCAGAACAGCTTCATCCCCGCCCCGGTGCCGGTCGATTCGATCACCGGCGCGCGGGCATCGGCGTTGCTCGCGACGAACTGTTCGGCGACGATGGTGGTGAAGGGGTAGACGGTCGACGATCCGACCGCGGTGATCTGGTCGCGCGATCCGGCGCCGCCGCCATTGGCCTGGTCCCGGCACCCCGCCAGTACCAGCCCGATCCCGAGAAGCAGAACGCGCATCGATACCCCGCCGGCGGCCGCCGGGCCGCTACACCCGAGCCTGTGTGACATCCGCGTTACCCTTTGATGACATCGCCTCCGCCGCGGGCAGGGTGACCGAAACGGTGGTGCCGACCCCGACCCGGCTGGCGATGTCGAGGCGACCGCGATGCCGTTCGGCGATGTGCTTGACGATCGCGAGACCGAGCCCGGTGCCGCCGAGCGACCGGCTGCGTCCGGCATCGACCCGGTAGAATCGCTCGGTGAGCCGCGGGATATGTTCGGGCGCAATCCCCTCGCTCTCGTCGGCGATCGACAGACGGATCGTGTTCGCGCGGTCCGCCGCCAGCCTGATCGTCACCGGCGTGCCGGCGCGTCCGTATTTCATCGCGTTGCCGATCAGGTTGTGGAGCATCTGCGACAGCTGCGCGCGGTCGCCGACGATCCCGGCCACGCCCGGATCGATCGTCGCGACGACGTCGCGTGCCCGGTCGCCCGCCGCATCGAGCAGCTCGGAACGGACGTCGGCGATCAGCAGCGCGAGGTCGACCGTCTCGGCAGGCAGACGGTATTTCTCCGCCTCGATCCGGCTCAGCGAGATCAGATCCTCGACCAGCCGCTGCATCCGCCGCGCCTCGTCGAACATCACCTTCAGGAAGCGGGTGCGGACCGCGGCGTCGTCGCCCGCCTCGTCGGTCAGCGTTTCGATGAAGCCGAGGATCGACGCCAGCGGGGTGCGCAGCTCGTGGCTCGCATTGGCGACGAAATCGACCCGCATCCGTTCGGCGGCGTAGTTGCCGGTCTGGTCGATCAGGTGGACGATCCGCGCGCCGTCCGAGGCGTTGCCGGTGCGCATCTCCCAGCGCTGATCCGGCGAGCCGAGCCCGACCAGCTCGACCGGCCGATCCGAGGCGGGCGCCGAGGAGGCGAGCCGGTCCGCCGCCGCGGGATGGCGGATCGCGACGCGGACGTCCTCGCCGACGATGTGGCTGCCGAGCAACGCGCGCGCGGCGCCGTTGCCGAAGGTGACGGTGCCGGCGCGGACCAGCAGGACCGGTTCAACGATCGCGTCGAGCACCTCGCGGACGAGGACGCTGCCATCGGCGTCTTCGGCGGGGACGGGCGGCGGGCTGTCCTCGCGGGTGCCGATCGCGGCGAGCAGCACCGCGATGCCGCCGACCAGCGTGATCGCGGCGCCGTCCAGCCGCCCGTCGACCAGGAACACCGCGAGCGCGGCGCCCGCGGCGATGATCAGGCCACCCGTCAGGCGCTGGGCGAATCGGGAGGTCATGTCGCCGCCCCTACGCGAAATCGTCGCGGGTCACACCGGGGTTCGTCCCGTCGCGGTACTTAACCCGCGATTGCCCACGATAACGCTTTGTGAAAGGAATGCGGCGCAAGGGGCCTGCATGACCGACGAGACGCGATCCGATGAGCCGGGCGAGGCTGTGGGTGAGAGTGGGGGCGTGGCGACGCGCCGCCGCGTGCTGCAGCTCGGCGCGGTCGGGGCCGGGGCGATCGTGTCGATCCGCCCGGCGCTGGCGCAAACCGCGGGATCGGTGATGAACTGCCAGATCGCGGTGCCCGACGCCGGCCGCGCGGGGCGCTATATCGCCGCCGACGGGACACTGGTGCCGTCGGGCACGCAGGGCGCGTTCGCGCCGTCACCGCGGCCGTTCAAGGCGGAAGAGATCAAGCGCGCGCTGAACGGCGCGCAGCTGCCCGGCACGACGTGGGAGAGCAACCGCGCCTATGTGAACTATATCCGCCGGCTGCAACGCGGGCAGGGCGGCTTCACCTGCTTCGCGTCGTTGCAGATGCCGCGCGGCTGAGCTCGTGCCGGTGCGGTATGCGGCACCGCCTGCCGATGCGATCCTGGCGGCGGATCTCGACGCGTTCACCGCGCTGTTCCACCGCGCGTCGGGGATCACCCACATGCTGGTCAGTCCCGCGCCCGAGATCGTCGCCGCGCTGACCGCCGAGCCGCTGTCGCTCGACGCGCTGCTCGCCGCGCTGACCCGCGACTACGACCTGGCCGATGCCGATCCTGCGGCATTGGCGGCGCGGGTCGACGAGCTGGTCGCGGCGGGGCTGCTGCGCGCGGCATGAGGCACGGCATCGCGATCCGCATCGGCCCGATCGGTTTCCGCATCGGATCGGACTGGGCACAGCCGATCGCGGCGCTGCGCGATCTCTACCGCGGCTATCCCACGCCCGACATCGCCGACTTCACCGTGCGCCTCTCCGCCGCGCGACCGTGGCGGCGCTGGGTGAGGCCGTCGGTGACGATCGGCGGCGACTATATGCTGCCCGAGGCGGCGCCACTGCCACTTGCGCAGGGGTTGCTGGCGGCGGAGATGGGGATGAACCTCCAGCTCGCGCTCGGTGGCAGACGCTATCTGCTGCTCCACGCCTCCGCGGTCGAGCGCGACGGACGGGCGGTACTGATGACCGGCGAGTCGGGGGCGGGCAAGTCGACGCTGGCGACCCTGCTCGCGGCGTCGGGATGGCGGTTCATGGGGGACGAGTTCGCGCTGGTCGACGTCGCGACGGGCGCGGTCCACGCGTTCCCGCGGCTGATCAGCCTGAAGAACGAGGCGATCGCGGCGGCGCGGGCGGCGTGGCCGGAGGGACGCTTCGGCCCGCTGCTGGCGGGAACCCCAAAGGGGGACATCCGCCACATGGTGCCCGATGCGCGCGCGATCGCGGCGATGGACGAGGCGGCGCAGCCCGCCGCGATTCTGTTCCCGCGATACGGCTTCGCGCCCGCAATCCGCGCGGTGCCGCCGAGCGAGGCGTTCGTGCGGCTGACCCAAGCGTCGACCAACTATGTCGCGCTCGGCGAGGCGGGGTTCGGGGCATTGACGGGCCTGGTGCGCGGCGTGCCGTCGATCGCGATCGACTATCCCGACGGCGCGACCGCAATCGATCAGGTCGAGCAGCTGTGGCGCGCGCTGTGACCGACGCCGCGCTGCTGGTCCGCGCGCTGCGCGATCCGTCCGGGCTGCCGCTCGAGACCGACTGGATCGCGCTGCTGACGATCGCGCGCGCCGAGCAGCTGATCGGCACGCTGGCGCATCGGCTCGCCGGACTACCGATGCCCGAGGTAGTCGCGGCGGCGTTGCACGACGCGCGCGCATCGGCGGAGGCGGGGCGTCGCGCCGCGCTGTGGGAGGCGGAGATGGCGCGGCGGGTGCTGGCGCCGATCGGGTGCCGGGTCGTGTTGCTGAAGGGGACCGCGTTCGTCGCCGCGGGGCTGTCGGCGGGGCAGGGTCGCGCGATCGGCGATCTCGATATTCTAGTGCCGCGTTCGGCGCTGCCGGCGGTCGAGGCGGCGCTGCTCGCGGGCGGGTGGGAATGGGTCAAGCCCGACCCGTATGACGACGCCTATTACCGCGATCACATGCACGAGCTGCCGCCGCTGATCCACCGCGATCGTGACCGAATGATCGACGTCCACCACACGATCCTGCCGCTGACCGCGCGGATCACCCCCGATGCCGCGGCGCTGCTGGGCGACGCACGGGATCTCGGAAACGGGCTGTACACGCTCGCGCCCGCCGACATGATCGTCCACGCCGCCGCGCACCTGCTGGCGGACGGCGACCTCGCCGGGGGGCTGCGCAATCTGTGGGACGTCCACTGCCTGATCGAGGAGTTCGGCACGGACGGTCTCGACAATCGGGCGCGGTCGCACGGGCTCGGGGTGCAGGTGCGGCAGGTAGCAAGGCTGGCGCATCAGCTGTTCGGGACCGCGATCCCGACCGACTGGACACGCCCAACCCTCGGCGATCGGCTGATCCGGCGCCGGGTGCTGGCGCGAGACGGATGGGGGCGGCCGACCCGACCGGCGACACGGCTCGCCTTCTACGTCCGCTCGCACTGGTTGCGCATGCCGCCCGCGATGCTGGCGCGGCATCTGTGGATCAAGGCGCGGCGAGGCGCTCCAGCGTCGGGATCAGCTCGTCGTAATGATCAATGATCGCGTCGGCGCCGAGTTCGGCGACCGGCTGCATCAGGAAGCCGAAGCTGCACGCGACCACCGGCAGCCCGGCGCGCTGGCCCGCCTGGACGTCGTAGATCGAGTCACCGACGAACGCCGCGGGGCCGCCGCCCGCCCGCTCGACCATCGCGCGAATCGGGGCGGGGGAGGGCTTGGCGTTGCCGGGTCCGAGCGAATCACCGCCGACGATCGCCGCGAACCGATCGGTCAGCCCGAGTTCGCCGAGCAGCCGGCGGGCGAGCGCCTCTAACTTATTGGTCATGATCGCGACCCTGGCGCCGCGCGCGACGATCGCGTCGAGCGCGTCGAGGCAGCCCGGATAGGGCCGGGTGAGGACCGCGATATTGGCCTCGTAATAGGCGAGCAGCCTGGCCTGGAGATCATCGAGCATCGCCTCGTCGTAACCGCCGCTCGCGGAGAGGCCCTGGGCGAGCATGTGCCGCGAACCGCCGCCGATCATCGGCTTGACCTGCGCCACGGACAGCGGCGCCCGGCCGGCGGCGGCGAGCGCGTGATTGACCGCGGCGGTGAGATCGCCGCTGGTATCGAGCAGGGTGCCGTCGAGATCGAAGCCGACGACCGCATATGAAAAATCGGTCATGTGGGCGGCAACTGCCACCGCACCTATGGAATTGCCAATTCAATCGTGGCAGTCGGCCGGCATGACGAACCCCCTAGCCGTGATCATCCTCGCTGCCGGCAAGGGCACGCGGATGAAGTCCGACCTTCACAAGGTGCTCCACCCGATCGCGGGACGGCCGATGCTGCTGCATCTGATCGACACGCTGGCGGCGCTGAACCCCGAGCGGATCGTCGTGGTCACGGGCGCCGGGCGCGAGCAGGTCGAGCGCGAGGTCGCGCCGCTCGGGTTCGAGACCGTCCAGCAGGCGGAGCAGCTCGGCACCGGGCATGCGGTGCGCCAGGCCGAGGCGGCGCTGGCGGGATACTCCGGCGACGTCCTCATCCTCTACGGCGACGTGCCGTTGGTGTCGGCGGCGACGATGGCGCGCATGCTCGCGGTGCTGGACCGCGACCCGCGGGCGGCGGCGGTGGTGCTCGGCTTCCGGCCCGTCGATCCTGCCGCCTATGGCCGGATCGTCGCGGACGGCGAGGGTCGCATCGCCAAGATGGTCGAATACAAGGATGCCTCGGATGCCGAGCGCGCGCTGACCTTGTGCAACTCGGGGCTGATGGCGCTGCGGGCGCCCGATTGCTGGCAGCTGCTGGCGCGGGTCGGCAACGACAATGCGGCGGGCGAGTATTACCTCCCCGACGTCGTCATGCTCGCGACCGGTGACGGGCGTGTCGCGACGGTGATCGAGACCGAGGCGGCGGAGGTGGCCGGCGTCAACAGCCGCAGCGAACTCGCCGCGCTCGAGGCGAGCTGGCAGGCGGCTCGGCGGCAGCGGGCGATGGACGACGGCGCATCGCTGATCGCGCCCGAGACGGTGTGGTTCGCGCACGACACGGTGATCGGCCGCGACGTGACGATCGGCGCCAACGTCGTGTTCGGGCCGGGCACCAAGGTCGCCGACGGCGCCACCATCCACGCGTTCAGCCATATCGAGGGCGCGACCATCGGCACGAAGGCGGAAGTCGGACCATATGCGCGGCTCCGCCCCGGTGCGGTGCTCGGCACCAAGGCCAAGGTCGGCAACTTCGTCGAGATGAAGAAGGCGGTGCTCGGCGACGGTGCCAAGGCGAGCCACCTGACCTATCTCGGCGATGCGGAAGTCGGGGCGAACGCGAACATCGGTGCGGGGACGATCACCTGCAATTACGACGGATATTTCAAATATCGCACGGTGATCGGCGAGGGCGCGTTCATTGGATCGAACAGCGCGCTGGTCGCCCCGGTCGCGATCGGCGCGGGTGCGATCGTCGGCGCAGGATCGGTGATCACCAAGGACGTCGCGGCCGATGCGCTGGCGCTGGTCCGACCGCCGCAGACCGAGCGGGCAGGTTGGGCGAAGCTGTTCCGCGAAACGATGCTCGCCCGCAAGAAGCGGGACTGAGTTAATAGTAACTGGCACCTCTGGCTGACGAGACGTTGAAATGTGTGGAATTGTCGGGATCGTGGGTCGCGAGGACGTCGCGGATCGTCTGCTCGATGGGCTCAAGCGGCTCGAATATCGCGGCTATGATTCGGCCGGTATCGCCACCGACGTCGACGGCGCGATCGATCGCCGGCGCGCCTCGGGCAAGCTCGTCAACCTGGCGCGCGAGCTCGCCGCCAACCCGCTGCCCGGCACCACCGGCATCGCGCATACCCGCTGGGCGACGCATGGCGGCCCGACCACCAACAATGCGCATCCGCACGCCACCGATCACGTCGCGGTCGTCCACAACGGCATCATCGAGAACTTCAAGCCGCTGCGCGAGGAACTGATCGCGCGCGGCCGGGTGTTCACCAGCGACACCGACACCGAAGTCGTCGCGCACCTGATCAGCGAGAAAGTCGAGGCGGGCGCCGCCCCCGCCGACGCGGTGCGCGACGTGCTGCCGCGGCTCCACGGTGCGTTCGCGCTGGCGATCCTGTTCCGCGATCATCCCGAGCTGCTGATCGGCGCGCGGCTAGGATCGCCGCTGGTGGTGGGGCATGGCGACGGCGAGACCTATCTCGGGTCGGACGCACTGGCGCTGGCGCCGCTGACCCAACGGATCGCGTATCTCGACGAGGGTGACTGGGTGGTCTGCACCCGGGACGGCGCCGAGGTGTTCGATCGCGACAACCAGCCGGTCGAGCGCGCGGTGACGATCTCGGGCGTCACCGGCGCGCTGATCGACAAGGGCAATCACCGCCACTTCATGCAGAAGGAGATCTACGAACAGCCGATCGTCGTCGCGCAGACGCTGCGCTCATACCTCCAGCGGATGGACGAGCGGATCACGCTGCCGATTCCCGATTTCAATCTGTCGACGATCAAGCGCGTCACCATCGTCGCCTGCGGCACCAGCTTCTATGCGGGGATGGTCGCCAAATACTGGTTCGAACAATTCGCGCGGGTGCCGGTCGACCTCGATGTCGCCAGCGAGTTCCGCTACCGCGCGCCGGTAATGGAGCCGGGCGGGCTGGCGCTGTTCATCTCGCAATCGGGCGAGACCGCCGACACCCTGGCCGCGCTGCGCCACGCCAAATCGGAAGGGCAGACGATCGCGGTGGTCGTCAACGTGCCGACCAGCTCGATGGCACGCGAGGCGGATCTGCTGTTGCCGACGCATGCGGGCCCGGAGATCGGGGTCGCGTCGACCAAGGCGTTCACCTGCCAGCTGGCGGTGCTCGCGGCGCTCGCGGCCAATCTGGCAAAGGCCAAGGGACGGCTGAGCGACGTCGAGGAGCGCGCGATCGTGCGCTATCTGGGCGAGGCGCCCGCCGCGTTGAACGGTGCGCTCGCCTATGACGAGGCGATCGAGGCGATGGCGCATACCATCGCGAGCGCACGCGACGTGCTGTATCTCGGCCGCGGGACCGACTATCCCTTGGCGCTCGAAGGCGCGCTGAAGCTGAAGGAGATCAGCTACATCCACGCCGAAGGCTATGCCGCGGGCGAGATGAAGCACGGCCCGATCGCGCTGATCGACGAACATGTGCCCGTCATCGTGATCGCACCGTCGGGGCCGCTGTTCGACAAGACCGTGTCGAACATGCAGGAGGTCCAGGCGCGCGGCGGCAAGGTGGTGCTGATCAGCGACTATGACGGCATCCAGGCCGCGGGCGAGGGCTGCATCGCGACGATCACGATGCCCAAGGTCCACCCGCTGATCGCGCCGCTGGTCTATGCGGTGCCGGTCCAGCTGCTCGCCTATCACGTCGCGGTGCTGAAGGGCACGGACGTCGACCAGCCGCGAAACCTGGCGAAGTCGGTGACGGTGGAGTAGCAATGCCGGGCTCGCACCCGCGCCTCAGTCGATGAAGTCGAGGTACGGCACGACGTCGTCGCTGGTCTGCAGGAAGAGCGCCGCCTGGGTATCCTCGTCCTGCCGCGCCGCCATGGCGAGGGCCTCGGCCATCGTGCCATACATCAGCGTCGTGGCACCGCCGCCCTGCGCCTCGGCAAGGTGATAGAGCCGGACCGACACGGCATCCGACACCGTCCTCATGACGGCGAGGCAGGCGTGTCGCCCTGGCTGAAATCCTCGATCAGGTGCAGCGACTTGCCGAGGAAGCTGCGCACCGCGGCGAGCCCCAGCGCGCGCAGCTTCACCCGGTCGCCCTCGATGCCGATGTGCGAGACACCTTCGAGGTGGTTGAGCCAGCGGCCGGTGACCGCGGGATTGCTGTTGCCGATCGTCAGGATCGTCGTGCGGTCGACCGAGCCGTGCTCGGCATGCGCGACGAACAGGTTGAGCAGGATTTCGAGCGGGTGATCGAGGACGCTGTACGCCTTGAACTGGTCGCGCCGGATCGCGTGGAGCGAGAGGATCAGGATAGCCACGCGACGACGGTCGGAATCGGTAATCATGGCCACTTTCGCGTCGGTTGCGCTCGTCCCGCCAGGAGCAGGATCGGTGGGGGCCCGATAGGGGGCGATGCTAATCACCGTCAACCTGCAAGGTCATGATGCCGGACCTAGTCCCGTCGCGCGTCGCCGTCCGCCATGGTCATTTCACGAGGTAGGGAACCGAGATGCTGAGCGACGACGAGGGCGCCATGCTCCCCTTGGGGCTGAAGCGCACATGCGTCACCGCGCCCTGGCTGGCGGTGTTGCCGACGACCGGCACATAGCCCCAGGTCGCGCCGCCATCGGACGAGAATTCGACGTCGTCGGTGAGAGTCGACGGGCTCACATAGCTGACGGTGAGTGCGGACGGGGTACTGCCCTGGGTCGTCTGCACCACCGCGCCGGACCCGGTGCCGTCGCCGTCGAGCGCCAGGATCGTGCCTGCGCCGGTCGGCAATGCGAGGCGCAGGGTATTGAGATCGAGCGCGACGATGTCCGGGTTGACGACGGTCAGCGCGGTGCGGCGGCGGCTGAGCGGGATCGCCTTGGGGGCGGTAGTGGCGGAGACGGGATCCCAGGTGGTCACCGAGGAGATCGTCACCGTGGCGGGCTTCGCCGCGACCTCGAGCTTGAAGTTGATCGTCGCGGTCTTGCTGTCGCTGTCGAGCGTGCCGATGCAGGCGTTCAGCGCGCCGATCAGCGAGCAGAAATACCAGTCCCATTTGATCGTGACGCTGCCGGTATAGGTGCCGGGCGCGATCGTCTGGCCGGCGGACAGTTTGACATAGACCGGTACGTTGACCGCGCCGGGCCCCAGCAGGCCGAGGACATTGAGGACGGTGCCGTTGACGTAATAGAAGGCGGTGCCGGGCACGAGCGGCGAACCGCCGGTCGATCCGGCGGACAGCGTGTAGCCGACGCTGTCCGTGGTCGTGGTGGAGGTGAGCTTCAGCGTCGATCCCGATGCGACGGTCGCCTTCAGATAATCGCCCGCCAGCAGCGTCGCGACCGGCGGCGTGGGGCAGGAGAAGCCGCCGGACACGCCCATATAGGGCGGTGCGCCGGCCTTCAGCGCTGCCGGGGACTGGCCACCCAGATCGCCGCTGGTGGTCGCCGCGACGCCGCACGCAGCGTGCGCGGTGCCGGCCACCGTCGTGCCGGCGAGCAGCATCAGGCACCGCCACGCGTTTCGAAAACCCCGGCCTTCCAACACTTTGTCCGCCCCTCTCGACACCCGTCGTGCCGGAGATGCGCGCGCATGCTTAAACAAGGGTTATGGAACCGTAACGGGGTTCATCGTGGTTCCAGATCGGCTGTCGATCTTTTCGGTGGATTTTCGCGATCTTTTCTCGATAGTCCCGCGCGACGCGATTTAGATCGATGGGATACCGTCATGGATAGAACGATACTGGTCGTCGAGGACGAGCCCACCGTCCTGATGTTTCTCGAAGAGGCGCTGGCGGAGGGTGGCTACGGCGTGGTCAGCGCGCGGAGCGGCGGCGAGGCGTTGAACATCCTGGGCGACGGGCTCAGCGACTTCTCGTTGTTGGTCGCCGACATCCGCATTGGTGACGGGCTCGACGGCTGGGAGATCGCGCGATGCGCGCGCGAGATCATCCCCGACCTGCCGATCGTCTACGTCACGGGCGACAGCGCGCTTTCCTGGTCGGAGGAGGGGGTGCCGAACAGCCTGTTGCTGCAGAAGCCGTTCGATCGCTCGCAGCTCGAGGGAGCGATCGAGACGCTGCTCTCCCGGTCCGAGTCGCCCGCCGGCGGCTGACGCTGCGGCATCCGCGGCTTTACCCATCGCGCAAACTTTGCCATCGGACCCGCCGAGCGGGACCGATCGTCGCGCGCTGAAGAGGATTGCGACCCGATGGTCGAAACGCCGCTGATCGCCGGGATCGAACTCGGGGGTACGAAGATCAACTGCATCCTCGCGCGCGGGCCCGAGGACATCCTCGACGAGGTACGCATCCCGACGACCCGGCCCGACGAGACGCTGGCGGCGGTGGAGGCGGTGCTGGACCGCTGGCGCGGCTTCGTCGCACTGGGCATCGCGAGCTTCGGCCCCGTATCGATCGATCACAGCGCGGGCGATTACGGTCACATCACCTCGACCCCCAAGCCCGGCTGGGCGGGGACGGACGTCGCGCGGCGGCTGGAGCGGCATGCGGGCGTGCCGACCGGCTTCCACACCGACGTGGTCGGCGCGGCGCTGGCGGAAGCGCGATGGGGCGCGGCGAAGGGGCTGGCGGACGTCGCCTATGTCACCGTCGGCACGGGTATCGGGGTCGGACTGATCGCGGGCGGTCGACCGGTCGACGGGCTGACCCACGCCGAATTCGGCCATATCCGCCCGGTCCGCGCACCGGGCGACGACTGGGTCGGCAACTGCCCGTTCCACGGCGCCTGCATGGAGGGCCTTGCCGCGGGCACCGCGATCGCCGCGCGGACCGGCCAGCCGGCATCCGAATTAGGTGCGGACCATCCGGCCTGGAACGGCGTGGCGCATGCACTGGGACAATTGCTCCACACGCTGGTGCTGACGGGGGTGCCGAGGCGGATCGTCATGGGCGGCGGTGTCATGGTCGGCACCACGCACCTGTTCCCGCGCGTGCGCGCCGCGATGACCAAGAGCCTGGCCGGCTATGTCGCGCTGCCGGAGGTCGCGTTGGCGGACACCTTCGTGGTGCCGCCGGCGCTTGGCGGGAACGCCGGGCCGCTCGGCGCGATCCTGTTGGGCGAACAGGCGTTGCTCAACGGTTGAGGCCGCGAAGCCAAGAGCAGCGCGATCCCGGCTCGAGGCCGGGGTGACGAATTGTATCGATCTAGCGACTCCAGCCCGGCGACCTATTCCGCGCCGCCGAGTTCCTGCGCCGCCTGGCGCTTGCGCCAGCGCTTGAAAACCTTTTCCTGCTCGGGCGTGGCACGGCGATAGCCATAATAATCGGGCACCATCAGCTTCTTACAGCGTCCGCAGGTGGTCCAGCCGCTATACGGGCCGGTCTTGCCGCGCGAGCGAATCGGCTTGTGGCCGAACAAAGAGCACCAGATCCGCTTCATCTATCGTCCCACCGATCGAGTGACGCTTCTAGCGTATCCGCCATTGTTCGCACCCGCAACATTGTGCCCTCCCTAATGGGTTTGTGCCGGTCTGACACGCCCTCATCCTCGCTTCAGCCGAACTAGGGCAGCGTCCAGCGCGGAGAGGAAGCGCGATCGATCGGTCTTGGCGAACGGTGCCGGGCCGCCGACGATGTCGCCGCCGGCGCGCAGATCGGCCATGATCGCGCGAGTCGCGATGGCGCCGCCGATTGAGGCGGCGGTAAACGGCTTACCGGTTGGCGCGAGCACTGTGGCGCCGGCTTTCAGCGCGCGATCGGCGAGTAGGATGTCGGCGGTGACGACGATCGCACGCGGATCGGCCGCCTCGGCGATCCAGTCATCGGCCGCGTCGAACCCGTCGCTGACGACGACGCGGTCGATCAGCGGGTGGACCGGCACGCGGAAATGGCTGTTGCTGACGATCGTCACCGGCACCTCGTGCCGCCACGCGACCTTGTAGATCTCGTCCTTCACCGGGCAGGCGTCGGCGTCGACGAGGATGCGGATCGGGCCGGTCACAATGCCTGCCCCGCGGCCCAGCCGCTCGCCCAGGCCCATTGAAAGTTGTAGCCGCCGAGCCAACCGGTGACGTCGACCGCTTCGCCGATCGCGTAGAGGCCGGGCATGCGCCGCGCGGCCATGGTCTGCGACGACAGGTCCGCGGTGGCGATGCCACCGCTGGTGACCTCGGCCTTGGCATAGCCTTCGCTGCCGTTGGGGGTGAACGACCAGGCGGCGAGGCTGCGGCCGGCGTCGGCGAGGCGACGATCCGTCTGCGCGCCGAGTTCGCCGGGCAGCGAAAGCCGATCGGCGAGCGTTTCCGCCAGCCGATCGGGCAGCGCGCCGGCGAGCGTTCGGCGCAGCGTCGTGCGGGGAGCGGTGCGCTTGGCGGTCACCAGCCAGTCGGGCGCGGCATCGGGGACGAAGTCGATCGCGATCGCGTCGCCGTGGCGCCAATAGGAGGAGATCTGCAGGATCGCGGGGCCGGACAGGCCGCGGTGCGTGAACAGCGCGGCTTCACGGAAGCGGGTCTTGCCCGCGGACGCCACGACGGGCGCGGCGACCCCCGACAATTCGCGGAACAGCAGGTCGTCGGCACCGAGCGTCAGCGGCACCAGAGCGGGGCGTGGCTCGACGATCTTGAGGCCGAACCGGCGCGCGACGTCGTAGGCGAAACCGGTCGCGCCCATCTTGGGGATCGACGGCCCGCCGGTCGCGAGCACCAACGCCGGTGCCCTCGCCTGGCGATCGCCGAACGCGACGCGGTATCCGGTGCCGTCGTGCGCGACGTCGGCGATCGGGTGGCCGAGCATGAGGTCGACCGAGCCGGCGGTGCATTCGTCGAGCAGCATTGCGACGATCTGCCGCGCCGATCCGTCGCAGAACAATTGGCCGAGCGTCTTCTCGTGCCAGGCGATGCGATGACGATCGACCAGCCCGATGAAATCCTGCGCGGTGTAGCGGCCGAGCGCCGATTTCGCGAAATGCTTGTTGGCGGAAAGGTAGCGATCGGGCGCGGAGTGGAGGTTGGTAAAATTGCACCGGCCGCCGCCCGAGATCAGGATCTTCTTGCCGGCCTCATCGGCATGATCGACCAGCAGCACGCGCCGCCCGCGCTGGCCGGCGACCGCCGCGCACATGAGGCCCGCGGCGCCCGCACCGAGGATGATGGCGTCGTAAGCGTCCTTTGGCATGGGGCGGCTCTAGCGGGTGGGGGCGGGGGCGTCCAATCGGGTGCGTGCGCTCATTGTGTCCCCGCGAAGGCGGGGACCCAGTACTGGGCTCCCGCCTTCGCGGGAGCACAACTGAGCGGACGAGCAATGTACCCGTGCTGCCTAACCCCTCAGATCTCGTATTCGAGCTGCCAGTCGGGTTCGTCGAAGGCGGGGCGGCGGGTGGCGTGGTTGGGTTGGCGCGCCTTCATCTCGGCGTAGAGCCGCTTGATCGTGGTGCTGCCGGTGCGGACGCAGAGCGAGGGGAGGACCGCATGGACCAGGCAGGCGACGCCGCCGAGCATCATCCGCGCGCCGATCCGCGACGCCGCCACCGCGTGCTCGGCATAGCTTTCGCCAACGCTGCGGGGGTGCTGGAACAGCAGTCGGTCGATCATGCGGTCAATCCTTGTCGCGCTCGGAATACGGCACCCCTCTTACAGCAGGTCGGGCGCGTTCCCAATTACGGCTTCTACGTAGGACAGCCTTGATAGCTGGCCAAGTCGATCGAGCGAGCTAGGGTATGCAGATGACCAGGCGCTTTCCGTTCTCCGCACAGGTGCTCGTCGGCATGGCCGTCGGGCTCGCCCTCGGCTTCTTCGCCCGCTCGCTCGATCCCGCCAGCCCCGCGGCCATGGGAATCGCGGAGGGCTTGCGGATCGTCGGCGACAGCTTCGTCCAGTTGCTGAAGGCGATGGTGGTGCCGCTGGTGTTCACCGCGATCGTCGCGTCGATCGCGGCGCTGCGTGATCTCGGCGACGCGGCCAAGCTGGTGACCAGCACGCTGCTGTGGTTCGCGATCACCGCGCTGATCGCGGTGACGATCGGGCTGGCGCTCGGCACGATCATCCAGCCGGGCCTCCACGCCGGGATCGAGACGGCCGCAGCGGTCCGGCCGTCGACCACGGGCTCCTGGCTCGATTTCTTGCGCGGGCTGATCCCCGCCAACATCCTGGGCATCGGCGCGTCGACCAAGATCGTCGACGGCGAGGCGACCACCGCGCTGTCGTTCAACGTGCTGCAGCTGATCGTGATCGCGATCGCGGTCGGCGCGGCGGCGGTGAAGGTCGGCGATGCCGGTGCGCCGTTCCTCACCTTCAACGCCTCCGCGCTGGCGATCTTCCGCCGGATCCTGCGCTGGGTGATCGCATTGACGCCGATCGGCAGCGCGGCGCTGATCGGGCATGCGATCGTCGCCTATGGCTGGGCGTCGCTATCGGCGCTGGGGGCGTTCGCGGGGGCGGTGTATATCGGCCTCGCGCTGGTGCTGTTCGTGGTCTACCCGCTGCTGCTGCGGAGCCAGGGGCTCGGCGTGCGGCAGTTCTTTGCCGACGCATGGCCCGCGATCCAGCTCGGCTTCGTGTCGCGATCCTCGATCGGGACGTTGCCGGTCACCGAGGAAGCGGTCGAGCGGATCGGGGTGTCGCGCAGCTATGCAGCGTTCGCAGTGCCGTTCGCGGCCACCACCAAGATGGACGGCTGCGCGGCGATCTACCCGGCGGTGTCGGCGCTGTTCGTGGCACAATATTTCAATGTTCCGCTGCACGTGACCGATTACCTGCTGATCGTCGCGGTGTCGGTGATCGGGTCGGCGGCGACCGCCGGCCTGACGGGGGCGGTGGTGATGCTGACGCTGACGCTGACGACGCTCGGCCTGCCGCTGGAGGGGGCGGGGCTGCTGCTCGCGATCGACCCGATTCTCGACATGGGTCGGACCGCGGTGAACGTCGCGGGGCAGGCGCTGGTGCCGACGATCGTCGCCAAGCGGCACGGCCTGCTCGAGGTGCGGGAAGCAGCGCCAATGGCGACCGCGGCGTTGCAGGTCGCGTGACGCGCACGGCGGGGCCAACCAACTAATTCGGGGCGATACTCACCCGCATTGGCTCTTTAACTCGTCGTTATCCCAGCGGGCTCGACAGCGGGGACATGCTCGCAAACTTCTCCATCGATATCGACCCCGCCCAGTCGGTGGTCCGCATCACCTTAAGTGGTTTCTTCGGCGCCGCCGACGTCACCAGCTTCGCCGAGGCGCAGATGAAGGCCTATGCAGCGCTGCCGAAGACGAGTGAGCGCCACCTGACCTTGTGCGACATCTCCGCCTGCAAGATCCAGTTGCAGGAGGTGGTCGATGCGTTTCGACGGTTGCTTGAGGATCCGGCACTGATGTCGCGGCGGATCGCGTTCGTGACGGGCAATTCACCCGCCAAGATGCAGATCCGGCGGATGGTCCACCGCGACACCGCCCGCGCGTTCGAGCGGATGCAGGACGCCGAGCGCTGGCTGCTCGCGTGCGAGACCCGCGCGGCTGCTTGAAGGCCCATTCGGCGCGTCCTCCCCTGCATGGGAGGTGGCTGGCGTCAGCCAGACTGAGGGGTGAACCGCCATCCGGAGAAGGCGTCACCCCTCCGTCAGGGCTGCGCCCTGCCACCTCCCCTTGCAGGGGAGGATGATCACCGAGCCGGTCTAGCGAATAGCCTCCCGCGCCAGCACCGCATCGATGCCGGCGACCATCGCGGCGTAGCGTGGGTCCTGGACGCTGCCGTAGCGCTTGATAAAGTCGGCATTGGTCAGCCGCTCGCGCCGGCTCAGCAGGGATTCCGGCAGGATGTTCGCGGGGGTCGCGCGGGCGAGGAGCGCGCCGATCCGTGCGGCGTTGTCAGGGTCCGCCGCCGCCTGCGCGATCGTGAACCCCGAGCGATCGGCGGAAAGATCGACGAAGGAGAAGCCAGTCGGATCGCCGACCGCAAATTCGGATTGCTGCGCCAGGCTGTCGGCAAGTTCCTTCCACTCGCCCAGCGCCTGCGCCAACTGCCCGCCGGCGCCCGCCGACAGCGCGGCCGACAACGCCCAATGCTTCGACAGGTCGGCGCGACCGTGGATGGCGACGACCACGGGTTCGATCCGGCAGCTCGCGGTCGCGGCCTGTGCGCCCCCCGCCAGATCGCCTGCGCGCGGATCGACCAGCAGCATCGCCAGTGCGACGAAGGCGGCGCGGTTATAGGCGGCGGGGTTCGCCTGGGCCGCGGCGCCGGCGAACGCGCGGTTGACGTGGCGGGCGAGATCGTCGCTGGGATAGCGGCGCTGCGCGGCGGCGAGGCCACAATAGAGCCGCTTCACCGCAACGCTGTCGACCGGGTCCTTTTCGAGCTTGGCGATGCGGTTGGCCAGCATGTCGCGCGGCGGCAGCGCGATGATCGCGCCGACCGCGTCGCGGCCGACCGTCACCGACCGTACCAGCTTGTCGAGCGGCGGCAGCGCCAACCCGCGGCGATTCGCGGCGTAGCGAAGCAGGTCGACGACGCGGCGGCTCATCGCCGGTGACAGGTCGATCGATCCGAAACGGAGGCGGATCGGCGGGAAACCCTTGCTGGTGCCGTCGGTCACCAGCTGCAGGTTGAGCCAGCGGCCGAACCACAGGGGGCGGCTGGCGGTGACGGTCATCACCCCGCCGCGTACCTCCAGCGCCAGCCGATCGGGCTCAAAGCCGTTGCTGACCAGCGCGCCGATGCCGTCGAGCTCGGCGCGCCCGAAGCGCACCGCATTGCCCTGCGGCAGCGGGACTCCGCCGGGCTGGAGCTGCGCGACCGCGGCGCGGCCGGCGCCGACCTGTTCCGCGATCACGGTGCCGCGCGCCGCGACCCAGGGCGACCGACTGGTCATCGCGAGCAGCAGGACGAGCGCGATTCCGACCAGGATCGCAAGGATCGAAGGCCATCGCCGCCGTCGCGTAACGGGGGGAGCGGCCTGATCGGCCGGGGGCGCGGTGAACATCGCGGTGCGCCTAGGGATTTAGCGGCGCGCGGGCAATTGCGATCCGCGGTCAGGGCGTTGTGCGGGGTGCAGTTCGGGGCGCGGCGCGAGCGATGAAGGGGAGGAAAACGACCGCCGCAAGGCTCAGCGTGCCCGACAGGGTGAAGAATCCGTCCCAGCCGATCTGCCTCTGGATGCTGCCTCCGGCGCCCGCGAGCAACCGCGGCAGCAGAAAGGCGAAGCCCGACAGGAACGCATATTGTGCCGCGGGGTAGCGCGGGTTCACCAGCATCGACAAATAGACGACGAACACCGCGCCTTCGAGCCCGTGCGCGAACTGATCGAGCGCGGTGGCGATGTAGATGACATGGCCGGCAGGCGGGGCATACCAGAGCCACACGAAGATCCAGTTGCCCAACGCCGATCCGACCGCGCCGATCGCCAGCGCCCAGAACAGCCTCAGCCGCACCGCAAGCCAGGCGCCGAGCGCGACCCCCGCCATGCTCGACGGCAGTGCCACCGCGCCGTCGGCTATTCCCATCGTCGTCAGGTCGTAGCCCGCGGCGATCTGCAATGGCTTCGACAGCGCAAGGGTCAGCACGTCGCCCATCCGGTAGAAGGTGACGAAGCCGAGGATCGGCAGAGCTCGGTAGCCGAACCGCCAGAAGATATCGACATAGGGGCCGATGATCGTCGAGCGGCGCGCGAAGGCGGTCTCCGGCAGGCGGACGATCCGGGGCAGCGCCACCGCCATCGCGACGAAGGGCAGGAGGCAGACGACCAGCACCGCGCGGGTGGCGTCGGTCTTGGCACCGATGCCGGCAGCGTCGGCGAGGCCCAGGACCAGATAGCCGACGACCGCGGTGATGATCAGCGAGCCGCCGAGCAGCGCCGCCGCCGCGCCGAGGCCGGTCGCGAGCGCGCCGCTGCGGCTGCCGATGCGATCGGGGGCGGGGCGCATCGCAGCGAGGATCGGCAATGGCAGGAACGCGCCCGCGGCGATCGCGAGATAGGCCCAGGTCCAGTTGGCATGATCCGCGACGATCAGCGCGCCGCTGCCCGCCGCGACCATCGCGCTGCGGTATCCCCATAGGTTGGCGGCGACCAGCGGGCCCTGTTCGGCGGGGGTCGGCGCGAGCTCGATCCGCCAGGCATCGGCGGCGACCTCCAGCGTCGTCGTCCAGAAGGCGAGCAGCACCGCGAACAGCGCGGTGACCGGCAGGCTGGCGTCGCCCGAGGTGAAGGCCATCGCGACCATCGACGCGAAGATGCCGAGCTGTGCGACCATGATCCAGCCGAGCCGCTTGCCGAAGAAGCGACCGAAGCCGGGCACCGCATAACGATCGAGCAGCGGCGCCCAGGCGAACTTGAAGGTCGGCAGCAGCTGCACCCAGCCGAAGAAGCCGATGATCACGAGATCGACGCCGTGCGTGGTCAGCCGCGCCGAGAGCACGGTGGAGAACATGTAATAGGGCAGGCCCGCGGAGAAGCCGAGCAGGCCGAACAGCAACAGGCGGGTCGCGGGGGCGGTGGCTGGCGTGATCGGTGCGGGGGTCGGCACGGCGGTCGCGGCTTCGGCGCTCATTCGGAAATCCGGCCAGAGGAACGGCACCGTCCGACCGCGAACGCAAATAGTCAATTAGCTGACCATTCGGATCGTGCGACGAACCGACGTCGGCCCAGCTTATTTTTAGCTGGACGCATCTTGGTTAACAGTTAATTCACCTAGGATGTAAGTCCCGGCCGATCGTCGGGTATCGGAGGTCCCATGAAGAACTTGCTCCTCGCGGCCGCACTGGCCTTCGTGCCCACCGCGTCACAGGCGGCGGTGACGATCAACTTCTCCGGCGTGACCTTCGCGTACGACCCGAGCCAGCCGCAGATCGGATCCTACGAGGAAGTGACCGCATCGGACGGAAGCTCCTCGACCTCGATCGACACCGGCCCCCAGGACGTGTCGGGCAGCCTCATCATCGACACCGCGCTGGCGGGGGCCAATGGCGCGACGCCGCCCGATGCGTTGTATAGCGGCAAGAATTTCATCAAGCTGACCTTCGCAAGCAGTGGCGTGACGCCGACCGTGCTGACCGGAGTATCCAGCGAGCAGTCGATCGACAGTGTCGACGGATCCTTGACGTTCCGGCTCTTCGACGAAGCCGACCGCTATGCATATACCTTCCAGCTTTTCGGTATCGAGCCGATCCCGACAAGCATCTTCGACGGTATCTTGCTGCCCGACTTCACCAAGGCCGATAGCCTGTTCTTCGTTGCCGTCAGTGGCCAGGATGTGGGTGACACGTCGGTTCTTCGGGTATCGTCCGGGTTCGTGACCGCGATCGCACAGACCGTGCCGGAACCCGCGACCTGGGCGATGATGCTGGTGGGCTTCGGGCTGGTCGGTACGGCGCTGCGTCGCCGCGAGCGGATCACGGTGCGGTTCGCCTGAACGCGGGGACCGGGTCGCCTTCGGTCGGGATCGTACGCATCGGGTGATCCTCTCCTTGCAGGGGGAGGTGGCAGAGCATAGCCCTGACGGAGGGGGGACACCTATCCGGATAGCGGGTCACCCCTCCGTCTGGCTGACGCCAGCCACCTCCCCTTGCAGGGGAGGATCGACGGCGGCCGCACTTGGATAATTCGACCCTAACGCTCCCCGTCGTCGTCGCGGTCATCGTCGCGCCGGTGCAGCGTCCAGCGGTGCTCGCCGGTGACGATATCGGGGATCGGCCTTCCGCGTGAGTCCAGCGTCGGGCGGTAGCGCAGACGCTGCTCGATCAGGCGGCAGGTCGCCTCGTCGAGACCGCGGTCGCCGCTCGACCTCGTGACGACGCAGTCGCTGACGCGGCCCTTGATGCCGACCACGAAGCGAAGGCCGACGACCCCTTCGATCCCCGCGGCGAGCGCGGCGCGGGGGTAGTCACGGTCCTCGAGGCTTCCCGACACCAGGCGCAGCGGGGTGCCGCCGTCACCATCGCCCGCGCCGCCGCCACCGCGCCCGTCCCCCTCGCCACCGCTGCCGGTGCCCGGACCCGCCACCGGCGCCGCGCCGGCCGATGGGGCGGCGCCGTTCCCGGCGATCGGTGCTGTCACCATCACCGGCGGGGTCGGGAGCGTGATCACCGGCACGGGTGCGACGAGCGGGGTCGGGTCGGCAACCAGGTTCGGTGCCGACGCCGCGCCGGCGCGGCGCGCGTGAGGACGTTGCCGTGGCGGGGGCGGCGTCACACGGGGCGGGGGCTGCGGCGGGCGGAGATCGACCAGCGTCAAGGCCCGGTCGATCGTGGTCGGCAGCGTCACCCGCAGGCCGACGACCAGCGCATAGCCGAGCAACAGGTGCGCCGTGACCGCGAGCGCCAGCCCGCGCAATCTCTCGCGCCGGTCCGATCCGTCGGGACAAGGCTGGACGTACGACATCGCGGCTGCATGGAAGGTGGCGCCTGTACCCCGCCTTGCCAAGCGGGAGGTCAGCGCTCGCCGGCGCCGATCTCCTGCGATCGCTTGGCGAGTTTTAGCGCCTCGTCGATCAGTTCCGCGGCAAAGGTGGTTTGGGCCGTGCTCACCGCGAGCGCCACGCAATTGGACGCCTCATGACGTAGGCGAGCTGCTCTCGAGCGCTTCTTTTCCGGAACATTCATACGCAACACGAAGAATAGAAAGCGTCCGTCGGTTCCGGGTTCCCGGTGGTGCGCCGAAGCGTTCACGGCTCGTCGCATTCGCGGATGGCGGCCGGCCGGCTGTACCGAAGCGGGATCGCAACCGGTGGTTCCACGGCGGTGGCAAGCCGCTAAGGACGCATGTCGTCGATTGAAGGGAGCAGGATGCCCGCCGTGTCTGTTGCCCGCCCGCATCCGTTCCGCCGCAATGCGGCGGCGGTTGCATGTGCGCTCGCGGCGCTGACCGGCCTCACCAATTGCAAGCGGAGCGAGCCTGCCCCGGCACGCGAGCGGGTCGAGCGCACGGTGCCCGCGCCGATCGCGCAGCCGGTGCCGGTGATCGCGCCGGTCGAATACCGCCCGGTCACGGTCGACGAGGCGCTGAAGATCAACGCCGAGCCCGTCGTGCCCGAGCGCGCCGGGCCAGCAGCGCGGCCGTTCCTGGTGGCGCGTCCGGGCGCCGCGCTCGATTGCCTGACCAGCGCGGTCTATTACGAGGCGGCGTCCGAGGGCGACGACGGCGAGCGTGCGGTCGCGCAGGTAGTGCTGAACCGAGTGCGTCACCCGGCGTTCCCGGCCTCGGTCTGCGGGGTCGTCTACCAGGGCGCGGAGCGGACGACGGGGTGCCAGTTCACCTTCGCGTGCGACGGCGCGCTGCTGCGGGTGCCGTCCGCGCGCGGCTGGCAGCGCGCGCGCCGGATCGCGAGCGAGGCGCTGAAGGGGTATGTGTTCAAACCGGTCGGCGTCTCGACGCATTATCACGCGAACTGGGTGGTGCCCTATTGGGCGAGCAGCCTGGATCGCGCGGCGACGATCGGAGTACACATCTTCTACCGGTGGAGCGGCGGCTGGGGAACGCCGCGTGCGTTTTTTCAACGTTATGCCGGGATCGAGCCCGACATCAGCGCCTCGATCGCGCGGTGGACCAAGGTGGGGGCGCCGGGCACGACGGCGCTAGGCCAAGCGGGGACGCCGATGCTGCTCGAGGACGAGAAGCTGCTCGCGGCGAAGCCGACCAGGCCGGTCAAGCCGCAGATCCTGGCCGCCGACCTGGAATCCGGGGGACTGGTCGCGGACCTGCGCAAGCCGCCGAAGCTGGAGGCGGACCGCCGCAGCCCCAAGCTGACGATCGACGCCGACCGCCCGCGGCCGCATTGACCTGATCCTGGACCGGCCCTAAGCGCCGCCGGGTGAACGGTCCCCGTCAAAGGGGTCAAAATGGGAAGCCGGTGCGCGGGGCTAACGTCCGCAAGACCGGCGCTGTACCCGCAACTGTGACCGGCGAGCGGTCTCCTCAATCAGCCACTGGGTCCTTTCGACCTGGGAAGGCGAGGGGGCTCGCGACGACCCGGAAGTCAGGAGACCTGCCTTTCACGGTCGATCCACTGCGCGGGCGGGAGCTCCCGGGCGGACGAGGGACCTCCTCGAGCGAGCGACATCCGCCGCTCGCGAATGGTCGCGGGCGGCACATGAAGGATGTGTCGTGATGAAATACCTGATTCTACCCGCCGCGCTGATCGCGAGCGCCGCCTCGGCGCAGACCCTGCCCGCCGACGACGATGTCGTGGTGACCGCGACCCGCGTCGAACAGTCCGCCGCCGAGGTCGGCCAGGCGGTTACGGTGATCGGGCGCGACGAGATCGAGCGCCGCCAGACGACCGTGATCGCGGAGCTTCTCGCCACCACACCGGGCGTCACCGTCACGCGGAACGGCGGGCTCGGTGGCTTCACCGGCGTGCGGATCCGCGGCGCGGAGGCCGAACAGACGCTGGTCGTGATCGACGGCATCCGCGTCAACGATCCGTCGTCGCCGGGCGGCGGGTTCGACTTCGCCAATCTGCTGTCGAGCAGCGTCGAGCGGATCGAGGTGCTGCGCGGCCCGAATTCGGTGCCGTGGGGCAGCCAGGCGATCGGCGGCGTGGTCAACATCATCACCGCCCAGGCGCGCGAAGGCGCGCAGGCGCGGGCGAGCGCCGAATATGGCTATGCGGATACCGCCTTTGCCAACGCCGCGATCTCGGGCGCCAAGAACGGTCTGTCGGGGTCGCTGAGCGGTGGTTACCTGCGCACCGACGGCATCTCCGTTGCGGCTGACGGCAGCGAGCGCGACGGGTATCGCCAATATGGCGCGAGCGGGCGGATCGGCTACGAGGTGACGCCGGGGATCGGCATCGACCTGCGCGGCTATGCCTCCGACAGCCGGACGGATCTGGATGGCTTTCCGGCGCCCACCTACACTATTGCCGACACGCCGGAATATTCGACCACGCAGGAGCTGTACGGCTATGCCGGTATCCACGCGAACACCGCGGACGGCCGCTTCAACAATCGGGTGGCGTTCACGATCGCCGACGTGAACCGCGACAATTACGACCCGACCTTCGGCGACGAGCCGTCGTTCATCGGCCGCGGGCGTACCGAGCGTTACGAATATCAGGGCGACCTCCGCCCGATCGATCGTCTCCGGCTAGTGGTCGGGGCGGAGCACGAGACCAGCCGCTATGCCGACGGCACCGACCGGTTCGATGTCGGGATCACCAGCTTCTACGGTGAGGCCATCGTCAAGCCGCTGGAGATGCTGACGATCACCGGCGGGGTGCGCAACGACGATCACGACGCGTTCGGCAACCACACGACATTCGGCGCCGACGCAGCGCTGGCGCTCGCGACCGGCACCACGGTGCGGGCGAGCTATGGCGAGGGCTTCAAGGCGCCGACGCTGTACCAACTCTACGGCCCGTACGGCACGCGGACGCTGGAGCCGGAGACCGCGCGAAACTACGATGTTGGCGTTGAGCAGGCGCTGCTCGGCGGCCGGGCAGTTGCGTCGGCGACTTATTTCAACCGTCGGACGCGCAACCAGATCGACTTCGATCTCGGCACGTTCACCTATGCGAACATCGCGCGTGCGCGGGCCGAAGGCGTCGAACTGACGCTGGCGTTGCGGCCGGCGGAGGCGCTGACTTTCTCGGCGAACTACAGCTATATCGGCAGTCGCAACCGGTCCGCGGGCGCGAATTTCGGCAACGATCTCGCGCGACGGCCCCGTCAGACGGTCAGCGCCAACGTCGATTACCGCTTCCCGTTCGGCCTGTCGGTCGGCGGGACCGTGAGCCATGTCGGCGACAGCTTCGACGATGCGGCGAATACCGTGCGCCTCGACGGCTATGTGCTGGCGAGCGTCCGGGCCGAAATGCCGATCGCGGAGCGGCTGTCGATCTATGGCCGCGTCGAGAACCTGGCGGACGAGCGATACGAGGTCGTGCGTGGCTACGGCACCTATGGCCGTGCGGCGTATGGCGGCGTGCGGTTCCGGTTCGATTGATGCGCGGCGCGATCCTCCTGGCGTCGGCGTTGGCGGGCTGCGCGCAGCCGTCGCCGGTGCCCGCCGAGGGGATCGTGTCGACCAATCCTTGCGCCGACGCGATCCTGGTGCGGCTGGTGCCGGCGTCGCGGATCGCGGCGATCAGCCATTATTCGCACGATCCGGTGGCGGGATCGCTGCCGATGGCGGTGGCGCGGCGCTATCGGGCCACGGCCGGAACGGCGGAGGAGGTCATCGCGCTTCGGCCGTCGCTGGTGCTGACCAGCAGCTTCACCCCGATCGCGACGCGCGAAGCCTATGCGCGGGCGGGGCTGAAGACGCTGGTGCTGGGATCGCCGACCAGCATCGCCGCAAGCGAGGCACAGGTGATGGAGATCGCCGACGCGGTCGGCGCGGCGGCGAAGGGGCGGGCGATGGTCGCCGGGATCGACGCGGCGGTGCGCGCAGCGCGGCCGACCCTGCGCGGCAGACCCGCCGCATTGCTGTATATCGGCGGCGATCTGGCGAACGGATCGGGGACGCTGCTCGACGAGATGATGACGTTCGCAGGCTTCTCCAACGCCGCGGCGTCCTATGGGCTCGCCTATACCGGCACGCTGCCCGCGGAGACGATCGTCGCGCGTCCGCCTGCGGTGGTGATCGCGCCGCCGGGTGACGGCCGCGCGGCGGCGCTGCGGCGCGCGTTGCTGTCGCGGACGCCCGAGGTCGCCTTCAACCGGCAGCTGGTGAATTGCGGCGGACCGACGATCGTGCCCGCGCTCGGACGGCTGGCGGCGATCAGGGCTACGCTACCATGAGCCGGACGATCCGGCTCGGGATGCTCGCCACGCTGGTGGCGATGCTGTTCGCGATGTCGCTGCTCTGCGGCAAGACGTGGGTGCCGCCGGTCGCGTTCTTCTCGGACGATCCGCGCTGGTGGATCATCCTGCAACTGCGCCTCCCGCGGGCAGTGCTCGGCTGTACGCTGGGTGCGACGCTGGGGCTGTCGGGAGCGGTGCTGCAAGGCTATCTGCGCAACCCGCTCGCGGACCCGGCGGTGGTCGGCGTGTCGTCGGCGGCGGCGCTCGGTGCGGTGGCGGCGATCGTCGCTGGGGTGACGACCGGGCCGATCGTGTTCGCGGCGGCGATGGTCGGGGCGGGCGGCGCGATGGCGTTGCTGGCAGCGCTGACCTGGCGATCGGGCAGCGCGATCGGCTTCGTACTGGCGGGGACGGTGCTCGCGAGCCTCGCGGGGGCGCTGACTGCATTCCTGATCTCGATCGCGCCGAACCCCTATATGGTCGCCGAGGTGATCGACTGGCTGATGGGCGCGCTGACCGACCGCGGCTGGAGCGACGTGACGATGGCGCTGCCGCCGATGGTGGTCGGCGCGGCGCTGCTGTTGCTGACCGCGCGCTCGCTCGACGCGCTGTCGCTGGGCGAGGCGGCGGCGCGGACGCTAGGGGTAAGCCTCGGCCGGACGCGGCTGCTGGTGGTCGCAGGTACCGGGCTGGTGGTGGGCGCCGGAGTCGCGGTGACCGGGATAGTCGGGTTCGTCGGGCTGGTGGTGCCGCATCTGCTGCGCCCGATATTCGGCCATCGCCCCGCGGCGTTGCTGGTGCCGAGTGCACTGGGCGGTGCCGCGCTGGTGCTCGCCGCGGACAGCCTGGTGCGGCTCGCGCCCGGCGCGGGCGAGGTGCGGCTCGGGGTGGCGATGGCGCTGATCGGCGCGCCGTTCTTCCTCGCGTTGCTGCTGAAGGAACGGGGGCGGGCGTGGATCTGACCTTCGACGATGTCGGGGTGACGCTCGGCGGCCGATCGGTGCTGTCGGGCATCGACGCGTCGCTGCGGCCCGGCCGGGTGACCGCGATCCTCGGGCCGAACGGTGCGGGCAAGAGCACGCTGGTGAAGGCCGCGGCGGGGCTGGTGGTGCCGGATCGGGGGCGGGTGCGGCTCGGCGACCACGACGTGGCGACGCTCGACCCGCGGGCGCGGGCGCGCGCGATCGGGTATCTGCCGCAGGACGCGGTGGTGCATTGGAACATCCTGGTGCGCGAGGTCGTCGCGCTGGGGCGGATGCCGCATGTCGCCTCGCCAACAGAAGACGCGCAGGCGATCGCGCGAGCGCTGGCGGAGACCGATACCGCGCCTTTCGCGGATCGTCCGGTCGCAGAGCTGTCGGGCGGCGAACGCGCGCGGGTGCTGCTGGCGCGGGTGTTGGCGGGCGAACCCCGATGGCTGCTGGTCGACGAGCCGCTCGCCAGCCTGGATCCGGCGCACCAGTTCGATCTGCTCGACCGGCTGCGGGACGTCGCGCGGGCGGGTGCGGGGGTGGTGATGGTGCTCCACGACCTCGCGCATGCGGCGCGGATCGCGGACGATGTACTGGTGCTCGACGCGGGAAGGCTGGTCTCCACCGAGCTGTCGCCCGCGGTCGTCGCCGAGGTGTTCGGGGTGACCGTCGTCGAGGTGGCGGATGCCGACGGGCGGGCGCGGTTGGTGCCGACCGGGCGGGTCCGACCGCCGCTCCCGGGGGTTGTACCGTGAAGGTCGCGGTGAGATAGACGCGCCAGCCATAGAGCCTGGAGAGTGTAATGCGGATCATCGACCATCACATCGTCGGGAATCCGGCCGACGGCGGTGGCGGCGGCGGCCGCACCGGCGAGATCTTCGATCCCAACACCGGCAAGGTCCAGGCGAGCGTGACGCTCGGTACGCAGGCCGATCTGGACCGCGCGGTGGCGGCGGCGCAGGCGGCGCAGCCGGCCTGGGCGGCGACCAACCCGCAGCGGCGCGCACGCGTCATGTTCAACTTCAAGGCGCTCGTCGAAGCCAATATGGACGAGCTGGCCCGGCTGCTCTCGTCCGAACACGGCAAGGTGATCGCGGATAGCAAGGGCGATATCCAGCGCGGGCTCGAGGTGATCGAGTTCTGCTGCGGCATCCCGCACGTGCTGAAGGGCGAATACACACAAGGCGCCGGCCCGGGGATCGACGTCTATTCGATGCGCCAGCCGCTCGGCATCGGCGCCGGGATCACGCCGTTCAACTTTCCGGCGATGATCCCTTTGTGGATGTCCGGCGTGGCGATCGCGACCGGCAACGCGTTCATCCTGAAACCCAGCGAGCGCGATCCTTCGGTGCCGGTGCGGCTCGCCGAGCTGTTCCGCGAGGCGGGGCTGCCCGAGGGCATCCTGCAGGTGCTGCACGGCGACAAGGAGATGGTCGACGCGATCCTAGATCATCCGGCGATCAGTGCGGTGAGCTTCGTCGGCTCGTCGGACATCGCGCATTATGTCTACCGCCGCGGGGTTGCGGCGGGGAAGCGGGTGCAGGCGATGGGCGGCGCCAAGAATCACGGCATCGTCATGCCCGACGCCGATCTCGACCAGGTCGTCGCCGATCTGTCGGGTGCAGCATTCGGGTCGGCCGGCGAGCGCTGCATGGCACTGCCGGTGGTGGTGCCGGTCGGCCAGAAGACCGCGGATGCGCTGCGCGAGAAGCTGATCCCGGCGATGGCGGCGCTGCGCGTCGGGGTATCGACCGATGATCAGGCGCATTACGGCCCGGTGGTGAATGCTGCGCACAAGACGCGGGTCGAGAACTGGATCCAGACCGGGGTCGACGAGGGCGCCGAGTTGGTCGTCGACGGACGCGGCTTCTCGCTACAGGGGCACGAGGAGGGCTTCTTCATCGGCCCGACGCTGTTCGACCATGTCACTACCGAGATGAGCGCGTACAAGGAGGAGATCTTCGGGCCGGTGCTCCAGATCGTCCGCGCGACCGACTTCGACCATGCGGTGCGGCTGCCGAGCGAGCATCAGTACGGCAACGGCGTCGCGATCTTCACCCGCAACGGCCATGCGGCGCGCGAGTTCGCGGCGCGGGTGAACGTCGGCATGGTCGGGATCAACGTGCCGATCCCGGTACCGGTGGCGTATCACAGCTTCGGCGGGTGGAAGCGGTCGGCGTTCGGCGACACCAACCAGCACGGCATGGAAGGCGTCAAGTTCTGGACCAAGGTCAAGACGATCACCCAGCGCTGGCCGGACGGTTCGGCGCTGCCGGCGATGGCCGAGGACGGCGGCCCGGCGCGCAACAACGACGCGTTCGTCATCCCGACGATGGGCTAGCCCAAGCGTGTCGCCGCCGCCGTTCGAGGTTCGCTACGATCGCCTTCGGCGGCGGCTGTACTGGACGATGCGCGGATTGTGGACGATGGCCGATGTCGCGGGGTTCGTCGGCGCATTGCGGGCGGCGGTGGCGCCGCTGGGCGCGCCGCCGTTCGACTATGACGGGTTGTGCGATTCACGCGACTTCAAGGTGCAGCCGCGCGACGTCAGCGAGGCTCTGGGCCAGATCGACGATGCCAGCCGGGCGATGCGCCAGGGGCGTACCGCGGTGGTGGTAGGCAGCATGATGAACAAGCTACAGGCCGAACGGACGCTGAAATCGTCCGGAACGCGTATCTTCCTGACGATGGACGAAGCCGAAACCTGGCTCAACGACGGATCCAAACAGCCATGACCGACCAGTTCGACCTTTCCGACGACCAGCGCGAGATCCAGGATCTGGCGCGGCGCTTCACCGCCGATCGGATCAGCCCGCACGCAGCGGAATGGGACGAGAAACACATCTTTCCGCGCGACACGATCGAGGCGGCGGCGGAGCTCGGCTTCGCTTCGATCTACGTCAGCGAGGAGAGCGGCGGGATCGCGCTCGGGCGGCTGGAGGCGGCGCTGATCATGGAGGCGATGGCCTATGGCTGCCCGTCGACCAGCGCCTTCATCTCGATCCACAACATGGCGTCATGGATGATCGACCGGTTCGGATCGCAAACGGTGAAGGACAAGTATCTGCCGAGCCTGGTGACGATGGACCGGCTGGCGAGCTATTGCCTGACCGAGCCGGGTTCGGGCTCCGACGCGTCGGCACTGAAGACCAAGGCGGTGCGCGACGGCGACGACTGGATCGTCACCGGATCGAAGCAGTTCATCTCGGGCGCGGGCGAGAACGAGGTCTATGTGACCATGGTCCGTACCGGCGAGGAGGGGCCGAAGGGCATCTCCGCGCTGGTGATCGAGAAGGACATGGCCGGCGTGTCGTTCGGCGCCAACGAACGCAAGCTCGGCTGGCATTCGCAGCCGACGCGCCAGGTTATCTTCGACGGCGTGCGGGTGCCGGGCGAGAACCTCGTCGGTGGCCTGGGCGAGGGGTTCCGGATCGCGATGATGGGGCTCGACGGCGGCCGGCTCAACATCGGGGCGTGTTCATTGGGTGGCGCGCAGCGCTGCCTGGACGAGGCGATCGCCTATACCAAGGAGCGCAAGCAGTTCGGCAAGCCGATCGCAGATTTCCAGAACACCCAGTTCATGCTCGCCGACATGGCGACCGAGCTGGAGGCGGCACGCTACCTGCTCTACGTCGCCGCGGCGAAGGTGACCGCGAACGCGCCCGACAAGACCAAGTTCGCGGCGATGGCGAAGCGGCTGGCGACCGACACGGGTTCGTCAGTGGTCGACCGGGCGCTGCAGCTGCACGGCGGCTACGGTTATCTGATGGACTATCCGATCGAGCGTTTCTGGCGCGACCTGCGGGTGCATTCGATCCTGGAAGGCACCAACCAGGTGATGCGGATGATCGTCGGCCGCGAGCTGACCCGGCAGTGAGCGGGGTGGCGCAATTCCTCCCCGTAACGGGGAGGGGGACCGCTCGCGCAGCGAGGGGTGGAGGGGGCGTGCCTCAGGCGGCAGCGTGCGGGGAGAGCCCCCTCCACCAGCCTGCGGCTGGTCCCCCTCCCCTTGCAGGGGAGGAGTTACGATGATCGACGACCTGCTCGTATCGGTCGACGGTTCCATCGGCAGGATCCGGCTCAACCGGCCGAAGGCGCTGCACGCGTTGACGACCGCGATGTGCGCCGCGGTGCTCGATGCACTGGAGGCCTGGCGCGAGGATCTCGCGGTCGAGGCAGTGGTGATCGACCATGCCGAGGGGCGCGGCTTCTGCGCTGGTGGCGACATCCGGATGCTGGCGGAATCGGGCGCGGCGGACGGTGTCGAGGCGCGGGCGTTCTTCCACACCGAATACCGGATGAACCACCGGCTGTTCACCTATGCCAAGCCGGTCGTCGCGGTGATGGACGGGATCACGATGGGCGGCGGGGTCGGGCTCGCGTTGCCGTGCACCTTCCGGATCGCGACCGCCAACACCCGGCTGGCGATGCCCGAGACCGGGATCGGGCTGTTCCCCGATGTCGGTGCGGGCTGGTATCTGTCGCGGCTGCCGGGTCGGATCGGCCAGTATCTGGCGCTGACCGGCTATAGGCTCGACGGCGCCGAGTGCCGCGCGCTGGGGCTGGCGACGCACTTTCTGGATGCCGCGTCGCTCGACGAGGCGAAGCACCGGATCGGCGAAGCGCCGCAGGAGATCGCGGCGACGCTGGATGCGCTGGCCGTGCCCGCGGGCGAGGCGAAGCTGCTGGCGAACCGCGAAGCGATCGACCGGCTGTTCGCGAGCGACACGCTGGAGGAGATCTACGCGGCGCTGGAAGCCGATGGCTCGGACTTCGCCACGACGACGCTCGCGACGCTGCGCACCAAATCGCCGCAGACGATGAAGGTGTCGCTGCGGCTGCTGAAGGACGGGGCGGGGATGGCGACGTTCGCCGACGAGATGGCGCATGAATATGCGGTCGGCACGCGCGTCGTGCAGCGCCACGACTTCCTCGAAGGGGTGCGCGCGGTGATCGTCGACAAGGACAATGCACCGCGCTGGGACCCCGCCGAGCCCGAGGGCGTGACCGACCACGTGATCGACCAGATCTTCGCCCCGCTCTCGCCCGACGAGGCGTGGACGCCCGCATGACCGAACAGGAACGACCGATGACCGATTACGCAACCATCCTCGTCGAGCAGCGCGGGGCGGTGACACTCGTCACGCTCAATCGGCCGCAGGCGCTGAACGCACTCAATTCGCAGGTGCTGGCGGATCTGCTCGCCGCGTTCGCCGACTTCGATGCGGACCCGTCGCGGGGTTGCGCGGTGCTGACCGGCAGCGAGAAGGCGTTCGCGGCTGGCGCGGACATCAAGGAGATGTCGTCGCAGGGCTTCGCGGCGATGTACGGCGGCGACTTCTTCGCAGGATATGACCGGTTCACGCAGACGAGGAAGCCGGTGATCGCGGCGGTCGCGGGCTATGCGCTCGGCGGCGGGTGCGAGCTGGCGATGATGTGCGATTTCATCCTGGCGGCGGACACCGCCAAGTTCGGCCAGCCCGAGATCAAGCTGGCGGTTTCGCCGGGCATGGGCGGGTCGCAGCGGCTGACCCGTGCGGTCGGCAAGGCGAAGGCGATGGAAATGTGCCTGACCGGGCGGATGATGGACGCCGCCGAGGCCGAACGCGCGGGGCTGGTCAGCCGGATCGTGCCCGCTGCCGAGCTGGTCGAGGATGCGGTGAAGACCGCCGCGACGATCGCGGCGATGGCGCCGCTCGCGGTGCTCGCCAACAAGGAGATGGTCGACGCGGCGTTCGAGACCGGCCTGGCAATGGGCGTGCAATTCGAGCGGCGGCTGTTTCACGGGCTCTTCGGGACCGAGGACCAGAAGGAAGGCATGGCGGCCTTCGTCGAGAAGCGCGCGGGCGTTTGGACCGGTAGCTGACATCATTCCCCTCCCGCTTGCGGGAGGGGTTAGGGGAGGGCTTGTCCCTCGCAACAACATCCTCGCTCGCGGACAGGCCCTCCCCCAGCCCCTCCCGCGAAGCGGGAGGGGAGTTTTAGATATGGCACGTGTCGCATTCATCGGGCTCGGCAACATGGGTGGCGGGATGGCCGCCAACCTCGCGAAGAAGGGGCACGACGTCCGTGCCTTCGACCTGTCGGCCGATGCGCTGGCGCGGGCGGAGGCGGCCGGGTGTCTTGCCGCCAACGACGCTTCGGCGGCGATCGCGGGCGCCGAGGCGATCGTCACGATGCTGCCTGCGGGCACGCACGTCGAGAGCGTGTACACCGACGCGGTGTTCGGCAGCGCCGCGCCGACCGCGATCCTGATCGACTGTTCGACGATCGACGTCGCCACCGCCAAGCGGGTCGCGGAGGCGGCGCTCGCCAAGGGGCTGACCGCGGTCGACGCGCCGGTGTCCGGCGGGATCGGCGCCGCCAATGCGGGGACGCTGACCTTCATGGTCGGTGGCAGCGCGGAGGGCTTCGCGCGCGCCGAACCGTTCCTGGCGGACATGGGCAAGGCGGTGATCCACGCCGGCGCCTCCGGTGCGGGGCAGGCGGCGAAGATCTGCAACAACATGCTGCTCGGGGTGACGATGGCGGGGACGTGCGAGGCGTTCCTGCTCGCGGAGAAGCTCGGGCTCGACGCGCAGAAGTTCTACGATATCGCCAGTGTATCGTCGGGGCAGAGCTGGTCGATGACGAGCTATTGCCCGGTGCCCGGGGTCGGGCCGGACACACCTGCCGACCATGATTATCAGGGCGGCTTCGCGGCCGCGCTGATGCTGAAGGACCTGCGGCTCGCGATGGCCGCGGCCGAGGACAGCGGCGCGTCCACGCCGATGGGCGCAAAGGCACGCGGATTGTACGAGCGGCTGGCCGAGCAGGGTCAAGGCGGGCTCGACTTCTCGGCGCTGATCCGGATGCTGCGCGGGTAGCGAGGCTTGCCGAACCCCGCGATCGCGCTAGACCTGCCAGGCAAGGGGAGCGGGCATATGGCGGATACGATCATGGTCGACGGGGAGGCCGCGGCACCGCCGCCGTCGGCGAAGGACATCCGCCTCGTCATCGGCGCGTCGTCGCTCGGCACCGTGTTCGAATGGTACGACTTCTTCATCTACGGCACGCTCGCCGCGTCGGGAATCATCGGGCGGACCTTCTTCCCCGCGGGTAACGAGGTGGTGCAAACCCTGCTCGCCTGGGCGGGCTTCGCGGTCGGCTTCGGCTTTCGCCCGCTCGGCGCCGTGCTGTTCGGCTATCTCGGCGATCGGCTCGGGCGCAAATACACGTTCCTGGTGACGATCACGCTGATGGGCGTCGCGACCGCGGGGGTCGGGCTGGTCCCGTCGGCGGCGACGATCGGCTATGCCGCGCCGGCGCTCGTGCTGCTGCTGCGGATCATGCAGGGGCTGGCGCTGGGCGGCGAATATGGCGGCGCCGCGATCTACGTCGCCGAACATTCGCCGCGCGGCAAATCGGGGTTCTACACCAGCTTCATCCAGGCGGGCGTCGTCGGCGGCTTCATCCTCAGCCTGGGGGTGGTGCTGGCGACCAGGGGGGTGCTGTCGTCGGCGGCGTGGACCGCGGGGGGCTGGCGCTTTCCGTTCCTGTTCTCGATCCTGCTGCTCGCGGTCTCGCTGTGGATGCGGCTGAAGCTGTCGGAAAGCCCGGTGTTCGTGAAGATGCGCGCGGCGGGCGAGCGCGCGGGCAATCCGCTGATCGAGAGCTTCACCTATCCGGGCAATCTGCGGCGGATGATCGTCGCGCTATTCGGGATCGCGGCGGGGCTGACGGTGATCTGGTACACCGCGATGTTCACGGTGCTGTCGTTCCTGCAGACGACGATGCGGGTCGACGAGACGGTGGCGCAGCTGATCACCGGGGCGGGAGCGCTGGCGGGGCTCGGCTGGTTCGTGCTGTTCGGCTGGCTGTCGGACCGGGTCGGGCGCAAGACGCCGATCGTGATCGGCTATGCGATGACGCTGCTGCTGCTGTTCCCGATCTTCTGGACGATCGGCGCCGCCGCGAACCCGGCGCTGGCCCGCGCGGCGGACCGCGCGCCGGTGATCGTCGCGGGACCGCACTGCGCCTACAGCCCGTTCGCGACCAAGCAGGCCGACGAATGCGGGCAGTTGCTCGACTATTTCTCGAAGAAGGGCGTTCCCTACACCAAGCGCGTCACCCCGGTGACGATGGTGTCGATCGGAGGCGAGCCGATCGCGGATCACCGCCCCGCCGCGCTCGATGCGGCGCTGACGCGCGCGGGATACGACCTGACCAAGGTCACGCCGTCGGCCAGCAACATCCTGGTGATCTTCCTCGCGATCCTGGTCATGGGGGCGCTGTGCGGAGTCACCTTTGGGCCGGTCGCGGCGCTGCTGTCGGAGATGTTCCCGCCCGCGATCCGCTACAGCTCGCTGTCGATTCCCTACCATATCGGCACCGGATATTTCGGCGGGTTCCTGCCGTTCATCAGCCAGTACATCGTCGCGCGGACCGGGGATCCCTTCGCCGGGCTGTGGTACACCATGGCGGTGGTGGCGATGGCGCTGGTGGTGACGGTGATCGGATTGAACGAGAAGGAACTCGTCCGCTGATCGCAGCGCCATCGACGCTCGCCGCAGAGGCGACTATCGGGACGCGGTGACCGTCGCTTCGCCACTTCGCCTTCGCCTCGACTCCGCCGCGCTGACCGGGAACTGGCGCGCGCTCGATCGGCTCGCGGGCCGGGCGGCGTGCGGTGCGGCGGTGAAGGCCGACGGCTATGGGCTTGGCGCGATCGAGGTGGCGCGGCGCCTGGCGGTGGCCGGCTGCCGCGACTTCTTCGTCGCCAGCTGGGCAGAGGCGGCGGCGCTGGCACCGCTGGGCCTGACGGTGTCGGTGCTGCACGGCGTCCGCGCCGAGGACATGGCGGCGGCGGCGACCGGCATCGCGCGGCCGGTACTCGACACCGAGGCGCAGGTCGCGCGCTGGCGGGCCGCCGGGGGCGGCGCGTGCGACGTGATGGTCGATACCGGCATGAACCGGCTCGGCGTGTCGCCCGCGGCGGTCGCGGGCGGTTTGCTCCACGGGCTCGAGATCGAGACGCTGATGAGCCACCTCGCCTGCGCCGACGAGGACAGCGCGATGAACGAACGCCAGCGCGCCGCCTTCGCCGCGCTGGCCGGGGTGACGGGCGCACAGCGGATGAGCCTTGCCAATTCGGCGGGCATCGGGCTGGGCGAGGCGTACGCGTTCGACCTCGTTCGCCCCGGTCTCGCGCTATATGGCGGGGTGCCGCGTGCGGCGTTCGCGGGCGTGCTCCACCAGGTCGTGACGCCCGAGGCACAAATCCTCCAGCGCCGCAGCGTCGCCGCGGGCGAGACGGTCGGCTACAACGCCACCTGGACCGCCGCCGCGCCGACCGAAGTCGCGATCCTCAACATCGGCTATGCGGATGGGTATCGACGAGCGTTTTCCGATGGCGGAACTGCCGAAGAGGGCACGCTCGCGGTACTCGGGCGGGTGTCGATGGATCTGCTTGCAGTGGACGTCACCGCAAGGCCGGACCTCGGTGAGGGGCAGTGGGTAGCGCTCGACTATGCCTTACCGTCGGCGTCGGCGCTGTCGGGTATGTCGCAGTATGAATTGCTCACGGGTTTAGGCGCGCGCTTCGCTCGCGTGTGGCGGTAGCGCGCGATCAGGCCGCTTCGGGGCCGGCCCACATGTCGAACGGTCGCGCCCTGATCCAGCGGGTGGCGAGCCACTTCACGCCCTGCGTGACGGGTAGCCCGGCGTGATCTGCCCTGGGATCAGGCCGGCCGGCTGCGTCGATGTTGACGAACATGATCGCATCGCCGGCAGCAGGCGCGATCGTTAGGTCCGGCTTCGGGAAGTAGGTCTCTCCGCCGACAAACCCGTCGTTCAGGTAAATCAAAACGGTCTTGATCCGCTGGTTTTTGGCGCTGCCGATCGCGTCGTGATGCAGCCGGAATTGCTGCGCCGGCCGATATCGCAACACTGACAGTGCCTCGCCTTGGTCGACTTGCGTTCCACTGACCGCGGCAACACGCATGTTGATCGCGCGGACGACCAGATCCTCGCGGGTTGGCCCGATCACCGCGCCATCGGAGGTCCTGATCGGATGCTCGCGCAGCTTACCGGTAGCGGGGTCGACGACATGCGAAGGCTCGAGAATATCCTGCACCGCGCCCGCGAGATGAGTGCATTCGTCGCGCGACAATAGCCGGGGCAACCGGACGACGTCGGGCGTGTCGCTGAGCCGCTCGAGTGACGGGAATGTCTTGGGGGCGCCGTCCGGATCGATTGCCATCGCCTCCACCAGCGCTAATTGGCGCTCCGCTACCGGGTCGGCGACGGCCGCTTTGCGGAGGAGAGCCAGTGCGCCGCGCCAATCGGCAGGTGAGCCGCTGCCGTTGGCGGTCATCGCCACTTCAATGAGTGCGCCGTCCACATGCCCGATCGTCACGGCTCGACGGATCAGTGCACGCGCTGCCTTCAAATCCCGCGCGACCATCGTGTCGACCGCTGCTTGCATCAGGCCATCTGCGGTCACGGCGTCGGCTGGATCTGATCGCATCGTTGCAGGTTAGCCCCGGTAGCAGCCAAAAGGAAAGGCCGGAGGATCGCTCCCCCGGCCCTTCGATCGCAATCCGGCAAGTCTTAGAACTTGGCGCGGAACCCAACGTAGAACGAACGACCCTTGTTCTCGAACAGACCGGTGTTGCCGATGTTGTCCGAGCTCGCACCGATACCAGTGGACCCATAGGGCCCGAACTTGTTGGTGAGGTTGTCGATGCCGCCGTACATGGCGAACGCATCGTTGATGGCCACTTCGGCACGGACGTCATGATAGTAGACGTTCGGGTAGAAGCGCGGATCCGAATAGTCGGGGTTCTGCGGCGGCTGCCCGTTGACCGAATAGGTATTTTCGGCCGCACCGAACACCTGCTTGCCGATCCAGCGGAACTGGTAGCCGAAGGTGAAGCTTCCTACGGTGCCGTCCAAATTGGCAGTCAGGCGATCCTTCGGCGTGCCGGCTTCGCTCATGATCCGATCCGAGAAGCTCGAATCGGTCGGGTCGGTGAAGTCGTCACGCTGCAGGACGCGCGTGTAGTTCGCACGGAAGTTCGCGAGAACCGGGCCGAAGCTGTGGCGATAGGCCAGCTCTGCGTCGATGCCGCGCGCCTTCAACTTCGCGAAGTTGAAGGTGGACGCGAGCAGCGAGCTCTCAAGAACCTGGAACGCGATCTCGCCACGCGGTCCGCCGCCAGCGCCGGCGCGGGTGAAGAGGTTGCAGAACGGGTTGTTGAGATCGGACGAGTCGTAGCAGTTGTTGAGGATGGTCTGCGCATCGATCGAAGCGATGACCTTGTTCACGGTGATGTTGAAGTAATCGACCGTGAGCGAGAGGCCGGGGATGAAGCGCGGTGCCAGGATCGCGCCGACCGTGTAGTTGTCGGACGATTCCTCGGTCAGGTTGGGGTTGCCGCCCGACAGGATGTCCAACGACTGCGTATAGACGAAGTCGTAGTTGGCGGGACGCCCGGCTGCGGCGCAATTGGCAGCTCGGTTCGCCGAACCGGCATTCAAGTTACGGGCCGCGCAGGGATCGTTCGGCGCCGGAGCGAAGTTCTGCCCCTGGGCCGAATACAGCTCGGTCAGGTTCGGTGCGCGGATTGCGCGGGTGTAGCTGCCGCGCAACGTGATGTCCTCGATCGGACGCCACACCGCTTCGCCGCCATAGGAGTAAACGGTGCCGGTTGCGCCCTTATAGTCGGAGATACGACCCGAGCCGCTGATCGTCAGTTCCTTGAAGAAGGGCATGTCCTTCAGCAGCGGGATCCGGACCTCGCCGAACGCTTCCTTCACTTCGAACGACGGTGCGTTGAAAGAAGGAATCGCGTTGTAGAAGGCGTAACCCTGCTGGGTCAGGTCATCGAGCTCATACTTAAGCGTTTCGCGGCGATATTCGCCACCGAACGAGAAGCCGATGGCCCCGCCGGGAAGCTCGAACAACTGGCTAAGATCGCCCGAGACGAAGCCGTTGGCGACGAACTGCGTGATCTTGCCGCTGGCGCGGGAATTGACCGTCACATAGTCGCGCGCGGCTTGGCTGAGCGTGCCCTGGCCAAACGGATTTATCGGCTGGCAAGCTGCGATGTCCGCCGCGAGCAGCGCCGGATTTGCGGCGTTGCCGTCAGCGTCCTGCACATAGGCGACCGCAGCGGTCGGATCGATCTGTGACCGGCAAACGATCTGGCCGGCAGCGTTCCGCGTCGTGTCGATGCCCAGCAGATAGCGCTGGACGTTTACGTTCGAGATGATCTTGTTCTTCTCGTGATGCTCGCCGTAGTTCGCCGAGACCTCGTAGCTCCAGTCGCCGTTGAACTCGCCGCGGACGCCTGCAACGCCACGATAGGTTTCGCGGATGATGCGCTCGTCGCGAATGCCAAAGTCCAGCCAGTTCCGGCGAACCGCGATGCGGGTGGCATCCGTCGATGCCGATCCGCCCGCCGTGCGAAGCGCCACGATCTGGGCACGCGCCTGGGCGCTCAGGTAGGGATTATCGAGGCGGATCGTCTCGCGGTTACCGAGCGGGGTGCCCGGATCGCCAAGGGTGGTGCCCTGCGCGAAGAACGGACCGCTCTGCGAACCCTGTGCGGTCGACTTGACGTACTTGGCTTCGAAGAACGGCACGAAGGCATTCGAAACCTCGAAGTGGCCGAGGACGTTCGCGGAGATGCGCTCGAGGTTCGGCGACAGCGTCGCCAGCGCGCCCTCACGTCCCGAATAGCCGTTGCCGCCCAGGAAGCTGCCGTTCGGCGCGAGGCCCACGCGCTGGCCCGTCTGCGGGACCAACGAGCCGTCGGGCTGGAAGAAGTAGATGCAGTTGTAGGCCGCGCCGGTGGCGTCGCGACCGCAGGCACCCGAGGGGCTTGCGACATTGTACAGGCCACCGAGCGAGATCGTCGAGGAGCGGATGTCCTTCAGATACACGCGGTCGGGATTGCCGTCGCTGGAGGTAGCGCCGGTGTCGGAGTCAACCACGACCAGGCCGTTCGCCTGACGGAGCTTGGGCCGGCCCGATGCGAAATAATCGCCCTGGTGCGCGTATTCCAGGTTGACGGCAATGTTGCCGCGACCCTCGGCGAAGTTGGTGCCGGCGAGTGCGGAGACATACTGGTTGCCGCCATCGCCATACTGGCTGACGCCTGACTGACCGCGAACCTGGAAGCCCTGAAAATCCTGCTTCAGCTTGAAGTTGACCGCGCCCGCGATCGCGTCCGACCCGTACACTGCCGAGCCGTAGCCGGTCAGCACGTCGACGCTCTCGATGAGGTCGGTCGGCAGCGTGTTGATGTCGGGCGAGACACCGCTGTTCAGCACGTCGCCAGCGACATGGCGACGGCCGTTGACCAGCACCAGCGTGCGCTGAGTGCCAAGGTTACGCAGATCGATCAAGTTGAGGCCGCGCGTACCGAGGAAGCGCGTCGACTGCTGCTGGCTGAAGGTGGTGGCAAGCTGCGGAAGTTCGTTCAGAATGTCGCCGACCGAGATCTTGCCGGTCTGAAAGAATTCTGCGCCCGAAACGGTGGTGATCGGTGCACCTGAATCGAGGTTGGGTCGACGGATGCGCGACCCGGTGATGACGACGTCGCCATTGTCGCTAGCGTCCGACGTGCCTGGCGCGTCCGAGGTCGCGACCGTTGCGCCAGTGCTGTCCTGCGTCGCTGCTTGAGCAGCGACATCGCCCTGCGTAGGCGTAGCGGCAGGCGCGGTCTGCGCGAAGGCAGCGGGCGCCAGGGAGAGCGATCCGGCCAGCGCCGTCGCCGATAGCAAGGTAGTGAACTTCATTGAATACCCCAATAACGTAAGCCAGCCTTCGCGGCCGGTCTGGGGTCCAGAATGGGTTCAGAGGCTAACGACGAGCAAGCAAAACATTAAGCAGATGTTCATTTTCGAGGGCTCTGTCGTGGAAATGTCACACGTTTGGACCTGCCAAGCATGCGACTTTGCAGAAATATTTTGTTTCGATGCATATGCGCAAGATTCGAAGGCGGACGTTTTGCATGCTCACCGCTCCACGCACATCGCGATGCCCATGCCTCCGCCGATGCACAGCGTCGCCAGGCCCTTCTTGGCGTCGCGCTTCTGCATTTCGTAGATCAGCGTCGTCAGCACCCGCGCGCCGCTGGCGCCGATCGGGTGGCCGATCGCGATCGCGCCGCCGTTGACGTTGACCTTGTCGGCATCCCAGCCGAGTTCCTTGCCGACCGAAAGGGCCTGGGCGGCGAAGGCTTCGTTGGCTTCGATCAGGTCGAGATCGGCGATCGTCCAGCCGGCCTTTTCGAGCGCGCGGCGGGTGGCGGGGACCGGGCCGATGCCCATGATCGAGGGGTCGACCCCCGCGCTGGCCCAGCTCTTGATCGTGGCGAGGATCGGGCTGCCGCGGCGCTCGGCCTCCTCGCGGCTCATGATCACCAGCGCGGCGGCGCCGTCGTTGAGGCCGCTGGCATTGGCGGCGGTGACGGTGCCGTCCTTCTTGAATGCCGGGCGCACGCCGGAGACGCTGTCCAACGTCGCGCCGGCGCGGATATATTCATCGTCGGCGACGATGGTGTCGCCCTTGCGGCCCTTGATCGTCACCGGGGCGATCTCGTCCTTGAAGCGGCCCGATGCGCGGGCGGCTTCGGCGTGGTTCTGCGAGCGGATCGAGAAGGCGTCCTGATCGGCGCGGGTCACCTGATACTGCTCGGCGAGGTTCTCGGCGGTGATGCCCATGTGATAGCCGTTGAAGACGTCGGTCAGGCCGTCCTTCACCATCGTATCGACCAGCGCGAGGTCGCCCATCTTCTGGCCGCCGCGCATCGTCTGCGCATGGGCGCTGAGCGACATCGATTCCTGACCGCCGGCGACGACGATCGTGGCGTCGCCGGTCGCGACCGCCTGGCAGGCGAGCGCCACGGCGCGCAGCCCGGAGCCGCAGACCTGGTTGACGCCCCAGGCGGGAACCTCCTTGGGGATGCCGGCGGCCATCGACGCCTGGCGCGCGGGGTTCTGGCCCTGCGCCGCGGTCAGGACCTGGCCGAGAATCACCTCCGACACCTCGTCGCCGCTGATGCCGGCCTGCGCCAGCGCCGCCTCGATCGCGATCCGGCCGAGTTCGTGCGCGGGGGTCGCGGCGAAGGCGCCGAGGAAGCTGCCGACCGGGGTGCGCTTGGCGGCGGTGATCACGATGTCGGTCATCACGGGTCCTTCTTGAATGGTTGGCGCTCCCATAGGCTAGGCGAGCGCATCGATCCAGTCGGCTAGGGGCGTCCATAGCTGGTCACGCGCGCGGCCGCCGACGATCATCCCGACATGGCCGATCGACAGGTCGCGGCGGTCGCGGAGGCCGGCGGCGGTGGCGGCGGGCACGATCCGGTCGGTGCGCGAGACGAACTCGATCGCGGGGCAGTCGAGCGCGTCCGGATCGACCGGGCGGCCACCGACGAGCCATTCGCCGCGGCCGGGCAGGTCGGCGGCGACGAGATCTTCGAACAGCGAGCGGCCCGCGGCGAAGGGCAGCGGCGCGCCGGCGTTCGCCCAATCCTCGAGCCGGACGAAGCTGCGTGCCGCGTCGCTGTCGGGATCGAGCGTGGCGAAGCGTTCGTACTTGGCAACGGTACGCGCGGGGTCGAGCTGCCAGAAGCCCGCCTGCAGCACCTCCATCGGCACCACGCCCAACGCCTCGCACCCTGGCCGGGCGCTGGCCCACATCGCCGCGATAGCCCGGCGCGCGTCGCCATAGCCCGCGAAGCGCCACGGCGCAGCGATCGTGGCGAGCCCAGCGACCGGGGTGATCGAGGCGGCGGCGAGCGCAATAGTTCCACCTAGGCAATAGCCGACCAGCGCGGGCGGCGCGTCGAGCGTTTCGATTAGCGGCACCAGCAGCCGTTCGACATGCGCGACGATATCGAGACCGCGGTCCGCGTCGCCGGGCATGCCCCAGTCGACCAGCCAGGGGTGGAGCCCGCGTCCGGCGAGCCATCGCAGCAGGGAGCGATCGGGGCCCAGATCGAGGATGTCGGGCGGGTTGATCAGCGACGGTACGACGACGACGTGGCGCCCGGTCGCGCCGGGCAGGCCGTAGTCGCGCAAGCAGACACGGCTGGCGCGGTGCGGCGCGGCGGGCGGCGGCTCGACCGGTAGGCGTGGAGCCGATTGATAGGCCTGCAATCCCGCCATTGCCGCCGCCAAGCGCTCCGGCGATGCTGCGGTTTCGCTGCGCAGCATGTCGAGGAACAGCGGCAGCGGCCTGGGGCCGTGTTGCGGTGCGGTATGAAAGCCTGTAGTATCGTTAGCATTCACGCTGGGGGTGGCCATATGAAGAAGCAGATCAACGGTGACGGGGTCGTCATCATCAAGAAATACGCCAACCGCCGGCTCTACAATACCGAAACATCGTCCTACATCACGCTGGACCACCTCGCTACGATGACCCGCGAGGGGCGCGACTTCAAGGTGGTGGACGCGAAGTCCGACGACGACATCACGCACAACGTCCTTACCCAGATCATCATGGAGGAGGAGAGCCGCGGTCAGACGATGCTGCCGGTCAATTTCCTGCGCCAGCTGATCTCGATGTACGGCGATTCGATGCAGGCGATGGTGCCGGGCTATCTCGAGGCGTCGATGGACAGCTTCCGCCGCAACCAGGAACAGTTCAAGTCGGCGGTCGAGGGTGCCTTCGCGAATTCCCCCTTTGCGGAGATGGCCAAACGCAACATGGCGATGTTCGAGGCGGCGACCCAGGCATTCAAGCCCGGCGGCGCCGGTGCGCCGGGCGTGGTGCCGACGCCCCCCGCCGCGCCGTCCTCGGCGAGCGGCGGCAGCAGCAAGGACGACGAAATCGCCGCGCTGAAGAGCGAGCTGTCGCGACTGCAGGACAAGGTCGAGAAGCTCGCCTGACCATGGCGTTGCCGTTCGTCGCCGCCGGCGCCTCGATCGCGGTGGCGGTTGTCGCCGGGCTGGGTGAACGCCGCCGGCGACGTCGTGTCGATCCGGACCGGGTCGGGGTGGTGGACTGGCGATCGGTGCAGATGGCGGCGCTGCTCGCCGCGGCGATCTGCTTCAGCCTGGGTGTGCATCTCGCCGGCTGAGCGAGTCCGTTCGGTTTCGTCCGTTCGGCGCTTGTAACCTGTACCTCGATACGAGTTCTCGATACGCTCCTTGCAGGAGCTACTCGATCTCTACTCGGCACGAACGGGGGGAAGATGCAGGCGGTCGATAGCCCGAGGCATTTAGTAGAAATGCCGCAGTGTCAGGGTGCGGGCGGTGCCGTCGCAAAGGCGTAGCGCGACGATGCGACCCGGCGTGCCGATCGACCAGGCGGCGAGCGGGCTGCCGGTATAGGCAGCGGTGACCGCAGCGCCGTCGATCGCGCAGATCCGCTCGCCGGCCTTCCAGCCGGTGTCGGCCGCGGGGCTGCCGCGCATCACGTGCAGCACATCGAGGCGATCGGGTTCGACGCGGACCAGCAGGCCGCTGGTCGAGCGAAGCGGCGGGCGATCGGCGTCGGGGCCGGGTTGCAGGACCATGCGGCCCGCAGCGGGATCGAGCAGCACGCGGTAACGCTGGAGGAAGCCCGAGCCGATCCGGCCCGCGACCCCGATGCCGTCGGAAAAGCCGCCGGCATTCTCCACCCGCAACTCGGTGGGCCCGGTCTTGAGGTCGCCCATCGTCAGCGTCGGCACGATCGTCAGCGTGCTGGTGGTAGATCCGGCAAGCCCGAACGAGATCGTGGTGGTGGTCGCGCCCGGATGCGGCGCGGTCGCACGCCACGACGCGGCAGACAGCGTCACCGCGGCGCCGTCCCCGGTATCGACGACGATCGGCGCTAGGCGGCGCCCACCCAGCGCGATCGCGCTTTCGTAGATCCGGCGCCGTGCCGAGATCGACAGCGGCGCGACCTTGCCGACGAACGGCATGCGGCCCGAGGGCAGCAGGCGGAAGCGCCGCGCCGCATAGTCGATGTCGATCGCCTGCGCGCCGGTGACGTCGCGGCCGACGAGCATGTCGACCGCGTCGGCGCTGCCGGTCGCGACTGCGGGGAGGGGCGCCACCGCGACGCGGCCACCGCGGCGGGTCAGCCCCCCGATGGTGAGTTCGGTGGTCTGCATCCAGCCGATCCCGACCGTGCCGCCGATCGCGGTGGCGGTGCCGCCCTTGGTGACACGTGCCCGATCGGTGGCGGCGGAGTCGGCCGCGAGCACCGAATAGCTGACACCGGTATCGAGCACCGCGACGATCGGCTTGCCGTCGAGCGTCATCGCGAAGCGGATCTGGTTGCCGGGGGTGAGATCGAATGGGACCCACCTCGCCTCGGCATCGACGGCGAGCGTCGCAACGCCGTTCGAGGGCCCGGCGGCGGGGAGGGCGGCGGCGAGGAGCAGCAACGCGAACATGGTCTGCGCCTAGCGGCTTCGCTGCACCGCGACCACCGCGCTGCAACAAAGTCGGTCTAGAAGTTCAACCGCGCTAGCGCGGCATTGGCGGCGAACGGCGAGCGTGCTGACGGCGCGCAGCGGCCGGGGCGCGTATAGACACAGAGTCGAGTGCCGTCCCACGCCTCGCAGCGCGTGGCTCGATAGCCGGGCGGGAGCAGGGAAGCGGTCTTCACGCTGGTGACGATGCGGTTGAAGCCTGGGCTCCACCGCCGCAGCGAAAGCCGAGCATCGCCGCCGCGATATGCCGGGTCGTAGGCGGCGAACACCGACAACGGCACTCCGTCCCGCAGCGACGCGACGCCGGGAACGTCGGCGAAGGTCGCGCCCTCGACCGCCGCGACCCCGCAGGCCGCGCGATCGTTGCGGAGATCGGCGAACAACAGGGTTCCGGCCCGGCCATTGGCCTTGGCGCGGGTCATTGCCGGGCTGAACGCCAGCGCCACCGAGCCCAAGCCCCACAGGGCGAACACCGCCCCGCTTGCCAGCGTGCGCCGGTCGGGCCAGCGCAGCGCCGCGAGCCGCAGCAGTTCCGCCCAGCCGATCGCCGAGAGGATCACCAGCGACGCGGTGGTCAGGAAAACGAAGCGGTATTCCTTGTGTCCGATCAGGCTGTGCAGCACGAGGTTGACCGCCGCGGCGACCAGCAGCGGCACGCAGCGTCGCCATCCAAAGCGCACGCCCACCACGATCGGGATCGCGAACCAGCCCCACATGGTGAGATACCACGTGACGAAGGCGAGCGGCGGATCGACGCCGAACGCATCGGCACGATGTTCGACGATGTTCTGCCGGATGTTCTCGACCATCCACAGGAAGGGCACATCGTGATTGTAGAGGTCGATCGCGCCGCCGATCGCGGCGACGATCAGGCCGCCGATCACCAACGGCGGCAGCGCGCGCAGCAGATCGCCACGCCGTGCCGTCAGCACGAGCGCCAGCGCGGCCGGCGCATAATGCGGACGCAGGCAGACGGCGAGCGCGAGCAGCGCGCCGGCGGTCACCAGTGCGCGGCGGCGCGGGTCGGTGGCGGTCAGCAGTGCGGCGGCGGGAAGAAAGGCGGCGACCGCGACCGGCTCGGCCAGCGTCTGCGCGGCGAAATGAATGAATTCGAACCAGCCGGCGGCGACGAACCCTGCCAGCCACCCGGCTTGACGGGAGTGCCGCTCGGCGATCGTCCAAGCCGACCAGACGATCGACAAGGAGGCGAGTGCGACAGCGAGCTTCGGCAGCAGCACCGGCAGGTCTCCCGCGGCGTCGATCCAGCGGCCGAGCGCCATCGGCGCGGCGAGCAGCGTCGGCAGCAGCCAGCTGCGCATGCCGAGCCGCCACTCCCAGGTGATCAGCCCCTCGCCGGTCAGCAGCCGGTGGGCGGGCTCCAGATATTGATAGATCGCGTCGGGATGATGGAAGCCGGGCGTGAACGCCGCGGCGATCCGCAGCACCGCCGCGAAGCTCAGCAGCAGCGCGAGCGGGTGGGCGCGTGAGAGCATCGCCTCGATCGCCCAGCGTGCAGCGGCACCCCGGGTCGCGCCCGGGGTGACGGAGGAGTTTTCGTGGACAGTCCGCCGGCTCCGGAACGACGACGAGGCTGACTGGGTCTGCTCCACCTCGTCGGGCTCTACAGACAGGCTTCCAGATACGCCTGGTCGAAGCCGTATTGCTTGGCCTTGTCGAGCGTGTAGGGGCGCAGCCCCATTGCGCGATATTCGCCGATGATCTTGCCGTCGGCGCTCTCGTCCAGATATTCGAACTTGAAGAGTTCCTGCGTAACGATCACCGCGCCTTCCATGCCGATCACCTCGGTGACGTTGGTGACGCGGCGCGAACCGTCGCGGAGGCGCTTGACCTGGACGATGAGTTCGACGGAATCCGCGATCTGGCGGCTGATCGCCTCCTTCGGCACCTTGATGTCCGACATCATCACCATGTTCTCCATTCGCGCGAGCGCCTCGCGCGGGGAGTTGGCGTGGAGCGTACACATCGATCCGTCGTGACCGGTGTTCATGGCGGCGAGCATGTCGAAACACTCGCTGCCGCGGATTTCGCCGAGGATGATGCGATCGGGGCGCATACGCAGTGCGTTCTTGACGAGATCGCGAATGCTGATCTCGCCCTGGCCCTCGAGATTGGCGGGGCGGGTCTCGAGCGGCAACCAATGCGGCTGTTGCAGGCGGAGTTCGGCGGCGTCCTCGATCGTCAGCACGCGCTCGCCGGGGTCGATCATCTTCGACAGGGCGTTGAGCATCGTCGTCTTGCCCGAGCCGGTGCCGCCCGAAATGACGATGTTGAAGCGGCTGGCGCCCGCGATCTTCAGCGCGGTCGCCATCTTCGGGCTCATCGACCCGCCGCCCGCCATCATGTCGAGCGTGATCGGCTTGGCGGAGAATTTACGGATCGAGATCGCGGTGCCGCGCAGGGACAGCGGGGGCACGATGACGTTGACGCGGCTGCCGTCCTTCAGGCGGGCGTCGGCGAGCGGGGTGGTCTGGTCGACGCGGCGGCCGACCGAGTTGCAGATGCGCTGCGCGATCTGGAACAGATGCTCCTCGTCGCGGAACTGGATCTGCGCGAGTTCGAGTTTGCCCTTGCGTTCGATGAAGGTCTGTTCGGGGCCGTTGACCATGATGTCGGAAATCGACGGATCGGCGAGCAGCTCCTCGAGCGGCCCGAGCCCGAGCAGTTCGTCGACCAGCACCTTTTCCAGCGCGAACTGTTCGCGGCGGTTGAGCGTCAGCTTCAGCTCGGCGAGCACCTCGCCGATGATCGGGCGGAATTCCTCGGCGAGCTCGTCCTTGCCGAGCGTCGCCGCGGCCTCCGGGTCGACGCGTTCGAGCAGGCGCGGAAGCACCTGTTCCTTGATCTTGTGGATCGAGCTTTCGAAACCCTCGACGCGGCTGTTGCCGGCATCGCCGCTGGCGTTCTGCCGCTCGGTGAGCCGCTGCATCGCGTCGCCGGTGGTGACGCCCATGATGCCGCTGCCATTGTCGAGCGACGGCGCGGGGGTCTCGCCCGGCATCGGCAACGATTCGATCGGCGGAAATTGCGAACCGCCGGCGTCGCCGTCGGGCCGCTGGCCACCGCCGCCCTGCATCGGGCGGGCGACGCCGAACGCCGGACGGCTCGACTGCCCGCTCCCCACTCCACTGCGACGTCCGAACGCACTCATGCCATGGCACCTTTCAAGATCGGTCGAGGGGTAGGGGTGAGAGTTTGAGATTTGACTAACCAAATGTTGGGAGGTGAAGGGGGCTGGAACCCGAACCCGCTTGCCCAACCCGGCGCCCTCGACGATGGGGGCGGGATGATCCCGCGGTTCCTCGTGGCGCTGGCCCTTTTGGCGTGGACGGTGCCTGCTGCCGCCGACGATATCTCGGCGACCGGGCGCGGCGTCGTGCGCGTGGTGACGATCGCGGTCGTCGACGACAAGGTGGTCGGGTTCGGGCATGGCAGCGGCGTCGCCGTCTCGCCGAACCGCGTCGTCACCAACGCGCACGTGATGGAGCTGGCGGAACGCTATCCCGACAATGTCCTGATCGGGGTGGTGCCGTCGGAGGGCACCAAATCGTACCAAGGCAAGGTAATCGCGTATGATTCGCAGCGCGACCTGGCGCTGATCGAGTTCGCGGGCGCGGGGCTACCCGCCGCGGCCTTCTATACCGGCCCGGTGACCGAGGGCGATGCAGTGGTGGCGCTCGGCTATCCGGGCAACGTCGATCTCGCCACCGCGCGGTCGGCCGCGGATTACATCCGTCCGATGTCGCCGGTGCGCAGCGAGGGCGTCTTCTCGGGACGGCGCAGCCTGACCGGCATCGAGGTGCTGCTCCATACCGCCAGCATCGCGCGTGGCAATTCCGGCGGGCCGTTGCTCGATCGCTGCGGTCGGGTGATCGGGATCAACTCGGCGATCACTCGCGGCGAGGAAGGGGACTCGACCTTCGGCTTTGCGATCGCGGATACCGAGGTCGCGGCGTTCCTGCGCGAGGCCAAGCAGGAGTTCGCGACGGTCGGCACCGCCTGCACCTCGATCGAGGAACGGCTGCGCGACGATGCCGCGGTGGAGGCGCGCGCACAGGCCGACGCCGCGGGTGCGCGGCGCGATGCCGCGGCGCGGGCACAGGCGGACCGGGAGGATGCGCTCGCGCGGGCGCGCGATGCCGCGGAGCATGCGCGCGAGAACGTGATGGCGATAGCGGGGTTGCTGCTGGTAGCGGGAGCGCTGGTGATCGGCGGCGCCGGGCTGCTCGAATCGCGCGGCGAGCGGCGCGGGGCGATCTGGGCGGCGGTGGCTGGCGTCGTGGGGGTGATCGCGGCGATCGTGGTGTTCGTGTTGCGGCCTTCGGGCGAGGTGAAGGTCGCGGACATGCCGGCGTCGACGGTGCGCGTGCAGGACCTGCCCGCGGGGCGGCTGCTGTGCGTGTTCCAGCCCGAGCGCAGCCGGGTGACCATCTCCCCCACCACCGACGTGCCGCTGACCTGGAACCGCGCGGGGTGCATGAACGACCGTACGCAGTATCTGCAGGCGAACGGGCGGTGGGACCGGGTCCTGGTGCCCGATGTCGAGCAGACGGTATCGTTGCTGTCGTTCGATCCCGCGACCCGGACCTATTCGAATACGCGCTACCTGCTGTCGGCCGCCGCGATGGAGGCGATGCGCAAGCTGCGGGTGACGGGGACACCCAAGAGCTGCACGATCGATCCGGTGCCGCTCGACCGGCTGACGCAGCAGCAGGCCGCGGTCCGCGCGGCGTTGCCGCCGTTGCCCAACGAGAAGCTGGTTTATTCCTGCCGATCGGCGGACTGAGCCTCGCGCGCCAGCAGCGTTCGCTTGCGATCGAGCCCATAGGCGTAGCCGCCCAGCGTGCCGTCGGTCCGTTGTGCACGGTGGCAGGGGATGACGATCGAGACCGGGTTGCGCCCGCAGGCCGATCCAGCGGCACGGACCGCGCCGGGATTGCCCGCGATCGCGGCGAGTTCGCTGTAGGTGCGGGTCTCGCCGCGCGGAATCGTCCGTAGCGCCTGCCACACCGCCTCCTGGAAGGCGGTGCCGCGCACGTCCAGCGGCAGATCATGATCGCGATCGGGCGACTCCACCGCCGCGACGACACTGGCCGCCAGATCGGCGAGCGCGGCGTCGCCGGGGACGATCTCGGCGGCAGGAAAACGAGCCCGTAGCGCGCCCTCGTCCTCGTCGAACGAGACGCGGCACAGGCCCCGCGCGGTCGCCGCGACGAACATCGCGCCGAGGCTGGTGTCGACGACGGTCCAGCGGATCGTCTCCCCGGCGCCGCCATTGGCCCAGGCGCTCGGCGCCATGCCGAGCCGCCGGGCGCCGTCTGCGTAGAAGCGGCTGGGCGCCGAATAGCCGGCTTGGTAGATCGCGTCGGTCACGTTGCTCTCCTTCGACAGGGCGTCCGCAGCGCGCGCGCTGCGCAGGCCGCGGGCATAGGCGGCGGGGGTCACGCCGGTCGCGCGTTTGAACAACCGGTGGAAATGATGCGGGGCATAGCCGACCCGCGCGGCGAGCGCGTCGAGCCCAACCAGGGCGTCCTCGGTCGCCAGCAGCGCGAGCGCCGCCCCCACCGCGACCCGGTCGCGCCCCACCTCGTCGGGCTTGCAGCGCAGGCAGGCGCGAAAGCCAGCGGCGCGGGCGGAGGCGGGATCGGCGTGGAACGCCACGTTCTCGCGCCGGGGGTGCCGCGCCGGGCAGCTCGGCTTGCAATAGATGCCGGTGGTTCGCACCGCGACGACGAAACGCCCGTCCTGATTCCGATCGCGCGCCGCGAACGCAGCCCAGGCGCTGCTCTCGTCAAGGGGGGCGGGGGTCTCGTCGAGGGGGGCAGGGGTCTCCATTCGCCCCGTCTAGCCCGCCGATTGCGTGGCCGCACCCCGGGACTTGCGATCAAACCACGCGCATACTTCGTCCGGCAACGACAAGTCTTTGACAAAGCGCGCCGACGTCGGCCAAGTTGACGCGGGGGAGTCGCATAGATGATGTCATGGTTCGCCAAAGGCACGAGCATGCTGGCCGCAGTTGCGGCGATGGCAAGCGGTACCGCGTCGGCGGAATGGCGTCAGGCGCGATCGTCGCACTTCATCGTCTATGCCGACGACAGCGAGGCGGGGATCCGCGATCTCGCAACCCGGCTGGAACGGTTCGACGCGCTGGTGCGCCGGCTCCACAAGCTCGAGCAGGTCGACGGGCAGGCGAGCAACCCGCTGACCGTGTTCGTCCTGCCGAACAGCGACGCGGTCCAGCGGCTCTACGGCAATGATCGGGGGATCGCCGGCTTCTACGTGCCGCGCGCGAGCGGATCGGTGGCGTTCACCCCGGCGCGCGGCGACGCCGGCAGCCTGCAGCCGCAGCTCGTGCTGTTCCATGAATATGGCCATCACCTGCTGCTCGGCAATTCGACGATCGCCTATCCGAGCTGGTTCAGCGAAGGCTATGCGGAGTTCGTCTCGACGACCCGGTTCGACAAGACGTCGGCGATGATCGGGGTCGCGGCGCAGCACCGTGCCTATGGCCTGACCCAGACCACCGGGATCAGCATCCAGCGGCTGCTCGATCCGCGACCGTACAAGCTGTCGGACGTCGAGCGGGAGGCGCTGTACGGCCGCGGCTGGCTGATGACGCATTGGGTGACGTTCGACAGCGCGCGGCACGCCAAGTTCACCGAGTATCTGAAGCTGATCAATACCGGCACGCCGCCGATCGAGGCGGCAACCAAGGCGTTCGGCGACCTCAAGAAGCTCGATCGCGAGCTCGACCGCTATCTGGGCGCGAACACGCTGCCGGCGGTGGCGATCCCGTATTCGACGCTGCCCGCGATCAACGTCACCGTCAGTTCGCTGCCCCCGGCGGCACGCGCGCTGATGCCGTTCCGCGAGCGGTCGGTTCGCGGGGTGAACGACACCACCGCGCTGCCGCTCTACGCCAAGGCGGCGGCGGCGGTCGCGCGGCTGCCCGAGGATGCGCTGGCGCAATCCTGGCTCGCGGAGATGGCATTCGACGCAAAGCGCGACGACAATGCCGAAGCCGCGGCGGACCGCGCGCTGGCGACCGATCCCAAATCGGTGCAGGCGCTGCTCTACAAGGCGCAGGTCCGGCTACGCCGCGCGGAGACCGCCAAGTCCACCGACAAGAAGGTCTGGGCGGAGGCGCGGAGCTGGATCATCAAGGCGAACCGGGTCGACCCGAACGGTGCCGCGCCGCTGGTGCTGTTCTACCAGAGCTTCCAGATGGCGGACCAGACACCCTCCGCCAGCGCCGCCAAGGGGCTCGAACGCGCGTTCGAGCTGATCCCGCAGGACGGCTATCTGAGGATGTTGCTGGTACGGCAGAAGCTGACCGAGGGCGACACCGCGGCGGCGCGCACCTATCTCCGCCCGCTCGCGTTCGATCCGCACGCCGCGCCTGACAATCCGGCGGCGAAGCTGCTCGCGATGGTCGACACGCTGAAGGATCCCGCCGCGGTCGCCGAGGCGCTGAAGGCGCTTGATACGGCGGGTGAGGAGAAGGGGGAGTGAGGGCGTAAGCTTTGCCCCATCCTCGTACCCCGGCGGCCGGAGCCCAGTCGGGGGTAGAAGGTAATTGCGCGCTGACCGTCGTTGCGGGAGCCGGTGTAGCTGGGCCCCGGCCTTCGCCGGGGTAGCATAGAATTACGGGGGGGGGGCTGGAGGACCGCCCCGCCTCCCGCCTCACCCGCCGTTCGCGTGGAACAGTGCCAGGGTGCGTTCCTTCGCCAGGTCGGCGCTCGGTTCGTGGTAATCCTTGCGGCGGTCCGAATTGAAGCCGTGGCCGGCGTCGTAGACATGAACGGTGGCGTTCGGCCAGTCCTTGGCTGCAACCTGTTCGACGCCCTCCATCGGGATGCCGGTGTCGTAGCGGCCGAAGTGCAGGATCACCGGAACCTTCGGCTCCTGGTCGGCGGCGCCGGGAATCAGGCTGCCATAATAGCCGCTGGCGGCGGCGACGCCGGTCAGCTGGGTCGCCGCGAACCAGGCGACCGAACCGCCGTAGCAATAGCCGACCACGAACACCGGGCCGGCGGGCGCCAGCGCGTCGATGCAGGTCTGCACATCGGCCAGCGACAGCGCGAAGGGATGCGCCTCGCGGGCCAGCCGCACTGCCTCGGCGAAACCGTCGCCGGTATAATCGGCCTCGAACCCCGGATGCTCGCGGTCGAACAATGCGGGAGCGAGCACCTCGTAGCCGTCGCCGGCATAATCGTCGCACAGTTCGCGGATGTGATCGGTGATCCCGAAGATCTCCTGCACCAGCACCAGCCCGCCGCGGCGTTCGCCCGCGGGATGGACGTGATACACCGCGACCGCGGCGCCATCGGCCATCGTCATCGTTTCCATGCTGCCGTTCGCCACGTCGTCGTCTCCTTGGTTCGCTGGCGGCCGAGTAACCCGCGGGTGCGGGTTCGCCAAGCGGCTGGGTCCGAACCGGGGGTGGGGGTCGCACGGCTTGCATCGATCCGGCCCCGATGCTAACCGCCCGGCACCCATCGGACGCGCACTCGCTGCGCACCTGTTCGCATGGGGCAAGCGATCGGCTGGAGGCGCTGTCTCCGCCGGTCCGGGATCAACCGTTGAGAACGAGGACTTCGATCGCGTGGAGACATCCGGCGGTATTCAAGCGAGCTTAGGCGGCAGGTATGCGCTGGCGCTATTCGAGCTCGCCCGCGAATCGAAGAGCATCGACGCGGTCGAGGCGAGCCTCGCCACGGTGCGTGACGCGCTCGCGCAATCGCCCGATTTCAAGACGCTGACGACCAGCCCGCTGGTCTCGCGCACCGATGCCGCGAAGGCGGTGTCGGCGAGCGCGGACTCGCTCGGGATCGATCCGACCACGCGCAATTTCCTCGGCGTGCTCGCGCAGAACCGCCGGCTGGGCGATCTGCCCAAGATCGTCCGCGCGTTCCGAACGCTCGCCGCTCAGCATCGCGGCGAGACCACCGCCGAGGTAGTCTCCGCGCATCCGCTCGACGACGATCAGGTCGCGGCGCTGAAGCAGCAGCTTCGCACCCGCGTCGGCCGCGACGTCGCGGTCGATCTGTCGGTGGACCCGCAGCTGCTCGGCGGGCTCGTCGTCCGTATCGGCAGCCAGATGATCGATTCGTCGATCCGCACCCGTTTGAACTCACTCGCGCACGCAATGAAAGGCTGACAGCAGACGCTGTTGGGAAGGGCTGACAATGGATATCCGCGCCGCAGAAATCTCGAAGGTCATCAGGGACCAGATCGCCAATTTCGGCTCGGAGGCGGAAGTCTCCGAAACCGGGCAGGTGCTGAGCGTCGGTGACGGCATCGCGCGCATCTACGGGCTCGACAACGTCCAGGCGGGCGAAATGGTCGAGTTCTCCAACGGCGTGCAAGGCATGGCGCTGAACCTCGAGGCCGATAACGTCGGCGTCGTTATCTTCGGATCGGATTCGGAGATCAAGGAAGGCGACGTCGTCAAACGGACCGGCACGATCGTCGACGTTCCCGTTGGCAAGGGTCTGCTCGGGCGCGTCGTCGACGGTCTCGGCAATCCGATCGACGGCAAGGGCCCGATCGTCAGCGATCAGCGCAGCCGCGTCGAGGTGAAGGCGCCCGGCATCATCCCGCGCACCTCCGTGCACGAGCCGGTGCAGACCGGGCTGAAGGCGATCGACGCATTGGTGCCGGTCGGCCGCGGCCAGCGCGAGCTGATCATCGGCGATCGCCAGACCGGCAAGTCGGCGGTCGCGATCGACGCGTTCATCAACCAGAAGGCGGCAAACGCCGGGGATGACGAGAGCAAGAAGCTCTACTGCATCTACGTCGCGATCGGGCAGAAGCGCTCGACCGTCGCGCAGATCGTCAAGACGCTGACCGAAAACGGCGCGATGGATTATTCGATCGTGGTCGCGGCGACCGCGTCGGAGCCCGCTCCGCTGCAGTTTCTCGCGCCCTATACCGGCTGTGCGATGGGCGAGTATTTCCGCGACAACGGCATGCACGCGCTGATCGTGTACGACGATCTGTCCAAGCAGGCGGTCGCGTATCGCCAGATGTCGCTGCTGCTGCGCCGTCCGCCGGGCCGCGAAGCCTATCCGGGCGACGTGTTCTATCTCCACTCGCGCCTGCTGGAGCGCGCGGCGAAGATGAACAAGGACAATGGCTCGGGCTCGCTGACCGCGCTGCCGATCATCGAGACGCAGGCGGGCGACGTCTCGGCGTACATCCCGACCAATGTGATCTCGATCACCGACGGCCAGATCTTCCTCGAAACCGACCTGTTCTTCGCCGGCATCCGTCCGGCGATCAACGTCGGCCTGTCGGTGAGCCGCGTCGGTTCCGCCGCACAGACCAAGGCGATGAAGAAGGTCTCGGGCTCGATCAAGCTGGAGCTGGCGCAGTACCGCGAGATGGCGGCGTTCGCACAGTTCGGGTCGGACCTCGACGCCTCGACGCAGAAGCTGCTCAACCGCGGCGCGCGTCTGACCGAGCTGTTGAAGCAGAAGCAGTTCGCGCCGATGCCGTTCGAGGAGCAGGCGGTGTCGATCTTCGCGGGCACGCAGGGGTATCTCGACACCGTGCCGGTCGACGCGGTGACGCGCTACGAGGACGCGATGCTCGCCGATCTGCGCGCGAACCACAGCGACGTGCTCGGCATGATCCGCGACACGCGCGATCTCGGCGACGATGCGAAGGGCAAGCTGAAGGGCGCGCTCGACTCGTTCGCGAAGACCTTCGCGTAAGGCGATCCGGTGCTCCTGCGAAAGCAGGAGCCCAGAGCCACGGACGGCTCGCTAGATTATCCTGGGTTCCTGCCCGCGCAGGAGCACGAAAAGGCAGAAGATGGCATCCCTGAAGGCCCTCAAGATCCGCATCGGCTCGGTGAAGTCGACGCAGAAGATCACCAAGGCGATGAAGATGGTCGCCGCCGCCAAGTTGCGCCGCGCGCAGGAGGCGGCGGTCGCCGGTCGCCCTTATGCGGAGCGGCTGGAGCGCGTGATGGCGAGCCTCGCCTCGACCGTCACGGTCAGCGAAAGCAGCCCGAAGCTGCTGGCGGGCACCGGCAAGGACCAGGTGCACCTGATCGTCGTCGCGACCTCCGAGCGCGGGCTGGCGGGGGCGTTCAACACCAACATCGTCCGGGCGGCGCGCAAGAAGGCGGAAGAGCTGGAGGCCGCGGGCAAGACCGTGCGCTTCTATCTGGCGGGCAAGAAGGGGCGCGTGCTCAGGCGCTTCTATCCGACCCAGGTCGCCAACGACTATGAGCTCGGCGGGATCAAGAAGGTCGCGTTCAGCGATGCGCAGGGCCTTGCCCAGGATCTCGTCGCGCGGTTCGAGGCGGGCGAGTTCGACATCGCCCACCTGTTCTACGCCAAGTTCGTCTCGGCGCTGGTGCAGGTGCCGGTCGGCATGCAGATCATTCCGGTCGCGATTCCCGTCGACGCGGCGCCCGCGGGCGGCAACGTCGCCGCGGTCGAATACGAGCCCGACGAGGAGACCATCCTCGCCGACCTGTTGCCGCGCAACGTCGCGATCCAGATATTCCGTGCGATGCTGGAGAATGCGGCGTCGGAGCAGGGCAGCCGGATGAACGCGATGGACAACGCCACGCGCAACGCGGGCGACATGATCAACCGCCTGTCGATCGAGTACAACCGCACCCGCCAGGCCGCGATCACGACCGAACTCGTGGAAATCATCTCGGGCGCCGAAGCCCTCTAAATTCCAAAAGCAGGAAGAACCGCAATGGCAACCGCCGCTGAAGACATCCGCCCGACCGAGGGCATGACCAACAACATCGGCACGATCTCTCAGGTGATCGGCGCGGTGGTCGACGTGCATTTTCCGGACAATCTCCCGGCGATCCTGTCGGCGCTCGAGACCGACAACAACGGCAACCGCCTGGTGCTCGAAGTTGCGCAGCATCTGGGCGAGAACACCGTCCGCACCATCGCGATGGACGCGACCGAGGGGCTGACCCGCGGGCAGAACGTCCGCGATACGGGCTCGCAGATCCGCGTGCCGGTCGGCCCGATGACGCTCGGCCGCATCCTCAACGTCATCGGCGAGCCGATCGACGAGCGCGGTCCGGTGAATGCCGAGACGACCTCGCCGATCCACGCCAGCGCGCCGCTGTTCGTCGACCAGTCGACCGAAAGCTCGATCCTGGTCACCGGGATCAAGGTCATCGACCTGCTCGCGCCTTATGCGAAGGGCGGCAAGATCGGCCTGTTCGGCGGCGCCGGGGTCGGCAAGACCGTGCTGATCCAGGAGTTGATCAACAACATCGCCAAGGGGCATGGCGGCACCAGCGTGTTCGCCGGCGTCGGCGAGCGGACCCGCGAGGGCAACGATCTGTACCACGAGTTCCTCGACGCGGGCGTCATCGCCAAGGATGCCGACGGCAATCCGCAGTCGGAGGGATCGAAGGTCGCGCTGGTGTTCGGCCAGATGAACGAGCCGCCGGGGGCGCGCGCCCGCGTCGCGCTGTCGGGCCTGACGATCGCCGAATATTTCCGCGACGTCGAGGGCCAGGACGTGCTGTTCTTCGTCGACAACATCTTCCGCTTCACTCAGGCTGGCGCCGAAGTGTCGGCGCTGCTCGGCCGTATTCCGTCGGCGGTGGGCTATCAGCCCACACTGTCGACCGACATGGGCGCGCTGCAGGAGCGGATCACCTCGACCAACAAGGGGTCGATCACGTCGGTGCAGGCGGTGTACGTGCCCGCCGACGATCTCACCGATCCGGCGCCGGCGACGTCGTTCGCCCATCTGGACGCGACCACGGTGCTTAATCGCGCGATTTCGGAGCTGGGCATCTACCCGGCGGTCGATCCGCTCGATTCGACGTCGCGCGTGCTCGAACCGCGGGTCGTTGGCCAGGAGCATTACGACACCGCGCGTGCGGTCCAATCGCTGCTCCAGCGCTACAAGTCGCTCCAGGACATCATCGCGATCCTGGGCATGGACGAGCTGTCGGAGGAAGATAAGCTGACGGTGACGCGCGCGCGCAAGATCCAGAAGTTCCTGTCGCAGCCGTTCCACGTCGCGGAGGTCTTCACCGGCATCAGCGGCAAGTTCGTCGCGGTCGAGGATACCGTCAAGTCGTTCAAGGCGGTAGTCGACGGCGAATACGATCACTTGCCGGAGAGCGCGTTCTACATGGTCGGCGGCATCGACGAGGTGATCGCCAAGGCCGAGAAGATGGCGCAGGAGGCGTAATGCTGCGCTTCGAGCTGGTCACCCCCGAGCGCCTGGTGCGCTCGGAAGAGGTGTATATGGTCGTGGTGCCGGGCACCGAGGGCGACTTCGGTGTGCTCGAGGGCCATGCGCCGGTGATGTCGACGGTGCGCGACGGGGCGTTGTCGATCTACGCCACGCAGAACTCCACGCCCGAGACGATCGCGATCCAGGGCGGCTTCGCCGAGGTGAACGCGGCCGGGCTGACGGTGCTGGCCGAACAGGCGGAGTAGGGCGGGGCTAACCGTCCGCCCGAGTCCTTGCCTACTGGAGCCGCGAAACCCTCTAAGCGCCACCCCGGCGAAGGCCGGGGCCCAGTTCAGACACGCCGCTTGGATGGTGCTACGCTGAGCCAAGAGCGTCTACCAATTGGGCCCCGGCCTTCGCCGGGGTGGTGGTGAGGGTCGGGTAGCGGTGTTCGTACCCCACCTCGCTTCGAGGGAGCGTTGGCATCAGTTCCCGCGGAACATCTACCCCCCATGTGTCCCCGCAAAGGCGGGTACCCAGTACTGGGCTCCCGCCTTCGCGGGAGCACACGCTGGGTTGGGCGAAGGGGCGACAGATCGGGGCGGTCGGCAAACTCGCCGCACCCATCATCACAAAAAACTATACGGATCAACATCCACCGTGACCCGCACCTTGGCAGGCCAGTCCAGCGCGCCGAGCCAGTCGCGGATCACGTCCTGCACGTCCAGCGCGCGGCGGGCGTGAACGAGCAGGCGGTAGCGGTGTCTGCCGCGTAGCATCGCGAGCGGGGCAGGGGCGGGGCCGTAGACGGCCATGCCGTCGACCAGCGGCGCGGTGCGTCCTACCAGCTTGGCAGTGTCGTTCGCGCAGGCCTGGTCCTCCGAGGACACCACGATCGCGGCGTAGCGGCCGAACGGTGGCGCGCCGGCGTCCTTGCGGGCGTCGGTTTCGGCTTCGTAGAACGCGTCGGCGTCGCCGGTGATCAGCGCCCGCATCACCTGCGCCTTGGGGCTGTGGGTCTGGATATAGACGTGGCCAGGCTTCTCGCCGCGGCCGGCGCGGCCCGATACCTGGCGGATCTGCTGGAAGGTCCGCTCCGCCGCGCGCAGGTCGCCGCCTTCGAGCCCGAGATCGGCATCCACCACGCCGACCAGCGTGAGGTTGGGAAAGTGGTATCCCTTCGTCACCAATTGCGTGCCCACGACGATGTCGATGTCGCCCGCCTCCATCCGCCCGACGAACTCCGCGGCCTTGGCGGGGGACCAGATCGTGTCGGAGGTGACCACTGCCACCTTGGCCGCGGGGAACAGCGCGGTGACCTCGTCGGCGATGCGCTCGACGCCGGGGCCGCAGGCGACCAGCGTATCCTCGTTCTTGCACTCCGGGCAGAGCCGGGGGACCGGCTCGATGTGCCCGCAATGGTGGCAGGCGAGCCGCCGGGTGAGGCGGTGCTCCACCATCCAGGCCGTGCAGTTGGGGCATTGGAAACGATGTCCGCAGGTCCGGCACAGCGTCAGCGGTGCGTAGCCGCGACGGTTGAGGAACAGCAACGCCTGCTCCCGGCGCTCCAGCGTCTCGCCGAGCGCCGCGACCAGCTTGGGCGCGAGCCAGCGGCCGCGTTCGGGCGGATGTTCGATCAGGTCGATCGCCTCGATCGTCGGCAGCTCCGCACTGCCGAACCGTGCCGGCAGCTTCAGCTCGGCATAGCGACCGAGCGCGACCTGCTGGCGCGTCTCGATCGCGGGGGTGGCCGAGGCAAGGATCACCGGGCAGGCTTCGAACTTGCCGCGCATCACCGCAACGTCGCGCGCGTGGTAATGCACGCCGTCCTCCTGCTTGAAGCTGGTCTCGTGCGCCTCGTCGACCACGATCAGGCCGAGGTTGCGGTAGGGCAGGAACAGCGCCGACCGTGCGCCGACCGTCACCAGCGCCTCGCCGCTGGCGATGGCGCGCCAGGCGCGGCGGCGCTGGGTCGACCGCAAGCCCGAATGCCACGCCACCGGCTCGCACCCGAAGCGATCGTGGAAGCGCTTCAGGAAGGGCTCCGTCAGCGCGATCTCGGGCAGCAGCACGATGGTCTGGCGGCCGGCGCGGATCGCCTCGGCGATCGCCTCGAAATAGACCTCGGTCTTGCCCGATCCGGTGACGCCGTCGAGCAAGGTCGGCTGGAACGCGCGCGCCGCCACCGCCGCGACCAGCGTGTCGGCGGCGTCGCGCTGCTGGTCCGATAGCATCGGCGGGCCGAACGCGGGGTCCGGGCGGGGATAGGGGCTGTCGATGTCCACCTCGACCGCCTCGATCGCCCCGCATTTCACCAGGCCGCGGATCACCGCGTCGGACACGTCGGCCGCGGTCGCCAGTTCACGGATCAGCCCCTGGCGATCGCCGATCCGCGCCAGCGCCTGTTCGCGCTGTGGGGTGAGCCGCGCCGGGATCGTGCCGCCGATCCGGTATTCGGTGACGGTGCGCGCGCCCTCCAGCGCCGAGGTGGAGGCGAGGCTCATCCGCACCACGCTGGCGGGCGGCGCGAGGTAATAGGCCGCGGTCCATTCGACCAACCGGCGGAGTGCGGCGCCGAGCGGCGGCACGTCGGCGACGGCGAGCAGCGGGCGGAGGCGGTTGTCGCCGACCTCCGCGTCCGAGGGCATGTAATCGGGTTCCCAGACGACGCCGAGCAGCTGGCGCGGCCCGAGCGGCGCGACCACGACCGATCCGGGCTCGACCGCCATGCCATGGGGCACGCGGTAGTCGAGCGGGCCGAGGGCGGAGTTCAGGACGAGGACGCGGGCGCGTGACATTGCCGTCCATATGGGGCGCAGGAGCGCCCGGGTGAACCGCTATTCCGCCGCGACCTGTCGCCGCGGGGGGCCGCTGTGGCGATCGGTGCGCCGGCGGTTGCCGATCCGCCGTCGCTTCGCGGCGTAGAGCTCGGTATCCGCCGCATGGACGAAGTCGCGGACATTGTCGTGATCGGTCAGCGTCGCGGTGCCGACCGTGCCCGATGTCGCGATCGTGATCTTGCCCGCGGTCACCGGCACGCAGAGTTCGTGTTCCAGGCGCTGGACGAACGCCGCCGGATCCGCGAGCAGCCCGGGATGATCGACGATCAGCGCGAATTCGTCGCCGCCGATCCGCGCCGCGTAGCTGCCCCGCAACCAGGGTTCGCGAAGCCGTCGCCCGACCGCGCGGAGCACGTCGTCACCGGCGCGGTGGCCTAGCGTGTCGTTGACCTCCTTGAAGCAATCGAGATCGACGACCGCGAGCATCAGCGGCGCGCGGTTGCATAGCGGCTGGGCGATCGCGGCGCCGAGCACGCGGTCGAACGCGGCGCGATTGGCGATGCCGGTCAGGTCGTCGCGATCGGCGGTGCGACGTAGCCGTTCCTCCATCCGGTGCCGGTCGGTGATATCCTGTAACAGCCCGATCAGCGCGACCGGGTTGTCGAGGGTGATCTCCGGCGCGCCGATCGCCCGGATGCGGCGACGGTCGCCCTCGGCATCGACGAAATCGACCTCGATCTCGAACGGCTCGCCGGTGCGCAGCGAGGCGCGAGCGGCGCGATAGAGCAGCCGGCGCAGGTTGCGCGGGTAGCGCGCCAGCAGCCCATCGATCGCCGCGCGGTCCCCCGGCGGGAGACCGTGGATCTGGAAGACGCCCTCCGACCACTGGATGTCCCCAGTGGCGGGCACATAGCGCCACGATCCGATCTTCGCCATCGTCTCGGCCTGGCTGAAGGTCTGGTCCTTGCGCAGCAGGTCGGTCGCCTGGCGTTTGGCGAGCGTCGCCAGATCGAGCGCGGAGCGCGCGGCCAGGCGGGCGGTGAGCAGCGATTGGGCAAGAATCGCGAGGCGTTGCAGCGCGCCGATGCTGTCCTGATCGAGCCGTCCGGGGTTCGGATCGGCGACGCATAGCGTGCCGACCGGCTGGATGCTGCCGTCGGCGCCTGGGGCGTAGAGCGGCACGCCCGCATAGAAGCGGATGCCGTCGGCCATCAGCCGCGCGTCGGTATAAAAGCGCGGATCGGCCGCGGCATCCTCGATGATCGTCATTTCCTGACCCTGGATCAGATCATCGCACAGGATGCGCAGCCCGGACGTTCCGATCGCGCCGGTGTCGCTGCGCGCCTTGATCCAGTGGCGACCCTGATCGATCAGCGACAGCACCGCGGCCTGCTTGCCGAGCAGATGCGTGGCGAGCGTGACGATCGCGTCGAACTCTGCCTCCGGGGGCGTATCGAGCAGGTCGAGCGCATAAAGCGCGGCCAACCGGCGACCTTCTTCGGTGTCGAACATGCGAGCGGATATCGGCAACATATCCCACCATATCCAAGATTCCATCGGTGTTAAGTAGAAACCGAGGGGTCGCTCGCTTTTCGCGATCGAGGACCCTAGCGTGGCCCTGTGACGACCCCGCTGCCCATCCTGTTCGCCCAGCATCTGGTGCGCGATCGTCGGCGTTCCGTGCACACCGCACGCGCCTATCGTGCCACGGCCGAGCGGCTGATCGCGTTCCTTGCCGGTCATTGGGGCGACGCGCGGCGGGCGGCCGATCGCGACGGGCTGGCGGCGGTGTCGGCGACCGACCTGCGCGCCTATTTGGCGCGGCGCCGCGGGGAAGGGCTGACCAATGCGTCGGCGGCGCGTGAGCTGTCGGCGGTGCGGGCGTTCCTGGCGTGGGCCGTGCCCGAGGCGGATCTGCCGCGGCTGCGCGGCCCGCGGGTGAAGAAGGGGCTACCGCGGCCGATCTCACCCGACGAGGCGGTGGCGCTGGCGGACGATGTCGCGGAAGACGCCGCGGAGCCGTGGATCGGCGCGCGCGACTGGGCGCTGCTGATGCTGCTCTACGGCGCCGGCCTGCGGATCGGCGAGGCGCTCGCGCTGACCGGGCGGGCGCTGCCGCTCGGCGCGACGCTGGTCGTCACCGGCAAGCGCGACAAGACCCGGGTCGTGCCGCTGCTGCCCCAGGTCCGCAGCGCGATCGAGGCGTATGTCGCACAGTCGCCGTGGCCGGCGGATCGCCTGGCGCCGCTGTTCCGCGGGGCAAGGGGAGGGGCGCTGTCGCCCGGCGTGATCCGCAAATCGGTGCGCGCGGCGCGGGCGCGGCTGGGGCTGTCGGCGCGGACCACGCCGCACGCGCTGCGCCACAGCTTCGCGACGCATCTGCTCGGCCGTGGCGCGGACCTGCGCATGTTGCAGGAGCTGCTCGGCCATGCCTCGCTGAGTTCCACCCAGATCTATACCGCGGTCGATGCCGCGCACATCCTCGACGTCTACCGCAACGCCCATCCGCGGGCGTGAGCGCTCACCCGCGCGGCCGCCAGGTCGCGACCCGCCAAAGATAGGCGACGACCATCGCGACGCTGATCGCGATCACCACCGGGCCGACATAATCCTGCAGCCGGTCGAATCGCGACCCGAACCAGATCCCCGCCCAGGCGAGCACGGTGTTCCAGATCAGGCTGCCCGCATAGGTCCAGGCCAGAAAGCGCCAGACCGGCATTCGCGTCATCCCCGCGGGCAGCGAGATCATCGTCCGGAAGGTCGGCATGAAGCGGAACACGAAGATCACCCAGCCGCCATTGCGTTCGAAGAAGCGGTGGAGCCGCTCGACATCGCTCCATTCGAGCGTCAGCCAGCGGCCGTGGCGATCGACGAACGGGCGCAGCCGATGATAGCCGAGCCGCCGCCCGATCACGTACCAGAAGCAATTGCCCGCGGTGGTGCCCGCGGTCGCGATCAGCACCAGCGGCACCAGCGCCATGTCGCCGCGTGCCACCGCCATGCCGCCCAGCCCCATGATCACCTCCGAGGGGATCGGCGGGACGACATTCTCGAGCGCCATCAGCAGGAAGATGCCGAAATAGCCGCCCGCCGCGATCAGATCGAGGATGAACGCGGTCACTGCCGGCGCTCCTCAGCCGCGCGCGGCCACCGCATAGAGCGCGACCGCGGCGGCGTTGGATACGTTGAGGCTTTCGACCTTGCCACTGATCGGCAGCTTGGCGAGCTCGTCGCAATGCGTCTCGGTATTCTGCCGCATCCCTTCGCCCTCGGCACCGAGAACGATCGCGATCCGCTGCGCGCCCATCGCCTCGGCGAGCGTCTGCGTCGCATGGCCGGTGAGCCCGATCCGCCAGAAGCCCGCCTCGGCGATCTCCTCCAGCGCGCGGGCGAGGTTGACGACCCGCACCCAGGGCGTGGTCTCCAGCGCCCCCGACGCGGCACGCGCGACGGTGCCCGATTCGGGCGGCGAGTGACGATCCTGAGTGACGATGCCGAGCGCGTCGAAGGCGGCGGCCGAGCGCAGGATCGCGCCAACATTGTGCGGATCGGTGACCTGATCGAGCACCACCAGCGGACGCTGATCGTCGCGACCCTGCGCCAGCAGATCGCCCAGCCACATGTCCTCGAGCGGATCGACCTCGGCCACCAGCCCCTGGTGCGGCGCGTCGGCCGGGACCAGCCGGCCGAGATCGGCGACGTCGGCGAATGTCACCGGGAGCACCGGCGGCAGATCGAGCGCCGCCAGCGCCTCCCGCGTGCCCCAGACCTTGCGGACGATCCGTTCGGGGTTGGCGAGCGCCGCGGTGACCGCATGGCGCCCCCAGAAGCGTGGCCGTCCGGCGGTGCCGGTGCTGGGTCGGTGTCCTCGTTTGGCCATCAGTCGTCGTCGTCCGGATATGCGAAGGGATCGGTGACCCCGGGCTTGGTCGGCAGCGGCGGACGCGGCAAGGCCTTTTCGGCATTGGCGGCCGAAACCAGTACCGAGGCGAGCACGATCGATCCCTGGCGCATGTCGTCGGCCTTCAGGTGATCGAAGGTGTCGACGCCGCTGTGATGAACCCGGCTGCCGTAATCGAGCGGATCCTGGATGAACTGGAAGCCAGGCACGCCGATCGCCTGCATGAAGACGTGATCGGTGCCGCCGGTCGGCCGCAGCGCCACGGTCGACGCGCCCATCGCGGCGAACGGCGCCAGCCATTCGCGGAAGATCGGCACCACCGCCGGGTTGCGCTCGGCATAGAGGCCGCGCAGCTTGCCCGAGCCGTTGTCGATGTTGAAATAGGCGGCGAGATCGCCATAGCCGGGCTGCGGCGTCACTGGCCAGCGATTGGTCCAGCCGTAGAAGCGCTTCATGCCGTTTTCCGGCGGGCTGCCGGCGGCGGCGGGCGCGCCGCGGGTCGCGAGGTGCTTTTCGACATAGGCCATCGACCCGAGCAGCCCCTGTTCCTCGCCCGCCCACAGTGCGAAGCGGATGGTGCGCTTGGGCCGGACCCCGGTCGCGGCGATGATCCGCGCGGCCTCCATGATCATCGCGCTGCCCGCGCCGTTGTCCGCGGCGCCGTCGCCCGCAACCCAGCTGTCGAGGTGCGCGCCGGCCATCACATAGCCGGCCTTCGGATCGGTGCCGGGGATCTCCGCGACGATGTTGTAGGCCTGCTCGTCGGTGTCGTCGAAGCGCACGTCGCTGAAGATCTCCAGCGTCGGCGCCGGTCCGGATTTCGCGAGCCGGGCGAGCCGCAGATAATCCTCCTGGCCGATCTGCACCGCGGGGAGGGTGGCGGTCTCGCGCTTGCCGAACAGATAGCCTTCGCCGCTGACGAGATTGCCGTCGCGGTACGCCATCGTCGCCATCGCCACCGCGCCCTCCGCCTTTAGGAACGCGTCGAGCTTGGCCGCGAAATCGAGCCGCTTCAGCCGCCGATCCGCGGCATCGGGATCGTTTACCGGCTGCTGGAATTGGTCGAGCTTCGCCAGATCCTCGCTGGAGAGGCGCTTGGTCACCGGCTCGGTGGAGTCGGCCGCCGCGACCGGCAGCGTCGTCAGCACGATCTTGCCGCGCAGCTGCCCGCGCCACTTGTCGAAATCGCGTTCGCGCTTCATCGGCGCGACGACGATCGGTGCGGCCAGCGCGCCGTTGGTGGGCGGGGTCCACGCGATCGGGATGGCGGTCAGCTGCACCGGGCGCGGCGTCAGCATCCGCACCGACGCGCGCTCGATGGTCCAGCCGCGGCCGAATGCGAACCCTTCCTTGTGGACGTTCTTCAGTCCCCACTCGCCGAACTTGCCGGCGGTCCAATCCTCGGCCTTGCGCATGCCCGGCGAATTGGTGAGCCGCGGGCCGATCACGTCGGACAGGTGTTGGGCGGTGATCATCACCTGGCTGTGGTTGGTGCCTTCGTCGATGATCCGGTTGACCGCCGCCTTGTCCTGCGCGCCTGCGTGGACGGGCATCAGGGCGACCGCCGCGGCGGCGACGAACAGTGAACGGCGCATGGAACCTCCCGAACGATCGATGTCGATCGCGGTGCTACGGGGGCGGTCGGCGGTACGCAAGCGAAGCCAAGCGTGCCGACCCGCGTTGACAGCCGCGTCCCGCTTCGCCATGGAGCCGCCTCGCTCTGAAAAGCGGCCCATCTGGACAGGTGGCCGAGTGGTTAAAGGCAGCAGACTGTAAATCTGCCCGTGCAAGCGTACGCTGGTTCGAATCCAGCCCTGTCCACCAAACTGCCGATTTCTCCAATTCTTACAATGGCTTCGGGAAATTGCTTCCCTGGCTGCGATCGCGTTGGTACACAACGTGGTACACGCTTCCTTGCAGCGCCCGTTCAGCCGAGGGAATCGTATCGGCTGGGTCGACCCAAGTGACGTGGTGTCATTGGCCGGGACGCGCCGCATGAGCGGAAGCCGTGTCCCGCACCTTCAAATCAGAAACGGCATCTATCACCTGCGTCTGCGGGGGCCTGAGGATGTTCGGCCCCGCTTGAGACTTCGCGCGGTTCGTCGCTCCTTGAGCGACTGTGGCCTCCGTGGTGCCGAGAAGTTGGCCGTGATCCTTGCCGCTAAGGTACGGGAAGCGTTCGATATGATCAAATGCGCTGAGCTTGATAGCGCCGCCGCCCGGCAGCTTGTGCAAAGGTGGTTCGAGGATCGCATCCGCGACGCGGAGTGTCGCGGAGCATAAATCGCTAGCTCTGAGTGGCCGGACTTCGAGATAGCGCAGCAGCTAGAGCTCTCGCGGGAACGCTTGAGCGAGCTTGACGACTTGCTTGAAGCACGACGACGGCAGCGGATCCCGACCCAGCTATTTATCAGGATGAACTAGGTCAGGCAATTTGGCTGCCGCGTACGATTGGGAGAAAGCCGAAGCATCCGCAATTTTGAGTAGCCCTTAAATATTTGTGAAAAGGTTAAGGTGCCGATGAACCGATCGTCGACTAGTCAAATAGGAATGGCAACCCGGCGGGCGTAACGCTCGCCAACCGATTGACGCCGAGACGCGCAAGCGTCGGACTGTCCTAGATGAGATCGCCGTCCGCTGATCTTCGTCAATTGACATGTGCTCGGGCGTTGGCGACGTGGGGAAAGGAAATTGCGCTCGCAATCTATCACGCGCCGCTAAGGCTGTTCCGCGGGGCACGGCGTATGGTCTGCGCTATCTGGATCGCCGGCCGGGTTGACCCTTCCGAATACACTCCCGATCAGCGCGCTATTGCCTTGAGGATCATCCCGCCTGTGAGGCCAACGCCGACGATGATGTAAGCTGCAATCCCGAGTGAGCGACCGCGCCCGGGCGTGTACCAAGCGTCACGATAGCGCATTACTGGATAGTCGACAGCCAGCCAGGTGGCGACCGCTGCGCCAACGCTGACGATGAAGATCAGCGGCACGACGACCGCACTCGGGATTGGCAGGAGGTAGCGGGAAACAGCGTTAACGGTGAAGCCGCCAATCCACTGGTTCAGATAGAGCGGGAACGAGATGCCGCCAAGAAACTTCCCCAAGCGCCCTCTGCGCCCTGGCGCAGTCAAGGCCAAAACGACGCCGATAGAAAACAACGAACGAAACGGCTCGACGTCGTGCCAGAAGATGCCCGCAAGGGCGGCAAGCGCGCCAGCAGCTGCCAACCAGCGGCTTGTGCTCGTTGCTACTATTGCACGCCGTTGGTTGAGCCCGGCAGCAAACACGCCAACGGCGATCGGCGCCCACATCGATTGGAGCGCCAGTAGCGCAACCGCGATGATCGCCCAAGTTTCCAGTCGCTTCCCCCATCGGGTAAATAGCATCAGAAGTGGGGCCGCGAGATAGAACTGCTCTTCGACTGACAGGCTCCAAAAGGCGTTGCCTGTGCCCTTCAACGGCATCTCGAGCGACGCACGGGGAAATTCGGCGAAATTGTAATGCGTGAAGGTCACATCGTAGAACAGGTACTTGAGCCAGTTTGCATCCACCCCCTCACGGACCGCCGCAGCCCCGTACAGAAGGACGATCGCCGTTAAGTATGGCGCCCAGATCCGCGTTGCCCGATTGTAGAAAAAACGGGGCAAGTCGCCGCGATCGCTTTTGAAAAGGATGCCACCGATCAGCCACCCGCTCAGGGCCAAAAACACGGCAACGGCAAGCCCGCCATTGATCGGTCCGTACTTGATGCCCTCGTGGGTGAGAAGAACCGTCGACGCGAGGACGAAGCGCAACCAGTCGAGCAGTGGGAAATCCCGCAGTTTCTCAGCCTCTGGATTGGCCGCATCAGCTCTGCTCATCGTATCCCCATCTCGCATCGAACCCGCCGCCGATCACGCCCTTGCGATCGCGGGCTAGTACAGCGTCACCCTGCCGAGCCTCCTGCTAGCTCAGCAACCTGCACAATCCAACGGCGAACGTTCCCTCCGATTCGCCGACGCATGCTTCACCGCGCGCGCCTTGACGTGTGCTGGCTTCTTCATGAAGCCAGAGGCATGAGGTCATACCCACTTCTCGGCGCGGCGCTGAAAGCGGTCAGCAGGCTGAAGGCCATTTGGATCGCGGGCCGCGTCAGCGATGACGAATATGCTGATGACCGCATCTGTGCTTGCGGGAACCAGAAACCTATCGATGAGGATCAGTGCTTCGCTTGCTTCTGCGAAAAACAGCGCCGGCGTCGCTAGGCGGTGTGATGCACGATCGGCTTGTCGGGGCTGGGCGGGCCCCCGATCGGCACCACGCCAGCGCGGCGACCTAATGTGCGTTCGTCGGAACGAACCACTGGGCTTCGGCGCGCGTTCAAGAGAGAGCCGCTGAGGCCGATCAAGATGCAGATGCCGCTGATGGTCCGCCCTCCAAGAGCGGTGAAGGCAATCATGACGATTATTGAACCAAGCGCGGCGACAACAAATGCCGGCGCCGCTCGATCCTGCGCGCTCGACGAACGAGCAAGCCGGTACATCGCAGGCAGCGGAGCAAACAGGGCGAAAACGAAGAGGAACAAGCCAACAAGACCGGTGACGAGTAGGGTCGACAAGTAACTGTTGACGAAATCGACAATGCCCTCACCCTGCACCAGGTCGCGAAGAGCATAGGTGACCGATCCGTAGTCGGTCCCGAGGATCAGATGATGTTTGGCCTCTTCGATTCCTCGCGAGAACAGGTCCTGACGATAATCACGATTAATGGCGCCCGTGCTGTTGAGGCCGACCATGTTGCCGATCGCCGGTACGAAAAGCGCGAGGCAGTAAAACATCAACGCCGCTCCGCCGGCAAAAATAGCCGGTTTGACGACATTCACGGATCGTCCGTTCACAAGCTGATGAACAGCGAAGAAAACGATCAATCCGATGAACGCTCCACGTGACTGCGGAGCAAATAGTCCCGCCAAAAGGAAGATGCGCAGAAGCGTATAATTCAATTTAGAACGGAAGAGCCACGGAGCAGCCAGCAACGCGCCCGTGCCGATCGCAAGCCAGAGCGCAAACGACGTCGGCTCGATGAAGGTACCCGGAGAACGCAGGTACCCGCCACGCATCTTGACGCTGGCGCCGCTGCTAAGAGTGATGCCGTAGTGATCGTAAACCCCGCGGAATAGCGGCCAGGCGGCCTTGGCCTCGTAGATCGCCACCGCGGATAGAGCGGCCGTCACCGCTATGAGCCCGACGATGAGCAGCCGGGCATCGTTCGGCGACTTCACGCACCGCCGAACGATGTAGAACGGCATGAGGAACGACAGCGATGTGTTGACGATCACCCGGAGGTAGTTGGTCGCGGAAGTGCCCCGTGCGGCGCCAAACACGATCATGCAGAAGAGGGCAGCGATACAGATCCCAGCAAGATATGATTTAGTATCTCCCCGCTCACCCTTGACGGTTGCCCAGACCAGTGCGCCGATCCCCAGAGCGCTGAACCCCGTGATCGGCAAGAGCTGGATGGAGCCGATGCCCATCGTAAGCTGCAAGCTCGGAAGCGCGAGGAGCGCGAACAAGTAGACCGGCGGGATCTCTTCCCGTCGATGCGCGAACAGCGGCACGGTCAGGCTGCAGAGTGCCAGATGGATCGGCACTGAGGGACTGAAGAACGTGACGCCTAGGCAATATGCGCCCACGAAGGCGAGTCGTTTGACGACAGGCAAGCGCCAGCTGGGGCTGATCGCCACGTAGAAGGCGAACAGCCCTAGAAAGAACGGCACGCTTACGAAGATCGCGAGTTTCAACATCGCTGCCTCCTTACGGTGCGGAACGCCATTCTGGCTAGTCGCCTCCTAGCCTCGCACCGTGCGTGACTATCCGGTCCTTGCATCTCTCGGCCGCGGCCCGCTTCAAGCTGCACAGGACCAGCCTGCGAACAGATGCCACATCGAACTTGCCTGCTAATTGCAAAGGGATGCTGATGCACAAAAGCGTCTTGCAACTGCGATAGCCAATAATCACACCCGTGCGGCTGCTCATGAAGTTTAACGTTCGGCCGTAGAGCGGCTCGTGATGCCGATGTATCATCATCGACGGCAGGCATCTTCATGCGATCGAGTCTAGCCGGAAGTGCGAGGCGCCTTGAATTGTGCCGTCGGGGATGGTGCCCGCAAAGTACAAGCGCAGCGCTAGACAGGCGACGATGCATACCACAATCGCGATCTGCGCTCGCTGTCGGAGCACCAGCATCGTCAACGGGAACAACAGATACGAGTGTTCCTCGACCGACAGGCTCCACGTCAGGGTGAAGTAGCCGGTTGGGGCAAATGGCGAGTAGTTCGTCAAAAAAAGCAGCGCTGCGGCAGCCCCGAGCCATGCCGGCGGGTGTCCGAACGCGGGCATCACCGCAAGCGATGCGAGCACATAGGCGAGTAGCGTCGGGAACAAGCGAAAGAACCGACGAATCTAGAACGGGAGAAGCCGGCCAGTCGGCTCCGCGAGCATCATGCGCGTGATGATGAAGCCGCTGATGAAGAAGAACAGAGTCACGCCAGATACGCCCGGTATCGCTAGGCTAATAATGTGGCTGGCGACAACCAGGAGCACAGCGACGGCGCGCAGGCCATCAAGTTGCGGCAGATATCTGATCGGGTGGCGGCCGGCGCCTGGTGTCATACCGCCCCGTATAAGCCCGATAGATTTCGGTCCATCTGATGCGGTGGCGCTAGAAGCCGGCGAGCGGATGCTGTGGCGAGGTGCTCGCGAGCCACTCCCCCCGTCCGCCACGCGCCCGATCCCATCGCGATAACCTCCTTTCGACTGAACTCAACTACATAGCCGCAGTCGTTCTGCGGCCCGGTTGCGGTGAAGGGCACCGCTTCTGCCCCAATCAGCCACCGTTCGACAGCGACCTCGGTCATCACGCCGTCGACGAAGCGGAATAGCCAAGTGCCGTTCTCGGCCTACATCGTCCTGCCATCGGCATGATCTGCTAACCATTAACACCAAAGGCCGCATTAGCCAGTATAACACCTAGTGCTCAATATTGCATAATGGTTACCGACGTCGTAATTAAGGTTTAGGGAAGATTTATATTTGGTTATTACTGGATTAAATTCGCAAGTCATCCCAATCGACCTCCAACTTCATCGTTTGATTACCACCCGCGGGTAAACTGCTCTCATCAAATTCGGGAGCAAACGGGTGAATCGCAAGAGCATGTTCGGCGTCGCGAACGCAACAAGTCTCGGCGCAGCGAAGCACAATATGCGAACATGGTTCGCTTTGTCGGGAGCGACGCTGCTGGCAGCCTGCGGTGGCGGCGGCGGTGGCGCCTCCACTCCGGCTACAACGGGATCGGTGACGGTCGTTCCCTCGGGCACTGCAACGCCGGCACCGACGCCGACTCCGGTCGCGACGGTCACGCCGACTCCTGCGCCGACGCCAGCTCCCACCCCGACGCCGTCTCCCACGCCGGCGCCGACGCCTGCGCCTACGCCCACACCTGCGCCAACGCCGACGCCATCGCCGACTCCGACGCCGACCCCAACGCCCGCGGCGGTCCTGACGCCCGCTAGAATCCCGACGAAACCGGCGTTCGAACTCGCGATCAACGTCGCGCCGAGCATCTATTACAATACCGAGCGCACCTTTGCGAACCTCGCGCTCCGCTCCGGCGGCTGGCGTGATCCGAGCGCCGGCTGGACCAACATGGCGGCGGAGAAGCTGACCAAGGAAGGCAATCCCTCGAGCGGCGGCGTGCTGTACCTCAACGCGCCGCAAACCGTCCTGTCCGGCGTAGCGACCGCAGTCACCTGCACCTGGGAAGGTAGTGGTGCTGTGAGGCTCGACGGCGATGTGCGGGCAGGGGCATCCAACAAGCGTGTGTCGTTTACGTGGCCGGCATTCGATCGGGTCAAGAACCCGACCGGGCGACCCAACATCATGGTCTATCTGCAGGATGCCAACGCGACCGATCCATTTAGGAACCTCGACTGTCGCGAGCCAGGCCTCGAGGTCGTCGGCGAGTTCGACAAGCGCGCTGTCGACGACCTGAAGCCCTACGCCGTGCTACGTTACCTGGATTGGTCTAACACCAACGGCAATCCCGCTAGCGTCACGTGGGATACCCGCGCGGTTCCAGGATGGCTGTCGCCGACGGGCTGGGACGGCGTGCCTCTGGAGCAGATGATCGATTTGGCAAACGCGGCGGGCTCGGACCCTTGGTTCACAGTGCCGTGGAATGCCGACGAAACCTATGTCCGCAACATGGGCAAGCTGATCCACGATCGGCTCGCCCCGGGGCACCGCGCCTATATCGAGCTGTCGAACGAGGTGTGGAACTTCGCATTCCCAGTCGCGACCCAAGCGCTCAACGAAGGTATCGCCGAGGGTCTATCGACAGACAAATACTCCAACAACTTCCTTCGCTATGCCGAGAAATCGGTGTGGATGCACAAGATCCTCACTGCAGCGTTCGCGGACGATCCGACACGACTGGTGCGGGTCGTAAGTTCCCAAAGCGACAACCCGTGGTTAGCGCGCAATCTTCTGGCTTTCCGCGACACCGCACAGTGGGTTGATGCTTTGGCGACGGCTCCATATTTCGGGCACAGCTTCTTCAGCGGCGCCAACGCAGGTGTCACCGACCTGTTCACGCTCTTCGTCTCTCTGGAGGCGGCTCGTGCCAACTCGGTCGCGAAGGCCGCCGAAAACAAAGCTGCTGCCGACAAATACGGGCTTCGCTACATCACCTACGAGGGCGGTCAGCATATCATCCCGCCAGATGCGAACGCCGACACAGCGGCGCAGATGCAGCGCAGCTCGATGATGTATGACATCTACAAGCGCTACCTAACGGACATGAAGACGATCCTGAAAGACACGACGACGCTGTATTCGGCAACTGGCGCCATCGGGAAATCTGGCGCTTGGGGCATCCGCGAGTACGCCGGCCAGCCGATTAGCGAAACGCCGAAGCGGCGCGCTGCGCTGGAGTTTGCCCGCTAAACGGTGGAGCGGCTGGCAATCTGCCATAGGCCAATGGTGCATTGTGGCATGGGAGCGGGAGGCATCAACGCCTGCTTACGAGCCGTTGACGGCAGCGCTAGCCGAAAAAATCTCGACGCGCTTGCAGGGTGCGAGATACTCCGTGTAACATTTGGAGCGGTCGTTTCTTGCCCCGTGTCGGCGCGCAACGCGTCAACGATGGCCTGTTCCGCAGCTGCAAACATCGTCCAATCTGGCTAGGCCATTGTTGTCCTCCAATCCTAATGATGGTCGAGCTATCTAGGCCTGCCGGACGACCCACCACCGTGCGTACACCGGCGATGCCTGCACAGCCCCGCCGGGTACCAGCAGCGCCGTGTTGCCGCTCAAGGCGGCCCGAACACGATCATGCCTCAAAATCCTAAGGCTCCTACGCTACAACCAAGGCTGTAAGATCGTGTCGGCTAGACAATGTGAGGCTATTTTCAGCTCACTGGTTGGCAGATATCGTGAGCGGCGATCCACCCGAGATTTGCTACCACGGCTCGCCTCTCAAGATAGGAAAAGGCGGACAAGATAGAGCGAATCATCTTCTCTGTAGTCGCCAGCTGGCTACGAGATACGATCAATAAATGTGGCATATACCTTGGTACACATTGCATGAAATGTACAAGCGACTGCAGAGGCTTACGGAGAGAGGTATGGAATGGGCTCACCTCCAGCCCTGTCCACCAACTTCGATGACATGCGGCGGCAAGCCGAAACGGCCCGACCGCCGACCCGCTCAGGCGGCGATCGGCATCGTCGTGGGTTGGCAATCAACCTCCAATTCGAAGACGACCGGTCCGTCCGCGCGCCGAGCACCGGTGTCGCGGAAGCCGAGCTTGCGGAGCACGCGCGCGGACGCCGTGTCGCCGGCGGCGCACGTCGCGGAGAGCCGGCGGATCGGCAGTGCATGGCGCGCCATCTCGACGACCGCCTGCGCGGCCTCGGTCGCATAGCCGCGGCCCCACGTATCGGGGATCAGCCAGAAGGCCAGCTCGTGCGACCCGCTCTGCGGGGCGAGCGCGATCGCGCCGATCAGTCGCGGCGTGCCGCCTTCGTGCGCGCAGATCAGCAGCTCGACCATTTCGGCACCATCGCTCGATCCGGGCGGCGCGACCGCCCCAGGCGCGACCAGCTTGGCCAGCACCGCTGCATCCTCGGGCCAGCCGGGGCGTAACGTCAGTCTTCTCGTCCGGGCGAACATCGGCGCTCTCCTCGCATGATCGCTCCGCTGCGCTGGCACGTCACCATGACGCGCCCGAGACAGCAGAGGCCGAGGGAGCAATAAAAAAGGGAGCCGGGATGACCCGCCTCCCTTGTTGGTTCGGTTCCGTTGCCGGAACCCGGGTCACCCTGGTGGGCAACCCGGCTAGTTACCCGATGTTATTCGGCCGCAATCGCCATTTCGACCGAACAGAACTTTCGACCGAGTTTGCCGACCGCGAAGGTCACGCGACCGTCGACGAGCGCGAACAGGGTATGGTCGGTGCCGATACCCACGTTGCGACCCGGATAGAATTTGGTCCCGCGCTGACGCACGAGGATGTTGCCGGCGACGCACTCCTGGCCACCGAACTTCTTGACCCCGAGGCGACGGCCGGCCGAATCGCGACCGTTGCGCGAGGAGCCGCCTGCTTTCTTATGTGCCATCTGAAACTACTCCTTACGCCTGGGCCGCCGGGGCGTTGCCCGCGGAGGACTTGGACTGCTCACCACCGAGGCTGACGATCTTCAGGATCGTGTGCTGCTGGCGATGGCCGTTCTTGCGGCGATAATTGTGGCGGCGACGCTTCTTGAAGACGATGACCTTGTCGGCCTTCGCCTGAGCGATGATCTCGGCGGCGACGGTGAACCCCTCGACCGACCGAAGCTCGGAGCCTTCGCCCGCGAGCAGGACGTCGCCGAGCGTCACCGACGCTCCTGCTTCGCCGTCGATCTTCTCGACGACGATCTTGTCTCCGGCGGCGACGCGATACTGCTTGCCGCCCGTGCGCACGATCGCGAACATGGCTCTAGTCACTTCCCAAAATACAGTCGCCCGCACGGGCAAGCCCGGCGAGATGAGCGGCGGCAGCTATAAGAGGGCACCGCCGCTGTCAACCGCCAAGCGCCCCGCGCGCCCGGTTTTCGTCGGCGCCCGCGCACTCGCAGCGGCTGCTAGTGGCGGTGCTCGCGCTTCAATGCGTAGCGGCCGTCGGCGAAGTTGGTGAACAAGCCGGCGATCGCAGGGTGATCGATCGGCTCGTCGCTGTCGTCGGGCACCAGATTTTGCTGGCTGACATAGGCGACATAGCTCGATTCGGCGTTCTCGGCGAGCAGGTGGTAGAAGGGCTGGTCCTTCTTGGGGCGCACGCCCTCGGGGATCGCGTCGTACCATTCGTCGGTGTTCGCGAACACCGGATCGACGTCGAAGATCACCCCGCGGAAATCGAACATCCGGTGGCGCACAATTTCGCCGATCGAGAAGCGCGCATGGGCGATCGACGGCGCGGCGGCGATCTGGGCGGCCTTGGCCGGGGTCGTTGGGTCGTGACGTGGCATCGCATCAATCTAGTGGTTGTTTCGCGCCGCACAAGCCGAGCCGCTTGCGCACCGAGATCGTCTGCGATAGGAGCCCGCCCTCGACTGGCCCGCCCCCCTGCACAAGGAGGGCGATCGTCCTCGCGGAGAGGTGGCAGAGTGGTCGAATGTACCGCACTCGAAATGCGGCGTGCCCTCGCGGGTACCGTGGGTTCGAATCCCACCCTCTCCGCCACTTTCCCTTATAGACCGCTGTAATCGCACGGTTTTCCGTGCGATCGCATCCGCGACCCACAAGCCAACCTACAACATGAAATCACGTTGCGACGCCGGCGGTGTCGGGCAATGATGCCGCGTGGGGAGACGAATGGATTACAACAGAGACGGTGAGCCGGTGCGGCTTGGTCCGCTAGTTGAACCGTACGCGCGTGACGCGGTGCAAAAGCAGTTCCAAGGTGCGAGCGTACGGTGACCGGGCAGCACGCTATACACCATTCCAGTACATTGTCTTAGATCATGCAAAACCTGAAACAGAATGTATGAAACTTAGCATCGATACTCAAACATTATGGGATATATGGCGTTTAACACCATCCGTGTTCCGACGGTCGAATGGGGAATGGACAGTGAAGTACGATATCCATCTGCTTCATAATCCCGTGACCGTTTGCGCCGCCAATGAAGCGAGGCTGTAAACCACGACAAGCGCCGTACCATCGGTTACGCCGGACGCCCCCCTTCCCAACGGTGAAATCATAGGTTCCACCAAGGCCGCTGTTCACAATCGACGCAACGATCGACGTTACATCGGCACGGGATGAGTTCAGGAACGTCGCGCTAGGATTAACGATGTTCGACGAGAACGTTAGGTCGGTTCCGCTGAACGAGACTGGCTGGTCACCATTAACATTGCTGTTGGACTGATAAAGGTAAGCGGCCGTTACGGTCGCCCCCGAGAGAATGAGAAGCCAAGTGCTTGACCGAATGTACTTATTCCCAATGTTGCGCCACCAAGGTCTGCATTGTTGGGGTTGTTGCTTGGACGAACAATCAACGGTATAAAGGCTGGCTCTAGCGCCGTGAATTCATAGTCACCCCCGACGACCGAACTATATTTCCGATCGGGAATGGTAGAATCGCCACTATAGGCGAGTGGCGTGAAATCAATTGTCTCTGCAACCGCTGGCGCGGCAGTCAGCGACATGAATGCTGTGATGAAGTTTTTCATAAGGCCTCTTGGGCGTGGATCGATCAAACCATGATTAATCGTATCTGATAACCGAGATTAATGGTCAAAGGCGGACACGGGCAATAACTTATCTAATAAACGCTTGTGTTTGTTGACGTAAGTGCTCGCACCCTTGCCACGGCCTTTGTCCGACCGGGCGGGCCTTCCTCATTTTCGCCGTCGAGAAGCAGCTCTTGATTTAATCTGAACGAACGGGGAACATAGCTGTATGATCATGACCATAACCAACCTCCCTAACCAGCTACTGGACGCCATCGCTGACGGGCCGAAGTTTGCCGCCATGCGCGAACGTGCCGCCTTGGTCCTAGCCAATCACCTAGCGGGCAGGCTTGAAAGGCCCTCGCCAGCTTTCGATATGGACCAGCTAAACGTGCCGCTCCCCCCGATGGTGAGTAGCAATGGGCATCGAGCCACTTTCGACGAGGGATGACAAACAAGGGCCAAAAGCCGGTGCCGGTGAAGCTTGATAGGTGGACGCCATCACACCCGGTAGCGGACGCCATAGCTTCCGGCCGCTATTGGTCCGTCGCAACGCTTATTAGACCTCAATTATCGCGGGGACGGTCCACCTTATGGAGGCGTAGCACATGGCGCCCGGGTCCAGCTAGTATCAGCTAATCAGGGCGTGTGCGCTGGCAGCAAGTTAGGCCAGCCTCGACCGGCTGATGTTCCACCTACCCTCATCTCCGCGCAACCCGGACAACGGTCATCGATACCGATAGAGACGAACGCGGTACACCTTGTGGTCGGCAGCATCGGCCGCGAACAGCCGCAGCGATTGGCCCTGGCCGGTTTCGTCGCCGTTGAGGCGGCGGCCGGTCACCGCACCGGCATCGCGCAGGATCTGCTCGTCGATGCTCTCGATCCCGACGATCGTGCGGGCGCCCCCGTCGCTCGTAAAGCTGATCTGCCCGTCTCCGCTGCCTACCACGAGGAACTCGTCAGGACCGGACTGGAGGAACATGGCGGCGATGCGGCTGGCCTGGTCGATATCGCCGCTGGAGCCGTTCGCGCGCGTGATGGTCGCGATGTAATCGCCGATCCGGACTCGGCCGGCGCGCTGTGCCGATCCTTCCATGATCACGGTTTCGATCTTCCCCTCGGCCTGCTTCTGGAGCACGAGCGGTGCAAGGCGCGCCAATTGGCCGTAGATCGCGGTCATCGCCACGTCACCGGCAGCGCCCGCATCAAGGCCGACGCTCACGTCGCCGGCCAGCACGACGCCCTGGCCGTCGACGCCGAACGGGGAAAAGCCGAGCCCCTTCATCGCGCCGATCGTGTAGAGCGCATTGGCGGCGCCGCCGGCGCGGCCGCGCGCCTCCGGTACGAACAACGGGTTGTCCGCTCGACGGTACTCGGACGCCCAGTGGGCGTAATCCTCGAAGTAGATGTCCGGCGCGAGGAAATCGAGCGACGGCGCCCCCGCCTTCCAGATGTCGAGCGAGATCGGCAGCGGGCCGCCCGAATTATATTGGCCCGGTTCGTAATTCGGCCGAATCAATGCCGCGTTGGTGAACATGGGAAGTGCGTATTCGGCCTTCCCCGCGGCGGTCACCTTCTCGATATAGGTCGCATACCACCACGACATGAACAGCGCGTCGGTCGCACTGCCGGTGCCGAAGACCTCTTGCCATGATCCGGCAGTCCGCGCACCGGCCGCTTCCCATGCCGCGCGCAGTTGCGGATGAAGGGTAGTGCGATGCTGCCCCAAGTGCCGGATCAATGCCTCGGGAACGGGGGCAGCGAAGGCGGCTTCCGCGGGGGCGGAATGGTCCCGCGATTCCGGGATGATCCCGACTTCATTCTCGACCTGGACGAACAAGACCGTCTGGCGTGCACCGTCCACCGCCCGCAGGTGCCGCATCAGCTGCGCGAAGGCGCGCGCGTCGGCATCGCGCGAAGCGGCAGAGAAGGGCGACAATCGTTCGGTCCCGCGTCCGTCGCTCGTCTGAACGCGTTCGAACCGCGCCTGATCGCGCTTGACCCACGCTGGTACATAGCTCGAATACGTGTTCTTCCACGTGCCGAACCAAAGGATGACGAGGCGAAGATCGTGCTCGCGCGCGCCTTTCAGCAGGCCGTCGACGTTGCTGAAATCGAAGCGTCCTTCGTGCGGCTCGATCGTCTCCCAAGCCACGGGAACGAGGACCGTGTTGAGGTTCATCGCCTTCAGTTTGGGCCAAATCGGCGCCATGTAGGCCAAGTCGCTGCTGCTCGAATTGTGGGTCTCGCCGCCGAGCACGAGGAACGGCTTGCCGGCCACGATCAACTGGGTCGCCTCGCCACGACGTTCCAGGCGAGGTGCCGGCGACGTCTGCGCATCGGCGCTGCCGACCAACGCAGTCGTGAGGGTCGTCAGCATCAGGCCGATTGCGGGAAGCAGATCTCGCATGGACATCCTCATTTGTTCGTTGTGCGCGCGATGCCGCACGAGGCGGCGTTTGGCTGTGTGCCCATTTAGCGGAGACCCGCCGACCCATCGTGCGCGTTACGCGGCGGACCGTGGGATTCGCGCAGGACGATCACGTGTTCGAGAACGACGTTGTCCGGCTTTGCGCTTGGTCGATCGCTCGCGATCACTTGCACGACGAGCCTGAATGCCACCTCGGTAAGGTCGGCGGTCGGTCGACGTACCGTCGTGAGGGTTGGCCAGATGGTGGTCGCCAGCGACGTATCATCGAAACCGCAGATCGACAGATCCGACGGCACGTCGATGCCGCGGCGATGCGCCACCGACACCGCGGCCGCCGCCATGTCGTCGTTGCTCGCGAAGATAGCGGTCGGCGGGTCCGATAGCGCGAGAAGCTTGTCCGCTGCCTGCATGCCCGATTGATAATCATAGTTGCCGTCCACGATCAGCGCATCGTCGGGCGCGACACCGCCCGCGTGCAGCGCATCCCGATAGCCCTGTAGCCGGTACCTGCTCGACGCGTGGGTTTCCCGCCCTTTCACGAAGCCGATCCGGCGATGCCCGAGCTTCAGCAGATGCGCCGTCATCTCCTTAGCGGCCGCGCAATCGTCGATCCCGATCGAGCGGACGCCCAGGTTGCCATGGGTCGAGCCGGTCGCGACGATCGCCATCCCCGCCCGACGCAACGCGGCCACCAGATCGACGACATCTCCGAGCGGCGGCGCGAGGATCACCCCCTGGATCCCGCGCGCGACCAGGTCGTCGACTATTGCGCCATCCGGTTCCGCTCCCGTCACTTCGCAGAAGGTTAGAATCGCATGCGCGCGGCTCGCCGCCTGCGAGAGGCAGATCAGGAACTCGCCCAACGAACCGGGATTGGGAAACCGGTGCAGGAGCGCGACACGGACCTGCCGCGCGCCCGAGAGCGCGCGCGCCGCGAGGTTGGGGGAGAAGCGCAGCGCCTCGATCGATGCCTCTACCGATGCGCGCGTGGCGTGCCGGACCGCGCGATCGCCGTTGATCACGCGCGACACCGTCATGTGCGAAACCCCGGCATGGCGGGCGACGTCACGAATGGTCGGACTGCGAAGCACCGTCATGTCCCGCGTCGTCATTCCATCCTTGTCGCTATCCGCGAGGGCCGCGACGCAATCGTACGCCGCGGAAAGTGGCAATTGACAATCTTTGCCGGCTCGGGTCAAGTTGCGATGTTACCGGGAACACTCGGGTGCCTACGGGCGATCACAGGGAGGATGAGATGGAGCTTTCGTCACGTCGGGTGCGCTCTGGCGCGTTGATCACCGCGGTGCTGCTGTGCGGCTCTGCCTGGCCTGCGCTGGCGCAGAGTTCGGAACAGGCCGTTCCGTCCGCGTCCGCCAACGCCACTTCTGAGGACCAGAGCGCGCCGACGGCGCAGGGTGCCGGCGCCACTCAGCCGACCCAGATCGACGATACCGCGCAAGCCCCCGCCGATCCATCGGCGACCGGCAACGGCGACATCGTCGTCACCGGTTACCGCGCCTCGCTGGAGAGCCAGGCCAATGCCAAGCGCGATTCCGTCGGCTTCACCGACACCATCTTCGCCGAGGACATCGGCAAGTTTCCCGACACCAACATCGCGGAATCGGTCAACCGCATCCCCGGCGTCACGATCGCGCGCGAGGTCACCGGCGAAGGATCGAACGTCGCGATCCGCGGGCTCGGCACCAACTTCACCCGCGTCCTGCTCAACGGCGCGCCGGTCGCGATCGCATCGGTGCGGTTCGACGCGCAGAGCACCAACCGCGAGGTGGATCTCGATCTGATCCCGACCGAGCTCTTCACCCAGCTGACCGTCAGCAAATCGCCGACCGCCAGCCAGGTCGAGGGCGGCGCCGCCGGCACCGTGAACCTGCGTTCCGCGCGTCCGTTCGACAACCCAAAGCCCTATGTCAGCTACGGCTTCCAGGGATCGAAGGTCAGCAAGGCCGACAAATGGGGCTATCGCGGCTATGCGCTGGCGAGCGCGACGTTCGGCGACTTCGGGCTGCTGATCGGCGGCGCGGCGGTCAAGAACCGGTTCCGGGTCGACGGCTTCGAGACCATCGGCTGGACCAACCCCAATCTGACGGCGGCGCAGCGCACCACCGGCACCCGCAACGGAACCGGCGGCGGCAACTTCACGATTCCGGGCACGGTGCCCGCCAACGCCGGCAACGGCCTGACCACCGGCACCGTGATCGACGAGGCGTTCCTGCTGGGTCGCAACCCCGGCGCGACGATCGACCAGATCGACAACGGCCTGCTACCGCGGCTCGGCCGGCCACGTACCGAGATCGGCGAGCGCACCCGCTATAACGGCCTCGCCTCGTTCGAATACCGGCCGAGCGACGCGTTCCATTTCTACGTCGACGGCATGTACGCCAAGCGCGAAACCGATTTCACGCGGACGTCGATGAACTGGGTGGTGCGGAACGGCGCCGCGATCCCGCTCAACACCACCTACGACAAGACCGATTGCACCGCCGGCTGCACCGTGACCGGGGGCACCTTCGCCAATTCGCAATTCTTCCTCGAATATCGTCCATACCGCGACCGTCAGGATTATTGGGGGGTCAATCCCGGCGCCGAATTCGTGATCAACGACTTCATCAAGGGCGACATCCAGGCGAACTACACAAAGAGCCATTTCCGTCGCGAAAGCCCGACGGTGCTGGTGATCACCCCGCCGAGCAGCGGCGTGACCGTCGATTACACCAACAACGGCGGCATCCCGACGATCGCCGCCAATATCGACCTCAACGATCCGGCGAATTTCGGTTGGGCCGGCGGCGGCCGCGTCAACCTCAACGGCGAGGAGCGCGACACCAAGACCAAGGGCATCCGCGGCAGCCTGCTGTTCGGCGACGAGAAGCGATTCAGCGTCCGCGTCGGTGGAGCTTTCGACGACACCAGCCGGCGGATCACGCCGTTCGACAACACCAATCCGTGGCAGGCGCTGATCTGCGGCAACAATCCGAACGTCGTGCTGCCCGGCCCCAACCGGCAGCCGATCTGCGACGGCGCCAACCTGCCCGGCACCGTCGCGCCCCCCGGCTACCCGACCTATGCCGCCTACGGCACCGGCTTCTCCGCCGGCGCGCCGCCGCTGGTGTATGGCGGCTCGGTGGTCCCGACCGCCGCGGTGCCGGGCTTCCTGCTGCCTGGCCCCGGCGGGTTCATCACCGTCGACTGGAACAAGTTCAAGGCCGCCACCAGCTACGATCAGCTGCTCGCCGGCGCCACCGAGACCGGTGCGGGCAGCAGCGGCGCCAATGGCGGCCTGATCCGCGAGAAGGTGACCGGCACCTTCGCCGAGATGAACGGCATCATCGACGTCGGCGACGACGATACGATCCGTTTGAACGGCGGCGTCCGCTATGTCCGCACCCAGCAGATCGTCGGTGGCCGCACCAGCATCCCCGATCCGCGCAATACTCGCGGTGGCGTGACCTGCCCCGGGGTCAGCCCGACCTTCGCGCTGGACGGCTCCTGCTATCCCGTGTTGACCAGCTTCACCACGACCAACCGGCTCTATTCCAACTTCCTGCCTTCTGCGAACGTGGCCTACAGCTTCGGTCGCAAGGCGGTGGCGCGGGCGTCGATTTCACGGACGTTGACGCGCCCCGATCCCAACCAGCTGTTGCCGGGCGCGAGCTTCGTGCAGCCGTCGGCGGATGTCGGGACGTTGGGCAACAACGCGCTCAATCCGTACCTGTCGGATAACATCGACCTGGGCTTCGAATATTACACCGGCGGCGAGGGGGTGATCGCGTTCGCGGCGTTCCGCAAGTCGATCACCGGGTTCACCGTCAACGGCATCAACACCGTGCCCTTTTCGACGCTGGAGCCGTTCGGCATCACCTTCGCGTCGCTGACCCAGGCGCAGCAGGACGCGCTGCGGGCGCGGGTCGCCGGCACCGGGGTGGCGCCGGAACAGGCGCTCATCCAGCTCCAGCAGCAGGTCAACGCCGACGGCAAGCTGAAGGTCAACGGGCTCGAATTCCAGCTGACCCAGCCGCTCGACTTCGTCACCCAGTATATCGGTGTCCGCGGCTTCGGCTTCCAAGGCAACCTCACCTTCATCGACCAAAAGGGCGAAGGCACCGGCGCACCGGCGATCGCGCTGGGCGTGGCGCCGACCACCTACACCGCGACCGGCTATTACGAAGGCCACGGCATCTCGGCCCGGCTTACCTACACCTACAACGAAGGCTCGCAGAACTCCGGCCTCAACCAAAACGGCATCCCCTCGGCGGCGATCTTCGGCCGTGATTACGGGCAGCTCGATTTTTCGGGGAACATCGATCTCGGCAAGATCCTCGACAACGATTACCTGCCGACGCTGGTGGTCAACGTCATCAACATCAACAAGGAAGCGCAGAGCAGCTACTTCCAATTCCCGAACGCGACCTTCAACGAGTATAATCCGGGTCGCACGGTTCTGGTGGGCGTCCGAGGGCGGTTCTGATCGAGGCCCGTCCCGCCTCCAGACGGGACGGGCACTTCTAGTCGAACCTGATCGGGAATTGGGTACTGCCTGAATTGTCACTATTTGGCTCGGAGCGTCACGCCGTATCGTGCCGGGGGGGGTTAGTTTACCGTCCGGCCCAGATACGCCGTTTCGCCAGCTCCCGACGGTGCCGCCAGCAGGGCCTGCGAGATGATATTGCGTTTGTCGTTGGCGTTGTTGGTGAATAGCGAGATGTCGGCTGATGAGGTGCCGTTGGCGGCTACTCACATCCTCATGCAGGGCAGCAATTCTTCTTGTACCGGCCTGCCAGCGGTCGACAGCTGGTTGATTTCGACGAACGACGTCGTTGCAGGCGACGCAGCGCTGGAGGGGTGGCTTTGAACGGCAAACGATACATCTCCGCAGTCGCGGGGACTCTTCTCGCATCGACGGCATGGGGTGCCGTTCCTTGGACGGCCGAGCAGGACCATGCCGACATGATGCGCCAGCTCGGCATCGTGCAGCTACACCCCGGCGCGAGCGGGGATCCGTCGGCGCCGGATCCGGCCAATTACGACCCGGCCAAGGCGGACCCCTATCCTGTGTGGCCCGACCTGCTGAAGATGGCGAACGGTCGACCCGTGACTAACGCGGCGATGTGGAAGCAGCAGCGGCGGCCCGAACTGATCGGCTTGTTCGAACGGGAGGTCTATGGCCGCATCCCTGCCGGCGTGCCGCGCGTGACATGGCGGATCGTCTCGGCGGATCACGAGTTTTTCGCGGGGAAGCCTGTCGTGGCGCAGCAGCTCGTCGGCCATGTCGACAATCGTGCCGCGCCGCTGATCGCGGTGGACATCCGGGCGACCCTGGTCCTGCCGGCCAAGGCGAACGGGCAAGTGCCCCTCTTGGTGATGTTCGCACCAGCGCGCTACCCGTCGCCGAGCCAACCTAAGGCGATCGAAGCGGCGCGGCTCGACGCGGCACTGAAGGCAGTCCTGATCACGCGCGATCCTTCCTTCGCGTCGGTCTTCGCCGCCCATCCGGGGTTTGAATTCGTCAAGCCCGGGGGCTTCGTCACACCGCCGCCGGACGACAGCCGGGTCACCGACCTGATCGCCGCCGGCTGGGGGGTGGCGCTGCTCGACACCGCCAGCATTCAGCCTGATGATGGCGCGGGGTTACGCGCGGGGATCATCGGTCTCGCCAACAAGGGTGCGCCCCGCACGCCCGAGCAGTGGGGCGCCCTGCGCGCGTGGGGGTGGGGCGCGAGCAGGCTGCTGGATTATCTTGAAACGCGCTCGGAAGTCGACGCGTTTCACGTCGGCATCGAAGGGGTTTCCCGTTGGGGGAAGGCGGCCCTGGTGACGGCCGCGTTCGACGAGCGCTTCGCGATGGTGCTGATCGGCTCGTCGGGCGAGGGCGGCGTCAAGCCGCACCGGCGCAATTTTGGTGAACAGGTCGAGAATCTCACGGGCACCGGCGGCTACCACTGGATGGCCGGCAACTTCCTTAAATATGGAACCGAGCAAGGACGCTTCGGGCGCAAGACGGCAGGCGATCTTCCTGTTGACTCGCACGAATTGTTGGCTCTTGTCGCGCCGCGACTGGCCTTTGTCAGTTATGGCGTGCCGGAGCAGGGTAATGCCAACTGGCTCGATCAGCAGGGTAGCTACATGGCGACGATCGCCGCCGGGCCTGCCTGGACGCTGCTCGGCAAGCACGATCTCGGCCGTGGCGACAATTTTCGAGAAGCGACAATGCCGCGCCAAGGCACCGACCTGCTCGACGGCGAACTCGCGTGGCGGCAACATGGCGGCGGCCACACCGATGCGCCGAACATGACGCACTTCATCGCCTGGGCAAATCGCAAGTTCGGCTACGCTAAAGGTGACGTGGGCGCGACCGCGAAGCATTGAAGGATGCGCTGAAGGGCTTCGGCTGAAGGTCGCAGCGAATGCCGTTCACTCGGGTGCTGAAAGCGCGGCCGTGAGAGTGAAGTGGCTTGCCGATGCCGGCAAACGCAGTCGTCTATGGTTCCGACGAGTCTAAATTGGCTTGAGAAGCGCGGAGCTTCGGCGGCTACGTTGACGGTGCGCACGTCGAGATGCGAACCACCAGTTGCGGGGGAACCACGACCGCCTCATGCCCGGCCGAGCCCCCGCCGAGATCGGCGATGATCAGGCTGACGGTGCGCCGTCACCTCAGCGATGGGCTGGGCGATGGCGGGGTGCGCCACTCGGATGATCGGGGTGTGCCCGAATGCGGCGGGGTCAAGATCACGCCGTCGGGCTGGAGCGCGGCGATCGCGGCGAGCAGCTCGCGCTCGATATGGTCGCCGTACGTGTCGACCAGCTCGACGATCAGCCGATAGCCATGTTCGGCGCAGGTCAGCATGCCGCCGAGCAGCATCTGGTCGACCCACTCGGTACCCTGTCGCGCGCGCCAGTCGGCGATGGTGCGTTTGCGGTCGTTGAGCGCGAGGATCAGATAGGAGCGCGATCCGCCGAGCCGCTGCGCCGCGATCGAAGGCACGTAACCGAGCTTGTCGATCGATGCCTGGACGCGCTGCGCCATCTCGAGCCGCTGGCGCTCGCGCCTTGCGTGTTGCCGCTGTTGCACCAAGGCCCGGCCGACCGCGTCGCGGTTTCCACGACGATGTAGCCCGCCGGGGGTGCGGCCTCTACTTCGCGACGTAGCGTATCGAAGAAGATCGGCGCTCGCGCCTCGTCGATCGTCTCGAACCCGGTCGCGCGGTGGCGGAAGAAGGCGGTGCCGCCACGGTTCGAGGCAGACAGGTAGTGCACCAGCGCGATGCGATCGCGGCCATAGGCGTCGACATGCGGCAGCCGCTGCCGGACATCGAGCGCATCCGGCGCGGTCGTGACGATCGAGAAGCGCGCATCGACGACGTGGATCCGTCTATACGATCCGAACTCCCGGCCCAGCGCCCGCGCGATCACCGGCAGTTGGTCGCGCAGATACCGATCCGGCAACGCCGCGCGGATGCCGGGATAGTGGTGACCTGCGGGATCGTAGGATCCGGCGATCGCGTCCGCGCGGAGAGCATCCGGGTTGGCGGCGAACCCGTCGATGACGACCAACGGCTCGCCTTCGCTGCCGATCCGCTGTCTGGTTACCGCATGGTCGGTCATTCAGCGGCTCCTGCGCTATGGCTTGGGCGGCGCGTCTTTCGCCGCCGCAGGATCCATGCTTTCGACCTCCGCCGCGGTCTTGAAGTCCAGCAACTCGACCTGGAAGACGAGATCGGAATTGGCAGGGATCGGCCCCGATGCCTGTGCGCCATACCCCAATGCCGCGGGGATGCAGAAGCGCGTCACACCGCCGCGCGCCATCGTCTGCAATCCTTGCGAGAACCCCGGGATCACCGCGTTTACGGGCAGGGGCGACCGCATGCCCTGATCGAACACCACCCCCGTCGCCGCAAGGTAGCCGATATAGTTTACCAGCACGACATCGCTCGCAGCCGGCTTGGCCCCTGAGCCGGGGCGCAGCGTCGTCGATCCCAGGCCGGACGCGGTCGTCGTTGCACACAGCCGCTGGCCGGCCGGCACCACCGGGTTCAGCGGCAGCGCGATGATCGCATTGTCCGTCTTCACCGAGGCGGGCGCCCGTGGCTTCTGTCGGGGCGTCGCCGCTCCCGCCGGCAGCAGGGCAATGGTCAGCGGCAGGGTCGCCGCGAGGAGGAGGAGGCGGGACGAGGTGTGCGAGATGAATGGCATGGGCTGGCTATATGCACGACTTGCGACAGGTGCCAATCCGGTCGCTCGACAAAGCTGCCGGATCATCGTGCATGGCGCGAAAAAAACGCCCACATCGCGTCGTTGTCGACGACCGACCAACTATGCTTTCCGCCACGTGTAACGCGCACCGCAACGGCGGCGCCCGCCGCGCAGCGGGCGTAGCCCTGTTCGTACACGCTCGCCGAAACCGCGCGCACATAGGATTCCGAACACCCGTTGAGCGTTGCCCAGCGTTGCAACGCCGCCGACTGCGAATATCGCCAGTACGGCGCGCCGCCGCCGTCGATCGGATTGGTCGTGTCGGCATTCCCGGCAAACGCCAGCACCGGTATCGGCACGGCTGGCCTGCACGTCGAAGGATCGACGCGGCTCGGATCGATCGTCGACGGGCGCCCCGCACGCAATCCCACGACCGGCGCGATCGCGGCGAAGCGGCGCGGCGCAACGCAGCCGAGCCAGGAAACCATCCGCCCGCCGCCGGAAAGCCCGGTTGCGTATACACGCCTCTTGTCGACGCATCCGCTCGCCACCAGCCGATCGACTAATCCCAGAAGATACGCAACGTCGTCGCGCGCATCCCGGGGAGGCAAAGCGCCGGTGACGGTCTGCACGCCCGGGATGTTCCACACGAACCCGCCCGGCGCCGCGATCCCGCCGTCTGGCGCGAAGACGATGAACCCGCGCCGATCGGCCGTCTGCGCAAGGCGGCTCTCGCGAAGCATGTCGGCGCCCGTGCTCGTGCTGCCGTGCAGCAGCAGCAGCAGCGGCATGGGCGCTGCGGAAGGCTCGACCGGCAAGTGAAGCGCTCCACGTTCGGGCAAGGTCGACAGCACCGCGGGGCGGCATTCGGCTAAGGCCGACGGCGTTGCGAAGCATGCGATGAGTGCAACAAGTAGCCGGGCAATAAGCATACGCCCGGTGTACAAGGTGAACGCGGCACTGCCTATTGGCACTTAACCGCTCTTCCGATTCGGGGGCTTTGTATCGTCAGAAGGGAACGGCGCGTCCTGAATTTCTCGTCGACGACGCCGTGTCCCATTGTTGGCGGCAAGTGACGTCAGAAATGCGCAAGTCTGACATTCGAGTTTATCAGCCTAGCCTTGGCCATCAAGGCCGGCAACGGTCCAAGCCGCGTTCGCATCTCGGCGCCCATCCTGCTTGTCAGGTCAGCGATGATCAGCGATGGCGTGGCCGTGCTCGGTTCGACGCACAGCGAGCAAGGCGGAACCCGGTCTGCGCTGTTTAATCCAAGCTTAGAGGAGCGTCGCGATGGCTTCGATCAAGAACCTGGGCTTCGTCGCGCAGCTGCGCAGCGATGCTAGCAACCACGTGATCCGCTATCGCAACGGCAAGATCCGGCAGAGCGGCCGCGGTCTGGTGTTCTGGTTTCGGCCGGAGACCGCCAGTATCGCGGAGCTGCCGATGGATGATCGCGAGATGGCGATCTTCGTGAAGGGGCGCAGCCAGGATTTCCAGTCGATCGCCATCCAGGGCGTTTTGACCTGGCACGTGGTCGATCCCGAGTTGCTCGCCGCGCGTGTCGATTTCAGCCTCGGACTGGTCACCGGCGCCTATAAGAGCGAGCCGATTCAGCGGATCGAGACGCGGCTGGCAGGGCTCGTCAACCAGGCCGCCCTGCAATATTTGGCGCAATCCCCGGTGCGCACGTTGCTCGATGCCGGGCCCGAGCCGCTACGCCATCAACTCGATGCGGTGCTCGCTGCCGACTCCGGCCTGGGCGAGATCGGCATCGCCGTAACCGCCGTCCGCCTGACCAACCTGGCGCCATCCAGCGAGTTGGAGCGGGCGCTGCAGACGCCGACCTTCGAAGCGTTGCAGCAGAAGGCGGATCAGGCGACCTTCGAACGTCGGGCGCTCGCGGTGGAGAAGGAGCGGGCGATCGCCGAGAACGAGCTTGCCAACCGGACCGAGCTGGCGCGGCGGGAAATGACCCTCATTACCCAGGAGGCGGAGAACGCACGCAACCGCGCGACCGGCCTGGCCGAGGCGCAGCAGGTCGAAGCATCGGCCGAGGCGGAGAGGATCCGTACCGTCGAGAGTGCCAAGGCGGAGACCGAACAGACCCGCATGATGATCTATCGCGATCTGCCGCCTTCGGTCATGCTGGGGCTCGCCGCGCGCGAGATGGCAGGCAAGCTCGACACGATCGAGCATCTGAACGTCACGCCGGACCTGCTCGCCACCGTCTTGGGTGCGTTCCGGCGCGAGGCCGCACCGCTCCCGCCGCGCTGACGCGGACCGATGGCGACGATCAGCCCGCGCGCGGTGTTCGTCACCCGCGAGACGGACTATGAATTGCTGCTGGCGCGGCACGCCACCCGCGGCCAGGCCAAATTCTTCCTGGAGACGCGCGGGCAGGACATCGACCTGCTCGAGGACCGACATCGTCGGCTTCATGCGACGGTTCAGGCGGGTCGTGCCGCCGCCCCGGCCGACTGGCGGCAGGCAGCGGTCTTGCGGGCGGACCTCGACCGGTTTCTGTTCGGTCCGGAGGACGTCATCGTGGTGGTGGGGCAGGACGGGCTGGTCGCCAACGTGGCCAAATATCTCGACGGCCAACCGGTGCTCGGCCTCAATCCTGCTCCAGACCTCTATGACGGCGTGCTCGTCCGGGTGCCGCTCGGCCGCTTGCCCGAACTCCTGCCCGCCAGCGTCGCTGGTGCCGCGCCTGCCGAGCGCCGCACGATGGTGGAGGCGCGGCTCGACACCGGCCAACGGCTGCTTGCGCTGAACGAGGTGTTCGTCGGCCACTATAGCCACCAGTCGGCGCGCTACCATATCGCGACACCCGATCATGCCGAGGACCATTCGTCGAGCGGGCTGATCGTGTCGTCGGGCACCGGCGCCACCGGGTGGGCCCGCTCGATCATGGAGGCAACGCATGAGGCCCTGCCGCTCGATCCGCAGGAGCGTGCGGTCGCCTTCTTCGTGCGCGAACCTTTTCCCAGCGTGGCGACGGGGACCGCCTTGCGCGCCGGCAAGCTGGACCAGGCGGGACTCCAGGTAACTTCCCGCATGAACGATGGCGGGGTGATCTTCGCCGACGGGATCGAGCAGGATTTCATCGCGTTCGATTGGGGGCAGGGTGTGACGCTAGGCCCTGCCGCGCAGACGCTGCATCTTATCGTGAGCTGATTCTAAACGACTTACTGCAGCAAGCCGGTACATGGCGTTGAAACCAGCAAGAACGCCGAGATTGCCAGGAAAGAGAGAGCGCTAAATTCCCCGGTGTTCAAGGCGCCACGTCGACCTCGTCGGTATGCACCTTGAAGCCGGTCAGCGTTGCCGGGCCGAAGACGGTGGTCAGCGCCGTATCGGTAGCGTCGCGTCCGCGGGCCATCAGGATGCGACCGATCCGCCGTTGATTGTGACGAGCGTCGAAAGTGTGCCAGGCGCCGCCCAGATAGACGTCGAACCAAGCCGAAAAGTCCATGGCGGCATCGCTCAACGGGACGCCGATGTCGCCGAGGTAGCCCGTGCAATAGCGGGCCGGAATGTTCATGCATCGGCACAGGGTCACGGCAAGGTGCGCGAAGTCGCGACAGACGCCTGAGCGCTCCTGATGCGCATCCCACGCCGTCTTGGTCGCGCGGGCATGGTGATAGCCGAACTCGATGTGGCGATACGTGAAGTCGACGATCGCCTGCACGCGCCCCCAGCCGGGGGGCACATGGCCGAACAGCGACCAGGCCGTCTCGGACAGGCGATCGGTCTCGCAGTAGCGGCTACCGAGAAGGTACACGAGAATGTCGTCGGGCAGATCCTCGATCGCGTGCTGCACCGCGTCCGGAGCATGGGCGTCGGGCAGACCATCGTCTTCGATCGCGAAGTCGCACGAGAGGGTCAGCCCGCCCGGTGGGACGATGACGCGCGTGCAGACGTTTCCGAACGCATCGAGATAATCGTAGATCGGGATCTCGGGGGACGCGACGATGCGGTGGGCACTGCGCAGGTCCTTGTTTCGGGACGGATGGATGCTGAGCATCGTCATCATCGGAACCGACACTTCCGTATCGTAGCGGATGTCGAAGCCGGCTCGGATCAGCATCAGGCAGGTTCCTCCATCATGGTTCCCGCAGGCGCGGCATGGTCGATCTGGGTCGGTGCGGTGTCGACGACGACGGCGACGTCCATGTCGATGAAGCTGCCGGGAAAGCCGCTCCAGGTTCCCGAGATCGGCACCGCTTGGTAGATGTCGCGCGCGATCGCGACCCTGATCAGTCCGCGGCTGCCGATGATGCCGTTGGTAGGATCGAATTCGACCCAGCCGGAGCCCGGCAGGTATACCCGCACCCAGGCATGCGTGTTGCCGCCGCCGACCACCCCCGACGATCTGCCCGAGCCGGCCGGATCGTATACGTAGCCCGATACGAAGCGTGCCGCGAAGCCGAGCGCGCGTACCGCCTCGATCATCAGCATGGCATAGTCGCGGCACGTGCCCTTGCGGCGGCTCAGCGTCTCGATCGGCGTCTGCGTACCCTTCTCAGCGCGCGGGACATAGGTGAACTCGCGTCGGATCGCGGTCGTCATCTCGGTCAGCAGCGCCAGCGTGTCGGTGCGCCCATCCTGCAGGAAGCGTCGTGCCCAGCCGTCGATCTGCCGCAGTGGATCCAGGTGCTGGCGCTCGATCGAGCGCAGTAGGTCGGGCATGTCCTCCGACGAATAGGTAAAGGGATAGCTCCTGGCGTAATCCTCGATATCGACGTGCTCGATTTCCGCCGGGGCGTGGTGCAGATGGATGCGGCTGTCGAACGACAGTCGCGTCGCTTGCCGATCGAAGGTTGCGATCGCGACGGAGTTACCGAACACGTCCTGCAACCAGCGCAATTCGACGGGCTCGGGATCGATGTGCAGGGTGGCTGCAAGCAGGTGTTGATCGTAGCTTTCGCGCGGGCGAACCATGATGCGATGTTCGCCGAAGGAGACCGGCTGCCTGTACGTATAGGTCGTGACGTGCGAGAGGTTCAGGAATGGCATCGAACGGTCATGGCCTTGTGCCTCCGCTTCTCACCGCTGCCGATCCGGCACCGGTGACTTTCCTCAACCCGGACGGGTCGTCGCCGTTTCTTCTCATCGGCGATCACGCCGGCAATGTCATCCCTTCTTCGCTTGGCGATATGGGGCTGGCCGATGCCGATCGCACGCGGCACATAGCGTGGGACATCGGCGTCGCGGGTCTGGGTGCTCTGCTCGCCCCCTTGCTGGACGCAACCTTCATCAGCCAGACCTATTCGCGGCTCGTGGTCGACTGCAATCGGGCGCCGACCGCGGCGGACGCAATGCCGTCGGCCAGCGATGCCACCGCGATCCCGGCCAATATGGGGTTGAACGACTTCGATCGCGCGGCGCGGATCGCCGCGATCCACGAACCCTATCAACAAGCGATCGCCGCCGTGATCTCACGGCGCGCCGCTGCCGGCCGACAAACGATACTGGTGTCTCTCCACAGCTTCACGCCCGCGCTTCGCGACGGCACACCGCGTCCGTGGGAGGTCGGCGTGTTGCACGATGGCGGCGATCCGCGTTTTGCGGTCGGATTGCTCGATCGACTGCGCGCCGATGACGCGCTGACGGTCGGTGATAACGAGCCGTATCGCATGGACCTGATCGACTACACGGTTCCGCTCCACGCGTATGAGCGGCGGCTACCCTATGCCGAGCTGGAAGTCCGGCAGGATCTGATCGCAACGGGCGACGGTCAACGAAGGTGGGCCGACCTTCTAGGTTCGGCGCTGCTGCAAACCGTTCGCCAGTATCGAAGCTTTTAGCGCGCCGGGGTCGTGTCCTGTCTAGCGCACCGGGACGCTTGCCGTAGCCGCGATTACCGCGCGGCTCGGCAGGTCGGTGTGCCGGTTCATACGAACGATGACGCTGGCTCACCGGCTCGATGAGTGAACCCTACGTAACATTGTCCGCCCGCCCGCGTTAAATCCCGACTTGGCAAGCCCTTGGACCAGTGTTCGATCACTGCCCGCCGGACGGGGCCCGCCTCGAGGGACAGCATCATGGATGTCAGCGATGAATCACGAATTTCGAGGCGCGGTGTCATCGGTGGTGGCGTGGCCGCGGCAGCGATAGTGGTGTCGCCGGGCGGGGTTGGGAACGGTAGCGGGATGCGGACGGTGGCGACGATGCCGGTCTCGATCGACGTCAATGGCGAGCGTCGCGCGCTCGATCTGGATCCTCGGACGACGCTGCTGGATGCGTTGCGCGAGCATCTGCATCTGACGGGCACAAAGAAAGGGTGCGATCACGGGCAGTGCGGAGCTTGCACGGTCATCGTCAATGGCGAGCGGATCAATTCTTGTCTGAGCCTGGCGCTACAGCATGACGGTGACTCGGTCACGACGATCGAGGGCCTAGGCAGGGCCGATGAGCTGCACCCGATGCAGGCGGCGTTCGTCGAGCATGACGGCTATCAGTGCGGCTATTGCACGCCCGGCCAGATCTGTTCCGCGGTGTCGGTGCTGAAGGAGATCGAGGCGGGTGTTCCCAGCCATGTCACCGGCGATCTTTCGGCACGGATGCAGCCGACCGGTGCCGAACTACGCGAGCGGATGAGCGGCAACATCTGCCGGTGCGGCGCCTATTCGAACATCGCGGCAGCGATCGCGCACGTCGCGGGGGAGAAAGCATGAGGAGCTTCACCTACGAGCGGGCAAGGACACCCGCCGACGCCGCGGCATCGGTCGCGCGGACCAGCGGCGCCAAGTTCCTGGCGGGCGGCACCAACATCCTCGATTTGATGAAACTCGAGATAGAAACCCCGACGCACTTGGTCGATGTGCAGGATCTGAAGCTAGACCGGATCGAAGCGACCGGCGAAGGCGGGCTGCGGATCGGTGCGTTCGTCAGCAACACCAGGCTTGCGGCGGACGAGCGAGTGCGGCGCGACTACGGCGTGCTGACTCGCGCCATCGTCGCCGGGGCCAGTGGACAGCTCCGCAACAAGGCAACGACCGCCGGCAATCTGCTTCAACGCACGCGCTGCCCATATTTTTACGACACCAATCAACCCTGCAACAAGCGCAAGCCCGGCTCGGGATGTGCGGCGATCGGCGGCTATGCGCGGCAACTGGCCGTCATCGGCGGCAGCGATCAGTGCATCGCGACCTATCCCGGCGACATGGCGGTGGCGATGCGGGTGCTCGACGCGACGATCGAAACCGTCGACGCCGCCGGGCAGACGCGCACGATCCCGATCGCCGATTTTCACCGGCTGCCGGGATCGACACCGACGATCGACCATGCGCTGGCGCCCGGTGAGTTGATCACCGCGGTGACGTTGCCTCGCCCGATCGGCGGCACACACATCTACCAGAAGGTGCGGGACCGCGCGTCCTACGCCTTCGCACTCGTCTCGGTTGCCGCGGTGATCCGGACGGACGGCAGCGGCCGGGTGGCCTTCGGCGGGGTTGCGCCGAAGCCATGGCGTATCGAAGCGGCCGAGGCAGCGATGCCGCGAGGTGCCAAGGCCGTTGCGGATGCCGTATTCGCGGGGGCCAAGCCGACGTCCGACAATGGCTTCAAGGTGAAGCTCGCGATGCGAACGCTCGCCGCTGTAATCGCCGAAGGGAAGAACGCATGAAGTTCGATACACCCGCAGGTGCCAACCCGACCGACCGAATGAAGGTGCTCGGCAAGCCGCTCGATCGCTACGAGGCGCGGCTGAAGACGACCGGCACCGCGACCTATGCCTATGAGTGGCAGGACGTCGCGCCCGGTTTTGCCTATGGCTATATCCTGGGTGCGGCCGTCGCCAAGGGGCGCATCGCGTCGATCGACACGACCGAGGCGGCCCGGGCGCCGGGCGTCGTCGGCGTCGTCACTTATCTGAACGCGGGCAAGCCCGGCGTCGGCAAGTTCTACGTCCAGAAGATGCTCGCTGCCCCGGAGGTGGATCACTACCACCAGCCGGTCGCCGTCGTCGTCGCCGGAACGTTCGAGCAGGCCCGCGCGGCATCGGCCATGATCCGCGTCGTCTACGATCGGACGCAGGGTCGCTATGATCTCGCCGCGCAAACGGCTACGGCGCCAGTCCCCCCAGAAGGCGAATTCGGTGGGCCGAACGAGAAGGCGGTAGGCGACTTTACCAAGGCGTTCGCCGCCGCCCCGGTCAAGGTCGACGAGACCTACACCGTCCCCGATCAGGCCCACGCGATGATGGAGCCGCACGCTTCAATCGCAAAGTGGGACGGCGACCGCGTGACGTGCTGGACTTCGATCCAGCAGATGAACTGGGGCACGCGAGACCTCGGCCTGATCCTCGGCATTCCGAAGGCTAATGTCCGCTTGATCTCGCCGTATATCGGCGGCGGCTTCGGGGGAAAGGGAACGGTGCAGATCGATCTTGCGCTCGCGGCGATCGCCGCGCGGGTCGTCGGCCGCCCGGTCAAGATCGCGCTCCAGCGCCCGCTGATGTTCAACACCACCATTCATCGGCCCAAGACGATCCAGCGCGTGCGCCTGGGCGCGGGCAAGGATGGCAGATTGACGGCGATCGGTCATGAAAGCTGGTCGGGCAACCTGCCGGGCGGTCGGACCGAGCCGACCGTTACATCGACCCGGACGCTCTACGCCGGGGCAAACCGGTTGACCCGGATGCGATTGGCGACGCTCGATCTGGCCGAAGGCAACGCCATGCGCGCGCCCGGCGAGGCGCCGGGCCTGATGGCGCTCGAAGTCGCCATGGACGAATTGGCGGAAAAGCTGCGCATGGATCCGGTGCAGCTCAGGATCGTCAACGACACGCAGGTCGATCCGGAAAACGCGTCGAAACCGTTCTCGACCCGGGCATTCGTCCAGTGCCTTCAGGAAGGCGCCGAGCGCTTCGGCTGGGCCAAGCGCAACCCGAAAGCGGGCCAGGTTCGCGAAGGCCGATGGCTGATCGGCACCGGGATGGCCGGCGCCATCCGCGGCGGTAAGATCGCCAAGGCCGGGGCACGCGCTCGACTGGGCAAGAACGGCGTGGTCACGATCGAGACCGACATGACCGATATCGGCACCGGCAGCTATACCATCGTCCAGCAGACCGCGGCCGAGATGATGGGGGTCGCGCCGGACCGGATCGTCGTCAAGCTCGGCGATTCCACCTTTCCCGAAACCCCTGGCTCAGGTGGTCAGCAGGGCGCGCCCTCAGTGACAGCGGGGGTGTACGCCGCGTGCATGAAGCTGCGAGAAACGGTGGCGCAGCGGCTCGGCTTCAATACGGCCGCCGTCGATTTCGTCGCCGGCCAGGTCCGAAGCGGCAACCGGACCGTCCCGCTGGCCGATGCTGCAAAGGACGGCGAGCTGGTGGTCGAGGACGTGATGGAGTTCGCCAAGATGGCCGATCAATTCCAGCAGCAGACGTTCGGCGCGCATTTCGCCGAAGTCGCGGTCGACGCCTATACGGGTGAGGTCCGTGTGCGGCGCATGCTCGCGGTCTGTGCGGCTGGTCGCATCCTCAACGCCAAGACGGCGCGCAGCCAAGTCATCGGCGGGATGGTGATGGGCGTCGGTGCGGCGTTGATGGAGGAGATGGCGATCGACCAGCGGTTCGGCTTCTTCGTCAATCACGACCTCGCGGGGTACGAAGTCCCGGTCCATGCCGATATCCCGCATCTCGACGCCTATTTCATCGACGAGGTCGATCCGACGATCTCGCCCGTGAAGGCAAAGGGGGTGGGCGAGCTGGGGCTGACCGGCGTCGCTCCCGCCATCGCCAACGCGATCTACAACGCGACCGGCGTGAGGGTTCGCGAATATCCGATCACGCTCGACAAGCATCTCGATCACTTGCCCGAGGTGGCCTGAAGCGGCTGGGCACCGCGACGGTGAGGCGGGTTACACCGACCTCACCGTCATGAGATCCGTCGAAGCGGTCCGTAACCCGGCCGTTTGAACAAAGTGCCCGCACTCGACTGGATATCAGGCCCGTAAACCTCGTTCATCCAGTCGGCCGGTGCGACATCCTCGATCGCGACCGAGACGGCATTGTCGCCATAGTTCAGCGTATCCGCCACCGCCGTCGTCAGCCGGTCCGCGAGCCGCTGCTTGTCGGCATCGCTGCGACCAGCGTACATCTTGACGATCACGTGCGGCATCACGCGTCCTTGAACGCTTCACGCGCGGCGTTGATTGCCGTCATGGCGGTGGGCCAGCCCGCGTAGAAGGCGGTGTGCGTGATCGCGGCGACGATCTCGTCCTTAGTCAGGCCGTTCTCCAGTCCCTTCTTGAGGTGGAAGCCGATCTCGTTGTGCCGATAGAGTGCAGCGAGGTTCACGATCGTGACGAGGCTGCGGTCGCGTGGCGACAGCGTGTCATCGACCCAGACGTCGCCGAACTGCACCTTGTCGGTAAGTTCGGCCAGCTTCGGCGCGATGTCACCAAAGGACTTGCGAGCATTGGTCGGTTCGTCGGTCATCAGGTTTCTCCTTGTGAACGGGCGAAGGGCGCTCGGTCGGTGCTGCAACCCAACGCGGCGAATGCTGCAAAGGCCAAGATTGCGGCGCTTCCGAGGAATTCGGTACGTGGCCCGGCCAGGTCATAGGCAACCCCACCGATGGTTGCCCCGGCCATGATCGCGAACTGAACGACGGCGACCATCAGCCCGCCACCCGCCTCCGCATGATCCGGCGCGGCGCGCGTGACCCATGTCCACCAGCCGACCGGCGCCGCGGTGCCCAGAAGCCCCCAGAGTGCGAGCAGTATAGCGACAACGGCCAACGAGCCGCCGAACACCGCCAGCCCGACGGCCACGCCCGCCATCGCTGCAGCAATCATCGCCAGCAGGATGTGGAGACTCCGGCCGATTAGGTTGCCGATCAACGTCGTGCCGATGAAGCCGGACACTCCGATGACGAGCAGCAAGCCCGACAGCATCCCCAGGCCGACATGGGTAACCTGTTCGAGGAACGGGCGCAGATACGTGTAGAGCGCGAACTGGCCCAAGAAGAGCAGGCCGACGCCGGCCAAGCCGACCAGCACGGCCTTTCGCTGCAGCAACGATCGCATTCCGCTTCCACCCTCGCGGCGCCGTGCCGGAAGCGCGGGCAGCGCAAAGGCCTGCCATATCGTCGCCGCGATCGCGATCGGCACCACGCAGAAGAACGCACCGCGCCAACCGATGATGCCTCCGAGGAAGCTGCCCAGCGGCGCGCCGACGACGGTAGCGACCGCGTTGCCGCCGTTCAGGATGGCGAGCGCCTTCGGCACCGACCGGGCGGGCACGAGGCGCGTGACGATCGCCGCGGACATCGACCAGAACCCGCCGATCGCGACACCGAGGACGGCCCGGCCGACCATGAGCATGGCGTAACCGGGCGCGGACGACACCAATGCTCCCGAGACGATCAGCAGCGCGGTCAGGCCGAGGAGCACCAAACGCCGATCCGTGCGCGCGATGAGCCTGCCGATCGAAAGGCTGGCGATCATCGCGGACAAGCCGGAGATCGCGATGGCGCGCCCCGCCTGACCGTCGGTCAGGTCGAGATCGGTCGCGATCGGGCTGAGCAGGCTGACCGGCATGAATTCCGACGCCACCAGCACGAAGGTGCAGAGCGTCATCGCATAGACCGCGCTCCACGCCGGAGCATCGGCCCTGTCGATCCCGTCGTCGACTTGCGTCAGTGCGGCAGTCGTCATCCATTATCCTTCGGCCGATCAGAAGGCGCCAGAACGCTTCCGGTCGGGCAGACATAGGTTGTCGGGTCGGCATCGATTAGGCGCTTGCAAGTCCATGCAGCAGTGAGCCACGATCACTGCAGGCCCAGCGGACGCCTCTCGCGAATGAGATCGGACAGCAGCCGCAACGCAGTCGGAACCTGGCGACGGCTGGAATAATAGAGATGGAAGCCAGGCCCCGAGGTGGCGAAATCCTTCAGCACGAAATCAAGCGTTCCGGCTGCGACGTACGGCGCGATCAAGGGTTCGATGCCGTACATCAGCGCCGTTCCGCCGACTGCCATGATCACCATCGCTGCGGCGTCGTTGACGGTGATCCGGCTAGGCACCGCGATCGAGAACTCGCCGCCTTCGCCGTCAAACTCCCAACGATAGATGCTGTCGTTGCCGAGGCGTACGCCCAGGCACCGATGATGCTGCAGATCCATCGGTGTCGCCGGCACGCCGTGACGTTCGAGATACGCCGGCGAACCGGCCACGACCCAGCGGACGTCGGCGGAAAGCCGTAGCGCGATCATGTCCTCCGGAACGGTGCCGCCATAGCGGATGCCGGCATCGAACCCCTCGCCGACGATATCGACCATGCGGTTGGTCGCGACGATGTCGAGCTCGACATCGGGATAGCGTTCGGCGAATTCCGGCAGGATCGGGCCGAGGAGCAACGTAGCGGCATCGGAGACGACGTTGATCCTGATGCGGCCGGCCGGCGTGTCGCGGTAGAGGTTGAGGGATTCCACGGCATCGCCGATCGCCTCGAACGGCTGCCTGATGGCCGTATGAAGTTGTTCGCCTGCCGCCGTCAGCGTGACGGATCGGTTGGTGCGGTTGAACAGCCGAACGCCGAGGCGGGTCTCCAGGCCCTTCAGCGCATGGCTCAATCCTGAGGCACTGACACCGACCTCCAGCCCAGCGCGACGAAAGCTGCGATGCCGGGCGATCGCGAGGAAATAGGTGAAGTCGGCGACATCCGACCGGCTTGCAGGCATCTCAATCCCCTCGTCAGCCAGGCGCGAAGACACCGGCGCATCCACTCATCGCTCCGCCTCACCCGGCATATTGATCGTCGGTGACCGGATCGAGCCAGTCGACGTTCTTGCCGTCCACCATCTCGGTTATCGCGATGTGCGTCATGCCGGTGTCCGCCGTGGCGCCGTGCCAATGCCGTTCGTCGGCGTCGAAGAAGACGGTATCGCCGGGGCCGACCTCGTCGCGCGGACCGCCTTCGCGCTGCACCCAACCCTTGCCGGCTGTGATGATGATCGTCTGGCCCGCAGGATGGGTATGCCAGACGGTCCGGGCGCCAGGCGAGAAGGTGACGACTCCGGTGCCGACGCGGCTGGGCGGAGCGCCGTTGCTGAGATTGTCTACGCGGACCGCGCCGCTGAAGTTGTCGGGCGTTCGGCCAGTCATGGAGGCGGTCGACGCGTTGCGGGTGATCTTCACGGCTGCTTCTCCTTCTACATCGACAACGCATCGGGTGGAGGTTCGGTCAATGAGCTTGGCTCATCGACACCAGTGCGGCTTATCAACGATAGCGCCACCTGGCATGAAGCCGGATCTCCGCTATCGTGCCGGCTCGCGTTCACGCCCGCGTTCGGCGCCGTACACAAGACGATCGCACCGGAGGATTGATGCGCCATTATGACGTCGTGATCGTGGGGGCGGGGCATGCCGGTGCGGCGTGCGCGATCGCGCTGCGCCAGCAGGGTTTCGCCGGGTCGATCGCGTTGATCGGCGACGAGCCCGATCCACCCTATGAGCGTCCGCCGCTGTCGAAGGATTATTTGTCGGGCGGCAAGACGTTCGATCGGCTGCTGATCCGCCCGTCCGGCTTCTGGGGGGAGCGCGCGATCGATCTCCATCTCGGCACCCGCGTGGGTGCGGTCGATGCCGAGGCTCGCGTGCTCACCACGACGGCGGGTGAGACCTTCGACTATGACGATTTGGTCTGGGCGGCGGGCGGGCGGGCGCGGCGGCTGAGCTGTGGCGGCGCCGACCTGCGCGGCGTGCATACCGTCCGCACCCGCGCGGACGTCGATCGGCTGGAGGGCGAGCTGGCCGCGATCCGCACCGTCGTCGTGATCGGCGGCGGCTATATCGGGCTGGAGGCGGCGGCGGTGCTGTCGAAGCTCGGCAAGCGCGTGATCGTGCTGGAGGCGCTCGACAGGGTCCTCGCGCGCGTCGCCGGCGAGCCGTTGTCACGCTTCTTCGAGGCGGAGCACCGTGCACACGGCGTCGAGGTCCGTCTCGAGACGACGGTCGACTGCATCCTCGGCGACGACGGGCAGGTGACCTCGGTGCTGCTCGCGACCGGCGAGCGTATCGCGGCGGACGCGGTGATCGTCGGCATCGGTATCCTCCCCGAGGTCGAGCCGCTCCGCGAGGCAGGTGCTGCCGGCACCAACGGTATCGACGTCGACGGCCATTGCCGCACCAGCCTGGCCGGCGTCTACGCGATCGGCGACTGCGCGTCACATCACAATCGCTACGGCGCCGGCGCTGCGCTGCGGCTGGAATCGGTGCAGAATGCCAACGATCAAGCTGCGCTCGTCGCCGGCGTCATCGCCGGGCGAGATCCGGCGCCCTATGCGACGACGCCGTGGTTCTGGTCGAACCAGTACGACCTGAAGCTCCAGACCGTCGGGCTGTCGATCGGCTTCGACGCCTGCGTGATCCGCGGCGACCCGGCCGATCGCGCCTTCTCGGTGGTCTATGGCCGCGACGGCGTCGTCATCGCGCTCGACTGCGTCAACGCCGTCAAGGATTACGTTCAGGGCCGCAAGCTGGTCGAGGCACGCGCGTCGTTCGTGCCGGAGGCGCTCGGCGACACCAGCGTCGCGCTGAAGGAGCAACTCCTCCAACTGCATAGCTGACGTCGGTCAGCGCCGGTACGCCCTAGGGAATGAAACGGCCGGCACGCAGCCGTTCGAAGAGCGCGAAGAACGCGTCGTCGGTCGGCTGGTATCCGGTGAAGCCGAGTCGCCGACTCTTGCTCATGTCCGTGACGACTTCGATGGGACGGCCGAGATCGGCATCGGTGTGCCACGGCGATGCCAGCCGACCGAGGTCAGCTTCCGCCAGCCCCTCCCGCGTCGCGATCTCGTGCCAGAGCCGCGCATCGTCCTTCATCTGCTGTTCCAACGGCCGGACGGTGCCGTCGAACGCCGCCGCGTCGAGACCGAACCAGGCGGCGATGCGGCTCCACATCCATTGCCAGCGGAAGACGTCGCCATTGACGACGTTGAACGCCGCGTCGTGCGCCGCCTCGGTTTCTGCGGCCCACATCATGTGGTGGGCCAGCTGACCGGCATCGGTCATGTCGGTCAGCCCGGACCACTGCGCCGCAGAGCCGGGGAAGGTGAAGGGTCTGCCTGTCTCGCGGCAGAGCGTCGCATAGACGGCCAGCGTCGTGCCCATGTTCATGGCGTTGCCGACCGCCAGCCCGATCACGGTGTGGGGGCGATGGACGCTCCAGGTGAAGCCGTCGCGCGCCGCGGCGGCGAACAGCTCGTCCTCTTGCGCGTAGTAGAAGTTCTCAACGTCGAGCCTGCCCTGCTCCTCGCGGAACGGCGTCTGCGGCAACGTGCCTTTGCCGTAAGCCTCGAACGGCCCGAGATAGTGTTTGAGGCCGGTGACGAGCGCGACATGACGCGGCTCGGTTGGCTTCGCCAGGCCGTCGAGCAGGTTGCGTACCATCGCCGCGTTGACACGGATGTTCTCGGCCTCGCTGTCCTGTCGCAGCCACGTCGTGATGAAGACCGCGTCGGGGTCGATGCCACGCAACGCCGCCTCGGTCGCGCTCGCGTCCTGTAGGTCCGCTGCGACCGGCTCCACGCCAGGCCGGTCGGTTGGCCGCCGGGCGAGGCCATGCACCGTCCAGCCGTTGGCTGCCAGAAGGTCTGCGGTCGCGCCGCCGACAATGCCGCTCGCGCCGACCACCAATGCCGTCTTCGCCATTTTCGTCTCCTCGTTGGTCTGGAATCTAGGCACGCCGGCGCGACGATTCTAGCCGGCACCATCCATCGCCGCCCTCGACAGGGCTGCTGACCCCAACCGTCCAGAGTTCGATGCCGCGAATGGTCGAGTACCGCCTGACGGATTGGGGGAGGGAGCTTCGTCGAGCCGGTAGAGTTGCTGTCCGGTTGGGGCCGCGACAGTCCGGATGCCCTGGATCGACTGGGGCCGCGCCCGAGCGTGCCCGAGGATAGAGACTGTCGCGACGAGCATCCGCGATGCTTCAGGCGCTGGGTAGGCGGAACAGAAGCCACGATTTCGCCGGGAACGGCAAAAGCCGCGGCCCTTGCGAGCTGCGGCTTCCCCCATCGACAGTGACGCGAAAGATCAGGCGTAGACGACCGTGGCGTTGCGCCGGCGGTAGCGGATCGCCGCGCCCATCATGCCGAAGCCGACCAGCATCATCGCCCAGGTGGCGGGCTCCGGCACCGCAGCGACGTTCAGGATCGACGGCGAGCCGTTCGCGCGGCCATAGACCAGCGTGTAGGCCTTGGTGCCGTTCGGCAGGCGGACCTTCTCGGTGATTGCCGAGGTCGGACCCGCGGTCAGCCCGGAAAGGCGAATGCCGTCCGCATAGAGGCTGACGCCGTCGTCATGCGTGATCGAGAGTTCGAGATCGTTGAAGTTGCCGATCGTCGTGAAGGTATAGAGCGAGCCGTACGCGAAGTTCGCGGCGCTGCCGCTGGTCGCCAGGAAACCGGCCAGCGTTCTGAAGTTCGCGCCGTTGGCGCCATAGGCCACCGAGGCAGGCCCGACACCGACATAGTTGCTGATGCCCGCGGCATTCGCGCCGAAGAACGTCGAAGTAATGTCGCCGGTATTGCTGCTAGACTGCGGGTTGGTGTTGCTGAAGGACAGCGGGCCAGTATAGGTGAAAACCGCCGTCGACAGATCCGGCTTGGTCAGGAAATTAAACGAGCTGGCGAGAGTGGCGTCGAATTGTTTGCCGATCGAGGCTTCGAGGACGGTCACGAGATACGTTGCAGCCGAAGCTGGAACTGCCACGAAGGCAGAAGTGATCAGCGCGGTGGTCGCAACAAGCTTTTTGACGTTCATTTATCCTGCCCCCTATTGATGGCTGCGCCGTGATTCGGTGCTGAATGCAAGATGAACAATTTCTAAACAGTGGCTACGTAGATTCCGACGGTGATCGTATGCATCCTGTCTAGTATCGGTACAACTTGTGTCATCACGGGACGAAAGCGGTAATGAGCCTACGAATTCATGAAACGTCTCTCCTGAAGGAGGGGTGAGTAGGTAGATCTATCAATAGTCCGAAGAGACGCAGCCTGAGGGCATCGGTGCTCGGCTGCCGTCACGCTCCTCGCGACAACAACAGGCAGGTCTGCGCCGACGGCCCTACGAACCGATCAGTTCGTGGCGATCACATTGTCGTCCGAGTTGCGGTCGATCCGCGTGTTGTACGGGTCCGCGCCGGCGAAGGCGGGTTTGGCCTTGCTGACCAACGTCACCGTCTGGACCCCGGACCGGATCGGAACCCGGTCGAGCAGCAGCACATCGCTCGCCGCGAACTTGCCGCGACCCGGCATCGCGGTGAACAGCCCGATCTCGGTCGTCTCGTTCAGCGGCGCCTCATGCTCCTTGCCGCGACCGTCGGCGTAGAGCTTGTGCGCCTCGACCGTCAGCACCGTCTGCCAGCGGCCGTCCGGGCGTTTGGCCGATGCGGCTGACTTGGTCTTGATGTCGTAGAGGGTAATACGGTCGAACAGATCGGTGATCAGCGCATTTTCGGACGCGGTCGCGCCTTTCCTGAACTCCGCGATGAGGTCCAGGCTGCGAGGATAGGGCGCACCTTTGAACCTGTAGCGGGTGACGTAGCGTTTCAGCGCGGCGTTGACGCGCGCTTCGCCGAGTTGGTCCTTCAGCCGGTACATCACCAGCGAGCCCTTGCGGTAATGGATGTAGGGCTGGTCCTCGACCCGGTCGAGCGGCAGTTCCTCGATCGCCTCGCCGCCCCGCGCCTTCAGGTAATTGTCGAGCTCGAACTTCAGGAAGCGGCGGATCTGGTCGCGGCCGTACAGCTTCTCCATCACCATCAGCGCGGAATATTGCGCCAGCGTCTCGGTCAACATGGTCGAGCCCTGGACATCGGCGCCGACCGCCTGATGTGCCCACCATTGATGCCCCATTTCGTGCGCGGCGACATAGGTCACATAGTCGATCTTGTCGGGATCGGAGAGGTCGGCGATGAAGCCGATCCCTTCCGAATAGGGCATCGTGCCGGCAAAGGCCTGTGCGAACCTGGCATAATCGGGGAATTCGATGATCCGAGCCTGTCGGAACTGGTATGGACCGAACGCGGGCTGATAATAGTCCAGGGCATGGCCGAACGCGGCGAGCATGCGGTTCACGTTGGTCGAATGGATCGGGTCGTAATAGACCGCCAGATCGATCCCGTCATGACGCCGGTGCGCCTCCCGGTAGCGCGCGGACTGGACGGAATAGAAGTTGAGGATCGGTGCACCGACCACGAAGCGCGCGGTTCGGCGACCAGCGGCGCTGGTGTCGGACACCTTGTAGCCGGGGGCGATCGGCGTCTGATCGGCGTCAGTGGTGACGGTGATGTCGGTGCGGATCCAGTCGAAGGCGTAGCCGTTGTGGCGCGTCGCGGCGACGTCCTCCAGCTTGGGCGGGCGCAGTTCGGACGGCAGGCCATGTTTGCGCCGCTTGACGCGATCCTGCAGCATGCCGTTGCGGTTCATGCCGATCTGCGGCGAGAATTCAGTGTTGTCGAGGAACGTCCCGTTGTCGACCAGCCGGGTGTCGTTGCTGGAATTGCGGAAGCCACGCTGCCCGCGTTCGGTGCGGAACGAGATGCTGGTGGCGCCGCCGGGGGCGAGCGGCCGGGCGAGCCGGTAGATGCGGTATTGGTAGCGCGGGTAATCTCGCACCAGCCGCGCCCCCGGCACCCCGAGCGCGGCGAGCCGGGTGCTCCGATCGGGCAGGCGGATGTGGAGGTCGCGGATCGGCGCGTCGGTAAGGTTGACGAGCTGCATGACACCGGTCGCCACCATCTTCGGCTGATGGGGGTGGATATCGAGCGCGATCCTCACCGCCCGTACCGACGGCTGCGGCAGGGTGGCATAAGGCAGCAGCGCCTTTTCGTAGTCGGCGAGGAAGTCGTCGTCGCCGACCGTGGTGCGGTATTCATTCCACACATGGGTGTTGGTGTAGATCCAGGCGCCGAGCCCGACAAAGGCAAGGGCGGCCATGCCCGCGATCACCCCCGCGCCGCCCGCGAGCCGCCTTGGCAGCCGGCGCAGGCGCGGCATCAGCCGCGTCTCCGTCCCGCGTCGCCATAGCGCGTGGGCGAGGACTAGCAGCAGCACCGCGAAGGCGGTCCAATAGGCCTTCACGGTCCAGGAGCCGATCCAGAACTTGCCGAGGCCATTCATGTCGCTGGTCCGCAGCTCGGGCGCCTGCGAGTAATTGTAGAGAACGTCGCCGAAGCCGAGATTGCGGAAGGTCACCGTGGTGATCAGGTAGATCACCATCAGGCCCCAGCCGACGAACTTGTGCGGGCTGAGCGCCTGCAGGAACACCGCCAGCACCGCCATCAGCGTGAAATTGACGGTCAGCGGCAGCACGTACCAGACCAGATACTTGCCGAGTTCGAATTGGTCGTAGCCGTGGAACAGCTGCATCAGCATGCCGCCGACGACGCTGATCGCCAGGGTGCAGAACAGCACGAGCGTGACCGCCAGCGCCTTCGGCAGCACATAGGCCCAGTCGGGGATCGCGCTGGCGTCGATGATCTCGTGGGTCTTGCGATCGCGTTCGCGCCAGACGATCTCGCCGGCATAATAGATCGCGACGATGACCGGGATGAACCCGAAGGTTCCGACCATCAGCGAGATGACGACCCGCGTCACCGGGTAGACCGGCGTGCCGAACGCTTCGCTGAGATCGACGAGCGAACCCATCGCGTTGAACAGGCCGAGCGCCATCAGCACGAAGAAGGCGGGACTCTTGAACACCTGCCCCATCTCGAACCGGGTACGCAGGCCGAGCTGGGCCAGCGACGTCGAGCGATCGAAGCGCGGCGACGGCAGGATCGCGATCGGCGCGGGCGCAGCGGAGGCTTCCGCGGCCTCCGCGAGTTTTGCGGCCTTGCGCTGCTTGCGCGACGGTTTCTCGGCGAAGCGGAACGTGGCGAACGCGGCGACGAGGCCGACCGCGCCGATCGCGATCGCGAGCAACCGGTTCCACAGCAGCATGCCATCGAGCGGCAGCAGCAGCGTGTTGCGCTCGGCAGCAGTCCAGTATTTGGTCATGTAGCTCACCGCGCCGAAGCCCAGCGGCTCGCCATAAGCACCCGCGACTTCATAGGCGGGGTTCTTGTCGAGCACGACGGTGGCGAGCGTCCACAGGATCAGGAAGACGACGGCGCCGATATAGCTGGCCATCATCGATCGCGTCGACGTAGCGAGCGCGAAGAAGATCGCCGACGTCATGAACAGGTCGGGCAGCGCCAGCCAAAGATAGGGTTGGAGATAGAAGCCCAGGCCGTTCGCGCCGACCTGATCGGGATCGAGCCACGGCATCATGCTGCCGATCCACACCGCCAGCGGGATCGCGAGGAAGCCGATCGCTGCAGCCAGGAACGCACCCCAGTACCGACCGAACAGATAGCTCGAGCGGGTGATCCGGGTCGCCCGGATGATCGAGCCGAAGCCCGAATCATCGTCGCGCACGATCACGTTGGCGACGAACGCAGTCGATACGAACATGTAGAAGAGGCTGAGGATCAGCATCATCTGCGCGATCGCGAACGGCGCGTTCTTGTGGACGTTGCCGCCGGACCCGATCGAGATCTGGTCCACCGTCGTCGCGCCGAACGCGAGCAGGAAGAAGATCACCACCGCGACCCAGAAGACCGGGTTCTTGAGCTGGTAGCGAAGCTCGAAGCCGAGGATGCCGGCGAACATTGTCAGCGCATCCCGCTCAGGCTGCGCGACGCGACGCATCGAGCGTCGAGAAATAGACGTCCTCGAGCCCGCCCGCGACCGGCGTGAAGCCGTCGCCGGGGCTGTGATCCGCGGCGACGTGGATGACGGTCTTGCCCGCGAACAGCCGGGTCGAGATCACGCGGTGGTCGGCGCGGTATCGCTCCAACTCGTCGCGCTCGATCGTCTTCTGCCACACGCGCCCGCGGGTTTCGTCGATCAGCGCGAGCGGCGCGCCTTCAAGCAGGATGCGGCCGCCGGCCAGCACCGCCATGCGCGGGCACAGGTCCGCCACATCCTCGACAATGTGGGTGGACAGGATGACGACGACGTTGTCGCCGATTTCGCCCAGCAGATTGAGGAAGCGGTTGCGTTCCTCGGGATCGAGGCCGGCGGTTGGTTCGTCGACGATGATCAGCCGCGGATTGCCGATCAGCGCCTGCGCGATCCCGAAGCGCTGGCGCATGCCGCCGGAGAAGCCCGCGAGCGCTTTCTTGCGCACCGGCCACAGATTGACCTGTTGCAGCAGGCGCTCGACGGTGTCCTTGCGATCGCCGCGGCCGCTCACGCCCTTCAGCACCGCCATGTGATCGAGCATGTCGTAGGCCGACACCCGCGGGTACACGCCGAAATCCTGCGGCAGATAGCCGAGCGTGCGGCGCAATTGCTCGGGCTCGGCGATCACGTCGAGGTCGCCGAAGACGATCCGGCCGCTGGTCGGGCTCTGCAGGGTCGCGATGGTGCGCATCAGGGTCGATTTGCCGGCGCCGTTGGGCCCGAGCAGCCCGAACATGCCGGTCGGGATCGACAGGCTCACGCCGTCCAGCGCGCGCGTCCCGTTGGCGTAGATGTGCGTGAGGTCCGCGATTTCGAGCATGCGCGCTGTCTCTTCCCCGTCAGTCACAGCACCGTCGCCGGTGAGTTGCCGGAATAGAGCAGCGTCATTCGCTAAACGCAACCGGTCGGCCGGGGGACGGCGTCGAGCATCGATCGTGACAAGAGATGACGCTTGTCGAACGCAGGCGGCGCTGTCAGCTTCGGCAACCAAAGAGGAGAGTATTCCGATGTCCAAGCCGGCACGTTCCGATGACGGCCATCGCGTGGCCCGCACCGAACCCGGTATGCCCGCGTGAGCGGGGGCATGACCCGCCGCGACTGGCTCGGCGGCACCGCTGCTGGCGCCGGGCTGCTCGCGCTGCCGAGAGTTGCAGCCGCTGCACGCAGCATCGCGCCGAGCGATCGGGTCAACGTCGCCGTGATCGGCGCGGGCGGCATGGGCGCGCAGAACATGGCCAAGCTGACCAGCCAGAACATCGTCGCGCTCGCCGATGTCGACTTCGCGCACGTCGCCAAGTCGTTCACCGACGACAAGGGCCAGGCCCGCGCCGATCGTGCCGCGCTGAAGGCGTCGTACGATCGCGCCGCGAAGCACGCCGATTACCGGCGGATGTTCGACAGCCGCAAGGACATCGATGCGGTCGTGATCGCGACCCCCGATCATCACCACGCGATCGCCGCGAAGAACGCGATGGAGCGCGGCCTGCACGTCTATGTGCAGAAGCCGCTGACCTACACGGTACGCGAAGGCAGGGTGCTGCTCGATCTCGCCAACCGCAACCCGAAGCTGGTCACCCAGATGGGCAACCAGGGCCATTCGGGCGACGACGGCCGCCGCGCGGTGGAACTGATCCGCGGCGGCGTGATCGGCCGGGTGCGCGAGGTGCATGCCTGGACCAATCGTCCGATCTGGCCGCAGGGCGAAGCGCGTCCTGGCCCGGTGGCGAAGCCCGCGACGCTCGACTGGGATCTGTGGCGCGGGCCCGCAGCCGTCGACTGGGGCTACAACCCCGATTATGCGCACTTCAACTGGAGGGGGTGGGTGCCGTTCGGGATCGGCTCGCTCGGCGACATGGGCGCGCACCTGATCGACTTTCCGGTCTGGGCGTTGCAGCCCGGGCTCCCGACCCGGATCGAGACGCGGCACAGTCGCTGGGGCGGCGACACCGATGTGTGGGACGGAAGGCCGCCCGTCGACCTCGGTAGCTACCCGCTCGCGACGATCACCACCTATCGGTTCGGCAACGCGCCCGGTGGCCCGTTGACGCTGACCTGGTACGACGGCGGGCTGATGCCGCCGACGCCCGCCGCGATGCCGGCGAGTGCGCGGATGAACCCGGACGGGGGCGTGCTCTATGTCGGCGATCGCGGCATGATGATGCACGACACCTATGGCGAGAAGCCGGTACTGATCGGCGACGGCGTCGACGCGCGGGCCGCGGCGGTGCCCGTGTCCCTGCCGCGCATCGCCGGCGGCCGCGATGCGCACGAGATGAACTGGATTCGTGCCATTCGTGGGGAGGAGGCGATCTCCTCGCCCTTCTCGGTCGCCGTGCCGCTCAACGAGACGATGATCCTGGGGATGGTCGCGCTGCGGGCGGACCAGCCGATCGAGTATGACGGCGCCACCGGGCGGGTCACCAACGTGGCGGACGCGAACCGATTTCTCGATCGCGAATACCGTGCGGGGTGGACGCTGTGATCGCCGCGGTCGTCACAGCGCTGCTCGTGCAAGCAGCACCCGCGGCCAAGCCCGAGGATACCGAGGTATGGAGCCCTGAGCCGCGCGTCGTGACGCCTGCGCCGGCTGCGGCGACGCCCGCTGCGGCGCCCACCGATGCCGTCGTCCTGTTCGACGGCCGCACCCTCGACGAATGGGTCGCGACCAACGACAAGTCGCCTGCGCGCTGGACCGTGGGGGAGGGCGCCGTGACGGTGCGCAAGGGCACCGGCAACATCGAGACCAAACGCCGTTTCCGCAACTATCAGCTGCATTTGGAATGGCGCATCCCGCCGGGGATCGCCGGCGAGGGGCAGGCGCGCGGCAATAGCGGGTTGTTCCTCGCCTCGACCGGCAACGGCGATGCCGGGTACGAGCTCCAGATCCTCGATAGCTTCGGCAACAAGACCTATGTCAACGGCCAGGCGGGCAGCATCTACAAGCAGCATGCGCCGCTGGTGAACGCAGCGCGCAAGCCGGGTATGTGGCAGACCTACGACGTCGTGTGGACGGCCCCCGTATTTGCGGTGGACGGCGCGCTGAAAGCGCCGGCGTACGTCACCGTGTTGTGGAACGGCGTGCTGGTGCAGGACCATGTCGCGCTGAAGGGAGAGACCGTTTACGTCGGGCAGCCGCGCTACACCACGCACGGCGCATCGCCGATCAAGCTGCAGGATCATGGCGATCCCAGCACGCCGATCAGCTTCCGGTCGATCTGGGTGCGCGAGACCGAGTGAGGAGTGGCGCTCGCCTTATGCCAAGGTTGGGGTGGATCCGCTCCGTCTTAGGCATGATCAGCCGCCACGGTCCGCTCGTCCCGGCGGGCGGCTGGTCACCCCCATGCGTCAGCTCCGACGTCGTAGGGCGGCCGCTCCGAGCGATCGATACGGAGAAAGCCGCATGATCCTTGCGAAGTACGTCGGCATGGTAGTGGCGGCCCTGGTTGCGCTGTCGGGGTCGATCGGCACGACGCAGACTCAGACGCGCTTGACCACCGATCCGTCAATGTATGCGCGCGCCCGGCAACTCGCCAATGGTGAGATCCTGGCGGCGATGACCGGCTTTGCCGGGGGCAAGCACATCGATGTGTATGTCAGCGCCGACGCTGGCGTGACCTTCCGCCCTCTGTCGCGGATCACCGACCCCGATTTCGGGACGGGGCTGTGCTGCGGCACGATCTTCCAGTTGCCGAGGGCGATCGGCAAGCTGCCCGCCGGCACGCTGCTGTGGTCGGGATCGATCGGCCAGGATGGCGGCATCGATCGGCGCATGACGATCAAGATCTACATGAGTGCCGACGATGGCCGGACGTGGCGCTTCCTGTCCGCGATCGCTTCGCTCAATGCCGGCGGGCTATGGGAACCCGAACTCTCCGTCGCCGAGGACGGCGCGCTGGTCATGATGTATTCCGACGAAACCAACCGCTCGATTTGGGATCAGAAGCTCGTCGCGACGCGCAGCTATGATGGCGCGCGGTGGCAGGACACCAAGGACCTCGTCGCCAGCACGGTGCGCGCCGATCGCCCCGGCATGGCCGTGGTGTCCCGTTTGGCTCGCGGCACGCGCTTCATGACCTACGAGCTGTGCGGCCCCGCCGCCTGCGCGACCTTCTTAAAGACGTCGAACGATGGCTGGAACTGGGGTAACGCCACCCAGGCCGGAACCGCCATCCGCCTGCCAGACGGCCGTCATTTCGTACACGCGCCGTACAACACCGTATTGTCCAGCGGCCCGCTCCTCGTCGTGGGACAGATGCTGATGAAGGCAGACGGCACCGTCGCCGCAGGCAACGGCACGACGATCTTCAAGAGCGCCAGCGGAAACCCGGCCGGACCATGGACGACGATCGCCGCGCCGGTCGGCGTCCCCGGCGCGCGCGACCATCCATGCCCTAACTATTCGTCGCCGCTGCTGTCGCTGGCGGAAGGCGCGACCGTGCTGGAGTTTTCGGGCCGCCTGGAAGGCGACAAATGCGTGATGTACTTCAATCGTGGTCCGACGCGATGATGCCAAGCCACGCCTTCAGCAAATAAAGCGTTCGCGCAGCTTACCATAGGCTAGCTTCAATGTTAGCTTTTCCGCGAAGGATCCGGGGGGGCATCATGAACACACGAATTGCGATCGCCATGACGGGCGCGGTGGGCCTGTTGGCGTTGGCGTCGCCGGCCGGAGCGGCCGTTTTGACGGCGACGGTGAGCGGTACTGTAATCGCGCAGGCCAATGGCGATAGTGCTTTCGACATCGGCGTCTTTTCCAGCGATTTCCAACTGCTTGGCGGCCAGGTGTTCAGCGTGGCCTATAGCTTCGACCTCGATGATGCCACGTTCGCGGGGTCTGTGCCCGGGCCGTTCTCGCCGGCGGTCCAACTGTTGGGCGGGGCATGGTCGCCGGCCCCCTCGGCCGCATTCGGGCGCGCGGCACTCACGATCGGCGGCACGACCGTGTCGTTCGAGGGCATTTCGCTCGGGCTGGTGAGCGCCGGCACCGGCGAACGGACCTTCGACGTGTTCGATTTCTCGCGGCCGGGTGTGATCTTCACGGCTGCCACCAACTTATTCGACGCCACCAACGCATTTCCCGCTGGCCTGGAGAGTGCCGGGACCTGGAGCGGTAGCTTCGATCGGGCGGCGGACCTGCGATCCGCAAACCCTTCGAGTTTCTTCGTGGCATTTGGCGACGGGCGTTTCGCATTGGGCGGCTTGGCCCCGACATCGCTGCGGGTCGCCATCTCCGCGGTTCCCGAGACGAGTAACTGGGTGATGATGATCGCCGGGCTTGGAGCCGTTGCTTGGGCGCTACGTCGCCCTCGGGCGAGGGTGCGGGATGTCGGGTTCGCTTCTCGAACGGCGTAGGTCTATTCTAGAGCGCCATCGTCGCGACCGGCGCGGCGTGGAGGCGTTCGATGTCCCGGCGTGGCGGAGCGCCGAACAGGCGGCGCTATTCGCGGGTAACTGCGAGGGGATCTCGTAGCCGACCGCGAACCTTGCGAGCAGGGTCGCTTGTAGCGGACGACTCTACGCGAGCACTGTGACGTCGCGACGTAGGATGCTACGACCTTCCCGGCGGCACTCGACAGGCCCTTCCCGAAACCGAAAGGGCGATGACGATGGCGGTTGGTTGGCGCTCGATGGCGTGCCTGTGTGCGATCGGGATGCTGGTGGCCGAGCGGCCGCCGGCTGGCCGGCGGGGACGGCGGTGTTACCGGTCTATCGCGAGATCGGCGACTGGCTGTTGGGGTGCGACAACACTCGTCGCTGCGTCGCGCGTTATGTGCCCGAGGAAGACGGCGCGCTGCAAGGCGATGACAACGGCGACGTCTTCGGCATGACGATCGTTCGCGAAGAGGGGCCGATCGGGCTGCAGATCGGGCTGAGCGGCATCGGCTCGCTGCGGGCCGACGCGATGCTGGTCGACGGGCGGGCCGCGCCCAGGGTGGCGTGGGTCGGGAGCGCCGATCGTGACGGCGCAAAGGCGGTCGACGATGCGGCGCTGCGGTTCCTGCGCGGGATCGCCGCGGCGCATGAACTGACGGTGCCGGCTAAGACGCGTCGGCAATCGGTGTCGCTGAAGGGGCTGACCGCGGTGCTGCTGGCGATAGACGAGGTGCAAGGGCGGCTCGGCAACCGAAGCGCGATCGTGCGCGTCGGTCCCAAGCCGTCGGGCGCGACGCCGCGCGTCGTGCCGCTCCCCGTGATCACCGTGCGTCGTTCGTCGGCGATGCCGGGCGGCGCCGTCTTCGCTGCGGCGGTGCGTCGGGGGCAATCGGCGCTGCTGAAAGCGCACGAATGCGACATGGATCCCGGGATCGGCGACGGCGCCGATCTGCTCCCAAACGGCAAGGCGCTGGTCGTGATCGGTTGCGGCCGGTTCGCGTACCAGACCAGCTCGCTGGCCTTCGTCGGTGATCCCGGCAATCCACGCAGCGCGCGCTTGCTGGTGCTACCGCAGCCACCCATCATCGATCAGCCGAGCGAGCCGAATACTGCGGGCGAGTATGTCGAGCTGGTGTTCGATCCAGCACGGTCGACGCTGGCCGAATTCAGCAAGGGCCGCGGCATGGCCGATTGCGGCAGCCGTACCGAATGGGCGTTCGACGGCGCGACGTTTAGGCTCGCCACATTCGAGTGGCAGCAGCGCTGCGGGGGCGACCGCGACATGTGGCTAGCGCTGTACCGAACCGAGTTGAAGACCACAGATCGAACAAGAGGATAGTGCATGATTTTTCTGATCTGGACGCGCTGGGGTTTTCTGACGATCCCGATCGTCATCGGCACGTCGATCGTGGTCGGGGGCATCCTGCAGGCGCTGCTCGCCGCCGCCGGCCATGCCGATCTGACCTATCTGGCGATCAGCGCGGGGATCTTCGCGGGGGCCGCGGCGAACTGGTTCATCGGCAAGCGGATGAACGCCTCGGAGCCGCGCGTCCTGGTCGATCCGGCGACCAACCAGCAGGTCGTGCTCCACCGGCTCCACAAGCTGTTCTGGATTCGCATGGAATATTGGTCGATCCCGGTCGCGATCCTGGGCTTCGTGCCGCTGCTCGCCATCTTCGGCAGCTGACCTCGTCCCGCTTCATGGTCGACGTCCGCAACGCGGATGCGGTCAGGTACATCCTGACTCCTGACGACATCGGCGTCGTCGATCTCTGGAACGCGCGTGTCACCGTGACCGCCGGAACGCCGTCGTTCGAGCGCGAGGGTGACAGGATGATGTTCGAACGGCAGGATGGCCGATCCGACGCCAGGGAAGACTGAGCGATCGCGCTCGGGCCTATCATCAGCGGCCTTGCACGGTGGGCGGCGTTCTTCGCGGTGCTGTACGGCATGGTTGCGGGTATGACCCGTCTTTCGCGATGGATGATGCGGCACAAGCTCGAACGGGCGACGATCGGCAACGTCAGGGTCGATGCGGCGGGGGCGGCGACGATCCCTGTGCTCGCCACCTTTGCCGGGCTACGTGGCCTGCCGTGGTGGTACGCGGTCGCGATCAACAACGCCAAGCCGCTGCTGGTCGTCGAGCGGGCCGGGCTACGTGTTCGAGTCATCCGGACGCAGTTCCATCGGTACGACCGGATCGCCTGCGTCGATCTTCGAATAGCCACCGGCACCGTCAATCTGGAGGTGGCGTTCCAGGGCGAGTTGCTCACCTTTGCCGCCAATCTCGGCACCGTGCCGCTCGCCGCGCATGTGCTGACCCTGCTCCCTGCATCGGTTCCGCTCTCCACGCGCGCGGCGGCGATGAAGGGTGCAATCGATCCGACGTGATTGCGACACACGCAAAGAAGCCGCCGGCGTCTTGCCGGCGGATTCCTCGTCATATCACTGGCGGATGTTATGCGTAGGCGGTCTTGGTCGAACGCCGACGATAGCGCACCGCAGCGCCCATCATGCCGAAGCCGACGAGCATCATCGACCAGGTGGCGGGTTCGGGCACGGCAGCGACGCTGGTGCCGGTGAACTGCGTGATCGCCGCTGCGGTGTTGGCAAAGCCGCTCGTCGCGCTGCCATCGAAGACCGAATTGACGCTGTAGACGCCATCGTCGAACGCGTTCGCGGTGTCGTAGGAGGCGAGGAAGAAACTCGATCCGTCGACAACCGTGCCGTTCGGCAGCAGCACGTCCAGCAGCAGGTTGCCCTTCGTCGGATCGTAAAGGAACGGGGTCATGAAACTGACCACATAGTCGAAGCCGCCCGTCGCCGGTGCGGCGAACGAAAGCGCGCCCTGGTACACCGACACTGCGTCGGCACCGATGTTGTCGGCGAAGACCGAGCTGAGCGGCGTTCCGGTTTCGTCGCCGAAGTTCGTCGTCGATAGCGTGATGCCGACATTGGCGTAGTTCGCGCCATTGAGGAAACCCGGCGTCGATCGGAACGCCAGGCTGGTGATGTTCTGCGCCGTGGTGAAGAAGCTCGATGCGTAGACCTGCTGCGTGCGGCTGCCCGCGGTGCCGCGATAGGTGAACGGCGCAGGACCCTGCGCCTGACCGGATGGCGGGTTCGCGGGGGTGACCGTGACAACGTCGGCGGCCATGACGGGGCTCGCCATCAAGCTTGCCGCCAGGGTAAGCGTGCGGATCGATAACATAGCTTCTCTCCTTGAGCCTGTCGGCTCGTCTTGTTCTCGCCGATAGCGCTACAAGAAGAGTGTGAAGTGTACAATCTATTATCGACTAGTTCAAATACGTCTGTTCAGCGAAAGTCTAGTGCGGATCAACGTCACGTTCTGCTGGGAGAAAAGATGCATATTCTTGAGTTATTTTTCAAAAAAGATCTAATCCGCTGCGCGGCGCTACTGTCGTATGGTGCCGGTCGTCCATTTATCCAGACAGTCGCCGCCGGTTCCGGATGCCGCGCCCGCGTGCTACGTCCGTCCGATGATCGCCGAGATCCTGACGCTGCCTTATCTTCCGTTCGCGATCGCGTTCACGGTGATGATCGGGATCGGATTGATCGAAGCGATCGGGTTAGGGCTGGGGCATCTCGACGTCCATGCCGATCTCGGGGCCGATGCACATGACGGGTTGCTCGATTGGCTGGGGCTCGGCAACGAGCTGCCGATCCTCGTCTGGCTGACGTCGCTCCTCGCTTGCTTCACCCTGACGGGCTTGGCCGCGCAGCAGACCGCTACCGCGATCGCCGGGGCGCCATTGTCCTGGTGGCTGGCATCCTCGATCGCGCTCGTCATCGGAGGATTGCTGAACACGATCGCGGCGAACGGTCTCGCCCGGATCCTTCCGCGCTTCGAAACCACGATCATCCACACCGATGATCTGCTCCGGTATCGGGGCACGATCCTCGAGGGCACGGCGCGCCGGGGAGCGCCGGCCCGCGCGAAGGTCGTCGACCGGCACGGCCAGGCGCATTTCATCATGGTCGAACCACATGACGATGCCGACACGCTGCCGGCCGGCGGCACGACATTGCTGGTTCGTCGCGAGGGCACGCTGTTCTACGGGCTTCCAGAAGCCAATACTCTTCTTCAATCTATCTGATACAGATCGAGGCAATTGACCGGGGAGGGTTAAGTGCCTGCATCGATTCTGAATGTGCTTATCTACGCAGGCATCGTCCTGTTTTCGCTTCTCGTCATCGGCATCATCCTTACCCGCCTCTACCGGCGGGCGACCAAGGACGTTGCGCTGATCCGGACCGGCTTCGGGGGCGAGAAGGTCGTGCTCAACGGCGGCATCATGGTCATTCCGGTGCTGCACGAACTGATGCAGGTGCGCCTGACGACGGTGAAGCTGGAGGTTTCGCGCCTCAACAAGGATGCGCTGATCACGCTCGACAAGCTGCGCGTCGATGTGGTCGGCCTGTTCCACATCAAGGTGAAGCCGGATGCCGAATCGATCGCCGCCGCGGCGCAGACGCTCGGCGATTCGGTCAACAGCCCCGATGCGGTTAAGTCTTTGCTCGATGGCAAGCTCGTGTCCGCGCTGCGATCGGTCGCGGCGACGATGACGATGGAGCATCTCCACGCCAACCGCGCCGACTTCATCCAGAAGGTGCAAGAAGCGCTGATGACCGATCTCGACATGAACGGGTTTCAGCTGGAATCGGTCAGCATCACCCATTTCGATCAGACCGCGTTCGAGCATTTCAACGAGAACAACGCGTTCGATGCCGAGGGCCTGACCGTGCTGACCCGCACGATCGAAGAGCGCAAGAAGATCCGCAACGACATCGTCGCGACCAACCGGGTCGAGATCGAACAGCGCAACCTGGAGGCGAACAACCAGTCGCTCGAGATCGCGCAGGCGGCCGAACAGGCCAGGCTGACGCAGGAGCAGACGCTGTCGGCTCGGCGGGCGGAGCAGGCGACCGCGATCGCCACCGCCGAGGCAGAGCAGACCCGCCTCGCCGAGATCGCGCGTATCACCGCCGGCCAGGCGCAGACCGTCGCCCAGACGGAGGCCGACAAGGTGATCCAGACCGCGACGATCGCGCGCGACGGCGCGATCCAGACCGCGACGATCGAGCGCGATCGTACGATCGAGATCGCGCGGATCACCACCGCGGTGCAGACCGCGCAGAAGTCTGAAGAAGAATCGACCGCCACCGCGGCGGCCAACGAAGCGCGCGCGCTGGCGGTGCGTGCAGAAGAGAGTGTCGCGACCGCGAAAGCGACCGAGATCGCCAACCGCAACAAGAACGTCGCGGTGATCGCCGCTACGCAGCGAGCGCAGGAGGAGGCGGTCGGCATCACCGTCGCCGCCACCGCCGAGAAGGAAGCGGCCGAAGCCCGGGCGAGCGCACTGCGTACCGAAGCCACGGCGGAAGCCGATGCCGAGAAGGCGCGCGCCGAGGGACGCGAGGCGGCGTTCAAGGTCGATGCTGCGGGCCAGGCGTCGCTGAACGAGGCGACCAACATCCTGAGCGACGCGCAGACCGCGTTGCTGGTGCGCAAGGCGATGCTGGAGGCGCTGCCCGCGATCATCGCCGCGGCCGCCAAGCCGATGGAGAACATCGACAAGATCAGCATACTCGACGCGCGTGGGCTGCATGGCGATGTCGGCAAGGACGGGGCCAGTGGCAGCCAGGGCAACTTGGCCGATGCTGCTGTCGCCGCGGCGATGCGCTACCGCGTCGGCGGACCGCTGATCGATGGCCTGATGGCAGAACTCGGCATGGCGGGCGGCTCGCTCAACGGCATGCTCGCCGGCAGCGCCAATCCGGTCGACGCGCCTGCAACAGAAGCTGCCCAGTTGCCCCCGGCGACTCCCAAGCGCACCAACGGCGGTGGCGACGTGGTGACGGGAACGCCTGCCTGAACCGTCGGGCTTGCCGGAAGCAGCGGGAGCGCATCGAGGCCTCGCGCGCGATGGGGAGAACGAGCCCGATCGAGGGATCGAACGATGCAGCGAAATGCAGGCGGAAGCGGCGGGGATGGCTGGCGACGATCGGGAAGATGCGGGTCGTAAAGCGGTTGCCGGCCACCTCTGCCAGCCCGGAATCGATGCGGCGCGTACTTCGTCCTCGTAAACGTTGCGGGCTTTGGGCGCCTCGATCAACTGGCCGGGGATCATCTTGCCGTCGACGTCCAGCGCGTAGCCGGTGACGATCGCATCGGCAGGGAGGATGTAAGAGAGGCTCGCCTCGTAGCTATGGACATCATCCGAGCCGATCAGCATCTCGACCCTTACGTCGGCGATGCGGCCGACGAGATGAACGCCGATATCGAGTGCGTCGATCTTAAGGTGGGTCGCAGGCGCATCGTCTAGTCGGATCCCGCGTTCCGCTTCGGTCAGTGTCGGGTTGATCTGTACGAAGGCAGCCGGCACGGGCGTGAAGACAGCAAACGCGAACGCCAGAAATCGCAGCGAATCGCTTCCCCACCCATGCCGGTCCGTTGATGCAAGCTTAAGCGGTTTGAGCAATCGTTACGGATCGGGCGAAGCGATCGCGTTGCGAGATCCACCCCATTTGAGGGTGTGTCGGCTGGTTGACACCGGGGTTCGGGAGTCGCATTCTCGTTTTGGGACAGCGCTTGGTCCGCAGAACGCACGCCATCCCCCTTCGACCAGTGACGCAAGAATGTGTTCTGGGCCGCGATCGTAAGCACACGTCAACAATGGCCGATCGTCCTCACATCAGGAGATCGTCATGCGCAAAGTCATGTCGTTCGTGTTCGTGGTCATCACCGCGCTGCTCTCTACCCCGGCAGCGCCGAAGGATAAGTCGATCGTCGTCGTCGCCGCGCCCACTCGTTCCCAGTGGATCAAGCAAATCGGTCGCAATCTCGACAAGGCGATCAGATACCCGCATCCGGTGTTCGGCCATGACTCCAGGGGCCTCGTGTCTGTCGCGTTCGTGGCGGATGGCGCCGGATCGCCGACCGTCATCCAACTCGTCCGTCCATCCCCCTATGCGGAACTGAACAAAGCGGCGCTACAGGGGGTGGCACGGATGAAGAATACCTACCCTAAGCCGACCGACGTCGCGGAGCGGCAGCGGGTCCGGGCCGACATCGTCTTCGCGACGTCGGTGGACGACTATGAAGCGCAGATCGACGCGATGCGCCGCGAGGCTGCGGGGCGAACCGTCCGATCTGCCTTAGATCGCGATACCATCGTCTTGAACGTGATCGGACATGCGTCGGGGGGATCGGCGGCAACCGCCCGCTGACCCGCTGACGTGCGTCGCATGGCTATCCGTCTCTGCGGGCGGATAGCCATGTTGGCGGAGGTGATGCGTTTGCGGCCTCAGCTGTCCGCGACGCGCCTGCTATTGGCGAGCACCGCGTCGAGCAGCCCCGGAAAGCGCCCGTCGAAATCGGTGCGTCGCAGCGTGTTGATCATCTCGCGCCCGGCCTGTGTCGTCTCGATCAACCCCGCCGCGCGGAGCAGCTTGAGGTGGTTGGACAGCGTGCTCTTGGGAATCGAGTCGCAAGGGGCCGCGTCGGTGCAGCTCAGCCGTTCGGTCGCGGCGAGACGCGCGACCATGCCCAGCCGATTGGGATCGGCCAGCGCATGCAGCGCCAGATCGAGCGGGACGTCGTCGAGCCGGGGATGCGTGAAGCGAGGCATGGGCAAGATATAGGCAGTCGCAATAAATTTAATAGTTCGGGAATATTGAACTGTTTGACCCAGCACCCATCTTCTGCCCTGCCGACAGCGCACGATGGCGTGATCGCGGGCCATATCTCGGAGAATTCCCATGTCACTTCAGGGCAAGACGGCGCTAATCACCGGCGGGTCGCGCGGCATCGGTGCGGCGATTGCGAAGCGGCTGGCCGCCGATGGCGCCTCCGTCGCGATCACCTATGCCGGCAACAAGGCCGCCGCGGACGCGACCGTCGCGGCGATCGAGAGCGCGGGCGGGAAGGCCTTCGCGTTTCAGGCCGATGCAGCTGACGCAGCGTCGCAGCGTGCCGGCGTCGAACAGGCCGTGGCAGCGCTCGGCACGATCGACATCCTGGTCCACAATGCCGGCGTCGCCGAATTCTCCGCCGTCGCCGACGACACCGACGAGATCTTCGATCGCCAGTTCGCAGTCAATGTGAAGGGTCTGCATGTCGGCACGCGCGCCGCGCTGCCGCATATCGGTGACGGCGGGCGGATCATCCTGATCGGTAGCGTCTCGGGCGAACTCGCCTTCCCCGCAACCGCAGTCTACAGCGCGACCAAGGCGGCGGTGGCGGCGCTGGCCCGCGGTTGGGCCAAGGACCTCGCCACGCGCAACATCCTGGTGAACACGGTACAGCCGGGCCCGATCGATACCGACATGAACCCGGCCGACGGCGACTTCGCGCAGCAGATGAAGGGGTTCATCCCGCTCGGCCGCTACGGCAAGGTCGAGGAGATCGCCGGCGCGGTCGCGTTCCTCGCCGGGCCGGATGCAAGCTACATCACCGGCACAACGCTCAACATCGACGGGGGTGCTGCGGCCTGAGGCACGCGCCGGGCGCCTCCGCGATCGGAAGGCGCCCGGCGTGACGTCGCGCGATCGTCGCATGCCGCTGGACCATCGCCGATGCGAAGTCGTAGTCTACCTTCATGGCACCCGACCTGACGCTCCGCCTCGCCACCGTCGACGACGTGCCTGCAATCGACGGGCTGATCGTCCGGGCCGTGCACGGGCTGCAGCGTGCCGACTATTCGCAGGACCAGCGGGACGCGGCACTCGGCCATGTGTTCCTGACCGACCACGGGCTCATCGCCGATCGGAGCTATTTCGTCGCGGAGACCCGATCCGGCCAGCTGGTCGGTGCCGGCGGCTGGTCCGATCGCCGCGCCCTCCATGGCGGGCATACGCATGGCGACACCGGCGAGCGGATCGACCCGGCCACCGACCCTGCGCGCATCCGCGCCTATTATGTCGACCCGGCTTATGCCCGCCAGGGCATCGCGTCGGCGATCCTCGCCGCGTGCGAGGCAGCCGCGCGCGGGCGCGGCTTTTCCCGCATGGCGATGGGCGCGACGCTCACGGGCGTCCCCTTCTACGCGCGCCACGGCTATGTCGCGCACGGGGAGGAACAAGCGCCGCTGCCGAACGGACAGGCGTTGACCGTGGTGCTGATGGAGCGGGCGATCTAGTAGAAATCGGGTAGCGGCAAAGGCTTGGCAGCCTTGGTTCACGTCGGCGGGTACTTAACGGGCGATACCCGCCTAACCGTGTCCGTCGGTCGGCCCCATCCTGCGACGGAGATCGCGCTCGGCGACGATCTCGATCGGCGCGCCGCCCAGCCGCAGCGCCTCCGCCTGGCGGCAGTCCGCGTGCGCGGTGACGAAGCGACCGAAGGGCTGGTCGTCGCTGATGACCAGCTTTGTCGTGGTCGTGCCCACCGACGACATGATCCTCGCGCCGGCGGCGGCCAGATACCGGGCGAGCGTGCCATCGCGCGGCGCGCCGAGGATCGCGATGCGGTCGCCCTTAAGCGGGCCGCTGGCGGCGGGCTTCGGTGCCTGTCCCCGCCGCGCGGTGTTCGGGGAGAGCCAGCCGGCGAGCTCGATGCCGGTATGCTCGATCGCGCGGACGATCACCATGCCGGCCGCGCGCGCATCGCTCAGCGCATCATGATGCTTGTGCCGGACCCCGAGAAACTTGGTGAGTACGTTGAGACGGTGGCTTGGCAGCTCGGGCCACGCACGTTTCGCCACCCGGACGCTGTCGAGCCACGTCGTTTCGATTCCGGCGCGCTCGTGGATCGCACACGCCGCGCCCAGCGCACCCTTGTCGAAGAAGGAATGCGCGACGGTGATGCGGCCGGCCAGATGCTCGTCGACGATGGCATGGATGTCGCCGAAGGTCGGCGCGCCGACGACATGGTCGCAACTGATGCCGTGAATACGGGTGTTGAACGACGAGAAATGATCGAGCGGGTCTACCAGCGTCTCGTAGGCGAACACCTCGACGCCGTCCTTGAAGCCGACGATGCCGATCTGGCAGATGCTGCTGACGCGCGAGCAGGCGGTCTCCACGTCGACCACGACGAAGTCGGGTGCGGTGGCGGGAACGGTCGCGGGTTGCGTCACGCCGGGCCTGCGAGGCTGCGGAAGGTGATCGACCAGCGCGGCCGTTCCATCTCGACGATGCTGTGTTCCCAGTCATGACGAGCAGGCCCGGCCAAGTGATAGGCAGCGCGTGGTTCGAGCGGCACCGACGCGCGATCGAACCCGCCGGGTCGGCGCCGACGAAACCGCATCGTTGCGGGCTCGCCGAGCGATAGGCCGAGGACGTGGCCGTAGATCGGCCGGTCGCGGTGCCAACCGATGCCTGCGCCCGGATCGTAGCGGATCATCAGCGCCTGAATCAGGTCCTCGGGCTTCAGTCTCGCGAAGGCGGCAGCGCGATCGCGGAACGGGCGCAGCCAATCGGGGAGGGGCGGCGCTTCCTTGGGCTTGCCCACCTCGAAGTCGTAGCTCCAGCCGAACGACGTGGTCAGGCGCTTGCCGGTCCAGCCCTGAAAGCGGAAGGGCGCGAGATCGGAGGCGTCGATCCGCTCGATCAACATCCGCTCCTCGGCCCGATCGATCAGGTCGGGTCGCGTGCCGAGCCCCGGCAGTAAAGGAGCGGCGAAGAGATCGAGGGTCATGCCAGCGGCATAGCGACGAAGGAACGAACTGGGAACACAAGTTGCTCAACGAGGGCAACCCGCTGGAGAAGCATCGCGCGCTACTTCCGCGAAGATGCCAAGTGCCTCCCGACCCGATCGCGTGATCGCCGCTTTATCGATGGCGCAAGATGATCATGTGGGTTCATTCCGGCTGACATGGCGCATCTATTCGGGTACATCTCCAATCGGGATCGCACCCTAAAATGAGCATCAGCGCCGATCGAGCGCCGCCATTTCTCTCCAAGTCGGGAGCTAACCATGGTGCGTCTTGCCGTTTGTCCAAGAGCCTCATTGCCAACGCATCTGGCGGCAGGCATTCGCGTCCTGCTCGCGACGAGCAGGATGAAAGCCTTGCCTGCCATCGCCATCCTGCTGGGCAGTGCGTGTGTTGCCGCATGCGGCGGCACGGACGCCGGCAACGGCAGCGCTGGCGAGCGTTCGGCAAGGGACGTCGATACCCGCGTGATCACGCCGACCACCGTGCCGACGACGAGCAAGGGCTATCCTCGCCGCGCCGATGGCTGGTGGAAGATCGACCGGCTCGATCAAGCCGGCGTGGCCACCGGCACCCAATATGTCTGCGTCGGGCAGGGTTCCGAGGAGAAGCTTTCCATCTACGATCAGCTGGTGCCGTTCGAGGATTGCAGCAAGAAGGAATTCAAGCGCACCAAGACAGGATGGGCGTTCGACGCCGTTTGCAAGGAGATGGACACCACCATGGCATCGACTGGCACCATCGCGGGCGACTTCGGCAAGCGGTTGCGTGTCGATCTGACCGTGAAGAACTCGGATGGGTCGACCATGACCGGGTCGGTCGTCGGCAGCCACGAGGGCGCTTGTCCGGCCGGCGTCCGCGGCGGATCGCTCGCCAACGACAAGGGCAAGGTGATCGGCAACTTCCTGCCGTAACGATCGGTCGATTAGCGCCTCGAAACCATGCTGCCGGAGAGATGATCATGACACGTAGATCTTGCACGATCGGCGGCGAGCAATGAGAGTGGTGTTATGTTGATGCGGACCGCACTTTGCCTGACCGCGAGCGTCTGCCTGGCGACGTCCCCGATCGATGCTCAGGCGCATCAACATGCACCCAACGAGACGCTCGGCACGGTGTCGTTCGAGACTTCCTGTTCGCCGGCGGTGGCGGGTCGGTTCGATACCGCCGTCGCGCTGATGCATTCCTTTCAGTTCGGGCGCGCGATCGATGGCTTCAATGTCATTCTGAAGGACGACCCCGGATGCGCGATCGCGTATTGGGGCATCGCGATCAGCATCTGGGGCAACCCCTTCGCCGGCTTCAAGACGCCCGCGCAGCTGGCGCAAGGGGCTGCGGCGGTTCGGCAGGCGCGGGCGGTGGGCGGCAAGACCGCGCGTGAACGGGGATATATCGACGCTGTCGCGCAGCTGTATACCGAAGATCCCCGCCTCCTTCAGCCGGCGCGAATGCAGGCTTACGAGACGGCGATGGCCGCGCTGGCTTCGGCTAACCCGGCCGACACCGAGGCGACGATCTTCTATGCGCTCGCCCTCGCGGCGTCTGCCGACCCCGGCGACAAGACCTATTCGCGACAGTTGGGGGCGGGGGTGTTGCTGGAGGGGTTGTTCGCGCGGTTTCCCGATCATCCGGGGTTGGCGCATTACATCATCCACGCCTATGACGAGCCGGCGCTGGCGGGACGCGCGGCGAAGGCGGCGGCGCGGTACGCCGCGATCGCGCCATCGACGCCGCATGCGCTGCACATGCCGTCGCACACCTTCACGCGCGTGGGTGACTGGCAGGGATCGATCGCCGCCAATCGCGGCTCGGCCACGGCGGCGCGGGCGGCCGGTCAGCCCGCCGACGTGCTGCATGCGAGCGACTATCTGGTCTACGCGTACCTGCAGACCGGCCAGGACAGGCTGGCGGCCGATCTGGTCGAAACATCCGCCGCGGTGTTCGCGACGTTCGATCCGGCGCATGCCAGCGGCGCGGCGCCGCCGTCCGCGGCCTTCTATGCACATGCCGCGATCCCGGCGCGCTATGATCTGGAGCGGCATGCCTGGGCGGACGCGGCGCGTCGAGACGTGGTCGCGGGCCCGTTCCCGAACGCCACCGCGATTTCCTACTTCGCCCGCGGTGTCGGTGCGGCGCATCTGCGCGACGAGGCCGGCGCCACCCGGGCGATCGACGCGCTCGCCCGGCTGCGGGAGCAGCTGATCCGATCGCATGACGATTATTGGGCAGGTCAGGTCGAGATCCAGCGGCAGGAGGTCGCCGCGTTACGGGCGCATGCGCGCGGCGATGCGGCGGCGGCAATCGCGGGGCTTCGTGCTGTCGCCCTGCTGGAAGACAGCACCGAGCTTGCATCGGTCACGCCCGGCCCGTTCCTGCCAGCAAGAGAATTGCTCGGCGAGCTGTTGCTCGAGAGGAACGAGCCGGGAGAGGCGCTGGCCGCGTTCCGCGCCAGCCTGGTAAAAGAGCCCAACCGGTTCTGGTCACTCCATGGCGCGATGCAGGCGGCGGCTCGATCGGGCGATCGGTCCGCGTCCCGATCATACGAGAAGCAGCTGCAAGGCGTGACGGGAAGTCTATCCTTCAGGACGATCGCTGCTGGCCGGAGCGGGCGGACACACGAACCCGCAGCACATTAGGCTGAAACCGTCCGACCTATTTTACGAAGCCGGGTGCGCCGAAGCGGTTGAGGAAGAAGGCGAAGATGTCGGCTCGTTCTTCCAGCCCCTGGTCGCGGGTCGAGCCGATGCCGTGGCCGGCCTTGCCGTCGGAGCGGATCAGCACGAGATGGCGGTCGCCCCATTTCGCCCGCATCAGCGCGGCGAGCTTCGCCGACATCCACGGATCGACCCGCTTGTCGTTGAGCCCGACGGTGAAGAGGTAGTCGGTGCCGCCGCTCGCCTTAGGCAGCAGCAGGGTTGAATCCTGCGCCGCGAGGGCCGCGAAGCCGTCCCTGGTCTGCGGATCGCCCATTTCGCCATATTGGTTGGGACCGTTGTTCGCGGCCCCGAGACGGATCGGATTGACGATGCCCACGCGGGTCACGACCGCTGCGAACAGATCGGGGCGCTTGATCGCGGTGGGCGGCACCAGCAGGCCCGCCGCGCTCGCACCGAAGATGCCGAGCGTTCGCGGGGTCGCATAGCCGAGCTTGATCAGGCGTTCCGCGCAGGCGGTGAGGTCGGCATGGCTGTTGACCTTGTTGGCCTGCATCCCGCCGCGGTGCCACGCTTCGCCGAGTTCGCCGCCGCCGCGGATGTGGCAATAGGCATAGGTGCCGCCCCGCTGGTTCCAGATGTCCCAGCCGGGCGAGTAATAGGGCTGGCCGGATACGCCGTAGCTGCCATAGGCCTCGATCACGGTCGGTCCGGGGCCTTTGCGCGCGCCCGAATAGACGATGGTGAGCGGCACGCGCGTGCCGTCGCGGCTGGTAGCGGTTTCCTGGACGACGGTGCGTCGCGCGGCCGACGGTGGCGCGGTGTTCGCCAGGCCGACCGGCACGACCTGCCCGGCGGTCGCGCGGTAATAGACGTCGGTCGAGGTATAGCCGCCCATGCTGAAGGTGACCGAGCGGCGGTCCGGGGTTACCGCCATGTCGTCGATCGACTGGCTGGCGGGCAGCGCCAGCTTGCGCGGGGTGCCGCCCACCTTGGGCAGGAACCACAATTCGGCCGCGGCGGAAGGCAGGGTGGTGGTGACGTAGAGACCGCTGTCGGTCGCGGCGATGCTGGTCAGGACGCGGTTCTCCGATCGCATCACCACCCGGCTCCTGTTCAGCGAGGGCGTGCCGTCGGCCAGGTCGATCGCGCGAAGCTCGCCATTCTCGTCGGTCTTGCTGGTCAGATAGTAGAGCGTGTCGCCGACGATATCGCCGCTATTGATGCGGTCGTCATAGTCGGCAAGCTTGATCCAGGCGGGCCTTCCGGCGCGCAGGTCGCTCAACCGGCCCACCGCCAGCGGGATCTCCGCGCGCGCGTTGGCGGCATAGGCGAGGACCCAGGGTGAGGTAGGATCGGGCAGGACGATCGGGAACTGGGTGGGATCGACCCTGAAGCCGTGATCGGGCCCGGTGCCGCCGAGCACCGCGACGTCCTGGTCGATCGACGTGCCCATGCGGTGGAGGAAGGCGACCATGCCCTTCATCTGGTCGGCGCCCGCCGCGGTGGAGGCGAGGCGGGTGTAGATCACGGTCGCATCGTCGATCCAGCCGACCCTGAACTCTCCCCAGACCGGGGTCAGCGTGTCGGCGGTCGGTCGCCCGGTCGCGACATCGTAGATCCGGATCGCGCCGGTCTCCCCGCCGCCCTCGCCGACATGGATCGCGGCGAAGCGGCCGTCGGGCGATACCGAATAGCTGGAGATCGCGCGCGGCGTCTTGCCATCGGTGCCGGCCATCGGATCGAGCAGCACGCGGTCCTTGCCGCCGTCGCGCACCATCAGCACCGCGACCTGCTTGTCGGGAGCCAGCATCTCGAAGAACAGCTTGCCGCCGGCCTCCTGCGCCGAGAAGTACCGGCTGTTGGCGCGGCTCAGCGCCTCCATCTCCTTCAGCAATCCCTGACGTCCCGGCAGCGCGGCGAGTTCGGTGGTGGTGTGCAGGCTGGAGGCGTTGACCCAGGTCTCGAGATCGGCGCGCCGGTCCGCCTTCTCCATCCAGCGGTAGGGATCGTCGATGGCGACGTCGAAGACCTGTTCCCGGAACGGCTCGGCCTTGGGGATCTCGGGAAAGTCGGTCAGCCCGTTGGTCGTGCCCGATTGCGCCATTACCGCCGCGGGCAGACACAGTGTCGCCGCGATCAACCACTTGCCCATGGTAAGTTCCCCCCCGCTTCGGGGACCCCATTCCCCTGCGCATCTTCGCTCCACTTGGCGGGCGGCGTCAATCCGCGTTGCAGCTACATCGCCAGCGCGCGGTCGTAGCCGGTGAGTTCGAGATAGCCGCGTCCGCCGGGCACCCGCACCGCGCCCTCCCAATAGACCGGCAGGCCACTGCGCCGGGCATCGAGTTCCTGCGCGGCGAACATCGGCGTCAGTCTGAGCGTCCTCGTGCGGCCGTCGACGCGGACGCCGAGGTCCTGCATCACCGGGTAGACCGCCCCGGTGGTCTTGCTCCGCCACGTCGCCACCGGGCGGAAGCGCACGTCGTCGGGGCCGAGCACCGCGATCCGCCCGTCCGGCCGCCGCCATGATCCGCCCGCCCAGAGCGTGCCGCCGCCCTTGCGCCGGATACGGAACGCCATCAGCGCCGAGCCGTCGTCGAGGTTGAGACCGGTCCAGTCCCACCCCTGCGCGGTCGGCGCGAGATAGTTGGACGACCATTCGCGATCGAGCCACGCCTCACCGGTCACCGGGATCGATCGACCGGCGCGGGTGACCGAGCCGGCGACGCGCAGATGCGGGATCGAGTAATAGTAGCTTGCCTCCTCCGGTCGGGGACCCTTGCGGCTATAGCCACCGCGGCCTTGCGCCAGCGGCGGCTGGGTGGGGCGGAACGCGAGCGCGAGCTGGAAGCCGTCGGCGGCGACCGTCGTGGTCCAGCGCCCGTCGGCATCGCGCCGCAGCCGCCAGTCGCGGATCGCGACGTCGGCATCGCCGGTCTTCGCCGACGCCAGGCCGAAGCCCTGCCGCGCCGCGCGTTCGCCGTGGAGCAGGCGGCTGGTAGCCGGATCGGACAGGGCGGCGTGCGCGAAGATCACCTGCCCGGCGGCGAAGCGGCTGGGGTTGCTCGTGTCGACTGGCGGGCGGGTACGGAAGAAGGTGACCTGGAAGCCGAGATCCTTGCCATCTGCGGTCTTCAGCCAGCCGGTGACGTACCACCATTCGGTTCTGAAATCCGGGTGAGCGCCATGGTCTGCGGGGAAGCGCAGCGCGATGCCGGGGCGGACCTTCGGATATGGCGTGGCGGCGGGCGATGCCACTGCAACGGCGGCGAGCCCGAGCCAGATCTTCGCGGTCCGACGCATCACCAATCCTCCCGAACCGACGTGATCGCGCTGCGTGCGGTGGCGCGTCGCCCCGCCAGCACCGCAGTGACCGCCGCTGCCCCGGTGAGCGCGGCGGCGACCGCGATCAGCGTGCCCATCGGGACCCGCGTCGACATCGTCCAGTTGAACGACTGGGGATTGATCACGTGGATCAGCACCTGCGCCAGCACCAGCCCGAGCCCGATCCCCGCGAGGGCGCCGGTCAGGCCGACCATCGCGCCCTCGGTCGCCAGCATCGTGCCAAGCTGGCGGCGGGTGAGCCCCAGGTGGCGGAGCATGCCGAATTCCCGCTCGCGCGCGATCGTCTGGGCGGACATCGTCGCGGCGACGCCCGCCAGCCCGACGAGGATCGCCACCGCCTCCAGCAGATAGGTCACCGCGAAGCTGCGGTCGAACAGCGTGAGAGCCAGCCGCCGCAAGGTCGCGGGCCGCGTGATCTCGACCTGTTCACGGAGATCGGCGGGAAGCCTTGCGGTGAGCGCGGCGGCGACGCGGTCCGCATCCTGCCCCGGCGCGACGCTCGCGGAAATCTCGTCGCGGCCCTCGTCGCCGGTGAGCCGCTGATAATCGCGTTCGTCGATCAGCACCGCGCCGGCCTGCCGGCCATAGTCGCGCCAGACTCCTGCGACGTAGAAGCGGGTGCGGCCTGCGATCGGCAGCTCAACCGTCTCGCCCGGGTCCCAGCCGTAGAGTCGCTGCGCCGGCTCCGACACCCACACCGGAAGCGCACCGGCCGGCAGCGGCGGCGCCCGATCGATCAAGACGAGCAGCGGGTCGCGCCCGTCGCGCTCGGGCCTTGCGATCAGGCTGATGGGCGGGCGATCGGCCGCGATCGTCAACGGCAGCTGACGGCTGAACGCCACCCGCGCGATGCCGGGCGTGGCGGACAGGCGCGCGCGGGTCGCGGGTTCGAACGAGGCGCCGGCGGTAGTCCGCGCATAGATGTCCGCGCCCAGCACGTCGCCGAGCCAGTCGTCGACCGCCCCACGGAAGCTCGTCACCATCGTCGCCATCGCGATCATCAGCGCGGTCGACGCGACGATGCCGCACAGCGCGGTCGCGGCCTCACCGGGCGCGCCGTGAAGATGCCGTACCGCCAGCATCCGCGGCACGCCGCCGATGCTACGTCGCGCCAGCGGTGCGAGCAGGGCGCGCGCGAACCAGGGCACGCCAGCGACACCACCGGCGAGGATCAGCGCCATTCCCGCAAAGCCGAACAGCGGCAAACCGTCGATCGCAGGCAACAGCGCCGTTGCCGCGCCGACGAGGAGAAGCGCCGCGGCTGGCCACCAGGCCACGCGGCGGCGCGGATCGAGCACGTCGCCGGCGTTCTTCAGCGCCGCCGCCGGCGCCGCCCGCGCCGCGGCGCGAGCGGGGATCGCGCTGCCGAGGATCGCCGCCAGCAGGCCGAGCGCGAAGAAGCTGGTCGCCGCCGCCGGCTGGAAGACGACTCGTGCGTTGCCACCCGCGAAATAGCCCGCACCGAGATCGCCGCCGAACCAGTGGAGCGCCGCCCAAGCGAGGCCGTAGCCCGCGACCAGGCCCGCGGCCGATCCGATGATCCCGATCGCAAATCCCTCCGTCACCACCGCGGCGACCACCCCGCCGCGCGGCATGCCGAGCGTCCTGAGCAACGCGAAGGCGCGCTGACGGCGGACCACCGACAGCGACTGCGCCGAATAGACCAGAAAGCCGCCGGTGAGCAGCGCCACCAGCGCGAGCATGTCGAGGTTCACGCGATAGGCCCGCGACAGCGAGTCGCCCTGCGCGTTCTGCGCCGCCGCGGTCGATAGCACCGCGTCCGCCGGCAGCAGCGCGCGGAGCGATGCCTCCGCCGCAATGCGATCCGTGAGCGCGAGATCGAGGCGATCGATCCGGCCCAGCCTGCCGAACCGCCACTGCGCCGCCGCGATGTCGACGACACCGATCGCGGCGTCGGTGGCGGGCAGCGTACCGGTGACACGCAGGGGCACGGTGCGGCCATTGGCGACCACCGGCACGATCGCGCCGACCCGCGCGCCATTATCGGCCAAGGCACGACGCGATAGGAACAGCGCTGCTTCGTCGAACACCGCATCGTTCGACGTGTCCGGGCCGGACGCGCGCAAGCCGATCAGCGACGGCGTCACCGCGGCGGCGCGGATGACGTCGACCCCGAGCAGCGTCAGGCGGCTGCGGCCGATCCGCGCGTCCAGGCTGACCACCGGGCTGGCGTCGGCAACGCCGCTGGCGATCGCGACCCGCGGATAGACGCGCTCGTCGAAGCCGAGCGGGCTGGTCGCGCGGACCGACAGCTCGGCCGCGCCGCTGACGCCGCGCATCGCACCGTCGAACGAGGCGAGTGCCGATCCGTTGACGAGGTGCACCGCGAACCCCAGCGCGACACCGACCGCGATCGCCACCGCGGTCGTCAGGAAGCGTGCTGGGTGGAAGCGCCACTCGCCGCCGATCAGCCAGCCGAGCGCCAACCTGCCCGTGACCGGCCCGGCGCGATCAGCCACGCCGATCGACCAGGCCGTCCGCACCGAGCGTCAGCACGCGATCGGCGATCGCCGCGCTCGCCGCGGAATGCGTCACCATCACACCGGCCGCGCCATTGTCGCGCACCGCCGCCGCGAACAGCGCCAGCACACGCGCCGCGGTGTCGGGATCGAGGTTCCCGGTCGGCTCGTCGGCGAGGATCAGCGCGGGGCGATGGACCAGCGCGCGCGCGATCGCGACGCGCTGCAATTCGCCCCCGGAGAGGTCGCGCGCATAGCCGTCGCCGCGCGCGGTGAGGCCGACCGCGTCGAGCATCGCGTCGGCACGGCGCTCCGCCGCAGCGGCATCCGGCGACACCAGCGCGAGCGGCAGCGCGACGTTCTGCCGCAGCGTCAGGTAGGGCAGGATGTGGAAGGCCTGGAAGACGAAGCCGATGCGCTCGCGCCGGAGCCTGGTGCGGGCGGTCTCGTCGAGCCCGCCGAGATCGACCCCGTCGATCGCGACGCTGCCCTCGTCGGCGTCGTCCAGCCCGGCGAGGATGTTGAGCAGCGTCGACTTGCCGACCCCGGATTCGCCGATGATCGCGACCAGCTCGCCGGCGCGGACCTGCAGCGCGAGATGCCGGAACAGTCGCCGCGGGCCCGGCACCGACTTGCCCATATCGCGGACGTCGAGCAGCGGGGCCGCTCCTGCCACTCGCGGGGCCTCGCTCGCTTCCATGCAGTCGCCTCCGGCAGCCGGCGACGCGCGGCCCGCTCCCCCGTCCTTACCCCCGGTCCGGCGTGATGGTTCCGCGGGGGCGGCGCGTCAACGCAGCTGCGCGTCCGCCCAGGCGATCGGAAGGCGCTCGTTGGTTGCGCCGGGGGAGGTGGCGACGAGTTCGAGGATGCGGACGGCCGCGATCGGCGCGTCGAGGCGCTGCGAGGCGCCGCGGCCGATCGGCTTGCTGGTCGCGAGGAGGCGGCCGTCGCCATAGACCGCGAAGGTCACCGGTCGCTTGGCCTCCGTGGCGGAATCGTCGATGCCGACCGTGACGGTGAATCGCCGGTAGTTGTGGTTGCGGACCTCGAGCCGTGAATTGGCGAGGACGCCGAGCCCGTGGGCGTAGCGTTGCCCCGCGATCTGCAGCTGACGACCGAACGGCGTGGCATCGGCCTGTGCGCCGCCCCAGCCGGCGTAGATCGGGCGCGAACCGCCGCCATGGGTGCCTTCCCATGGCGAGATCGCGCGGTGGATCGTGGGGTCCGCGATCGGATCGGTGACGCCGTCGACCGCGGGGTTCACGTCGCCGGGCAGTTCGGACAGGTACATGCCGTCGGCCAGCTCGCGCTTGCCCGAGGCGCGGAACACGAGCGTCTCGCGCGGCTGGATCGCGAGGCTGGTCTCGCGCGTGAAGCTGGATCGTCTGGCGGTCCACAGGTCGGTCAGCTCGACCGCCGCATCGGCCCGAAATGCCAGGTGCGCCGCGGTGAGCGTCGCCTTCAGCGGCTGCGAGGAACGGTTGAGCAGCGCCACCGCCTTGGTGCCGTCCGCCAGGGTCTTCACGAAGATCTGGAGGTCGTCGGTGTCGTAGGCGACCACCGCCTGGTGTCCGCCCGGATCCTGGTTGACCGCGATCAGCGCGGCGTTGCCGAAGATGTCCATCAGCGGCTTGGGCGTCTTTCGCAGGTCGCTGCCGATCAGCAGCGGCGCGTTGATCATCGCCCAGAGCGCGAAATGGGAGCGAGCCTCGGTCAGGTGATCGGCGTCGAAATCGCCCTTGCCGATGAACAGCATGTCGGGATCGTTCCACGAGCCGGGATGCGCATAGAGCGCACGCTTCGCGCTGGTATCGAAGTTGGTGAGCATTCGGCCCCAGTCCGGGGTAATGTCGTCGCTGGTGCGCGAAATGTTGCCGACGTCCTTCGCCCAGGCACGGACGTTGGCCGACCCCCAGATGCACAGCGACAACAGGAAGTCGCCGTCGGGATTGTAACGCGCCAGTGCGGCTGCGACCGCGGCGAACTGCCTGCGCACCGCGGGGATGTTCGATCGGCTGACGGTGTCGAGATCGAGCAGCGGCGCCAGCGCACGATACTTGCCCGATCGAACCGTATCGCTGTCGGGGCCATAGGCCCGCAGGCCGCAGCCATCGATCTTGATATAGTCGAAGCCCCAGTCCGCGAAGTAGAGCCGGATGTCGCCATCGATGTGGCCCCACAGCCCGACCTCCCGCTCGGTGACGCTGCCGCGCGGCAGATTGGGTTCGTTGGGGCCATATGCCTGGGCGCAGGTGTTGCGGCCGAGATCGGTGTAGATCCCCGCCTTCAGCCCCATCGCGTGGATCCGATTGGTGAACGGCTTGAACGAGGTGGCGCCATCCGCGGTCCTTGCCGAGCCGAACTTGTCGGTGCGCACCAGCATCCGCCCGTCGGCGCGCCGGTGATCCCACCAGCCCTCGTCGAGATTGACGTAGCGATAGCCCTTCGCCGCGAGGCCGCTGTCGACCATGATTTTGGCCGACGCGACGACCTTTTCCTCGTCGACGTCGGTGAAGAACGCGTTCCAGCTGTTCCAGCCCATCGGCGGCGTCTGCGCCTGGCCGGCGGTGTTGGCGGACCAGCGACCGCTCGGCGCCAGCGGATCGATCTCGCGTGCGCTTGCGGCGGAGGTCAGCGCCAACGCGGCGCTGGTGGCCAGAAGAAACAATCTCATGCGCGGTCCTCATAATCCTGGCGGTCGCCGGGGCGTGTTCGCCATTGCCCCGATCGCCGCTGCCGAAGCATCGGGCCTATAGCCGGCCGCGCAGCCCGAAGAAGAACGACCGGCCCGAATATTCGTAGAAATTGGGCAGGTTGCGATAATCGTTGAACCGCTTGGTCGCCGACCCCAGCAGGTTCGATCCCTGCACGTAGACCGACAGGTTCTTGGTCAGATCGTAGGACAGGCTGGCGGAGACCTCGTGATAAGGGTCTTCCTTGATCGGCAGGTAGCTGAGGTTGCCCGCCTGCGCATAGGTGAATCGCGACTGGAAGCTGTAGGAAACCTGCGCGCCGATGCCGTGGTTTTCGTAGAACAGCTTGCCATTCGCCGAGAATGGGATCGCACCCGGGAGATCGGTGGTGATGTCGCCCGATTTCGCGCGCGACCGGTTGTAGGTGGCGTTCGCCTGGATGCCGAAGCCATTGTCGAGGAAATACTGGCCGCCGATCTCGACGCCATAGACGTTGGCGCTGTCGCCGTTGCTGACCTGATATTCGACGAAATCGAAATTCTGCTGCTGGTTGGCCGGCTGCGCGGTGGGCGTGATCACCACGTCGACCGGGATGGTCGATACGAAGTTGGTGATGTGTTTGAAGAACGCTGCCGCGGTCAGCGCCAGCCGGTTCGACGGGTAATATTCCACCGATACGTCGAGCTGGTCCGCTTCGGTCGGCTTCAGATCGGGATTGCCGGCATCGTAGATGATGTAGGTGCCCGACTGCGCCGAGGTGGCGTCCTTGGCGGGCGAGAGCTGGCCGAAGGTCGGCCGTGCGATCGCCTGCGAGGCGGCAAGGCGGAGGCGGAGGCCGTCGGCGATGTCGTAGGCGAAGTTCGCGGCGGGCAGCAGGCGCGTATAATTGCCGCCGCCGTTGATCGCCTCGACGTCGTTGAACGAGACCGCATTGTCCTGCGTCCCGACGCGCGGGATGATGCTAGCGATGCTGGCACCGTAGCCGACCGACGAGACCTTGGTCGACACCAGGCGCGCGCCGAGATCCGCACGCCATTTCGGCCCCTCCAGGTTGAACTGGAAATAGCCCGCCCAGGTCCGCTCGCCGATCCGATAGGAGGCGGGAAGATCGTCCTGAATGATCTGGTTCGAATAGCCGGCGGGATAGGGCGACAGCGAACAGCCCTCGATCGGGGTGCCGGTGGCGTCGAGGCAGCTGTTGGGGTTGAGGATCGCGGGATTGTTGTCCGCCCGCGACAGGGCGCCAAGATAGGTGTCGATGTCGAAATAGGGCAGGCGGCGCGGGAAATCGCCCTTCAGCTTCGACAGGATCTCTCCCTTGGCCGGCGGCCGTACCACCTGAGCGTCGATGTCGCCGAACGAGAAGGGATAGCCGCAATAGTTGCACGACGTGGTGTATTGATTGTCGATCTGCTCGACCGTCTTCTTGCGGTCGGTCCAGGCCGCGCCGAACGTGATCGATTTGAAGTGGCCATTGTCGACGCGGTACTCGCCGTCGAGCTTCGCGCTCTCGATCCGGTCGTCGATGTTCTGGCCCTGAATGCCGATATAGTGCGCGCGGAAATCGTCGTTGGTCGCCTGGTCAAGCGTACGGCCGCCGGGCAGGCGGATGGCGAGATCGGGCAGCCCGCCGTTCCGCGTCGCGAAGGTCGCGGACGCACCAGGAATGCCGGCGACGACGAAGCGGTTCTGCCCGCCGGTGTCGTCCTGCGCCTTGCCGTAATAGCCGTCGATGCCGAGCTTCAGCCGGTCGCTCGCCTGCCAATCGAGATGGCCACCGATCTGGTAGGTCTGGCTCTTGCGCGGTTCGTCGGTGGTCAGCACCTCCGATACCAGATCGTTGATCTTGAAGCCGGTGACGACGTTGTTCTTGTCGACCGCGATCGATCCCGGGATCCAGCGCTGCGAGCCGTCGTCGCCGAGCGGATTGAGGTAGTTGGACGATCGGTAGTTATGCTGGGTGACGGTGTAGCGGCTGTAGAGGCCGTCGATCGTCAGGGCGAAGGCGCTCGAGGGCTTCCACTGGATCGCGCCGGCGCCGCCGATCCGTTCCCGCTCGCCCTCGACATAGCCGACGCTGTAATAGTCCGGCCAGATGAAGGCGGGGCCGTTGGCGTCGGGGTTGATCCGTCCATCCTGGTTGAAATCGACACCATACGCGGCCTCGGTCCCGTCGGTGAGCGAGTATTCGCCGAGATTGTCGGTGCGGAACTTGTACTTGGTGTAGCTGCCCGCGAGAAGGACGCCGATGGTGTCGTCGGCGAAGGTGTCGCTGATCACGCCGCTGGCCTTGTAGCCGCCCTTCTTCGGCAGATCGTTATACTGCCCCTCGATCGAGGCGGAGGCGTGGAAGCCCGTGCGGTCGAGCGGGCGCGCGGTGCGCAGATCGACGATCCCGCCGATGCTGCCCTCCAGCTCGGACGATCGCACCGCCTTCTGGACCTCGGCGCCGGAGATGATCTCGGACGGAAGGACGTCGAAGGCGAACGAGCGGTCGGCGCCGTCGGTCGGCAATATCCGGCCGTTCAGCGTCGTCAGCGCGAAATCCTGGCCGAGCCCGCGAACGGTGATGTTGCGACCCTCGCCACGGCCATCGCGACCGACGGTCACGCCGGGGATGTTGGCGAGTGCTTCGGCGACGTTCCGGTTCGGGAATTTGCCGAGTTCCTCCGACGAGATCGCATCGACGATCGTCGCTGCATCGCGTTTCGCCTGAATCGAGCGAAGCAGGCTGCCGCGGACGCCGCGGATGACGATGTCCTGGGTGTCGGCCTGCCCTGCCGGTTCGCCGGTGTCGCCGGGTTGCTGGGCGGGATCGCCGAGCACCGCTGCAGGATCGAGCCCGTCCGCGATCGGGGAAGACCGGTCCTGATTGGTCGGGGTCGCGTTGGCGCGGCCGTCGGCGGGTGCGTCTTGAGCGGTTTGCGCCGTGGCGGGGGAGGCGAGCAGCATCGCCGTGACGCTGGTCCCGACCAGCATCCAAATACGAATGTCGCGTGTGCGCATCATGATCACTCCCAAACCCCGGCGGCCCGCTCGTCTTCGTGCTGGGCGCGATATCTTTCGACTTTGTAACCGTCGCGTTGCCGAACTGTCAAACAGCAAACAAGCGAAACGCTTCTTTATAGCTGTCACTAAGAGCATCGGAGCTTGCCAGCAGCTCCGATATAGGCGACCAGCCTGCAAGGTTCGTTATCTTTCGCTGGAGCCCGTATGTCGATCACGCTTCTCGCCTCGGTCGTGGCCCTATTGGCTGCAACGCCTGTGCAGCGCGATGCTGTGCCGCCGGCTGATCGTTCTTACGAACCAGCTGCATCCATCGTTCGGACGACTTTCCGTCCGGCGCCCACCGGTTTCCCCAATCCGGAGCGCGGCTTCTACCTGCCGGTACAGACGGACCTGGCCAGCCTGTCGCGGCGCGAGGTCGCCGACGCCTACGCCAAGGGCTATCGTTTGATCTATGTGCGCATCGATCTCGAGCCCTATCGCGACACGGCATTGCCGACCGCGCTCCTCGACCGGCTCGAGGCCGCCTTTGCCGTCGCGCGGCACGAAGGGGTTAAGCTGATCATTCGCGCCTCGTACAACGAACCGCGGGGCGAGACCGGCTACCAGCAGGCACAGGATGCGCCGCTCGCTCGGGTGCTCGACCACCTCGCGTCGCTGGCGCCGGTGTGGAAGCGTAACGGCGACGTAATCGCCTTCGTACAGGCCGGGATGATCGGTGCGTGGGGCGAGTGGCATACCTCCTCGAACGGCCTGACCGCGCCCGGGCCGCGCACGCGGATCCGCGACGCGTTGCTGGCGGCCGCACCGGAGGACCGCTTCGTCCAGTTCCGCTATCCGCCTTATCTGATCGATTGGACGCCCCGGCTGCCGGGCATCGAGAGCGCGATCGCGGGTCGGTTCCGGATCGGGTTCCACAACGACTGTTTCCTGGCCAGCCGGACCGATGTCGGCACCTATGACGAAGATCCGGCGCGGCGCCGATCGCAGCAGGCTTATATCGACCGGCTGGGTGATCTCGCGCCGTTCGGGGGCGAGACATGCAACCCCGCGGACGATGCGGGCGCGACGCCGCGTACGAGCTGTGCGGACATTCGAGCGGACGGCGCGCGGTTCAATCTCACCTATCTGAACGCCTCCTACTACCGCCGGCTATTCCACGATCGATGGACCCGCGAAGGCTGCATCAGCGAGGTGACGCGCAGGATGGGGTACAGCATCGTGATGACGGGCGCGTCGCATCCCGCATCGGTCGTGAGGGGCGGGAAGCTGATCGTCCACGTCCAGCTTCGCAACGACGGCTGGGCGCGGATCTACAATTCGCGCGGCGTCCGGTTGGCGCTGCGCGCGCATGGCACCGACGCCGTCCGCGAGCTGGAGGCGGGCGGAGTCGATCCGCGCCGCTGGTTGCCGGGGACGCCATCGTCCGAAGCGCTGACGACGCGCCTGCCGACCGATCTCGCCCCGGGCGCATACGACGTGCTCCTGGCGCTGCCCGACGCCGATCCGCGGCTGGCGCACGATCCGCGCTATACCATTCGCTTCGCCAATGCCGACGACAAGGCGCGGCGGCAGGGCTGGGACCCATCCCTCGGCGCATTCGCCCTCGGCACGACGATCACCGTCCGTTAGGCGGGCGATCACCCCTGGCCGATGATCCTCGCCGTTTCGGCATAGGGCGGCATCGCGGCGACGTGCGCGACCAGGTGGTCACGGATACCGCGTAGCTGGCGGTCGACCTCGTCGGGCGCCAGCAGGTCGGCGAGCGAGTCGTACTGGAGTGGGCGCCAGCCCAGCGCGTCGAACAGCGCGATCCACGCCGGGGCGCCATGCGCTTCGTCGTCGACCGCGGCCACGCGGCCGCAATCGCGATAGAGCTCGATGCGCGCCTGCAGCGTGTCGGGTGCTACCATCGTACGGCATTGATCCCAGAACGGATCGCCGACCCGGCCGTTCAGCCGATAATGCGCGATCGCGAAGTCGCGCGCATCGTCGAGTTCGGCGACGGTTCGACGATTATATTCGCGTGCCTCGACCGTAGAGGCGCGATCGCCGGGCAGCGACGCCGCGAGCCGTGCAATCGCCGACACCGCAAGGTTCTGCCGCATGTCGCCGATCGGATCGAGGATTACCGCGCCGTCGCCGATCGACACGCAATTGGCTCGCCAGGGAGAAGCGGCACGCCCTGGGCGGTAGGCGACCGCGTCTGCCGGCCGATCGCCCGGCGCCGCGTCGCAATAGGCAAAGCTGTCGATCACCGCGCCGCGCAACGATGCCTGGCGTTGCCAGCCGGAGGCGTGCGCGGCGAGCGTCGCCGATACAGACGGGGCAGTGGCGACGTCGCGCGTCATGCAGGCCAGCCGGTTGCAGGGGAGCCATGCGCTCCAGTCGATCACCGCTGGTTCGTCGTCGAGCCAGTTGCCGCAATCGACGAACAGGTCGGCCGTTACCATCGTGCCGTCGTCCAGCGTCACCGATGCGATCAGCCCGGCGTCGTCCCGCGAGACGAAGGCGATGCCGGCCTCCACCACCTCGGTGCCCCGCGCCACCGCCGAGGCTGCGGATGCCGCAGCCTGGAGCGCGCCATCGACATGGAGGCCGTAGTCGAAGGCCGCTTGCGCGCTGGCATCGGCGGCGCGTGGGGGTGCGAAGCGCTGGGCGCGGGCGCTGAGGGCGCCGCCCATGAACGCGGTGAGCGGCAGCGCGGCCTGATCGCGGGTGTGGCGGGCGACCACATGCTGGATGGCGATCTGCGCAGCCGGATCGCCGATCGACCCGAAGGGAAGGAAGCCCGCGCCATGCGCTGCCCAGCCCTGCAGCACGGTGCCGACCGTGAAGTTGCCGCGAGCCCGGCGGAGCAAATCGAGCTCGTCGGCGCCGGCCGCGTCCCAGATCGCGGCAGCCTCGGGGGAGATCGTCGCGCCACGTGCGAGCGTCGCCCAGGGGCTGACGGGGTCGGTCGGCCGGATGATCTGCACGGCGATGAACGGCGGCCGCACCGCGCGGGACAGCAGGTCGGCTGCGAGCCAGGCGATGTCGTCGTTGCCGACGATCACGATGCGTTCAAGCGGCACGGGCACCGATCCTGTCGAGATAATCCGCTTGCGACGGCATCGCGTGCGCGGCGTCACAGTAGCGCGCATTGAGGGTGGCGAGCGACCGGGCGACGTCGTCCAGCGGCTGGCGTGCGGCCAGGGGATCGAGGTGCGCGGGCAGCACGCGCTGGCCGAGCAGCACCGCCACCCAGCTCGCATCGAGGAACATGCCCTCGCGGTAGTTGACGACGAGGCCGCGGCTGCGGAACGCGTCGAGCCGCTCCGCCAGCGACGCCGGAATGTCCAGCGTCCGCATGTCGTTCCAGAACGCCGAATCGTCGCGCTCGGTGGCGTGGTAATGGAGGATCAGGAAGTCCCTGATCCGTTCGTACTCGAGGCCCATCGAGCGGTTGAATTCGGCGGCGAGCGCCGGCTGCCAGCGTCGATCCGGGAACAGACCGAGCAGCCGGCCGATTGCGAGCTGGATGAGGTGGATGCTGGTCGATTCGAGCGGCTCCAGGAACCCGGCCGCCAGCCCGATCGCGACGACGTTGCCGACCCATTGCCGCCGGCGCACCCCCGCCTGGAAGCGGAGCTGGCGGACCGCGCCGAGCGGCTCGCCTTCCAGTCCAGCGAGAAGGTCGGCGGCCGCGTCGTCGTCGCCGAGATGCGCGCTCGAATAGACATGGCCATTGCCGACGCGGTGCTGCAACGGGATGCGCCAACGCCAGCCCGCCGTGCCCGCGGTCGCACGCGTATAGGGCTCCAGCGCCGCGCCGCCGTCGCACTGTACCGCGACCGCACGGTCGCAGGGCAGCCAGTGGCCCCATCGCTCGAACGGTTCCCTTTCGCCGATCAGCAAGGCGCGGAACCCCGAGCAATCGATGAACAGCGTTCCCGCCACCGCCTCGCCGCTGCCGAGCGTCACCGAAGCCACGTGGCCGGTTTCCCCGTCCGTCGCCACGTCGACGATCCTTCCTTCGCGCCGGACGACACCGCGTGCCTCGGCATAGCTGCGCAGGTAGCGGGCGTAGCGCCCGGCATCGAATTGGAAGGCGTAGGAATAGCTGCCGGCGACGCTGTCGGGATCGCCCGTAGGGTGCGCAAAGCGGTTCTGCCGGGCTGCCATCGCCGCGAGCGAATAGCGGTCGGGATCCTCGCCGCGGCCATCGCGACGCAGGCGAGCCCAGTGATGATGGAAGGCGATGCCGTCGAGGTCCTCGCCGAAACGGCCGAAGGGATGGATGTAGCTGTCGCCGATCCGCGCCCAGTCGCGGAATTCGATGCCGAGCTTGAAGGTCGCCTGGGTGCGACGCATGAAATCGGCCTCGTCGATGCCCAGCCGCGCGTTGAAGAATCGGATGTGCGGCACGGTCGCCTCGCCGACGCCGATCGTACCGATCTCGTCGGATTCGATCAGGGTCACCGAAACCGGTTGATCGACGAACTGCTTGGCCAGCGAGGCGGCGGTCATCCAGCCGGCGGTGCCGCCGCCGACGATGACGATGCGATCGATCGGGCCGGTCATGGACGCATGCGGCCGAACGATGTCGCCGGCAGTGGAAGATGTATCACCGATCCGTTCCCCTTCTGATCGTTCGGTCGTCGCGTCCGCGTCCGCCCGACACTCCCTGCGCTGTCGGCACGACCGCCGCAATGATCGTCCCCTGGCCGACAATCGGCAACATAAAGTTTCGTTGTGGCTTGCGCAGCAACAAAACGACGATAAAGTGATGCCAGAAAATATAAACCGAAAGCTAAAGGGGTATCATGGGCGCTTCAATCAGGGTTCGGCTTATCGCCTCCACCGCGTTGGCGTCATTGACCTGGGCAGCGCCCGCGGTCGGGCAGGCGGTTTCCGCCGGCGCCGCAGCGACACCCGCCGACCAGGACGGCGTCGCCCCGACCGAAACCGACGGCGACGATATCGTCGTGGTCGGCGTCCGCGCGGCACTGCAGGCAGCGGCGGAGCGCAAGCGCAATGCCGACACCTTCGTCGATTCGATCACCGCGACCGATATCGGCGCCTTCCCGGACAAGTCGGTCGCGGAGGCGTTGCAGCGCGTCCCCGGCGTTACGGTTGCGCGCACCAACCAGGGCGATGCGACCCATTATCCCGCCGAGCCGTCCGCGGTGATCATCCGCGGGCTGACGCAGGTGCGTTCGGAGATCAACGGCCGAGACTCCTTCTCCGCCTCGGCGGGCTATGGCCTGAACTTCGCCGACATCTCGCCCGATCTGCTCGCCGCGGTCGATACCTACAAGAACCAGTCGGCGGACATGATCGAGGGCGGGATCGCCGGCACGATCGACCTGCGGACGCGGCTGCCGTTCGACCAGCAGGGCACGCTGTTCTCGCTGACCGGCACGGCCAATTACGGCACGCTCAGCAAGAAGTTCACGCCCGACGTGTCGGGCCTCGTCTCCACGCGGATCAGCACCGATATCGGCGAGTTCGGGCTGATGGCGAGCGGCGCGTACTCGCAGATCAAGACGATCTCGCAAGGGGCGCTCGTCACCCGCTACGTGCCGTTCGCGGCGGGTGTGTACGGACCCGAGCCGACCTACATCCCCAATGGCTTCCTGGAGACCCGGTCGCGCTACGACCGTGAGCGCAAGGGCGCGTCGGCGGCATTCCAGTGGCAGAGTACCGACGAGACATTGCTGTTCACCGCCCAGTATAATCGCTCGCAATACAACAACATCGCGTACGAAAACAGCTTCACCAGCTATTGGGCCTATGTCCCGCAGACCACGCCGCAGACCCAGATCTTCACCGATCCGACGTTCATCGCCCCGCCGCGCGGCGGCGCACCCTTCGTCTTCGCGCCCGACGGTCGGTTCCAGAGCGGCACCGTGACCACGTCGCTGGGTCAGGGGGGTTATGGATCGGTCGACGCGAACGGCGCGTACATCCCGACATCCACCAATATCTTCGGCGTGCTGCCGAGTGGCCAACCCTACATCCAGCCCTGCAACTTCACCGCCAATGGAGGGGTGCCCTGCCGGCTCGGCGTGCCGATCAATACCACGACTCGCTATATCGGCGAGCGCCGCCGGGTCGCGGACATGTCGTTCAACCTGAAGTGGAAGCCGACCGACCGGCTGTCGGCGACGGTCGACTATCAGCACGTCAACGCGCATTCGCGGTCCGACGACACCACGTTCAACCTTCGCACCTATGCCGACATCGACCTGGATCTCGAGGGCGAATACCCGTCGGTGAGCCTGTTGCCGCCTTCGGGCTACAACACGTTCGGATCGGATCCGCTGTCGAATTCGGCGAACTACAGCCCCGAATCGATCATGGACCACATCACCGACAGCGACGGGCAGCTCGACGCGTTCCGCGGCGACCTATCGTACAAGATCGGCTCAACCTGGCTCGATGAGATCCGCGTCGGTGGCCGCTACGCCAATCGGCGGCAGCAGCATAACTGGTCGGCGTACAATTGGCAGGCGATCTCCGCCGACTGGACGGCCAATCCCGCCGCCAGCTATTTCGTCGACAGCGGACCATCCTACAATCCGGACGGGACGATCCTGTTCCAGGGGTACGAGCCGGGATTCTACGAGACCAAGTCGTTCGGGCGGAACATCCTGACCGGCGACATCATCGACCATGACCAGTTCATCTTCCCGACCGATGCGGTGACGTCGAGCAAGGAGGAGCTGAAGAAGCGCTTCAGCGTCCAGGGACAGACCGACCAGGGCGGCACCGCGTCTTCGTTGTGGAACGCGATCTGTGATCGTCCGCAGGAGGCGGAGGACAGCTGCTTCACCCCCGGCGAGATGCTGAACGTGCGCGAACGCACCAAATCCGCCTATGCGATGGTGAAGTTCGGCGGGCCCGACGCGCGGCTGTTCGACAAGGTCGGGGTACGCGGCAATTTCGGCCTGCGCTGGGTCGAAAACGAGATCCGTAGCGGCGGCGCGACCACCTTCGCACAGCCGTTCGACGCCTCCGCCACCAACTGCCTGCCGTTGACCGCGGCGCAGGCGGCGGCGCTCGCCCAGAATCCCTATCTGATCACGCCGGCCTGCCTGGCCAAGGCATCGGCGGACGACATCGCCTTTTCCAGCGGGGACTTCGTCACCTCCACGGTCAACACCAAGCACACCAACTTCCTGCCGAGCTTCAACCTCGTGCTTGATCTCGACCGCAGCTGGCTGGTCCGGTTCGCGGCATCGCGGGCGATATCGAAACCCGATATCGGGCTGTTGAAGAACTTCACGATCATCCAGCGCGATTCGCTGGTGCAATCCGACATCGTGCAAGGCAATCCCAAGCTGGTGCTCGACGCGCAGGGCCGGCCGGTGAGCTATAATTTCGACTATTCGGCGCAGATCACCAACCCGCGGCTGAAGCCGATTTCGGCTAATCAGTTCGACCTCGCGATCGAGCATTATTCCGCCAAGGGTGGCAGCTTCAGCGCCACGGTGTTCTACAAGAAATTCTTCGATTATATTCAGAACGGCACCTTCTCGGTCCCGATCACCAACAATGGCGTGACCCGCGAGATCGTTGCGGTGGGGCCGGTCAACGGCGACGGCGCGTCGGTCTACGGCATGGAACTGGCATACCAGCGCTACTTCAACTTCCTGCCGGCGCCGTTCGACGGGCTGGGCGTGCAGATGAATTACACCCATGTCTGGAATTCGGGGGTGAAGAACACCAATCTCGTCGTCGAGACCAACCCCGATGGCGGCGGCACCGCCACCGCGTTGTCGGCGCAGCCGGGGCGGATCAACCCGGGCAAGCTCGAGCAATTGTCCGACGACGCGTTCAACGCGGTGTTGCTGTACGAAAAGGGCCCGGTCGGCGTCCGTGTGGCGTATAATTGGCGGTCACGGTATCTGGATTCGGTCAACGACTGCTGCCTGGGCTTTCCGGTCTGGCATACGTCGGAAGGCTTCCTCGATTCCTCGGTGCGCTTCGCGCTCACGCGGCGGATCGAGTTCAACATCCAGGGATCCAACCTGCTCGGTACGAAGATCCGCACCGAGGCGCAGGTGCGCGGGCCCACCGACGAGGATCCGAACCAGAAATCGCTGTTCCTGCCGGGCAGCATCTTCGAGACCGATCGCCGAATCCTGGCGGGCGTGCGGTTCAAGCTCTAAGCACGTGCCGGGCGTGACGATCGCAGGTCGTCGCGCACTGGACGGGTGAGATGGATGAGTAAGCCGGCGGCACGAAGACTGGTGATCGTCGGCGGCGGCACATCCGGCTGGATGGCCGCTGCCGCGTTCGGCAAGACGATCGGGCGAAGCGCGCGGATCACGCTGGTCGAATCCGACGCGATCGGCACGATCGGGGTCGGCGAGGCGACGATCCCGATCATCGACACCTTCCACCGGGTGCTCGGCCTGAGCCCGCTCGACATCGTCCGCCACACGCAGGCGACGTTCAAGCTCGGCATCCGCTTCGACGACTGGCAGCGGATCGGCGCCTCCTACTTCCACCCGTTCGGCAAATACGGCGTCGATCATGCCGGGATCAGCTTCATGCGGCATTGGCTGCGGCTGAACGCCGATAACGGGTTGCTCGATCATGGACGCTTCAACCTGGAAACCATGGCCGCACGGAGCGGGCGGTTCACGCTGATGCCGCCGACCACCGCGGACGGCCCCGCGATCAACCATGCCTATCAATTCGACGCTACGCTCTACGCCGCGCTGCTGCGCGACTTCGCCGAGGCGCATGGGGTCGAACGGATCGAGGGACGGGTCGTCGATGTCCGGCAGGACGCCGCCAGCGGCGATGTCGCGGCGGTCACGCTGGAGGATGGCCGCGCGATCGAGGGCGATCTCTTCATCGACTGTTCGGGCTTTCGCGCGCTGCTGATCGGGGAGACGCTGAAGGTCGGCTATGACGACTGGAGTAAGTGGCTGCCGTGCGATCGCGCCTGGGCGGTGCCGAGCGCGCCGTTGAACCCGATCCCGCCCTATACCCGGGCGAGTGCGCGGTCGTCGGGCTGGCAGTGGCGCATTCCGCTGCAGCACCGCACCGGCAACGGCTATGTCTTTTCCTCTGCCTTTCAGAGCGAGGAGGCGGCGCGCGCGGAGTTGCTCGCGAACCTGCCGAGCCCGCCGACCGCGGAACCGCGGCTGCTGCGGTTCACGACCGGGCATCGCACCGTGTTCTGGCGGAACAACGTCGTCGCGATGGGGCTCGCGGGCGGGTTCATCGAGCCGCTGGAGTCGACCGCGATCTATCTCGTCCAGGCCGCGATCATGAAGCTGATGGCGTTTTTCCCGAGCGATCCGATCAGCCCCAATTTAGTGGACAGGTTCAACCGGGCGATGGCGGACGAATATGGCTTCGTCCGCGATTTCATCGTCGCGCATTATACCGTGACGGAGCGCGACGACACGCCGTTCTGGCGGCATTGCCGTACCCAGGATCGGCCGGATCGGCTGGTGGAGCGTCTACGCCTGTTCGCGGATGACGGGCTGGTCGTCGATCACCCGGACGATCTGTTCAAGGAGGCGAGCTGGCATGCGGTGCTGCTCGGCCAGGGATTGCGGCCGGCGCGCTATCCAGCACTCGCGGGGATGACCCCGCATAGCGAGGCGGTGGCGCTCGCCACGCGGATCAGGGACGCGGTCGATGCGCGGGTCGGCAGCTTCCCGCCGCACGAGGCGTTCCTGCGTTCCTGCCTCGATCCGCGCGCCGCGGCGCCCGCTCACAGGCGTGAGAGGATCTTCATCAGATAGGCCTTGATCATCTGGTTGCGGCCGGGAGAGGGCGGGGCGAGCACGCCCTGGGCATGATCGGGCAGGTGCGCCACCGCCGCGACGGCATCGGCGGAGAACACGTAATGATCGAACCACGCCCGCCACGCGGTGCGTTCGGCTAGCGGCAGGTCGCGGATCGACGCGACGCCATGCATCATCGCGGCGAACGGCATCGTGTTCGGGCCGTCGCGATACCAGTAGTTGACCATCACGTTGAGCGGCTCGGTCGACTGGACGTGGTGCCACCACAGCGAGGGGATGAAGAGCGCGTCGCCGGGCACGAGCTCGGCATATTGCGCATGCTTCCACGCCTCGGCGAAGCGTGGGTAGCGGGCGAGATCGGGGGCGAGCGGATCGACCATGCTGACCGGCTGGCCGGCTGGCGTGCGATCGACCGGGCCGATGTAGAGGTTCGCGACCTGTTCGGGCGGAAAGAGGATGAAGCGCCGGGCGCCGCCGACGACACAGGCGACATTGTGCGACCCGTCGTAATGGGTCGCGGTCTGCGTCGCGTTGCCGATCCAGATCCGCGGCTCGCCACCGGGCGTCGGCAGCGGCAGCGGATTGGCCGCGGCGAACGCCGTCGCACTCTGCGCGGCGGGGGTCGCGCCCGCGTAGAGCGACGGTGGATCGGGTGTGCCGACGAGCGCGACCAGGCGGTCGAGCAGGTCGCTCAGCGCGATCGGATGCGACTTGAAGTTGAGCCCACGCAGGTCGTTCGAATAGAAGAACCGCCCGCCGATGTCGGGGGCAGCGGTGAACAGCGTCGTCGGCTGGCCGCTGTCGATCGCCTTCAGATACGTCGCTATCGCCGCGGGGCCGGCGCGACCAGCGGCGACGATCGGCCAGCGAGCGACGAGGCCGCGCATCACCACGGGACGATGCTGCGGCACGATGTCGCGCAGATAGGTCGTCACGTCGGGTGCGTCGATCGACGCGATCTCGGCCGGTTTCCCCATCATCATACCTTGACCCACCATATGCCACTTCGTGTCCGCGCGATATGTTGCGCAAGCACATGACCAATAGCATGGATAGGGCGAACAGCGCGGAAACGAAATCGCCGCCCAAGTTGCCGGTATGATTGGCGGCTGATAAACAGATCGAAACAGGGGAGCCGATCTTGGCCGCAGTCCGCGATACCAGTGAACGTCGTCAGCAGATCAGTGCGATGGTACGCGAACGGGGCAGCGTCCAGGTCACGCCGCTGGCGCGCCGGTTCGGCGTGTCGGTACAGACCATCCGCAAGGACCTCCACTATCTGCAGGAACGCGGCGTCGCCGAGCGGGCCTATGGCGGCGCGATCGCGGCGGACGCGGTCAACGTCGTCGCGGAGGCGCCGGTCGAAACCAAACGGTCGATCCATACCGACGAAAAGGCGCGGATCGGCGCGCTGGCGGCGGCGATGGTGATGCCGGGCGAGTCGATCGTGCTCGATTCCGGAACCACCACGCTGCAGATCGCGCTGGCGCTGCGCGACGACGAGGACATCACCGTCCTGACCAACGACCTGGAAATCGGCGCCGCGCTGTCGCGCAAGGAACGGATCAACGTCGTGATGCTCGGCGGCACGCTGCGCCGGAAGAACATGGCCTTTTACGGCGCGCAGACGGTCGCGTCGCTCGACGACCTGCATGTCGACAAGCTGTTCCTCGGGGTCGACGGGCTCGACATCGAACGCGGCATCACCACCCATTTCGAACCCGAGGCGATGCTGAACCGCAAGATGGTACAGGCCGCGCGCAGCGTCATCGCGGTGACCGATCGGTCCAAGTTCGGCCGGGTCTGCCTGCACCGCATCATCAATGTCGAGGAAATCGACCACCTCGTCACCGACGAGGCGGTCACCGACGAGGTGCAGTCCGCGAGCGAGCGCCTCGGCTTCCGGATCCACCTCGCCTGAGATCAGGCGTCGAGGTGGAAGAAGCGCCGGGCGTTCGCGTAGTAGAGCTTGTCGATCACCTGCTTCGGCAGCGCTAGCCCCGCCGCGTCGGCGCCGATCGCATCGACCCGCTGCGCCAGCGGCGTCGCCAGATACCGCCAGTCGGAGCGCCAAACGCGGTCGGCCTCCGCACCGAAATCGTCGGTGACCGGCGGGTTCTGCGCGCGCGCTTTCGGATCTGGCGGGCTCTGCGTCAGATCGGTGCCGTACATCAGCCGATCCTGGTACTTGATGAAGAAGGCGCGGACCTTGTCGCGGTCGGCGGTCGACTGGCTCTGCACCTGCGTGATCCGCGCCGCGATATCGACGACGGCATTCGGATGGCGATCGAAGAAGCGCGCTAGTTCGTCGACGCTCCATTCGAGGCTGGCCATATGCGCGCCGTCGAAGGCGAGCTTGGGGTGGCGTTCGACGAAGCGGTCGCGAGCCGCCATCAGGAACTCGTAGCGCGGCTCCTCTGGGTGCAGATACATGTAGTATTCGGGGTGGGCCTTGAAGTAGCTGCGGTCGTTCTCGGTCGTCATCTGATCGAGCGGCAGCCAGCAATTTTTCGGCTCGCCCTGATGCGCGATCAGCGGCACGCCCTTCGACTGGATGTGCGCCATCACCGGATCGAAGCGCGGATCGTCGAGGAAGACGCGCTTACCGGCCGGATCGCGTTCGACCATGCCGATGTTCTTCCACACCTTCACGCCGACCGCACCCTTGGCGAACGCGGCATCGAGCGCCTTGTCGGTGCGCTCCGCCCAGCCGGGAGTGCCGAAGCCCTTCATCGTGAAGGTGGTCGCGTAGTGGAAGCGGACGGGATCGATCTTGTGCATCTTCTCCGCGATGCGTGCCTGGTCCGCGAGCGGCGGGAAATCGGGATAGTCGACGTTGATCGACAGCAGCTCGAAGCCATCGCGCCTGGCCACCGCGAGAAAAGCGGGATCGTCGAGATTGGCATGAACATGCGCGTCGAACTTCTTCACCTGCGCGAAATCGGCCTCGCTGTAGGTCGAGGACGGCGCCGGGGCGGGAGCCTGGCCGGGCATCGCCGCGCTGGTCAGCAGCATCAGGACAAGGGGCGTCGTCAGAGCAGTCGCAAACCCGGCCATCGTGTCTTCTCCAAACATCGAAACAAAACGCGCTATAACGTTGCGTTTTGGTTTGCATCCGCTCGCAGCTTGGTTCAAGTTTTTTCCGACCAGGGCGCACGCGTCACTGGAAAGATTCACAGGAGATCTCCGGATGACGCTTCAGCCCCTTTCGCGACGCCAGGCGATCGCGCGACTGATGGCCGGCGCAGCGACTGTCGCGGGTGCCGGACTGACCCCGTCGCGGGTCTGGGCGGCGACCCGGTCCGGCGCGCGTTTGACCGACGGCACGATCGGCATTGAGGTCGACACCGGCATGCGGACGCGGATTTCGCGCGGCAAGCTGGCGATGACCGGCATGGACGTCAGCGAAGCGGTGCGGCTCACCGATGGCAGCACCTTGGACCGGTTCGTCCTGATCGACGTCACCGATCGGCCGCTATCGGGACAGCACGGATCGGGGCGGCGCCACGACCTGCGCGGAACATCGGACGGGCTTCTGGAAAAGCGACTGTCGATCAGCTTTCTCGATCGCTACCCGGGGCTGGCGCTGCTCGATGTCAGCTACCGCAATGTCGGCGATCGTCCGATCGGCGTCGCTGGCTGGCGCACCGCGACCCACGACCTGCTCGCCCATCGCGACGGCGCCTGGAGCTTCGCGGGCGCGTCCTACCCCGATCGACGCGATTGGGTGCAGAAGGTCGCGCCGGGCTTCGAACAGCGCAACTTCATGGGCATGAACGGATCCGACTATGGCGGCGGGACGCCGGTCGCGTCGGTATGGCGGCGCGACGTCGGGCTCGCGGTCGGCCATGTCGAGCCGGTGCCACGGCTGGTGTCGTTGCCGGTGGCGGCGCAACCCGGCGGCACGCGGATCGGCATGTCGGGCGACGAGGCAACGCTGATCCAGCCCGGCGCGACGCTGGATCTGCCGACCACGCTGATCATGACGCACGAAGGCGATCACTTCGCGCCCCTGGACGCGTACCGGCGGCTGATGGCGGAGCGCGGGTTGGCCGCCCCTCGGATCCCGGCGTCCAGCTATGCGCCGATCTGGTGCGCCTGGGGCTATGAGCGCAACTTCACGACCGAAGAGATCTACGCCGCGCTGCCGAAGGCGAAAGAGGTGGGCCTCGAATGGGCGGTGCTCGACGACGGGTGGCAGACGTCGGAAGGCGACTGGAAGGTCGACCGCAAGAAATTCCCGCGCGGCGACGCCGACATGAAGGCGTTCGCTGATCGCGTCAAAGCCGCAGGGATGAAGCCGCGGCTGTGGCTGGCGCCGCTCGCGGTCGATCCCGGCACCGATCTGCTGCGCGACCATGCCGACATGCTGCTGCTCGATCGCCAGGGCGCCGCGCAGAACGTGTCCTGGTGGAACAGCTTCACCATGTGCCCGGCCTACCAACCGACGATCGACCTGTTCCGCAAGCAGGTGCGGCAGATCATCGGCGAATGGGGGTATGAGGGGCTGAAGCTCGACGGCCAGCATTTGAACGGCGTCGCCCCCTGCTACAATCCCGCGCATCGGCATGCCCGACCGGAGGAGTCGTTCGAGAAGCTGCAGGATTTCTGGAAGGCGCTGTACGACGAGGCGATCGCCGCCAACCCGGAGGCGATCGTCGAGATCTGCCCCTGCGGCGACAGCTTCGCGTTCCACAACATCCCGGCGATGAACCACACCCCGGCATCGGACCCGACCTCGTCGTGGCAGGTGCGGCTGAAGGGCAAGACCTTCAAGGCGCTGATGGGTCCCGCGGCGCCTTTCGCCGGCGATCATGTCGAACTCAGCGACCGCAGCGACGATTTCGCCTCGACCTACGGCATCGGCGGCATCCCTTCGACCAAGTTCACCTGGCCGCGCGACTCCGCGAACCCGAGCGAGAAGCTACCGGCCGGCGGCTTCGTCCTGACCGCCGACAAGGAGGTGCTGTGGCGCAAGTGGATCGCGCTCTATCGCCAGAACATGCTGGCGGAGGGCGAGTATCTCGGCGGCCTCTACGATATCGGCTTCGACAAGCCGGAGGCGCATGCCGTAGCGAAGGGCGGGAAGATCCATTACGCCTTCTATGCCGACAGCTGGAGCGGCGACGTCACGCTGCGCGGGCTGGGGAAGGGCCGCTACGCGCTGAAGAACGCCTTCACCGGCACCTCGCTCGGCATGGCGAGCCAGGCGCGCAGCACCATCCCGGCCAAGTTCGACCGGTTCCTGCTCGTCGAGGCGACGCCGGTCGACGCCGGGGCGGCGGCGTGACCGCGACGTCACCGATCGGGCGGGCATGGCTGCTCAACGCGATCACCACGGTCGTGCTCTGGGGCATCTGGGGCGCGTTCTCCGGGTTGTCGCCGCAATATGGGTTTCCGGAAACGCTGGTCTATTGCGTCTGGGCGCTGACGATGATCCCGCCGATGCTGGTGGTATTGGCGCAGGTCGGCTGGAAGCTCGACGTCAGCCCTACCGCGATCGCGCATGGCGCGGCGGTCGGGTTGCTCGGAGCGGCCGGGCAGATGCTGCTCTTCTACGCGGTCGCGCGCGGGCCGGCCTATCTGATCTTCCCGATCATCTCGCTGTCGCCGGTGGTGACGATCGCGCTGTCGTTCCTGTTCATGCGCGAACGCACCGGCAAGCTGGGGGCGCTCGGCATCCTGCTGGCGCTGGCGGCGCTGCCGACCTTCGACTTCGCGCCCGGGGCGAGTTCGTCGGGGCAGGGCGTGGCATGGCTGATCCCCGCGCTGCTCGTGATGCTGTGCTGGGGCGTACAGGCCTATTTCATGAAGTCGGCGAACAACGTCATGTCGGCGGAAAGCATTTTTTCCTACATGGCGGTGACCGCGCTGCTGCTGATGCCGGTGGCCTATGCGATGACCGACTTCGCCAAGCCGATCAACTGGGGGCCGAGTGGTCCGTGGCTGGCGGCCGGGATCCAGGTGCTGAACGCGATCGGCGCGCTGACGCTGGTGTTCGCGTTTCGATATGGCAAGGCGATCATCGTCGCTCCGCTAACCAATGCGGGGGCACCGCTCGCGACCTCGATCATCTCGCTGGTCGTGCTCGGCGTCGTTCCCGGACCGCTGAAGACGGTCGGTATCGGGCTTGCGCTGCTCGCGTCGCTGCTGCTCGCGATCGAGCCGGACAGCGCCGACAAGACGGCAGTTACGCAACCGGCGTAGTTTCGTTTTCATTCTTTATGTTGTCGTTGTCACTGCAAGCTGTTAGTGAAGTGCGGACACAAGGAACCTCACGTGCAAACCATTCGAGACGTCGTTGCCAGGCACAAGGCGGGGGAAGCGATCGGCATCACCTCGGTCTGCTCCGCGCACCCGCTGGTGATCGAGGCGACGCTGCGCCATGCCGATCGTCGCGCCACGCCGATCGTGCTGATCGAGGCGACGTCGAACCAGGTCAACCAGGATGGCGGCTATACCGGCATGGTGCCTTCCGAGTTTCGCGACTTCGTCCACGGCATCGCGGAACGCGCCGGCTTCGCGGCCGATCGGATCGTGCTCGGCGGCGACCATCTTGGTCCCAATGCCTGGACGCGCCTGCCTGCCGCCGAGGCGATGGCCAAGGCGGAGGTGATGGTCGCCGACTATGTCGGCGCCGGGTTCCGCAAGATCCATCTCGATTGTTCGATGAGCTGCGCGGACGATCCGGTGCCATTGCCCGAACGAACCATCGCCGACCGTGCCGCAACGCTGTGCGCCGCTGCCGAGCGGGCGCATGACGGCAGCCCCGACGATGCGCCGGTCTATGTGATCGGCACCGAGGTGCCGGTGCCGGGCGGAGCGGCGGAGGACCTGCACGAGCTCGCGCTGACGACACCCGAGGATGCGCTGGCGACCGTCGCGCTGCATCGACGGTTGTTCGCCGACAAGGGCCTGGCTGCGGCGTGGGAGCGGGTGATCGCCACCGTCGTCCAGCCGGGAGTCGAGTTCGATCACGAGAAGGTGCTAGATTACCGTCCCGACAAGGCGGTCGCGCTGAGCCGCGCGATCGAAGGCGACGAGCGGATCGTCTACGAGGCGCATTCGACCGACTATCAGACCGCGCCCGCACTCGCCGCGCTGGTTCGCGATCATTTCGCGATCCTAAAAGTGGGGCCGGGGGTGACCTTCGCGCTGCGCGAGGCGTTGTGGGCGCTCGATGCGATCGAGGCGGAGCTGATCGACGCCGCGGAGAGGGCGAACCTTCGCGCCGTCACGCTCGGCCGCATGCAGGCGGAGCCGGCGAACTGGCAGCGTTACTACCATGCCGCCGGCGACGATCTGGAACGCCAGCTGCAATACAGCCTGAGCGACCGCATCCGTTATTATTGGCCGGATGCCGAGATCGTCGCGGCGCAGGAACGGCTGTTCGCCAATCTGCGCGCGACGCCGCCGTCGCTGCCGCTGGTCAGCCAGTATCTCCCGATCGCGTATGCGGCGGTGCGCGACGGACGCGCGACGCTGGACCCGATCGACCTGATCGTCGCGCATGTCGGCGCCACTCTCGATGCCTATCATGGAGCCTGTCATCCACATGACTGAGTCAATGCTTGCCCAATCCACAGCGGCGCCGGTCGACGGATCGTGGACCTATCGCGAGATTCTTCAACAACCTGCGAGCCTGCTGGAAACCCAGCGCGGGCTGGAGGCGGACCGGGCGCGGATCGAGGCGTTCCTGGCGCCGTTGCTGGCGCAATCCGCGCTGCGCGTCGTCCTGACCGGAGCGGGCACCTCGGCGTTCATCGGCGAGAGCCTGGCGCCGTGGCTGTCCAAGACGTTGGGGCGCGGCGTCGAGGCGATCTCGACCACCGACATCGTCAGCGCGCCGGACCTGATGCTGCGCGCCGACGAGCCGACGCTGCTGGTGTCGTTCGGGCGGTCGGGCAGCAGCCCCGAAAGCAAGGCCGCGGTCGAGCTCGCCGATGCGCGGGTCGCGACGGTCCATCACCTCATCATCACCTGCAATCCCGAGGGTGACCTGGCGGGTGCGCAGGGCGACAATAGCTGCGTAGTGGTGCTGCCGGAGGAGACCCACGACCGCGGCTTCGCGATGACGTCGAGCTTCACCGCGATGACCTATGCGGCGCTCGCGATCTTCACCGGGATCGCGGCGATGGCGCCGCGTGCCGAGCGGATCTCGGCGGGCGTCGCGGACATGCTCGCGCGGGCCGAAGCGGATGTCGGCCTGCTCGCGGGGCGCGGGTTCGAGCGCGTGGTCTATCTCGGCAGCGGCGTGTTCAAGGGCCTGTCGCGCGAGGCGGCGCTCAAGCTCATGGAATTGAGCGACGGCGCCATCGTCACCGCGTTCGACACGCCGATGGGCTTTCGCCACGGTCCCAAGACGATCGTCACCGCGGAGACGCTGGTGGTGGTGTTCGTATCGAACGATCGGCTGACGCGGCGCTACGACCTCGACATCGTCGAGGAGCTGCGCGCCGACGGGCGGGCCGGCGCGGTGCTCGCGATCGCGGCACGCCCGGTCGATGGCCGGTCTATTGTCATGCAGGGGATGGACGGCGCCGACGATGTCGACCTGCTGTTTCCGTATGTCGTTCCCGCGCAGCTGTTCGGGCTGAAGGTCTCGCTCGCGCTGGGGCTGACGCCGGATCGGCCGAACGCCAGCGGCATGGTCAACCGGGTCGTGCAAGGCGTTCGCATCCACGCGCCGAACGCATGACCGACCTGTTCCTGGGCGTCGACGGCGGCGGCACCAAGACCGAGTTCGTCTGCATCGACGGGGACGGGCACGTGCTGGCGCAGGCGTTCACGGGAACGACCTACCACCCGCAGGCCGGGCTCGAGGGTGCGCGGGCGCGGCTGGCCGACGGCGTCGGCGCGGTGTGCGGCAAGCTTGGGGTCGGCCCTGCCGGGCTGACCCAAGTCTTCTTCGGCCTGCCCGCCTATGGCGAGGACGCACCGGTCGACGTACAGCTCGCCGCCGCCTGCGGCGAGATCCTGGGCCACGATCGCTACTCCTGCGGCAACGACATGGTCTGCGGATGGGCCGGGTCGCTCGGCTGCGAGGACGGGATCAACCTGGTCGCGGGCACCGGATCGATCGCCTATGGCGAACGCGCCGGCATCGGCGCCCGATCGGGCGGCTGGGGCGAGATATTCAGCGACGAGGGCTCGGCATACTGGATCGCGATCCGTGGGTTGAACGCGTTCAGCAGGATGAGCGACGGGCGCCTGCCGGCCGGGCCGCTCCACGGGCGGCTGGCGGCGGCGCTAAGCCTCGACCAGGATCTCGACCTCTGCGCACGGATCATGGGCGAGGACGCCTATACGCGCGACCAGATCGCAGGGCTGGCGCCGATCGTGTCCGAGGCCGCCGCCGCCGGCGATCGCGCCGCGGCGGCGATCCTCGACGACGCCGCCGCGGAGCTGTTGGCGATGGCGCACGCCCTTCGTGATCGGCTCGGCTATGCAGCCGACGAGGTGGCGCGGCTGTCCGGATCGGGTGGCGTGCTGGCGGGTGAACAGCGGGTGCGGAACGCGCTGATCGCGGCAGCCGAGGAGGCGGAGCTCTTCACCTGGGTCGCGCCGATTCATTCGCCCGCCGTCGGTGCGGCGATGTACGCGCGGCGGCGCCGGCCAGCGAGCTAGCCGACGCGCGGGTGCTTGCGGCGGTGGTGGATCGGTGACAGCGTCGGTCGGGAACGGGGGACGCGATGATCTATATGCTTCTGCTGGCGATCCAGGCGGCGCCTGCGAGCTTCGATGCGGTCGCGGCGGCGCCGGGCAGCCACCGCATCCTGCTGGAAGACGACAAGATCCGGGTGCTGCGGGTCGAGGTGGCGCCGGGTGCGACCGAGCCCGTCCACGATCACCGCTGGCCGAGCGTGATGTATTTCGAACAGCCCCAGCCGATCACCTACATCATGTACAAACTGGTCGACGCCAAGCCGGTCGAGACCGGGCGGGTCGACGCCCCGGCCTTCCCGAAGTCCGAGACCGTGAAGGGCGAGCCGGAGGCGCTGCATGCCGTCAGGAACCGTGGGACGGCGCCGTTCGTCGCGGTCAGGATCGAGTTCAAGGACGGCAAGCTGCCCTGAACCGCGCGACGCCGAGCGCCGACGCTCAAACCGCGGGCGGCTTCTCGACCACTGCGCTTTCGATCTGCACCGTCGAGCTGAAGGGCACGATCATCGCGCGATCGCTATGTTCCTCGACCACCTCGATTCGGCAGCCGAGGCATAGCTTGCCCTCGGCGATCTCGGCGGCGAGCAGTTCGCGTGCCTCGTGCAGGGCGACCGCGACCGCGGCGTCCATGTCGGCGAGCTCGCGACCCTCTTCGTCGGGAGTGAAATTTCCGCAGTCGTGCAGGTGGAAGAAGAAGCGCGGCAAGGCGTAGGTCCTTATCGGTATCGTCTTGCAACGCGCCGGCTTTGCGATTGGGCGCGTCGATTACCGCGGGTTTTCGCGCGCCGTCGCGATCATTTGGGGGTTTCGCGCGCGGCGAAGATCGGGTTGGCTGTTCGCGCGACGCGTGCCACGTCGCCGCATCGCACGATCTCGCCAGGGCTTCATGAACCGATACGCCGCCTTCATCAGCTACAGCCATGCGGATGCGGCGCACGTGGCGTGGCTGCACAACCGGCTCGAGACCTACCGGATGCCGCGCGCGCTGGTCGGCACCGAGACCGCGTTCGGCCCGTTGCCGCGCCGGCTGCCGCCGATCTTCCGCGATCGCGACGAGCTACCCGCGAGCGGCGATCTCGGCGGCGAGCTGCGCAATGCGCTGGGTGCGGCGGAATCGCTGATCGTGGTGTGCAGCCCGGCCGCGGCGCGATCGCGCTGGGTCAACGAGGAGATACTGAGCTTCAAGCGGCTGCACGGCGAAAACCGCGTGCTGGCGCTGATCGTCGCGGGGGAGCCCGGCGACGGCGATGACGAATGCTTCCCCCCGGCATTGCGTTTCCGGCTGGGGGAGGACGGTCAGCTCAGCGATGTCGCCGCCGAGCCGATCGCGGCGGACCTGCGGCCCGGCAAGGACGGTCGGCGGCTGGCGCTGCTCAAGCTCATCGCCGGGGTCGCGGGCGTGCCGCTCGACGCGCTGGCGCGACGCGACGCCGCGCGGCGGCAACGCCGGCTGATCTGGATCACCACCGTCGCGGTCGCGGTGGCGGTCTTCACCGTCGGGCTCGCCATCTATGCGGAAGGGCAACGCCGCGTCGCCGAGCAGCAGCGCCGGCTCGCCGACCGCAGCCTCGATTTCCTGATCGGCACCTTCAACATCGCCAATCCGGCGACCGAGAATCCTCGGACGATCACCGCGCTGACGGTGCTGACGCGTGCCAGCCGCAGCGCCCGGACCGACCTCGGCGACGAGCCTGCGGTCGGAGCGCGGCTGTTGCGCGCGACCGGCGAGATCTACGCCAATCTCGGCCTGCCGCGGGCGGCGGAGCGCGATTATCGCGCGGCGCTGGCCCGGTTGCCGCAGATGGGCGAACAGCGCGCGTTGACCGAGTTGCGGATGGCGCGGCTGGCCTCCGATCGCGGCGATACCGCGGCGAGCCGGCGGTCGATCGAGGCGGCAACCCGCGCGATCAAGCGCGGCGCGCATTATGAACCCGCGCTGGCGGCCGATCTGGCAGAGGCCCGCGGGCAGGCGAACGTGTCGAGCGGCGACTATGCCAGGTCGGCCAGCGATTTCGCCGAAGCCGCGCGGCGCCGGGCCGCGCTGCCGGGCGATCAGCGCGAGGCGCTCGGCAATGCGTGGATGAATCAGGCGATCTCGCTGGTCAGCCTGCACCGCTACGCCGAGGCCGACCCGTTGTTCTCGCGGTCCGCTGCGGTCTTCGCATCCAAATTCGGGATCGACCATGTGCTCACCGCGAAGGCGATCCAGAACCAGGCATTCGCCGATTTCGAGAGCGGACGCATCGCGCGCGCCGAGCGGCGCATGGTCCAGGTGCTGCGGATCTACGATCACGTGCTCGAACCCGATCACCCGCGCGTCGCCGCCGCGTTGATCATGACCGGGCGGATCCGCACCGCGAACAAGGATTTCGACGGGGCGCTGGCGGCGTTCGATCGCGCCGTCGCGGTCTATGGCCGGCTCTACGGCAAGAACGCGCCTGCGGTCGGCGACGCGCAATTCTATGCCGCGGAAGCCGAAGCGGGGAAGGGCCAAACCGACGCCGCGCTGCGCCGGATCGCCGCGACGAAGTCGATCTACGACGAAGCCTATGGTCAGAAGGACCCGGATCAGGTCGAGTTGCTGCTGCTCCGTGCGCGGGTTCTGGCATCGGGGAAGCGGGCGGCGCCGGCGGCCGAGGCGTGTCGCGCCGCGCTGGCGTTGCAGCGTCGCATCGATCCCGGCGACGCAGCAGTGCGGCCTGTCCAACAGTCTTGCGCCGCCATCACGGCAACGTGAGTCTTCGCTATTTTCTCCATTTTCCGGCAGCCAGAAATTAGTTAGTAAGCTGTCAAGATTCTTGGGGGATCAGACATGAAGACTTTTGCTCTGGGCGGCGTCGCCGCTGCCGCACTGTTGTTCGCCGCCGCGCCCGCAAATGCCGCGCTGGTCGAGACGGTTAGCGTCACCAACACCTTCGGCTATAATTTCGTGGGCGGCGGCAGCGTCGACAAGTTCGAGGGCGGCGAAAAGCAGACGGTGTTCCTGGAACAGCGCGCCCCGACACCCGAGTCGGACCTCGGGATCGACTATGTCGGCCAAGCCGGCAAGGGATCATTCTTCTTTCTTCACAATGACTATTGTGTCGGCGGGTGCAGCACGGCGTCGTCAACGGTGATCACTTTCACGGTCACCAACGACGGCGACACGGCGGTCGATCTCCGATTCGATTCGCTGATCACGCCCGGTCACCTGGCGCAGGTCAACGGCACGGCCGGCGCGCGCGGCGGCTTCGACTTCTCGGTGACCCAGCGGCCGAGCGATTCCGACGAGATCACCACACTCTACCAGGTCTCCGGCAACGCGGGCAACGTGTCGGTTTCGGGTCCCGGCAACACGCCCTCGCCGTTTACCGGGCAACGCAAGTATGTGCTGCCGGACGGGCGCGGCAACGTGCTGGATTGGGACACCACCCCGCTGAACCTAGGGCTGGGCTCGCTCGCTGCCGGTGCCACGATCGAGGTCGTATATAAGGCGACCTATTTCGCGACGTCGTTCGACGAGTGCAGCGACATTCTTGCGTGCGGTGGCGTGCAGGTGGTGTTCGGCGATCCGCGCAACAACGGCAGCGTGCGCACCTTCGCGCGCGGCACCGGCGCCGACGCGATCGGCGATCCGGTCGAACTGATCAACCGCGAATACGACGCGTTCGAAGTTCCCTTCGCCTTCAACCTCGCCAGCGATCCGTTCCCCGCTCTTCCGGACGGGCAGGGGCCGGTGAATTATCGCGGCACCTATTCGCCGCTGGCGGTGCCGGAGCCGGCGACCTGGATGACGCTGATCCTGGGCATGGCGCTGATCGGCGCGGCGCTGCGGCGGCGCCGGCCAAAAGGGGCTGTCGACGCGGGACCAGTTCTGCTGAAGACGCGACCATAGAGCAGTTTATCTCCGTACCGATTCACCCGCCCATTCAGGGGAGGGGTCGCGGGTAGGGCCTATGCACGGGCGCTAGCGTTCGAGGACAGGCTCCGCCCCAACCCCTCCCCTCGAGGGGAGCGATTTGGTGATCTCGTACCATCACCATGTGCTCTAGCGGTCCCCGACACGACCCACTCGATCGCGACCAAGCGAGGGCTATTGCGACGAGGGCGCTGGTGTCGTAACACTGAACCATATGGTTCAGTTATCGCCTTCACTCGACCTCTCGTTCGCGGCCTTGTCGGACGCGACTCGGCGCGGGGTGTTGGAGCAGCTCGGTCGCGCGGACGCGTCGATCACCAGTCTCGCCGACACGTTCCAGATGACGCTGACCGGCATGAAGAAGCATGTCGCGGTGCTGGAGCGCGCCGGTCTCGTCGTGACCGCGAAGGCGGGGCGGGTACGGACCTGCCGGCTCGGCGCACGCGATCTGGAAGCCGAAGCACAGTGGATCGAAGCGCATCGCGCGCTCTTTGCGGCGCGGTTCGACGCGCTCGACCGGATCATTCTCGAGATCAAGCAGGAGGAAGAAGATGGAGCAGCAAGCCGGTGATCACCCCGTCGCGCAGGGCCGCACGGCCGTCATGCGCAAGTCCGACCGCGAGCTCGTCGTCACGCGGACCTTCGACGCGCCGCCGCGGATCGTCTTCCGCGCCTGGGCGGAGGCTGCACTGTTCCGCCGCTGGTGGGTGCCGGAGGGCGCGGGCATCGCGCTCGTCGCCTGCGACATGGACATTCGCACCGGCGGCACGTACCGGCTAGAATTCGGCACCGGCGGGACCGAGACGATGGCCTTCTACGGCAAGTATCTCGAGGTCGTACCCGATCAGCGCATCGTCTGGACGAACGAAGAAGGGGGCAAAGGCGCCGTCACTACGGTGACCTTCGAGGATCAGGGCGGCAAGACGCTGCTGACGTTCCACGAGATCTATCCGTCCAAGGAAGAGCTCGACGAGGCGATGAACGGGTCTGCGGCCGGATTGCCGACGCAACTCGACCAGCTGGACGCGCTGCTGCCGACCCTGGCCGAGTGACCGTCCTCGTCGTCGGCGGGACGCAATCGGGCGAGATCAGTCCGGCAACGTCCCGGTGGCGATGATGCCGACCGCGTCCGGCGCGTCGCGCATGCGCAGGTAGAGGCGCGCGGGTGCTGCGGGCGGTCGGGGCAGGTCGATCGTGGTGGCGGTGAAGCCGTCGGCGATCGGCTGCGCCGTGGCGAAGCGTTCGTCGGTTGCGACCGCGCGGATTAGAAAGAGGCGGTCGCCGGTAATCGTGCAGCGGTCGGCGGTCGCGCACACCGCCGCACGGATCGCCGGCAAGCGGACCGCACTGCCGACGGCCGCCCAACGCGATGCGACGCCGTCCTTCACGATGCGGAAGCGCAGCGGGCCGCGCGCTAGCGATCCCAGGAGTTCGCCGGGCACGAGGGTCGCGATGCCGGTCGTGGCGTCCTGCAGGTCGTAGCCCTTGCCGCTCGTTAGCGACGCGGACGCGGTGCCATCGGTGGTGGCGACCTCGACGGTCTCCCTGCCGTCGAGCGGCGCCGACGGGTCGAGCCGGAAGGCGAAGGTGACGCGGGCGTCCTGCGCGAAGACGTCGTCCGGGCGCAGCTCGATCCCGATCGCGCCTGGTCGCACCGGGGACGCGACGCTGCGATGGAGCAGCGTGGGCGTCGCCGGGCGCTGCGCCACCGTGGCGGTGACCGTCTTGTGTCGGTTGCCGGTGAAGCCGACGTCGGCGACCAGCCGGCTGCCCGCGGTCAGCGACGCCAGCGCGGCGGGATCGGCGGCGAGCAGGCGCAGACGATCGGTGCCGTCTGCGCGGGTCAGGTCGGCGGGCCGCAGCGCGACGTCGCCGAGCGTCACCGCGCGCACCTGATCGAGGCGGGAGCCGATCAGGACGGCTTCCTCGTCGCCCGAAGCGACCAGGAGGCCGTCGACGCGTCCGAGTTCCTGCAATGCCGGCAGCGTCACGCTCGCCGGGACGGCCTGCGCGGCGCTGGTGATCGTCAGGGTGACCGGCCCGGGCGCTGCCTTCTCGAGCGGCACGTCGACCGCGATCCGGCCGGGGCCGGCCGGTTTCCAGTCCAGCGTCCGCGGCGCGGCGCCACCGGCCTGCATCTCGATCCTGGCGATGCAGCCTTCACCAGCGCCGGCGAGCGTCAGCGAATTGGTACGCCCGATGACCAACGACTCGTTGGATGCCGCTTGCCACTTGTTGAGCTGCGGGTTCGACAGGTCGAAATGCGGGCCGGCAAAGGAGCTGAAGCCCCAGTCGCCGTGCAGCCGTGCCTCGACCAGCGGGCCGACGCCGTCGGTGGGCAAGCCACGATCGAGTACATAGCCGCCACGGCGCGGATCGGCATGCGCGGGCAGATCGAGCGTCGTTCCGTCGGTGCGCACCGCCCGCACCACGACGTTGTGCGCATAGCGGGTCGCATAGACGAGCGGCGCCCCCTCCACCGGCAGCACCGCGCCGGCCATCCCGCAGCGCGTCTGCGCATCGTCGGGGCGACGAAGCGGCGGCGGCTTGGGCGCTTCGATCGCTGGCAGGCCGATCACCATTACCGACGCCGGTTTGCCGAACGACAGCGGGGTGTTGAGCAGCAGCGTCACGCGCCCGTCGCCGAGCTTCGCGAGGGCGGGGACGAATTGCAGCTGAGTGGACTGGAACGCGCCGAACAGGCGGAACAGGTCCCGCACCACGCCAATATACGAGCTGTACGAACCATAGCCCGCCTGTGGCGTCGCGCTCAGCTGGAAGGCGAGATCGGTCGGCGTGCCAGTGAGGGTGTCCGCCAGCGCCGAACTGTGGGTATCCGCGAACAGCAGCGTCTCGCGGTCGCCGGTCAGGCAGGCCGCCTGCAACTCGGCGGGCTGTTGCAGGCATTCCGCCTTCAGCTTGATCGCGAGGCTGCGGGTGAGCACCTGCGAGGCGCCGCCGACGCTGCCGGGATCGTCGCGCTCGACCTTCAGCAGCGTGTCGAGATAGGTGTCGAGCCGGGCGCGATCGAGCGATGCCTGGTTGAGTTCCTGGACCGCGCGCACGAACGCGCCAGGCTGCTTGCGGACCGCGCTGGCGATTGCATTGGCGCCGCCTCCCTTCTCGGGCAGGACGAACAACGCGAGCTGCTGCGCACCTTTCGGCACGACGAGCGACAGCTTGCCACCCTTCCTGGTGCCGCTGACGGTGTCGTGGAACCAGCCATTGGGCGGCCGCGCCACCGCGCCGCGCAGGAAGGTGGCGACCATCCGGAAGCGTTCGTCGCCCGAGGGGGGCTGGTCGAGCTGGATCGAGATCAGGTCGCCCTCCGCCAGGTTCGGCACCCAATCGATCGGCAGCGTCGTCCCGTTGCGCGTCACCGCGACGTCGAGCCGCGGACCGACGAGATCGAACGGCGACGGCGCCGCGCGGGAGCCAGACGCGAGTGCGACGAGGGCGAGGACACCGAGCAGGCGGGGGAGGTGCGACATGAAGCTTGGCTGGAGCGGACGACGATATCTCACGATCGGCTGCTTCTGGCGGCGGCTTGTGTCGAGAATGAGGCTCGCGCCCCCATCGGTCCGGTTGGCGGTTGACCTTTATCCGCTGTGCACGCCAAGCCGCGGCGTGATCACCAGCCTCTCCCTGAAGGATGCCCGCCGCGTGACGCTCGCGGCGCAGGGCTTCGGTGCCCGGCCCACGACCGCCGGCGCGGGCCATCTGCAGCGGACGATCGACCGGCTCGGGCTGCTGCAGATCGACAGCGTCAACGTGCTCGCGCGGGCACATTATCTGCCCGGCTTCTCCCGGCTGGGAAGCTTCGACCGCACCTTGCTGGAGCGAGCCGCCTGGGGGCCGCGCCGGCAGCGGCGGCTGTTCGAATATTGGGCGCACGAGGCGTCGCTGCTGCCGCTCGATCTGCATCCGCTGCTTCGGTGGCGGATGGCGCGCGCCGATCGTGGCGAGATCGGCTATCGCGGCCTGCGCCGCTTCGCCGACGAACTGCGGCCGCAGGCGCAGGCGGTGCTCGACCGGATCGCGGGGGAGGGGCCATTGACCGCCGCCGATTTCGAAAACGGCGCGAGCAGGAGCGGATGGTGGGAATGGAGCCATACCAAGCACGCGCTCGAATGGCTGTTCTGGTCGGGCAAGATCACCACCGCGACGCGGCGGGGCAGCTTCGCGCGGGTCTACGACCTGCCCGGACGCGTGCTGCCGAAGGCGGTGCTGGATCTGCCGACTCCCGACGTCGCGACCGCGCAACGCACGCTGATCGAGCGCAGCGCCCGCGCGCTCGGCGTCGCTACCGCCGCCGATCTTCGCGACTATTACCGGCTGAAGCCAGACGAGGCGGATCACGCGATCGCGGCCCAGGCGGACGCCGGAGTTCTGGTGCCGGTGCGGGTCGAGGGGTGGAGCCAGAAGGCGTGGATGCACCGCGATGCGCGGGCACCGCGGCGGGTATGCGGCGAGGCGCTGCTGGCGCCGTTCGATCCGCTGATCTGGGAACGCAGCCGTGCCGAACGCCTGTTCGGGTTCCATTACCGCATCGAGATCTACGTGCCGCAGGACAAGCGCACCCACGGCTATTACGTGCTGCCGTTCCTGATGGACGAGGCGCTCGTGGCGCGGGTGGACCTGAAGGCCGACCGCCACGCCGGCGTGCTGCTCGCCCACCGCATCACGCTGGAGCCCGCGGCACCGCCCGATGCCGTGCCGCGATTGCTGGGCGAGCTCGAACGGATGGCGTCGTGGCTGGGGCTGGACGCGGTCCGGATCGGCGAGATCCGGTAGTCGCATCGGTAGCGCCCGGCACCGTCAGGCGGCGGGAGGGCGGAAAAAGCCGATCATGTGCGCGGCATAATCGGCCTTACCGAGTTCGACTCCTTGCGCACGGATGATCGAATAGGCGGCTACGACGTGGAAGTAGAATTGCGGCAGCGCCCAGTCGCGGGCGTAGCGTTCCGCGGTCAGGTCGAGCGTCATGCCGTTGGGCAGCGCGTGCACGATCGGCGCGGCGGGATCGATCCAGGATCCTTCGGCGGCCACGGCTTCGACTACTCCGATCGTCTCCGCGATCCGGGCCTGCGCATCGGCGAGACTGCCGGGGTGTTCGCCCGCGTTGCGTCCCTCGTCGAGCAGCGCTTGCAGCGATGCCGGGAACGCTTGCGCGGTCAGCCGAAAAACGCCTTCCTGCGCCTGGCGGCAGGCGAAGCGGACCTGCGTCGCCAGCGGGAACATGTCGGGCGCCAGGCGTGCGGCGAGCAGCGGTTCCGCCTCGCCGTCCGGCCGCTGCGTCTCGGCCTTGCTCAGCCAGTTCGTTAGCGCGCCGAGCATCTGCACATAGGTGGGTACGACAAGGTCTTGCAGCGTCATGCGCGGGGCTTTCTGTGGCGGAACGATCCCGCCTTATGGCGCGCCGGTGGCGGCGCGTACATTCTCCGCAATGATCTCCGACCCGGTCGTGCTCCACCAGATATCCATCTGGTACTGGCCGGTCGCGCCATAGACATGGGAGTCGCTGCGGGCATAGGCTTCCGTCATCGTCGTCAGTCGCCCGATCGACATCGTCGCGAGCATGGCGCTGCCCCCGCGAACACCGGCCAGGATCTCGCCGGACACCGGCCGCTCCTGACCGAACAGGCCGGTCGGTTCGGCGCTTGCTGCTGTCGGAACGAGGGCGGCGAGCGCCGCGGCCAAGGCCCAGATCTCAAAATGCTTCATCGTTCATCTCCTTCGTGGGGGACGCGAACTCCTGAATGCCAGTGGAGATCGAACGAAGACGGAGCGGCTTCGTTGCAAGACGATCGCCAACGACAAGACACTGGTGATGAAGATGTCGACAGATCGAGTGACCATTTCGATACGCTGTTAATCTGCAGCTGACTAAAAACTAATTCAGATTAGTCGCGCTGGCGCCGGTGCGCGGCAATCCGTTGTTTATACTAGCCCCTAACACTGAAGGATTGCCGAAAGCTTGGCCGTAACGCTTCCCGGCCCATCGCCGCCGTCAGCTATTGCCATGTTCGTTCGAACGAACTAATGCGCGTGCATGTCACAGGACCGGCTGATGGAAATCGCGATCGGCGAGTTCGGCCGGAAGGGGCTGCAGGGCGCGAGCACGCGCGGGATCGCGGCGGCAGCGGGGACGGCGATGTCCGCGATCACCTATCATTACGGCGGCAAGGAAGGGCTGTACCACGCCGCCGCCGATCACATCGCCGCCGAGATGGCTGCGGAAATGAACTTCGACGCGGCGCCCGCGACGGAGGATCCGCCCGCGGCCCGCGCGGCGATCCATGTGCTGGTCGAGCGCTTCGTCGACAAGATGGCGAACGACGTCACCGCCGACCGCGCGCTGTTCATCCTGCGCGAACAGCTGAATCCCGGTCCGGCGTTCGACCGCATCTACGCCGGCGTCATGGAGCAGATGATCCGCACGCTCGTCGGCTTCGTCGCGGTCGCGACCGGTCGCGACCAACGGGCGGCGCGGATCGCGACGGTGACGCTGCTCGGGCAGGCGCTGACGGTGCGCACCTCGCGCGCGGCGATGTTGCGACTGCTCGAGGTTGCCGAACTCGACGCCGAGACCACCGCCACGCTGAAGGCCCGCATCCACGCCAATATCGACGCCATCCTCGACCGGATGATCGCTGAGGAACTGCAATGAGCGACACGCAAGACGACCAGCAGCGCGACGACGCCAGGAAGCCGGACGACGAGCACGAGGAACCCGGCAGCCGGAATAACCGTGATGCCAGTGGCGACGAGGGTGGCGACGGGGGCGGCGACGGTGACGAGAAGGGCGACGACGACGAGAAGAAGCCGTCGCTGTTCCGCAAGCCGCTGTTCTGGATCATCCTGGTCGCGGTGGTCGCGACGCTGGTGATCGGCGGCACGCTCTATTATCTGCATGCACGCAAGTACGAGTCCACCGACGACGCCTTCGTCGACGCGCACATCGTCCGGATCGCGGCGCAATCGGCGGGGCAACTCGTGCAGGTCGCCGACATCGACAACCGGCACGTTCCCGCCGGGCGATTGCTCGCGGTGATCCAACCATCGGGCCCCGAAGCGCAGCTTGCCGAGGCACAGGCCAATGTCGCGCAGGCACAAGCGCAGGTGCAGCAGGCGCTCGGCCAGGTGTCGGCCGCGCTCGCCACGCGTGCGCAGGCGGCGCAGCAGGCACGCGCGCCACTTGCCACCGCGGTGAAGGCGCAGCAGGACCTCGCCCGCTACGAAGCGCTGCGCCGGCTTGATCCCAACGCGGTCGCGGGGCAGCAGCTCGATCAGGCGCGCGCGACCGCCCGCTCGACCGCCGCGGAAGCCGCCGCCGCACGGCGCGAGATCGACACCGCGGACGCCCAGGTGACGGTCGCCAGGCGTCAGGTCGGCGCCGCCGAAGCGGTCGTCGGCGCCCGCCGCGCGGCGGTCAGCCAGGCGAACGTCACGCTCGGCAACCTGCGGCTCACCGCTCCGGTGGCGGGGCAGGTGGTCAACCGCCAGGTCAATTTAGGTTCCTACGTGTCGCCGGGCACCCAGCTGATGGCGATCGTGCCCGACCGGGTGTGGATCACCGCCAACTTCAAGGAAACCCAGCTGCGGCTGATGCGCCGCGGGCAGCCGGTGTCGATCAAGGTCGATGCCTATCCCGACATCGAGTTCAGGGGTCACTTGGATTCGGTCCAGCGTGGCGCTGGGCAGGCGTTCGCGCTCCTGCCGCCGCAGAACGCGACCGGCAATTACGTGAAGGTCGTCCAGCGGGTGCCGGTGCGGATCGAATTCGATCACCGCGACGGCGATCCCGATCCGCGACGCTATCCGCTCGGCCCCGGCATGTCGGTGGTGCCGACGGTAAAGGTGCGCTGAGGTGGCATCGGCCGCGTCGGCCGGCGGCGGTTGGTCCGACAGCCGATCCGCGGCGGGGCGATACAGCCCGTGGCTGATCGTCGCGATCATCTCGATCCCGACCTTCATGGAGGTGCTCGACACCTCGATCGCAAACGTCGCGCTCGATCATATCGCGGGCGGGCTCTCCGTCTCCGCTGACCAGGCGACCTGGGTGCTGACCAGCTATCTGGTCGCCAACGCGATCGTCATCCCGATCTCGGGCTGGCTGAGCGATGCGATCGGCCGCAAGCGCTATTTCCTGATCTCGATCGCGCTGTTCACGCTGGCGTCGCTGATGTGCGGCCTGTCGCCGAACCTGACCACGCTGGTGCTCGCCCGCGTCCTGCAGGGGATCGCGGGCGGTGGCCTCGCGCCGGTCGAACAGTCGATCCTCGCGGACACGTTTCCGCCCGAAAAGCGCGGCATGGCGTTCGCGGCGTTCGCGATCGTCGTCGTGGTCGGCCCGGTGCTCGGGCCGACGCTCGGCGGCTATATCGTCGAATATGCCAGCTGGCATTGGGTGTTCCTGATCAACGTGCCGATCGGCATCGCCGCCTTCTTCCTGGCCGACATCTTCGTCGACGAGCCGAAGGCGGTGCAGGACGACCGCGCCAAGAAGATGAAGAAGGGGCTGCGGATCGATTATATCGGCGTGCTGCTCGTCGCGCTGGGGCTCGGCTTCCTGGAGATCACCTTCGATCGCGGGCAGCGCGAGGATTGGTTCGCGAGCCCGCTGATCATCGCCAGTGCGATCATCTCGGCCACCTCGCTGATCGCGCTGGTGTTCTGGGAGCTGAACCATGACGATCCGGTGGTCGACCTGCGGCTGATGAAGAGCCGCAACTTCTCGCTGACGCTTGGGGTGATGGCGATCACCGGCATGATCCTGTTCGGCACCACCCAGCTGATCCCGCAGATGCTGCAACAGGTGCTCGGCTACAGCTCGCTCGACGCGGGGCTGGCGCTGACCTTCGGCGGGGTCGCGACGCTGCTGGCGGTGCCGTTCGCGGGGCGGCTGACCGGCAAGGTCGACGTCAGGATGCTGCTGTTCCCCGCGCTGCTGGTGCAGGCCGCGGCGCTATGGAACATGGCCAATCTCAACGCCGACATCACCTTTCTCGATGCGGGCGTCGCGCGCGTGTATCAGGCGATCGCGTTGCCGTTCCTGTTCGTGCCGATCAACGCCATCGCTTATGTCGGGCTGCGGCAGGACCAGACCGCGCAGGCGTCGAGCCTGCTCAACGTCGCGCGCAATCTGGGCGGGACGCTCGGCATCTCGGTCGCGCAGACGCTGCTCGCGAGCGGGCTGCAACGTCACCAGTCCGAACTGGTCCAGAAGCTCAACCCGCTCGACCCCAACTACAACGACTGGCTCGCCAAGGCGGGCGGGCAGTTCGCAGGGCAGGGCGATCCGTCGATCACGCCACTCGCGGTGCTCTACAGCCAAGTCCAGCGGCAGGCCTCGATGCTCGCGTTCCTCGACGTGTTCCGCACGTTGATGATCGTGGTGCTCATCGTCGCGCCGCTCGTGCTGTTCATGCGATCGGGCAAGACCGGTGGCGGCTCCCAGGGAGGAATGCATTGATCCGCCGTTTCGTATCCGCCGCGCTGGTCGCGAGCCTGCTCGCGGGGTGCACCGTCGGCCCCAATTACGCGCCTGCGGAGGTGCCGGTGCCGGCGGCCTTCGCGGGGCCGCAGCCGGCGGGCGCCTCGGTTGATCCCGCGCATTGGTGGACCGCGTTCGGCGACCCCGAGCTGGACCGGCTGATCGCGATCGCGCTGAAGGATAATCCCGATATCGCGGTGGCGGCGTCGCGGGTCCGCCAGGCGCGGCTGCAGGAGATCGCGGCGCGCGCGACCGGGCGGCCGACGATCGACGCGGCCGCCAACGTCACGCATGTGGAGTTCAGCAAGAATGCGGGCTTTGCCTCGCTGGCGCGGCTGTTCGGCGGGGGCGGCGGCGGCGAGACGGGAGGGTCGGGGAGCACCGGCGGATCGGGCATCGCGCTGCCCGGCAGCGGCATCACCACCTATGCGGCCGGGTTCGACGCCAGTTGGGAGCTCGATCTGTTCGGCGGCGGACGGCGCCAGGTCGAGGCGGCGACCGCGCGGACTGCCGCCAGCGAATGGAGCGGGCGCGACGCTGCGGTCACGCTCGCTGCGGAGGTGGCGCAGGCCTATTTCGCGCTTCGGCTAGATCAGGCGCAGGTCGCGATCATCGACGACGAGCTGGTGCGCCAGCGCCGCATCCTCCAGATCGCGGAGCATGTCGCCCAGGTCGGGCTGGTGCCGCAGGCCGACACTACCCAGCAGCGCGCTTCGATCACCGCGACCGAGGCGCGGCTGGAGCCGATTCGGGCGGACGTCGATGTCCGCATCCATGCGCTCGGGATCCTGCTGGGGCAGGCGCCGACCGCGTTCCGGGCGGAGATCGCGCCGATGCGCCCGCTCGGCGCGGCGCCGCCGATCCCCGCCGGTTTGCCGTCGGACCTGCTGCGGCGGCGGCCGGACATCCGCGCGGCGGAGCGCGAACTCGCCGCGGCATCGGCCGACATCGGCGTGGCGGTAGCCGATCTCTACCCGCGCTTCAGCCTGACCGGGATGGCGCAGCTGATCTCCAGCGCGCTCGGCAACCTGTTCTCGGGCGACAGCCTGCAGCTGACCGGTACCGGTGCGGCGATGTTCCCGATCCTCGATTGGGGCACCAGGCGTGCGACCGTGAAGATCCGCGAGGAGGATCGCGAGCAGGCGTATCAACGCTATCGGTCGGTGGTGCTGCGGGCGCTGCGCGATACCGAGGATGCGCTGACTCGGATCGATGCGGAGCAGCGCCGGCACGCCGCACTGGCCCGCGCGATCGTCGATGCGGAGGCGACCGCGAAGGCGCGCGAGGCGCAGTATCGCACCGGCTTCGTCGCGCAGGATTCGCTGCTCGATGCGGAGACCCAGGTGATGCAGGCGCGCGAGCAGCTCGCGGCGAGCGATGCCGAACTGCGCCAGTACAGCGCGGCGCTGTTCAAGGCACTCGGCGGGGGATGGGAGGCGGCTCCTGCGGCTGGCAGCGCCGGGGGCTAGGCCAAAAAAAGAGGCCGCCGCTCCTGTTGGAACGACGGCCCCACGGGGGAGGTGGTGGATCAGAACTGGAAGTTGACTGCCAGCGCGTAGGTGCGGCCGAAATACGCGGTGTAGAGCGGGTCCTGCCGCGTCGTGTCGGTGAACAGACGGTTGGTCTCGTTGGTGATGTTCGACACTTCCGCGATCAACTTGATGTGTTCGTTGAGGTTGTACGAGGCGGAGGCGTCGACGAAGATCGAGCTGGCGTTGCCGTTCGCGTCGCTGTCCGTCGGGCCGGGCACGCCGGTCAGGAAGCCCGAGCGATAGTTGATCGTCGAACGGATGCTGAACTTGCTGTCCTCGTAGTAGAGCGTTCCGCTAGCGGTCTCCGGCGATAAGCCGACGAGCGCCGCGGTCCGTGTAACCGTCGGCGAGATGATATAGTCGATATTCGACCGCACCCGCGTGAAGTTGGCGAGCGCGCCGAAGTTGCTGAGCGCACCCGGCAGGAAGCGGAACGGCAGCTGTACGTTGACCTCGACGCCTCGGAGCGGACCGCCGGGGGTGTTGGTGCTGCGGGTGACGCTGAACAGCTCGTCGGGCGTGACGCCGGTGCCGGTGCCCTCGAGCAGCGACAGCGGCAGGCCGAGTTCGCGGAACGGCACCAGCTGGACGGTATTCTGAATGTAGGTTTCGATGTTCTTCTGGAAATACGCGACCGACAGCAACGAACCCGGCGCGAAATACCATTCGAGCGACGCGTCGAAGGTGTTGGCGCGGATCGGATTGAGGAACGGATTGGTGATCGATGCGGTGCGGATCACGATGTTGGCGCTGCCGCTCGGGATCAGCTGGCCATAGGCCGGGCGGGACATCACCCGGGCGGCCGAGATGCGCGCGATCAGGTTGCTGGTAACGTCGAGCGCCAGGTTCATCGACGGCAGCCAATCCTCGTAGGACCGCTTGACGTTGGAGATCAGGAACACCGACGGATAGGCCGACCCGGCCGGGGCCGCCGCGGGGATTGGGCCGTATGTGTCGAGGCTGGTGTGGACGTAGCGGACGCCTGCATCGCCGCGCAGCGTGAACGGCAACACATCCTCGGTGTTTGCCTTCACCATGAGATAGCCCGAACCGTATTTCTCGCGGACGCCGCCGAACGTGCCCTTGGCGCATTCGATGCTGCAATAGACGTAGTTGTCGAAGTTCACCGCCTTGCGGAACTTGTCGGGATCGATGGCCGCGAAATCCTGCATCTGGCCGTCGAGATTGCTGCCGACGCCCTTGGTAACGAAGGTGATGTCCGACAGCGACACGCCGGCGGGCAGCGCCAGTGGCGTGTTGGTGGCGAGCTGCCGTTCGCGCGCCTTGTACTCGTTGGTGCGGTACTGCCCGCCGACCAAGACGGTGAAGTTCGGCGCGGCTTCCCACTCACCGTTCAGCTCGAAGGTCTTGCTGACGATGGTATTGTCGCGGATGAAGTTCGACAGCTGTCCGCGCTGCGAGCCGTCGGGCAGCGGCGGCCCATAGGCGAAGTTGCCGGGATTGGTGGTGTCGATGCCGTAGCTGATCTTCGGCACGTCGGGATTGTCGCGGAAATCGATCGAGAAATTATCGGTGTCGTTCGAGTCCATGGCGACCTGCAGGCGATTCACATGCAGCCGGGAATCGTTGATGCCGGCAAGGCCGTAGACGCGGAACGTGTCCGAAAAGCGCTGATCGAAGTTGAGATTGACCTGACGGAAGGTCGAGGTGAACTTCTCCTGCTGCATCTCGGAACGCAGATCGACGCCGTCCCACAGACCGTAGATCAGCGAGCCGTTGTCATCGACCTGAATGTCCTTGATCGACATCATCGGTTGGCCGTTGTTCGATGCGGTGCGCCCCATCGATCGCGCATCGAACTGGGTATCGAGGCGGTCGACCTTGAAGCGCGAATAGATCCCGTCGATCGAGATGTCCGTGTTCGACGACGGCTTCCACTGCAGCGTCAGGGATCCGGCGAGGCGGTCCTGATCCTGGCTGCCCTTCACCGGGCGCGGCAGGCGCGGCAGGAACACGCCGCCGCCCGGCCGACCCGAAGCGCCGGTGCGGCTCATGACATAGTCGTAGGCCGCCTGGGTGCTGGTGCGCGGATTGCCGGTGCTGCAATTGTTCGCATCGGCGCCGACCGGCGTGCCGCCGTTGGCGTACCCGGTCGCCGGGCTCTGCACCGCAACACCCTGGTAGGTGTAGCCGATAGGGGTGCAGTACGGGAAGATGATGTTGGTCGGGGTAGTCGTACCGGGCAGCGTCACCGGTCGCGATTGACCCGCCACATAGCTCGGCAGGATATCGACCGCGGAATAGGCGTATTCGTCGATATGGCGCTTCGAATAGGCAATGCTGCCGAGGATACCGAAGGTGTCACCGAGCTTCTTGGAGACGAGCGCGGAGACGCGCGGATCGACGTCCTTGCGGATGTCGTTGTAGATGCCGCGCGCGGTGGCGGAGACGACGAAGTCGCCCTTCTGGTCGAACGGCTTCGGCGCGCGCAGATCCACGGTGGCGCCGAGCGAACCTTCCTCCACGTCGGCGGAGAGCGTCTTGCGCACCGACAGGCTGGAAAAGATCTCGGTCGGGAAGGTGACGAAGTCGAAGGAACGTCCGGTCGCGACGCCGCCGCGAATGTCGCTGCCGCTAACCTGCGACACGCCTTCCATGCCGTTGATCCGAACCCGCGTGAACTGTGCCCCGAGGCCGCGGACCGAGATGTTGCGGCCTTCGCCACCGTCACCGCGTGACAGCGCGACGCCGGGAATGCGCTGCATCGATTCGGCGAGGTTGGAGTCGGGGAACTTGCCGATGTCTTCGGCGACGATGCTGTCGACTGCAGCGGTCTCGTTGCGCTTCACCGCCAACGCGCTGTTCAGCGACGCTCGGAATCCGGTGACGACGATGTCCTGCGAATCCTCGGTGCGTTCCTGCGGAACCGCTGCCGGGGCGCCGGTCTGGTCGGTGGCGCCGGGCGCTGCTTCTTGCGGCGTCGTGGCCTGACCACTCGTGTCCTGTACGGCCAAGGGCTGCGTCTCTGCGATCGCGCCGGTCGCGAACAGCGTCGCCGCGACACTGGTGGACACCAGCAGCCGCATCTTGCTCGTCGTGGTAAGCTTCATGCCCCTCTCCCCCTGTTTATTCCGGATGTGGCAGCGGGGTTGCCCCGTCAGCCGTTCTAATTTCCGGACGTTGGTTCCTGGGCGTCTCTAACACTGGTAAACCTACCTGACAATGAGCTGCAAAGTGGTAGGGCACTATAGCTATCAGGTTGGCAGGCAAATGGACGTGGCGAGTGAGGGCAGCCGAGCTCCCGCACCGAACGATCGTGGCGGTGTCAGCTCGTTAAACGGCGCGGCGGGCCAACGCGCGGCGGCGTTGCGCGGTCACCGCACGGGCGCGTTCGACGGCCTCGGTCTCGTCGACGTGCAGGAGATGGTCGATGACACGCGACAGATGGTCGCGCATCGCGAGTCGCGCCTCGACCGGGTTGCGGGCCTCGAGCGCGCGGAGGATGCGGCCATGCTCCTCCATCCGTTCCTTGGTGCCGAGGCTGCCGGCCTTGGCGAGGACCTGCCGCGCGAGCGGCGAGCGGAATCGCATGTCCCAGGCATCGGTCACCGCCGAGATCAGCATCGCGTTGCCGGTCGCCTCCGCGATCGCGATATGGAAGCGGCGATCGGCGTCCTCGGCCGCGGCATCGTCGTCCTGCGCCATCGCGGCAAGCAACGTGCGCAACTCGACCAGCTGATCCTCGTCGATGTCGGTCGCCGCGACCGCCGCAACCTCGCCCTCAATCAACCGGCGTGCCTCGGTGATCTCGAACGCGCCGATATCGAGTTCTTCGTCACCCGAACTGCTCGACGTCGCGAGGACGAAGACGCCCGATCCTTTGCGCGCCTCGACGAGACCCTGCATCTCGAGCGCGATCATCGCCTCGCGGATCGTCGGCCGGCTGACGCCGAAGCGCTCGGTAAGGTCGCGCTCGGCGGGGAGGCGAGCGCCGATCGGGTATTTGCCGGCGGCGATATCCGCGACGATCGCGTGGACGATCTTCCGATATAGCTTGCCACCGCCCTGCTCTGACATCTCGTTCCATCCAATCGATCGACGCCGCAAGGAGCCTGCGTCGTCGGCCCCTTACGGGTTTTCCGCCAGCGGTGCCACGGCTAGCCTATGCCATACGCCACCGACGATCATCTACCAGAAATGTCTGACAGTATGCTTGCATGTGGTCGGACCAATGAGTACCCCATGCGATCAGTAATGATGCATCGACATCGATCGATGCGCAGTGGGGATGAGGATGCGATGAAGTCGTCTAAATTCGAACCTTGGCACGGTGCCTCTTATGGGGTGGCGCTCGCCCTCGCGCTCGCCACCGTCTCCACCTCGCCGCTGAGCGCGGCCAGCGCCGCGCAGGACACGGCGCCTTGGCAGGACATCACCCCCAAGTCCGGGTTGAGCGGTTGGCGGACGACCGGTGGGGCAGCCACCTACGATGTCGTCGACGGCGAGTTGGTCGGCCGTGCCATGGTGGGCAAGACGAACAGCTGGCTGGTCTCCGATGCGCGATTCGGCGATTACATCATGGAATTCGACGCCAAGACCGATCCGCTGCTGAACTCCGGCGTCATGGTCCGCGGCCAGAGCCGTCCCGATTACCGAAACGGCGTCGTGCACGGCTATCAGGCGGAAATCGACCCGAGCCCACGCGCGTGGAGCGGCGGCATGTACGACGAGCAGCGCCGGCAGTGGCTCTACTCGCTCGGGCGCAACGACGCAGCGCGGAGCACCTTCCGATCGGGCGACTGGAATCATTACCGGATCGAGGCGATCGGCAACCGATTGCGGACCTGGATCAACGGCGTGCCCGCGACCGACGTGGTCGACGACACTGACGCGGCAGGCTTCATCGCTTTCCAGGTCCACGCCATCCCCGATCGCGATGCTGCGCGTCACCCCGAGGCACGCTTTCGCAACATCCGGGTGATCACCGATCGGCCGCAACGGTTTGCGATGCCCGAGACCGGGCTGGAACAGCAGGGCTGGTTGGCCAACCGGCTCGGCGACCGCGAGCGCAAGGCGGGGTGGACGCTGCTGTGGGACGGACGCACCGGCGCCGGCTGGCGCAGCGCCAAGGGCGGTGCGTTTCCCACCAAGGGTTGGTCGATCGCCAACGGCGCGCTGTCGGTGACCGGTGGCGGCGGCGACATCGTTACCGCGACCCCCTATCGCAACTTCGAATTGTCGGTCGATTTCCGCATCGCCGAGGGCGCCAACAGCGGCATCAAATACCGCATCGCACCCGACGGATCGGGTATCGGGCTGGAATACCAGCTGCTCGACGACGCGCGCCATCCCGATGCGAAGATGGGCCGTGACGGCAATCGCACACTCGCCTCGCTCTACGATCTGATTCCGGCCAGCAATCTGCTGGATCCGGCGAGCCCCGGCAAACGAATCAATCCGCCCGGTGAGTGGAACCGCGCGGTGATCGTCGTCCGCGGAAATCATGTCGAGCATTGGCTCAACGGCTTCAAGATGGTGGCGTTCGAGCGCGGATCGCCGGCCTTCCGCGCCGCGGTCTCGCAGAGCAAGTTCGCGAACGTCGCCGGCTTCGGCGAATGGCCGGAAAGTCCGATCCTGCTGCAGGATCACGGCGACCACGTCGATTTCCGCTCGATCAAGCTACGCAAATTCTAAGGGAGACTGGGTCGATGATGGACCGTCGTACGATCATCAAGGGCGCCACCGCGGCGATCGGCACCGCGATCACTGCGAAAAGCTATGCCGCGATCAAGGGCGCGAACGATCGCCTACGGGTCGCGGTCGTCGGGGTGAACAGCCGCGGGCAGGCGCACATGGCCGCGTTTTCCAAGGTGCCAGGCGTCGCCGTGACCCACTTCGTCGACTGCGACAGCGCCGTGCTGGCGAAGCGCGCGGCGGCCTGGGCAGCACGCGGCAACGCCGCGGTGCAGACCGAAGGCGATTACCGCCGCCTGCTCGATCGCCGCGCCGTCGACATAATCACCGTCGCCACGCCCGATTTCAGCCACGTGAAGGTCGCTACAGACGCGATGAACGCGGGGCACCACGTCTATTGCGAGAAGCCGGTCGGCATCGCGCCTGCTGAGGGCGAAGCGATGATCGCGGTGCAGAAGCGCACCCGCCGACACCTCCAGATCGGCAATCAGCAGCGTTCCAGCCCGGAGACACGCCAGCTGCTGGCGCTGGTCCAGGGTGGCGGGCTCGGCCATGTGTACGAAGCACAGACATGGTACGCCAATGCGCGCAAGCCGATCGGGCACGGCAAGCAGATGCCGGCGCCCGCCACGCTCGATTGGGACATGTGGCAAGGCCCGCGACCGCGCGCGCCGTACCGTTCCAACCTCGCGCCCTATAATTGGCATTGGGTGTGGCAGTACGGCACCGGCGAGATCTGCAACAACGGCATGCACGAGATCGACGTCGCGCGGTGGCTGATGGGGCTCACCTATCCCAAGCAGGTTGTCGCGCGTGGAACGCGGCAATTCTTCAACGACGACGATTGGGAGATGTACGATTCGATGGATCTGACGCTCGCCTATGACGGCGATCGCGTGATCCGCTGGGACGGGCAGAGCGGCAATTCCATGCTGCGCTACGGCCGCGGGCGCGGCGTGCTGCTGCTCGGGACCAAGGGATCGGTGGTGGTCGATCGCAACGGCTACGAGCTGTACGATCTCGACGGCAAGCAGACCCGCGTGGTGAAGGCAGCGGCGGATTCGGAGACGACAGGGACCGTCGGCGAAGGGATCCTCGACGTCTATCACGCCGGCAACCTAGCCGACGTGATCCGCGGCAAGGCGAGCGCACTCAATTCGCCGATCGCGGAGGCGCATGTCAGCACCAATCTCTGCCACCTCGGCAACATGGCGTATCGCACCAACACCGTGCTCGCCATTGATCCGAAGACCGGGCGGCCCGCGTCGGCTGCGGCGATGAAGCTTTGGTCGGTCGACTATCAGCCCGGCTGGGAGATCAAGGCCTGATGATCGAACGGTTCGCCGCCATGGGGACGCGCGTCGAGCTGCACCTGTTCGGCGACGTGCCGGCGGGTGCGCTTGAAGAGGCGCGTCGGGCGGTCGAGGCGGTCGACGACGCGCTGACGATCCATCGGCCGTCGGCGGCGACTGCGCTCAATGCGGCATTGCTGGCAAGGCAGGCGGCAACGATCGACGACGACATCCTGTTCGATGCGCTGGTCGCGGCGGAGGATGCACATGCCGCGACCTTCGGGCTGTTCGACGTCGCCGCGGACCTGCGAAGCGGCGCAAGCTGGACCGCGGTGAGGTTCGACCGTGCGGCGCGCACGATCGCCGCCGGCCGGACGCTTGCGCTCGATTTCGGCGGGATCGGCAAGGGCCTCGCGCTCGATCGCGCGAGCGCAGCATTGCGCACCGTCGGCGTGGCGTCGGCGCTATTGACGGCGGGGGAAAGCTCGATCGCGGTGGTCGGCGATCACCCGCTCGGCGGTTCGTGGCCGTTCTCGATCCCGCACCCGCTGGTCGACGACGGGACGCTCGCCGCAATCGAGCTCGATGACGCCGGTAGCAGGCGGGCGGTGTCGATCTCCGCCACGATCGGAATCGGGACCACCGCGCCGGAGCGGATGGCGCTGATCGATCCCCGACGCGGGATCGCGGTGACCGCGCCGCGCTGCACGGTCGTGGTCGCCGCGACCGGTGCCGCCGCGGAGGCGATGAGCACCGCGCTGATGGTCGCCGGCACCGCGCAGGCCGCGCGCCTGATGCTCGACCATGCCGGACCTTGCTTCCGGTTCGACCTCGATGCCGCGCTCGCGGCGCAAGACCTTGGGATGTGTGCCTAGATGACCGATACCCCGTTCGACCTGACGCGCCGCACCTTCCTCGATCGTGTGCTGACCGCAACCGCGGGGATGGGCGTCGCCAGCGCGGCGCCCTGGGCGGTCTCGGCTGCCGAAGCGGCAAGCGCCGCACCCGCCACCGGGCAGCGGGTGCGGCTCGGCGTCATCGGCACCGGCGATCGCGGCCGCACCCTGATCCGCAACATCATGAAGACGCGCAACTGCACCGTCGCCGCGATCTGCGACGATTACGAGCCTCACCTCGCCAAGGCGCGCGAGATCGCCGGCGCGACCGTACCCGCCTTTGCGGATCACCGCGCGCTGCTTGCCGAAAAGGGCCTCGATGCCGTGGTGATCGCGACCCCGCTCGATCTGCACGCGCGCCACACCGCCGCCAGCTTCGACGCCGGGCTGCACGTCTGGTGCGAGAAGGCGATGGCGCGGACGATCGCCGATTGCGGCGCGATGGTCGCGAAGGCCCGCGAGAGCCGCAAGGTGCTGCAGATAGGCCACCAGCGGATGTTCCACCCAACCTATCTCAATGCGCTGAAGCGGGTGAAGGCGGGCGAGATCGGCGAGATCACCCAGGTCCGCGCCAGCTGGCACCGCAACAACAGCTGGCGCCGCCCGGTGCCGGCCGGGGTTCCCGACCGGCAGATCAATTGGCGGCTGTACCGCGATCGATCGGCGGGGCTGATGACCGAGCTGGCGACCCACCAGCTGCAGGTCGGCAACTGGTTCCTCGACGGAGTGCCGACCAAGGTGATCGGATCCGGGAGCATTTGCTTCTGGAAGGATGGCCGCGAGGTCTACGACCATGTCGCGCTGATCTACGAATATAGCGGCGGGCGGAAGGTGATCTACACCTCGCTGCTCAACAATGCGCGCTATGGCTGCGAGGAGCAGATCCAGGGGAGCAAGGGCACGATCGAGCCCGAACTCGGCCGGATCTATCAGGAGGTGCCGCCCAAGCAGCTCGCGCTGCAGCGGATGCATCAGGACGTCGCGCGCGGCTCCAAGCGCACCGTGCCGATCGGCGGCGCGACCTGGTTCCCGGAGCTGCCGGTGACGACGCCCGGCGACTCGCTCGGGTGGGGCGAATATGACGAGACCCTGCTCCAGTTCGAGGGATTCGCGGAAGCGGTGCGGGCGGGCAAGCCGTTGCCCGGGCTGCTGACGCAGGCCTACAACGCCAGCGTCGCGTCGCTGCTGGGGGAACAGGCGATGGACCGCGGCGAGGCGCTGCGCTGGCCGAGCGATCTGGTTTCGGTTTGAACCGACAACATGAGGAACGACCTGTGACCGACACCAGCCGCCGCGACCTGATCGGATTGGGCATCGCCGCCGGGCTCACCGGCTTCACCGCCGACGCGCTCGCCCAGTCCGCGACGCGAGGCGACGCCGCCACGCAGACCGCCCCCGCGCGCCCTGCGCCCGAGGCGAAGTACCGCGTGCCGTTTGCGGTGATCGGGATGGATCACAATCACATCTACGCGATCACCGATGCGATGATCCGCGGTGGCGGCGTGCTCACCGCCTTCTATGCGGCGGACCCGAAGCAGGTCGCGACGTTCCAGAAACGCTATCCCGGCATCCGGCTGGCGCGGTCCGAAGACGAGATTATCGACGATCCGAAGATCAAGCTGGTGTGCAGCGCCGCGATCCCCGTCAAGCGCGCGCCGCTGGGGATCAAGGTGATGCGCGCGGGCAAGGACTATCTCAGCGACAAGGCCGCAGTGGTCACGCTGCAGCAGCTCGCCGAGGTGCGCGCCACGATCAAGGCGACCCGGCGCAAGTTCGGGATCATGTATTCCGAACGGCTCGAGGTGCCCGCCGCGGTGATGGCCGGGCAGATGGTGCATGACGGCGCGATCGGCCGCGTCATCCAGACGATCAACCTCGCGCCGCATCGTGCCTCCGCGCCGTCGCGCCCCGACTGGTTCTGGGATCCCGTGCGCAACGGCGGTATCCTCACCGATGTCGGCAGCCATCAGGCCGACCAGTTCCTGTACCTGACCGGCAGCAAGCGCGCGACCGTGCTCGCGTCACAGGTCGGCAATTTCGGCCATCCGGACCATCCGCAGTTCCAGGATTTCGGCGACATGATGGTGCATGGGGACGGCGGCGCCGGCTATGTCCGGGTCGACTGGTTCACCCCGGACGGACTGCCTACCTGGGGCGACGGGCGGCTCTTCATCCTGGGCACCGAAGGCTATATCGAGCTGCGCAAATATGTGGATATCGCGGGGCGCCCCGGCGGCAACCACCTGTTCGTGGCCGATCGCAAGGGCACCCGCTATCTGGATTGTTCGAACGTGCCGTTGCCGTTCGGCCCGCAGTTCGTCACCGACCTGGTCGAGCGGACCTCGGTCGCGCAGGATCAGGAGCAGGCGTTGCTCGCAGCGGAGCTGGTGTTGACCGCGACGGCGAAAGCGACACGCGCCACATAGTTGTAAGGCAATTCGTTGTTTTTGGCCTTACCATCGTCTAGGGCCAGGCAAGTACAAGCTGGGGAGGGGGTACGATGACGGTTGCTGCGCGTGCTTCCGCGTCCGTGATGATGACGCAGACGATGCGCTGGTTCGGGCCTAGCGACCCGGTGTCGCTGCTCGGCATCCGGCAGGCGGGCGCAACCGAGGTCGTCACCGCGCTCCACGATGTCCCGAATGGCGAGGTCTGGACCGCCGACGCGATCGCCGGGCGCCGCGCCGACATCGAACGCGCGGGCCTCGGTTGGACCGTCGTCGAGAGCCTGCCGGTGCACGAGGCGATCAAGCTCGGCGCAGCCGATCGCGACCGGTTGCTCGATCATTACCGCACCAGCCTGCGCAACCTCGCGGCGGGTGGGGTAAGCGTAGTCACCTACAATTTCATGCCGTTGCTGGATTGGACGCGCACCGACCTGGCATGGGCGATGCCCGACGGCGCGCTGGCGTTGCGGTTCGAGCCGGTCGCGCTCGCCGCCTACGACCTCCACATCCTGGGTCGTCGGGGCGCCGAGGGCGACTATGCCGACGCGGTTCGAGAGGCAGCGGCACGACACTTCGCGGCGATGGACGACGACGCCCGCGCCCGGCTGGAGCGCACGATCATCGCCGGGCTGCCAGGCAGCGAGGAGAGCTTCACCTCCGCCGAGTTGCTGCGCGCGATCGAGGGCTATGGCGCGGTCGACTCCGATCGGCTGCGCGAGCACCACGCTTATTTCCTCGAGGCGGTCTGCCCGGTGGCGGACGAGCTCGGCATCCGGCTGGTGGTGCATCCCGACGACCCGCCGTTCCCGATCTTCGGCCTGCCACGTGTGGTCAGCACCGAGGCCGACATCGCCGCGCTGGTCGCGCGGGTGCCGAACGCCTCGAACGGCCTGTGCTTCTGCACCGGTTCGTTCGGCGCACGCCGCGACAACGACCTGTCGGGTATCGTCGAACGGCATGGCGACCGCATCGGTTTCGTCCATCTCCGCTCGGTCGCGCACGAACCCGACGGATCCTTCCACGAAGCCGCGCACCTCGAAGGCGACGCGCGGATGGCCGATGTCGTGGCGGCGCTGGTGCGCCTGCAGCGCGCCGAGGGGCGATCGATCCCGATGCGGCCCGACCATGGGCACCAGATGATGGACGATCTCGGGCGGCAGACCAATCCGGGCTATTCGCTGCTGGGGCGGATGCGCGGGCTGGCCGAATTGCGCGGGCTGGAACGCGGGATCGTCCACGCGCTCGGCTGACCCGCGTGCCCGACGGATAACGACAACAAGGGGACGGACGATGATGGCGACGCAGGAAAGCACGGCGGCGCTGATCAGGCCGCGCCCCGCCAGCAACGTGCGCTGGGTGATCTGCGCGCTGCTATTCCTCGCGACGACGATCAACTATATCGATCGCCAGATCATCGGCATCCTCAAGCCGACGCTGCAGGGCGAGCTCGGCTGGAGCGAGACCGATTACGGCAACATCGTCTTCTGGTTCCAGGCCGCCTACGCGATCGGGCTGCTGGCCTGCGGGCCGCTGATCGACCGGGTCGGATCGCGGCTCGGCTATGCGGGCGCGATCGCGCTGTGGAGCTTCGCCGCGATGCTCCACGCCTTCGCGCGCACCCCGTTCGGGTTCGCGGGTGCGCGGTTCCTGCTCGGGCTGGGCGAGGCCGCGAACTTCCCCGCCGCGATCAAGTCGGTCGCCGAATGGTTTCCCCGCCACGAACGCGCGCTGGCGGCGGGCATTCTCAACGCCGGCGCCAATGTCGGTGCGCTGGCGACGCCGATCGTGGTGCCGGTGCTGACGATCTATTTCGGTTGGGAGGCGGCATTCATCGTCACGGGCCTGCTCGGCTTCGCCTGGTTGCTGGCGTGGCTCGGCTTCTACCGCCCACCGGCGCTCCACCCCCGCGTCTCGGCGTCGGAGCTCGCCTATATCGAAGCGGATGCCGAGGTCGACCCGGCGGTCCGCACCCCGTGGCGAACGTTGTTCAGGCAGCGCCCGACCTGGGCGTTCGCGACCGCGAAGTTCCTGACCGACCCGGTCTGGTATCTCTTCCTGTTCTGGCTGCCCGACCTGCTGTCGAAGCAATACGGCCTCGACCTCAAGACCTTCGGCCCGCCGCTGATCGTCATCTACCTGCTCGCCGACGCGGGCAGCATCGGTGGCGGCTGGCTGTCGTCGCGGCTGATGAAGCTGGGCTGGACCGTCAACCGCGCGCGCAAGACCGCGCTGCTGGTCTGCGCGCTGTGCGTGGTGCCGGTGTTCTTCGCGGCGGGCGCCTCCAACCTGTGGACCGCGGTCGCGATCCTCGGCCTGGCGGCGGCGGCACACCAGGGCTGGTCGTCGAACCTCTACGCGATCGTATCCGACACCGTGCCGCGCAGCTCGATCGCGTCGGTGATGGGGATCGGCGGCGCCGCGGGAGCGATCGGGGGCATGATCATGGCCAAATATGTCGGCCACATCCTCGAGACGATCGGCTCCTACTGGCCGGTGCTGCTCTGGGCGAGCAGCGCCTATCTGATCGCGCTGGCGCTGATCCACCTGATGATCCCGCGGATCGGCGCATCGACCGCCGATGCCCAGCCGGCGGTCGTGCCGCTATAGCCGGGGCCATGACCAAGCCCGACATCCTGATGCCCGCGCCGATGATGCCGAGCGTCGTCACCGCGCTCGACGAGCGCTTCGTGCTGCACCGGCTGTGGGATCAACCCGATGCCGATGCGTATCTGCGCACTCACGGCCAGACGATCCGCGGCGTGGCGGCGAGCACGCTGGCCGGGCGCATCGGCGGCACGCTGTTCGATCGGCTGCCCGCGCTGGAGATCGTCGCGAACTTCGGCGTCGGCTACGACAATATCGATGCGGCGGAGGCGAGGGCGCGCGGGATCGTCGTGACCAACACGCCCGGGGTGCTCGACGACGAGGTCGCCGACCTGGCCGTCGCGCTGTTGCTGGCGACGCTGCGCCGCCTGCCGCAGGCCGACCGCTACGTGCGCGAGGGACGCTGGCCGTCCGGGCCGTTCCCACTATCCCCGACGCTGCGCGGACGGCGCATCGGGATGCTCGGATTCGGGGCGATCGGGCAGGCGATCGCGCGACGGCTGGACGGGTTCGATGTGCCGATCGCCTACCACCGCCGCACCCGTCAGCGCGACATCGGCTACGACTATCACGCCAGCCCGGTCGCGCTGGCGGCGGCGTGCGACGTGCTGATCGCGATCGTGCCCGGCGGCGCGGCGACACGGCACATCGTGGATGCCGAGGTGCTGGCGGCGCTCGGGCCGCAGGGCGTGCTGATCAACGTGTCGCGCGGCAGCGTCGTCGACGAACGTGCGATGGTGGCGGCGCTGCGGGCTGGCACGATCCAGGCGGCGGGGCTCGACGTGTTCGAGGACGAGCCGAACGTCCCCGACGCGCTCCGCGAGATGGAGAATGTCGTCCTGCTGCCGCATGTCGGCTCGGCGTCGCAGCACACCCGCGCCGCGATGGGGGCGCTGGTGGTCGACAATCTCGTCGCCTGGTTCGACGAGGGGCGGGCGATCACGCCGGTCGGCTGACCGCCGAGCATGAGGAGATCCTGTGGCCGACGCCTTCGCTCATGGCACCGTGCACGACGCCGGTGACGACCTGCAGGCCGCGATCCGTGACGATCCGGGGGTGCTGGCACTCTGGGAGGGGCTGACGCCGCTCGGGCGCAACGAATTCATTTGCTGGGTCGACGATGCCAAGCAGGCTGCGACCCGCCAGCGCCGCATCGTCCGGGCTCGCGAGGAATTGCTGGAGGGCAAGAAGCGGCCGTGCTGCTGGGCGGGCTGCATCCACCGTACCGACAAGCCGCCGAGCCGGTGGCAGCAAGCGGTCCTGATCGACGGCAAGGCGAAGAAGGTCAGGGCTTGAGGGCAGCCCCGACTACCAGCTGCCGTCGTTCATCCGTTGCTGGCGCTCGACTTCGGCGGCGCTGGTGCTCGGCTGCGGGTGATCGGCGGTGGGGATGTCGCCGGCCGGCGCCCACCGGGTGACGATCACGCCCTTCGCGCCGACCGATTGATCGAGCAGCCGGAACGCGGCCGGCGGCGTACCGTCGCCGAACAGGCGCTTGCCGTTGCCGAGGACGATCGGGAAGGTCATCAGCACCAGCTCGTCGATCAGCCCGGCAGCGAGCAAGGGGGGATAGAGCGTCGACGATCCCTGGATCAGCAGGTCGGGCCCATCGCTCTCCTTCAGTGCGCGGACCGCGTCGATGTCGTCGAGCCGGTGGCTATTGGCCCAGTCGAGCGGTCGATCGCCATGGGTCAGGACATGCTTGTCGGCCGCGGTCAGCGCCTCGCCCATCGCCGCCACTTCGCCCTCGGCATAGGGCCAGTACGCGGCGAAGATGTCGTAGGTGCGGCGCCCGAGCACCAGCGCATAGGGCGGGGTGAACAACTCACCCAGTACCGGGTCGATCACCTCGTCGCCGACGCCGAACACCCAGCCGCCCTGGTCGAACCCGCCGGTCGGATCCTCGGTCGGCCCGCCGGGTGCTTGCACCACGCCGTCGAGCGAGACGAACACGGCGCCGGTCAGCTTACGCATCGGTGATCTCCCTTGTAGTTTGGCTGCATTCTCTTTCCGAACGGCCGCCGCATCAAGTTACCTTGCGACTGGTTGCCGCGAACGGGGCGGGGTGCTCTAACCGGCACATGGTGCCCGTCATCTTTGTCGCCGTCGTCTACGGCGTGCCGGCGCTGGTTGCGGCGCTGCTCACCGCCTTCCTTGCGATTGTGGTCCGGATCTGCCGGTCGGGCCGGAGCGCACCTTATTGGCTATACCTTGTGGTCGGCACGCTGATGCCGATCCTGTTCCTGGCGCTCGGTCAACACGCCGCTTGGCCCTGGCCATGGTGGCGTGCCGAGGCGCTGCATGACGGCATCCCGCCCGGCCCCGTGCTGATGATCGCCGCATTCCCGGCATGGCCCCTCTGCCTGTCGATGAGCAGATGGATCATGGTTCGGCCGCCAAGATCGATGGCTTAGGAGTCGTTTTTCGCCCCGTAGCGGGTCGCGAGCTTCTCGAACTGATAAGGCGACAGCCGCAACAGCAATCGCTTCTGCTGGGTGCCGAACGCGTAGATCGGCAGCCTCAACGCCGACTTGCGTGACTGGACGACCGCGACGGATCCATCGGCATAGGCGACCTTGCCGATCAGCCGGCCGGCGTCGGAATATACCGTCGAGCCAATCCTGACGTCACCCGGCGTCGCGGCGTTGGCCGGTACGCGCCAGCTTCCGCCGCCAAAGCTATAGCCATAAGCCGCACCGACGTTCAGCGCCGAGGGCGACGTCGGTATACCACCGGTTGCGCCCTGCGCGGTCGTGCCGCCGGGCGGCATGTACGCCGTCTGGCCCGCATGCGCGGCCGACCCTGCGATCAGGACGGCGGCAGTGGTAGCGATGAACATTCTCATGATCTCATCCTCTACGTTCAGCGACGATCGACCACTCGCCTCCGACTCGAAGTCAAGGATGCGGCGGCAGCCCGGTCGCGGAAGTAACAACGTGCTGCGCACCGTATGTATCCTTTCCGCGATCGGGCGGAACCGTCATTCGCCCGCGGCAGGAGCAGCAGCCGCGCCGCTGCGATAGCGATCGAACCAGGCGAGGATCGCCGAAGCCTTCGCCGCCGATTGCGAAGGCCGCGCGGTGAAGCCGCCATGGCTGGCGCCGGGTACTTTCACCAAGGCGGTCGGCACGCCGCGGATCTGCAGGGCGGCGTAATATTGCTCGGATTCGCTTACCGGCGTGCGGTAATCGTCGCTCCCCACCACCACCAGGGTCGGGGTCTTGACGTTGCCGACCAGGCTGAGCGGCGAGCGATTCCAATAGCTCATCGGATCCTCCCAGGGCAGCTTGGCAAACCAGTAGCGCGACGTGAACAGCGTGTTGTCCATCGTCAGCGCTTCGCTGACCCAGTTGATCACGGGCTTCTGCGTCGCCGCGGCCTTGAAGCGATCGGTCTTGCCGACGATCCATGCGGTCAGCACGCCGCCGCCCGATCCGCCGGTCACGAAAAGGTTGTCGGGGTCCGCGGTGCCGTCCGCGATCGCCGCGTCGACCGCCGCGATCAGATCGTCGTAATCGGCGGAGGGGTAGGCCTTGTCGATCAGGTTCGCGAACGCGGCGCCATAGGAGGTCGAGCCGCGCGGGTTGGTCCACAGCACCGCATAGCCCGCCGCGGCGTAGAGCTGGACATCGGTGGCGAAGCTAGGGCCATAGGCGCTGTTGGGGCCGCCATGGATCTCCAGGATGAGCGGCACGCGGCTGCCCGGCACATGGCCCGGCGGGGTCGCCAGCCAGGCGTCGATGGCGCGACCGTCGGGCGCGGTGACGGCAATTTTGCGGACCGGCGCGAGTGCCTTGGCGGCGGTCATCACCGCGTTGAGCTGGGTCAGCCGCCGCGGCTTGCCGCCGCTATAGACCCATACGTCGGCGGGCGCTCCGGCATCACCGCCAGTGTAGGCGATCGTGCCGCCCTTGGAGACCGAGAACTCGCCGCCGGTATAGGGCCGATCGAGCCCGCCGCCCTCGACATTGTCGATCAGTGGCGTGGTGCGGCCGTCCAGGCCGATCCGCGCGATCCGGCGCGCGCCGCGATCGTCGTAGCTCGCATAGAGGCTGCGCCCATCCGCCGCCCAGACCGCGTCCTCGATCCCGCGATCGAGCGGTGCGGTGATCGAACGTGGGCTGCCCGCGTCGCGATCGCCGACATAGAGCTGCGCGTTCTCGTAGCTGCGGCGCTTGTCGTCGAAGCCGAGCCAGGCGATGCGGGCGCCATCGGGGGATACGCGGGGCTGCCCGTCGGGGCCGTCGCGCGTGGTGAGCGTCCGCATTGCCGCAGTGGCGACGTCGACCGCGATCACGTCGGAATTCATCACCTGCCGCTCCGCCTCCGGCCCGCGGATCGTGGCGAAGACGATCGTGCGGCCATCGGGAGTCCACGACAGCGGCCCGCCATCGTCGAACGCGCCGAAGGTCAGCTGCCGCGCCGCACCGCCGTCCGCGCCGATCACGAACAGATGGTCGCGCCCGGGCTTCACGTAACCGGGCCCGTCGTTGCGGTAGTTGACCCGGTCGATGACCGTCAGCGGCTCCGCCCATTTCGCGCCCTCGGGCTTGGGCGGCGCCTTGCCCAGCGTCGTCGCTTCGCCCGGCGTGGTGGCGACATAGGCGAGGCGGGTGCCGTCGGGTGACCAGGCGAGCGCCTGCGGATCGCCGGGCAGGCTCGTCACCCGCGTGCTCGCGCCCGTCGCCAGCCAGCGCACGAACAGCTGCGACTGGTCGCCGTCGGTCGCCGAATAGGCGATCCGGGTGCCGTCCGGCGACCAGCGCGGGTTCGACCCCTGCGTGGCGAAGGGCGATTGTTTGCCGCTCGCCACGTCGATCAGCCACAGCGACGACTGCATGCGATCGGTCATCACGTCGCCGGTGCGGCGGACATAGACGATGGTGCGCCCGTCGGGGCTGATCTGCGGGTCGGCGGCAATCGACAGGCCGAACAGGTCCGACCCGGTGAAGCGCCGGGTCGGGCCCTCGGGCGGGGCGGCGTTCGGCTGCTGCTGGGCGGAAAGCGGCGCGGCGGCGAGCAGCAGGACGGCGAGGGTGAGGCGCAAGCGATGATCCTTCGGTGCAGTTTCCCGGATCATGCCCGATCGGGGCGCTAGCGCAACAGCGCGTTCCGCCCGCCGACCACCGCCGGTCGCCGGCGCCGCAACGCGCTGCCGATCATCGCGAAGCCTGCGATCAGCAGTGCCCAGGTCGACGGTTCAGGAACCCCGGCGACGATCCGCACGATCGAGAAATCGTCGACCGCGTTGGAGAAGTCGCTGGTCGGGTCCAGGTTGCGCAACGTGAACAGCGTGGAGGCCTGCGACGCCACGAACCGCTGGCTGCACCGCTGCCAGGTCAGTGTCGACCCGGCGATGGTGTTGGTGCACGCGAAGTCGGTGCCGCCCGAGCCGAACTCGACCCCGACGCTGCTCTGGGTGCCGAACGCATTGCCCGGCCCGCCGCTGACGTTGCCGACGTAGAAGCTCAGCAGGTAGCTTGCACCGATCTCGGTGGCGACCGCCTGCTGGACGCCATTGGGAGCGTTGTCCGAAAAGCCGGCGAGGTCGAGCCACTGGGTGCCGTCTCGCGCGGGGAAGGCAAAACCCGGGTTGCCGTCATAGGCGCTGTCGACCAGCGACACATAGGTGCCCCGCACGCCGACGATCGTCCAGCCGGTGATGGCGCTGCTGCCGACCAGATAGTCGGTGTAGCCGGTGGGAACTTGGTCCGGCGTCTCGAAGCTGCCGTTGACGGCGAGGTTCTGCGCGGCGGCGGGGGCGGCGATCGCGAGGGCGGCGGCCGATAAACAGCAGGAAAGAGTCAAACGCATGATGTCGGCTCCTGAAAGGAAGGAACGACAGATGATCCCCCGTGCCAGATCTACCCGCCATGCGACCACGCAACGACTCGTGCCGAGGCTCGATGCTTAACGCGATCGAAGCGATTTTGCACTGATCATCAACACGCGGACGATCCAACTTATCGCGAGAGATCGGCCTGCATCAAATTCGCCGCATAGGCGAAGGTCTCGTCCTCGGAGAGGCCGGTGTCCTCCTGCAGCATCTCGTCGAGCGCGAAGCCGATCTCGACCGACAGCCGTACGCGACGCCACAGCTCCTCGCGCGGCAGCTTCGAACCAAGCCGGATGTAGGCGTCGGTCAGCCGATCGGTGACGTGGCGGTGCGATTCCAGGCGAATATGGACCAGCTTGGGCGAGGCGTGAAGCGCGCGCAGGATCCAGACCGCGCCGGGTTCGCTCGCGGTCACCGCCGCGGTCGAGCGGAGCAGATCCTCGACGTTGCTGCGCAGGGCCGCGGCGCCGCCGCCTTCGTGGCGCTGGATCCACCGGTCGAGCGCTTCGTTCTGCCGCGCCATCAGCCGCCGCCCGAGTGCTTCGAGCACCGCGTATTTGTCGACGAAATAGCGGTAGAGCGCGGGCGGCGAGATCCCCGCGCGCGCGCAAATCATGTTGGTCGAGATGCGATCGATCCCGACCTCCGCAAGCAGATTGCCGGCGACGTCGAGGATCAGTTCATAGGTCTGCTGCGCGCGTTCCTGCTTCGGACGGTTGCGCGGAGCGGTGGCGGCGCTGGTCATGATCGTGCCTCTCACCGACGGTCATAGCCGGATTTCGAATGGTTTACAGGGCATTTGGCGCGCGTGGACCGGAGTACGGCGGAGCGGCCAACTGCACCATGGCCTATGGCGGCGGTCCCTCGACTCATAGCAGACAATGCCGCCATTACCCGGTGCAGCCAGTTGACGGAGACCAGCATGATACGCCTCGCATCCTTGCTGCTCGCTCTGGCATCCCCCGCCGCACCGACCGCCGACGTCGTCGCGCAGCGGGTGACCAAGCTGACCCGCGCCACCAAATGGACGCTGATCGCGGCGACGCCGATCCGCTTCCGCACCTTCCACCCGCAGGGAATGGTGCGGATCGGCGGCGAGATCTATCTGTCGTCGGTCGAGATTAGGACCCTTCCCAAGAAGCTGCCGGCCCCCGTAGACGGCCACGCCTACGACGCCGGCATCGGTGTCGGGCATCTTTTCAAGATCGGTGCCGACGGTACGCTGCTCGCCGACCTGATCCTCGGCGAGGGGCCGATCTACCATCCCGGCGGCATCGATTACGACGGCGTCTCGATCTGGGTACCGGTCGCCGAATACCGGCCGGACAGCCGCGCGATCATCTACCGCGTTTCCCCCACGACGATGATCGCGACGAAGGTCGCGACCGTCGCCGACCACGTCGGCGGGGTGGTGCACGACGTCGCACGCGGCCAAATCGTCGGGATCAGCTGGGGATCGCGGCGCTTCTACGACTGGCCGGTGCGGCGCGACGGATCCATGCCCGGCGCGTCGCTGAGCGATCCGATCGCCAATATCGACAACTATATCGACTATCAGGACTGCCACTATCTGGGTGGCCCCACCATGCTCTGCAGCGGGGTCGCGGACTATGCCGCCGGCACTGCCGAGGAGTCCCCGTTCGGCGGCATCGACTTGGTCGATCTGCCGAGCCACCGCCCGGTCTGGCAGGTGCCGATCGCGATGCGTGCACCCTCGGGGCGCAGCATGACCCAGAACCCGTTCTGGGTCGAGCCAACCGCGACCGGGCTGCGCGCCTATTTCGTCCCCGACGACGACGCCTCGACGCTGTTCGTCTACGACGCGGTCACGCCCAGATGACAGGCCGACGTTGCGCCCATGGCATCTCGCGTTCGAGCTGCCCCGCGAGCCGGTACAAGGTCGCCTCGTCGGCATAGCGGGCGGTGAACATCATGCCGATCGGCAGACCCTGATCGCTCATCCCGAGCGGCAGCGAGAGCGACGGCTGGCCAGTGAAGTTGAACAGCGCGGCGAACGGAAACAAGGCGGTCTGGCGTTTGACGATCTCGGCGGCGGGCACCAGTGCGGGATCGGTGAAGCCGATCGGCGGCGGCGGCGCGGTCATCACCGGGCACAGGAAGACGTCGAAATCGTCGAACCGACGCACCGCCGTGCGAGTTAGCTTGCGCAGCTCCTGATAACCCCAGAAGGCCTGCTCGCCGGTCACCGCGCGTGATCCCTGCAGCGCCGCCCAAGTCAGCGGCTCCAGCTCGTCCTCGCGCGGCTCGCGGCCGACTTCGTCGATGACGCGTCGCATCCCCGCGGCGAAGTTGGCGGCGGAAACCGGCGCCCGCGCCCGCGCGATCGCGCGGTGATCGACCCCGAGCCCTTCTTCCCGCACGTCGTGACCGAGCGCCGCCAGCGTCGCCGCGGTGGCCTCCAGCACCGCGAGCACCGCGGCATCGATCGGTGCGCCCGACGGCGTCTCCGCCGACCAGGCGATCCGCAGCTTCCCGACCGTCGTGCCGACCTCGTCCGCATAGGGGCGCGCCTTGGCGGGCACCGCATAGGGCGATCCCGCTTCGGGCGTGCCGGTCGCGTCGAGCATCGCGGCGCTGTCGCGCACGCTGCGGGTGACGACGTGATCGACGCAGAAGCCCATCGCATAGTCGAACCCGTCGGGCAGGTTCGGCACGCGGTCGCGGGTCGGCTTCATCCCGACGAGACCGCAACAGGCGGCGGGGATGCGGATCGATCCGAGCCCGTCCGACGCATGCGCCATCGGCACCATGCCCGCCGCGACCGCACTCGCCGAGCCGCCCGACGAACCGCCGGCGATGTGCGCCGGGTTCCAAGGATTGCGGGTGGCGCCGTGCAGCGATGTTTCGACATTGCCGACGATGCCGTATTCGGACGACGATCCACGCCCGAGCATGACCACGCCCGCCGCGCGGTAGCGGCTGGTCAGCCCGGTGTCCGCGGCGTCGATCACGTCGGCGCAGAACCGGCTGCCGTTGGACCGCGGCCATCCCTCCACGCCGATGCCGAAGTCCTTCACCAGGAACGGCACGCCGGTGAATGGGCCCGCCGGGAGCGGCGTGGCCGCGATCTTCCTGGCCTGCTCGAAATTGCGGAATACCACCGCGTTCACCCGGTCGTCGAGCTGCTCGATGCGTTCGATCGCGGCGTCGACGAGTTCCAGCGGCGTCACGTGTCGGTCGCGAACCAAGGCGGCGAGGGCGGTGGCGTCGTACGAAGAATAGTCCTGCATCGTCGCTCCTGTCCTGTGCGTCGCCTGCCGACTCGGGCGGACGTCCGATGATCCCGACCTGCCGCAGCAAGGCAAGTCGCCCAAAACGACTGGCTGGCCGTCCGCCCCGTCATCCCACTGATCGCGCGCAATATTCTAGCGCGCGAGCAGAAGTAGATAGGGTGCGAAATATACAATAGCTAAAGATATCCTTTGGGGATACCTTCTGACCATCACGGGCAATTGGGGTGGCACGCAATGGGCAGGTGGAAACAGGGGATACTGGCAGGCACCGCACTGGTGGCGGTACAGCCGGTACAGCCGGTGCAGGCGCAGGTCGCGGCGACGGTGGCGCCGGACAACGGGCAGGTACAGACACCGCCGTCGACCGAGGGTACGCGCGGCGATCTGTCGCTCGACGACATCATCGTCACCGCGCAGAAACGCCAGCAGTCGCTGCAGGACGTTCCGATCAGCATCAACGCCTTCAACGCCGCGGCGCTGGGCGCGCTGAGTGCGGAGACGATCGGCGATCTCGACACCTTCACACCCGGCCTTACGATCAACGATTCGTCGGTGACCCAGCCGAGCTATGCGATCCGCGGCGTGCAGACCGACGATTTCGGCATCGGCACTGAGCCTTCGGTCGGCATCTTCATCGACGGCGTCTATTCGGGGCGTTCGGGATCGTCGCTTATCTTCTTCAACGACGTCGCACGGGTCGAGGTCCTGAAGGGGCCGCAGGGCACGTTGTTCGGGCGCAACACCTCCGCGGGTGCGATCTCGATCGTGACCAACCAGCCGGTCGACAAGCTGGAGGCGATCGGCTCCGTCCAGCTCGGCAACTACCACAAGGCGCGGATCGACGGCACGGTGAACCTGCCGATCGCGTCCAATCTCTTCCTGCGGCTGAACGGCGTCTACAATCGCCGCCGCGGCTACCTGACCGATGCGCTGAGCGGGGAAGATCGCGAGCAGGAGCATAACACCTCGGGCCGCGCAGCGCTGCGCTGGGAACCGTCGGATTCGACCGATTTCACGCTTGCCTATGATCACGACGACACCGCCAAGGATGGTCCTGCCGCGGTGGGGATCAGCACGTCGGCGCTGAGCCTCGATCCGTTCGGCCCGTTCGCCAACGACGTGATCGACAACAAGGAGACCCGGCTGCTGAACGGCGTGACCTTCACCGCCAACCACCGGGCGGGCGCGCTGACCTTCACCAGCATCTCGTCGTTCAAGCATTTCGAAACGCACAACCGCGAGGACGAGGACGGCACCGCCAATCCGCGGCTGTATCTCGATACCGAGAACATCGAGAAGAACAGCAGCATCTACCAGGAGCTGCGGCTCGGCTATGATCGCGGCATCGTCAACGCGATCGCCGGCGTCAGCTATTTCCACGAACGCGGGCGTCAGACGAGCGCGGTGACGTTGCTGTCGGACTCGGTGGACAACCTGCTCGGGTTGGTCGCCGATTTTCCGATCTTCACGATCCTCGACAGCGTCGGCATCCCCAACGTGTTCGGCCAGCAATTCCGCGAGGACATGAACAACCGCGCCGCGAACGACAGCTACGCCGCGTTCGGTGACGCGACCTTCGCGGTGACGCCGCAGCTGAGCCTGATCGGCGGCATCCGCTACACGCACGACGTCAAGCGCTTCAGCTGGCTCAACGGCGGGTTCACCGCGGGCGGGCTGGAGACCACGACCGCGCCGGGCGCGCTGTACAATGCGATCGTCGGCGCCGACCTGTTCCCGGCGGGAACGCAGCTCAGCGCAGCCGATTTCTTTCGCGCAACGGTCGGCCCCGCGGGCCTGATCTTCGATTCCGGCGCGCTGGAGAACGTGCTGGTCCGCCGCAAGGCGAAGTTCAACGACGTCTCGCCGCGCTTCGTGGTCCAGTATCAATATACGCCCGACCTGCTGGTCTATGCGTCGGCAACCCGCGGCTACAAGGCGGGCGGGTTCAACTCGGTCGAAATCAACTCGTTCTTCTCGCCCGAGAATGTCTGGAACTACGAAGCCGGCATGAAGTCCGAGCTGTTCGACCGCCGGGTGCGGTTCAACGCGTCGGGCTATTATTTCAAGTACAAGAACCGCCAGTCGATCAGCCTGGAGGATACCGGCGGATCGCTGCCGCAATACATCACCCGATCAGGCGATTCCGAGGCGTACGGCGTCGACATCGAGACGCAGTTCGTGGTCACTCGCGACCTGACGCTGTCGGCGGTGGCGGGCGCGATCAACTCCAAATGGTCGACGCGGACCGAACGCGACATCGACATCTCCGGGCAACCGACCGGCGAGCCGCGCTTCCGTGGCGTACTGAGCGGGCATTTCGATCACGAGATCGAGGGAGTGGGCACCCCGTTCGCGGATGCGAGCTGGAGCTACACCTCGCGCATCCTGGTCAACGATGCGGTCCGCGACAGCGATGCCGAGATCGCCGAGTACGTCGATTTCGCCAAGCTCCAAAAGCTGCGCAGCGCGCGTAGCGTCGTCAATGCGAAGATCGGCTGGCGGCTGCCGGGGGATCGCTTCTCCTTCTCGGTGTTCGGCGAGAACATCTTCGACAGCCAGCGGCCGCGGACGCTCAACACGATCTCGGCCGGGATCTTCGGTACGCCGTATGTGCGGCTCGATCGCCCGGCCTTCTACGGCATCGAATTGGGGCTTCGATATTGAACCGCGCGGGACGAGGGGAACAGGCATGACCAGATTTGCGCTATTCGCGACCACAGCGGCGGTGACGTTGCTCGCCGGGTGCGGCGGCACCAAGACCGACCAGCAGGGCTTCGTCATCGATCCCGATTTCGAGAAGAAGCTCCAGGCGCAGTTGCTCGACGCGAAGCCGGGATCGGTGATCGAGATCCCGGCGGGCAAGTACGCGCTCAGCCGCAGTCTCAGCCTCGCCGCCAACGGCGTCACCGTAAAGGGCGCGGGGATGGGCAAGACCGTGCTGTCGTTCGCGCGCGCCAATTCGGGCGCGGAAGGGTTGCTCGTCACCGGCGACGACTTCACGCTGCAGGACATCGCGATCGAGGACACCAAGGGCGACGCGCTGAAGGTAAACGGCGTCAAGAACACCGTCATCCGCCGGGTGCGCGCGGAATGGAGCGGTGGCGGCAAAAGCTCTAATGGGGCGTACGGGCTCTACCCGGTCCAGGTCACCAACGTGCTGATCGAGGACAGTGTCGTGAAGGGCGCATCGGACGCCGGCATCTATGTCGGGCAGTCGACCAACATCATCGTCCGCAACAACCGCGCGGAGGGCAACGTCGCCGGGATCGAGATCGAGAATTCGACCGGCGCCGACGTCTATGGCAACACCGCCACCGGCAACACCGGGGGCATCCTGGTCTTCAACATGCCCAATTTGCCGGTGCCGGGATCGCGGACGCGGGTGTACAAGAACGTCGTCAAGGCGAACAACCACGCCAATTTCGGCGCCGCGGGCAGCGCGGTCAGCTCGGTGCCGCCGGGATCCGGAGTGATCGTCAATTCGAACGACATGGTCGAGATCTTCGACAACGAGATCGCGGACAACCAGACCGCCAACATCATCATCTCGAGCTATTATTCGACCGGTTTCGACACCAAGCGGGGGGTGTCGGAAGCCTATGATCCCTACCCGCAGGACATCTACGTGACCGGCAACCGCCTGTCCGGTGGCGGCACCGCGCCGGGCAACCGCTTCGCGGCGCTGAAGCAGCTCGCCGGTGGGGCGCTGCCCGCGGTGCTGTGGGACGGCTTCGTCGATCCCAAGCGGCCGAGCCCCGGGATCTGCGTGCAGAACGGCGACGCGAAGACGTTGAACGCGGACGGTCCCGGCAAGTTCGCCAAGGCACGGATCGACACCGCGGTGAACTGCGCCCCCAAGATGCGCCTGCCGACGATCGTGCTGCCGGCCGCGATGACGAAGGATACCGGCAAGCCGTCATGATCAACCGCTGTCTCGTCCTGCTTGCGGCATTGCTCCTGTTCGGCTGCGCGCGCGACGCCGGACAGGTCGTCTTCCATGCCGACGACAATCCCGAGAAGCTGTCCGACTGGGGGCTGTTCACGGTCGCGGGCGGGAAGATCTTGCCGCATGCGGGCATGGTGACGTACGAGTTGAACGCGCCGTTGTTCAGCGACTATGCGCAGAAATGGCGGACGGTGTGGATGCCGAAGGGCGTGCACGCCACCTATCGGCCCGACGACGCGTTCGACTTCCCGATCGGCACCATCGTCACCAAGACCTTTTACTACACGACCCCGACCGAGGCCGCGCAGCCGCAAGCGAGCGGCGACGTCGTGAAGATGACCCCCGCCAGCTACCAGTCGGGCGTCGCCGGGCTGACGCTCGATCATGTGCGGCTGATCGAGACGCGGCTGCTGGTGCGCCGCGCGGCGGGCTGGGTCGCGCTGCCCTATGTCTGGAACGCCGACGGCACCGATGCGACGCTGGAGCGAACAGGCGCGGAGGTGCCGTTGACCTTCCACGACGGCGCCACCGCGCGACGGTTCGTTTATTCGGTGCCGAACCAGAACCAGTGCGCCGGTTGCCATGTGCAGGATTTCAGGGCCCGTGCGGTGATGCCGATCGGCCTGAAGGCGCGGCATCTCGATCGTGCGTTCGCAGGCGAGGGCGGCGAGATCAACCAGCTCCGCCGGTTGGTCGCGCTGGGGTATCTCGCCGGGGTGGGCGGCACGGTGCCGCACAATGCCGACTGGCAGGATCCACATGCCGACGATGCGGCGAAGGCACGATCCTATCTCGATATTAATTGCAGCCATTGCCACAACGCCACCGGGGCGGCGCGCACCTCCGGCCTGTGGCTCGACGCCAAGACTGTGGATCCGCGCGTCCGGGGGATGTGCAAGCCGCCGGTCGCGGCAGGGCGCGGCACCGGCGATCGCCCGTTCGACGTCGTGCCGGGCCACCCGGAGACATCGATCCTCGCCTATCGCCTGCAGAGCGACGATCCCGGCGAGATGATGCCCGAACTAGGACGCAGTCTCGTCCACCAGGAAGGAGTCGCCTTGATCCTCCGTTACATCAAGCAGCTCGAGGGCAGCTGCGACCGGCAGGACGTGCCGCCGCCAGTGGCCGGAAGCTGATGGCGACGCGTGCGAAGGAACGCGCGGTTGCGTCGGGCTGGGCCAACTGGTCGGGCAGCGTCGTCGCAACCGAAGCCGACATCCGCCGGCCGCGCGACGAGGAGGAGCTCGCGCGGATCGTGGCGCAAGCGACGACGGTGCGCGCCACCGGGGCGGGGCATTCGTTCATGCCGCTGTGCGCCAGCGACGACGTCATCGTCTCGCTCGCCGACATGCAGGGGAGCATGACCGTCGCGGCCGACCGCGGCACCGTCCGGGTGCCTGCCGGCTGGAGCCTGAAATATCTCACCGCCGCGCTGTGGGACGAAGGGCTGGCGCTAGCCAACCAGGGCGACGTCAATCCGCAGTCGCTGGCGGGATCGATGGCCACGGGCACGCATGGCACCGGGCGCGATCTGGGATCGCTGTCGACCTTCGCGCGCGGCTTTCGCCTGGTGCTGGCGGACGGCCGGATCATGTGGTGCGACGACACCGAGAACGCCGATCTCTACCAGGCGCAGCGGCTGTCGCTCGGCCTGTTCGGAATCGCGACCGAGATCGAAGTTGCAGTCGTTCCCGCCTTCCACCTGGTCGAGCGCATCGAGAAGAAGCCCTGGGCGGAGGTTCGCGAAAGCTTCGACGCGCTGGTCGATACGCATGCGCATGTCGAATTCTGGTTCTTCCCGCATGCCGACCAGGTCATCCTCAAGACCCTCGACCACACCGATGCGTGCGACCCGCCGCCTTCGAGCACCGACATGGAGGAGACCGCGTTCCGCCGCTTCCTCAACGTCGGTCATCTGGCACCGTTCATGGTGCCGACGCTGCAGCGCCTCATGATGCGGACGCCGATGAAGGGCCGGCGGCGCGGGCCCGCGCACAGCATCTTCCCGTCAGATCGCACGCTGCGCTTCGAAGAGATGGAATATGAGATGCCGCGCGCGGTCGGGCTCGACACGCTGCACGAGGTGATCGAACGTATCCGTCGGCGGCGGCTGCCGGTGTCGTTCCCGTTCGAATTCAGGGTGGTTGCCGAAGACGATATCTGGATGAGCCCGATGAACGCCGGGCCGGTCGCCTCGATCTCGATGCACCAGTACAACCGCATGCCCTGGCGCGGTCTGTTCGCCGATGCCGAGGCGGTGTTCCGCGCCCATGGTGGCCGCCCTCACTGGGCGAAGCGGCACACCCTGAAACGCGAAGATGTCGACATGCTCTACCCCAAGGCCGAGCAATATCGCGCGGTCCGGCGCTCGGTCGATCCCGAAGGGCGTTTCCTCAACGACCATCTCGGCGCATTGTTCGCCTGATGGATGATCACACGCTCCACGCGCATTTGATCGGCCAGCAGGGCTCGCGCGATTCGCTCAACACCCCTGTGCTGGTGCTGGACATCGACGCGCTCGACCGCAACATCGCGCGGATGGCGGCGCTCGCGGCCGGGCACGGCGTCGCGCTGCGTCCGCATGCCAAGACCCACAAGAGCGTCGCGATCGCGCGGCGCCAGATCGATGCCGGCGCGGTCGGGCAATGCTGCGCAAAAATAGGCGAGGCGGAGGTGCTCGCCGATGGCGGCATCGCCGGGCTGCTGATCACCTCGCCGGTGGTGGCGCCCAAGGCAGTCGAGCGACTGGCCGATCTGGCGCGGCGATCGTCAGGCCTGATGGCTACGGTGGACAACGACGCGGTCGCGATCCGCATCGCCCGCGCGCTGGACGCGGTCGATGCGACGCTCGACGTGATCATCGACGTCGACCCGGGCATCCGTCGCACCGGCGTCGCCTCCGCCGAGGCCGCGGTCGCGCTCGCCGAGACCATCGCCGGCCTTCCGCAGCTACGCCTGCGTGGCGTGCAATTCTACTGCGGCGCCCAGCAGCATATCGAGTCCTATGCCGAGCGCCGCGCCGCGATTGAGGAGCGGACGGCGTATCTGCAAGGCGTGATCGCCGCGCTGGGCGCAGCGGGGTTCGCGCCCGAGATCGTCACGGGATCGGGCACCGGATCGCACGTCATCGATCTCGAACTGGGTGTCTTCACCGAACTCCAGGCCGGCTCCTACGTGTTCATGGATCGCCAGTATCTCGATTGCGATCTCGCGGACGCGCCGGCGCCGCCGTTCGAGCCGGCGTTGCTCGTCGATGCGCGGGTGGTCAGCGCCAACCACGATGCGCTGGTCACGATCGATGCAGGCTTCAAATCGTTGTCGACCGACGGCGGCCCCGCCAGCGTCCATCGCGGCGCCGCAGCCACCACCCACTTCGCGTTCATGGGCGACGAGCACGCCGCGCTGATCGGCCCCGGCATCGGCGGCAAGCTGGGCGCGGGTGATCCCGTCTCGCTGATCGTGCCGCATTGCGACCCGACGGTGAACCTCTACGATTATTATCATGTCGTCAGCGGCGAGACGCTGGTCGATCTGTGGCCGGTCGACGCCCGCGGGCGCACGCGTTGAGGGCGCTTGAACGGTTCTCGAAAGCGGAGATCGTCGCGGTACTGACCGTCGGCATCGTCGGGGTCCTGATCGCCGGTCTCCAGCCGCAACTGCTCGGCGCACTGGCGGCGGACGGGCGGCTGTCGGTCGGCGCGCTCGGCAACCTCGCGACGGTCGAACTGCTGGCGATGGGCGTCGCCGCCGGCGTGGCGGGCTTCGTGCTGCCGATCGGCAAGGTCCGCCTGGTCGCCGCGCTCGCGATCATCGCGACGGCGGCGTGTGACGTGCTGACCGCGCGCGCGGGAGCGCCGGCGCTGTTCGCCGCGCGGATTGGTGCCGGGGTGGCGGAGGGCGTGCTGATCTGGGTGGCGATCGGCATGATCGTCCGTACCGCCAACCCGGCGCGCTGGTCGGGCATCTACCTGATGACGCAGACGCTCGCGCAGCTGGTGGTGGCCACCGCCTTCGGCTTTGCGATCCTGCCGCGGTTCGGCTCCACCGGTGGGTTCGTGGCGCTGGGACTTTTCAGCCTTGCGGCGTTGATCGCGCTGCTCTGGCTGCCGGCCGCCTATGCGCCGTTGACTGACGCCGACGGGCACGAGGAGGCGGCCGACGGGCGGCCGTCCGCACGCGGGGTGCTGGCACTGATCGGGGTGGTGCTGTTCCTCGCCTTCGAGGTCGCGGTGTGGGTCTATGTCGAGCCGCTCGCGCACGAACAAGGCGTGTCACCGGGCGCGATCGCCGCGATCGCGCCGCTGTCGCTGGCGATGCAGGTGCTGGGCGCCGGCGCCGCTTCGATACTCGCGGGGCGCCTGCCGTCCTTCCCGACGCTGCTCGCGGCAAGCGCGGGGAGCCTGATCGTCCTGGCGGTGATGGGCGTCACCACGGCGCCTGCGATCTTCGTGACCGCGACCGCTGCATTCGGCTTCCTCTGGCTGTTCGCAATGCCGTTCCAGGTGCCGCTGGTGATCGCGGCCGACCCTACCCGCCGTGCCGCGGCGCTGGTCGGTGGTGCCCAGTTGGTCGGATCGAGCGCAGGCCCGTTCCTCGCCTCGCTGCTGGTGCATGACGACCGGGTCGGCATGGTGCTGTGGTTCGGCGCGGGGTGCATCGTCGTCTCGCTGGCCTTCACCATGATTTCGCAACAGCGCGCAGCGTTCCGCGACTGAGACCTGTCGCCTTCGCGCAACACTGTGGCTCGAAACTGCCGCGCCACTATCGTAGCGGAGCCGGAACGGCTTGTTTGCGATGCGATTGCCTGATTGTCTCAAAATGTGACGCGAGCGGACAGTTCGCAGCGAGACTATCGGGGGATTTTATGATGCGCGATGCGAAGCTTCTACAATCGGGGATCGCGATCGCCGCGTTGAGCATTGCGCTGGCGAGCGCGCCGGCCTTCGCGCAGGACGCGAACGGGCAGGGCGGCGGCGTCCAGGAATCCGGCGCGGTGTTGACCCAGGCGACCCAGTCGGAAGAGCCGGGCGAGGAGATCGTGATCACCGGGTCGCGTATCCGCCGCGATCCGCTCGAGCAGACGTCGCCCGTGATCACCGTCGACGACGCGGCGATCCAGCGCACCGGCCTGACCTCGGTCGCCGACGTCCTGCAGCGCCTGCCGAGCGCATCAGGCGGGCTCAACACCAAGGTCAACAATTCGGGCAATCTCGGCAATCCGCCCGACGGCGGCGGTGTCGGCGCGGGCGCGGCGGAGATCGACCTGCGTTACCTGAGTGCGAAGCGGACGCTCGTGCTGGTCGACGGCCTGCGCTACGTCAACGGCACCAGCGGCAGCGGCATTCCGTCGACGGTGGATCTCAACACCATTCCTGCCAGCATGATCGACCGGATCGAGGTGCTGCAGGCCGGCGCATCGCCGCTCTACGGGTCGGACGCGATCGCGGGCGTGGTCAACGTCATCACCAAGCAGCGGCAGGAGGGGCTTCGCCTGTCGGGGCAGTTCGGCACGTTCCGCGCGGGCGACGGCCATACCTACAATCTCGATGCGAGCTACGGCATCCAGAGCCGGAGCAGCGGCACCAGCGTCGTGTTCGGCGCCAGCTATGTGAACCAGAAGGCGGTGCGCTCGGGCGATCGCCGGATCTCGCAATTCCCCAATCCGGGGCAGACCGCCTGCACCGACCCGGTCGGCGGGTGCAGCAGCGCCGCGGTCAACGGCCGGTTCCTGACCAGCTTCGGCAACCAGACGATCAGCGGGCCGCCCGATGCGACCCCGACGCTTGCCGAACTGCGGCCGTTCACCGCCGCGGACCGGTTCAACTTCGCGCCGTTCAACTATCTGCTGACCCCGTCCGAGCGCTACGGCGCGTGGATGAGCTTCCGGCAGGAGCTCGGCGGCGGCACCAACCTGCGCGTGAAGGCATCGTACAACCGACGCAATTCGCAGAACCAGGCCGCGTTCGAGCCGCTGTTCATCGGCCCCGATGCGGGTAATGGCGCGGGCAGCCTGTTCGACACGCTGAGCATCGACCGGACCAATCCGTTCAATCCTTATGGCGTTACGCTGGAGTCCGGGGTCAATCCGGACGGCACCCCGAACGGCCGCGCCGCCAATTATTCCTTCATCGCCCGCCGCCTGGTCGAGGCCGGGCAGCGTACCTTCAACCAGCAGGTCGATACCTTCGCGGCCACCGCCACGCTGGACGGCGCGTTCAACGTCCGCACCCGCAAATTCTACTGGGATGCCAACGCGTCGCTGGGCGTCAACGATGCGCACCAGAGCTTCACCGGCAACGTCCGCGCCGATCTCGTCGCGCTGGCGATCGGTCCGGTCGCCAACTGCACCGGCGGATGCGTGCCGCTGAACCTGTTCGGCGGGGCAGGGTCGATCACCCCGGCGATGCTGAACTACATCGGCTTCACCGAACGCGACAAGAGCGACCAGCATCTCTGGGACTACACCCTCAACGTCAGCGGCGAGCTGTTCGACCTGCCGGGCGGCGCGGTCGCGGTCGCGGTCGGGTACGAGCATCGCATCCAGAGCGCGAGCTTCACCCCCGATCCGATCGTCTCCGCCGGTCTAGGCGCGGACATCCCCGCGCAGCCGGCGCGTGGCCGCTACAATTCCGACGAAATCTATGCCGAGCTTCGCGTGCCCTTGTTGAAGGACGTTCCGTTCTTCGCCTCGCTCGAGGTCGACGGCGCCGTGCGGCACGCGAGCTATTCGCTCAGCGGCAGCAGCACGACCTACACCGGCACCGGCCTGTGGAAGCCGGTTGCCGACCTGCTGATCCGCGGGTCGTACACCACCGGCTTCCGCGCCCCGAGCCTGGGCGAGCTGTTCGGCGGCCGGTCGCGCTTCGATCTGCCGGTCACCGATCCGTGCTCAAGCGCGGCGACCGGCCAGTTCCAGACCAACGCGACGGTCCGCGCCAACTGCATCGCGGACGGCGTGCCCGCCAACGGCAGCTATGCCGAGGATCCGGGACAGCTGCCGGTGCTGACCCAGGGCAATCGTGATCTCGATCCCGAGAAGTCGCGCAACATCACCGCTGGGGTCGTCTATTCGCCGCAATGGGCGCGCAACGGCGGCTTTGCGAGCCTGTTCAACGTCGAGGCCAATTACTACGACATCCGCGTCCGCAACGCGATCGCGGCATTCGACCCCAACGTGACGCTTAACAACTGCGCGCTGAACGGCGACGCGGCGAGCTGCGCGCTGGTGGTGCGTACCGCGAACGGCTTCATCAACCAGATCACCGGCACGCTGCAGAACCTCGACAGCATCCACACCCGCGGCATCGATCTGACTGCCAACTACCGGACCCCCGAAACCGGAATCGGCAGCTTCGGCGTGTCGCTCAACGCGACACGGCTGCTGAAGTACGTGCTGTCTGCGTCGAACGGCTTTATTGTCCTCGACCGCAAGGGCACCGAGCGGGGCAGCCCCGACCAGGCGTTCCCGAAGTACAAGGGCAACGCGACGATCGATTGGCAGTCGGGCTGGCTGGGTGCCTCGTTCACCGGCCGCTATATCGACGGGGTCGTCGAGAGCGGGGCCGACAACCGGCTCAACAGCCGCTTCTACGGCGACGTGCAGGTCCGTCTGACGCCGTTGTTCATGGGCAAGCGCTTCGGCATCTCGGCCGGCGTCAACAACGTGTTCAACTCCGATCCGCCGGCCTGCATCACCTGCAGCCTCAACAACTTCGATCCCACGACCTACGATGTCCCCGGCCAGTTCGGCTATCTGAAGCTCACCGTCGGGTTGTAATCGCGGTGGCGGGCCGGCTCCATGCCGGTCCGCCATTGTCGTAATCGTAACGGGCGTCCAGCTACACGGCTTCCCAGCCGCATCCGCTTGGTCCAAGCAGCGCGAGGCGGGCGGGTGATGGGGATGGACGCTTGAGTTTGATGCTGTGGACGGCCGTGGCCGCGTATGCTGCCACGACGGCGACGCCGCCGACCGTCGTGGAAACGCAATCACTTACGATGGAGAGCCAGGCCGGCGTCGAAGCCGCGCCGCCGCTGGTGATCGTCTCGACCCCGCCGCCGATCCCCGACCGGATGCGGGGGGTGCGTCCCCCCGAGTCCGCCCAGCCCGAGACCGGGGTAGCCGAGACCGGGGTGGCCGAGGCTGGGGTCGTCGAGAGCGACATCGTCGTGACCGGGCGCAACGAGACGATCGCGCCGGATCCGATGCGCGCGATCAACGAGACCTCGTTCAAGGCGACCCAGGCGGTCGACGGCGCGATCGTCGGGCCGCTCGCGCGCGCCTATGCCAAGGCGGCACCGCGGCCGTTCCGCAGCGGCGTCCACAACGTCCTCTACAATCTTCGCGAGCCGGTGGTGTTCGTCAACTTCCTGTTGCAGCACAAGATCGGCAAGGCGGCGGAGACCGTCGGACGCTTCGCGATCAACACCACGATCGGTGTTGCCGGGCTGTTCGACATCGCCAAGCGCAAGCCGTTCAGGCTGCCGCGGCGCGGCAACGGATTCGCCGACACGCTCGGCTTCTACGGCGTGCCGAACGGGCCGTTCATGTTCCTGCCGATCGTCGGACCGACGACGGTGCGGGATCTGTTCGGCGGCACGATCGATCGCCTGATCCTGCCGATCGCCTTCGGCGGCCGTATCACCCGGCCCGAGGTGGCGATACCACTGGGGGTGCTCGGCGCGCTCGACCACCGATCCGAATTCGACGGGACGCTGCACAAGCTCCACGACAACGCCGCCGATCCCTATGCCAACACCCGCCGCTTCTACCTGCGGCGGCGGCAGGCTGAGATCGACCATCTGCGCGGCCGCGGCACCGGCAGCTCCAGCCCGATGTCCGAAGTGCCCACCACCGACCTCGACGAGCGTGGCCGCGAACTGCCGACCACCCCGCTGGCCCCCGCGCCCGGCAAATAGCCGCGCGCCGGTTTCGCGCGGGCGTCACAATCCTGTCACCATTGGCGCATAACGGCGTCGCCAGGGAGCTGGGACGTGGACGCGTATCGTCCGCTTGGCGGGCAACGACCCGACGAGGCGGAGCGCCACGACAGCCGTTTTGGGGAAAAATCTTGATCGTCTTCGCTTCGCGTCGCGCGCTGCTCGCCAGTGCCGCCCTCGTCTTCGCCGTTCCCGCCGCTGCGCAGGACACCACGCCGTCGGCGAACCCCGCCGCCGCCGCGCCGACCACCGCTGCGGCCTCGTCCGACCAGGGCGTGACCGGCGCCGCGACCGCCTCCACCGACGAGAACGGCCTGGGCGACATCGTCGTCACCGCCGAACGCCGATCGGAAAGCATCCAGCGCGTGCCGTTGTCCGTGTCGGCCGTACGTGGCGAGGATCTGCGCAGCTTCCAGGCGGGTGGCGACGACATCCTGGCGCTGTCGGGTCGCGTTCCTGGGCTGTACGTCGAGACCACCACCGGTCGAATCTTCCCGCGCTTCTACATTCGTGGTCTCGGCAACATCGATTTCTATCTCGGCGCGTCGCAGCCGGTGTCGATCGTGCAGGACGACGTCGTGCTCGAACATGTCGTTTTGAAGTCGAACCCGGTGTTCGACGTCGCGCAAACCGAGGTACTGCGCGGGCCGCAGGGGTCGCTGTTCGGCCGCAACACCACTGCCGGCATCATCAAGTTCGACACGATCCGGCCGAGCGAAGAGTTCCAGGCCCGTGCCGCCGGCTCCTACGGCAGCTTCGATACCGTCACCTTCGACGCCGGCGTGGGTGGGCCGATCATCGCCGACAAGCTCTCCTTCCGCGTCTCGGGGCTCTACCAGCACCGCGACGACTGGGTGGACAACGTCTTCGCCGGCACCAGCGCCGACGGCACCGTGACCCCCAAGAAGAACGCGATGGGCGGCTTCGACGAGCGCGACGTGCGACTCCAACTGCTCGCCACGCCGGTCGACCGGCTGTCGATCCTGCTGTCGGGCCGCGCCCGCGACTATGACGGCACCTCGACGCTGTTCCACCGTGCGGCGCTGAAGAAGGGCTCCAACGACGTGTCGGCCGAGCCGCGGGGGCAGGTCGCCTATGACGAGGCGCAGAACAACCCGCAGCGCTACAAGAGCTATGGCGGGTCGGCGCACATCGCCTACGATCTCGATCTCGCGACGATCACCTCGATCACCGCCTACGAGACCGCGCACGGCTACAGCCGCGGCGATACCGACGGCGGCGCGGCGGCGAACTTCCCGGTCAACGGCGTCCCGAACGGCTTCGGCGAGAGCCAGGGCAATCTGCGCGATCTCGATCAATGGACGCAGGAGCTGCGCGTCGCGTCGAACGGCGACACCGACTTCAAATGGCAGTTCGGCGGCTTCCTGTTCGACAGCCGCGACACCACCGACTTCTATCAGCGTGCCTATTTCCTCACCACCGCGGCGCGCAATCCGAACAATTGGGTGCGACTGCGCAACGTCAACACGAGCTATGCGGTGTTCGGCCAAGCGAGCTACCGTTTCACCCCGGCACTGACGCTAACCGCCGGCGGCCGCGTTACCGAGGACGACAAGCGCACCCGGCTGATCAAGACCGCGGATACCGCCGCGGGCGCTATCACCTATCGCGGGCGCACCGACGTGTCGCTGTCGGACACCCAGCCGAGCTGGGACGTGTCGGCCTTGTACGAAGCGACGCCTTCGCTGAACCTGTACGCCCGCGTCGCGCGCGGCTTCCGCGGGCCGACCATCCAGGGGCGGTCGGCGGTGTTCAATTCCGACTTCACCACCGCGGAATCCGAAACCAACGTCAGCTGGGAGGCGGGGTTCAAGTCGCAGCTGTTCGACAACACGCTGCGCTTCAACGCCAGCGCCTTCACCTACACGGTGAAGGACATCCAGCTGAACGGCAACGACGTGAACGGCAACGGCGTGCTGTTCAATGCCGACAAGGCGCGGGCCTACGGACTGGAGGCGGAGGCCGATTGGCGCCCGATCCCCAATCTAGCATTCGGCGTCGGGCTGTCGTTGCTGCATAGCGAGATCAAGGACCCGCGCGTCTTCGCGCAGGTGTGTGCGCTGAACGGCGTCGTCGTGTGCACGGTCGAGAACCCGACGATCAAGGTCGGCACCAACACCTTTGCGCAGATCAACGGCGAGCCGCTGCCGAACGCACCCGAATACAATGTCGACGTCACCGCACGCTACGATCAGCCGCTGGGCAATGGCGGCAAGGCGTTCGTCGCGGGCGACTTCAACATCCAGGGCTACACGCAGTTCGTGCTGTACCGGACCAAGGAGTTCACCGCGAACGGCAACCACGAAGCCGGTGTGAAGCTCGGCTACGTCACCCCGGACGACCGGTTCGAGATCGCGCTGTTCGGCCGCAACATCACCAACCAGAAGAACCTGAAGGGCGTGATCGAGAACTACATGGCCGCGGTGTTCAACGAGCCTCGGGTGATCGGTCTGTCGTTCAGCGCCCGGACGCGCTGATTGCTTGATCGGGATAGTGGCGGCCGGTTCCGACGGCGCCGCTATCCCGCCGAGCGACACCCGCCTCCTGTTGCCGCGCCGCAACAGCGCCCGGTAAACATCCGTAACATCCGCTCGCATACTTGCGGGCTCACCACGTGCGCATCACAACGGCCCCAACGTAGCGGCAGGGGAAGCCGCTCGAAACAGGGGTAAATCTATGAAGCGTGCAAGCTTGCTCGCCGGCATGTCGTTGCCGGTCCTGATCCTGGCGATCGCCACACCGGCCGTGGCGCAAACGACGCAGTCCGCGCCTAGCCAGGAAACCACCACCGACACCCAGGATGTGGCAAGCGAGGATCCGGGCGAGCAGATCGTCATCATCGGCAGCCGCGTCGCCAACCGCACCGTCTCCGACAGCCCCGTTCCGATCGACGTCATCAGCGGTAGCGCGCTGCAGGCTTCGGGCACGGGCGAGCTCAACAAGGCGCTCAACCAGCTCGTGCCGTCGTTCAACTTTCCGCAGCCGTCGATCGCCGATGGATCGGACGTCACCCGCCCGGCGACGCTGCGCGGCCTCAATCCCGATCAGACGCTGGTGCTCGTCAACGGCAAGCGCCGCCACGTGTCGGCGCTGCTGAACATCAACGGCACGGTCGGGCGCGGCGCCGCGGCGGTCGACATGAACATGATCCCGGCGCTGGCGATCGAGCGGATCGAGGTGCTGCGCGACGGTGCGTCGTCGCAATATGGCTCGGACGCGATTGCGGGCGTGATCAACGTCCAGCTCAAGACCGCGGATTCGGGCGGTCGCGCGCAGGTCAGCTATGGCAAGTACGTGACCACGCTCGACGGCGCGTCCGACTTCGACGGGCTCGGCCTGACCGGCGGCCAGCCCGCGCTCGACACCACCGACCCGCGTTACCTGCAGGCGACCGGTTCGGGCGAGCGCAAGGCGCGCGACGGCATCTACACGACGTTCGGCGTCAATGTCGGCCTGCCGGTCGGCGAAGGCGGCTATTTCAATTTCACCGGCGAGTATCGCGACCGCAACTACACCAACCGGCAGGGTTACGACCTGCGGCCCAACTACATCCGCCCGTCGACGACGACCTTCGATCCGCGTGAGGCGAGCTTCAACCGGCTCGACTTCCGCTACGGCGACGCGAAAACCGAAGACTTCAACTTCCTGATCAACACCGCGGTCCCGCTCGGCACCGCCGAGTTCTACGCGTTCGCGACCTACGGGCATCGCGACGGCTTGTCGGCGGCGAACTTCCGCCAGCAATCGGCGGCGACCAATCGCGACTTCTCGACGCTCCTGCCCGGCACCTCGCCGACCAACGGCAATTTCGTCGGCCTGACCCCGGACGGCTATCTGCCCAAGATTCAGTCGAACATCGACGACATGGCCGCGACCAGCGGCGTCCGTGCCGAGATCGCGGGCTTCAAGGGCGATTTCTCGCTGGGCTTTGGCCGCAACGAGCTGAGCTATCGGACCGAGGACAGCGTCAACGTGTCGTTCGGGCCGAACAGCCAGCGGTCGTTCGACGCGGGGCATCTCGCCTTCTCGCAGATCCTCGCCAACGCCGATCTGTCGCGGCAGTTCGACGCCGGGCTGGCGGGGCCGCTCTCGTTCGCGTTCGGCGGCGAATATCGCCACGAGATTTACCAGATCAAGCCGGGCGATCCGCAGTCCTACCAGACCGGGCCGTTCTTCACGCCGTCGCGCGCGACCACCGCGGCGAACTGCACCGTGCTCGGCGGCGTCTACAACGCCACGACCGGCATCTGCTCCTTCCCGGGTCGCGCCGCGGCGGCGGGTGCACAGGGCTTCGGCGGATTGCCGGAATCGGCGCGCACCAACGTCAATCGCGACAGCTTCGCGGGTTATATCGAGTTCGACGCGGACCTGTTCACGGGGCTCACCGCCACCGCGGCGGGGCGCTACGAACATTATAGCGACTTCGGCGACACGCTGAACGGCAAGCTCGCGCTGCGCTACGAGATCGCGCAGGGCTTCGCGCTGCGCGGCTCCGTCTCCAACGGCTTCCGGGCGCCGTCGCTGCACCAGCAATATTTCACCACGACCTCGACCAACTTCCTGGCGGGCGTGCCGGTCGACGTGTCGACGGTGCCGGTCAGCAGCCCGGTCGCCCGCGCGCTCGGTTCGCAGCCGCTCGATCCGGAAAAGTCGCTCAACCTGTCGGGCGGCGCGACGCTCAACCCCTTCCGCGGCTTCAACCTGACGGTCGATTACTTCCACATCAAGATCAAGGACCGCGTCGTGCTGTCCGAGAACCTCGGTGCGGCGGGCGTCGGCACTGCGGCACAGAACGCGGCGGTGCAGGCGGTGCTGGCGGCGAACGGCTTCAGCAATGTCGGCGCGGCCCGCTTCTTCATCAACGGGCTCGACACCACGACGCAGGGTGTCGACGCGGTGGCGACCTACCGCGCCAACCTCGGCGGGCTCGGTGCGTGGAACCTGTCGGCGGCGTACAACTACACCCAGAACAAGATCGACAAGCGGCTGAACAATCTCGGCCCGCTGGCGACGATCCCGGGGCTGGCGTTGTTCGGCCGGGTCGAGGGCATCCGCTTTGAACGCGGCCAGCCGAAGAGCAAGGTGGTGCTCGCCACCGACGGCAAGATCGCCGGGTTCGGCGTGTCGGCGCGCACGACGCGCTACGGCTCGGTGATCTCGCCGGAGACGACCGCACCGCTGGGCGCCGACGCGACCAGCCTGACCGCGCTCGGCCCCGACGACCAGAAGCTGAGCCCGAAATGGGTGACCGACTTCTCGATCAGCTACGAACTGCAGGGCGTGCAGCTGACCCTCGGCGTCGACAACGCGTTCGACGTCTATCCCGATCGCCGGCCGTTCGGCCTGCGCCCGGCGACGGTCGGCGGCAGCTATCCGGCGACCTACCAGTTCCTGCCGTACAGCGGCTTCTCGCCGTTCGGGTTCAACGGCCGCTTCCTTTATGCGCGGGCCGCGATAAACTTCTGATCGGACGGGGAGGGGCGACCAGGCTCCTCCCCATTCGTCAGGAGGGGCCAGTGAAGCTGCTGATACTGCCGATGCTGCTGCTGATCGGTGCCGGCCCAGCGGCCGAGCCGAAATGGCAGCGCATCTTCGACGGCAAGACGCTTGCGGGCTGGACCCCCAAGATCACCGGACGGGCGGCGGGTGAGGACCCGCTGCACATGTTCACGGTCGCGAACGGGGCGATCCGGGTTTCCTATGCCCGCTATCCGAGCTTCACCGGCGAGTTCGGGCATCTTTTCTGGAAGACGCCGCTGACGGCGTACCGGGTCCGCTTCGACTATCGGCTGTTTGGCGATCCCCTGCCGGGGATCAAGGAATGGCAGACCAGCAATTCCGGGCTGATGCTCCACGCTCAGGCGCCGGCGACGATGACCCGCGACCAGGCGTTTCCGGTCAGCCTCGAGATGCAGCTGCTCGGCGTGCCGCGGCCGACGCGCGAACCGACCGGCAACCTCTGCACGCCGGGCACCATCGTGATCTACGAGGGCAAGCGCGATCCGCGGCATTGCATCCTATCGACGTCGCCGCTGCTGCCGGTCGGGCGCTGGGTTCATGCGGCGGTGGAGGTGCTGCCCAACGGACAGATCACGCACTTCATCGATGGCAAGGCGGTGCTGCGCTACAGCGGCGCCGAGATGGACCCCGCGGACAAGGACGCGCAACCGGTGATTGCCGCCGCAGGCGGGGCGCTGGAATTGCGCCGCGGGTACATCGCACTGCAGAGCGAGGGCCACGGCGTCGAGTTCCGCAACATCGAACTGCAGACGCTGCGCTGAGGGGCCTACGGCTCGATCTTCCGATGCCTACCGCATTCGCTGCGCCATCTCGTCGGGGCTCATCATCATGTTATGATTCAGATGGCCCATGATCCAGATGGACCCGACGATCACCAGCAGCACGATCAGTACGCCGAACGCGAGCGCTATGACGTTGTTGGTGTTGTCGGGGCCGGTCGTGACGTGGAGGAAGAAGACCAGGTGGACGCCCATCTGCGCGACCGCCAGCACCACGATCGCGGCGGGCACCACCGGCCCCCAGACCAGATTGGTGGTCGACACCCAGAACGCGGCGGCGGTCAGCAGCAGCGCGATGCCGAGCCCCAGCGTATAGCCGCGGGCGCCGGTAATCGGCTCGTGTTCGCCGACGCTTTCCTCGCCGGGTGCGGCGTCGCCGCTGTCGCTTTCGTCGTGGCGGCTCATCCGAGGTTCCCCAGCAGGTAGACGATCGAGAACACGCCGACCCAGATGATGTCGAGTGCGTGCCAGAACAGGGTGAAGCAAAGCAGCCGCCGCTCGATATTGGGGCGGAACCCCTTCACGACGATCTGCGCCATCATCGTCGCCAGCCACAGTAGGCCGACCGCCACGTGCAGCCCGTGGAGCCCGACCAGCGCGAAGAAGCTGGTAAGGAAGGCGCTGCGCTGCGGGCCCGCGCCCTCGGCGATCAGCGACGCGAACTCCTGTATCTCGATGCCGAGGAACAGCAGCCCGAGCACGCCGGTCACCGCGAGCCAGCGCAGCGTGCCTGCCATCTCCTTGCGCGCGGCGGCGATGCTGGCGAGGCCGCAGGCGTAGCTCGACAGCAACAGGCAGACCGTCTCGATCGCGACGCGGCCGCGGCCGAAGATCTCGGCGCCGGTCGGCCCGCCCGCGGTTTCACGCGCCAGCACCGCATAGGCGGCGAAGAAGGCGGAGAACATGACGATGTCCGACAGCAGGTAGATCCAGAAGCCGTAGCCGACGATGATCCGCTTGGATGCGGGGCCGCCTTCGCCACGACCGGTGGCGTCGCCATGGTCGCCGCCGTTCCTGTCGCGGCGGCCCAGCGCGTAGGGGTCGTCCGGGTCGGCGCGGGCGCTGTGATCGGTCGGCTTCGCGGCGGCGGTCATGCCGGCTGCTCCCCACGCTCGGCGAGCCATGCCGCGCGCGCGTTCCGTCGCGCCCGATCGATCCGCGCGACCTCGTCGGCGCTGATCTGATAGTCCTCCTCGTCGCGCCACGCGAAGACGACGAAGGTCGCATAGGCGCCGACGAAGCCGAGCGCCGCCAGCCACCAGATGTGCCAGATCAGCGCGAAGCCGATCAGCGAGGCGAAGAACGCGGTGATAAAGCCGGTCGGTGAATTACGCGGCATCTCGATCGCCTCGTATTCGGGTTCGGGCCCGATGCTCTGCGAATCGATCGCGCGCTGCTTGACGCCCCAATACGCCTCCTCGCCGTGCACGTCGGGCATCACCGCGAAGTTGAACGCAGGCGGCGGCGACGCGGTCGACCATTCAAGGCTGCGCCCGTCCCACGGATCGCCGGTGACGTCGCGCAGCCGGTCGCGGTCGCGGATGCTGACGACCAGCTGGGTGACCTGCGCGACGACGCCGATCAGCATGAAGCCGACCCCCGCCAGCGCGACGTGCAGCCACGGCACCCATTCCTCGACTTCGGTATGCTGGAGCCGGCGGGTCATCCCCTCCAGCCCGACCGCGTAGAGCGATCCGAAGGTCAGCACGAAGCCGAACAGCGACGGCCAGAACGCGATCTTGCCCCAGCGCTCGTCGAGCTGGAAGCCGAACGCCTTCGGGAACCAGAAGGTGTATCCAGCGATCGCGCCGAACACGACGCCGCCGACGATGACATTGTGGAAATGCGCCACCAGGAACATCGAATTGTGGAGCATGAAGTCCGCGGGCGGCACCGCGAGCAGCACCCCGGTCATGCCGCCGATCACGAAGACGACCAGGAACGCCAGTGACCACAGCATCGGCGTCGGGAAGCGGATGCGCCCGCCGAACATCGTGAACAGCCAGTTGTAGACCTTCACGCCGGTGCCGACCGCGATCACCGAGGTCGCGATCCCGAAGAAGGCGTTGACGTCCGCGCCCGCGCCCATCGTGAAGAAATGGTGGAGCCACACGAAGAACGACACCACGACGATGAACAGCGTCGCCGCGACCATCGACCGGTAGCCGAACAGCGGCTTGCCCGAGAAGGTCGAGAAGATCTCCGAAAATATCCCGAACGCGGGCAGGATCAGGATGTACACCTCCGGATGCCCCCAAGCCCAGATGAGGTTCATGAACATCATCATGTTGCCGCCGGCATCGTTGGTGAAGAAGTGGAAGCCGAGATAGCGGTCGAGCGTCAGCATCGCGAGCGTCGCGGTGAGGATCGGGAAGGCGGCGACGATCAGCATGTTCGATCCGAGCGCCGTCCAGCAGAACATCGGCATGCGCAGATACGCCATGCCGGGCGCGCGCATCTTGAGGATCGTCGTGACCAGGTTGATCCCCGACATCAGCGTGCCGACGCCCGCGATCTGGATCGCCCAGAGATAGTAATCGACACCGACCCCCGGCGAATAGGGCGTCTCGCTGAGCGGGGCGTAAGGCAGCCAGCCGGTCCGCGCGAATTCGCCGATGACGAGACTGATATTGACCAGCAGCGCGCCCGAGGCGGTCAGCCAGAAGCTCACGGAATTGAGCGTCGGAAAGGCGACGTCGCGGACGCCCAGCTGCAGCGGCACGACGAAATTCATCAGCCCGATGACTAACGGCATCGCGCCGAAGAAGATCATGATCGTGCCGTGCGCGGAGAAGAGCTGGTCGTAGTGTTCTGGCGGCAGATACCCCTGCGATCCGCCGGTCGCGATCGACTGTTGGGTGCGCATCATGATCGCGTCGACGAAGCCGCGGATCAGCATCGCCAGCGCGAGCATCGTGTACATAATGCCGATCCGCTTGTGATCGACGCTCGTGATCCACTCCTCCCACAGATACGGCCAATGGCCGCGCCTGGTGATCCAGCCGAGCGTCCCCAGAACGACGAGCAGCACCACCCCGGCGGCAATCAGCGGGATGGGCTGGTCGAACGGGATCGCCGACCAATCGAGCTTGCCGAGCATGTTCAGATCTCCGGGGTGCCGGGGGACACGTGCGCGTCGCCGCCGCGGCCTTGCTTGGGCCCGGCCGCTGGCTTGAGACGCTGGGCGACGATCGCCTCGAACAGCTTGGGCTGGACTGCGCGATAGCTGTAGGGGCGAACGTCCTGGCTCTGCCTGGCGAGCGCGACATAGCCGGGCGCGTCGAGCACGGGGCCGTTCGCGCGCGCACGCCCCGCCCATTGGCCGAACGCCTGCACCGGCACGGTGCGCACTGCGAAGTTCATGTCCGAAAAGCCGTCGCCGCTGTACATCGACGACTGGCCATAGACTTGCCCGACCTTGTCCGCGCGCAGGTTCAGCTGCGTCTCCATGCCGTTCATGGTGTAGATCTGCGAGCCGAGCCGCGGCACGAAGAAGCTGTTCATCACGCTCGCCGACGTCAGGCGAAATCGCACCGGCACGCCGACCGGCAGCACCAGCGTGTTGACCGTGGCGATCCCCTGCCGCGGGTAGATGAACAGCCATTTCCAGTCGAGCGACACCACCTGCACCTCGAGCGGCGGAGTTCGCGACGCGATCGGGCGGCGCGGATCGAGATCGTGGCTGCCGACCCAGATGATCGCCCCGAGGAACAGGATGACGAGGATCGGGATCGACCACACGATCATCTCGATTCGACCCGAATAGACGAAGTCGGGTCGGTAGCGCGCCTTGGTATTGCCGGCCCGGAACCACCAGGCGAACACCAGGGTCGCGACGATCGTCGGGATGACGATCGCGAGCATGATCGTCAGCGAATTGAGGAGGATCGTCCGGTTGGCGGCGGCGATCGGCCCCGCAGGCGCGAGGACGCTGGCCGGCGCGCACGCCGCAACGGCGCCGGCGAGCACCAGGCTCGCCCCCGTCCGTGTCGATGCTGGCCGTCTACGCATCGGATCCCCCGCGCACCTTCCCCGGGCGTCCGCTGCTGAGCAACGGCGCTAGCTGTCCGTCCGTCAACGTCGCCGACCGGGGATCGTTGCCGACGCCGGATATGATCGTTCAACGATCAGGCGACGCATCGATCGGGAGGCGGTAAGCGGCGACGATGAGCAGCAGCAAGCATGCACCCGGCATCGGGCCCGGCCTCACCGCGGTGTTCTCGGTCGCGTGCGGCGTGATGGTCGCGAACCTCTATTACGCGCAGGCGCTGATCGGCGAGATCGCGCCCGCGCTGGGCCTGCGCGGCGGTATCGCGGGGCTGCTCGTCACGCTGACCCAACTCGGCTACGGCGCCGGCCTGTTCTTCGTCGTCTCGCTCGCCGACCGGGTGGAGAACAAGCGGCTGATCGTGCTGCTGATCGTTGGCGCGTGCCTGGGCCAGTTCGGCACCTGGATGGCGACCGGCGCGACGAGCTTCCTGCTGTTCTCCTTCATGACCGGCTTCTGTTCGGTCGGCGCGCAGATCATGGTCCCGCTCGCCGCGCATCTCGCCCCGGAGGAGCGCCGCGGCCAAGTGGTCGGCAACATCATGGGCGGGCTGATCGCGGGCATCATGCTCGCCCGGCCGTTGGCGAACGGGCTGGCGGCGGTGGCGGGGTGGCGTGCGATCTTCGGGGTGTCGGCGGTCGGCATGGCGGTGCTGGCGCTGCTCGTCCTGCGCGCGATCCCCGAACGCCGGCCGACCACCGGCCTAAGTTATGGCGCGCTGTTGCGGTCGAGCCTGACGCTGCTGGTGACGACCCCAACAATCCGGCGACGGACCGCGTACCAAGCGGCGATGTTCGCGGCGTTCAACCTGTTCTGGACCGCGGTGCCGCTGCTGCTAGGGACGCAGTTCGGGTTGGGGCAGGCGGGCATCGCGCTGTTTGCGCTGGCGGGTGCGGGCGGAGCGCTGGCGGCGCCGCTCGCCGGACGCATCGGCGACCGCGGCCACATCCGTGCGGGCACCGCGGTGGCGCTGGCGTCCGCGCTGGCGGCGTTCCTGATCGCGGACTGGGCGGCGGCGGTGCACGCGCTGCTGCTGCTCGCGGTGGCGGCGGTGCTGCTCGACGCGGCGACCCAGCTCAACCAGGTGCTCGGCCAGCGCGTGCTGTTCTCGATCATCCCTGAAGCGCGGGGGCGGATCAACGCCGTCTACATGACCATGGTCTTCCTCGCCGGCGCGCTCGGTTCGACGCTCGCGACCGTCAGCCTCGATTATGGCGGCTGGACCGCGACCGCGGCGGTCGGCGCCGTGCTGTCGATCGCGGCGTTGCTGCTGTTCATGACCGAACCACGGGCAACGGAGAGCGGACGATGATCAAGCGACCCGCGGCGCAGAACCGTGACCTCACTCAGGGCCCGATCACCCGCACGCTGCTGGTCTTCTCGCTACCCGTGCTCGGCGGCAACGCGCTGCAATCGCTCAACGGCAGCGTCAACCAGTTTTGGGTGAGCCATTCGCTCGGGGTCACCGCGATCACCGCGATCGGCAACGCCAACATCGTGATGATGCTGATGCTCGGCGCGATCTTCGGCGTCAGCATGGCCGCCAACATCCTGATCGGGCAGAGCGTTGGATCGGGCGATCTGGCGACGGTGAAGAAGGTGATGGGCACCTCGATCACCTTCTTCGCGATCCTGGCGCTCGGCGTCGCCGCGCTCGGCTACGGCCTGTCGCCGCACATCCTGGCGCTGATGGGTACGCCGGCGGATTCGGTCGCGGAGGCGGAGGCATATCTACGCATCGTCTTCCTCTCGATGCCCTTCCTCTACTTCTTCGCCTTCCTGCAGATGGCGCAGCGGGGGATCGGCGACAGCCGCACGCCATTCTACTTCATGCTACTCGCGGTGCTGCTCGACATCATCCTCAACCCGATGCTGATCCGCGGGCTCGGGCCGTTCCCGCGCCTCGCGATCGCGGGATCGGCGACCTCCACGCTGATCGGGCAGGGGGTGAGCCTGTTCTGCCTGATCCTGCTGCTCTACCGCCGCGGCAGTCCGCTGATGCTGCGGCCCGGCGAGTTCCACCTGCTGAAGCCCGATCGCGGTATCCTGAAGGCGCTGATCCTGCGCGGTCTGCCGATGGGCTTGCAGATCCTGGTGATGTCGGGTGCTGCGATGGTGATGATCGGCTTCGTCAACAGCTACGGCGCCGTCACCGCCGCCGCCTACACCGCGGCGTCGCAGGTCTGGACCTATATCCAGATGCCCGCGATGGCGCTCGGCGCGGCGGTCTCGTCGATGGCGGCGCAGAACGTCGGGGCCGGGCGCTGGGACCGGGTCGCCAAGGTCGCGCGATCGGGGGTGTTGAGCGGGCTGGCGATCACCGGCGCGGTCGCGGCCGTGATCTACCTGCTCGGCGACCTCAGCCTCCACATCTTCCTGCCGCCCGGATCGATTGCGCTGCCGGTCGCGCGCCACATCAACAACATCGTGCTGTGGTCGTTCGTGCTGTTCAGCGTAACCTTCGCGCTGTCGGGCGTGGTGCGATCGACCGGCGCGGTGTGGCCGCCGCTGATCATCCTGATCGTCGCGATGTTCCTGATCCGCATCCCGTTCGCGCAGGTCCTGATCCCCCGCTTCGGCGCAGACGCGATCTGGTGGAGCTTTCCGCTGGGGACGATCATGTCGAGCGTGCTCACCGCGCTCTACTATCTGTTCGGCAATTGGCGGAAGACCCGGCTGTTCGACACCGCGCGGCCGCAAGGCGAGGCCGCCGACAGCGGCATGGCGACCCCCGCAATGGCGGAACCCGGCTGACGCTCTTGGCGAGCGCGCCGGGTTCCTGTCGTCCGTGCAGCCGTGATCAGAAGCGCGCGCGCATCCCGATCCGGTAGAAGCGGCCGAGTGTATCGTAGAGGGCCGGGTTGACGTCGAGACCGGTGTTGGTCTGCGGCGCCGGCTCCGGATCGTGATCGAACAGATTGTCGACCTTGAAGAACAGGCTGACCTGCTTGGTCATGTTCACCGATCCGCCGACGTCGAAGTAGAAGGCGCCCTTCATCCGGTTGAAATCGATCGTCGGGTTGTTGGCGGTCGATGCCGGGCAGCCCGTCTGGCAAACGACGTATTGATTGCCGAAATTGCCGTCGGAGAACCAGCGCTGCTGAAAGTTGATGCTGAAGGTGTCGTTGTCGTAGCTCTGCGTCGCCAGCCACTTCCAGTCGGGCGTTGCGCCGTTGTTGGCTCCGGCCTGATCGACAGTCGCCACCCCGGCGATGCCCGCATTGACCAGGAACTTGCTGACATGGGTGCCGAGAGCGCGGACCGTGAAGTTGCCCGGCAAGCCGAGCGGCGACTTCCACTGGTAGCTCGCCTCGATGTCGAAGCCGCTGGTCTTCCACGACGCCAGGTTGAACGGCTGGACGTTGATGAAATTGCCGCCTTGGACCGGGCTGTTGAGCTCGAAGCCGCCGCAGAACGCTTGGTTGCCTTCGAAGCAGAACCGCACAATCTGGTCGGCCGACAGGGTCGAGACCACGCCGTCCAGCTTGATGTGGTAGTAATCGAACGACAGGCCGAGACCCGGCAGCCACGACGGGTGCGACAGCACGATGCCGAGTTCGGTGTTGCGCGCGACTTCGGGCTGCAGGTTCGGGTTGCCGACGGTGTTCTGGAACGCCTGGACCGCACCACCCGGGGGAAACGGATTGGCGAAGTTCGGTAACGTCGTCACGGTCGGTGCCGCGAACAGCTCCGACAGGTTCGGCGCGCGGACGTCGCGCGATGTCACCGCGCGCAGCCGCACGCCCGACAGCGGCGTGTCCCAGGTGCCGCCGACCTTCCAGGCCCAGATCGTGCCCGAGGTGCTGTAATGCGTCACGCGGCCCGCACCGTTGAGGTTGGCGCGGCCGATGCCGCCGCCGTCGAACAGCGGCAGGTTGAGCTCAAGGAAGCCCTCGACCACGTCGTACTTGCCGCGACCGTTCTTGTAGTTGCCCGCCGCCCAGTTGCTGCCGAGCGTCGAATTGAGCAGCGGATCCGCCGGATACGCGGCGCTGTTCGGGCTCTGCGGTGTGACGCCGGCGCCATAAGGGTCGCCGTGCACGCGGTAATATTCTCGACGATATTCGCCACCGAACGCGACTGCGAGCGGCCCCGCCCACAGGCTGAGCGGCTCGCCCGAGAAGTTGAGGCTGGCGACGTCCTGCTTCAGCGTCGTGCGCTGGAGCGGGCCGTTGACTGGGGTCACATAGGCGAGCGCCGCCGAGGAGGGCGGGGTGCCGCCGAAGATGTTGATCGGCTGGCAGCCCGCGGCGCGTGCGCCCGCATCGGCGCAGACGATCGCGCCGTTCAGCGTGATCGCATTGGCCGCGGCGACGTAACGGTTCTGCAGGACGGTGTTCTCGACGTCGATCGCCACCTTGGTGATGCCGTGTTCGTAATAGGCGTCATAGGTCCAGGGCGTGCCGCCGACATCGAACCGGCCCTTCAGCCCGCCGACATAGCGATACTGCCGGCGGTCGGTGTAGACGCGCGGATCCGGGAAGTTGCCGTTGCTGGTGCCGAAGTTGAACTGGGTGATGCCCGCGGTGGTGCACCGGTCGCGGATCAGCTGGGGCAGGAACGGATTGGCGCACTGCACCGTCAGGTTCGGGCGGTTGTAGCCCGGGCTCGGCTGGTTGTTGGTCTTTACCTGCGCCACGTTGACGGTGACATAGGCCTCGTTGTTCTCGGCGAAGTCGAAGCCGACGCGGCTGAAGCCGTTGATGCGCTCCAGCGCCGATTTCAGCGACGCGCCCGAACCGGGAGCGCCCGACAGGTCGCCGCCGACGCAGAAGCTGTTGCCCGGGAAACAGTTGGTGACGCGGCCGGTGCCCGTCGGCGTGCCGTTCGACCCATAGTTGAAGTTGAAGGGCGTGCCGTTCTGGTCGAACGCGATGCCCTGCAGCGGGCCGTTGTTGATCAGGCCGAAGCGCGAATATTGGTAAGGCTGAGCATAGTCGCGATAGTTGAATTGCGGCAGCCCGTTGTTGGTCTGGCCGGTGTTGAGCAGCGTGGTCGCGCGATACCAGTCGCGGCCCTTCGCCAGATCGGTGCCGAAATCGCCCGGGCCGACGCCGTCCTCATGATCATATTCGCCGCTGACGATCACGTGCAGCCGGTCGTTCAGCAGCGCGGTGCCATAGGCCGCCTGGACCAGCGCCTGCTGATCGTCGCCATAGTTGGTGATGCCGCCCTGCACGTTGGCGCGGAAGCCGGTGAAGCGGGTGTCGGTGATGAAGTTGACCACCCCGCCGACCGCATCCGACCCATAGGATGCGGACGCGCCCCCGGTGACCACGTCGACGCGCTTGACCAGCAGCTGCGGGAACATGCTGATGTCGGGAACGCCGGTGACGTTCGCGCCGACGACGCGCTGGCCGTCGAGCAGCGTCAGGGTGCGGATCGTGCCGAGGCCACGCAGCGAAAAGGAGCTGAGGCCCTGAGTGCCGCTCGACGTGCTGAACGTGCCCGTCGCGGCGCCCGTGGACCCCTGCAGCGACGGCAGCTGCGCGATCGCGTTGAAGATGTTCGGTTGCGCGTTCTTGAGGATCTGGTCTTCGCCGATCACGGTGGTCGGTGTCGGCGCGTTGAAGCCGCTGGAGGTGATCCGCGAACCGGTGACGATGATCTCCGGGCCGTTCGACTGTTGCTGGCTGTCGCCGGCGACGCCGTCGACGGTGGTCTGCGGCTGGATCGCCTGATCGGGTGCGGCGGGATCGGCGGACCGGGTCGAGGCGGGGACATCGGGTGCGGGCGTGGTCGTCTGCGCCACCGCGGTGCTCGTCGCCAGTGCGGTCGCTAGTACGGCCAGGCTGACCGCGCTCCTGCGGAGAACCCGCAGCGTGCCCTGGTCGGCCCCGTGGTTGCCCCCTTGGTCGCCCATTGCCATGCCCATCATCCGTCTCCCCTGTTGTACGCGGGCCGCCGTATGTCGGCTCGGCCCATTGTCGGCAGGACGGTTCTAGCTGTTTTGGTATCGTTACCATATACGACTAAGGTCGTAAGCTTCATTACGGAAAGCTGGGTTTCAGGGGCAACGCGCGGTGGATTGGCGCTCAATCAGGCGATGCGCGAGCACGTGATCGTGCGGGCGATCGGCGGGGGCGGCGCGCGATGCGATCTCCGCAGCGAGCAGGCGCAGGGCCTCTGCGGCGAGATCGCGGACCGGCTGGTGCACGGTGGTCAGCGGCGGCCAGAGCATCACCGCAGCGGTCGTGTCGTCGAACCCGGCGACGGTGAGTTCGCGCGGCACGTCGAGCTGGCGACGATGCGCGACCGACACCACCGCGGCGGCCATGTCGTCGTTGCTCGCGAAGATCGCGGTCGGTGCAGGATCGTTGCCCAGCAATTGTTCACCCGCCGTGAGGCCCGATCCGTAGCTGAAATCCCCCTGCGCGACCGTCGCCTCCGCGCCCTCGACCTCGCGAATCGCGGCGTAGAAGCCCGCCATCCGCTCCGAGGTCGCGGTCTGATCCGGGTTGCCGACGATGAAGCCGATCCGGCGGTGGCCGAGGTCGAGCAGGTGCCGTGTCGTTTCGTAGGCCGCCTGGCGATCGTCGATCCGCACGCAGATCGCATCCGCCGACGCATAGGCGCCGACCGCCGCCATCGGCAGCCCGGCCTTGCGCAACACCCGCAGCAGCGCGGGCGATTCGCCGAGCGGCGGGGTGAGGATCAGCCCGGAAATACCCGAAGCGACCAGGTCCTCGATCGCCGCGTCCGATGGCGGCTTCCCGTCTGCGCCCTTTAGCAGGACCAGCCGCGCGCCGCGCGCCGACGCTTCCTCGAACACCCCGGTCAGAAATTCGCTCATGAACGCCGCACTCGGGTTCGAATAGATCACTCCGATCTTGAGTTCGGAGGAGGTGACGAGACTGCGCGCGGCGAAATTGGGCGTGTAGGCGAGCGCCTCGATCGCCGCGAGCACCGCCGCCTGCGACGCCGGACGAACGCCGGGACGTCCGTTGATCACGCGCGACACCGTCATCGGCGAAACCCCCGCATGCGCGGCGACATCGATGATCGTCGCGCCGCGTGCGCGTCCGCCGGCTCTACTCACGATATGCTCCCGTTCATGCCCCGGCGACCTTGCTAGATGATCGACATCGCAACGCAAGTTGCCCTGTTCGGCGAAAGCTGCCAGATCGGTGGTAACGATAACAATGGCGCCGGGGGCAGGTGAAGCGGTTTCCTTATGTCCGGTGGACGATCATCGGCCTGTTCGTCGGCGCGATGATCATCAACTACCTGACCCGCAGCGTACTGGGGGTGGCGGCGCCGACGATCATGGCCGAACAGCATATTTCGTCGGCGCAATATTCCTGGATCACCGGGGCCTTCCAGCTCGGCGTCATGTTGCAGCCGGTATGCGGCTATGTGCTCGACGTAATCGGGCTCAAGCTCGGTTTCGGCCTGTTCGTGGCGGTCTGGTCGCTGCTGACGATGGCGCACGGATTGGCCACCGGCTGGTTCGCATTCGCCGGGCTGCGCGGCGCGCTCGGGCTGGTCGAGGGATCGGCACAGCCGGCGGGGATGAAGGTGGTCGCCGAGTGGTTTCCCGCGCGCGAACGCGGCACCGCGGGCGGCATCTACAATATCGGCGCGTCGCTCGGCGCGGTGTTCGCGCCGCCGCTGGTGGCCTGGGCGGTCCTCAACCATGATTGGCGTGCGGCGTTCTTCGTCGCTGGATTGCTGGGGCTGGCGTGGCTGGTCGCATGGGTGATCTGGTACGCGCCCCCGCGCCGGCACCGCGCGCTGGGGGAGGCCGAGCGCGACCTGATCCTGTCGGGCCAGGAACAGAACCTCGCCAAGCATCGCGGTCGCCCACCGCTGAAGGAACTGCTCGCCCGCCGCGATCTCTGGGCGATCGCGTCGGCACGGTTCCTCGCTGATCCAGTGTGGGGAATGCTGTCGTTGTGGATGCCGCTCTACCTCGTCCAGGTGCGGCATTTCGACCTGACGCAGATCGCGTTGTTCGCGTGGCTGCCGTTCCTGGCGGCGGATGTGGGCTGCCTGTTCGGGCCGGCGGTCGCGGCGGCGTTGCAGCGTCGCGGGCTGCACCTGCTCGACGCACGCCGCGCCGCCTTCACCCTCGGTGCGGTGCTGATGACGGGCATGATGTTCGTCGGCAGCGCCACCAGCCCGGTCGCCGCGGTCGCGCTGCTTTGCCTCGGCGGCTTCGCGCACCAGACCTTGTCGGTGACGGTGATCACGATGTCGTCCGATCTGTTCCCGCAGGATCAGGTCGCCACCGCCACCGGGATCGGCGGCACCGCGGCTAACCTCGGCGTGCTGATCTTGACGCTGGTACTCGGCAGGTTCGTCGATCAGGTTGGTTACCAACCGTTTTTCATCCTGCTGGGGCTGCTCGATCTGGTCGGCGCGGCTTTACTCTGGACGATGATCCGTAAGCCCGCATGACGCTGCGCAACCCCATCCTCCGTGGCTTCAACCCCGATCCCTCGATCGTGCGGGTCGGGGCCGACTATTACCTCGCGACGTCGACGTTCGAATGGTTTCCCGGCGTGCAGATCCACCATTCGCGCGATCTCGCCGACTGGACGCTGGTCAAGCGGCCGCTGGAGCGCGCCAGCCAGCTCGACATGCGCGGCAATCCCGATTCCTGCGGCGTCTGGGCACCCGATCTCACCTATGCCGATGGCCGCTTCCACCTCATCTACACCGATGTGAAGCGCTATGGCCGCACCACCGCCGACGGCCAGTCGGGCATGTCGTTGCGCGACTTCCACAATTACTGGGTGTGGAGCGACCGGATCGACGGCGACTGGTCCGATCCCGTCCATCTGAACAGCAGCGGCTTCGACCCAGCGTTGTTCCACGACGACGACGGGCGCAGTTGGCTGCTCAACATGCTGTGGGATCACCGGCCGGGCCGGCGCCGCTTCGCCGGGATCGTCGCGCAGGAGATGGACCTGCGGACCGGTCGGCTGCTCGGCGAACGCCGCGTGATCTTCGAAGGCACGCCGCTCGGCTTCACCGAAGGCCCGCACCTCTACAAGCGCGACGGCTGGTATCACCTGATGGTTGCGGAGGGCGGCACCGGTCGCGAGCATGCCGTGGTGATGGCACGATCGCGCGCGTTGTTCGGCCCCTATGCGGTGCACCCCGACGAGGTCGTGCTGACCGCCCGCGGCAAGCAGGGCACGCCGCTGGTAAGGACGGGGCATGGCGACCTCGTCGACACGCCGTCGGGCGAGACCTGGATGGTCTATCTGTGCGGCCGTCCGCTGCCGGGCAGCGACCGCTGCATCATGGGGCGCGAGACCGCGATCCAGCCGATGCGCTGGGGCGGGGACGGCTGGCTGCGGACGATCGACGGAAGCGGCGATCCGACACTCGAGTTCGAAGTTGCCGGCGCGACGTCCAACGACCAGCCCGTCGACGAGCATTACGCCTTTGACGGGGCGACGCTGCCGCCGGCATTTCAATGGCTGCGTACTCCCTATCCGGACGATCTCTTCAGCCTGTCGGCGCGGCAGGGCCATTTGCGCCTGTTCGGTCGCGAATCGATCGGCAGTCAATTCTGCCAGTCGCTGGTCGCGCGGCGGCAGCAGGCGTTCCGCTTCACCGCGTCGACCGCGCTCGATTTCGCGCCCGCCAATTTCCAGCAGGCGGCGGGACTGGTCTGCTATTACAACAGCACCAAGTTCCACTTCCTGCAGGTCACCGCGGACGGGGAGGGTGGCCGGCAGATCCAGGTCCTGTCGACCTACCCTCAGGAGCTGGGAAGCAGCGTCCTGACCGATCGCGTGCCGATCGGGCCCGGTCCCGTCGAACTGCGTGTCGACGTCGACGACGGGGCGCTACGCTTCGCCTTCCGGATCGAGGGCGAGCCGCACTGGCGATGGATCGAGGAGTGCTTCGATGCCAGCATCCTCTCCGACGAGGCGACCCTGCCGGGGCTGCCGAACTTCACCGGCACCTTCGTCGGCATGGCATGCCAGGATATGGCGGGGACCGGCCTGTCGGCGGATTTCGCCTGGTTCCGCTATGCGGAAGGCGAGGCTGCGGATGTCTGCGATGGCGCGCGGCTGGCGGAGCTGAGCGTCCGTGCCTGATCGCGTCATCGGTGTCCTCGGCGCAGCGATCGTCACCGTCGTCGCGCTCGACATCTTCCGGTCGCTGCTGGTGCCGCGGGCCAGCGCGCGTTGGCTGCGGGTCGGGCCGCTGCTGACCTACGCGCTGTTCGGCGGCTGGCATGCGACGGCGAGCCGGATCGGCGATCGGCAGCTGCGGCAGACGATGCGGGCGAGCCTCGCGCCGCTGATGCTGGTGCTGCTGCTGGTGATCTGGGCGACGCTGCTGATCCTCGGCTTCGGCCTGGTGTTCTGGGCCGATCGCGCCAACTTCACACCGCACTTCAAGACCCTGGGCGACGCGATCTACGCGTCCGGATCGGCCTTCTCGACGCTCGGCATCGTCAACGAGGTGCGCGAGCCGTTGACCCGCTTCATGGTCCTGGTCTGCTCGATCAGCGGGCTCGCCATCGTCACCGTGGTCGCGACATTCCTGATCTCGCTGCAGAGCGGACTCGGGCGTCGCGAAGCGATGGTGCTGCGGCTGGAGGCGCATGTGCCGCTGCCGCCGACCGGAGTCGCGATCCTCGAGACCTTCGCGCGCGAACGGGTGGTCGAGCGGCTCGGCGCGTTCTTCGACGCGTGGGAGCAATGGGCCGCGGAGGTCGCGATCAGCCATCGGGCCTTCCCGATCCTGGTGTTCTTCCGTTCTAACGATAGCCGGTGCGAATGGCTGGCGGCACTTGGCGCGGTGCTCGATGCCGCGGCGCTGCTCGACGCCGCGGTCGCCGATCCGCCCGGCGGCGCGCGGGCCGGGGCGCACTTCTTCCTGCGCACGGGCACCCGGCTGGTCACCGATGTCGGCGGCCAGTTCCGCGCCACCGCGGATCGCGACGAGCCCGACCACGCCCGGTTAGACGAACACCGCCAGCGACTTGCGGCCGCCGGCTTCGACCTGGTGGAAGATGTCGCAGCCTCGCGGCGCCGCTACGCCGAGCACCGCGACGCCTATGCGGTGGCGCTGGGCGCGCTGGCGGATCGCCTGCAGATCGACATCGACGGCCACGAACCCGATCGATCCCGATCGGCCTGAGCGTTCGACCGCCGGGCGCTACCCGCTATCGAACCTGGACCACCGCCACCGACCGCGGCGGCAGATCGAACTGCAGCTGATCGCCGGCCACGCGCCCGGCGAACGACGTTGGCGCCACCTCGTTCGGATGCGCGAAGTCGTTGTGGCTGTCGACCTTCGCGCCGGTCAGGATCTGCCCGGTCGCGGTGCGCGCCGACGTGCCCGCGATCGCGGTGCGGATACTCGCCGGACGATCGGGGTCGACGTTGACCAGCGACAGCCACAGCCTGCCCTGCGCATCGCGCGCGGCGGCAGCATCGACCCGCGGCAGCTTCACCCCCGCGGTCTCGATCGTTCCGGCATCGAAGCGGACCGGCACCAGCGTCGCATCGTGGAACGGCACGAACAGGCGATAGACATGGTAGGTCGGGGTCAGCACCATTCGCGGACCGTCGGTCAGGATCATCGACTGGAGCACGTTGATCATCTGCGCGATGTTGGTGCCGCGCACGCGATCGGCATGGCGCATGAAGATGTTGATATTGAGCGCGGCGAGGATGCCGTCGCGCAGGGTGTTCTGCTGCTGGAGGAAGCCGGGATTGGTTCCGGGCGTGGGATCCGCCCACAATCCCCATTCGTCGACGAACAGCCCGACCTTCTTGCCCGGATCATAGCGGTCCATGATCGCGCTCTGCTTGCCGATCCAGCCTTCCATCTGCAGCGTCGCCTTCACCGCCTTGGCATAGTCGTCGGTGCCGAAGTCGACGCTCGGGCCCTTCTTCTCCCAGCTATTGGGGATGGTGTAGGCGTGAAGCGACAGGCCCTCAATGTCCCAGCTCCAGACCTTTTCCTTCCACGCCTTCATCACCGCATCGGTATAGTCGCTCTTGCCGCTGTCCCAACCGACCGCGACGCGCTGCATCGCCTGCGCCCCGACCTGCGCAGTGTTCAGGTTGCGCGAATAATGCGCGAACTGCTTCATCGCCTCGACATAGTGATCGGGCGACATCGCGCCGCCGCAGCCCCAATTCTCGTTGCCGAGCCCGAGATACTTGATCTTGTACGGTGCCGGGTGGCCGTTGCGGGCGCGCTCCTGCGCCAGCGTCGTCGGCTTGTCCGCGGTGAGATATTCGAGCCAGTCGGCGGCCTCCTGCACCGTCCCCGATCCGACATTGACCGAGACGAACACGTCGGCGCCGAGCTGGTCGGCGAAGTCCATGAATTCGTGCGTGCCGAAGCTGTTGGGTTCGATCACGCCGCCCCACGCCGCGTTGAGGCGCGAGGGTCGCTTGGCGGCGGGGCCGATGCCGTCGCGCCAGTGGTAATCGTCACCGAAGCAGCCGCCCGGCCAACGGACGTTGGGCACCTTGATGTCGCGCAACGCCTTCACGACGTCGCTGCGGATGCCGCGGACGTTGGGAATGGCGGGGTTCGCGCCGACCCAGATACCGTCGTAGATGCCGTGGCCGAGATGCTCGGCGAACTGGCCGAAGATGTTGCGGTCGATCGTCGGACCCGGCGTGCCGGTATCGATCGTGAGTGCGACGGCAGCGCCGCCCTGCTGCTGGGCGCCAACCGGCGCTGCTCCGAAAAGTGATAGCGCTATCGCCGTTGCCGATACCCGTGTCGCCAAGGTCGTTCGCTGCATCGGGCCCTCTTCGCTTCGGGCGAGCTCGTGCGGCTCGCCATCAGCAGCGACCTTGCCCTGTCGGACACGGTCGAGGCAACCTGCTTCAGCCGCATGCGACCATTTAGCAAGCTATCGGATCCCACGGGAACAGAGACGCGATCGGCTCGCTTAACCACCATGAACCAAGATACGAGGTCCGCCCGCGACGCGACGCGGCCCGGCAATCCGCGCTCGACCGCCACGCTGTTCGGGCACCCGATCCACCCGATGCTGGTGCCGTTTCCGATCACCTGCTTCATCGGCGCGCTACTGACCGATCTCGCCTATGTCGGGTCGGCGAACATCATGTGGAGCAACTTCTCGATCTGGCTGATCACCGCGGGGCTGGTGTTGGGTGGACTCGCTGCGCTGACCGGGATCATCGACTATGCCGGCGACAAACGCGTCCGCGAGGCGCGACCGGCGACGCCGCACATGATCATCAACCTCAGCGTGTTCGTGATCGAGCTGTTCAATGCCTTCGTCCACAGTCGCGACGGGTGGACCAGCGTGGTGCCGACCGGGCTGACGCTGTCGGTGATCTCGGTGGTCTTGCTGCTGGTCAGCGCTTGGCTTGGCGGATCGTTGGTATACAAGCACCGCGTCGGGGTGCGGCCTTGAGCCGCGTTCACCACGGCGTCGCGGCGATGGGCTTGGCACTGTCGATTGCGGCGTGCGACGACGGCGGCGCCAGGTTCGACCGGCGGACGCAGATCGGGCCGCATCCGGTACTCCCGGCACCGCAGCAATATCTGGTGCCGCCGATTCACGTCGCGGAAGTCGTCGGCTGGGGCACGAACGAGACCCCGACCGCGCCCGCCGGCCTGCAGGTCCAGGCGTTCGCGCGCGACCTCAACCACCCGCGCAACGTCGTCCTGTTGCCGAACGGCGACGTGCTCGTCGTGGAGTCGCAGGGCCCGAACCTCGATCCCGTCACCCGCCCCAAGGACCCGATCGTGTCCTTCGTCCAGAAGCGCGCGACCGGGCAGAGCGGCGCCAAGCCGAGCGGCCCCACCAACCAGATCACGCTGTTGCGGGACGCCGATGGCGACGGCGTGCCCGAAACGCGAAGCGTGCTGATCGCCAAGCTCAACGCGCCGTTCGGCGTCGCGTTCGCGGACGATTACCTCTACGTCGCCGCGACCGACGCGATCCTGCGCTACCCGTTCACGCCTGGCCAGACCCGGATCACCGCGCCGCCGGTGCGACTGACCGAACTTCCCGGCGGCCCGATCGACCACCACTGGACCAAGAGCCTGACGCTGAGCCCCGACGGCAAGCTGCTCTATGCGACCGTCGGATCGAACAGCAACATTACCGAAAACGGCATGGAGGCGGAAAAGGACCGTGCCGCGGTGTGGGAAGTGGATCGCGCGACCGGGCGGTCGCGGGTGTTCGGATCGGGGCTGCGCAACCCCAACAGCCCGACCTTCTATCCGGGCACGAACACGCTCTGGGTCGTAGTCAACGAACGCGACGAGCTCGGGCCCAACCTCGTGCCTGATTACCTGACCTCGGTGCGCGACGGCGGTTTCTATGGCTGGCCGTACAGCTATTACGGCCGTCACGTCGATCCGCGGGTGATGCCGCAGCGCCCGGACCTGGTCGCGCGCGCGATCCCGCCCGACTATGCGCTCAGCAGCCACGTCGCCGCGCTCGGGCTGACCTTCTACACCGGCGCGAACCTGCCGCAGCGTTATCGCGGCGGCGCGTTCATCGGCGAACATGGTAGCTGGGACCGCGACGAGCTGAACGGCTACAAGGTCGCCTTCGTGCCCTTCGCCGATGCGCGTCCTGCGGGCATGGTGCAGGATTTCCTCACCGGCTTCGTGAAGGACGGCAAGGTGCGGGGTCGGCCGGTCGGGGTCGGCGTCGACCGGACCGGTGCGCTGCTGGTCGCGGACGACACCGGCAACACGGTATGGCGGGTCGCGGCGGCGCGGGCGGTGGGGAAGGCATTGGCGGCGATCGAGCCGGCCGCGCGCCGCCTGCGCTGATGCCACGCGTCACCACCGACGGTAAGATGTACGCAGCCCTACAATGCGGTTCAGAACCCATGTTGCTCGGCGAGCGTAGATCGGGTGCATGCCCGATACCCGGGTGAAAGGACCTGAGATGAAGATCGCACCCATGTTCGCCGCTGTCGGTCTGATCGTCGCCGGCCTGGTCTCGTCGACCGCCGCCGATGCGCAGAACTACCGCGATCGCGGCGGCTATTCGGAGCACCGTGGCTATTCGGATCATCGCGGCTACCGCGACAACGATCGCTACGACCGGCATGATTATCGCCGCGACAATGGCCGTCATAACGGCTGGCGCAACGGCCGTGGCCATCGCGACCGTTGCCATGTCGAGTTCCGTCACCATCGTCGCGTGACGGTCTGCCGCTGAACGGCCGGAGGGCGCCCATTGCGGCGCCCTCCCTTCTATCGGGGCGGGCGGGCGCGAGCGCTACGCGCGCCGCCCATGCCCCGGCAGTCCGGATCAGGCGAGCGCGCCCGCCCGCCGCGACCGCCGCCGGGTCGCCACGCCGATCAGGCTGAAGCCGAGCAGCATCTGCGCCCAGGTCGCCGGCTCCGGCACCGCCGCGATCGCGTCGCGGATGAACTTGGCGTGGAGGGACGTCGGCACGAATCCGGAGACCTGGCCGAAGGCGCCGTCACCTGGCAAATCTCCCACTTCTCCGCCGAACGATAGCCCATATGAGATGACGGCCGCGAATTTTCCGTCGATGAAGGTGGAACCACCCGAGTCGCCGCCGGCAGTCGCCGATTCGAGGGGGCCGACCCCAAGCCCGCAGAACCCGTTGGCAGTCGCGGCGGCGTCGCTGAGGCCCGACAGCTGGACGAGACGACAGGACGAGTCTCGTTCCTTCGTGCCATCGTCGAAGTCCGCGATATAGGAATGTCTGGTCAGGTCGTACGGGCCCACGTACCAGTCGCCGTTGCTCGCTGCTCTGTCGGTGAAGTAGCCGTTGAACGCAGGATCGCCCCAGGCCAGATCGAAGACATTCTCGCCCTGGCGGCGATATCCCAAGACCGCATTATCACCCTGTGCCCCGCCGACGGTCGATCGCCCGCCATAGCCGGCAAGGGTGAACTGCTTTCCTTGGAGTTCATCCTCATAGATCTCGTATCGCGTCGCATAGGCCGGCGCGGCTTGTGCAAGGGTCAGGACGGCGATGTCGTTCTGGTCGACGACCGCCCAGCCGTCCCACGCGGGATTGACCGCGTAGTTGGACACATCGATTGCGGTCACCCCGGTCGGCAGCGCGTCTTTCCAGTCGCCATATATCCTCTCGTCGCGCAGGCTGGCGGCATCGTCCTGAAAATATACCCGGGTCCGGCCGACGCCCCCCGCCACGACGCCGCCGCCGCGGCCGATGCAGTGGGCGGCCGTGACGACCGACCGGTTGCCGACCAGCGTGCCGGAGCAATTATAGGTGAAGCCAAAGGTGGTCTCCACCTGGATACCGACGACGCCGCTGAAACCCTTGCTGTTCGGTGCCATGTAGATCGGGTTGCCGCCGCCCCGCGTCGTATAGGGGACGTCGTACTGCTGACCATCGGCCGTCGGCGTCCGCCCGATTACGTTACTCGTGGCGGTCCAGGTCCTTCCGTCAGAACCGATACCGGACTGTACGTTACCCAGAGCATTAGATGGCGAACTATACATCGATAGAAGAACAGCCGATGACATCAGCAGACTGGTACGCATAGATAGCCCTCTTTGTTGACGAACATTGACATCTTAATTCAACATTAATGATGCCTTGATTTTGAAAAGAGTCAACAAGATTGCTGACTGGCGTGAGTAATCGAGAGTGGTGTTTGCAGACTAGTCATTCGCCTGGCGATCTTTGTCGGGAACGCACGCTCGCAACGCACTTGAACTGCGTCATGAACAGGTCGCATCATCGCTTGCTCGGCGAGAACATCCGTCTTTCCTGCTTCGACTTCGTGCAGCAACGACGTCGCGTAGTGCGGTCAGGCGGCGACGACCGCCCCCCGCCGGTGGCGGCGGGTGGCGATGCCGATCAGGCCGAAGCCGAGCAGCATCTGCGCCCAGGTCGCCGGCTCCGGCACCGCGGCGATCGCGCTGCGGATGAACTTGGCGTGGATGAAGGTGGGCACGAAACCGGCGAGTTCGCCGAAACCGGAATTGATGTCGCCGTTCAGGTCGCTCGAAGCCATGGTCATGCCGTAGGAGGTCACCGACGCGAGCTTGCCGTCGATGAAGCCGCCACCGCCCGAATCGCCAGGAGCGGTGTTCACTTCGCGTTCGCCGACGCCGGTGGTGCAGAAACCTTGCGCCTGGGCCTCGACCGCGCTGAGCGGGCTGAAGTATTGTACGAAGGCGCAGGATCCGTCCTGGGCCGCCAACCCGTTGTCCATATCCGCCATATAGGAATATTCGACCCCGTAGGATCCCGAAGCCGCCATTTCGTCGATCAGGAAACCGTCGAACACCTCGTCGCCCCAGGCGAAGTCGAACACGTTATCCCCCTGACGTCGAAAGCCGGTCGACGAACGGTGCGGCCCCGTGATGCCATTGTCTCCGCCGCTGTCGGACCGGTAGCCATAGCCGGCGACGTTGAACTGCTTGCCCTTCAGGCTTCCGACCGTGTCGCCGTTGCCGTCCACGTCATAGATGCCGTATCGCTCGGCGAACAACGGCGCGGCTTCGGCGAGGGTCAACACCGCGATATCGTTCTGATCGACGGACAATCTGCCTTCATACCCCGGAGCAATGGTGTAGTTCGAGACGTCGATCGCGGTAACGCCGGGGGTGGGGTCGCCGGTCCATTCATCGTAGAAACGCTGATCCCGATCGCTGCTGGCGTCGTCGTAGAAGAACACCTGGGTTCGGACGATGTCGGCCTGAACACCGTCACCTTCGCTGACGCAGTGGGCGGCGGTCACCACCGAACGGTTGCCGACCAGCGTCCCCGAACAAGCGTCCATCGAGCCATCACGGAGCGTCATCAACAAGCCGACGACGCCGCTGTAGCCGGCGCGGTTCGGTGCCAGATAGATCGGGTTGCCGCCGCCCGACGCGGTGGCCGGCGATCCCTCTGCCGGCGTGCTGCCGGTCGATGTGACGCCGACGATCTGGGCGGTGGCGGTCCACTTCATCCCGTTGGCGCCGACGCCCGACTGGACCGTTCGCGCCGCTTGGGACGGCACGGCATAGGCCACGAGAAACATGGTCGATACGACCAGCGATTTGATGTGCATGGTTGGCCCCCTTGATCGCACGGCCGTTGCGCCGGCGTCGTTGGTGATGATGGGAAGGCGGTCGCCGATCGCCGAAACCGGAACCGTACGTCAGTCGCGCAGCGGTCCGATCGACAGTCAGCGATCGATCGGCGACCTGGGGCATCACCACCACGGTGAAGATACCCTGGACGGCCTCCGCAACACAGGCGACGCGGAGGCCGGATCGGATCAGGCGAGAACGACGACGGTGCGCCGGCGGCGACGGGTGGCCATGCCGATCAGGCCGAAGCCGAGCAGCATCTGCGCCCACGTCGCGGGTTCCGGCACCGCGGCGATCGCGCTGCGGATGAAGTCGCCGTGGAGGAAGATCGGCACGTAACCGGCGCCCTCGCCCCAGCCGCCGTCTGGATAATTCCCGCCCGAGTAATCACCATATTCGTATCCGACTGAGATCCCGTATGAGATCACCCCGGCAAGTTTGCCGCCGATAAACGCGCTGCCCCCGGAATCGCCGCTGCCGATGTTCGCTTCGAGGTCGCCGACGCCGCGATTGCAGAAGCCAGCCGCATCCGCCGCGGCCCCGCTGAGGCCCGACACCTGAGCGAGCCGGCAGTTTATGTCCTGCTGCCAGTCGCCATTGTCGAAATCCGCGATAAACGAATTGCTGACCATGTCGGCTGGGCCGATAAACCAATCCTCGTCATCCTCGTTGGTGAAGAAGCCGGCGAACGCGTCGTCGCCCCAGGATAAATCGAAGATGTTTTCGCCCTGTCGGCGGAAACCGCCTACCTCGTTCTCGCCATATTTGCCGCCGTAGCTCGAGCGTAGGCCATAGCCGGCGAGGGTGAAACGCTCGCCCATCAGGTTGCCCTCATAGATGCCGTACCGGGTCGCATAGGCGGGTGCTGCCTCGGCGAGGGTCACGACGGCGATATCGTTCTGGTCGATGGCCGCGCCCGAATAGGCGGCATTGACCGCGTAGTCGGAGACCTGGATCACATCGACCCCGGCTGGGAGGTCGCCGTACCAGCCGCCGAAGACCCGTTCGTCCGCTTCGCTGCTGGCGTCATTCTGGAAGAAGACCTGAGTGCTGACGATATAGTCCACCAGGCCCTTGCCCTCGCTGAGGCAATGGGCCGCGGTGACGACCGACCGATCGCCGACCAGCGTCCCCGAGCAGCTGAAGGATCCGCCCCCGCGCAGGTTCATTCGCACGCCGACGACGCCGCCGAAGCCGTTGCCGTTCGGCGCCAGGTAGATCGGGTCACCACCGCCGGCGATCGAACTGGGAGAGCCGTCCGGTGGCGTCGTCCCGGTCGAGGTCTGGCCGATGATCGTGCTGGTGGCGGTCCACTTCAGGCCGTTCGGACCCGTGCCGGATTGTACGCTGCCCAAAGCATAAGATGGCGAACCATACATGCTGAGAAGTATTGCCCATGTAATTATAAGTTTAGTGCGCATGCTAACCCCCGTAACGCTCAACATCTCTCGGATGTCATTAAGAGTTAATGAAGCGTTAACTTGATCGAGAGTCAAGTACGGCGCAGCCCCGGCCTGTATTATTCTGGAAGGGGAAGTCGACCGACATCGGTTATTCGTAGGCTTACTGTAACCGCCGCCATCCGATTTCGCCAAACAACGAGAGCGTCAGCGCCGTGTGGCGGCGATCTCTGTGGGGGACCAGCCGCCGCCCAGCGCCTGGTAGAGGCCGACATAGGCGTTGAGCCGGTCCGCGCGGGCCTGCACCAGCGCGAGTTCGGCGGTGAGCAGGCCGCGCTGGGTGTCGAGCTGGTCGAGATAGGAGGAATAGCCCGCGCGATATCGATTCGCGGCGTTGCGCAGCGCGGCGGCGAGCGCGTCGCGCTGGCCGGCGATCGCGGCCTCCTGCTCGCCGGTGCGCACCACTCCCGCGAGATTGTCGTCGACCTCGCGGAAGGCGTTGAGCGCGGCGCGGCGATAGCCGAACGCCGCCTGGTCGCGCCGCGCCGCCGCCGCATCCGCCTGTGCGCGCAGCCGTCCGCCGTCGAACAGCGGCGCGAGCACGCTGCCGCCGAGCGAGAAGACGCCGACCGGATTGGACAGCGCGGTCGACAGCACCAGCCCCGCCGATCCGGTCAGCGCGAGGTTGGGCAGGAACGCCGCGCGCGCGCTGTCCAGCGATCGGTCTGCGGCGACCAGCGTCTGTTCGGCTTGCGCGATGTCGGGGCGGCGGCGCAGCAGGTCGGCGGGCATGCCGGCGGGGATCGGCGGCGCGGCGATCGCGGCGAGCGCCAGCCCGTGCGCGACCGGACCGGGATTGTCGCCGACCAGCACGCCGAGCGCATCCTCCTGCCGGGTGATCGCGAGCTCCGCCTGCGGCACGAGCTGCGCGGTGGCGCGGTATTCGCCCTCCGCCTGATGCAGTTCGAGCATCGAGGTATAGCCGGTCTCCGCGCGTCGGCGGGCGATCCGCAGCGCCTCCGCCCGCGCCGCCAGCGTCTCGCGCGCGACGAGCAGCCGGGCGTCGAGCGCGCGCAGGGTGATGTAGCCGCTGGCGACGCTGCCGACGATGCCGAGCCGCACGGTGTCGCGCGCCGAAGCGGTCGCCAGCGTCTGCGCACGCGCCGCCTCGCTCGCCAGGCGGAGGCGCCCGAACAGGTCGAGATCGTAGCTTGCGGTCAGCGCGGGCTGGCTGGCGAGGTTGGTGGTGGCAACCCCGAACGGGTTGAGCGCGCGCCCGTCCGCGGTCGGCAGCGCGCCGCCGATCTGCGGGGACAGCTGCGCGCGGGCGAGCCGCTCGGTAGCGCGCGCCTCCTCGACCCGCGCCGCGGCGACCGCGATGTCGACATTGTTGGCAAGCGCGCGTTCGATCAGCGCGGCGAGCACCGGGTCGCCGAACGACCGCCACCAGTCGGCGGTCACCGGTTGCCCCGCCGCAAGCGACGTCCGCCACGCCGGCGGTGGAGTCACGCCCGCGGCGGCGGGCGCAGCGGGGCGTGGGCCTGCGCAACCCGACGCCGCCAGCAGCGCGATCGCCGCAACGCCTGTCCGCGTATTGGTCATCGCGCCGCGGTGTCCACCCGCGCCTGCACCGACATGCCCGGGCGCAGCCTCTGGGCGAGCGGCTGCCCGGGATCGATGCGGATACGCACCGCGATCCGCTGCGGCACCTTGGTGAAGTTGCCGGTCGCGTTGTCGGGCTTCAGCACCGCGAATTCGGAACCCGCGGCGGGCGAGATCCGCTCGACCCGTCCGGTCAGCCGTTCGTTGGCGAGCGCATCGACGGTGAACGAGGCAGGTTGGCCGACCGTCATCCGCGCGGTCTGGGCCTCCTTGAAGTTCGCGATCACCCAGGTTTCGGCCGGCACCAGGAACATCAGCTGCGATCCGGCGGTGACATATTGGCCGACGCGGACCCCGATCTCGCTCAGCCGCCCGCCCTCCGGTGCGCGTATGACGGTGTTGGCGAGGTCGATCTCCGCCAGCCGCCGCGCCGCCTCCGCGCCCGACACCGCGGCCTGTTGCCCGCCGCGCCCGACCTGCACGGTACGAATGTCCTGGCGCGCGATCTCGCGCGCGGCCTGCGCCTGCAGCACCTGCGCCTGCGCCTGACGCAGGGCCGCCAGCGTCTGGTCGCGCTCGCGAAGCGAGACCGATCCGTCGGTGACGAGATCGTCGACCCGGTTCATGTCGGCCTGCGCGCGCATCAGCTGCGCGCGGGCGTTCGCCACCGCGGCGTCCTGCACCGCCAGCGACGCGGTGCGCGATCGCGCGGTTTGCGCGGTGTTGGCCAGCGTCGCTTCCTGAGACGCGACCTGCGCCGCCGCCTGGTCGATCCGCTGCCGGTAGATCCGGTCGTCGATCGCCACCAGCGGCTGGCCCACCGCGACGGTATCGAAGTCGCGCACCAGCACCTTGGCGACATAGCCGCTGACCTGCGGGCTGATTACCGTGGTCCGTCCGCGGACATAGGCGTTGTCGGTCTGCTGCTGCGCGGTCGTGAACGGCGGCAGCTGCCACGCCGCGAGCACCGCGGCGACCCCGGCCAGCGTCAGCAGCAGTACGAGGATCAGCGCGGTTCGCCCGGGCACCGGCGGGCGCCATCCCGATGCGACCGGCGGCATGGGCGCCACCTCGGCCAGCCGCTCCTCGGTCGCGGGGGTTGCGGCGACCGGGGAGGTGGGGGCGGACGAGGCAGCGGTATCGGTCATGCGGGCACTCCAGCGGCGGCAGCGCGCCGTTCGCGCCAGCCCCTGCGGATCAGAAGGAACAGCAGATAGGCGGTGGTCGCCGCAGCGAGAAGCGCGATCAGGCGGAAGGTGTCGTCGAAGGCGAGCACATTGGCCTCGCGCGTCGCGGTCTGCGACAATAGCGCGCCGCCCTCCGCGCTGCGCAGCGCCGGGTCGCCGACGACGCGGCCGACCGCGGCGCTACCGGCGGCGAGTCGCTGGGTCACGATCGGATCGGTCGGGTCGATGGTCTGTACGATCGCCGCGCTGTGCGCCTTCTCGCGGATGCTCTGATAGGTGCCGAGCAGCGCCGACCCGCCGAGCCCGCCGATCGAATTGATCATGCCGAACAGCGCGATGAAGCTGATGATGTGGCCCGATCCCTGCTGCAGCGCGCGGGTCATGCCGAACAGCAGCGACGGCCCGAGGAAGAAGGTCGCCGCAAACGCGATCAGCGCCTGGGTGACGTAGAGCTCCGGTGCCCGGGTGAGGCTGGTCGAATGCGAGTCGACGAACGCCGCGATCGCGACCAGCCCGATCGACAGCATCACCGGATGCGCGAGCTTCTCGACGTTGAGCGTGATCGCGCTGGCGGCGACGCCGACGATCGAGGCCAGCAGGATGATCGTGAACAGCGGCCGCAGCTGATCGTTGTTCTGCCCGAGCACGTTGAGCAGGCCGACCGCGGCATAAGTCTGTTCGGACAGCACCACCCGCGCCATGATCGTCACGATCGTGAACCGCACGATATCGGCACTGCCCAGCCACCGGGTGTTGAGCAGCGGATTGGCGCGGCCATGCTCGATCACCAGCGCCGCGGCGAGCATCGGGATCGCGAGGACCAGCGCCCAGCCGAGCCACGACGCCTCGGTCCACCACAGGATCCGCCCCTGGCCGAGCACCGCCGCAACCAGCGCCAGCGCGCCCGCGAACAGCGCGAAGGTGACGAAATCTAGCGGTTCGAAGGCGGCGCGGCGTTCCGCCGGGGGCAGGCGCAGCAGGCTGACCGCGGCGAAGCAGAGCAGCGCCAGCCCGAATTCGAACAGATAGAGCGTCCGCCATTCTGACGCGGCGAGCAGGTCCGGCGAGAACAGCCGCGCCAGCGGCGTCGCGCATTGCGGAATGCCGATGCCGATCACCACGCCCTTCAGCCGCCACTTCGCGGGTAGCGCCTGCATGATGTAGTAGAGCGCCAGGCTCGACACCGCGGCGCCCGCCATGCCGCTCGCGGCCCGCACCGCGATCGCCGATCCGAAGCCGTGGACGAACAGATGCGCCAGCGTCAGCGCGGCATAGATACCGAGGAAGATCATCGCGAACGGCCGCAGTCCGAACTGCTGCCGGAACTTGATCAGCAGCAGGTTCACCGACACGTTGGTCATCACATAGGCGGTCGGCAGCCACGCAATCTCCGCGGGATCGAGCCCGAGCGACCCCTGCAGCGCGGTGGTGTTGACCGAAACGAGGGCGGTGCCGAGCCCCCCCGTGATCCCCAGCAGCGTGCCGATCGCGGCATAGGCGATGCGGCGAGCGACCGGATGCTCGGGCGACGCGGGCGATCCCGGCAGCGCCGGCCGCTCATGTTCGGCGAACGTCCAATCTTCCTCGACGAAGAACCGCTTCAGGCGACCGACCAGCATCACCGCCTATATGCGCCGGCGAATGGTAAGTGGCAGCAAAAAAGCTCGGTCGATGGACGGGTAAGAAGGGGTCTAGTTCGCCTTGGCCGGCCGCGAATACGGCACGAACTTACCCAGGATCACGAACCCGTGTTGCACTTGCGACGCGCGGTCGATCAGGTTCACCGTATCGATGCTGCACAGTTGCGAGCCCGTCACGCGCGTCACCAAGATATCGTCGTCGTGGAGTGACTTGGCCCCCGACCGGGGTTCGTTGACGTAGAGCCGGCTGCCGCTGCGGTAGATGATCGCCCTGCCGGGAATGATCTGGCTCGACTGCGTGTTCGGCAGGCTGATGCAATCCGTCGGCGTACCCGCGATCCGTCCGGCGAGCGCCTTGCGCAGCTGGGTGTCGGGATCGTCGCGCGCGGCGAGGGCGGGGGAGGCAACCAACGCTGCCGTGAGGAGCAATGTCTTGAACATGGTCCGACGTACCGCGCCGCTCCTGAACCGCGGCTTAGCGGCCAGGAGCGGTGGTCGGCCTTACAGGGTCACTTCGGCGATGTTGTCGCGGTAATCCTTTTTCGGGTCGACCCCGAGCAGCGCCTTCACCCCGGCGACCAGGCTCGATCCGTCCAACCAGATCTCCGCCTTCTCGGTTTCGAGCCGCAGCAGCGCCAGCTTGGGATCGTCCTTGCCGCCCTCGTACCAGGCCGCGACATAGGGGTTCCAGAGGCGGTCGATCGTCGCGCGATCATTGTGCACCGACAGCGATCCGTGGATCGTCGCCCAGACGTCATGCCCCTTTGATACGAAGGTCGCGATCGCGCGGTCGTTCTGCGCGAGCAGGTCGATCAGGGCGTTGTCCTTTGACGCGAAAACGTAGAGCGGCCCGTGGTTCTCGTCGCCGTCGACCAGCGCGGTCATCGGCCGGGCGTGGCCGTCCTCGACCCCGTCGAGCCCGAGCATGATCGTGCGGTCCGATCGCAACGCCTTCCAGAACTTGGCTTCGATTTCCTGGTCGCTCGGCATGATCGTCTCCTGTCCTGATTGTCGCGGGTTGAACGGCCGGTGGCGGCTGCTGTTCCGACCGCGATCGGCCAGGCCGATCATATGCAGGCATATCGTGCCCCAGGCTTGCGAAGCTGCGTCGACCCGGCCAAGCGTTGTCGCAAATCGTCGCAAGCAAGGATCAAGCGCATGGATCGTCGGCTCTTTCTCATGTCCGGCGCCGCTGCGGCCGGGCTGACCCTGACCGGCGAGCGGGCCGGGTTCGCGCAGGCGGCGAAGGCCGCCCCCGGCGATGCCCGTCTCACCGCGGCGTTCGACCGGGTGCTCGAAGCCGACATCCGCGCCGAGCCCGAAACTGCGACCTCGCTGGGGCTGGACACCGGCAAGAACGCCGATCTACGCCACCTGCTCGACGATAACGGCGAAGGCGCGATCGCGGCCGATCTGGCGCACCACCGCGCTGCACGCGCCACGATCGCCCGGGTCGACCCCGCGACGCTCTCCGCCCAGGCACGGATCGATCGCGAGGTCGTGCTCTACAATATCGATTCGAAGATGGTCGGGCCGTCGCGCTTCGGCGTCAGTTCGCCACAGGGGCCGTATCTGATCACCCAGCAGGACGGCATCTATTTTTCGCTGCCCGACTTCCTCGACTCGACCCACCCGGTGAAGACCGCTGCAGATGCCGAGGCGTATCTCGATCGGCTGTCGCTGATGGGCCGGCAGCTCGACAACGAGACCGCGGGCCAGCGCCGCGCCGCCGCCAAGGGGCAGGTCGCCCCCGATTTCTCGCTCGATCTCGCGCTCGGCCAATTGGCCAAGCTGCGCGCCCCCGCGGCGGCGGAGAGCCAGCTCGTCGAGTCGCTCACCCGTCGCGCTACCGCGGCGGGGATCGCCGGCGACTGGGGCACGCGCGCCGCGCGCATCGTCGAGACCCAGGTCTATCCCGCGCTCGATCGCCAGATCGCCTATGTGAAGACGCTGCGTCCGGCCGCGCGCGCCGCGGCGGGCGTCTGGGCGATCCCCGAGGGCGAGGCGATCTACGCCGCCGCGCTCGCTCAGGCGACCACGACGACTCTGTCGCCAGACGAGGTCCACCGGATGGGCCTGCAACAGGTGGCGGAGCTCTCCGCGCAGCTCGATCCGATCCTGCGCGGTCAGGGGCTGACCCAGGGCAGCGTCGGCGCGCGATTGAACCAGCTCAACCGCCAGCCGGCACAGCTGTTCGCCGACACCGATGCCGGGCGCGCGGCGCTGATCGCCAGCCTCAACGCCGGCGTCCGATCGATGCAGGCGAAGCTGCCCCAGGCCTTCACCAATCCGCCCAACGCACCGCTAGAGATTCGTCGCGTCGCACCCGATATCCAGGACGGCGCCCCCAATGGCTATTACTTCCGCGCGCCGCTCGATGGGTCGCGCGCGGCGATCTACTGGATCAACCTGAAGAGCGTGAACGACTGGCCCAAATACACGCTGCCGAGCCTGACCTATCACGAAGGCGTGCCCGGGCATCACCTCCAGATCTCCACCGCGCAGCGCGCCCCGACCCATACGCTGCGCAAGATTGCGTTCTTCAACGCGTATCTGGAGGGCTGGGCGCTCTATGCCGAACAGCTCGCCGACGAACTCGGCGGCTATGCCTCGCCGGTCGAGCGCGCGGGCTATCTCCAGTCCTTCCTGTTCCGCGCCGCGCGGCTGGTGGTCGACACCGGCATCCACACCAAGCGCTGGACCCACGATCAGGCGACCCGCTACATGGTCGACACCGTGGGCTTCGCGCAGGGCCGGTCGCAGCGCGAGATCGAGCGCTACTGCGTCTCGCCGGGCCAGGCCTGCAGCTACAAGATCGGCCACGCCGCCTGGCTCCGCGCGCGCGACAACGCACGCCGCATCGCCGGCGCACGGTTCGACCTCAAGCAGTTCCACGACGTGCTCGAATCGGGCGCGATGCCGCTCTCGATGCTGGAGCGCATCGTCGAGGAACGCGCTCGAGCGGTTTAGTAGGGCACGGGCCGCCGCTCGCGCTGGGCGCGCGCGGCTTCGGTCCACCAGGCCAGGTCGTCGGCGAAGCGCGGAAAGCTCTTGTCGAGCGCGGCGCCGCCGTCGCCGACCGGTTGCGCATCCTCGTCGAGCGCGTGGCCGATGCCACCGACCAGGATCGTGCTGGAGATCACGACCATCCCCATTTCCGACAGGATGCCGTGCCAGGCGAGCCCGGACCGCGCGCCGCCGACCCGCCCCGCCGAATAGCTCGCGATCGCCGCGGGTCGCCAGAACCATTCCTCGAGGAAATGATCGGTCAGGTTCTTCAGGCCGGGCTGGACGCTCCAATTATATTCGCCCGCGACGAAGACGAAGGCGTGTGCGCCGCGGATCTTGTCCGCGAGTTCCTCCAGCACAGGCGGGGCCTCGCCAGCGGGATACTCCTTGTACATGCGATCGAGTATCGGCAGGTCGAGCGCCTTGGCGTCGATCAGCTCGACCTCGGCGCCGCGTTCGGCCAACGCGCGAACGATGTAGCGCGCCAGCCGGATGCCCTGCCGATCGCGTCGGTACGATCCGTAGAAGACGAGGATGCGATCGGCCATCGGGCAAGCTCCTTGAGGCGGGGCACCGGACCCACGCGACCGATCACCGATCGCGTGTTTCCCGGGCGCCGTAATAGTCCGCGAGCACGCCGAACGCCTGTTTCCGCTGTCCGGTTTCCGACACCAGCCCCTTGCGGTTCCACCCCTGCTGGAATTCGTTCTGTCGGCGTGGCGAGCGGAAATCCTTCAGCAGCCAGGGCGACATGCCGCGCAGCGTCGGAATGGCGTCGGCCATCTTCAGCGTCTGGCGGAAATATTCGGCCTGATATTCCTCGGAAAATTTCTGCGGCGACGCGCGGTCGTCGTGGAATCCCGCCTTCGCACCGGCGCCGAACTCGGACAGGATCAGCGGCTTGTCGTCGGGCACCCGCCAGCGGATCGCGGCGACGTCCGCCAGCCGATCGTTGCCGTACCAGCCATTATAGGTGTTGATCCCCATCACATCGAGCCGGGCGGCGAGCGGGTCGTTCATCGTCATCACCGGGTGGCCTTGCTCGGTGGTCCGCTCGGTCAGCAATGCGGCGCCGACCAGCCGGGTGTCGTCGAGAGCGCGGACGTCGTTCGCGAGGGTGGTCAGGAACAGGTTGCGCGCGTCGGTGATCGGGGTCTCGTTGGCGATGCTCCAGATCGCGATGGAGGCGCGGTTGCGGTCACGCAGGATGTTCTCGGCGATCATTCGGCGTGCAGTCGCGAGCGTCGTGGGGTTGTCCCACGCCACCCGCCAATAGACCGGTACCTCGCTCCACACGATCAGCCCCAGTTCGTCCGCCAGCCGCGTCGTCACCTCGCCATGCGGATAGTGTGCGAGCCGAACGAAGTTCGCGTGCAGCCCCTGCTTGGCTTCCGTCAGCAACGCGCGGGCGGCGGGCGGCGTCATCGCGCGGGCAGGTGCGACGCCGAACTCCTCTTCGTGGATGCTGATCCCGCGAAGGAAGATCGGACGGCCGTTGAGCAGGATCTGGTTGCCGCGCCGCGCGATGGTGCGAAAGCCGATGCGATCGCGCCAGCGGTCCTGCCCTGCGGCGATCGTCACGTCGTAGAGGCGCGGCGAATCGGGCGACCATCGCGCCATTCCCGCCGGTGCCGTGACGCTCGCGCGCCAATGGCCGGTGGCGTCGGTGCGGCCGGCAAGGGTCAGCTTCAGCGCGGGGATCGCGAAGGTGATCGCCTGCCCGCCCGCCGACTTGCCGTCGAGCTGCGCATCGATCGCGATCGTGCCGTCGGCATTCAGCCTGATCCACGCATCGTCGACATAGGTAATGGGGGTCTCGATCAGCGTGATGTCGCGGGTAATGCCGCCGTAATTCTCCCAGTCGGTGACGGGCGGCGGCACGCTGGCATCGGTGACGACCGAATCCACGCCGACGGTGACCTGGTTGGTGCCGCCACGCAGCTTGCCTGTGACCTCGAACGCGAATGGCGTGAACCCGCCTTCGTGGGTGCCGAGCAGCTGGCCGTTGAGATAGACCTTGGCGAGGTAATTGGCCGCGCCGAACCGCAGGAAGGCGCGTTTGCCCGGTGTCGCGACCTTCACGAAATCGCGCCGATACCAGACCAGCCCCTGATAATGGCGCATCTCGGGGGCGTGCATCAGCCATGCCGATGGCAGGGTCGTGACCGGCGCCGCCGCCATGTCGTATTCGAACAGCGCGCCATTGCCCTTGCGCATCTCTGCCGAGACGTCGACGTCGGACCACCGGCGCTCGCTCGGATTGGGCGCATCGCCGTGGAAGCCGGCATTGCCCGATCGGAACGGATCGATGGAATAATGCCACGGCCCGTCGAGACTGGTCGCCTCGCGCAGGTCCGCGGCCACCAGCAGCGGCCCGGCCGGCCGCGACGCGACCGGCGCAGCGACATCCTGCGGCACCGCCGCGGTGGCGATCAACGACGCACCGAGCGCGCAGGCGATCGTCGAAGCCCAGCTAATCCGCATACGATCGGTCCTCCTGCTATCCGGTGCAGTGTCGCGCGCTGGCACCGATCCGGCAAGCGCGAACCTACGCCATGCAGCCGAGCAGATTATCCACCGACAGCGTGCCTAATGCCGAGAAGCTGTCGGCGACCGCATAGGGCAGCAGCATCGTCCGCCCCTCGACCAGCGCGCCGCAGCTATAGACCACGTTGGGGACATAGCCGTCGCGCTCGTGCGGGCTCGGCGCCAGCACCGGGCGGGGGGTGCGCGCCAGCAGCTTCGACGGGTCCCGCTTGTCGAGCAGGCAGGCGCCGATGCAATAGTTGCGCACCGTGCCCACGCCGTGGGTCAGCACCAGCCAGCCCTCATCGATCTCGATCGGCGACCCGCAATTGCCCATCTGCACGAACTCCCACGGGAAATGCGGCTCGATCAGCTTGGCGCCGCCGTCCCAATGGAGCAGCTCGTCGGACGTGTTGAGCCAGATGTTCTTGTTGTCCTGCCGCCCGAGCGTGACGTACCGGCCGTCGATCCGCCGCGGGAAGATCGCCATGCCCTTGGCACTCGCAACGTCGCCGCGCAGCGCGCGCATCTGGAACGACTTGAAGTCGGTGGTGGTCAGCAGTTCCGACCGCGCCTCCGCGCCGCTGAACGCGGTGTAGGTGCCGTGATAGGCGACGCTGCCGTCGTCGTCGACGAAGCGGACGAGGCGCATGTCCTCGATCCCCTGACGCTGGCTCGGCAGGATCGGGAACAGCACCGTCTCCGAAATGCTGCGTGATCCGCCGCAATCGAGCCGCACGGCATCGTCGGTGCCGCCGCCCTTGGCGATCACCGGCGGGACCGAGGTAGTGCCCGGATCGTCGATCGTGAGGTCGCCGCCGGGCGCCCACACGCCCGTCCGGAACGTCACCGAAGACACATGGCCTTCGCCGACGCCGCGCAGCGCCAGCACGAAGCGCACCGCGCCTTCCGCCACGCCGCTCTGGTCGGGATGCGGCACCGCGCTCGGGTTGAACAGGGCCGCGGCCTCGTACGCATATTCCTGGCTGAAATAGGCGCCGATCAGGCGTTGCTGCTCCGCCGACAGCGACAAGCCCTCAGGCACCTGGGGCGCGATCTCGTCGAAGCGGCGTTGCAGCGTCGCATCGACGTCGCGATGGTTCTCGTCGAGCGATGCGGTAACGCCGGTCAATTGGCGCTGCAATTCGTCCTCGTCGAGCCCCAAGATCATCTCGATCGTCTCCGACGTGCGCGTGCGGCCATGGTCGAACCCGCGCGGATAGCCTGGTTCGAAGGGACGTACGACGGTGCGGGAGGGATCGGGCTTGAGGACGACGTCATAAAAATCGACATGCGCGCGTTCGGTCATTCGTCATCCTCGGTTCGTTGCCGTGGCGGATAACGGATGGTCGTCGCGTCCGTTGCAGCGGAGCGGCAGTCCGATTACCAACCGCAGCGACGGTGGCCGATCGCGCCGACCGCTTCGTCGCGGATCGCAGCGCACGCACACCGGTTGCACGCATGCGCGACCCGAGAAATCGTGTAGACGTTCACGTCGATCGGTTCCGATGAAGAAGGATCCCGTACGTTGAAAGCATGTCCGACCGCTGCGATGTTGATGGTTCTACTTACCGCACCGGCGCCAGCGTTTGCCAGCAAGCATGGCTGGGGCAGGGCGAGCAGTGCGGGGCGCGATCTGCTGGTCGTCGCGGCGCTCGGCGTTCCCGCGGTGCAGGGCGATTGGCGCGGCGATCTCCAGGCCGCAGGCAGCATCGTGGCGGCAGGCGGCGCGACCTTCGTGCTGAAGGAGCTGGTGCACGAACGGCGCCCCGACCGCAGTGACGACCGCAGCTTTCCGTCGGGCCATACCTCCGTCTCCTTCGCCGCGGCCACGACGCTGGAAAAGCGCTATGGCTGGCAGGTCGGCTTGCCGGCGCTGGCGGTGGCGAGCTTCGTCGGGCTGGCGCGGGTCCGTGCCGACAAACACTATGTCCACGACGTCGTCGCCGGCGCGGTGATCGGCAGCGCGAGCGGGCTGTTGCTGACGAGCCGCCACGACGATCGCGTTCGCCTCACCCCCTGGTCGATGCCGGGCGGCGGCGGGGTCGACGTCGCGGTGCGCTTCTAGCGCGTCAGCGCGACCGCGGCGGAGATCACCGAGGATCCCGCGAACGGCCCCAGGAACAGCACCAGCAGCAACAACCCGACGATCCGCATCATCAGCCGCTCTTGCCGCGCGGTCAGCTTCGCCGGCTGCGGTTCCGGCGGCGGATCGCCGTCTGGTGCCGGAGGCCACAGCGTGGAATCGAAGAACATAGCTGCGTTCTATCATAGCGACTGTCCCGGGTCCGGTGAAATCGGACAAGAACAACCCACCATGAACGATGATGGCACTTACCGTTAAGGCTTCAGGGCTTAGCGGGGCGGGGCGGTCCGACTGCAACCGGATCGTCCTAGTACTGGCGCCCGCCGCGCGTAGCGTTCTGCGGCGGGCGCCGCTTTTTCTGCCCTATTTCTTCGCGGCAGCCTTGCCGCCCTTCTTGCCGAGCTCGGCCTGCGCGGAAGAGGACTTGCGTGGGTTCTTCTCGCCATCTTTCGCCGCCTTGGCGTTCGCCTTCTGCGCCGTGGCGCTGCCGTGGCCCTTCTTCTCGGTCATGATCCTGCCTTTCGATGAGACAACGAACCAACCGCGCGATGCCCGCGGGGTTCCTGATCCTGCACACCGGAAACCTTCGCCGGACGCAGCCGTTGGCAGTCACAGGACAATGACGGAGCATATCGTGGCGAAAGCGACCTTCAAACCCAACCAGCAGATGGCGGCGGCGGCCAAGCGCGGGCTGAAGCTGCGCGAGAAGTTCGGGCGTGGCGGCACCGATGTCGGCGTGCGGCGCGCCAAGCAGCTCGTCGACGGCGACGATCTCGACGACTCCGATGTCAAATCGATGCACAGCTATTTCGCGCGTCACGCGGTCGACAAGGATGGCGCAGCGCACCAATGGGATTCGGACGACGATCCCTCCGCGGGCTTTATCGCATGGCTGCTTTGGGGCGGCGACGCCGGCAAGAAATGGGCCGACGCCCATGCGGAGAAGCTCTAGCCGGCACCGCCCGGCAGGAGCAGCGTCGCTGCGAGCCCGCCCAGCTTGCTCGACTCCGCCAGCGCCAGGGTGCCGCCGCTCAGCTCCGCCAGTTCGCGGGTGATCGACAGCCCGAACCCGTAACCCTCCCCGCGCTCGTCGAGCCGCCGCCCGGGGGCGAGCGCCTTTAGCCGGTCGGTCTCCGGCACGCCGGGCCCATCGTCCTCGATGCGGATCTCCACGGAGGGCCCGGCGACGGCCGTGCTCACCACGATCGTCGAGCGTGCATGGCGCCACGCATTGTCGAGCAGATTGCCGATCATCTCGTCCAGATCCTGCGCATCGACCGTCACGATCGCGTTTGGCGGAATCGCGACGGTCACCCCGAGCGCCGCCTCTGCATGGATCCGCTGCATTACCGCCACCAGATCGCCGACCGCCGCCGCGACCGGCGTGCGCATCCGAGTCGATCCACCGGGTGCCGCGGCGCGGGCGCGACCCAGATGGTGCCGGATTCGCCGATCGATCTCGGCAACCATCACGCCCAGGCTACCGTCCGGATCGCTCTCGCCCTCCGCCAACCGCAGTCCGAGCGCCGCCAATGGCGTCTTCAACCCGTGCGCCAGATTGGCCACATGCCCGCGCGCATGCGCCAGCCCCGCCTCGTTCTGGTCGATCAACGCGTTCAGCTCGCGCGCGAGCGGCGCGAGTTCTGATGGCTGATCGACAGGGATATGACGCGCGCGCCCCTCGCGCACATCGGCCAGCGACGTCCGCATCGCGCGCAGCGGGCGGAGACCGACGCGCAATTGCAAGCCCGTCGCCAGCGCCAGGGCGATGCCGAGCACCGCAAGCGAGCCGAGCAGCGGCGTCATCGCCTCGCGCAGCGGCGCCAGCGCAACGCGGCGCGGGCCGCTGGCGACGATCAGCGCCGGGCCGGCGTCGGTGTTCACCGTGATTTCGCGCAGGTGGAGCGGTTCGCCCGAGGCGGCGGCGCCCTCGCGCGGCTTTGGATGCGGGCCGCGGTGATGCCGGTCGGGCGCGGACTCGCGCAGCGTGATCGGGTCGCCCCCGGTCCACGAGCCCGCCACGCTCTGCACGCGCCAGCCCCAGCCGGCTTCACCGTCTGCAAAGGCCGGCAGCTCGACGACCCGCGCGGGGTCCAGCGTGGCATCGGGACGCAGCGCCCGTGCCAGCATCGACAGTTCGGCATCGAGCTGCTGGTCGAGCCCGCGGATCACGAAGCGCTCCAGCACCTGCCCGATGCCGACCGCCGCGAACAGCAGCGCGGCGAGCGTGGTCAGCGTCGACAGCGCCAGCAGCCGCCCGAACAACGAGCGTGGAACGATGGTCACGGCTCGCCGGCGGTGACGCGGTAGCCCCGCCCGCGTGCGGTCTCGATCATCGTCGCGCCGATCTTCTTGCGCAGCCGGCCGATGATCACCTCGACCGAATTGGAATCGACGTCGGCATCGCCTTCGTACACCCGCTCGATCAGCTCGCCGCGATCGATCACGATCTCGGCCCGCAGCATCAGCGCGGACAGCACCCGCCATTCGAGCGCGGTCAGCTTCAGCGGCAGGCCGTCGAGCTCGAAGGTGCCGAGCTGCGCATCGAACGCCAGCCGACCGCAGGTGACGACCGCTCCGGCATGGCCCGCCGCGCGCCGCACCAGCGCACGCAGCCGCATGATCAGCTCCTCGACCCGGAATGACTTGGTCAGGTAATCGTCCGCGCCAGCCTTGAAGCCGGCGACCTTTTCCGACCAGCCGTCGCGTGCGGTGAGGATCAGCACCGGCAGCCGCACGCTCGCCGCCCGCCATTCGCGCAGCACGGTGACCCCGTCCTTCTTCGGCAGGCCGAGATCGAGCACCGCGACGTCGTAGTGCTCGGTCGCGCCGAGATGCGCGCCGTCCTCACCGTTCACCGCGACGTCGACCGCGAAGCGTTCGGCGCGCAGCGCGCGTGCGATGCCGTCGGCGAGCGTCGCATCGTCCTCGACCAGCAAAATTCGCAACCCGTCGTCCCTTCGCCATCGACCCTATCCCGCGACCCCCAATGCAAGCTGAACGGCGACGTTCAGCGAGGCGGTGGCGCGGCGGCGTAGAACGCACCGTATCGACACCAAGAGGAGATCATCGATGACCGATAGCATCAACCACAACGAACCAACCCGCCGTTCCTTCCGGCTCGGCGGCAGCGGCAAGCTCGCCCTCGTCGGCGCCGGGTTGCTCGCGCTCGGCGGCGCGGCGGGCGCGGTGATGATGGCCGAGACCCGTCCATCGGTGACCATGGCGCCGGTGCAGCCGATCGCGATCCGGGCGCTGGCGTCGGACGAGATCGTCACCATCCGCGGCCGCGTCGCCGAGATCTACGGCGACAAGTTCGTCATGGCAGACGGCAGCGGCCGAGCGCTGGTCGAGACCGGCCGCGAGGGCGCGGACGGCAAGCTCGTCACCATCGGCGAGCCGGTGACCGTTCAGGGTCGCTTCGATCGCGGCGTCGTCCACGCGGCGTTCCTGGTCGCGCCGGGCAACAAGATCACCGCGCTCGGGCCGATCGGCGGACCGCACCACGGGCCGCATGGTCCAGGCCCGCGCGGCGACGATCGCGGGCCCGACCGCTATGGGCCGGCACCGATGCCCGCACCCCGTGACGCCGCCGCCCCGGCGCCGGTGGCGCCGCCCGCCGCAGCGCAGTGATCGATAGGGGCAGGGCGGGCCAGCGGCTCGCCTTGCCCCGATTACCAGTAGCGGCTGCCGGGGATGCCCTTGAACGGACCCGCAAGGTCGGTGGTGATCCAGCCGCCGTAGAAGCCGCCGGGCTGCGGCGTCACCCGTTCGCCGTCGACCAGACACGCGTCGAACGGCGCGGCGTAGAACGCGATATGATCGCGCAGGCTCAAGAACGTGGCGCTCGGTGCCGGATAGCTCCACGCTACGTCGCGGAACACGTCGCCCGCAATCTCGACGTCGTAATAAATTGCGTGACCCTTCCACTCGCAGAACGACGCGCGATCGGATCGTCGCAACGCGGACATCAGGATGTCGGACTGCGGAAGATAGTAGCTGGGCGGATGGCTGGTCTCGAGCGTGCGCACCGCGTTGCGGGTATCGGCCAGCACGATGCCGTGGTGTTCGATCGTGATGCGGCGGCGGCTCGGCGCCGCGATCGCCGGGCGTGGAAAATCCCACACGCTTTCCTGTCCCGGCGCGACCGGATCGGGCGCCACCGGCCTCATGCCGTTCGCTCCAGCTTGCGCGCGACCGCCTGGAGCGACGGCCGGAGGCGCAGGAACACGCGATAGGCGCGCTCGAGCCCCGCCAGCACCAGCGGACTGCGTGCGGCGAGCCCCAGTGGGCGCAGCACCGGAATGGCGCGCCACATCGCCGCGAACGCCGCCGCACCTGACAGCATCCGGCCGTCCTCACGCGCATGGAACCGCGCCAGCAACGCGTCGCGATCGGCGGGGCAGGCCGAGCCCGGCTCGCTCGCATCGACGAAGTTGATCGCACCCGCACGGTCGAGCCGCCGCATCAGCGCGATCTCACGCCGACAGAGCGGACACGCGCCATCATGCCAGACCGTGAGTTCGGTCATGCGCCGCGATCGTCGGGGGCAGGGTTGCGCGCCCAGATCTGCTCGGCCAGCAGCGTCGCGAAGCCGAGCCAGGCGACGAACGGCACCGCCGTCGCGGCCGCGGTACGATCGACCCGCGCGGCGGCGGCGACATAGCCCGCGCCGCTCGCGATCATCGCGCCCGACGCCACCGCGCTCGGCCCGAGCACGCGCTTGCGGAAGAACAATTCGGTCCAGCCGCCGATCATCGCGGTGTTGAGTAGCCACAGCCCGACCGCGACGTTGCGCGACCGATCGGCGGGCTGGCGCAGCAGCCGGTAGCCGCCCACCGCCAGCCCCGTCTCCAGCACCGGCCACACCGCGCCGAACACCGCGTCGGGCGGCGTATAGTTCGGCTTGTCGAGCTTCTTGTACCAGCGGCGGATGCCCGGATGCGACGGATCGGGCGCGTTCCGCCGTCCGAGCAACGCACTCGCGCCGAGCACGCCCGCCACCGCCGCGAGCGCCCAGCCGCGCGACAGCCCCTTCGCCGGCGCGCTCATGCCGCCAGATAGCGTTCGAGGTCGTCGCTGCCGCCGATCCGTTCGCCGTCGATGAATACCTGCGGAGTCGTCGCGACGCCCTCCTTCTCCTCGAACGCGTCGACTTCCTCGCGCGACGTCAGCACGCGATCGTCGACGGCATAGCCCGCGCGTTCGAGCATCTCCTTGGCGCGGACGCCGAACGGGCAGACGTGATCCGGCAGGACCATCCGGTACAGAGTGGCGTTGTTGGCGTCGGGCATGATCACGATCCTCGCGCCGGAGCGGCCCGGCGGGGCTATAGCGCAGCAGCGACAGGAGCGTTCCTTGCCCGTCCGCCCCCGGAAGATGTTGCGATCGATCCGCAGGTGGAACAATCGTCGTGGCCAGTGGCTTGGTCGAGCATGTATGCGTTACGGTCGACGATGATGCCCGCGCCGGGTGCGCTGCTCCGAATCCATCTCGCTTATCGATGGCGACACGGGCGCTGGCCTGACCTGCGCGACCCGCATCTGTTCACCGAGCTGGTCCAACTACGCAAGCTCTACGACCGCGACGTGCGGATGCCGATCATGGCGGACAAGATCGCGATCAAGGCGATCGTCGCGGACCGGCTGGGAACTGACTGGGTAGTGCCGACGCTGTGGTCCGGGATGGATCTGCCGCACGAACCGGCCTTGCAAGGCCCGGTGGTCGTCAAGTCGCGGCACGGGTGCAACCAGAACATCTTCGTTCCCGACGCTGCTCCGGACTGGCGATCGATACGCGATGTTGCGGCGGCATGGCTGCGCCGGCCCTATGGGCGGTGGCTCGACGAATGGCTCTACACGCAGATCCCGCGCGGCCTGCTGATCGAGCCATTCGTCGGCGAAGGAGGCACGCTGCCGGTCGACTATAAATTCTACGTCTTCGATGGTGAGGTCACCCATGTGCAAGTGCACCTCGACCGCGGTGCGCATCATCGCTGGATCGTTCACGACATCGATTTTCGGCCGGTGTCGGGCGGCGCGGCGGTCGTGCCGAAACCTTCGGCGCTGCCCGCGATGATCGACGCAGCACGCGAGATGGCGCGCGGCTTCGGGTTCGCTCGGGTGGATTTCTACCAGCCTGCGGAACGGCCCCTGTTCGGGGAGATATGCTTCTATCCCGGATCCGGCCTCGACCGGTTCGATCCGCCCGAACTCGACGCGACGATGGGTCGATCATGGCTGCGCGCCGGCGCGATCGGCGCACCGGACAGAACGGCGCCGTTGAACGGGCACCTAGAACTGGAAGCTTGATGACGATGTCTTCTAACTGACACGCCGCTGTCACCGGCGAGTAGCATCGCCTGCCTAGGCGCAGCCTGGTCATGGACGCTCACCAAGGGCGCCATCCAGGGGAAATCCGATGAAGTTGCGCTCGAAACTGCTCGCGGGCCTGTCGTCCGCCGCCGCCGTCCTGTGCCTGTCGCACGCCACCGCGGCGTCCGCGCAGGCGGGGCCCTCCGACGTCGTCGCGCCCGCGCCCGATCGCGCCGCGCCGATCGCTGCCGAGGAAGGCGACGAGAACCAGAGCGACATCGTCGTCACCGGCACCACGACACGATCGGTCACCCAGGTGACCGGCATCGAGATCCAGAAGATCCTGCCCGGCGTCAGCCCGCTGAAGGCGTTGCAGACCTTGCCCGGCGTCACCTTCCTGACCGCCGACCCGTGGGGCAACAACGAACAGAATATCTCCCTGTTCATCCACGGCTTCAACGCGCAACAGCTCGGCTACACGCTCGACGGCGTGCCGCTCGGCGACCAGCAATACGGCAATTACAACGGCCTTTCGCCGCAACGTGCGATCATCTCGGAGAATGTCGGGCGCGTGACGCTGGCAAGCGGCGCGGGCGATCTCGGCACCGCATCGACCAGCAATCTCGGCGGCACGATCGACACCTTCTCCAGCGATCCGCGGACCGAGGCGGGTGGCGAGGTGCAGCAGACGCTCGGCAGCTATTCTACCTCGCGCCTGTTCGCGCGGCTCGATACCGGGACCTTCGGCAACGGTAATTCGCTCTACGTCGCTGGGCTGCGCCAGAAGGCGAAGGCATGGGACTTCGACGGCATCCAGGGCGGCTATCAGGCGAATGCGAAGTTCGTCCACGACGACAGCAACGGCAAGCTGACGCTCTACGCGGCGTTTTCCGACAAGGTCGAACCGAACGAGGACGCGACCGTCATCACCGTCGCCAACCGCGCCACCGCGCCCTATGCCCGGCCGTTCCTCTATCCCGATTTCGCGGGCGCGTTGCAGTATCTGTCGTTGGGCGCCTACAAGGCCGCGGGTTCGAACTATCGCAATTATTACAGCGATGCGCAGCGCACCGATTATCTCGGCTATGCCAAGTACGACTGGCGCGTCGACGACAAGGTGACGTGGAGCAACCAGGCCTATTATCATCATGACGACGGCGTCGGCGTGGTCGCGGGGCCGATCGACGTCGCCGGCCTGCCGCAGCTCTTCTCCTTCTACTTCCCCGGCACCGGCGGCAGCCCGACCTCGGCCGCGAACCTCGCGCGGTTGAGCCAGGTGTTCGGCGGCTCCGGCTTCGCGACCCGCACCACCGAATACCGGATCGATCGCGGCGGACTGGTGTCGAACCTCCAGCTCGATCTCGGCAACCACAAGATCGAATTCGGCGCCTGGTACGAACGGCAGAGCTCGGCCGCCTATCGCCGCTGGTATCCGCTGCCGGTCAACGATCCGTCGACGCCCTACCAGCGCCCCCGCGACAATCTGACGCCGCTGATCACGCAATATCACAGCGAGATCCGGGTCGACGAATATCAGACCCACATCCAGGACAATTGGCAGGTGCTGCCGACGCTGGCGGTGACCGCAGGGTTCAAATCGACCTTTCAGAATGCGCGGCAGCGGGTGCCGGTGCAGCCGATCCCCGGATCGTTCACCGGATCGGTGGCGCTGCCGGTCGGCGCGATCGACACCCATAAATATTTCCTGCCGCAGGTCGGTTTGCTGTGGAACGCCACCGACAGCGAGGAGATATTCGCCAATGCGCAGCAGAACATCCGCCAGTTCCAGACCAGCGCCGCCGCGGGCCTGTCACCCTTCGCGCTCGGCAGCCAGGCCGCGTTCGACCTGTTCAAGCGCGACGTGAAACCCGAAACCAGCTGGACCTACGAAGCCGGCCTGCGCACCCGCCGCAGCGTCCAGCTCGGCCCGATCACCGGGTTCGACGGGCAGATCAGCGCCTATCACGTCGATTTCAGCAACCGCCTGCTGGGCACCAGCCCGACGCCGGTGATCACCTCCATCGTCAGCGGCGCGGCGCTGCTCTCCAACGTCGGCGACGTGAAGACGGACGGCATCGACATCGCCGGCACGCTGCGTTTCGGCGAGCATTTCTCGATCTACGATGCGGTGTCGTACAACCGCTCGCGCTATCAGGACAATTACGCGACCGGCACCGCTACGGTCGCAACCGCGGGCAAGAACGTGCCCGGATCGCCCGACTGGCTCAACAAGGTCGTCGCGACCGCCAACTACGGCATTTTCGACGCCCAGCTAGTCGGCGATTACATCGGCAAGCGCTACGCGACCTACACCAACGACCTGTCGGTGCCGAGCTACTTCACCATGTCGGGGCGGATCGGTGCGAAGATTCCGCTAGACGACGGCGGCCTGCTGCGTACCGCCACCGTCAGCCTCAACGTCACCAACATCACCAACAAGCGCGCGGCGTCGACGCTCAGCATCGGTGCGGCGTCGGGGACCTTCAATCAGTTCCCGGTGGCGCCGCGGCAGGTGTTCGGCACGATCAGCGTCGGCTTCTGATCGCGATAACGGCAATGGCGGGTACAGGTCGGGGCGCTATGATGATCGCATGACGAGAGCGATCCTGACCTGTGCCGTGGTGGCGGTGACATCGATCCTGGGCGCATGCGGGCAAGCGCCCGACCGCGCGGCGGAAACCGCAACCGTCAGCCGGACGGCACCGTCGCCCGCGCCGACGACGGTCGCGGCGGCACCGAAGCCGATGCCCTCACCTACCTTGTCGCGGATATCCTGCGCGACGGACATCGGCGCCGATGCTGCGGCCAAGCGGGTCGCCATCTGCCGCAATGTGTCGCCCGCCACGCACCCGCCCTGCAACGTCGCGAACAGCTGCGCGATGATCGACGACGAGATCGCCCGCAGCTGCGCGCTGTTCGACGACAGCGGCTGCACACCGGCGCCGAAGAGCCCCGCCGCCGCCGCCGACGTCGTCCGCCGGTATTATGCGGCGATCAACGCGCGCGATTTCGCCACCGCGTGGCAGATGTGGGGCGACGACGGGCGTCCCGGGCAGAGCTACGACGCGTTCGCCGCAGGCTTCGCGCATACCAAGGCGGTCCGCGTGACGATCGGCCCGCTGGAGCCGGGCGATGCGGCGATGGGATCGATTTACCAGCCGGTGCCGGTCACCGTCGACGCGACGCTCGACGACGGTACGCGTCAGCGCTTCGCCGGCCGCTATACCGTCCGCCGGGTCAACGACGTCGACGGCGCCTCGTCCGGCCAATTGCGCTGGCATCTCGGCTCGGCCGACCTGCGCCGATCGCCGCCGGGCTGACACCGGCGTTTGCATCGGCGCGGCAAGGTCCTACCAAGGCGTCGACCATGCACTCGACTCCGGAGCCATCATGCGCACCATCTTCCTCGCCACCGCTGCCGCGGTCGGCTTCCTCCTGCCCACGGCGGGTGTGATCGCGCAGGACAAGGCAAGCACGACCGCGGCGGACGCCACCAACCCGGCGATCGCGCCATGGAAGGGCGCCTATGGCGGGGTGCCGCCCTGGGATCAGCTGAAGCCCGAACAGTTCCCGGCCGCCTTCACGCAAGCGATCGTGCTGCGTCGTGCCGAGTATGCGAAAATCACCGCGAACCCCGCCGCGCCGACCTTCGACAACACCATCGTGCCGATGCAGCGCGCGGGCCGCGACCTGCAGCGCGTCGCCACGCTGTTCGGGGTGATGACGTCGAACATGACGACCCCCGCCTACCAATCGCTCGACAAGTTATGGTCGCCCAAGCTGGCGGCGGCCAGCGACGAGATCACCTTCGACAAGCCTCTCTTCGCGCGCATCGAGGCGGTCTACAAGGATCGCACCAGGCTCGATCCCGAACAGGCGCGACTGACCGAGCGGATCTACGACAGCTATATTCGCCAAGGCGCGCGGCTCGACCCCGCGCAGAAGGCGCAGCTCGGCCAGTACAACCAGCAGCTCGCGTCGCTGTTCACCGGCTTCTCGGCGAAGGTGCTGGCGGACGAGAACAGCTTCATCACCATCACCGACGAGGCACAGCTCGCCGGGCTTTCGGACAGCCAGAAGGCATCGTCCCGCGCGGCGGCGGACAAGCGCGGGCTCGCGGGCAAATGGGTGATCGTCAACACCCGCTCCAGCGTCGATCCGTTCCTGACCTTCGCTTCGGACCGCGCGTTGCGTGAAAAGGTGTGGAAGGCGTTCAAGAATCGCGGCGACAACGGCGGCGCGAACGACACCAACGCCGAGATCGCCGCGATCATGAAGCTGCGCGCCGACCGCGCCCGGCTGCTCGGTTATCCGACGCACGCACATTGGCGGATGGCCGACACGATGGCCAAGGATCCGGCCAAGGCGATGGACCTGATGCTGAGAGTCTGGAAGCCGACCGTCGCGCGGGTACGGGAGGAGGTCGTGGACATGCAGGCGATCGCCGCCAAGGACGGCACCAAGCTGACCATCGAACCGTGGGACTACCTCTACTACGCGGAGAAGGTCCGCAAGGCGAAGTACGACCTCGATCAGAACGAGCTGAAGCCGTATTTCGAGCTGAACAACATGATTCAGGCGTCCTATTGGTCCGCCGAGCAGCTCTACGGCATCACCTTCACCGAGATCACCGGCAAGGTGCCGACCTTCAATCCCGACGTCCGCGTCTGGGAGGTGAAGGACAAAGCGACCGGCGCGTTCCGCGGCCTGTTCTACCGCGACGATTTCGCCAGCGGCGGCAAGCGTTCCGGCGCCTGGGCGAACGCCTATCGCGGCCACGAGACGTTCGACGGGACGAAGACCGTGCTCAGCTCGAACAACAACAATTTCGTGCGCGGCGCGCCCGGCGAGCCGGTGCTGATCTCGCTCGACGATGCGCAGACGCTGTTTCACGAATTCGGCCACGCATTGCATGCGCTGCTGTCGGAGGTGAAATATCCCGGGCTCGGCGGCACCCCGCGCGACTATGTCGAATATCCGAGCCAGGTGAACGAATATTGGGTGCTGACGCGGCCGGTGCTCGACCGCTTCGCCAAGCACTACAAGACCGGGCAACCGATGCCGGCCGCGCTGCTCAAGAAGGTCGAGGCAGCGGCCAAGTTCAACCAGGGCTACGCCACCGCCGAATATCTGTCGTCCGCGATCGTCGACATGAAGATGCACCTGGTGCCCGACGGTGTGATCGACCCCGACAAGTTCGAACGCGAGACTCTCGCGGAGATCGGGATGCCGCGCGAGGTGGCGATGCGGCACCGCCTGCCGCAGTTCAACCACCTGTTCTCGAGCGACGCCTATTCGGCGGGCTATTACAGCTACCTGTGGTCCGACACGATGGCCGCAGACACTGGCGCCGCGTTTACCGAAACCGGCAACCCCTATGACCCGGTCGTCGCCGCCAAGCTGCGCAAGTACATCTTGGCGCCAGGCAACTCGTCCGATCGCGCCGAAGCCTATCGGCAGTTCCGCGGCCGCGATCCGGACGTGAAGGCGCTGCTGGAGAAGCGCGGCTTCCCGACCGAATGACGCGGCTGAATCAGACGATGCTGAGGCGAGGGCGGGTCCGTTGCCGCGCCAGTTGCGCGTAATCGTCGGCTAGCTTCGTGTGGATCGCCGCGGCTCGCGGATCCGCGGCACTGGCGGCTTGCTCCCGCTCCTTCTGTTCGCGCTTGGCGAAATAGCTGCCCGTGTTCGACTCGTTCATGGTCGTTCTCCCCGGCAAGAAGCTAACGGGGCCGCGCGGGCACGCTATGATTTATGTATCGCTCCCAATGTATTCGCGTTGAGCGAGATCAGTGGCAATCACTACTCACCCACGATGCGGCGTCGCTTCAGGCGCCACGTCCGCCCAGCTTCCATTCGGCCTGCTTGCGCTGGCCGATCGCGCGCAGTCCAGTTTCGGTCAGGCGTTCGGAGAGCTCCACCGCGGCCTCGCCGGTCATTGTGAAGGCGACGCCGCTTTCGCTGTCGACCAGGACCATGCCCTCATAGGCTTCGACGTGCAGCGGCTTTTCGATCGACGGTGCGGGCATCATCGTTCTCCTGTAAGTGTAGTAACGGGGCAGAACGCGATTGGGTGCAAACAATTGATGTCCAACGTAATCTGTCGACATAAATTGCCGTCGCGGCCTATGACGCAGCGTGACGGCAAGTGACGGGATCATCGACATGCTGACCAGACGCGACACCATCACGGCCATCGCCGGCGCCGCCGCGACGCTGGCCCTGCCAGCCGGCGCTGCTCCGCTCGCCGCACACACGCTCAGCAACCCGCGCGCCAGCCGCGAGGCGCAGCGGCTCTACGCCTATCTGTGCAGCCAATACGGCAGCAAGACGCTGACCGGACAGCAGGAGCAGAACTTCACCACGGCGGGTGCGCGTGTCGAGCTCGACTATCTGCAGCGGGTGACCGGCGAACAGCCTGCGCTGGTCGGGTTCGACTATATCGAACCGCGCGATCAGGACGCGGTCAACGATCGCGCTACCTCCTGGTGGCGATCCGGCGGGGTCGTCAGCATCTGCTGGCACTGGGGCGCCCCCGATATCGGCACCGGCTACGACAATTCGAAGAAGGATTTCGACGTCGCCGCCGCGCTGAAGCCCGGCACCGCCGCCAACCTCGCGATGATGCGCGACCTGGATCATGTCGCCGGATTGCTCACCGTCCTGCGCGATCGGCGCGTGCCGGTGCTGTGGCGGCCATTCCACGAATTCAGCGGCGACTGGTTCTGGTGGGGCAAGCACGGGCCGGACGCGCTGAAGGCGCTCTGGGCGATGATGTACGACCGCTACACCCGCGTCCACGGGCTCGACAATCTGATCTGGGTCTGCGGGTGGGCGGGGCAGAATGTCGACCCCGCCTGGTATCCCGGCCGGGCCATGGTCGATATCGCGGGCGCCGACATCTACGCCAAGGATCACGGCAACCTCGCGCCGATGTTTGCGCAGGTGAAGGCGATCGTCGGCGACAGCGTGCCGATCTGCCTGCACGAGAACGGACCGGTGCCAGACCCCGCGCTGCTCGGGCCGGAGGCGGACTGGCTGTGGTTCATGACCTGGCACACGCGCTGGCTGACCGGGCGCGACCAGAACACCCCCGAGTTGCTCAAGCGCTATTTCGCGTCGGATCGCTACATCACCAAGGACGAACTGCCGGCATGGATCAAGGCATGAGGACCGCCGCGCTGCTGCTGGCGCTGAGCGTGACCGCTGCGGCGCCAGCGGCCACGGTGACGCCCGCCACCGCGGGCGTCGGCTCCGCCAAGCGGCTGCCGCTGCATGTCGGGGGCAGGGTGGTCGCCTCGGCCGAGGGCCTGAAGCGGCAATGGCCCGGCAGCTATTTCGAGGCGTCGTTCCGCGGACGCGAGGCGCTGATGAAGCTCGGCGCGGGCGACGTCACGCTCCACGTGCTGGTCGACGGGCGACTCGTGACGACCCTCGTCAAGCCCAAGCCCGGCCTCTACCGGATCGGCGACCTCGCCGCCGGCGCCCATCGCCTCCGCGTCGAGGTGGCGAGCGAAAGCCAGGCCGCGCCGACCGTGTTCGGCGGCTTCTTCGCGACCGCGGCGCTGCCAACCCCGGCGCGGGTGCGGCAGATCGAGTTCGTCGGGGATTCGCACACCGTCGGCTACGGCGATGTGTCCGCCAAGAGCGACTGCACCGATGCCGAGGTCTGGGCGTCCACCGACACCTCGAAGGGCATCGCGGGCATCACCGGGCGGCGCTACGATGCCGACTACCGCGTCAACGCGATCTCCGGCCGCGGCGTCGTCCGCAACTATGACGGGTTCGCGGCGGACAAGCTGCCCGAAGCCTATCCCCACATCCTGTTCGACAAGGCCGACCGCGCCGAGGACCGCCACTGGCGCCCGCAGCTCTACGTCGTCGCGCTCGGTACAAACGACTTCACGACACTGCTGCACGCCGGCGAGAAATGGGCGAGCCGCGATGCGCTGCACGCAGATTTCGAGACGACCTACGCCGCCTTCCTTCGGCGATTGCGCGCGCACAGCCCCGCCGCGCACATCCTGGTCTGGGCGACCGACATGGCGGACGGTGAGATCGCGGCCGAAGCGAAGCGCACGGTCGATCGGCTGCGCGGTGAGGGGATGGCGAACATCGCCTTCACGCCCATTGCCGGGCTCGCGCTGTCCGGCTGCCACGCGCATCCGTCGGTCGCCGACGACGAGCGGATCGCGCAGACCGTCGCCACCTATGTCGACGCGCATCCGGGCCTGTGGCGGCGCGGCAAGTAGCGCCGCGGGTCAGCCGCCCCCGAAGCGCACGCCGATCCATAGGGTCCGCGGGGTCGCGCGCTCGACGATCTCGGCGCCGCTGATCCCCGCTTCGACCCGCTCGTTGCCGATATTCTCCGCCCGCGCCTCGATTGCGACACCGGTCGCGATGGGGATCGCGGCATAGGCATCGATCGTGGTGGCCGGCGCGAGGCTGCTGCTGTTCTGATCGTCGTCGAACTGCCGCGCGACATGGCGAAGCGTTGCCGAGGCCGTCGCGCCGTCGTGCCGCCACCCGAGCGTGCCCGACAGCTGGTCGCGTGGCGTCTGTGCCGGCGCCAGCCCGTCCAGCGGCGCCGCAGTACTCGACGCCACGACCCGTGCGGCGACATGGCTCCACGACGCCCGCGCGAACCCGTCACCATGCGCGGCGTCGGCGTCGATCTCGAACCCCCGCGCACGCACCGCGTCGAGGTTCTGGCGAACTCGGTACGCGCCGCCCGCCGCGACGAAGCCGACTCCGGGGAAGGTCCCCGCGCCGTGCCCCAGCGTGACATTGGCGATCGCATCGTCGAGCCGGTTGTCGAACCAGGTGGCGCTGACGCCGACTCCGGCAGCGGGTGCCAGCGTCGCGCCGATCTCATAGCCCCACAGCCGCTCCGGGCTGAGCGCCGCATTGGCGGCGGTTGCGTCGGCACCGACCCGGAACGGCCTGTACAATTCATTGAGCGTCGGCAGCCGCCATCCGCGATACGCCGCGGTACGTAGCGTTAGCGGTGCCGCGACCCGCCACGCCAGTCCGGCGCGCCCCGTGACCTCGTCGCCGCTGCGGTCCGCGAAACGCAGATCGGTGAGCGCGGCGCCGCCGGCGATCGGGCGTTCGTTCAGGAAGCTGTCGCCGATCCGCCAATGATCGACCCGCCCGCCCAGCGCCAGCGTGACCGCGCCGAGTTCGACGCTGCCGTCGGCGAACACGCCATAGGTCGCGCTCTCCCCGCCTGCGAGCCGCCGCCGGGTCGGCGCTGCGGCGACATAGGTGAAGTTCTCCTGCGTCCGCCCGCTGACGTCGCGCAGATCGGCGCCGAACCGCAGCGCGACATGCTCGCCCAACGGCGGGACGATCTCCAGCCGTGCGCCGGCGCCGGTCGCAGGGGTGTTGTACTGGTCGAGCGTCTGGGTGGCGGCGGTCCGCGCGGCGTTGACGCTCGCGAAGCTCGACGCGAAGGCGCGGGTCTGCAGATAGGCGAGCGCGGACCAGCCCCAACGACCGCGACCCACCAGCCGCACGCTCGCATCCGCGCCCTCGCTGCGGTTCGCAGTGAACGCGGTGCCGCGAGCGCGCCGGTCGGCAAAGGCGGCGACGTTGGCCTGCAGCTCGGTGTCCGGCGCGACGCGGATCGCCGCCCGGATCGCGCCGGATGCCTGTTCGTAGGGCGCGGCGCGATCGGCGCTGCCGCGGCTCTCGGGGACCGTCGGTACGAACCCGTCCCCGCGCGAATAGGCGCCGGACAGCGTCGCGAACCCCGCCCCCCGGACCAGCGCGGCGGATCCCTGCGCCTCCACCGCGTCGCGGCTGCCGTACGACACCCTGCCGTCCACGGCGTTGAGCTGTGACGGCGTCGCGCTCTCCAGCTCGATCGTGCCTGCGAGTGCACCCGGCCCATAATAGCCGCTGCCGCCGCCGCGGGTGATGCGGATCAACCCCAGCCGGTCGGTCGCATAGGCGGGAAAGGCCACCCAGCCGCCGAATGGATCGGTCTGCGGCACCCCGTCGAGGATCAGCAGCGCCCGGCTCGACGCATTGCCGCCGATCCCGCGCAGCGAGAGCCCCTGGCTGGTCGGATTGGCCGATCGCGAATCCGACCGGCGGAACTGCTGGAGCCCGGCGACGTCGGCGAGCACGCTTTCCAGTCGGCTGCTGGCATTGGCGGTGATCCGATCGCGGTCGATCGTCACCACCGTCGCGACCCGGTCCGCCGGCGACGCATCGAACCCGCGCCCGGTGACGACGATGTCGCCTTGGTCGGCGCTGTCCTGCGCCGCGGCCGGCGTAGACAGGCTGGCGACCGCGGCGAGGGCGGTGCCGATGATCGTCTTCATGATGAGCTTCCGGTCAGTCGCGGGGCGACCCTCTGGCGCGCCGACGCGCGAAGGGCAATCGCAAACGGACGGGGCGGCCGGCCCGAAACCCGTGCTCACCGACGGGCCGACCTCCGCGGAGGTAGCCGACTTCACCAAATCAGGTCGTCACCCCGGGTTCGTTCCGGGGTCTACGGTGCCGCGAAATCGAAGGCTTATGCTCCTGCGGAACGCTGGATCCCGGAACAAGGCTCTCCCGAGCGAAGTCGAAGGGTCCGGGATGACGAAGGAGTTTTTGAAGCGGCAACACATCGGCCGGTCGTTGCTCCGCCGCGAGACTCTAGCGCCCGGCGGGCAGCTTGATGCCCAGCAGCACCAGCCGGTCGCCGGTGATCCCGAAATAATGCGGTACGCCGGCGGGGATTAGCATCACGTCGCCCGGCGCCAGCGTCCGGGTCTTGCCGCCGACGATGCGGCTGCCCTCCACCAGGTCGGGCTTGCTAGTGACCGCGTCGGGCATCGTGCCGCCGCTGATCAGCGTGCCGCGGCCTTCGATGACGATCGCGTACTCGGCCTGATCGGGATGGATCGCCGGTCGCCCCGGCTTCTTCCAATATTCCAGCGCGGCGATGTTCTTGCCGTCGCGAACCAGTGGCTGCCACGCGAAGCCCTGACCCGGCTTCATCGCCCGCGCCATCGCGACGACCTGCGCACGGACCTCGGCCGAGGCGGCGAAGCTGGTCGGATCGGCCGTCGGCTCCTGCGCGCCCGCGCCAGCCGAGGCCAGCAGCAGCGTGAGCCCGATGCACCATATTGCGGTCATGCTCGGCCGCCCAGCCGGATCGTTCGGCCTTCGCGCGCAGACCGATATATGGCCTCCACGATCCGCATGTCGCGCAACCCTTCCTCGCCCGACACGATCGGTTCGCGGCCGCTGGCGATGCAGTCGGGAAGGTGATCGAGTTGCCCGACGAACTGGTTCTTCCAGCGCGTCGGCGGCGGGGTCACCATGTCCTCGCGGCCGTCCTTGCCGGTCCACATCTTCTGCCCGTCGTAGCGCGTCGCCGGCTCAAGCTCGATCCGCCCGGTCTCGCCCATCGTCAGCACGCGGTTCTGGTTGGCGCTGTACATCGACTGGCACATCGCCATCGCACCCGATGGGAACTCCAGCGTCCATTCGATCATGTCCTCGACCTCGCGGAAACGCGGGTCCTTGCGATTGGTGGATTCGCGAGCGGTGACCGCGATCGGCTCCTCGCCGGTCATGTAGCGCGCCGCCTGCAGACTGTAGATGCCCATGTCCATCAGCGAACCGCCACCCGACAGCGCCTTCTTCAGCCGCCACGCCTCGGGATCGCGCTGGACGAAGCCGTGTTCCGACTGGACGTAGCGGATCTTGCCGACCGCGCCGCTCCGCGCGAGCCGGATCGCCTCGCGGTTATACGCCTCGAAGTGAATCCGGTATCCGATCATCAGCTTGCGGTTCGCCTTCTTGCAGGCCGCGATCATCGCCTCGCATTCGGCGACCGACACCGCCATCGGCTTCTCGCACATCACGTGCTTGCCCGCGCGCGCGGCACGGATCACGAAGTCGGCATGCTGCGAATTGGGCAGGCACACATAGACGATGTCGATCGCGGGATTGTCGCGGATCCGGTCGAAATCGGCATAGGAATAGACCGATCCCGGCGCGAGGCCGTGCTCTGCAGCGACCCGCGCGCCCTTGGTGGCGTCGCCGGTCACGACCGCGACCAGCCGGCTATGCTCGCAGTCACGCAATTGGGGGATGATCCGCCCGAGCCCGTAATTGCCGAGCCCTACGATCGCATAGCCGAGCTTGCGTCCAGTCGCCGCCCTGGCGATGCCGGTCGATCCGGCGACCAGCGCCGCGGCGGAGACCAGCAGGTCGCGTCGTCCGAGTTCCATCAGCGCTTCCTCGTTGTGCCGCCCCGGATCGGAGTGGCGAGCATGACGTCAGTAGGCGATCCCGGCCGAATGCGCGGTCATCGCTTGGGCAACGATCGCGACTTGCGTACGGTTGCGGACGTTCAGCTTACGCATCAGCGCGGTCATGTGCGCCTTAACCGTTGCCTCCGCGATACCGAGGTCGAACGCGATCTGCTTGTTGAGCAGGCCCGAATGGACCCCTGCCAAAACCTTGATCTGGGTCGGCGTCAGGTGCGCCGCCACCGGTGTCGACCACGTCGCGTCGCCGATTACGTCATGCTGCTGAGTGCTCGTCATGGCCATCTCTCCCTCGATTGCTGCCGGTCTTCGCCGACTCTCGCTGACCGCAGTTTAGGGAGATTGGTACGACAGATTCAAGCGAAACTTTCGAAATAGATGGGTGCCAGCTGCAATGGAGTGGATCAAACCTAGGATCTGTCCTACAGCTTTGTGGGTGATCGGGACGGTCGATCGCTGATCGGTACTGGAGACGGTGCCGGTCCGGGTGCTAAGCCGGCCGATCTGAGGGGGAGGACGGGTTCTTGGTGGAGGAACGCCAGGCGGATCGCGCCTATGCGAGCATCGTCGAATTGATCAACGTCGACCGGCTGGAGATCGGCGATCGGTTGCCGTCGGAGGCGCGGCTGGCGGAGATGGTGGGGGTCTCGCGGACGATCATCCGCGAGGCGCTGGTGCGGCTGGCGTCGGACGGCTTTACCGAACCACGCCGCGGCGCCGGCTCTTTCGTGAAGGGCCGGCCGTCGGACCGGCTGTCGGCGCACATGAAGCTCGCCGATCTGTCGACCACGCTCGGCAGCTACGAGGTCCGCTTCGTGCTGGAGGCGGAAAGCGCGCGTCTCGCCGCGGTTCGCCGCTCGGCCGACCAGATGGCCTCGATCGACGACGGCCTCGTCCGCTTGCGCGCCGCCTTGCTGTCGAGCGCCCCCGCGCATGACGAGGACATGGAGCTCCACCGCCGCATCGTGCTGGCGACCGCGAACCCCGCCTTCGAGGTCGCCTTCGCCGCGCTCGCCGCTGACATCGACCGGATCATGCGCGCCGGGGTCGACATCTCGCGGTCCCGCCCGCCCGAGGTGATCGGCGCGATGATGCGCGAACACGAGATGATCGTCGACGCGATCCGCGCGCAGGACGCCGACGGCGCCGCCCTCGCGATGCGCTGGCATCTCTCCGAAGGCCGCAAGCGGCTGATGCCTTAGCGGGTCAGGCGGTCCTCAGCCACGCCAGCGTCTGTTCGCACAGCTGGTCCAGCGGCGCGCCGGCATCGAAGCTGGCCGCGGCTTCGTCGGGGGCGGGGCGTTCGAGCGTCGCCAGCTGGCTGTCGAGCAGGCTCGGCGGCATGTAGTGGCGCGCCCGGCCGGCAAGCCGGCGTTCCAGTTCCTCGCGGCTGTTGTCGAGTAGTACGAACCGCACCGGCGCCGCGATCGCCGCGATCAGCCGCTCGCGGTAGCGTCGCTTGAGCGCCGAACAGGCGACCACCGCGATCCCGCGCTCCGCCACGGTCGCGCTCACCGCCGCGCCGAGCCGGTCGAGCCACGGCCAGCGATCCTCGTCGCAGAGCGGCTCCCCCGACCGCATCTTCGCGACCGAACTGGCATCGTGATAGGCGTCGCCCTCCAGGAACGGCCGGTCGAGAGCCGTCGCCAGGGCCGCCCCCAGCGTCGATTTGCCGCTGCCGCTGACGCCCATCACGATGACGACCATCGGCGCGAGCCCGGATGATTGGTCTGGCGGCAGCAAACAAGGTCCCCGTCACGTTTCGCTCGGCGGATGCGGCATGCGCCGGATCATGCCCCGATCCAGCGGCGCAGGCTTAACCGGGGTGAGGGAACCGGGGAACTACGACCTTCGTCGAGGATGTCGTGGTAACGCTACCGCCGTAGTTCAGCGCCAGGGCAGCCCATGGGCGGCTACGGGAAGGAACAAGCGTGAGCATCAAGATGCACTTAGGGTCGGCAACCGCGCTGATCGCGTTCCTCGTGACCCCGGCCGCGGCGCAACCGGGCGGCGCATCGACCTTGCTGTCCGCGCCCGCCGATCCCCGCGCAGTGACGGTGAAGGCCAAGGGCGACGGCCGCGCCGATGATACCGCCGCAATCCAGCGCGCGATCGATGCGGCGCGCGACAAGACCGGGCATGGCATCGTCTTCCTGCCCTCCGGCCGCTACCGCCTGACCCGCAGCATCCTGGTGCCGCCCGGCGTCCGCATCTTCGGCGTCGGACCGACCCGCCCGGTGATCCTGCTCGGTGACGCGACGCCCGGCTTTCAGCAGGGCGTCGGCACGCTGATCGTCTTCACCGGCGGCGATCAGTACCAGGTCGGCAAGATCCCGGTCCCGGTGCCGACGGTGGTGCCGCGCGACCAGCAGGTCCGCGACGCCAATTCGGGCACCTTCTATTCGTCGATGGCGAACGTCGATGTCGAGATCGGCGCGGGCAACCCGGCGGCGGCGGCAGTGCGCTTCCGCATGGCGCAGCATGCGTTCCTGTCGCACATGAACTTCCGCCTCGGCTCGGCCTTCGCCGGTGTCTATCAGGCCGGCAACGTCATGGAGGACGTCCACTTCCAGGGCGGCCGCTACGGCATCGTCACCGAGAAGACGTCCCCCGCCTGGCAGTTCACGCTGATCGATTCGACCTTCGACGGACAGCGCAGCGCCGCGATCCGCGAACACGAGGTCGATCTCACCCTCGTCAACGTGACGATGCGCAACGCGCCGGTCGGGATCGAGATCGACGGCGGCTACAGCGACTCGCTGTGGGGCAAGGACGTCCGTTTCGAAAACATCGCGCGGGCCGGCGTGGTCGTCTCCAACGAAAAGAGCGTCTTCACCCAGATCGGCTTCGAGAACGCACTGGCGAGCAACACGCCGGTGTTCGCCCGCTTCCGCGACAGCGGCCGCACCGTGAAGGGCAAGGGCGCGGCGTACCGCGTCGCCGCCTTCAACCACGGCATCGCGATCCCCGCACTCGGCCAGATGGGCAAGGTCGCGACCAACGTCGAGATCGCCGCGTTGCCGTCGCTGCCCGCGCCGCGTGCGCCCGCGATCCGTACGCTGCCCGCGGTCGGCGAATGGACCAACGTCCGCACGCTCGGCGCGAAGGGCGACGCGCAGACCGACGACACCGCCGCGATCCAGCGCGCGATCGACACGCACCGCGTGCTCTATTTTCCCAGCGGCTTCTACATGGTCACCGGCACGCTCCGGCTGAAGCCCGACACCGTGTTGCTCGGCCTCCACCCTGCGACGACGCAACTGGTGATCCCCGACAATAATCCCGCACATGCCGGGGTCGGCGCGGTCATGCCGATCCTCGAGACGCCGCGCGGGGGCGACAACATCCTCTCCGGGCTCGGCCTGTTCACCGGCCGCATCAACCCGCGGGCGAGCGCACTGTTGTGGCGCTCGGGCGCGACCAGCCTGGTCGACGACGTCAAGATCATGGGCGGCGGCGGCACCCCGACCTCGGACGCCAAGCCGCTCAATTCGCTGACCGGGCGCAGCGGCGATCCGGTCGCGGACAATCACTGGGATGCGCAATATCCCAGCATCTGGGTGACCGACGGCGGCGGCGGCACCTTCGCCGACGTGTGGAGCCCCAACACCTTCGCGCAATCCGGCTTCTACGTGTCCGACACCGACACCCCCGGGCATGTCTACGAGATGTCGGTCGAGCACCACGTCCGCAACGAATTCGTGCTCGACAACGTCCAGAACTGGGAGTTCCTGGCACCGCAGACCGAGCAGGAGGTCGGCGAGGGCATGGACGCGGTGTCGCTGGAGATCCGCAACTCGCGCAACATCCTGTTCGCCAATTATCACGGCTACCGCGTCACGCGGAATTATCACCCCGCGGTCAGCGCGGTGAAGCTGTTCAACTCGTCGGACATCCGCTTCCGCAACGTCCATGTGAACGCGGAGAGCGGTTTCGCGACCTGCGACGACAATGGCTGCGCGACCTTCCTGCGCGCCAGCAAGTTCCCGTTCGAGAACGCGATCCAGGACCGGACCAACGGCCTCGAAATCCGCGAACGCGAATTCGCGACGCTGGACATCGGCAGCACCGCGCCGGCGCCGGTCGCTTCCGCGACGATGGGCACTCCGGTCAAGCAGATCGAAAGCGGCTTCTTCTCGATCTCGGGCGGGGCGGTCGACGCGAAGGGCGCGCTCTACTTCATCGAACATCGCTTCCAGCGCATCTATCGTTGGACCAAGGCGAAGGGGCTGGAGGTCGTCAGCGATCACTCGCTCGACCCGGTCAATCTCGCGATCGATCGTTCGGGCAAGCTGCTGGTGCAGTCGTCGCTCGGGGCCGAGGGCAGCGTCTATTCGATCGATCCGTCGGGCCCGAAAACCGACGTCACGCCGATCGCTGCGACGGCGACCGTACCGCATCCCGACGCGCGCACGCTGGTACCCGGCAATTGGTGGGTCAATGGCGAGTTTCGCGACCAATATGATCCCGCCCGCGATCATTTCACGACGCTGGGCGAACTGTTTCTCCGCGACGTCTCCGCGCCCAAGTCGCGCGAATACGTCTCGCCCGACGGCAGCCTGGTGCTGCCGGCCTTCCGCGTGCTGCAGCAGGGCCCCACCGACCATGTCGGCTGGCGCTGGTCGCACACGCTGCAGGCGATCGGGCTGGTCGGCGCCAAGCCGGGCGAGCCGGTCTTCGTCACCAACGGATCGGAGAACATCACCTATCGCGCGCGGATCGGCGCCGGCGGCACGCTGACCGACCTGCAGCATTTCGCGGATCGCGGCGGCGAGAGCGTCGCGGCCGACGCTCGCGGGCGGGTCTATGTCGCCAACGGCCAGGTCTATGTCTACGCGCCCGACGGCCGTGAGATCGGCCGGATCGACGTTCCCGAACGCCCGCAGCAATTGCTGCTCGGCGGCCCCGACGGGCGCACCCTCTTCATCCTGACCCATCATTCGCTCTACGCGGTGCAGGTCTGATTGCGGCGGCCCGCCCCGCTACCCTATCCACGGTCCCCACTGTCCCGGCTTAACCGCCGGGACTTTTTTCTTGAAGACGGAGTGTCTCCCATGCAGCGCAGCCTCTGGTCCGGCATCGCAGCGATCGTCGGCACCACCTTCCTCGCGAGCACGCCGGCGATCGCCTCCACCTCGGCCTTCGTCACCGCGCCGAAGGATCCGCGCGCGGTGACCGTGCAGGGGCGGCGGGACGGGCGCAGCGACGACAGCGCCGCGATCCAGCGCGCGATCGACGCCGCGGCGGCGAAGGGCGGCGGCGGGATCGTCTTCATCCCCTCGGGACGTTACCGGATCACCCGCACCGTCTTCATATGGCCCGGCGTGCGCGTGTTCGGGGTCGGCGCGACACGGCCGCTGTTGATGTTGCCCGACGCGACCCCCGGATTCCAGCGCGGCGTCGCCAACATGGTGATCTTCGCGGGTGCCAAGCGTGATCCGTCGCGGCGGGTGCCGTTCCCGCCTCCGGGCAGCGTACCGTTCGACGACAAGATCGCCGACGCCAATCCCGGCACCTTCTATTCGGCGATGAGCAACGTCGATTTTGCGATCGGCGCGGGCAACCCCGCCGCCGCCGCGATCCGCTTCCATGCTGCGCAGCATGCCTATGTCAGCCACATGGACTTCCATATCGGTTCAGGCCTCGCCGGGCTCTACCATGTCGCCAATGTCGGGCAGGACCTGCACTTCCGCGGTGGGCGCTACGGCATCCTCGCCGAGAAGCCATCGCCGGCGTGGCAGTTCACGTTGCTCGACTCGACCTTCGACGGCCAGCGTGACGCCGCGATCCGAGAACACGAGGCCGGGCTGACGCTGGTCAACGTCGCATTCCGCAACGCGCCGATCGGGATCGAGATCGACGAGGGCTATGGCGACTGGCTGTGGGGCAAGGACGTCCGCTTCGAAAGCATCGCGCGGGCCGGCGTCGTGATCTCGAACGAGAACAGCGCCTATACCCAGGTCGGCTTCGAAAACGCGATCGCCAGCGACACGCCGGTGTTCGCCCGGTTCCGCGAGAGCGGCAAGACGGTGGCGGGGAAGGGTCGCGCGTACCGCGTCGGCGCCTTCACGCACGGCCTGACCATCCCCGCGCTCGGGCGGACGGGCAAGGTCGCGACCGACGCTAGAATCGTCGCGCTCCCTGCGCTGCCCGCGCGCCGTGCGCCCGCGATCCGGGCGCTGCCCGCGACCACCGCCTGGTACGACGTCCGCGAGGGCGGCGCGAAGGGCGATGACAGGACCGACGACACCGCCGCGATCCAGCGTGCGATCGACATGCACCACGTCGTCTACTTCCCCGCCGGTCGCTATGTAGTGTCGGACACGTTGCGGCTCCGCGCCGACACCGTGCTGGTGGCGCTGCATCCGAGCCTCACCCAGATCATCCTCCCCGACGGCACCCCCGCCTATCAGGGTGTCGGCGCGCCCAAGGCGTTGGTCCAATCCGCCGACGGCGGCGACGCGATCGTCTCCGGGCTCGGCTTGTTCACCGGCGGCATCAACCCGCGCGCGACCGCGCTACTATGGACCGCGGGCGCGAATTCGCTGGTCGACGACGTCAAGTTCCAGGGCGGGCATGGCACCGATCTCGGCGACGGCGCCCGCTTCGATCCCTACAACGCCAATCACACCGGCGACGCCGATCCCGCCAAGCGGTGGGACGCGCAATATCCGAGCATGTGGGTGACGCGGGGCGGCGGCGGCACCTTCAACAATATCTGGACGCCCAACACCTATGCGCAGGCGGGTCTCTACGTCTCCGACACCAGCACGCCGGGGCATGTATACGAGATGTCGGCCGAGCATCACGTTCGCACCGAGATCGCGCTCAACCGGGTCTCCAATTGGGAGTTCCTGGCGCCCCAGACCGAGGAAGAGGCGGGCGAGGGCCAGGAGACGGTGTCGCTGGAGATCCGCGACAGCCGCGACATCCTGATCGCCAATTATCACGGCTATCGCGTCACCCGCTCGCTGAAGCCCGCGCCTGCGGCGGTGCGGCTCTACAATTCGCAGAACATCCGGTTCCGCAACGTCCATGTGAACGCCGAAAGCGGGCTCGGCACCTGCGACGAGAATGGCTGCGGGACCTATCTGAGGGTCAGCAAGTTCCCGTACGAGAATGCGATCCAGGACGTGACCAGCGGGCTGGAGGTCCGCGAGCGGGAATTCGCCGCGCTCGACATCGGCACCACAGTGCAGCCGGTAAAGCCGGCGACCTTCGGCGACGGCAAGGTCGAGAAGCTCGCCGACGGCTTCTACTCGATCGGCGGCGCGACCGTCGACGCTGCAGGCAAGCTCTACTTCGTCGATCGCTGGCGCCAGCGCATCTATGGCTGGTCCTCGGCGCGCAAGCTGGAGATCGTGCGCGAGAACACGCTCGACCCGGTCAGCCTGGTCGCGGACCGATCGGGCGCGCTGATGGTGCTGTCGTCGGCGGGCCGTGAGGGGACCGTCTACAGCTTCAAGCCCGGCAGCCCCGAGACCGAGCTGACCCTGATCCCTGCGACGCCGGCCTCCGATCATCCCGGCGCGCTGACCGCGCTGCCGGTCAATTACTGGAACAATGGCGAGTTCAAGGACCAGCTCGATCCCGACACCTATCGCTTCACCACGCTCGCCGAGATGTTTGCGCGCGACGTGGCGTTGGCGAAGGGACGCGAGTACCTCTCCCCCGATGGCAGCGTGGCGATGCCGGCTTATCGTACCTTCCAGCAGGGGCCGGCGACGTTCCAGGGCTGGCGCTTCTCGGACGCGCTCGACAGCTATGGCCTCGCCGCGGCGAGGCCGGGCGCGCGGCTGTTCGTCAGCAACGAATCCGAGGACAAGACCTATAGCGCGCTTGTCGGCGACCGCGGGCAGCTGATCGATCTCAAGCCGTTCGCCGATCGCGGTGGCGAAAGCGTCGCGGTGGACGGCGAGGGAAGGGTGTTCGTCGCGGACGGGCAGGTGTTCGTCTATTCCGCCGACGGCCGCGAGCTGGGGCGGATCGACGTGCCCGAACGCCCGTTGCAGCTGATCGTCGGCGGCGCGGACAAGCGCACCCTCTTCATTCTCGCACATCACGCCCTGTATAGCGTCCGCCTGTAGGAGCGCGGGCGATGGGTGACGACGGGTCGATCGGCAGGCGGGCGGTGCTCGCGGCGGTTGCGCTGCTGGTGGCGGCGCCGGCGCTCGCCGCGGACAGGGCTCCGCGGCTGCGACGGCTGTCGCCCGGGCTGGATCGGATCGTCGCGCCGGGCACGGCAGTGGAGGTGATCGCCACCGGCATCAAATGGGCCGAGGGTCCCTTGTGGGTGCCGTCGCAGCGCGCGTTGCTGTTCACCGATCCCCCCGCCAACGTCATCCGTCGCTGGCGTCGGGCCGGGGGCACGAGCGTGTTCCTGACGCCGTCGGGCGCACCCGGCACCGATCCCAGGCAGATCCGCGAGCCCGGCGCCAACGGCCTCGCGCTCGACCGATCGGGTCGCCTGCTGATCGCCAATAGCGGCGGGCGGAGCATCGACCGCGTCGACCTGCGCACCGGCGCGCGCACCGTGCTGGTCGGTCGCTACGAGGGTCGGCGCTTCAACAGCCCCAACGACATGCACGTCGCCCGAAGCGGGGCGATCTACTTCACCGATCCGCCCTATGGCTTGACCGAGGGCGACGCCTCGCCGTTGAAGGAACAGCCGGCCAACGGCGTCTATCGTTGGGTGGACGGACAGCAGCCGGTCCTGATCGACGGCACGCTCACCCGCCCGAACGGCATCGCCCTGTCACCCGACGAGCGCCGCCTGTTCGTCTCGGTCTCCGACGAGGCCGCACCGCGGATCATGGTCTATGACCTCGACCGCCGGGGAATGCCGATCCGCTCGCGCGTCTGGCTCGACGCCAAGCCGCTGCAGCTGCCCGGCGCCAAGGGCCTGCCAGACGGAATGAAGATCGCGCCCGACGGCACGATGTTCTGTTCGGTGCCGGGCGGGCTGATGATCCTGACCGCCGACGCGACCCCGCTCGGTCTGGTCGAAGCCAACGGCCCGATCGCCAATTGCGCCCTCGGCGAACAAGGCAAGACGCTGTTCATGACTTCGTCCGACCGCGTGCTGCGGATGCAAATACTTCCTCGCTTCAGCGGGGGAGGTCGATCGCTCGCGGAGCGAGCGGCGGAAGAGGCGTCGCCGCAAACGCAGGCCAAATTACCTCTGCCTCCGTCGGCCTAACGGATGTCACCGCCCTCTGGCGGGGGAGGGTTGTCGGCCCGGTGCGCATAGTCAGCCAACGATCGCGCATGCATCTCGATCGAATAGCCCGGCGCGGTCGGCGGCCGATATGCTCCATCGACTACCACGCACGGCTCGACGAAATGCTCGTGCAGGTGATCGACATATTCCGCGACCCGCCCCTCGGTCGTGCCCGAGAAGCAGAGAAAGTCGATCATCGACAGATGCTGGACGTACTCGCACAGCCCGACCCCGCCCGCGTGCGGGCACACCGGCACATCGTACTTCGCCGCAAGCAACAGCACCGCGAGCACTTCGTTGACCCCGCCGAGCCGGCACGCATCGAGCTGCACGACATCCAGCGCGCCGCCGACGATGAACTGTTTGAACAACACCCGGTTCTGGCACATCTCGCCGGTCGCGACGCCGATCGGTGCGATCGCGGCGCGGATCGCACGGTGACCCGCCACGTCGTCGGGGCTGGTCGGCTCCTCGATGAACCACGGGTCGGCGAAGGCCAGCGCACGCACCCGCTCGATCGCCTCGTCGACCTCCCAGACCTGGTTGGCATCGATCATCAGCGCGACGTCGGGGCCGATCGCCGCACGCGCCACGCTGAGCCGGCGGATGTCCTCGACGGCGTCGCGGCCGACCTTCAGCTTGACGTGGCGGAACCCCGCCGCGACCGCCTCGCGACACCGCGCCGCGAGCTTTTCGTCCGAATAGCCGAGCCACCCAGCCGAGGTGGTATAGCAGGGATAGCCGCGCGCCTCGAGCGCGGCGATCCGATCCGCCAGACCCGCCTGTCGGGCGGTCAGCAACGCCAGCGCCTCGTCGGGCGTGACCGCGTCGGTCATGTACCGGAAGTCGATGCAGCGGACGATCTCCGCGGGCGACATGTCCGCGACGTAGCGCCACAGCGGTTTCCCCGCCGCCTTGGCGAGCAGGTCCCATACCGCGTTCACCACCGCCCCGGTCGCGAGATGGATCACGCCTTTTTCGGGGCCGATCCACCGCAACTGGCTGTCGCCCGTCACATGTCGCCAGAACCGCCCGCCGTCCGCTTGTATCCAGTGAAGTTCGAGCCCCTCGATCAGCGGCGCCAGTGCGCGGATCGCGGCGCAGCAGATCTCGTTCCCGCGACCGATCGTGAAGGTCAGCCCGTGACCCGTCAGCGCGGGATCGTCGGTGTGGAGGATGCAATAGGCGGCGGAATAATCGGGATCGGGATTCATCGCATCCGATCCGTCGAGGAACCTGGATGTCGGGAACCGAACGTCGAGAACCTCGAGCCGGGTGATCGTCGTCAACGTTGCTCCCCCGATTCGTCCGCAAGCTTTGCGATTTACCTGCACGTGACCTTTTTACATGTAAATAGTCCGCTTGACGTGAACCGGGGCGTACCCTGTCAGAGCCTGCTGTCCGCCGCGATCAACTGGGTAGAGATACGCCCGGCTGCCGCCTTCACCGCGTCCGCTGCGACCTCGATGCTTACCGCGGGATCGAGCGTGATGAGATAGGGCATCGTCAACGCCGCCGCCGCCGCCCCCCCGCGCAGGACCGGCGCGGAGATGTCCGTCACCCCGCCGACGAAGCGGCTCGGCGTCAGTTCCACCTCGCGCTGGCGAACTTCCTCGGCATGCGCACGAAACGCCGCGAGCTCGCTCCGCGACAGCGGCGGCGCGAACAGCCTCTCCCAACGTCGCTGCACATCGACCGGTTGGAACGCATAGAGCACCACGCCGGACGCCGCCTGGCTCAACGGCCGGCGATAGCCAACGCGCACCGAGAAGCCGAGCTGCTCGCTCGATTCCATCCGCGCCACGACAACCATCTCGCCCCGCGAATGCAGCGCCAGATGGCACGACTGGCCGGCATCGACCGCCAGCTGGCGCATGATCGGCAGGGCCGCCTCGACCAGCCCCATCGTCCGCGGCTGCTGCATTCCGAGCGAGAACAGCCGGTCGGTCAGCCGATAGCCGTCGGTCGCGGGATCCTGCTTCAGATAGCCGCGGAACTGCAGCACCTGCACCATCCGGAACAGCTCGCCATGGCTGCGCCCGAGCCGCGTCACGATCGCGGTGAGCGTCAGCGCCTCGCTGGTGGTCGACAGCAGCTCGAGCACGTCGAGCCCTTTCTCCAGCGCCGGCGCCTTGTACCGCCGACCGTCCGACGCCGCCTCCTCGTCGAGCAGGTCCTCCTCCGTCACCATATGCTCTCCACATCCTTGCCCCTTGCCTAGAGGCCGTCGGCTGCAAAGAAAAGTGGCCGGCTAGCCGCGATCGTCGAACAAAAACCCAGTTTGAAGGGGCCCGAAGCGCGTCACGAAGGGTTAATGTGGATCAAGAAGGCTTGCTCCATGTGCCACGTGCTCATTATCGAAGACGAACCGATGGTCGCGCTGGAGCTGGAATGGCTGCTCGGATCGGTCGGAGCGACGTCGTTCGCGTTCGCGCAGTCGGAGGCCGAAGCGGTCTTAATGGCGTTGGCGCAACCGCCCTCCTTCATCACCTCCGACGTCAAGCTGGCGGAAGGGACCGGGCCGCAGGCGATCTTCGCGATCCACGAGGCGCTCGGAGCGATCCCGGTAGTGTACATCACGGGAACGCCGTCGGCCTGCCACCCGAACGAGCCGGTGCAGCCGGTGTTGAGCAAGCCGTTCGATCGCAGCGCCGTGCTTCACGCGTTTCAGCGCTGCGACCTGGGCTGATCCGTTAGTCGGTCAGGCCATCGAGCCAGGCGACGAACGCATTGGGATCGGCGAAGACGCGGCGCCGCGTGTCCGGTGCTGGCGCGAACAGCGCCTCGACGAACCACTGGCCAGCCATCCCCTCGTGCATGTCGCTCAGCAGGGTCAGCACGGCGGCGAGGCGGCCATCGCGCATCACCAGCACCGCTCGGTCGTCATCGTCGCCGGTGTCCAAGCTGACCTCCTGGAACGACACCGGCATTATGCGGCCATGTGCAGATAACCGGTCTGGAAGTCGGCCACGCGGCGCATGCGGTCCCAATCCGCTATCCTGATCTCGCGTTTCTCGCGCTCGATGATGCCGTCGTTGGCGAGCGACATCAGCATGCGGTTGACGTGCACCGCGGTCAGCCCGGTCGCGTCGGCGATATGTTCCTGCGTCATCGGCAGTTCGAAGCGCTCGGGCGTGCCGAGCCCCGCCGCCTGCCGCCGGATCGCGAATTCGCACAACATGTGCGCGATCCGCGCACGGGCATCGCGCTGGCCGACGTTCAACACCCATTCGCGGAAGATAGACGCGTCGATCAGCGTATCGCGCCACATCGCCTCGCCGATCGCCGGGCGCTGTTCGATCAGCGATTTGAGCGCAGCAACCGGGATCCAGGCGACCTTCGCCTCGCCGAGCGTCTGGACGCCGTGATCTGCGACCGGCAGCAGCAGGTGCTGCAGATCGAGGACGTCCGCCGGCAGATGAAACGACACGATTTGGCGATTGCCGTTGGCGGACAGCTTGTAGCGGAATGCAAAGCCGCGCAGCAGCAGGCAGCATTCGACGATCCGGTCGCCTTCGCGCACGAGATGCGCCCCCGCGCATGCCGTCGTGATCCTGAAGGGTAGCGCCGCGATCGCCTGTTTGTCGGCATCGTCGAGTGTCGCCAAATGGTCCAGCTTCCGGACCAATGCTCCGAAGGCATCGTTGGTATCGCCGCTCATCAATTCCTCGGAGGTGCCCCAGTTCGGCAACAATCTATCGGTGCTTCGTTCGTTTTCAAGGCGATACTAGCGTGGATTCCAACAGACGAGTTGATGTACATTTACTTTGGCGTACGGCTCGGGCGGGAAACGGCAAGGATCCGATATGGAGATCGACAGACGCGGATTACTGGCGGGTTCGGGAGCCGCCGCGTTGCTGGCCTCGACGCCGGGTTTGGCTGCAAAGCCGGACGCCGGGATCAGGCCCGTAGCGATGGATCGTGTCCGGCTGAAGCCGTCGGTGTTCGCCGACGCGCAGCGCGCCGACCGCGCCTATCTCGTGTCGATCGAGCCCGATCGCCTGCTCAACCGCTTCGTCCGCGCCGCCGGCCTGCCCGCTAAGGGCGAGGTCTATGGCGGCTGGGAAGCACAGAGCATTTCGGGCCACATCATGGGGCATTACCTCACCGCCTGCGCGCTGCTGGTCGCGAACACCGGCGATCCGCTGATCCGCGGGCGGTTGGCCTACACCGTCGCCGAGTTGCGACGCGCGCAGGTCGCCGGGGGGGACGGCTACCTCGGTGGCACGACGACCTGGGATCAGATCGACCGCATTGACGGCAAGACGGTGTACGACGAACTGCGCCGTGGCAGCGTGCGCGCCACGGGGTTTAGCCTCAATGATGGCTGGGTGCCGCTCTACACGATGCACAAGGTTCATGCCGGGCTGATCGCGGCGCACCAGCTCGCCGCAACGCCGCACGCGCTGACCGTCGCGGTCGCGCTGTCGACCTACCTTGCCGACACTTTCGACAAGCTCGACGACGATCAGGTTCAGGCGATGCTGGCGTCGGAACATGGCGGCCTCAACGAGAGCTTCGCCGAGCTCCACGCGATCACCGGCGATCCGCGCTGGCTTCGCGTCTCGCGCCGGCTGTACCACCGCGCGATCCTGCAACCGCTGGCGGAAGGGCGCGACGAGCTGGCGGGCAAACACGCCAATACCCAAATTCCGAAGGTCATCGGGCTCGCGCGGCTTCACGAACTGACCGGCGAGGCGGGCTACGCCGCGACCGCCAGATTCTTCCACCGCACCGTCACCGATCGCCACAGCTACGTGATCGGCGGCAATTCCAACCGCGAGCATTTCAGCGCGCCGGGCGAGATCGCCGCGCACATCGCGGAGACGACGTGCGAGGCGTGCAACAGCTACAACATGCTGAAGCTGACGCGGCATCTCTACGCCTGGGATCCGCAGGCGGCCTGGTTCGACGGCTACGAACGTACCCAGCTCAACCACATCCTCGCGCACCAGCGGCCCGACACCGGGCGGTTCGTTTATTTCATGCCGCTCTCGTCCGGCGCGCGGCGCAGCTATTCGACTCTGGCCGACAGCTTCTGGTGCTGCGTCGGATCGGGGATGGAGAGCCACGCCAAGCACAGTGATTCGATCTACTGGCGCGACGATCGCGACCTCTACGTGAACCTGTTCATCGCCTCGACGCTCGACGAGCCCGATCGCGGGCTGCGGCTCGAAATGGACACCGCCTATCCCGCGGACGAGACGGTGCGGCTGACGATCGCAAAGGCGCCGCGCGGCAGCTTCGGCCTGGCGATCCGCCTGCCGGGCTGGTGCGCAGCGCCGGCCGTTGCGCTGAACGGCCGGGCGGCAGCGTTCGAGCGACGCGACGGCTATGCGGTCCTGCAGCGGCGCTGGGCTGCGGGCGACGTGGTGACACTGACGCTGCCGATGACGCTGCGGGCCGAGCCCACCCCCGACGATCCGGCTATGGTGGCGTTCCTCAGCGGCCCGCTGGTGCTCGCCGCCGATCTCGGCGCGGCCGACAAGCCGTTCGCATCGCCCGCGCCGGTGCTAGGAAGCGGCAAGCGCGGCGTGCCGCGGCCGGCGGGCGCGCTGCACCGCTACGAGGCCACTTCGCTGCAGGGCGGGGCGCTGACCCTCTCGCCCTTCTTCGCGCAATACGACCGTCGCACCGCGGTCTATTTCCCGACCTTCACGCCGGAGAGATGGCGGCAGGAAGGCCCCGCCTACCAGGCCGCCGAACGCGCGCGCATCGACCTGGCCGAACGCACGGTCGACGTGGTCTTCCTGGGCGAGCAGCAGCCGGAGGTCGACCACGGCGTCACCAGCACCGCCAGCGAGCGGGTCCAACTCAACGGCCGCAGCGGGCGGCGGCTGCGCAAGGGCGGCAGCATGACCCTGCGGCTGGCGCGCCGCGCGTCGCCGATGCTGCTGCGGCTCGGCTATTGGGGCGAGGATGCCGGACAGGCGGCGACGGTGAGCGTCGACGGCGTCGCGATCGGCACTGTCAGAAGCGACGATGCCAAGCAGGCGGCATTCCGCTTCGTCGATCTGCCGCTGCCGAAGACGGCGGGCACCGGACCGATGACCGTGACGATCGGCAACGCCTCGGCCACCACCGACCTCGTGCTGTACGAACTGACCGCCTTGGTCGCCCCCGACGCTGGCCGGCAGCGACCGATCCCGCTAACTTGATCCCGAATACAGCGTACCCGCCGGGGCGGGTGCGGGCAGGGGAAGATCGGTGCAGTTCGCAAAGACGCTCTCGGGTCGCCAGGCGGCCTGGGCCTTCGGGCTCGGTTGTGCGGGGGTAACGGCGGGGGTGCTGATGCACCTGCCGATGTTCATGATGGGCCGCGGGATGCACTATCGGCTCGCCGGCATGCCGATGGCGGCGGACATGTATCTCGGCATGGCGCTGATCGTCGGCGGGCTGTTCGTCGCCGCATGGGGGCTGCTGCCGACCGACATCGCCGGGCAGCGCGCCGCGAGCGTGGACTTGGTAGTCGCCGCACCCGAGGACGCCGCGCTCGGCCCCGCGCACTGGGGGCTGATGGTGGTGCTCGTCCTGGCGCTGGTGATCGACGTGATGAAGCCGGCGGCGCTCGGCTTCGCGGTGCCCGAATTGAGCCGCGAATATGGCGTGAGCAAAGCGACCGGCGCGCTGCTGCCGTTCTTCGCGCTGGTCGGCACGGTGTGCGGATCGGTCGCCTGGGGCGTGCTGGCCGACATCTATGGCCGCAAGGCGACGATCCTGCTGTCGGCGGTGTTCTTCGTCGGTACCGCGATCTGCGGCGCGATGCCGTCCTTCGCGTGGAACGTCGCGATGTGCTTCATGATGGGCGCCGCGGCCGGGGGGATGCTGCCGGTCACCTATGCGCTGCTCGCCGAGATGATGCCGACGCGGCACCGGGGCTGGAGCCTCGTCCTGGTCGGTGGCCTGGGCGGGGTCGGCGGTTATTTCGCGGCGAGCGCCGCGGCGGCGGTATTGCAGCCGATCTACAGTTGGCGCGTGTTGTTCCTGCTCAACCTGCCGACCGGATTGCTGCTGGTGATCCTCGGCGCGTTCATCCCCGAATCCGCCAAGTTCCTGCTGGCCCGCGGGCGGACCGACGATGCCGCCGCGGTGATGCGCCGTTTCGGCGCGATCGCCCGCCGCGCAACCGCGGTCCCGCGCGGGGCGACGACGTCGCGCGGCGCGCTGCAGGGCATGCATCTCGCGGGCAAGCTCACCGCACTGTCGATCGCAGCACTGGCATGGGGGCTGATCAACTTCGGGCTGCTGCTGTGGCTGCCGGGCGATCTCCAGGAGAAAGGCTATTCGATCGCGCTATCGAGCACGCTGCTCGCGAAATCGGCGCTCATCGCGTTCCCGACGGTGTTTCTCTGCGCGCTGATCTATAGCCGCTGGAGCAGCAAATGGTCGCTGGTGACGATGCTCGGCATCACCATGCTGGGCCTCGTGCTCGTGTTGCGGCTCGAGGTGGCGGGCACCGGCAGCCCCGTGCTGCCGGTCGCGTTGCTGATCGTCGGATCGAACGGCGTGCTGTCGGTGCTGCTCCCCTACGCGGCGGAAAGCTTCCCGATGCGCGTCCGCGGCCGCGCCACCGGCTGGGTCGCCGCCTGCACCAAGGCCGGCGGGGTCGCCGCGCAAGCTCTGTCGATCACGGCGCTGGTGCCCGCGATGGGCGCGGTCGCGCTGCTGATCCTGGTGCCGGTGGCGCTCGCGATGGGACTGATCGCCTGGTTCGGGCGCGAGACGCGCGGCGGCGACCTGCGGCACCTGGAAAGCGGAGACGAGGTGGTGGTTTAGGCGCTAGCGAGCATCAGACATGTGCGAGCGCGCTCGCCGCCGCTTGTGCTCCCGCGAAGGCGGGAGCCCAGTACTGGGTCCGCGCGATCGCGGGGGCACAAGGTTTCGCCGCTCACCGCTGCGGCGCGAGCGACCCGACGGGTAGCCAGCGCTCGGGCAGCTTTACGCTAACCTTGCGCCCCTCATCCGCAGCGGAGCTCGCCAGCGTCACGGTGTAGCTGCCCGCCGCGACGTGCCATTGATGCCGTCCCTGATCCCAGGTCGCGAGCAGCCGGGGGTCGACGACCATCGACACCGTCTCGGCCTGGCCTGGCGACAAGGCCAGCTTGCGGAAGCCTGCGAGCCGCTTGGGGGCTTCCCAGTTTCCTGCGCCCGGCGAGACATAGACCTGGCCGAGGAACTTGCCCGCGACCTTGCCGGTGTTGCGCACGCGGAAGCCGATATGCAGATCGCTGCCGACCGCGCGGGCCTGCAATCCGTCCAGCGCCGAGGTGCCGTAGCTGAGGCCGTGCCCGAACGGGAAAAGCGGGCGCGTGCGGTTGCGGTCGAACCATTTGTACCCGACCGCCGCACCCTCACTGTAGCGGACGTCGAAGACCTGCTTCTCGGGCAGGCCCTTGCCGGGGATCTCGGCGCGCGGGAACTGGTCGGGCGATTGCGGGAAGGTGATCGGCAGATGGCCGGACGGGTTGACCGCGCCGGTCAGCACCCGCGCGATCGCGGGGCCGCCGCGGCTGCCGGGATACCAGGCCTCGACGACGCCGCGGACCTTGCCGAGCCACGGCATGGTTACCGCGCCGCCGGTCTCCAGCACGACGATCGTGTTGGGATTGGCCGCCGCGACCGCCGCGATCAGCGCATCCTGGTCGTCGGGTAGCGTCAGCGGAAAATCGAGCGACTCCGCGGTCCACTGCGTCACGAACACGATTGCCACCTCGGCCGCTTTCGCCGCGGCGGCGGCAGCGGCTAGATCGGTGCCGGCCTCGTAGCCGACGGCGGCGTCGGGGCGCTCCTTGCGCAGCGCTTCGAGCGGTGACGATTTGGCGTAGACCACCGGGCCCGGCCAGTTCTTCGGGCCCAGGCCGCGAACCGCATTGCCGCCGGGCGCATAGACCTGCGCCGAACCGCCTCCGGTCAGCACGCCGACATCGGCATGGCCGCCGATCACCGCGATCCGCTTGGCGGTGCGCGCCAGCGGCAGGATATCGGCATCGTTCTTCAGCAGCACGATGCCGTTCTCGGCCGCGGCCTGTGCGACGGTCGCGTGTGCGGCGAAGTCGATCGATCCGAGGGCGACCGGGCGATCGATCGCGCCGCTGGCGATCAGCGCCCGCGCGATCCGCCGCACCTTGTCGTCGATCACCGCGATCGGAACGCTGCCCTTCGCGATCGCCGCCTTCAGCTTGTCGCGCCACACGTAATTGTCGGCATTCGAGACGCCCGTCTCCTGATCGAGCCCGCCGAGCGCATTCTCGACGGTGTCGTGCGCCGCGCCCCAATCCGACATCACATAACCGCGATAGCCCCAGTCGCGCTTCAGCACGGTGTTGAGCAGCCAGTCGTTTTGGCAAGCATGCTTGCCGTTGACGAGGTTGTACGAACACATGACCGACCCCGGATCGCCCTGTTCGATCGCAAATTGAAAGGCGAGCAGGTCCGAGGTCCGTGCCGCGCCCTCGTCGATCAGGACGTTGATCGTGCTTCGCCCGGTCTCCTGGTCGTTGAGCGCGTAGTGCTTGACCGTGGTGACGATCCCGTTCGACTGGATGCCGCGCATGAACGCGCCGACCATCATCCCCGCGAGCAGCGGATCCTCGCCCGCATATTCGAAGTTGCGGCCGTTGCCGGGATCGCGATCGAGGTCGACGCCGCCCGCCAGCTGGACGTTGAAACCCGATGCGCGCGCCTCGGCACCGACCATCTTGCCGCCCGCATAGGCTGCGCCCGGGTCCCAGCTCGATGCGGTGAGGATGCCCGACGGCAGCACGGTGCGCTCCAGCGCCGGTGTCGCCTCACCCTGGGTGGCGACGCCGCTGCCAGCATCGCTCTGCCACTGCGGGGTGAAGCCGAGCCGCGGCACGCCCGGGACGAACCCCGCCGATTGCAGCCGCGCCTCGGGATAGCGGAACTTGTTCCATTCCTGCTGGGTGCCGAAGAACCCGGTGATCACCACCAGCTTCTCATCCTCGGTCATGGCCTTCACCAGCAGATCGGCGCGCGCGTCGGCGGTCAGCGCGCGGTTCTTCCACGCCAGCGGATCGCCCGGCGCCGCGATCGCGCTCCCGGCAAGCGCGCAGGCGAGGGCGGTGGTGAGCAAGAACGAAGCGCGCATGGTGATCCTCTCCAAGGTCGCCGCTGTCTACCGTCGCACCGCGGACGGAGTCACGGGCGATTCGCGTCGCTTCCGTACAATCGCCTCGAATGCCGTGGTGATACCCGATTTCGCTCGGACGGACGGCAATGGGGGCGGGTGATGGCGACGAGGGTGCAGGCACGGCCGCGGGTGTTGCCGGATGCGCGCTTCTACCTGATCGGCGCGCTGCTGATGATGGCGGTGCTGGTGCTCGGCTTTTCGATGCAGCTGGTGGCGGGTCGATCGAGCTTCGCCGTACCGCCGATCATCCATGTCCATGCGGTGTTGTTCTTCGGCTGGGCGGCGTTCTACGTGCTGCAGACGGCGCTGGCGTCGACCGGCTCGGTCGCCACCCATCGGCGGCTCGGCTGGTTCGCCGCGATCTGGGCGCCGGCGATGGTGGTGATGGGGGTCTGGGTCACCGTCGCGATGGTCCGCCGGGGGGCGGTGCCGTTCGTGTTCGTGCCCGCCTATTTCCTGGTGATGAACCCGATCAACATCCTCACCTTCGCGGCGCTGACCACGGCCGGCATCAGATTGCGTCGCCAGACACAATATCACCGCCGGCTGCTGTTCTGCGCGATGGCGGCGCTGATCGGACCGGGGTTCGGGCGATTGCTGCCGATGCCGCTGCTGATCCCCTATGCGAGCTGGGCGGTGTTCGTCGCGGTGATGCTGTTCCCGATCGCCGGTGCGATCCGCGATCACCGCGCAATCGGACAGGTCCATCCGGGCTGGTGGTGGGGGATCGGCGCCATCGCCGGCGCGCAGATCGCGATGAGCCTCATCGCCTACAGTCCGGTGGGTCTCGCGCTGTACGACGCGGTCACGATCGATTCGCCCGGCGCCGAGGTGCCGCCCCTGGCTTATCCGGCGATGCCGCCGATGTAGCCTTGGGGGAGGGGAGGAGGGCGCGGGGCGACCTCCTCCTCCTGGACGTTACTTCTTGCGCGCGCGCTTCGGGTTGGCGGCGGCTTCCTTGTCCTCTTCCTCGTCCGGCGAATCCTCGCCGGCCTCGGTCAGCGCTTCGCCGAGCGACGTCAGCTTGTCCTGCGATTTGTCGGCGCGCTCAGCGATCTTGGTGGTCGCAACGCCGAGCCGGTGGAGCAGGGCATGGACGCGATCGGCATCGGGTTCGTCGCGCTCGAGCTGCTTGCGGAGCGAGGCGAGATCGCGAAGGATGCCCTTGGAACCGGTAACGTCCAGATCGGACAGGGCCGCCTCCCAATCCTCGATCATCTCCGCGCCCTTGGCGGGCTTGGCGCCGTCCAAACCACGGTTGATCGCGTTCAATGTGCCGGCAAATTTGATAGCCATTCGGTCATTCCTCTACGTCGCCTTCGGGGGAAGAAGGTGCCAGACCAACGCGGCCGATCCGCATTGTTTCCTGGCTAACTGGCTGCATCCGAAGCTTTCTCGATCGCGGCCCGCCGCTAGTCGGACGGGCGAAAAAAGTGAAAAAAGGTGTTGACGCTCCGGTGCTCTTCCAACATATGGGGCGAACCAACGGACGCGGCGCTGCCGACTGTTCGCTGGTTGCCCACCGCCTCTCGAAGGCTATCGCGGAAGCGATCCACGGTGGGTTTGAAATCCCAATCGCGCTTGCGGATCGACACCGTCGATTACGTTAAGCGTGGATGGCCCGTTTAGACGGGTCGTCGTTTCGGCGAAAGCCGGGACTGCCGGAT